>CAWFEB010000001.1:0-44212 GCA_963814755.1 uncultured Carnobacteriaceae bacterium
AATACGAATTTCCTGCAGGTTTCTGGTGGGGATCGGCAGCAAGCGGACCGCAGACAGAGGGCACGGTTGCCGGAGACGGCAAGGGGGACAGCATCTGGGATCATTGGTACAAGCAGAACCCGGAACTGTTCTTCAATCAAGTCGGTCCTGAAGACACATCCTACGTATACAATCGCTACAAAGAAGATATAGCACTCATGAAAAAAACGGGACACACGACGTACCGAACCTCCATTCAATGGAGCCGTCTGATTCCGGACGGGATCGGCGCAGTGAATCCGGAAGCGGTGGCGTTTTACAATAGCTACATCGACGAGCTGTTGGCCAACGGCATCGAACCTTTCATGAATCTTTATCACTTTGATATGCCGTTGTCATTACAACAGAAAGGAGGCTGGGAAAGCAAAGAAGTCGTGGATGCCTATGCGGATTACGCGCGCATCTGCTTCGAGCTGTTCGGCGACCGCGTAAAAAAATGGTTCACCCACAATGAACCGATCGTTCCGGTCGAAGGCGGCTATCTCTACCAATTCCACTACCCTAGTGTCGTGGATATGAAAAAAGCCGTTCAAGTCGCTTATCACGAAACTTTGGCAAGCGCAAAAGCCATCAAAATTTATCATGAAATGAACCTTGACGGGCAAATCGGCATCATCCTCAATCTGACGCCTAGTTACCCGCGCAATGAGAATGATCCTGAAGACGTCAAGGCAGCCCGTCTCGCTGATGCCTTCTTCAACCGTTCCTTCTTGGATCCTGCCATCAAAGGCACCTTCCCCGAAGATTTGGTTTCGCTGTTGAAGGAATTGGATTACCTACCGGAATATACGCAATCGGAATTAGAACTCATCAAACATAATACCATCGACATTCTGGGGATCAATTACTATCAGCCAAGACGCATCATGAAAAAAGAAAGCACGGAACGCTTGTCCGACAAGCCGATGCCGGATGATTACTTCGACAATTACATCTGGCCGGAACGCAAAATGAATCCGTACCGCGGCTGGGAAATCTACGAAAAAGGCATTTACGATTGCCTGATCAATGTCCGCGACAACTACGGCAACCTGCCCTGCTACATTTCCGAAAACGGGATGGGTGTGGAAGGCGAAGAGCGCTTCATCAACGCGGATGGCATGATCGAAGATGATTATCGTATCGAATTTGTCCAAGAGCATCTGAAATATGTCCATCAAGCGTTGCAGGAGGGTTGCAACGTGAAAGGCTACCACATGTGGACGTGCATGGATAACTGGTCCTGGACCAACGCCTACAAAAACCGCTACGGCTTCATTGCGGTCGATCTGGCGGAAGAAGGAAAACGCACAATCAAGAAAAGTGGCTACTGGTTCAAAGAGGTTTCTGACAATAATGGTTTTGACGCATAAGTTTTCTAAGAGAGGAAAATGACTAATGAATAATTTTATTGATAATTTAGCCGAAAAATTGACTCCGCTTGCCGGCAAGCTCGGCTCAAACAGATACTTAGCAGTATTGCGTGACGCTTTTATGCTTTCTTTCCCACTGACGATGTTCGGTTCAATCGTCGTTGTATTGAACAACCTGCCGTTCTGGAGCGATGACTTGAAAGGCACTTTGGGCGGTCTCTTCGGAAACGGGCAAAATGCGACCATGTCCATCATGACGATCTTCATCACGTTCGGTATCGGGTATTACCTGACCCGTTCTTATGATGAGGACGGCATCTTCGGAGGAGCTGTTTCATTGGCTTCTTACTTGATTTTGACACCCTTCAGCTTTACGACTGCAGACGGTGCTGAAGTAAGCGGCGCGCTGTCCTTGGATCGCTTGGGCGCAAAAGGAATGTTCATCGGCATGTTGGCTGCCTTCATCGCAGCTGAGATTTATGTGAGAATCACCAAAAAAGGGATCGTCATCAAAATGCCTGAAGGTGTTCCTGATGCCGTTGCCCGCTCATTCGCTGCCCTGATTCCGGCAATTTCTACACTTACCGTTTTCCTGATGCTTAATGCATTGGTTTCTGGCGTCTTTACAACAAACTTGCATGATGTCATCTACACAGTCATCCAAAAACCGCTTGTCGGATTGGGAAGCAGCTTGCCTGCTACTTTGGTTTCTCTATTCTTCGTGCAAATCCTTTGGTTCTTCGGCTTACATGGCCAAATCATCGTCAACTCCGTCATGGATCCGATCTGGAACACCTTGGCTTTGGAAAACTTGGATGCTTTTAAAGCTGGCGAAGCACTGCCGCACATCATCACAAAGCCATTCATGGAGACATTCACAGTCGGTCTGGGTGGTTCCGGTATGACGTTGATGGTAGTCATCTTGATGGCATTCGTCATGAAGAGCCGTCAAATGAAGGACATCGGTCGTCTGGCGATCGGACCTGGCTTGTTCAACGTTAACGAACCCGTCATCTTCGGCTTACCGATTGTATTGAACGCATCCATCGCTATCCCTTGGATTTTGACACCACTGATCGTAACGACCGTAAACTACTTATCAATGGCATCCGGTTTGTTCCCTACTCCAACTGGCGTAACGGTTCCGTGGACTGTTCCGTTGTTCTTCAGCGGTATGATGGCCACCAACTCCGTTATGGGCGGCGTGCTGCAACTGATCGACTTCGCAATCGTCGGAGTGATGTGGTATCCATTCCTGAAGGTTGTCGATAAAGCGAATTTGGCACTAACTGTTGAGGAAAATAAGCAAGCATCTGACCGCACTTCCTTGCAAGGCGCGCAATCAAAAAACTAAGCTGATTCATTCCGGAAACTACATTCTCTGATCTTTTCGAGCAAATGGCCCGAGGCAACCTGCTTCGGGCCATTTGCCTTTCCTTAATCAGCCAAATGTAAAGGTTAGCTTGTTTCAAGTCTAGCCATTACGGTATAATGGGGAATGAAATCGTGTAATTTCCGGGAGGATCGACTGTAATGAAAAAATATGAAGAAATAGCGGATGAATTGCGGCGCCGCATCGCTGATGGCGAATACGCGGAAGATGAAATGCTCCCGGACCAGATCGCTCTGGCGGAAGAATTCGGCGTCAGCCGGATGACCTTAAAGAAAGCCATCGACATGATCGCAATGGAGGGACTGATTTTCCGCAAACGGGGTGTCGGCACCTTTGTCATCAAGAGCGCCCTCTGGAACAGCGGAGATTCCAAAGCAGATGAATATGCTGGCTTATCCAAACAGTTCCCGAATAAGACTGTAAAGAGCAAAATCATCCTTTTTGATATCATGTTCCCTCCCAAAACCATCCAAGCCTTGTTGATGCTGGAAGATAATCAACCTGTCTATCATCTGCAGCGGCTACGGATCATCGACGACAAACCGTATATACTTGAAAACACCTACTTTGTGGCTGGATTGGTGAAGGACCTGACGGAGGACATCATCCACCGTTCCATCTACGACCATATCCGCGATACCTTAGGGCTGAAAATCGGCGGTGCCTACCGAAAAATCCACGCCGACCGATCCAATGAACTGGATTGGCAAGAACTGGAGTGCGATCAACATACGCCGATCCTTGAAGTGGAGCAAGTCGTTTATCTAACGAACGGGACTCCTTTCGAATACTCGACTTCCCGCAGCCGCTTCGATACACGTTCCTACACCATCACCGATATCATTAAACAATAGGAAAAGCGGTCCAAGCCAGCTCTGCCTCGAAAGAAATTTAGGAAATCTGGCCTCGCAACGTTCCCTACGGTCACCTTATACTGGGAGTCTAAGGGATGAATCCCTAAGACTCTCATGCAAATGAGCATCGCAGAGCGCAATGGGTCAGATTTATCTAATTTCCGAGAGGCAGGCTTGGACCGCTAGACATCTTTTTAGATGCATAATGCATTTTGTTAGTCTGCGCTTTATTCAATTCATCAAGAAAATTTACTACTCAAACCTAGGAGGAAAAATATGCAAGAGCCATTGTTTATCCAACCTGTCCTGCAAGAAAAAATCTGGGGCGGCACCAAGCTGCGCGACATCTACGGGTACGACATCCCCAGCGACCATACCGGGGAATGCTGGGCGATCAGCGCCCATCCCGACGGCACCGGAGCGGTGGAAAACGGTCAATACGCCGGCACAAAACTGGATGTCCTCTATGCGGAGCATCCTGAGCTGTTCGAAAATCCTACTTCGCCCGTCTTCCCGTTGCTGACCAAAATCATCGATGCTGCGGAAGCCTTATCCGTCCAAGTGCATCCCGGATGATGCCTATGGACTGAAGCATGAAGGCGAGTTGGGGAAAACCGAATGCTGGTACATCATCGATGCCGATGACGATTCCGAAATCATCTACGGACACAATGCCCAAACAAAAGAACAGTTTTCCGAAATGATCGCGGAAGGAAACTGGGATGGTCTGTTGCGCCACGTCAAAGTGAAGAAAGGCGACTTCTTCTTCGTTCCGAGCGGCACCATCCATGCCATCGGCGGCGGCATCACGATTCTGGAGACGCAACAGAGCAGCAACACGACTTACCGCGTCTACGACTTCGACCGCAAGGATGATCAAGGCAACACACGCGACCTACACATCCAACAATCCATCGATGTGTCGATGATCCCGCACAAGGATCCTGCGAACCATTTCGAAACAACCACAGTGGACGGCAATACCGTGACGACTTTCATCGAAAGCGACTATTTCACTGTCTACAAGTGGGATATCCTTTCGGAAATGGCCTTCAACAAGACGGCTCCCTATACCTTGGCGAGCGTCATCGAAGGCACCGGCAGCCTGACTGTCGACGGAAAAGCTTACCCATTGCAGAAAGGCGATCACTTCATCTTACCTGCGACGGTTACAGCTTGGTCTTTATCCGGCAGCATGGAACTGGTAGCTTCCACTCCTGGACCGAAAAACAGCTGATAAAAATAATAAAGCGGCCCCATCCTGACGATAGCTTCGTCGGGATGGGGCCGCTTTTCTGTTACTGGTTCGATCGTTTTTTACGCCTTCACTTCATTCGCCAGGATGATCGCACCGGTGATGCCGGCATCGTCGCCCAAGCCCGGCAACACAAGATAATCATCGACAGCAGGGACCGGCACATAGTCGGCAAGCAGCTTCGTAAATTTCGCTTTGATATTATCAAGCATACCAGGGACCTTCATGACGCCCCCGCCCAATACAATGCGCTCCGGACGCAGGATGACCGTGTAGGCTTCCAAAGCTTGCGCAATATAATAAGCGATGTAATCCCAGACTGCATCGGTAGGTTCCACATCTTTGCCGGCTTTACCCAGACGTCCGTCGATTGAAGGACCGGCAGCCATCCCTTCGAGGCAGTTGCCGTGGTAAGGGCAGAAACCTTCATAGTGATCATCTTCATGCGGACGCACCAATATGTGCCCCATTTCCGGATGGCCGATGCCTTCCAGAATTTTCCCATCGACGATTGCACCGGCTCCAACACCTGTGCCGATCGTGATGTACATGATGTTCTTCATCCCTTTTGCAGCACCCAGAGCGGATTCGCCCAAGGCAGCGCCGTTCACGTCAGTCGTCCACCCCATCGGAACGGCATATCTTGCTTTCATGGCACCCAGGAAATCAAAATCTTTCCAGGCCAACTTTGGCGTGGAGAGAATATGTCCATATGTTTCCGAGTCTTTGTTGACGTCGATTGGCCCAAAGGAACCGATTCCGATTGCAGCTAAATCAAAACGATCAAAGAAAGCAAATACCTGCTCCAATGTTTCTTCCGGCGTAGTCGTCGGGAAAGCGACCCGTTCCAACAACTCATTTTTTTCATTTCCGACGGCGCACACAAATTTTGTTCCGCCTGCTTCAATTCCACCTACTAGCATAAATTTCTCACTCCAATTGGTTAGTTTTCGCGTGCGTTGCCACCTCGGATTCCACTCGATACCTGTCCGATTTGTCATGATCCAGCATTCCCGCACTTCTTTCCATTATACCGCTTTCAGTTGCCGGAATCATGTTTTTCAGGCATTTTCTGCTGAAATTCAGTACTTTTTTTGATGAAGTTACAACAATCAGTAAATATTTACTTAAATTATAAAATATTTTACTATTTTTGTTGCTTTGCGAAATTCAAACGCTTACAATAGAGTGGAAACTTATCTACAATTTCAGAGGAAAATACAGCGGATATGTGCATTCGCTCAAATCTAAGCAACCACGAGAGGGGAAACAAAATGAAAGTTTCTGAAGCAATAATCGGGCAAACCAACGGAAAGGATGTTGTGGCTTATACCTTGACGAATCCGAACGGCATATCCCTTACAGCGATGACCTACGGCGCCACCATCACGGAACTTTTGATGCCGGATAAAAACGGAAAGACGGAGAACGTTATTTTGGCGATGGATTCGTTGGATGATTACGTGACGCATCGCCCGTATTACGGAGCCACAATCGGCCGGATCGCCGGACGCATCACCAAAGGGGCTTTTGATCTGGACGGAACAGCGCATCAATTGGTCGTGAATGAAGGAGGCAATCAGCTCCATGGAGGGCCGGCTGGATTGGATACGCATGTCTGGGATGCGGAGATCCAGGCATCCGCTGATGAAGCCAGCATCCATTTCACAACGATCAGATGCAGACGGCGCCAACGGCTATCCCGGAACACTTTCGGTAACGGTCATCTATACGCTCACTGCCGATAACGAATGGAAAGTCACTTATCGGGCAACTACGGATCAGGCGACCTTGTTCAACCCGACCAACCATGTCTATTTCAACCTGAGCGGGGACATTAACGAACCTATCCTGCAGCACGATCTGCAACTGAACAGCGCAGTTTTTGCCGAATTAGGCGACGAAAACCTGCCTACCGGGGCCTTGTTGCCTGCGGAAGGAACCCCTTTTGATTTCCGCAGCGCAGGAAAGCTTGCAGTTGCCGCTGAACAGAACCACCCGCAGACACAAAAAGTCGCCGGCTTCGACCACCCTTTCCTGCTGCAGCACGATGATGAAAAACCTGATGCGATCCTCAGCGATGCCGAATCCGGCCGAACCGTCAAAATGTATACGGATCAGGATTGCGTCGTGATTTATATGCACAACGCCGCCATCGATAAGTACACAATCGCCGGCAGCCCGGTCATCCAGTACGCGGGCATCACCTTGGAGACGCAGGCGTTACCTGACGCCATCAACCAAGAAGGTTTCGGCGACATCACGCTCCGACCGGATGAAGTCTATTCGGCTGAAACAATCTACAAATTCGAAATCCAGGACTGATTCTAACAAAAGAAGGTGGACCGTAAATCCGGATGATTTACGGTCCACCTTCTTTTATTGCATGTTGATAGCGTAAAAACTGATGTTATCTTCAGTCCTGGATATCCGTAATGGACTGTCGGTCTGTCAAGGTTGTCTTCGGCTTCAGTTCCACCACCAGCACGCCGGCCAGAATCAACGTTGCTCCGATAAGCATCCGCAACGTGATCTCTTCCTTCAGAAAAAGCGCTGAAGCGACCATCCCGAACACGGCCTCAAGCGACAGGATGATGGCTGTTTCCGTTTCTTTGGTGAACTGCTGCGAGGCCGTTTGAATCAGAAAGCCCAGCATCGTGCTGACCGTTCCCAAATAAATGATGGAAAAGTAGCCTTCCGCGGCTGCCGGAAACAAAAATTCTCCCCTTGCGAGCGATACGAGCACCCCCAAGAGAGCGGCGGTGCCCATCTGGATGGTGGTCAATGCGTAAATGTTTTCACCCAGCACGAACCTATTTGTGAAGATGATCTGCAAGGCGAACAACAGAGCGCAAACCAGCGTCAGCATATCTCCGAAGTTTACGCTGTGGAAGTCGGTCAGGGAAATGACGGCGATGCCGCCGATCGACAACAGCGCGCCCACGATGGCCGGGGCCGTCACTTTCCTCCTGAAGAACAATGCGCCTATGAACGGCACCAATACGACATTGAAGGCGGTAAGGAACGCGTTCTTCGAAGGTGTCGTATAGACAAGACCTACCGTCTGAAACAAGAAAGCCAAGTAAAGGATGGTTCCGAGGCCGATGCCTTTCAGATAGGTCTTTTTGGTCGCATGCTTCAGCTGGCCGAAAAAAATTGCCCCCATCAGTATGAATGCCAACAAAAAACGCATGGTCAATATTTGGTATGGGGAAAAATACTCCAAAGATATGGCGCTCACAACGAAACCTGAACCCCATATCATCGTCACAAAAATAAGTCCGATCTGTCCCTTTCTTCTGTCTGTCATATCACTTCCCCTTTCTATGAATAAAGATACTTGCCCGATTGGATTGTTGCTGATGAACAATCTGGGCGTACTTATCCACTTTACCCAACATTCTGATTGTCTGCAAGCAGATTTCTGCAAAATAGTAATACTATTTTCTGTTCATGATGCCTGTGCACTGATGCAGACTACATCATCCGGTCAGCAAAAAAGCTCCCCGAACGATGCATGGCATCGCTTCGGGAAGCTGTTCCTATTTTTTATTTTGCCAATACCGCTTCGATTTCATCCAATTCTTCATTGGTGAAATCAAGGTTTTCCAACGCTTTTACGTTGTCATCGATTTGGCTCACTCTGCTGGCGCCGATCAGTACGCTTGTTACTTTCCCATCGCGGAGAATCCAAGCCACTGCCATCTCAGCCAATGTTTGTCCGCGTCGCTGGGCGATTTCGTTCAGAGCGCGTGATTTCTCGATGGTTTCCTGCACGCGCTCAGCGTTCAGGAACGGGGAAGAAGGTCTGCCTGCACGTGAATCTTCCGGAATGCCATGCAAATAGCGGTCGGTCAGCATGCCTTGCGCCAACGGGCTGAAGGCGATGGTGCCCAATTTGTTGGCCGTCAGAACATCCTGCAGGCCATCCTCGATCCAACGGTTGTACATGTTGTAGGCCGGTTGGTGGATGATGAACGGCGTCTTCAAGTCTTTGAAGATGGCGGCAATTTCAGCAGTCTGCTCCGCAGAATAGTTGGAGATGCCGATATAGAGAGCTTTCCCTTGGCGGACCATCAAATCCAATGCTTGCGCTGTTTCTTCGAATGGTGTTTCCGGATCCGGACGGTGCGAATAAAAAATATCCACATAATCAAGCCCCATCCGCTTCAGACTTTGATCAAGGCTTGCCGTCAAATACTTCTTGGAGCCCCATTCGCCATAAGGACCGGGCCACATATCATAGCCGGCCTTGCTGGAAATGATCAGCTCATCCCGGTAAGGCAGGAAGTCCTTCTTCAAAATCTTGCCGAAAGTTTCTTCCGCACTGCCTGGAGGCGGACCGTAGTTGTTCGCCAGATCGAAATGGGTAATCCCCAGATCGAAGGCGCGTTGGACCATTTTGCGCGAGTTGTCGAACAGATCCACCTCGCCGAAGTTATGCCAAAGCCCTAGGGAAATGGCAGGCAGTTTCAGACCGCTGTTGCCTACGCGGTTATAGATCATTTTGTCGTATCTGTTTTGTGCCGGTTGATACATGTCATCACCTCAACAAGTTAATATATCCAGTATAGCGTTTTCATCATTGAAGCGCAAAGCTTTTACGGAAAACGGACAACGAATGTTGCCGCGCAACTTCGTTGTCCGTTCCACTATCCCAGTAGTCCCTCTCTGCTTACGTTGATGAAGGACATCTCCACCATGTCATAACGATGATGCACGACTGAATATTCCAAGGGGGTCCCTCTTTCCAGGAACATGACTTTGCTGACTTCAAGGACCGGATCCTCATTGGAACAATGCAGATATTGCTTGTCGTTATCGTCCGGTTTGACCGCGCGGACTGTCTGCCGGTTGTCGCCGAAAACAATCCCCAAATCCCCTTGGAGATAGTCATAGAGGGAGCGGTTCAGGATGTCCTTCGTGATGTTCGGAGCCAGCGCGATCGGGATGATCGTATGCTCCAAGGAATACGGTTTTTCATCCAGGATCCGCAGCCGTTTGATGTCATAGACGGGCTCCTCCTGAGTGATGCTCAACTGGTTGCATTCTTCCTCATCCGGGAAGCGGACGTTGAAATCCAGCACTTCCGTCTTCAACTCCAGTCGTTCACCGGCCGCAGCGGTCAAGCCGACGTTCTGGCCGATTTGGATGCTCCGCTCGGCCAAATTGACCGCGTTTTTCTTCACATAGGTCCCCGAACCTTGGATCGTGTACACCAACCCGGCGACGCTCAGCATATCGAGCGCTTTTTTTACCGTCACGCGGCTGGTGCTGAACTCCTTCGCCAATGACTCCTGATCGGGAATTTTTTCTTCGGAATGATAGATTCCGCTTTTGATTCTTTTTCTGATTTCATTTGCGACTTCTTTGTATTTTGCCATGCCCTTCACCACTTATCTACGTGATATGAAAATTTGTATTTACAAATCTCTCCTTGTTGATTATAACATAGACAACTGGCCATTATGCAATAGGGAAAACAAGGGTCACTTGTACGTGTGTTCGACCACTTCCAGTCGTTTGCTTTGGATGAGGTCCCGGTACCAATAGCCCGATTGCTTCAGGGAACGCTTCTTGTCATCCTCCAGATCGATCCTTACGAGTCCATAGCGGTTCTTGAAGGCATTCATCGGCGAGACGCAATCGGTGAAGGCCCACAGCATGTAGCCGTTGCAGTTCGCCCCTTCATGGACGGCATCCAACAAGGAACTCAAGTGTTCAGTGATATATGCGATGCGGTAATCGTCCTGAATGGTGCCCTTGCTGTCCGCAAAGCGCTCCTCCTGCTCGATGCCCATCCCGCTTTCCGCAACGAACCACGGGATATTTCCGTATTCGGATTTCAGACGCATGGCCATATCATACATGATCTGCGGGTAGATTTCCCAACCGCGCGAAGTGTTCATCCTTCTGCCCGGCAAGGAAAACTCTTCATAATAGTATTCCGGATGGAACGGTGTCTCCTTGTTCCACTCGTAACGCGGGGACCGGACCCGTTTCGGGAAATAAAGATTAATCCCGAGATAATCCACCGTATTTTCTTTGATGATAAGCAGTTCCTCTTCTGAATATTCAAATGGAATAGCGTGCTTCGTGAGTACATCAAACAACTCTTCAGGATACTCCCCCTTCACCAATGGATCCAGAAAAATGCGGTTATACAAAAGATCGTACATCCGGGCGGCTTTTTGGTCCGCCGGAGACGAAGAACGCGCATAGGTAACCTCCGGATTCAGGATGGCTCCGATCTGGCCGTTGTAGCCTTTTTCATGGAAAATTTGGACTGCCCGCGCCGTAGCGATCACCTTGTTGAAATTCCATTGCATCCACTTTGCCGTGTTCTGCTCATGCGGATAGCGGATGGCATCGAGGTAGATGCGCGTCTGGATGACGACTGGTTCGTTGAAAGTGAACCAATTTTTGACACGGTCGGCATAGCGTTCGAAGGCTATTTCGGCATATTTCGCATAAAGCTCGACGACATGCTTCGAACTCCAGCCATCATATTTTTCCATCAAATAAGCAGGGACTTCGTAATGCTCAAGACAAAGCATCGGTTCGACTCCGGCCTCAAGCAGTGCGTCCACGACATCGCTGATGTGCTGGGCATAGTCTTCATCGACTACCGAATTTTCATAATCCGTAAAGAAGCGCGCCCAGTTGATCGACGTCCGGTAATGCGTCAGGCCGATTTCTTTCATCAAGGCCACATCTTCGTGGTAGCGGTCATAGAATGAGGTCGCTCCAGCCGGTCCATAGCCTTCATGCCATACGAAAGGCTCCTCTTTGTACCACATATCCAGGTAGGAATCCTGCCCTTCTTTTTTGCCCTTCCAGCCTTCTGTCTGCCATGCAGAAGAAGATGCTCCCAAGATGAATCCTTCAGGTATATTTTTAATCATCCTCATTCCCCTTTCTGTTCAAATTTTCATTATTCTGGGCTGCTCATAGAATGAGGTCGCTCCAGCCGGTCCATAGCCTTCATGCCATACGAAAGGCTCCTCTTTGTACCACATATCCAGGTAGGAATCTTGCCCTTCTTTTTTGCCCTTCCAGCCTTCTGTCTGCCATGCAGAAGAAGATGCTCCCAAAATGAATCCCTCAGGTATATTCTTAATCATCCTCATTCCCCTTTCTGTTCAAATTTTTCATTATTCCACGGCTGCTGTCATTTCTGCTTCCGTTTCTTTCTCAGTTTCCACTGCAAGCGCACGATTGCTGGCCTTCACGAACGGCAGATAGATCAACACGGAAACAGCGATACAGATAAGTTGCGTAGCGACCGCGCCCATGCTGCCAGCTGTCGCTAGGTAGCCGCTGATCAACGGTGGCGTTGTCCAAGGAACCATTACGACTGCCTTACCCGCAAATCCGATTGCTGTCGCGAAGTATCCGATTGTGCCCGTGATCAAAGGCGTCAAAATAAATGGAATTGCCATGATCGGGTTCAACATGATCGGCAAGCCAAAAATAAGCGGTTCATTGATGTTGAAGAGGCCAGGGCCTACAGACAATTTACCGATTTCCTTGAAGTCGGCGCGTTTTGAAACCATGAAGACAGCGATCAACAGACCGATTGTTACGCCGGAACCGCCCATGCTCATATACATATCCCAGAACGGCATGTTGATGATGTTCGGAGCTTCCTTTCCGGCTTCGAAGGCTGCTGTATTTTCAGCGATGGCAGCCAACAAAATCGGCTCGCGGATTGGTTTGATCATTTGGTTGCCGTGGATACCGATCACCCAGAAAATCTGCGAGACGAACATCAGCAATAGGATGCCCGGCAAGCCTTGAACGACTTTCGCAAGCGGCGCTTGGATGGTCGTATAAATGATGTCATACAAAGTCAATCCCGAAATCAGGAAGATGAGGTGAGCACCCGCCCCAATAAGAGAAACCGTCAGAATGGTCGGAATCAAAGCAGAAAAACCACGGGAAACATTCGTAGGGACTGTATCCGGCATTGTGATCTTCAATCTTTCCTGTTTGCTCAACCAGGTATAAAGTTCAACGGATACGATGGCGATGAACATGCCCAGGAACAACCCGCGCGATCCCGTATAATTGCTGGAAAGGACATTTGTCACCGGAACCGGCGTCTCTTCAAACAGAACCTCAATCGCCGTCGGTATGGTCGCGACATAACTGATGACCGCCAACAACCCTGCGAAATGATCGGATACTTTGTTCAGTTTGGCGACTTCGATCCCGATCAGAAAGACCGCACTGATCGTCATCAGATTCATGGTGGCGTAGTTGATCGCCTGCGTAATCGGTTTCATTTGTTCCAAGAAACGTAAAGCCTCAAATTGGGCCAATCCATTCGTTGAATCGAACACCATGTTCGAAAACAAGGTGGCAAAAGCACCTGTGATGATGACCGGCAACAACATTGAAAAGGCATTTTTGATTGCGATGATATATTTCAAATCATTGATCTTATAGGCGATCATATTCAAACGTTCAATCCACTTCGCATTTTCCATTCTTTTTCCTCCTAGACTTTTTGTTCTGATTGATGATTGAGTTGCCTCCTCCAACTCTCTTTTTCACATTGTAACCCCTTTCTTATCCGTTGTAAATACCTATTTAATATTTGTGTTTACAAATTTCGGGTTTGAACAGATGAATGCGTCACCTCGATTGGAGGCGGCTGCTCTGAACTCCGGTGAACAAAGGCTTCGCCGAAGTTCGGACCGTAATTTTCCATGCGTTCTCCGATGAGGACGGACACGCAGGAGTTGATAACGATAGGTAACCACTGTGCTCCGGCGAGAGGGTCCTCACCGGAGCTGAAGGAAGCTGGAGGAAGAATACCACGGATCACCAACAAGAAATATTAGTAGGACGGCCGAAAAAAACGGGGAGCATCTCAAATGAGACGCTCCCCGTTCTAGCTATGCTTTATTCATGCAACTCCAGCGGCAAGCCGTCCGGATCCTTGAAAAAAGTGAATTTTTTGTTCGTGTAGTCATCCATCCGGATTGGCTCAGTTTCCACGCCCTTGCGGTTCAATTCAGCCACAGTCGCCTCGACATCCTCCACATAGAAGCAAAGATGCCGGAGCCCGACTGATTCCGGACCACTCGGGCGCTCAGGCGGATTCGGAAAAGAGAACAGCTCGATTTCGCTCTCCCCCAGCTTGAGATCGAGTTTGTAGGAATCCCTATCCGCCCGGTAGTTTTCGCGGATGATCGGCAATTCCAACACCTCAGTGTAGAAAGCTTTGGATGCCTCATAATCGGAGGCGATGATTGCGACATGGTGAATTTTTTCAAATTTCATTGTAACAGTCCTTTCTGTTTCGAGTCTTCCGTAATTTTACCATTAAGGAACAATCTGTACACTCTTGCCTGTAACATTTTTCTGCCCAACGGCCACCAAGATGACAGGTTTCTGTATCTTTTCAAGCCGTACTTTTGATATAATGAAGGCATCACCAGAAAGTTATAATCGATTTGTTGCACTGATTGTTTCACCGTTAGGAGAAAGGATGGTAAGTCACATGATTATTACAACAACAGCCCATATCGAGGGCAAAAAAATCACTGCCTATCAAGGCATCGTTTTCGGAGAAGTCATCACAGGCATCAACGTGTTCAAGGATTTCGGAGCCGGCATCCGCAATATCGTAGGCGGACGTTCAAAGAGCTACGAGGATGAATTGACTGTGGCACGCGAAAACGCCTTGGCGGAAATGCAAGATCGCGCATCTGCAAAAGGCGCAAACGCCATCGTCGGCATGAAGATGGATTATGAAGTACTGGGAGCCGATAACGGCATGCTGATGGTCACCTGCAGCGGCACCGCCGTGAAATTGATGGATGAATCAGAATATTTAGGCTAAAAAATCAGAAAAGGTATCCGGGAATCAATTTCCCGGATACCTTTTTAGGTTCATTGTATTTTTTTGCGCACCGGCTTTTTCTTGCTCGGAGCGAACGGTTTGAAGGAAACGGCATAATTGCCGGCTTCGTCTTTCCCCAACAGCAAAGCCGTCGAAAAACTCTTGCCGTCTTTTTTCTTGAAACCGGAAAGGCGCTTCGTTTCTTTTCGGGCCAACAGTTCTTTGGCTTCCTCCGGGGACAGATAACGGCGGGCGATATAGCGGGAAATCCGGAACGAACAGGCTTCGCCGTAGTCCTGGCATTGGAGGTAACTGCCCTTGATGATCGCTTCTTTCCCGCAGACCGGGCAAACACCGACGACCGCACCGTCGCCTGCAGCATCGATGCGCTCCGCGATTCCTTCGGACTGCAGCATCTCGTTCTTCGTGCCGAGGATTTCCATGACAAAGTTTTTGATGTTATCCAGGAAATAGTCCTGGTCACCCTCGCCTTTATGGATTTTCGCCAGATACTTTTCCCACTCGGCAGTGAAAGCGACATCGCTCATCTTGTTGCCGGCTACGGCCTCACAAAGCAGGGTGCCCTTTTCGGTGATCGCCAGCTGATTCTTCGAAGCGGTTATGTAGCCCCTGTCCTTCAGGTTTTCGATGACGCCGGCGCGGGTCGCTTCCGTTCCGATGCCGTGCGTTTCCTTCAGGATCGCCTTGTCTTCGGCATCATCCACTTCTTTGCCGGCGTTCTTCATGGCTGCAATCAGCGTGCCTTCCGTGTAAGGTTTCGGAGGAGTGGTTTTCTTTTCTTTCGTAGCCAATACCGCTGTTCCGGTTTCCCCTACCGTAACCATCGGCAAGATTTTATCCTCCGGTTCCCCTTTTTTCCTTGTGTTGCCTTCCAGCTTTTTCCATCCGAGATTTTTGATGATTTTACCGGATGCCACGAAATCCAGTCCGCCTATATCGGTAATGATGGTCGGTTCATCGTAAATGAAGTCCTCTTCGAACATCGCCAAAGTCCGGCGCAGGACGAGATCATAGATTTTCTGCTGGTTCGCATTCAATTTCGCGATCCGGGCCTGATCGGGCACTTTTTTCGTCGGGATGATGGCATAATGCTCCTGCACTTTGGCATCATCGACGTATTTTTTGCGCGGAGTCAGATTAGGCTTGTCGATGGTATGACCCAGGATGCCCAAGTAGCCGGAAAGATTGTCCTTCAGGTAGGCGAATTCATTTTTGGTGATGACCGTCGCGTCCGTCCGCGGATAGGAAAGCAGCTTCGCTTCATACAAAGACTGCACGGTTGCCAATGTGTCTTTCGCGCCCATCTTGAATTTGGCATTGGCTGCCCGCTGCAGATCGCTCAAGGAATATAGACGCGGCGCAAACTCGCGTTTGTTCTCGTTGGCTTCGAAGCGTTTGATGACGGCGGGCATCTCAGCCGCCAATCCGTGCGCCGAGATGAAGGTTTTTATTTCCTGTTTGGACTCAAATTCATGCTGATACTTCGCTTCGAATGTCCCATTCTTTACTGTGATCCGGGCCAAACACTCATAATGCGTCTCTTCCTGGAAGGCAGCGATTTCCTTCATGCGCTTATAGATCATGAAGAGCGTCGGTGTCTGCACGCGTCCGACCGAAAAGGCACCTTCTTTGATGCCGGCCTTCTGGAGCGCAATGGTGTACAGCCGGCTCAGATTCATCCCAACCAGCCAGTCGGCGATTTCCCGGCTTTGGGCCTCGATGTAGGATGGATACGTGTCCTTCCCGTCCAGCAATTCGCTGAAACCGCGGCGGATTTCATTGGATTCCAGGCTGTTGATCCAGAGGCGCTTCATCTCTTTTTTTTCTGCACCGGCGTGGCGGATGATCGAGCGGGCGATATTTTCCCCTTCGCGGTCCGAGTCGGTGGCGATGATGATGCGGTCCGCTTCCTTGAGCTGCTGTTTGATGTTCGCCATCTGCTTGCCTTTTCCATATTGGATCTTGTATTTGTAGTTTTCCGGGAAAATCGGCAAGTGATCCAGGCTCCATTTTTTCCATTTCGGATCATATTCTTCCGGCTGCAACAACCCCAACAGATGACCGGATGCATGCACGATGACCGTTTCGCCATCGAACAGGCTGTCCTGGATCACGTAGTTCCCGGCAACCGTCGCCTTCTTTTGGAAAGAGCTCGCATAGGCAGCCGCCTGCGATGATTTTTCGGCTAAAATGACTGTTTTCATTCTGAAATTCCCTCCCTGACAGGATTGCCGTCTGAGACTTTTAAGGCAATCGATACCCTACAATTATAACATACGCGCATTCCCGAAACCCGATCGAAAAAGGACTGCGACAGGCACAAAAAGCGCCATTGCAGTCCTTTTCGGTAAATTGTTTTTAATCGTCCAGCTTGAGTTTCTTCAGCGCTTCGAATAAGGCGGAATTCACCGGCTCTTCCTCTTGATTCTGTTTCTTCAAATATTTTTGGACGTCCTGCTTCGCGGCTTTTCCGCCGGAGCCTTTTTTGCGTCGTTCGTTGAAGGCCGAAAGTTTTTCGCGGTAACCGCACTTGCAGGTGAAGATTTGGCCATCGCCTTCGCCGTGCAGCTCCATTTTCTTCATGCACTGCGGACAGCGGGCGTTGGTGACACGCGCCACATTCTTGCGGTAGCCGCAATCGCGGTCCTGGCACACAAGCATCTTGCCTTTTTTTCCGTTCACTTCCAGCATCGGTTTGCCGCAATCCGGGCAGGTCTTGGTGGAGATGTTTTCGTGTTTGAACTTGCCTTCGCTCATCTTGATTTCCGAAACGATCTCTTTCGTGTAGGCCTTCATTTCGTTGATGAATACGTCCTTCTTCAGCTTGCCGGCAGCGATCTGCTCGAGCTTCCGCTCCCACTCGCCAGTCAGAGCCGGAGATTTCAGTTCTTCCGGAACCAACTCCAGCAGTTGCTTGCCTTTGGAAGTGATATGGATTTCCTGTCCGCGTCTTTCGATCATGAAGGAATTGAACAGCTTCTCGATGATGTCGGCACGCGTAGCCACGGTTCCCAATCCGCCCGTTTCCTTCAGCGTCTGAGCCAAAGCTTTGTCCGTAGTCTCCATATATTTCGCCGGATTTTCCATCGCCGTCAATAGCGTTGCTTCATTGAAGTAGGCGGGCGGTTTCGTCTGGCCGGATGTCTCGCTTATGTAACGGACAGCCAGCACATCGCCTGCCTCGATTTTCGGCAACAGTTGCTCCTGGAGACCGTCTTCCGACTCCTCATCCTCCGTGCGATTGCTGTAGACTTCTTTCCAGCCGGCAGCGATGACCGTCTTGCCGCGGGCCACGAAGCGCTCGCCCCCGATGTCCGCGCGCAAAGTCAGCTGCTCATATTCGTAAGCCGGGAAAAGTACAGCCAAGAAGCGTTTCACAACCAGGTCATAGATTTTGAGTTCCTGAGCCGACAGCTTCCCTATTTGGACGACTTGTTCCGTCGGGATGATGGCATGGTGATCGGAAACTTTGCTGTCATCGACGAACGACTTATTCGCCTTGATCGGTTTTGCCAATACTTTGTTCACGAGCGAACGGTATTCCTTGATGGCGCATGCCTTCAGCCTGTCCGGCAGAGTGGCGACGATGTCGTTCGACAGGTAGCGGGAATCCGTACGCGGATAAGTCAACAATTTATGCTGCTCATAGAGTTTCTGCATGATGTTCAACGTTTCTTTGGCGGAATAACCGAAAAGCTTGTTGGCGTCGCGTTGCAGTTCGGTCAGGTCGTACAGGCCTGGTGCATAGGCTTTTTTCGGTTTGCGGTCGACAGCCACAACCGTCGCCTGCTGCTTATCCAACTTTTTGACGATGGCTGTGACCTTGTCGCGATCGAAACTCTTCGTGTCGTTCGTTTTCTCGTCCTGCCAAATCAGCTTCAGCTTCGTATCGGTCTGCGCCTCGATGCCGTAATACGTCTTCGGTTGGAATTTTTTGATTTCTTCTTCGCGTCTGGCGATGATGGCGACGACCGGCGTCTGGACGCGGCCGCAGTTCAACTGGGCATTGAATTTCGTCGTCAGCGCGCGGGTCGCATTCAGGCCGATGTACCAATCCGCTTCCGAACGAGCCACGGCCGACTGGTACAGGTTTTCATAGTCCTTGCCCGGCTTCAGGTTCTGGAAGCCGTCTTTGATGGCCTTGTCCGTCACGGACGATATCCACAGGCGTTTGACGGGCTTGTTGACTTTCGCTTTTTCGATGATCCAGCGGGCGACCAGTTCGCCCTCGCGGCCGGCATCCGTTGCGATGATGATGTCGGAAACGTCATTCCGCACCAGCTGGGACTTGACGGCATTGAACTGCTTGCCGGACTGCTTGATGACAGTCAGCTTCAGGTCTTGCGGAAGCATCGGCAGATCAGCCAGATTCCAATTTTTGTATTTCACATCATAGGCTTCCGGATCGGCAAGCGTCACAAGATGACCCAAGGCCCAAGTGACGATATAGTCTTTCCCTTCCAGGTACCCTTGACCCTGTTTTTCGCACTGCAGCACGCGGGCGATATCGCGCGCCACCGATGGTTTTTCAGCTAATACTAGACTCTTTCCCATACTCTATTTCCTACTTCCTAATTTCTTGATTCGTCAGTCTTACTATATCACAGAAGTTTTATGCGGACCTTACTTTTCGTTTCTCAGCTCAGAGGGAGGGGCCCACATCAATTCCAGTTTGATACTTCAGAAATTATGAAGAAAAAAGAAGGGACAGATCCGTTTATGGATTCTGCCCTTCTTTTTTTTAAACTGTTCCCTGATGGTCCCCGGATACAGCATCCTCTTCATTCAAACGCCTTCCGGCACCCATTTCCCCATTAAGCTGCGGTAATCGATTGTTTCCCCGTCAACTACAAATGTGCCGTCGCCATTGGCATGGAAGGTTCGGCGTTCTTTTCGGTCGTTGTCGCACCAAATGCGTTCGGCCTGCAAAACGACTATTCCATGTGGCTCGATATAATCAATGACTTTGCACTCCAGGCATGCAAGGCATTCACTGATCAGAGGGGCCTCAACACCTTTTGCCGGCAAGGGAGTCAAGCCAAATTCCTTGAATTTATCCACTGTTGTTCCCGAACAGGTGCCGATCCTGATCACTTTTTCGGCAAGGTCAACCGTTGGAATGGCTATGACACATTCTTTTGTCCTCATAAATGTTGTGAACGAATGGTTCCACGGTCCCGTTGACAGTGCGATTCGCGGCGTGAAATCCATCACCATATGCCACGAAAGGGTCATGATATTATTCTTGCCGTCATCGTTTGTGGTGAGCAATAAAACCGGCCCGGGCTCAATGAACATAAACGCCTTCTCGATAGGCAATTCCACCATTGTCATAATCGTTCCCCCTCTTTTCTGTCAATTATATCAAGGCCGATCCGTTGAAACTAATGCGACGCTCGATTTGGCAAGCCAGCCTATATTCTGCGGTAACGCTTCAAGCCCAGAATGTTCAAAATGGTAAAAATGCCGATGAACAGCACAATAGCCAGCCAAATCATTACGGATGTCCCCCAGCGTGCCCGCTTTGATCATGACACTTTGCAAAGCATTCCCGATGTAATACAGCGGCATGAATTTAGCCAAAAATTGCAGCCACTTCGCCAAGGTGCCTACCTCGATGATTCCTGAAAAGAAAATTTGCGGAATGATCACAACCGGAATGAATTGCACCATCTGGAATTCCGAAGCAGCGAAAGTCGATAATAACACCCCGAAAGATAAAGCCAACAGCGCCGATAGGAAGGTGATCACCATCACCAACGCGAGGCTTCCGGCTACTGCAACATGCAAAACATAAACAACAAACTCCACCAGCAACACGGTTTGAATTAATGCAAAAAAACCATACCCCAAAAGGTAGCCAGCAATGATCTCCCACCGGCGGACCGGCGCAGCCAACAGCTTATCCAGCGTCCCGGTTGTCCGTTCCCGCAAAAGTGCCATTCCCGAAATCAAGAATACCAAGAAAAAGACAAAAAAACCGAGTAAGACTGGGCTGATGGTCGTGAAATAATCTGAATCGGCTTCACCGTAAAGATACTGCTCATTGATTGTCGGCTGTTGTGGAACATCTTGAGCAAGGCTCAGGTTTGCCGTGACCGCTTCCTGTGCAAGTGACATGTAAGTGCGCCCATTTGCATTTTGATCAAGGCTCCTTGAAGTCTTGCTCTGGCGACCGCACTCTTGGCAGGCGCACTGTTCTCGTAAGTTACATCAATATGGCCGGCATCTTTTTCGGCGATAAAAGCCACCAAGTGATTATTTTTGATACTTTCCTCCGCCTGTTCTTCGCTCGAAAAGACGATGGCCTCGATGTGATTGTCTTCCAGATTTTCGACTATTTCCGGATTCAGGTTGTATACTCCCACTTTGTAGGTTGCGTCCGCTCCCGAGGAAGTGAATAAAAAATACATCAGCGTGAATATCATCAAAGGTGCGAACCACATCAAGGCCAGCGTTCGCTTATCCCGGAACATCTGGATGAAAATCCGTTTGGCGATGGCAAATGCAATCATTCTTCCTCACCTCCCGCCGCCAAGAAGACTTCTTCAATGGTACCCACGTTGAATTTTCTGGTCATTTCTTCAGCGGTTCCCAAAGCAATCAAGCGTCCATGGTTCAGCAGAACCAGCTTGTCGCAGCGTAGTGCTTCGTCCATGGCGTGGGTTGTGACCACAATCGTTTTTCCTTGGTCCCGGATGTCATTCAGTTCATGCCAGATGCCTTGCCGCAAAATCGGATCGACTCGACAGTCGGCAAAAAAAAAAAAGAGGCCCACATCAATTCCAGTTTGATACTTCAGAAATTATGAAGAAAAAAGAAGGGACAGATCCGTTTATGGATTCTGCCCTTCTTTTTTTTAAGCTGTTCCCTGATGGTCCCCGGATACAGCATCCTCTTCATTCAAACGCCTTCCGGAACCCATTTCCCCATTAAGCTGCGGTAATCGATTGTTTCCCCGTCAACTACAAATGTGCCGTCGCCATTGGCATGGAAGGTCCGGCGTTCTTTTCGGTCGTTGTCGCACCACACGCGTTCGGCCTGCAGAACGACTATTCCATGAGGCTCGACATAATCGATGACTTTGCACTCCAGGCATGCAAGGCATTCACCGATCAGAGGGGCCTCAACACCTTTTGCCGGCAAGGGAGTCAAGCCAAATTCCTTGAATTTATCCACTGTTGTTCCCGAACAGGTGCCGATCCTGATCACTTTTTCGGCAAGATCAACCGTTGGAATGGCTATGACACATTCTTTTGTCCTCATAAATGTTGTGAACGAATGGTTCCACGGTCCCGTTGACAGTGCGATTCGCGGTGTGAAGTCCATCACCATATGCCAGGAAATGGTCATCACATTATTCTTGCCTTCATCGTTTGTGGTGACCAAAACAACCGGCCCGGGCTCAATGAACATAAACGCCTTCTCGATAGGCAATTCCACCATCGTCATAATCGTTCCCCCTCTTTTCTGTCAATAAAATCAAGGCCAGTCCGTTGAAACTAATGCGACGCTCGATTTGGAAGCCAACCTATATTCTGCGGTAACGCTTCAAGCCCAGAATGTTCAAAATGGTAAAAATGCCGATGAACAGCACGATAGCTGCCAAATCATTCCTGATGTCCCCCAGCGTGCCCGCTTTGATCATGACACTTTGCAAAGCATTCCCGATGTAATACAGCGGCATGAATTTAGCCAAAAATTGCAGCCACTCCGCCAAGGTGCCTACCTCGATGATTCCTGAAAAGAAAATTTGCGGAATGATCACAACCGGAATGAATTGCACCATCTGGAATTCCGAAGCAGCGAAAGTCGATAATAACACCCCGAAAGATAAAGCCAACAGCGCCGATAGGAAGGTGATCACCATCACCAACGCGAGGCTTCCGGCTACTGTAACATGCAAAACATGAACAACAAACTCCACCAGCAACAAGGTTTGAATTAATGCAAAAAACCCGTACCCCAAAAGGTAGCCAGCAATGATCTCCCACCGGCGGACCGGCGCCGCCAACAGCTTATCCAGCGTCCCGGTTGTCCGTTCCCGCAAAAGTGCCATTCCCGAAATCAAGAAGACCAAGAAAAAGACAAAAAAACCGAGTAAGACTGGGCTGATGGTCGTGAAGTAATCCGAATCGGCCTCGCCGTACAGATACTGCTCATTGATTGCCGGCTGTTGTGGAACAGCTTGAGCAAGATTCGGGTTTGCCGCGACCGCTTCCTGCCCAAGCGACATTAGTGCGCCCATTTGCATTTTGATCACGGCTCCTTGAAGCTTTGCTCTGACGACCGCACTCTTGGCGGGCGCACTGTTCTCGTAAGTTACATCAATATGGCCGGCATCTTTTTCGGCGATAAAAGCCACCAAGTGATTATTTTTGATGCTTTCCTCCGCCTGTTCTTCACTCGAAAAGACGGTGGCCTCGATGTGATTATCTTCCAGATTTTCGACTATTTCCGGATTCAGGTTGTATACTCCCACTTTGTAGGTTGCGTCCGCTCCCGAGGAAGTGAATAAAAAATACATCAGCGTGAATATCATCAAAGGTGCGAACCACATCAAGGCCAGCGTTCGCTTATCCCGGAACATCTGGATGAAAATCCGTTTGGCGATGGCAAATGCAATCATTCTTCCTCACCTCCCGCCGCCAAGAAGACTTCTTCAATGGTACCCACGTTGAATTTCCTGGTCATTTCTTCAGCGGTTCCCAAAGCAATCAAGCGTCCATGGTTCAGCAGAACCAGCTTGTCGCAGCGTAGTGCTTCGTCCATGGCGTGGGTTGTGACCACAATCGTTTTTCCTTGGTCCCGGATGTCATTCAGTTCATGCCAGATGCCTTGCCGCAAAATCGGATCGACTCCGACAGTCGGCTCATCCAAAATAAGAATATCCGGATTGTGCAGCAATGCTATCGCCAAAGACAAACGCCGCTTCATCCCCCCGGAATAGCTTGATACGCGTTTGGATAAATCTTTCGTCAAATTCGTCACTTGCGCAACATAATCCAGCCTTTGCTGAAGAGCCTCTTTTTTCAAACCATACAATTTACCGAAAAAAGTCAGGTTCTCTTTGCCCGTCAATTCTTCGTACAAGGCATCCGATTGGGCCATGTATCCCACTTTATGCAATACAGAAAAATTGGGCATCAGATGATCGGAAATTTTCGTTTGCCCAATATCCATGCTCTCCATCCCCAGCATGAGCTTGATCAAGGTTGTCTTCCCTGTCCCTGAAGGTCCGATGATTCCGACAATTTCGCCCTTCTCGATCGTAAAATGAATATCTTCCAAAACACTCTGCTGCTTGAATTTTTTTGAAACGTGTTGAACCTCGATCGCATGCATAAGCCTATCCCCCGTTGTCCTTATAGATCGAAAATGATCCTGTATTTTTCCATTATAGTCCCCGACAGTTCTGAAAACTAGTAGCGCGGCCCGACCGAATGCAAGAAACCCCTTCAGATTCGCGAGTTGAATCTGAAGGGGTTTCTTGCGGAGTTAAGCCAAATAGCGCAAACATTTTTTTAAATCTTCTCTGCTTTGAGATATTTCTTTGGCTAATTTTTTCTCGACTTCATCTTTATCGATTATCAACCTGTAACGTTTGACGAATGCATATAGCTCTTTCCTGAATGCCGCATCCAAGCTTTCGAAGTCCAGCGGCAATTGGGGTCTGTCCCCTGTCGTCAAATAATTTTGATACTGTTCTTTCGCCCAACTTTCGGCACATGCGTCAAGACCAATAGCTATTTCTCGATTTTCCTTGGATACTGTTTTCCAAGCAAGCATATTCGGTTGCAAATATCTTGACCTCAGAGCATTCTTTTGCAAAAGAAAGAATGCATTCCGATATTTTTCCAAGTAATACCGCAAGAGTGTTTCTTGGATATAATCTTTATGCACTGCATAGCAACGCTCTATTTCGCTTTTCTCGCCTTCGTTTGCTTCAGGTTCAAACTTATAGCTGAATCCTCGTATGGAACCGTCCACATGAACGATCGAAGTCCCGTAGTTGGTAAGCAGCCTTTCCTCTTTTTGAACATCATTCGATCCGGGATCGAAGTATTTACGGAAAGCTGCAAATAAGCTATAATCCACCCGGATAAAGTCATTTATCGGTACAGCAGGCATCGCTTCGCTGAGCTCTGCGCGCTGAAGGGCTCCCCACGAATACTCCAAAAACGAAAGCATCCTATCAAAGCTAAAATAATCAGCTTCAGAGCCTGACATCTTTGAGGACATAAGAAACGCCAAATAGGAACCTATTACAAACAACAATACCAGTACCGTTACAATAAGCCCTTGGGAACCGCCTACAACAAAGCCAATCATTGGAAGTACCAGAAAAAGAATGAGGAATATATTTTTTATGTTTTTCATAGCCACAGCCCCACATACATTTTAGATAGAACCATCTCTCTAACCTTCTTCCCAGGGAATTCACCAATCAGCGACTAACGAATCGTATCCATGCAACACCATTATACTGGAGTGCATATGCTATTTCCATTAACAGCCCAGCGTTCCGGGATCTGAAAAAAAATAAGCCAGATGGAATGCGCTCTTCCATAAGAGCATTCCACCTGGCTTTTCTTTACCCTTTTTTCATCTGTGCCGCCAACAATGGCGCCAAAATCGGCTCCAGTATCAGATAGAACCCGGCATTCCCCAGGCCGTGCAGGAGATCGAAAGGGATCCCGGCAATGTAATAGGCCCAAAAACTGTTGATGCCCATCAATTTCACGGAAATGACGGAGATGACGAATCCGTAAAGCAGTCCCCCGAAAAAGGCGAACAGCGCGAAAAGGATTCTGCGGTTCCTCTTTTGGCTTGTGTTGTAGAACGGCTTCACGAACAAACCAGTGACCACGATCAGAACGCCGAAACTGGCTATCTGTGCAATCGTCCATGGCCCCATCCCCAGCAGGAAGTTGGTCAGGATGATGGACAGGATGGCCACAATGAAACCATCCGTCATGCCCAACGTCAGCGTCAGGATGATCAGCACGGCTGTCACCGGTTGGACATTCGGGATGAACTGGAACACCATTCTCCCGACATAGCACAGAGCCGTCAAAATCGACAGCAGCGCCAGTCGCCTTACCCCGAAGCCCACAGTCTTCTTTACATTTCTGTCAGGTTCCACACGATTACGTCTCCTTCTTGGAGCGCCACATCAGCGGCTCCGACCATCGAAGGCTCGCCGTTTACATCAAACAACCAATATTTGGCTTTTGTTTCGGCTGACTCTTCCACTTGTGCCAACCCATCAATGGCTGTGATGAAGCCGCCATCTTCTTCGATAGAATAGTTTTCTTTCATGACATCAAATAAGCTCGTGCCCGCTTCAACCTCCACCGTTTTTTCAGAGCCTGCGACGACTGTGCCGCCATCCGTCAAAGAAATCGTTACGCTGACTGTCTCTGCTGCTTCGGAGCTGACTGCAACAGTCGACTCCTGCAGGACGGAACTTGTTTCCGCTTCTTCCGTCGGGGCGCACCCGAATAATACCAAACTCAACGATAAGGCCAACAACAATTTTTTCATTTTACCACTCCTAATCTTTATTCGACAGGGGTTGCATCGCCAACGGCCGGGATCATGCAAAAAAAGCCCATGCGCCATCGCATAGACAAGTAACGGGACCGTTTTACCTCGAAACGGCACGCTTGCAAAAAATAGCAGCTTGGAATGAAGACCTGACTTAGACGTTCCGGGACGTCATCACAGTGGCGGGACCGCGTTGGATTTTCACCAAACTTCCAAATTCCAAGTGTCTTTGAATGGTTTTCCTATCCCTACCATTTTACCCAAAGGAGAAAAAAATACAAGACCAGTTGCGCTTTTCAGTGCATTCCGGTCTTGCAATTGATGATAAGTGTGTCAAGTCAATCTTTGATTCCCGTTACGCCTTCAAGCTTTCGCCATTGGTTGCGATAACTTCTTTGTACCAGTTGAATGATTTTTTCTTGTAACGGTTCAAAGTGCCGGATCCATCATCGTGGCGGTCGACATAGATGAAGCCGTAGCGTTTCTTCAACTCTGCCGTAGAAGCGCTGACCAAATCGATGCATCCCCACGTCGTATAACCCATCACTTCCACACCGTCCGCGATTGCTTCGGCAACCTGCACAAGGTGGTCGTTCAGGTACTTGATGCGGTAATCGTCGTTGACAGTCATTTGGCCGTCTTCACCTTCAACCAGCTGGTCGACTGCTCCCAAGCCGTTTTCGACGATGAACAATGGTTTTTGGTAACGGTCCCAGAAGTCGTTCAAGACGATGCGCAGGCCCTTCGGATCGATCTGCCAGCCCCACTCGGAAGCCTCCAGATAAGGATTCATCACCCCACCGAGGATATTTCCTGCTCCCTTCACTTTCTTGGACTCATCTGCTGTTTCGGTTGAGCTCATATAGTAGCTGAAGGAGATGAAATCGACTGTGTTCTTCAGGATTTCTTCATCTTCCGGGGTGATGTCCAACACAATGCCCTTTTCACGGAAATAGCGCTTCATGTAACCTGGGTATGCGCCGCGTACATGCACATCCGAGAAGAAATAGTTTTGGCGTTCCGCTTCCATCGCGGCGATGACATCGTCAGGATGCGCAGTCAACGGATAGGTCGGCATCGCCAAGACCATGCAACCGATCTGGAAGTCCGGATTGATCTCATGGCCGATTTTCGTCGCCAAAGCACTGGCGACCAATTCATGGTGGACCGCTTGGTAAAGATCAGATTTAGACAACTTGTCTGGTGCTGTTGCGATTCCGCCGCTCATGAACGGCGCATGGATGATTGAGTTGATTTCATTGAACGTCAACCAGTATTTGACTTTGTCTTTGTAGCGCGTGAAGACCGTGCGCACGTAGTTTTCATAGAAGCCGATCATCTTGCGGTTGACCCAGCCGTCGTATTCGCGGGCAAGGTGCAACGGTGTTTCGTAATGCGACAACGTGATCAGCGGCTCGATGCCGTATTTCGCCAATTCATCGAACATGTCGTCGTAGAACTGCAGGCCAGCTTCGTTCGGTTCCGTTTCGTCGCCGTTCGGGAAGATGCGCGTCCAAGCGATGGATGTACGGTACGTTTTGAAGCCCATTTCCGCAAACAAGGCGATGTCTTCTTTGTAACGGTGGTAGAAATCGATCCCTTCCAGTTTCATGTTGTCCGGTGTCGGTCCGTCGGTGATCGGTCCGAAGCCGCCTTTAGGTGTTACGTCCTGGACGGATAGTCCCTTCCCGTCTACATTGTAGGCTCCTTCGTATTGGTTGGCCGCGGTTGCGCCACCCCACAGGAAGTTTTCTGGAAATTTCAATTCTGTCAAAGTCCTTCATCCCTTTCATGATAGCGGTTTATAATTTCCATTTTACCTGAATGAGCGGATAAATGAAACCGTTACCCTCCAAGCACTAAATTCTGCTATGATAAGCATGAGAAACTGCAGTCATTTTTATATACCTTACTGTTTGGGCGTTTGAAGCAAGGAGGAACCAAGATGGATGAACACAAACATACGCAGCACACGCACACAGATCACACTCCGGAGGCCCCAAAGACAAGCGATCCGCACGCCGGGCACGACCATTCAGGTCATCATATGCCCCCACCCCAGCCAGTTGCTACCGAACCCCAGTCAGAAAATCACGCAGCACATGATCACGTTGGTGCACAAGAACACGAACCAAAACCGACCGCTTCCCATGGTCACGAACAACATGAACAGCACATGGAGCACGACATGGCCGGGCATGGCGCCGCTGGGCATGCCGGCCACCACGAAAAGATGGTGGAAGATTACAGGAAACGATTTTGGATCGTCTTGCTGCTGACCATTCCCGTCACCTTGTTGTCCCCCATGATCATGATGCTCTTCGGTTACCATTTCGAATTTCCGGGAGCAAATTTCATCGTCTTTGGCTTATCCACCGTCATTTTCTTCTACGGCGGCAAACCGTTTCTGGAGGGGGCTTGGGAGGAATGGAAGAACCGATCGCTCGGCATGATGATGCTGATTTCATTGGCGATCGTTTCCGCCTATATCTACAGCACTTTCACAGCTTTCTTCATAGAGGGCTCGGACTTTTATTTCGAATTGGCAACCTTGATCCTGATCATGCTGCTAGGCCACTGGATCGAGATGAAATCCCAGATGGGGGCATCCAAAGCGCTGGAAGAACTCATCAAACTGATGCCCAAGGAAGCCCACCGGTTGGACGCGGCCGGCAATGTCGATGAAGTGTCGATTGAAGCCCTCGTTCCGGGTGAACGCATTCTCGTCAAGCCCGGCGAAAAGATCCCTTTGGACGGAAAAATCTACGAAGGCCTCTCAACTGTTGACGAATCGATGCTGACGGGCGAATCTGTGCCCGTCGAAAAACAACCGGGCATGCAGGCCATCGGCGGCTCCATCAATGGGTCAGGTGTCCTGAAGCTGACCGTGGAAAAGGTCGGAAATGAAACCTACTTGGCCCAAGTAATCAATATGGTCCAGGACGCTCAGAAACAAAAATCCAAGTCGCAGGGCTTGGCAGACAAAGCGGCCGGTTGGCTATTCTATATAGCTGTCATCGCCGGCGCCCTGACTTTCCTTTATTGGATTTTTGCAGCCGACTTGGCCTTCGCTTTGGAGCGGATGGTGACGGTACTCGTCATCGCTTGTCCCCATGCACTCGGGCTGGCTGTCCCTTTGGTGAATGCGGTGTCCACTTCAATCGCAGCCCGAAACGGCTTGCTGATCCGCAACCGGACGCAATTCGAGGAGGCGCGCAACGTGGATCGGATCGTCTTCGACAAGACCGGGACCTTGACGGAAGGCAACTTCGGCGTGACCGACATCCTTCCCGCAGCTGGGGTCTCCGAGAAGGAATTACTGACGTTGGCCTATTCTGCCGAAAGCCAATCTGAACACCCGATCGCAAAAGGGATCGTCCGCAAAGGGGAAGCAGAATCTGTCGCCCTTTTGCCGGTAACTGATTATCAAAACCTTACTGGCCAAGGTCTGCAGGTCACTGTGGACGGCATGCAGGTCGCTGTCGTCAGCCCCGGCACCATGGACGAGCGCGGCATTACATACGACAAGGAGACATTCGCCGGCTTGGCCCAGCAAGGCAAAACCGTTGTCTTCGTCCTGAAGGAAGGCATCCTGCAGGGGATGATCGCCAACGCTGATATCATCCGTTCGTCATCGCACGAAGTCGTGACTGCCCTGAAGGAGCAAGGCATTGAAGCCATCATGCTGACAGGCGACAATAGCCGCGCAGCGCAATACGTGGGCGATCAGTTAGGGCTTGCTCAAGTATTTGCGGAAGTTCTGCCTGCCGAGAAATCGAAACACATCGCCGCATTGAAAGCCGGAAACAAAAAAGTCGCGATGGTCGGGGATGGCGTCAATGATGCGCCCGCTCTGGCGGAAGCTGATCTTGGTATTGCCATCGGCGCCGGAACGGATGTCGCAATCGAAACCGCCGACGTCATTCTGGTGGACAGCAATCCGAAAGACGTATTGACCATCATCACCCTTTCGAAAGCCACTTACCGCAAGATGGTCGAGAATCTGATTTGGGCTGTCGGTTATAACGTCATCGCCATCCCGTTGGCTGCAGGTGTATTGGCCAATCAGGGCTTCCTTATCACCCCGGCCATCGGGGCAGCGGTCATGTCGATCAGCACAATCATCTGCGCGGTCAACGCGCGGCTCTTGAAGATAGACTAAGCATGCATTTCAAATAATCACCGCAACAGACTAGTAAAACTACATCCAATCTACACAATATGACTGTATACTGCATATATAGAGAAAAAAAGGGGGCCTTTGCATGTTTGGCAGATGCTTACAATATTTTGGAGGTTTTGGTATGGGCGGCATGATGTTTATGTGGATTTTCTGGATTGCTTTGATCATACTCGTCATTTACTTGGCAACCAGGCTTTTGAACGATAGATCAGGCAAAGTTTCAACGGACGAATCCGCTTTGGACATCCTGAAGAAGGAATTGGCTAAAGGGAACATTACCGAGGAAGAGTTCGATCGCAAGAAGAAACTTTTGTAACCCAACATGAATAAAAAACGAGGGACAGTCACATTTTGTGGCTGTCCCTCGTTTTGTTTAGCAGTCATCTGATAGTTAAAGTTCAAATCTCTTTCGTTCATGATCGTGTGCTGATCCAACGGAATGGTAACCGTGAACGTGGCTCCCTTGCCGATATCGCTGGCAACCCGCACAGTCCCGTTGTGCTTCTTGATGATGCTTTTGACGATGGCCAGACCGAGCCCTTGCCCTCCGGATCGGCTGTTGCGCGACGGCTCCGTCATATAGAAGCGTTCAAAAATCTTTTTCTGGTCTTCCGGATCGATGCCGATGCCGTCATCGGATACTTTCAACACCGCTTGGTTACCCTCCTGATGGATTTCGATATGGATACTCCCTTGCTTCGGAGTGAATTTGATCGCATTCGCCAAAAGGTTCGTCAGCACTTGACTGATTTTGTCCTGATCCGCCGTTATCATCAGCGGCTCCCCAGTAACCACCAAAATGATACTCTTTTTGGCGGCTGCAGCCGTGAAGTTCGTCGCGACTTTCTTGCTCAAAGCCTGCAGGTCAAAACGGCTGAATTCCAATTTCTCGTGATTGCTTTCCATTTCGTTGATTTTGTCGATATTCCCGATCAGGCGGGAAATCCGGTTCACTTCATCATAACAGATCTTCAAACGCTCGTTGCTCGGCTCCCAGATGCCGTCCAGCATCGCTTCCAGATTACCCTTCAATGTCGTAAGCGGGGTCCGGATTTCATGGGCGATGTCGGAAGAAAGGCGATTCCGGATTTCCTGTTGGCTGTCCAGTTGACGGGAAAGGCTGTCCACCGAACGGATCAGCGCATCTATCTCGACGATGTTCGTTTCCTTCGGTGCCTGCTCCGTGTAGTTGCCTTTGGCGATTTCTCCTGTGAAACGGCTCACCGCAAAGACCGGCACGCTTAACTTTCTGGCGATCCAGACAGCGAAAAACAGCGATAAGGCGAAAGCAAACAGCGCCACAATCATCAGGTTATTCCGGATGTCGCTCACGAATGATACATCGTGTTCTGTATAGAAATACGTCCCCATCGTACCGATTTCCAGACTGCCGATTGTCCGGGAGCCCTCATCAAGTTCAACAGTGGTAACCGAATATTCGCTTTCTGTTCCGCCCATCATCTCGCTCATCTGCGACATATGGCTGGACATCATCTGGCGGTTTTCTTGTTCCTCCATCACGCTGGGGCTCCAAATCAGCTGTCCTTGACTATCGTAGACTTTCAGGATGATGTCGTCCTGCAACGCCTGCCTGCCGATGACCGCTATCGCATCCTCGTCCCAGCTTCCCGTTTGAGCAAAAACTGCCTCAATTTCATCTGTGTAGCCGGTTATTTCTTCCGTACGCCGTTCGCTGACATATTCTGAGAAGTGACTGTTCACCAACTGCATGCTGAACCAGCCGAACAAACCGATGATGACGATTGAAAAAAGCAGGAAGGAAAGGATCAGGTGCCAACTGATTGTCCGCCTCATCGTTTCCCTCCAAACCGATAGCCGCTTCCCCGGACAGTCAAAATATAGATGGGCTGTTTCGGTTCCGGCTCTATCTTTTGCCTGATGTTCTTGATATGCGTATCAATGACCCTGTCCAAACCTTCAAAATCCATCCCTTTTACGGTTTCCAGCAATTCTTCCCTCGTGAAGAGTCGGCTCGGATTCTTGGCCAATAGCGTCAACAGTTCATATTCGGTAGCCGTCAATGCGACTTCCTGCTGCCTCGCGAAAACTTGCTTCGTTTTGGGATGAATGACCAGTTCGCCGCCATCGAAGCTCCATTTCTCTTCAGCATCGGCTGGGGCAGCACGCCTCAGCACCGTCTCGACCCGCGCTACCAGCTCTTTAGGGCTGAATGGCTTGACCATGTAATCATCCGCTCCGATCTGCAAGCCGCTCAAGATATCCTTTTCGGATGACCTTGCCGTCAGCATGATGATGGGAACGTTGGATTCTTCGCGGATTTTGGCGCAGATATCTCCGCCTGCCATATCCGGCAGCATCAGATCCAACACAATCAGATCCGGATGGAAGGCATGAAATTTTTCCAATGCCTCCGCCCCGGTCTCGGCACGGTACACTTGATATTTTTTGGCGGCCAGATAGGCCTCCACGATATCCAAAATATTTGGTTCATCATCGACGATCAAAACCTTCATGGGCATCCACCTCCATCTTATTTTCCTGATTTTTATTGTACACTGACCTGACCCATCATGCCATTGTCCTCATGCTCCAAAATATGACAGTGATACATGAACACTCCCTTCTCAGAAAAAGTCACTGCAAGCCGGACCGTCTCGCCGGGATAAACGGCGACGGTATCCTTCCAGCCTTGCTCGTTCTGCGGCGGCTCTGCTCCGTTACGCGAGAGCACCTGGAACTGGACGCCATGGATGTGGAAAGGGTGAACCATGCTGCCCATCATATCCTGCGCATTGCGGACTTCCCAGATGACTGTTTCATTCAAGCGTTGTTCGATATCGATCCGATCCATGTCGAACTGGTTGCCGTTGATGTTGACCATGAAGGACATGCCGCTCAACGTGAACCTTTGGACAGCCGCACCATCCGTCGTCAATTCAGTAATCTCATTCAAAGTTTGCGGGATGGTCGTCTGTGCGTCCGTCTCCTCCGTGACATTCAAGGAAAGGACGGTTACGTTTCCATCCATCAATTTCAAGGTATCCCCTTCAGCGTATTCGCTCAGGTCCACGATGATTTCCGCCCGTTCACCCGGCGTCAACGTCACAGATGTCAACGCAACGGGTTGCTCAAGAAAGCCGCCGTCGCTGGCAATCTGATGGAACTCCGCGCCATTTTCCAATCCGAACGTGTAATTGCGGGCATTCGAACCATTCACCAAACGTAGACGAATCTGTTCATTTTTTACCTCAACGTAAGGATTGATGGTCCCGTTGATCAGCAAGGTATCGCCATAGGTACCGTCGGGATTGTAAGTCCCTGCGTAATCGAATTGATTGTCCGCATCGAAGGTCCGGTCCTGAACAATCAAAGGAAAGTCATTCACCCCATAGTCCTTCGGCAAATCAAGCTGCTCGGAGTTGTCGTCCTCGACAAAGATCAATCCGGCCAAACCGGCATACACTTGTTCAGCAGTCGTTCCCAAGGCATGCGGGTGGAACCACAACGTCGCAGCCTCCTGATTGACCGTGAAATCCACTTGCATCGTTTCATTCGGTCCGACCGGATGATGCGGCCCACCATCCATATCCGAAGGGAGCTTCACTCCATGCCAATGAAAAGAGGTTGCTTCGGCCAACTGGTTCTCGGTCTTGATATGCACCTCTTGGCCCTCATGCACGACCAGAACCGGGCCAAGATAGGAACCGTTGTAGCCGATCGTCTGCGTCGTTTCCCCTTCCAAGAAGGCAGTTTCCCCCGCTTGCGCTGTGACCGTATAGGTGATTTCAGTAGCGGATTCGGAATCCGGCTCCAACAGTTCCGGCAACCGGAGCGCGGTCATTTCCTGCCCGCTTTCATCCAGGACGGTAGCCCGATCTGCCCCCATCATTTGTCCCATCCCGCTGAAATTCCCTGTGTTTCTCGAATCTGTGTCAATAGTTGTCACAGATGTCCGTCTTTCCCCGTCATTAAAAAACGTCGAAAAAAGATTGGCTGATACAAACAGCAATAAAGTTAGCGAAACGACCAAAGCGACAATCAATGATGTTCTTTTACTCATTATAATTCGCCCTCCATTTCTGACTCTTTCGTTGCCTTCATTATACATCCTCCATGTGTAGAACAGATGTATTTAGCAATCGTGAAGCCTCGAAACAATAAAAAATCCCCTTCTGAAATGAAAAATCAGAAGGAGATGATTAATAGTCTGCACTCAGCCGAAGAAAGCCAACAGGACACCTGCCGCGACAGCCGATCCGATGACGCCCGCAACATTCGGACCCATCGCATGCATCAGCAAATAGTTGGAAGGATTGTATTTGATGCCTTCCTTCTGCACAACCCGCGCAGCCATCGGTACGGCCGAAACACCGGCTGCCCCGATCAACGGATTCACTTTACCGTTCGTCAATTTGTACATCAGTTTCCCCATCAGTACGCCGGCTGCAGTCCCTACAGCAAAGGCGAAAAGCCCCAATATGATGATTTTTATCGTGATCAGTGAAAGAAAGAGTTCACCGTTCGCCTTAGCTCCAACAGTTACGCCCAGGATGACGGTTATGGTATACATCATGGCATTCTGCAGCGTTTCCGTCAGTTTCGGAACCTGACCGCTTTCCCGGATCAGATTACCCAGCATCAGCATCCCCACAAGCGCTGTGGCGGATGGGACGACCAAGCTGACGAAAATGGTGGTTACGATCGGGAACAGGATGCGCTCGTTCTTGGATACCACGCGCATCTGCTTCATGACAGTCTGCCGTTCTTTTTCGGTCGTCAACAGGCGCATGATCGGCGGCTGGATGAGGGGAACCAAGGCCATATAGGAATAGGCCGCCAGGGCGATGACCGATAAGAGATGGTTGGCTAATTTTGTCGTTAAATAGATGGCAGTCGGTCCGTCCGCTCCACCGATGATGCCGACGGAGGCTGCTTCCTGGGGCGTCATCCCCAAGGCCAAGGCCCCGAAGAATGCCGCAAAGATACCGAACTGCGCTGCCCCGCCCAACAACAGCGTCTTCGGATTGGCGATGAGCGGTCCAAAGTCGGTTGCTGCCCCGAGACAGAGGAAGATCAAGGGCGGATAGATGCCCAAATTCGTCCCCTGATAGAGGTAATAAATCAGTCCGCCCGGTTCGCTCTCGGTAGGCGGCGTCATCAATCCGGCCAAGGGCAGATTCACCAAGAGGATGCCGAATGCGATCGGAATCAGCAAGTACGGCTCATACCCCTTCTTGATGGCCAAATATAGGAAAATGCAGGCAATGATGATCATAATGATTTCTTTATACGTAAGATTAACCAATCCGGACATCCGGATCAGATCAGTCAGAGCTTGAATCATAGGAATCCCTCCTCTTCTAGAGAATCAACAATGGTTGGTCGGATTCGACACTATCATTTGCTTTCACGAAGATGCGTCTGATGATGCCGTCCTCATCCGCAACGATTTCATTCTCCATCTTCATGGCTTCGAGCACGATGAGATTTTCGCCTTTTTTGACTTTTTGTCCCTCTTTGACGAGGATGCGCAAAATGGTGCCGGCCATCGGCGCCAACATTGTTTTGCCTTCCGTTTGGGTCTCGGAGTCTGCAGCGCGTCTGCCGCTGTCGGCCTTAGGTTGCTCTGTCATGACTGCATCATCCGGCAACTCCCTCACCTTGACATGATAAACTTGCCCGTCAATTTCGATTTCATACTTTTTCATAAAAAATCCTCCCTTTATAATCAGCAGATGGAATTTATTTGATACGCGTTACATCAACAATCTCGAACTTCTTGGCCGGATGGGCTTCATAGGCCGCGATCAATGCCATGATTGCCGCCGCTTTGGCCCGCTGCTCATCCACACCCGGATCCAGCAGAACGGGCTGACTAGCTTCTTCACGGTGCCCCGGTACTGGAGCTGCCTGTGCAGGTTCCCCGACTAATTTATGGACCAGTTCAACCAAGAACCAAAGGCTAGCCAGTACGGCAAAAACAACGATCATCGCAACCACTGTGACAACCAGACCATCTCCTAAATTGAATGTTTCCATTTCTTTCACCTCTTCCTCTTAACTGCGATAGCGGGCTTGGATCCGAATAACTGATTCCGCCGTCTCGCCCTGAGATGGCGCTTTTATTTCTGCTTGTTCTTCAGGAATGGTTGGATAGTAGACTTCTTGCAGATAAGCTTTGCCGACCTGAGGGAACAATGCATAAGTCAACACGTCCTCGTCCGTGCGCGCCAAGTCACCCAACTCCGCCTTCAATCTTTCGAACTCAGGCTCCAGATGATCCGCCGGGCGATCCGTGATGACGGCATCATCCCCGATGATGCTGCGCCGGAAATTGTCGTTCACCGGGACCGGTGTCTTTCCGTATTTTCCGTGCAGGTAATCCTTCACTTCATTCGGGACCATCTTGTAGCGTTCTCCCGTCAGGACATTGAAAACGGCCTGCGTCCCGACCATTTGGCTCATCGGGGTGACCAATGGCGGAAAGCCTAAGTCCGCTCTGACACGGGGCACTTCCCGCAACACTGCCTCGTACTTATCGCTGGCCTTTGCCTGCTTGAGTTGCGAATTCAGGTTCGACAGCATCCCGCCCGGCACTTGATAGATGAGCGCTTTGGGATCGACCGACAGCATTTTCGGATCGAGCACACCCGAAGCGATGTACTTGTCGCGGATCGGTTTGAAATAATCGGCAATCTCTTCCAATTTGGCAATGTCCAAGCCCGTACTGTACCCGAGTTCTTCCAGCACCAGCGCCATCGATTCGGTCGGCGGTTGGCTTGTCCCTTCCGCAAAAGGCGAAATGGCACAGTCGATGATGTCCGCACCCGCTTCGATGGCAGCCATGTAGGTCATCTGCGAAACGCCGCTGGTGGCATGCGTGTGGATGTTCAACGGTACATCGATCACGGCTTTGATGGCCGGAATCAGCTCTTTGGCTACTTTCGGCGTCAATATGCCAGCCATATCCTTGATGCAGATTGAGTCCGCACCCATTTCAGTCAGTTCCTTGGCCAAATCGGTGTAAAATGGGATTGTGTGGACATCGCTGATGGTATAACAGATCGTCAGTTGTGCGTGGGCGCCATATTTTTTGACTGCTTCCAGCGATGCTCTCAAGTTTCTCGTGTCATTCAAGGCATCAAAAATCCTAAAAATATCGATGCCGTTTTCGACAGCTTTGCCGACGAATCGATCCACGATATCATCTGCATAGTGGCGGTACCCGATCAGGTTCTGTCCTCTGAGCAGCATCTGCAGCTTCGCATGCGGAGCACGCTTGCGGATTTGCCGCAGTCTTTCCCACGGATCTTCATGCAGAAAACGGATAGCCGCATCATAGGTGGCCCCGCCCCAGCACTCGAGCGCGTAATACCCGGCTTCATCCATTTTCTCCACAATAGGGAGCATGTCGTCCGTAGACATGCGTGTCGCCATCAAACTTTGATGCGCATCGCGCAGAACGGTCTCAGTAAAAAGCACTTTCTTTCCTTTTTCCAATCCGATCACATCCATTCTTTTCATTGGTGCCAGCGTAGAAAAAATGTTTTTGTGATTTTTTTAATTATGAACTTCGCTCCTGTTCCTGCAAAAACTCTGCTGCACGACACAACTTTGTAAGCGTTTTCCATAATATTATCTTACACTAAATTGACCAATAATTCAATCTGTAGATAAAAAATATTAGAAAGAATATAGAAACAATCTACCTTCAATAGTGGCGAAAAAGCGAAAAAAAAAGACCGCATCTTGGCAGTCTTTTTCTGAAGTGCATTTTGTCATCCCAATTTTGCTCAGTGTTTCATTTAACGTACAATTCCTGCAACTGTTCACAGATTTTTTCAAAGGGCGTATCCGCCTGCAGCAAAGCCGCTGTCAGATAGGCTCCCTCCACAAATGCCGCATCGCAAATAATCAGATTTTTTTCGGTCATTTCACTTACCAACTCAAGATTCATCTTGGCGCTGCCCAGATCATAAAAGGCCAAGATATTAGGCTCCGGCATTTCATTGAGAGCCGCCGTGACTTTATCAAAACTAGTGCCGATTCCGCCGTCTTCCGCTCCGCCGACTGCTTTCACGGTAATGTCCTTCGCTACCTGTTTCAGCAAACGGGTCAGCCCGTCAGCGAGCTCCGGAACATGCGAAACCAATAAGATACCGTACTGTTCACTCATCGTACACCCCCGCTTCCAGCATAGCCTCGAAGAAATAGCCGCATGAAGCTGCTCCTGGATCGATATGGCCATTCAGTTGTTCCGACACATAGGCTGCGCGTCCCTTTTTCGCCTGGAAATCCTTCGTGCTTGTGACATATTCATTGATTTTTTCCAACGTTAGGCGCTTATTCCGGACGTCTTCCATGACCGGAATCCAAACATCAACTAATGTCTTATCCCGCAGTTCCGTTTGACCGACTTTTTGGATCCCTTCAAGGCCGCTTGTCAGACTGTCCAGAAGTTCGTTACCGTCTTGTAGGGACTGTGACATTTGCAGGAAGGCTTGGCCATATAGCAGTCCGGCTGCCCCTCCCGTTTTCTGGATGAATGACATTCCCGCCATTTTGAACAAATCTGATGAACCCACCTGAAGTCCTTCCGCTAATTTTGCCTTCAGATATTTGGCTCCCCGAAGCATATTGGCCCCGTGGTCACCGTCACCGATCGATTCATCCAGCGTATTCAGATACTTCTCGTTTGTTTCCAGCTTTTCGATGAACAGACTCAACCATGTTCTGGCCGTCTCGACAGTCAACATTTCCATCACCGCCTTGGATTCCTGGATTTCATGCTTTCCATGCTACCTCTGCCTCCATTGTAAACGTTTTATCCAAAAACAACAATCCGGATACTTTCGAGTATCAATAAATCAAGGATCGTATAAAACGTGTTGCACCCACTTATTCGGAAAAATCGACCACAAAAAAACTTTCAAATTGATGCATAGTATCAGCATCAATTTGAAAGTTTTGTATTTTGCACTGCAAATAGGCTATGTATCTTTCACACAGGTGTTTATTATTACCTTAATCTTTTCTCTTTATCCAAAGATACATCAATACTCCAATAATCAGCATCAATCCCATCACAGCATAATACCCATATTCCCATTGCAATATCGCCATATGTTTAAAATTCATTCCGTATATCCCAGAAATCAATGTTAAGGGAGAAAAAATAGAAGTCATGATTGTGAGAGTTTTCATCAAATTGTTTGATTGATGCGAAACCATCGAAAGGTAACTGTCCCGCATATCGGTGGTAACTTCTCGATTAGAAGTGATCAACTCCGTTACCTTCAATAAGTTGTCATGAATATCGGAAAAATATTCTCTTCTGCTTTTTATGCCACCCAAATGTCGGGAATTCAACATGCGATAAACCAAATCCCGCATCGGATTAACAGTTTGCCTGAAGAGCAACAACCGATGTCTTATATCAAATAAATGGTCGATGACATCATCTGTTGAATCATTCTGTATAACATCTTCAATTTCCAATAACTCATCCTCAATTTTATTGATGAGCGGGAAGTAATTATCTACGATTTTGTCTAAAATTTCATAGAGTATATAATAACTATCCCATTCTTCAATGTTCTTACAGTACAATAACCTATTCCGGATTTGATCCACTTCCTTTGAGGCGGAAAGATGGAAAGTTACGATAAAATTATCCCCAACAAAAGAATCCAATTCTTCTTTAATGACCTCATCTGCTGTTTCACTTATTTTGTGAGTAACATAAAATGTATAATCATCGTAATAATCAAGTTTCGGCCGCTGAAGTGTCTGAACACAGTCTTCAACAGCCAGAGGATGAAAGTGAAAAGTATCGGTCAAATGTTTCACTTCTTCAGCCGTTGGTTCATTAAAGTCAACCCAAAACCATTTGTATTGTGCAAAATTTGCGTTATTTATAGCAATATCTGTATCTACTTTATTTTCATCCGTAATTCCAATAATTTTTATCATAGTGTAGCACCTTCTTAGCAGTATTTTCAATAATATAAGATCTAGCTTATTATTGATCTATGTCTGCACAAAAGAATAGGCTGGTTCTGTAATTCTTTTGAAAAGGTACTTCTTATCTACTTTTTAACGCTAATTTCTCTGTAAGTCGCTTTATTCCCTTTATCTGCTTCTGCCGTTTTATTGGCAGACATTTTGTTTGATACACGTTCTCTCATTTTCAACACGGTCTTTACCTCCTATATTTGTTTGTCGATTAGACAATTAGGGATGATAAGACATGGTTGAAAGAGCAAAGCCAGTTAACTATTCAGTTTTTTAGTCAGAAGAACAGATGCAGTTTGTCTGCGAATGTCTTCTTTTCTACTTCGCCCTTTCGGTCCTATGTCCGTACTACTTCCCGCATCCATTCTTCTCACCTCGCTATTTCGATTACACTTAATATTTCCACAATAAAAAATCCCATACCAAAGCGCAAACAATGGTATGGGATGATATATATCCATAAAAATACACAGCACAAATTTTTCATTGCACTGACGCCACCGTTTGAGCTTTAACTCTGCAGGGCGATGAAATTGCATTAGATGATACCTTGGTTTCGATATCGCCTGTTCAAACCTTCTCATGGTGTCTCCACCATTTCGCGGCAGCAATCCGTATCCCTGTAGTAGCCTTACCTACCGGAAATATTCAGTTACTTTTAAAGTACTCGCAATACACTAAACTGTCAATCGTTTTTTATCTTGCAGGGACTGCTGATGATCAGAAGAGCGAAAATCAGCCGGATTGTTGGGCTCACTATTTTTTGCTGAGCATTTGCGCTGCTGTCTTCGTCCAGTATCACGGTCACATGCTTGTGCGTCTGCAGGACACTCGCCGGCAACTCTTCCGTGATCGGCCCTTCCAACGCGGCTTTGACGGCAGCGGCTTTTTCTTTTCCGAAAGCCATCAGGATGATCTGTCTTGACGAGAGGATCGATTGGATCCCCATCGAATAGGCAAAGCGCGGGACATCTTTTTCATCCGCAAAGTAACGTTTGTTGGAATCGATAGTGGATTGCCACAGCGCCACTTTCTGGGTCCGGGAATCAAAGGATGTGCCGGGCTCGTTGAAACCGATGTGCCCGTTCGTGCCGATGCCAAGAATCTGCACATCGATCGGATTCGCTGCGATGATTGCTTCGAATTGCGCGCACTCTTCCACTTCATCCGCCATTCCATCCAGCAGATAGTTTTTCTTGAATGGTTTTGCATCGAATAATTGTTCATGCATAAAATGATGGTAGCTGTGCGGACTGTCCTCGGACAATCCCATGTATTCATCCAGATTGATCGATGTCATCCCCGAGAAATCAAGCTCGCTTTCCCGCATGATCCGGTACAGTCTCACTGGCGTGCTGCCGGTGGCTAACCCCAATACTTTCGCCCCGTTGCTCATTTCTTCCCTGATTTTTTCGAATGCACAACGGCTGGCCTCTTCCGGAGTCGCTTTAATGATTATTTCCATGATCTATTCCCTACTTTCCGTTTCTTTTGAATACTGTATTGCCGTAACTGATGGTCTGTTGTACTTGGAATGCGCTGGATAGGAGCACCATATCGGCATCCTTGCCTGGAACGATTCCACCCTTTCGTGCGAGGCCGAATTCCCGGGCCTGATTGACGGAGCTCATTTTTACTGCATCAGAGATGCTGCAGCCGGTAAAGGCGATGATGTTCTTGAAAGCTTCCTGGAATTCCAGCACGCTTCCGGCCAGATTTCCGCTTTCCAGACGGGCTTCGCCATCCTTGACGATGACCTTCTGCCCGCCCAACTCGCTGATGCCGTCGCCCATCCCTTTGGCGCGCATGGCGTCGGTAATCAATTCGATGCGGTCTGCGCCTTTTTGCTTGAAGGCAATCTTCACCATTTCCGGATCGATATGCAGACCATCGACGATCATTTCCGCGTAGATGCCCTCTTCCAGGAACGCGTGCCCGGTCACACCCGGTTCGCGGTGGTGGAGCCCTCTCTGCGCATTATAGAGGTGGGTGATGTGCGATGCCTTGGATTGTTGCAATTGGCTGCGACGAGCATTTGAATGCCCTACCGAAAGCACGATTTGGTTGTCCAGACAATACTTTTCGAAAGCTGTCGCATCGCTCGTCTCCGGCGCATAGGTGACCAAACGGATCAATCCCCCGCTCAATTCCTGCCACCTGCGCATCAGGTCTGCATCCGGCAGTTTGATGTGTTCTTCCGGTTGCGCTCCCTTAAATACTGCGGAAATGAATGGTCCTTCGAGATGGATGCCTTGGATGACCGGATTTTTTTCCGCGGCCTTGCCGATGCCGACCAATGCCTTCTCGATATTTTCATTCGATTGCGTCATCGTTGTCGGAAAATAACTGGTGATCCCTTCTTGATGCATCTTTCCGATCATCCGGTTGATTTCATCGGCATCACCGTCCATATTATCCATGCCGTAACCGCCGTGGCTGTGGACATCAATGAAGCCCGGCATCAGTCTGCTTCCGGCTGCATCGATCACTTCCTCGCCGGCTTCCGGAACGTACTCCGACATCTTCCCGACTGCGCTGATTTCTTTTCCGAACCGGACAAACCCGTCGGCGATGACGGTTTCTCCCGTATACACTTCTGCATGGATGATCACTTTTTTCATTTGCGTTCCCCTCTTCGATCCTGAACTTTATTTTCACTGTGCACCTGCATGACTCAGCTGCCACATCCCACTATTCCGATTTTTTCGAATAACCTTGCACATTTTTTCTCGTCAGATCCATGTTGTATTTGAAATTCTCGTCCTGCACCAGGAAGGTCGAAATCACATCGATCAGATACATCATCCCGAACTGTGTGTTGACGAACACCGTGTTGTTGACGAAACGCGAGTGGTAACCGAAGCAAGTGACGTCCGCCAGTTTCGTCAGTGAACTGTTTTTGAAGCTCGTCAGGGCGATGATCTTCGCTTTTTTCTTCTTCGCGATCTCCAGGGACGCAATCAATTCCGGCGTTTCGCCTGAATTTGAAATGGCGATCACCAATTCGTCCTGTTTGATGATCGAGCTGTTGATGATCATCAGATGGGAATCCGTAACCCCCGTGGCATTCAGACCCATCCGGATCAAGCGTTGCGCCAATTCAGCGGCCGTGAACCCGGAACTGCCGATGCCGTAGATGACTGTTTTGTTTGCGTTTTTGATCCAATCGACAACCGTTTCGATTGCCTGATCCTCGATCATCTGATTGGTTTCATCGATGACTTGCGTATAATAGCCATAAATATCGTCATAGACGGTCGGCATTTCTTTCGACGGCTGATAGCTCGCCAATGATCGCAGCGCAATCTTCATATCCACAAACCCATCGATGTTGATCCGTTTACAGAACCGTGTGATGCTGGACGTCGAGGTATCCACTTTCGCCGCCAAATCCTTGATGTTCATATTTTTGATGGATGCTTTGTTCTGCAGAATGTAATCCGCGATTTTTTTCTCGTTCCCGGAAAAAGCGGAATATTGGTTTTGGATCTCTTCGATGATTGTCATTTTTCGTTGCCTCCTCCTGTTTTGCGCAACCGCCAAAAGCGCGCTCCGCATTTCTTGACTTCGCCTTTTCCCCTTCGCTGATAGAATAACACATGAAAATAGTTTTTTCAATTATTATTTTATGAAAATTATTTTCATACTGTTTCGATTGGAGACACTTTTAGACAGCAGAAAGCCGCCCTCTTCCGAGAGCGGCTTCCTTGATAAGC
>CAWFEB010000002.1:0-47422 GCA_963814755.1 uncultured Carnobacteriaceae bacterium
CAGCCAAGGAACCCTGCGCCTCCGAAAACAAAGAGATGTTGGCGCTGCGTTTGCCTTGGGTCGTCCCCCCGCCGACACCGGAAAGGATCGGAATGGTTGAGACATTGGCTATGCTTTGGATGACCGCCGGATGCGGGGTAAATGGATAAACCGCGATGACGGCATCCGCATCGTTATTCAGGATAATCGCGATATCCGTCGTAAAGATCAGGGATTTGATTCGCTTTCCAAAAATCCGGATTCCCGAGCAGTTCCGGATCACGCTAGGGACTTGCACTGTATCACTGCGCAAATCGGTTGTGATGCTTGGTGCTTCTCTTTTTATTCTTGGTTCCATTATTTCGCTCCTTTTCTGAAAATTTAGATCATATGGTATGTGCTGATCAGCCGATGATAAGGTTTTCTTCCTTCAGGACTTCCGAATAGAAGACAGCACGCGCGGATTTCCTTCTCGGCTCAACAATGAAGGTCAGGATGCCGAAGACAGCGAACGCCGCCAACATCAATCCTACCAGCAACAACGCTTGATACAATAACGCATCGGAATCAGCCGTTGCCGCTCCGGCATACATGTTAAACGCAGCTATTCCGACACCAAAGAACAACGCTACCGGGATCAGGTAAACGACAAAGTAAGTCAGATCCAATTGGAAAAGTCGCATCTTCTTGCCTTTCATGAAGGCTTCGCTTTGTCTCAGGATATCCGTCGTTTTCATGTCCGGATTATCGAAATAAATGAAGTTCGATAATGCCAAGGCGTACAGCTTCATGATGCCCGGTATGATCAGCAACACGGACCATAGAATGACATAGACAGCCTGCAGCGCCAGAACGCCCAGCGTCTTGAACAACTGGTTTTCAAACGGTTTGAGCAGATGGCCTGATGAAAGCGGCGTACCGTCCAGCATATCCAGGTACCCCCATTCATTCCCCATCTGCATGGAGCCGATGATCAGCGCCACGATGATCGAAAGGACCACATTCAGGGTCGTTTGGAAAGGCGAGGATTGCATCGAGAAGACGGAATCCCAATTCGGCAAGGTTTCCCCTGTCATCTGCATGTTCAAGGCGCTTTCGCCCGTCAGCGTTCTGACTACCGATTGCATGGTGCTGTTCGCGATCGTGATAAGAATCAGGTTGATGACCGCCATTTTATAATTGCCGCGTAAATATTCTCTGGCTGTGGATCTGATTTCCTTGTTCGTTAACATATAATTATGACCACCCCTTACAATTTTCGATAGTGATAGTATACCATAATTGAACAATTTGTAACGCTTTCAGATAATCGTCTTTCATTTATTTCATTGATGATACATCAGTGCTCCATTCCATCCACTTTCGCTCCGCAATTCGGGCAAAAATGTGCGCCCTGAGGATAGGAGGCACCGCAGTTGGGACATCTGCTTTCAAGCGGTTCGCCGGTCTGGTACATCTGCAGATCGCTGTCCCGGATCGAGACCGCTTCTTTCCGTTCGATCGCTTTGCCCACATGCGGATCAAGGAGATACCAGGTATCGCAACAGGTTGTGCGGACGAGGTACTTTTTCCCGAAGGTTATGACCGGGATGAAAAACAGGCGGAAACGATTGCCCACGAGATAGACCTCATAGCGCCCAAAATGACCGCAGCGACTGCAGGTGATTGTCTGGTTGTATTCAAGTTGCTTGCGGAACGGCAATACGTCAAAAAATAAAAACATCAGTCAGTTCCCCTTTCCAATTCTTCAAATGCCTGCCCGTATGCGCGCACTGTCGCATCGTCAAAGCAGACAAAGGTTATTTCTGTGATGATCGTTTGCGGATGATTTTCCAGATATTTCCGGACGGTTCCGACAGCGATTTTGGTTGCTTGACTTAATGGGTATCCGTAAATGCCGGTGCTGATCGCCGGGAAGGCAAGCGTGCGGATTCCGTTGGCGTCGGCCAATTCCAACGATTTTTGGTAGCACGAGGCCAGCAAATCCGCTTCACCGTGCGTTCCGCCCCGCCAGACCGGACCGACTGTGTGGATGACATAAGCAGCCTTGAGCCGGAAACCTGGCGTGAGCTTCGCATCGCCGGTACGGCACCCGTTCAAAAGGCGGCAGGCGGCCAACAATTCCGGCCCGGCGGCACGATGGATGGCGCCGTCGACTCCGCCCCCACCTAGCAGGCTTTCATTGGCGGCATTTACGATGGCATCGACTTCGCAACGGGTGATATCGCCTTTCGCCAAGGACAATGTTGTTTGATTGATCTGCAATCTATTCATTCCGATTCCTCCCTAAAGACCTGTTCAGTCCGGACATCTCAATATGTACACTTTACCAAAAATCCGGTTGATTATCCATTTGTCCGAACCTCGCGGAAAGGGCATGCCTCAGTGGGCGCTCTGCTAGACTTTTGGCCAGAAAAGGAATTAAATGAAGATGACGAAATAATCGGAAAGAAGGTTTTCGAGATGGCGGATAATCAGAAAAAGAAAAAGCGGATCCTCGGCGTCGAAAGCAATATTTTCTTTGTCGGCTTGACCAGTTTCCTGACGGATACGACGACAAAAATGGTCTACAGCATCCTGCCTTTATTCCTGACGACATTGGGCGCTTCGAAAACGGAAATCTCCCTGATCGAGGGGATCGCCGAAAGCACCGCATCCGTCCTGAAATCCCTCTCCGGCTGGTGGAGCGACAAAATCGGCCGTAACAAGCCATTCATGATCATCGGTTACGGCATCACCGCGCTCCTTTCCCCGCTGTTTGCTTTCGTGACGACTCCGCTGCAGGTTCTGGCGATTCGCTTTGTCGAACGCGTCGGCAAAGGCATCCGCACCGCTCCCCGGGACAGTCTTGTGGCCGGTTCTTCTGAAGAAAATAACAACGCCGGTCTGAATTTCGGTTTCCATAAAGCGATGGACAACAGCGGGGCCATCGTCGGGCCGCTGATCGCCTTTGCCGTGTTGGCTGCTTTCCCCGGCGACTACCGACGCGTCTTCTTGTTTGCGGCCATTCCGGGATTGCTGGGGCTTTTGTCGATCATCTTTTTTGTGAAGGAAGCCAAACGCGCCAAATCGGAACGGCTAGGAAAAATATCCTTCCGGGATTTCCCTAAGGACTTCTATCTTTTTCTGGCCATCGTTTTCCTTTTCACGTTAGGGAATTCAACGGATGCCCTGCTTTTGATCAAAGCGAGCGACGTCGGCGTCAGCGATGCCTTCATCCCGATCATGTATCTGGTGTTCAATGCGGTTTCAGTCGCCTTCGCCGTTCCGCTCGGGAAACTGTCCGACAAGATCGGCCGCAAGCGGATCATCATCGGCGGATACTTGATGTTCTCGCTGATCTATTTTGGTTTCGGCAAGGCAGCGACCCCCTTCGCCATCGTCGGCCTGTTCGCCTTTTACGGATTGTACAGCGCCGCGACGGACGGCATCCAGAAAGCGTTGGTATCCGACATCATCGGCAAGGAAAAGAAAGGCACCGGGCTGGGTCTCTACAACGCCATCTTGGGGATGACGCTGCTGCCGGCCAGCCTGATCGGTGGATGGCTGTATGATACGTTCAACAACCAGGTGCCCTTCTATTTTGGTTCCGCCACCGCCTTGCTTTCCGCTTTTTTGATGTTCCTTTTCTATCAACGCGGGAAACGTAATGGAACAACCCATTCTTGATGCAATGCTGAAATAGAAAAACCAACTGGAGCCGATTCGCTTCAGTTGGTTTTTTCGGTTATTTCAATAGTTTGGCGAGGGCTGCCATTTCTTCTTCGCTGAAGGTCAGTCCTTTGCCCATCTTTTCGTGTTCCGGACTCCATTCGCGGATGTCGTATTTTGGCGGTCTGCCGTTCCAGCTGACCAAGTTCAATTCTTTCGTCCAACCTTTTGCGGATGTGGACAGGACGCCGAGTTCTTCGACGATTTCAAACGTGATGTCTGCCATGTTTCATTTCCATCCCTTCTCACTCTCATTGTAAAGCCTCATCGCCTTATTCAATCGTCTATTAATATATCAGAGGACTATTTCTTCGTAAAGTATTTTAACGACAAGCTGTTTTCAACAAAAAGACGGAGCCTTTTTCCATCAGGCTCCGCTCAGATTCTTTACATCCTGTTTCACTGCGCTTCTCTGCTGAGCTTCACCCCATTTAAAATAATGTCATGGGTGATTTCAGCCTTCAGCGAATCGGAAACGCTGCAATATTTCTCTTCGCTCAGGTCGATAGCGCGCCAGACTCTTTTTGCATCAATGTCGCCGTCCACTACGAAAGTGATATTGATAGCGACAAAGCCTTTGGGTGATTCTTCCTTACGGGTCCCGTCCGTTATGAACTCAAGTTTGCTGATTCCATCCAAATAGCGGTTCAAAATCATCGTCACATCGATGCCGATGCAGCCTGCCAAAGCTGCCAGCAGCATCTCGGTGGGCGTCGCGCCTTCGCCCATCCCTCCATACGCTGGCGTCGCATCCATCTTGATGTCGTATCCGGAATCCCCCCTGGCGGTGAATTTACGTCCGCCTTCCCATATCGTCTTCACTATCATGGCTTCTCCTCATTTCACTCGTTCTTTTCCTCCATTTTCAGGAATTTTCTGGCCCGCTCGGTCTTCGGAGCGGCAAAGAAATCCTTTGGCTCCCCCTCTTCCACAACTACGCCATCCGCCATGAAAATGATCCGGCCGGCAACATCCCGGGCGAATTGCATCTCATGCGTCACGATGATCAACGTCATCCCTTCCTTGGCCAGTTCCTGGATGACGTTCAACACCTCATCCACCAGTTCCGGATCCAAGGAGGACGTCGGTTCGTCAAACAGCATCACTGCCGGATCCATCGCCAATGCCCTTGAAATAGCTACCCGCTGTTGCTGCCCTCCGGAGAGCCTGGATGGATAGACATCCCGTTTATCGAATAGGCCCACGCGCTTCAACAGTTCCTCTCCGATTTTGATGGCTTCGCTTTTTTCCATTTTTTTGACGGTCAGCAGCGCTTCAATGACATTTTCCAGTGCCGTTTTGTGCGGATAGAGATTGAATTGCTGGAACACCATGCCGGTATGCTTCCGGATTTCGCGCACTTGCTTGATTCGTTCCTTTTTGGACTGCGAATCGGAAACCACGATGCCGTTCACTTCGATGCTCCCTTTTGTCAATTCTTCGAGTCCATTGATGCACCGCAGTAGCGTGCTTTTGCCTGATCCGCTCGGGCCTAAGATGGCAACCACTTCGCCGACACGGACATCAAGAGTGATGTCCTTCAGCACTTCCAGTTTCCCGAACGATTTCGCTAAACCTCTGATCGTTATCATTCCTTCACTCCCGCTCTATTCGTAGATCGACAGGCGCAGCTCCAGCTTGTTCAGCAAAAAAGCGAACAAGGTACTCAACACCCAGTAGATCAAGGCGATGCCCAAGTAGAACGGCAAATACACGTAATATTGGGCAATCAACAATTGGGCCGAGCGCAGCAGCTCCGTCACACTGATGACGGACACCAGCGAGGTTTCCTTCAACATACCGATGAACGTATTCCCGACCGGCGGAATGGCCCTACGGATGGCCTGCGGCAGCACAATGCGGCGCATGGCTTGCCAAGGCGTCATTCCGGTCGCATAGGCCGCCTCAGTCTGTCCTTTCGGAATGGACTGCAGCGCTCCGCGCATCGACTCGGATAAATAAGCGCCATTGTTGATGCTGAGTGCGATAAAGGCGGCGGGCAAAGGATCCAGGCTGATGCCGAAGTCGACCAATCCATAGTAAATGATGATGATCTGCACCAGTGTCGGTGTGCCGCGGATGATGGAGACATAGAAACGGGCGACTGCCTGTATTATTTTGTTCCCCTTCAACCGGGCGATCGCAACGATTACCCCAATCAGCGATCCGAAAAACATCGACACCAGCGTAATCACCAGCGTATAGTAGGCGCCTTCCAGCAAAAATGGGAAATTTTGCATGACAAGTTCCATTTTTCAGGCCACCTTTCCTCTTTAGGTTATTCAGCAGGTGGTTCTTCCCCGAACCATTTCACAAAGATGTCCCGGTAAGTGCCATCCTCCTTGATTTCGGCCAAAATACGGTTCACTTCAGCTATGAACGCTTCATTGCCTAAGTTCACGGCTATTCCCGCTTGATCCGACTTCACTGCGTCTCCGACTGCTTTGATCTTGAATCCATTCGTTTCGATGACCGGCTTCAGTGCATACATGTTGTTGATAGTCGCGTCGATCCTGCCGGCATCCAGATCCTTCAACGAAGTAATCACGTCGTCATAGGTACGGATTTCGAACTCGCCGACTTCCGGCATCAAAACTGTCCGCAGATAGGTTTCATCATTGGTACCTAGGCCTACCCCGATTTGTTTGCCTGGGAAATCATTGACCGACAATATATCCGTGTTGCCCTCGCTGACGATGACTTTGACCTGATTGGTGATATAGGGATCGGAGAACAACATTTCCTTCTTGCGGTCTTCGGTGATTGTCATCTGGCTGACGACCATATCGAATTTATTCGCCTTCAGGCCGGCAATCATCCCCGAAAACTCTTGTGAGACAAACTCAACATCCACACCCAGACCCTTGGCAATTTCCTTGGCGATGTCCGCATCGAAGCCGTCCATCTCCTGATTTTCATTCAAGAAATTATACGGCTGGTAAGTACCCATCAAGCCTACTTTGATGACACCGGCATCCTGAACCTGCTGCAACAGCTCCGTCGTTTCGGTTTGAGAGGAACTCTCCGTCATCGTACTGGAGTCATCCGTCGACCCTGCCCCGCCGCACGCCGCCAAAAACAGTGCAGCTGCAGTCTGCCAATCGCTATTAAACCATGTCCGTTTCTTCATCTTCTTCTCCGCCTTTGCTTTTATTTGTGTTTCCTTACAGGTCAAAGCATTTGCCTCTTTTGCGTTCGCTTACGAGCAAATCGGCAAGCGCTTACTTTATATATTGAATGTTACACGAATCGCTATTCGGCTGCAACATTTAGGCTGGTGTTTGACACTTGCCTATCGAAAAAATAGTAAAACAAACCAAAAAAAGAATTAGTACTCATTTTTGGACGCAAAAAACCCACAAGTATGCCCGTTACATTAGCATTCTTGTGGGTTTTACTGTCAAAGACGAGATTATAACGCAAACGAAGGTTCATTTAAAATATCCGCTGGAACATTCTCAGAGATGGAAAGCCACTACGCTTTCCTGTCACCACAAAGCCAATGGTTGTTTAGAAACTGGTCGACCATATATGGAGTCGATTTGATTGAATTCTTCATCGGTCAGCCGTATGTTTGCAGCGGCCGCATTATTGACGACATGCTTGCGGTTACTTGATTGAGGGATCGCGATTGTTTTTCCATCCCGGATGCACCAAGCCAACAATAACTGAAAAATATCACACTGATGGTTACTGGCTATTTCGAGCAATACCTTTTGATTCGCAAAGTTTGATCCGAGCTTATCGCCTTTCGCGACAGGTGCATAAGCAATCAGAGGGATATCATGCTGTCTCATTACAGGCAACAAATCATATTCGATTCCCCGATCACCTAAATTATATCGGACCTGATTCGAAGCGCAGTTCCTTCCGTTTTCCATCTTTATCACGGTGTTTAAATCATTCGTATCCAGATTGGAAACACCCCAAGATTTTATTTTCCCTTTTCGTCTCTCCTTTTCCAATGCTTGAATGGTTTCTTCTAATGGAATATTGCCTTTCCAGTGAAGAAGATATTGATCCAGATAATCCACTTTCAGTCTTTTTAAACTATTATCCAAACTGACAGGCAGTTTTTCTCTAGAGGCGTTCATTGGATGGACTTTCGAAACGATAAACAACTTATCGCGATCATACGGGATAATGGCCTCTGCAACTAAGCGCTCAGCATTTCCATCCCCATACATTTCCGCAGTATCAATCAGTTGGATTCCCTTTTCTATTCCTGCCCTTAAAGCTTCTATCTCTTTGGCGCGCATATATGCTTTATCACCCATGCTCCATGTACCAAAACCGATCGGAAAAACTTCTTTATCCGCAATTTTCACTTTTTTCATAACTTGTGCCAACTTTCTTTCCCACAATCAAAAATTATCCGAAGCAATAGCACTATTTTTGATGATTTCTTCAATCTCCTGCAATAATATTTTTACTATGGGACTGAATATTTGATGTTTTTTCCAAATGACATACATGCTTGTCTCTAATGCAGGTTCGAGAGGCCTGAAGCATAAGTCACTTTCATTTCCCGTATTGACGATTTTATCAAAACTCAAAGCATAACCAAGCCCTTCTTTGACCATGAAGGAAGCGTTGTAGATCAGGTCAAATGTTGCAACAATGTTCAAGTCATCGATGTGATCGCCGAACCATTTTGGATAATCTTCAGTTATTCCTTGCCTTGATACAATTAATGGAATATGCAACAGGTCTTTTTGAGAAATAGTTTTTTTAGCCGCAAGCAGGTTATCTTTTCTCATAATGAGTCCCCAGGTGTCTTTAGAAGGCAGCTTGATGGAATTGTATTTTATTGAATCAACCTCTTGAGCAATGATAGCAAAATCCAGTAGACCTTTGTCCAGCCTTTCTGTGACTGTTTCAGTATTCCCGCTGTAAAGATGGAAGCAGACACCTGGATGTTTATCCTTCAATTTTTTTGCGGCTCTGGCAAAGTATTTGATTGATTCAGACTCAGCACTCCCTACGTAAATATCCCCTCCGCTAATATCTTCCAGCGCTCGGAATTCATCCAACGTTTTATCGACCATTTCAACAATATCTTCCGCTCTTTTTTTAAGAAGCAGACCCTCGTCCGTCAGTTTGATTGCATAGTTGGTGCGTAAAAATAGTTTTTTCCCGACAGTCTCCTCCAATGACTTGAGTTGCCTCGAAAGTGTCGGTTGCGTGACATGTAGGCGATCAGCAGCTCTGGTCATGTTTCCTTCCCGAGCAACCGCCAAAAAATAACGCAGTACTCTAACATCCATAAATTCACTTCCCATCTGTAAAATACGCGGTTCGGATAACAAAAATTTATATTTATTTTGAATTGTACCTGTTTCGTTTAGCTAGTGAAAACTTTGATATTGCAGATTCGATGATTGGGATTTTTATAAAAAAATCAGTGTGTAAGGACATCAACCCACGTTGACTCTTACACACTGATTTTCAATGTTGGCTACTTCTAGTTTACGACATCATCATGATTTAGGGAAACAGAAAGATCTCTATAAGCTTCTGTCTGCTTTTTCAGGGTATCTATTTTATTCTCCACTATTCCGACAGCATCCTTGCCCGCTATGAAACGGAGCGGTGGCTGTTTCTCGTCAGCAATGCTGACAAGTGCACGAGCCAGTTTGGCAGGATCTCCAGCTTGCTTGCCATTCTGACTTTCAAATGCCTCTTGATTCAATTTTCGGCGTTCCGAATAATCTTCAATGGATGGGCTGGCGTAAGTCGTAGAATTTTGCGTGAGGAATTCCGTACGGAACATCCCCGCATTTACAATTGTGGTATTTATACTGAATGGCTCAACTTCCGGCTGCAGCGATTCCATCCATCCTTCAAGTCCAAACTTGGCTGCAGCATAAGCAGAATTGAATTCAAAACCGGAAATCCCTGCACCTGAAGAAATAGAGATGATGTGACCAGAACGTTGTTTGCGCATTACAGGCAGTACAGCCCGTGTAACGTTCATCGGTCCAAAAAGAGCTGTGTTGATTTGCGCTTCAATTTGTTCTTGACTCAACTCCTCAAAGAACCCACCATAGAAGTTTGCTGCATTATTGACCAGTACATCGATTCTCCCGAACCTTTCAACGGCTTTTTGGACCGCCTCCAAAGCCTCGTCTGAATGCGTGATATCCAATTTTACAACTAATAGGTTTTCATCTTTTCCGAGTACTGCCGTAACTTGCTCGATGTTTCGGCCAGTAGCTACTACTTTATTACCGGCAGCCAATGCCGCCTTTGCGATTTCAGCACCCATTCCGCGACCGGCTCCGGTAATAAACCAAACTTTGTTATTCATCATGATATTTCCCCCATCTTATTTGCCATCAGCATCTACAAGGCCATTCTATACCGCCACCATAAATAAGTACAATAGTTATATTTCATATCTAGATATGCGTTTTTGTAATAACTGGGCGATTTCCTTTTTAGATGCAATTAAATGCAACAGGATACTGTAATGTGGAGCAATTTTAATCCGGATTTCACGTGTGAACTGAAAAAGAGACCCGAAACCACTCAGAGAACAATGCTGTCAGGCTTTCCATTGATCCAGCACCTTGATCGCCAAAGCCGAGAAGTAATCAGCGGCGACAGCCAAGGCTTCCTCCTTGAGATTGAATTCTGGATGGTGCCATTCGCGCGTGCCTTCGACGCCCATGAACACGAAGAAGCCGGGGATCAACGTCTGGTAATGCGCAAAATCCTCCCCGCCGGCGACCGGTTTCGGCTCCACAAAACGATAGCCTTGTTCGGCAGCCGTTTCTTCCAAGATTGCCTTGAAGCGGGCATCATTATCCACGATGGAAACGTAAGGGTGCCAGCGGAAATCGGCTATTGCGCCGAAACCCGACGCAATCCCTTCCGCTGCCCGGCGCATCAAGGCCGGAATTTTCTCACGGTCTTCCTTTTGGAAAGCGCGGACGGTCCCTTCCATGTAGACTTTTTCGGGAATGACGTTCCAGGAGTTGCCGCCGTGGATCTGAGTGACGCTGATGACGGCGTTATGGAATGGACTCGTGTTTCGGCTGATGATCGTCTGCAGACCGGTGATGATCTGGCTTGCGATGACGATCGGATCGATGGTCGAATCGGGAATGCCGGCATGTCCTCCGACTCCGTGGATCTCCAGTTCGAAACGATCCGCGCTGGCCATCAATCCGCCTTCACGGATGCCGATCGTTCCGACCGGCAGATCCGGCTTGTTGTGCATCCCGAAGATGGCGGAAATGCCCTCCAAAGCGCCGGCTTCTTCGACCCACTTCGCGCCTTGCGCAATCTCTTCGGCGGGTTGGAAGATGAAACGGACCGTTCCTTTCAATTGTGCCTTTTTCGCTTGCAGCAGGATCGCCGCCCCAATCATAGAGGCTGTATGATAATCATGACCGCAAGCATGCATGAGCCCTTCCGCTTCGGAAACGAACGGCAAACCGGTCGCTTCTTTGACCGGCAAAGCGTCGATATCCGCACGCAGCGCGATGGTCGGACCCGGTAATGCACCCACGACTTCCGCAATCAAACCGGTCTCCAAAGGGTAATCCAGAATCGTGATTCCTTCCTCTGAAAGCCAGTGGCGAATGCGCTCCGTCGTCGCGAATTCCTTTGCGGAAAGTTCCGGATGCGCATGCAGCTCACGCCGGTAAGCGACCAATTTTTGGTAGAGCTCCGTTTTGGTTTGTGTGTCCGTTTGCGTTGCAGTCATGGTATCATTCTCCCTTTTTTAAGTGCTGTCCTGTTGCGGGCTGCCCACCGGAAAACGTCTCCGGAGACTTGCCCTTGTTTCACTACTATATCGATTCCGTCCAGTACGGTCAACTGATTGCATCCCACCTCCAAACCTTCACTCTATGCCTCTGTGTTTCTCTTTTGATGGAATGATCGGATGATTGTTTTTTTGAAATGAGCGGTGATGTGCCCGAAACTGAGATAGGTATCCGGATCAAGCAAGTCCTAGGAGAACCCTAACACCTAGGCAATACAAAAAAAGCCACAAAACACTCGTTACCAAAGTGTTTCACAGCTTATTGACATTATTATTTTTCTGAATTTTTCAGATACAGTACCGTTTCTTTGTCGGAGGCAGTCGGTAAGGCATAGGCGGTCTTGTATTGCTCATGGCCTTTGCCGGTCACCAGAATCCAATCGCCTTCACGAGCCTCATTTACTGCTGCTTGGATGGCCAATGTCCGGTCCATCATGACATCGATTTTCTGCATCCCGGCAAATTTTTGCTGATACTCGGCATATTCCTGCCTCATTGTTTCTTCCGGAATGCTGTTCAGATCGTCAGTCGTCAAGATCACACGCGCACTTTGAGCAGTCGAAGCCGCAATCATTTCATCCCGCTTCGTCGCATCCCGATTGCCGCGGAAGCCGAAGATATGCGTGATCCGCTCAGCGCCGTCCTTATGCATCGAAGTCAAAATGGAACTGACCGCTTCTGGTGTATGCGCGTAATCGACGACACAGTGGACCCCATTCTTCAGATGGACGATTTCGTACCTGCCCGGCACACCCGCAAAAGAACGCATCTGTTCCGTAACATCCACCAACGGATAGCCGAGATCCTGAATAACAGCACCTGCCATCGCAATATCGTAAAGATTGTGTTCACCGGGCATATGCGGATCCAGCGCCACCACCTTACCCGAAATGTCCAATGTGACCTCTTGGTTCGTCATCTTTTTGATGGACATAACGGCATCCTCTTGATGGCCCACGGTGATGACCGCTATCCCCTTGGCGACCAGACGCTGCGCCAATTTCAACCCCCAGGCGTCATCGGTATTGACGACTGCTTTCCCAGCCGGCTTCAGCTTGTCGAACAGCGTTGCTTTGGCTTCGAAATAAGCCTCCATCGTTTTGTGGTAATCCAAATGGTCGTGCTGCAGGTTCATGAACAGGGCGTAGTCGAATGCGACACCCTCCAGACGGTATTGCGTCAGACCATGCGAAGAGACTTCGATGACGACAAAGTCATCCTTTGACGCCGCAATCAATTCGTGCACCTTTTCGGCATTTGGTGTCGTGTTCGGCGTCGGATATTGGATACCGTTGATTTCATTGTAGATGGTGCCGATCATTGAAACGGTAAAGCCCTGTTGCTCCAGCAAATGCTTGAGGAAAAAAGCGGTCGTCGTCTTTCCGTTCGTACCGGTTATGCCGATGACGCGTTTCCTGCCGGAAGGATGGTCATAAAATTTATCTGCCAATTGGCCCAGCACTTGGCGACTGTTGGCGACTTTTAGGTAAGGAATCGGTAATGCCTCTGGGTAATCGTGTTCGCCGACGATCAAAGCGGCACCTTGTGCGATTGCATGCGGAATATAATCATGGCCATCCTGTTCAAAGCCAGCGATGGCGACAAATACCATTCCGTCCGTGATATCCCTGGAACTATCGGTAATGCCGGTGATTATTTGTTCTCCATCCCACTTCGGCTGCTCTCCCAGCTGATAATCAGACAGCATTTCTTTCAGTTTCATGGAATTGCTCCTTTAATGATGTTCTAGCGATTTTCAGTATACTTTTCAAATACGAAGTTTTTGTGAATTCTTGTAAGAAACACACTTTATCTTGTATAGGATATAACATCACGGCGTTTTTCGATATTGTTATGTTGCAGAATTCAATGGCAATGGACGGAAATATTATGATAGCATTCGGGTTTTCGGGTATACTTTAGCAATTACGAAAGACTTGATTGTCAGGCTTTTTGCGGACTCAGGATTTCCCAGACGACCGTAACGGTATCGCTGTTGCTGATGTCTTCCGGCTCAAGATCGATCATCGGAGCACTATCATAGGCCATCTTCGATGAAGCCGCATAGACGCGGGAGCGCACTTCGATTTCGCCCCAATCGTAATCGATAGCCAGGATTTTCCCGAGCATGACACCGCCCGCCGCAGCCAGTATCTGTGCCTTCGCCTTGGCGTCGCGAACGGCATCCTCCAGCAAGGCTTGCTCGACGGCATGCCGATCCTTCAGGAAAAAGTAGACCGAAAATTCCGGATTCGCTTCGCAGGCCGACAGCGCCAACAGAATTTCACCTAGTCGCTTGCTGTCGTTTCCGAAGGTGATTTTCAGGTCGTTCCGGTAGCGGTAGCCGAGGAAATAGCGCTTGTTTTCGCCGCGGAAGTCGTTCCGGTGCTCATATGCGCTGTCGATCGAAAAATGCGTGGAGCGAATCTCCTTTTTTGGGAATCCGAGCGGCAGCAACGTTTCCCTGACTTGCTCCAGCGCCAAAGCGGCATGCTGCATCGCCAATTCGTACGTGTCCTTGATGTCCTCCAACTGCAGCGAAATGGCGATGCTATCAGGTGGAGCGCTGGCGAAACCTTTGCCTTTGACAGTCATTCTTGAAATTTCCATGTTGGTTATCCCCTTTTTGAATGGATCTGGTTCATTTTCCTTAAGACTAGCACGCGGAAAGCGGTTTCGCAAAAATCAAGGGCTGATTACCGGAAAAAAACTATGGCTGGTGGTGGCTGATTGAGTGTGATGGCGGAGTTTCGGGCTGGTCTCGACTGTTAGGCATTCGGTTTTCCTCTAACAGTCGACACCTAAGACTTATCTCGGCTGTTCCGGTATCATTTCCTCAGAATATACCGGATAAGCCTGTGTTATTCGTTCATCCCATAATCTGTCACTCCAAAAGAAAAAACAGTCGTTCAAGACGACTGTCCGGTTACTCACTCTGATGATGCATTCGTCTGATTTCAAGCAAACATTTTTTCGAATCTACGCTTCCGCATAAGTTCTTACCAACATAGCCATCTCATGCTCAAGCATTTCGATTTCGCAATAGGCTAGCTTCGGATTGTTCGCGGCGAAATAGCGGTAAACTTGGTTCACGCGCACGCGGAATTGTTTCGGGCTGATCGGCAACTGGTTCGCACGTTTCACGCCGCCCTTTTCACTCAAGAGAAACTGCCGGTTCAATGCATGGATGACCTGAACCCAGGAACAGGCAGCCTGGAAGAAGCTCCCGCTGGCGTAATGGATGCCCCCCTGCATAGCTGCACTATGGCCATTTCCGAGCGCCAGTGTCGCCTCCTCCATGAAATAAGCAATCGTCGCTTGGCGCAGCTTTTCCGGATACGGCCCTTGCGCTGAAACCTTTCCCTTCAACGCTGTAACCAACTGGTCCGGTGCTTCCCAGAGAATTCGGCCATAATGGATTTCAGCCGCGTAGCTGCTGTTCACGAAGCCGAAAGGATGACCGCTCTCGTGCTTGATCGTAATCTTCCCGTCAAGGCAGTCCGAAATGGCGTGCACCACAGGATCGATTTCCCTTAGATTGTAATGTATCGAAACCCCAATATCATCCACCCGGCGGACCACATGTTCCAGCTCCTGATTGGACAGTTCTCCAGCGACATGGTACAGCAAGATGGCTGATTCCGTGATATTGTCTCCACCACCGTAACCCACGATGCCTTTCAATCCGGGAATGCTTTTCAGTTCGCTCACAATTTTCTCTCTGTTCACTTCGTTCACACACGTCACCTCGTATTTTTCTGATGGAAAAACTTATCGGAGCGGCCGGTTGGGAAATTTCATACGCCCATAATCACTGGTTTCCGGCCTTGGATCGTGCAATCTATTTGCTTTTATCCTATCATTTTTAGAGAATTATCGCAATTTTGACAAGGTCCGCCTTATCAGGATAATTCGCAGTGGAAGTACTTCCAAAATACTGAAGCGGTTTCTGATTCCCCTTGTCTGCCTTCTGAAAACATGCTATCATTCTATCTATAACAGAGGGAATGAATGTCTCCCCTAGCAAATCGCTTAAACCGCTTATACAAGCTGATGACTTCTGCGCAATAGGCGCAGTCCGTCGTCAGCTTTTTTAGTGGAAAAAATTTGGAGGTGCAGCTTTTGATATACAGTATCGCGCTTATTCTTATTCTTGGTTTTCTTCTCAGTTCGCTCTTCACCCGGCTCCAACTGCCAGGCTTGTTGGGCTTGATTTTGACCGGTATTCTGTTGGGGCCTTACGCACTGGATCTGATGGCGCCGGAATTGCTGGCCATTTCCGCGGATATCCGAAAAATCGCCTTGATCGTCATTCTCGTGCGCGCAGGGTTGACGATGGACTTGGGCGATCTCAAGAAGATCGGCCGTCCCGCTGTCTTGATGACCTTTTTGCCGGCGACCTTCGAGATTCTGGCGGTCATCCTGTTGGCGCCGAAATTGTTGGGCATCACTTTACTGGAGGCTGCCATCCTTGGGGCCGTTCTTGGGGCTGTTTCGCCGGCGGTTGTTGTTCCGCGCATGATCATGTTGATCGAGAGCGGCTACGGCAAAGCCAAAGGGATTCCGCAGATGATTTTGGCTGGCGCATCCGTCGATGACGTCTATGTCATCGTGCTTTTCACTTCTTTTCTGGGAATGTACACAGGCAGCGGGTTCCAGGCAATTACGCTGCTTTCCGTTCCAGTTTCGATTGCCTTGGGTCTGCTTGGTGGTCTGTTGATGGGCTTGGGCCTGGTTTTTCTCTTCAGAACATTCCACATCCGCGACACGATGAAAGTCATGCTCGTGCTGAGCGCCAGTTTCCTGTTGGTGACGGCTGAGGATTCCTTGGCAAAATTCATTCCGTTCTCCGGTCTGTTGGGCGTTATGGCTGTCGGAGCCACCTTATTAAAAAGACGCCCGGAATTGGCCAAACGTCTGAATGATAAATTCTCAAAAATCTGGTCCGCAGCCGAAATCTTCCTGTTCGTATTGGTCGGGTCGGCCGTCGACATTTCGGCCTTGGGCGGAGCCGGTTTCGCGGCTGTTGCCTTGATCTTCGGGGCTTTGTTTTTCCGGATGGTGGCGGTCTTCTTGGCGGTTTCAGGCACAAACCTGAATGCGAAAGAACGCATTTTCTCCGCAATGGCGTATACGCCGAAAGCCACCGTCCAGGCGGCCATCGGATCGATCCCTTTGGCTGCCGGAGTCGAAGCGGGCAGCATCATTTTGAGCGTCGCTGTCTTGGCGATCATCCTGACCGCACCTATCGGAGCCACCTTCATTGATCGAACCTACAAAACATTATTGACGAAGGATGCCGCATCAAGAAACTAAGAAAAGATACGCCCTCAAGCGCTTATGCGCTAAAAGGCGTATCTTTTCTTATTCATCCAATTCTTCAACCATACGGTAACCGACCCCGATTTCGGTCAGAATATATTCCGGTTCCGCTTGGTTTTTTTCTATTTTCCGGCGAATATTTGCCATATTGACCCGCAACGTCCGGTTCTCATCCATATAAGGTCCCCAGACCGCCTTCGTTATGAAGTCATGCGTCAGGACCCTTCCCGCGTATTGCGACAACAGGACAACGATTTTGTATTCGTTGGGAGTCAAATGGACCTCTCTCTTCTTGACGGTCACTTTCCTCTTTTCATAATCGATCATCAATTCTCCGACACTGAAATTGCCCTCTGGCAATGCCGAAGTGTTCACCTGGTGCTGGCTATGCCGCAAGGCAGTGCGGATGCGCGCCAGCAGTTCCGAAGTGCTGAACGGTTTGGTGACATAGTCATCCGCCCCGCAATCCAACGCCTCCACTTTTTCCCGTTCATTCCCGCGAGCGGAAACGACCATGACGGGCACAGCAGAGAAGGTACGGATTTTGTTCAGTACCTCCATCCCATCCACATCCGGCAAGCCCAGATCCAACAGAATCAAGTCCGGATTGTAGGAGGTCATCAGCGCCATCCCTTCCTTGCCGCTCGCCGCTTTCAGGACGGTATAATCATTCGAAAGCAGGATGGCGGTCAAAAAGTCGGTAATGTGCTGCTCATCCTCAATCAAAAGTATCGTAAGTTTATTTTTCATGCCCTTCTCCTTCTGTCAGCGGCAGTGTGAATTCGAAGACAGCACCACCTTCAAGACGGTTTATTCCCTTCATTTTCCCGCCATGCGCCTGAACAATCGTCATACAGATGGACAGACCGATTCCCATCCCTCTGGATGAATCCGAACTTTTTTGGTTTGCTCCCGTTTTCGCTTCAAATAGGAAAGGAAATTGTTCATCCGAAATCCCTTCTCCGTAATCGACTACGGCAAAGACTGCCTCATCTTTCTTTTCATGCAAATAAAGATCGATGACAGAATCATCCGGGGAATGCGTAATGGCGTTCTCCATTAGATTGATCAGTACCTGCATGATCAATGTGGCATCCATAGGCACAAACAGTGCCTTTTCGGGAATGCTGACTCTGAACTTGCGGTTCGGGAACCTCTTCTTGATTCGGCTGAGCGCATCAGAAATCACCTCTTCAGCAATTTCATCCGTTTTGTTGACGGACACGGAACCTTCTTGAATACGGGTAACTGACAGAAGGTTTTCCACAAGCCGAATCAGCCACTGCGCCTCGCTCTGGATTGAAGACAGCAACTTATGCTGCGTCTCTTTGTCGAAACTTTCATCGTTTTCCAGCATGGCGGAGCTTGCCCCAAAAATCCCTGTCAACGGCGTCCGCAAATCGTGGGAAATGGAACGGAGCAAATTGCTCCTCATCTTTTCCCTTTCATTTTCCACAATCGTTTCCCTTTGTTGATCGGACAACTGTTGGCGTTCAATAGCCAAGGCTATCAGCGAAGATATCATCTGGAGTGTCGACCGGCTCTCATGGTTCACTACACCTTCTTTGGACCCGATGCCGACTACGCCCAGCACATTCCCTTCGGATGCAATTGGCATGTAAAAACCATCCGCCCCACTCAGGGTATCTGTACCTGATCCGGCAATCTTGTTGTTCAAAAACACCCAATTGGCGACCGCTTCTTCATCCCGGGTAAGCAGGTAGTCCGCCTCTGACTTGTTTGAGCTGCTGACTGAGGTCTTAGGGATGCCTCCCTTTTCGTCGATGGCATAAAAAACAACCGGGCGATTGAACGAACGGCTGATATAGTCATTCACAATGGCTATGATACTGTCGTGGCCCCGCGTTCTTAGCAACTGTCTGTTGATATCATACAGGACCTGCAGACGCTGCTCCCGCTCCACTATCAGACTGGCCTGGATCCGCGATCTCGTGATGAGGCTTGAAGTGATCAAAGCGATGATCAATAATATCAAAAAAGTGACCAGATAAGATGGATCATCGGTTTTGAAATGGAAAATTGGATCTACGAAAAGGATATCGAACAAAAGCACACTGACCACGGAAGCAACAATTCCATAAGCATAGCCATCTGTCGCCCGCGAAGTCAGGATGACCGCAAGCAGATAAATCATTGCCAAATTATGCTGTTCCACTCCCCAGGATTTCAACAGATAAGAAATTACGGTTGTCGCAAATAAGATGCCCAACATCTTGCTCGTCTGCGTGCTGGACATTGTCCACCAACTCAACAATCGCTTGAATGGAAAGCTGCGGAGTGCCGTCCCTTGGGAACCATCTGGGTCGTTGTTGGAAAGGATATGGATTTCGCTTTTGTCCAACAAGGAGATGAGTCTGTCCTCAAAATCATGTTCCCATAAACTGCGGAAGCCTTTTTTCTTTTTGCTTTTTCCGATGACGATGTTCGTAATCCCCGACATATTGGCAAATTCCGCCAATGCTTCAGCAACATCGCTTCCATGCAAGATCAATGTTCTGGCACCCAACTTGTCCGCCAGCTTCATATTTTCCTCTAAGTCATCCTGCTGTTGCGGAGACAGCCTGCTCTCGTCTCCGGTCGCAACATGGACGGCTGTCCATTTGCAATGAAAAGCCTCCGCCGTCCGTGCAGCCCAACGGATATTTTGCGCAGAAAAAGGCGATGCGGTGACGCATGCCAAAATGTTTTCGTTCACTTGCTTATCCGAGGAACCAGCAGTCGCCTGCTGATCAGCGCTGATCCGGTCAGCCAACTTGCGCATGGCGATTTCACGCAGCAGGCGCAGATTTTCTTTCGTGAAAAAATTCTGTTGGGCCAGCTTCACCTTGTCTTCCCGATAGATTTTGCCTTCCTTCAACCGTTGGATCAGTTCTTCGGAATCGATATCGATCAGCTCGATGCTGTCTGCCCGTTCAAAAATATAGTCAGGGATTGTTTCATTTACGATCACATTGGTGATTTGAGCCACCACATCCTTCAGACTCTCGATGTGCTGAACATTTACTGTCGTATAAACGTCAATGCCCGCCCGTAGAAGTTCCTCGACATCCTGATATCTTTTTTTGTTCCGGACACCGATTGCATTCGTATGCGCCAATTCGTCGACCAAAATCAACTCCGGGTTCCGTTTCAACGCGGCATCCAAATCAAACTCTTGAAGCTTGATGTTCTTGTAGTTGATTTGCTGCGGCGCAAGGACCGGCAAACCCGGCAAAAGGAGATTCGTCTCAGGACGGGTGTGCGGTTCGACGTATCCGACGACGATATCCACACCTGCAGCCAATTGATCATGGGCTTCTTCCAGCATCGCGTAGGTCTTCCCTACTCCAGCCGCATAGCCAAAAAATATCTTCAGTTTGCCGAAATTTTGGCTATCCCGTTCTTCAGTTTGCTTGATCATTTTCAATAGCTGCTCCGGATCAGGGCGCACATCCTCCTGTATTCTCATTGCCAGCCTCACTTTCCTTTGTTATTGCTTCTTATTCCGCGGCGGATGCTTCATCCAGTGCTAAATTCACTTCCAGTACATTCACTGCAGGTTCGCCGAAAACAAACAAAGCCCGTTCGGACGTCTTTTCATTGATGATGGCTTGTACCCGTTCCGGATCCATTCCACGTTCCGCAGCTATACGTTCCACTTGGTAAGCGGCTGCCTCCGGTGAGATATGCGGATCGACACCGCTTGCTGATGCCGTCACTAGCTCCATCGGGATATCTGCTTCATTCGAAGGATTCAACTCTTTCCAAAAGTCGATTCTTTCCGCGACTACTGCCGCCTGCTCCCCGCTTGAAGGGGATGCGTTGCTGACGGTTTGCGGCCGTCCAATCAGATATTGCGGTTCCGTAAATACTTGCCCCAGCAAGCTGGAACCCACTAGAGCTTCTGAACCCTCCTGTGTTTCTATGGTTATCATACTACCATTCGCTTTGTCTTGAAAGAGCAACTGTGAGATCCCCGTTATAGCGGCTGGATACAATACCCCGCAGATGACGGTGAAGACAGCCAGCACTCGGATGCTTGTACTAAATTTCTTCATGATTTCCTCCTATACTAATCCAAATAACGTTATGACGAAGTCGATCAGTTTGATCGCGATGAACGGCGCCACCAAACCGCCTAATCCATAAATCAAAATATTACGCTTCAGCAGTTTTCCGGCAGGTATCTCTTTATAAGGTACCCCTTTTAACGACAATGGGATCAAGAAAATGATAATCAGCGCATTGTAGATGATCGCCGACAGGATAGCGCTGTTTGTGCTTGTGATGTTCATGAAGTTCAGCACGCCCAACTCCGGGTAGATGCTCAGGAACAGCACCGGAATGATGGCGAAGTATTTCGCAACGTCATTTGCGATGCTGAACGTGAATAAAGCTCCGCGTGTCATCAGCAATTGCTTCCCGATACGGACAATTTCGATCAACTTGGTCGGGCTTGAATCCAGATCGATCATGTTCCCGGCTTCTTTGGCTGCCTGCGTACCGGAATTCATCGCCACGGCCACATCGGCTTGAGCTAATGCAGGAGCATCATTGGTGCCGTCGCCCGTCATGGCCACCAGATGGCCTTCCCGCTGATATTCGCGGATCAGGTTCATCTTATCTTCAGGTGTCGCTTCCGCCAAAAAATCATCCACTCCTGCTTCGGCTGCAATCGCCGCAGCGGTCATCGGGTTGTCACCAGTGATCATGATGGTCTTGATGCCCATGCTGCGCAAATTATGAAATTGCTCCTTCACGCCGTTCTTCACGATGTCCTTCAAGTAGATGACGCCCATGACTTTGTAGTTCTTCGCTACCACAAGCGGTGTCCCGCCTTTTGTGGCGACTTCTCTGACGATTGCGTCACACTCTTCGGGGAAGGATTCGCCGTGGTCAAGCACATAGGTCTTGACGGTATCGGCTGCTCCCTTGCGTATTTCATTCCCTTGGTAATCGATTCCGCTCATCCTAGTCTTCGCGGTGAATTCGATGAATTCTGCCTGCAGCTCGCCCATATTGCGGCCGCGGATATTGAACTTTTCTTTCGCCAAAACGACGATGGACCTGCCTTCCGCCGTTTCATCAGCCAGTGACGACAGCTGCGCAGCATCCGCCAAGTCCTCGATGCTGATGCCGGCAACCGGATAGAATTCAGCGGCTTGGCGGTTACCCAAGGTGATGGTTCCGGTCTTATCCAGCAACAAGACGTCGACATCCCCGGCCGCCTCTATGGCACGGCCACTCATTGCCAGCACATTCGCTTGATTCAAACGGCTCATCCCGGCGATACCGATCGAGGACAGGAGCGCACCAATCGTCGTCGGAGCCAAACAGACAAGCAAAGCGATGATGTTCGTGATCGTAATGGCATTCCCTTGACCACTTTGCTGCGCTGAAAAGGCGGTGAACGGAAAGAGCGTGCCGCTCACAACCAAGAAGATGATCGTCAGCGTGACCAGAATAATTTGCAGAGCAACCTCGTTCGGCGTCTTCTTTCGCGAAGATCCTTCAACCATCGCAATCATCTTATCCAAGAAACTTTCCCCCGCCTCAGCAGTCACTGTAATGACTAGCCAGTCGGACAAGACGGTTGTCCCGCCTGTCACGGCACTTCTATCGCCGCCGGATTCCCGAATGACCGGCGCGGATTCGCCAGTAATGGCGCTCTCATCAACAGATGCAGCCCCATCAACAACATCTCCGTCCATCGGTATTTGACCGTTGGCTTCCACAAAGACTAAATCGCCTCTCTTCAGGCTGCTCGAGATGACCCACTCAAACGTGTCATGATCTTCTTTCGTCAACAACCTTTTCGCTTGGACATCGGAGCGGGCACTGCGTAATGTATCCGCTTGTGCGCGGCCGCGTCCTTCGGCTATCGCCTCCGCAAAATTCCCGAAGAGCACAGTGAACCACAGTATCAGCGTGATGATGAACGTGTAACCGGAAGACTCATCCTTTGTTCCCGTCAACGACAGGAAAAACAGGATGGTCGTGAAGATGGCACCCAAGTAAACGACCAACATGACCGGATTACGCACTTGTATTTTCGGTGACAGCTTCTTGAAGGACTGTTTGACCGCATCCAGCAATATATCTTTTGATATGGCATTATTTTCCATTTTTTTAGTTTCCCCTCATCGTTATCGTGTGGCAAAAAAATCTGCAATCGGACCTAGCGTCAATGCCGGCAAGTAGCTCAGCGCCCCAATGATGAGGATGACACCCAAAAGGAACGCCGTGAACAGGCCATCACTTGTAGAAAGCGTCCCTTCGGTTACAGCGACCTGTTTTTTCCCGGCAAAATTACCGGCTAAATAGATGGCTGCGATCATCGGCACGAATCGCGCAATCACCATGATGCCTGCACCAGCCAAATTGGTGAATAACGTATCCGACGCAAAGCCAGCAAAGCTGCTCCCGTTGTTGTTGGCGAGTGAGGTGTAATTATAGAGCGCTTCTGTAAATCCGTGAGCGCCAGTAGTATGAAGCCATTCCGTGATCATCGGCAGCATTATGGCGACAGCCGTGCCGATCAAACTCAACAGCGAAGGCGTCAGGATGATAACACTCGCCATCTTCATATCGAATGGATCGACTTTCTTGCCCAGATATTCCGGCGTCCGTCCGACCATCAATCCCGCTATGAATACAGTCAGCAATACAAAGGCCAGCATCCCATAGATGCCTGAGCCGATGCCGCCGAAGACGATTTCGCCTAACTGCATCAAGAACAAGGGCGCTAGGCTTCCCAATGCGGTATAGCTGGACAAGCTGGAATTGGTCGCTCCCGTGGAAGTCGCCGTAGTTGCTGCTGTCCACAGCGCCGATCCGCCAATTCCATGGATTACTTCTTTTCCTTCCATATTTCCACCTGCCTGAACGCCTTCAAATATCGGTCCCAACGACCATTCACTGTAGGTCACCAAAGCCAGCAGACCTATGAATAATGCCGCCATTGTGATGAAAAGGGCCCGCGCATGCAATCTGTCCTTCACGGCTTTTCCGAAAGTGAAGAGCAAGGATACCGGGATCAGCAAGATTGCAAGCATCTGCAGTACATTCGATAAGGCTGTTGGATTTTCCAAAGGATAGGCTGCATTCGTTCCGAAGAAACCTCCCCCATTTGTCCCCAGTACCTTAATGGCTGCTTGGCTCGCTACCGGTCCTAAAGAAATAGAGAACAGCTCTCCAGATTCCAAAGCGGTTGCTTGTTGTGCTCCTTGAAAAGTCTGGATGACGCCCTGCGATGCAAGTAAAACAGCCAAGACGGTAGCCAATGGCAGCAGGATGTATAGGACGGCCCGCGTCAAATCCTTCCAGAAATTGCCGATCGCTTTACTTTCCTTTAAGACCAAGCCGCGGATCACTGCAAAAAGAACGGCAAGTCCGACAGCTGCAGAAAGGAAATTCTGCACCGTCAACCCCAGCATCTGCGACAGATAGGACAAGCTCACTTCACCGGCGTAGGCTTGCCAGTTCGTATTGGTGATGAAACTGGCTGCGGTGTTCAGCGCTAAGTCCCAGGACATCCCGGCTTTCCCTTCCGGATTCAACGGCAGGAAACCTTGAAACATCAAGAGCATCCATAAACCGACAAACCCAGCAAGCGAAAATTGGACGACTGCAAGGGCATAGGACTTCGCATCCATCTGTTCTTCTTCATCGACTCCGATGAGCCGGTATACAGCCTGTTCTATCGGTGCAAGGACCCGCGTCAGCATCGTTTTTTCCTCTGCCATCACTTTATAGATTCCATTTCCGACAATAGATGCAAGCAGCACCAGTATCACGAAGAAAACAGTATATTGCACAAATATGAAACTCATAAGTCTTCACCCCTAAACAAGACATAAAACAAATACAGCAATAAGCTCAATCCCAATAAACAGGCAAAGATGGACACAATACCCACTATTCCCACTCCCAACTTTCAATTCTTAAATTCTTAAGTTCTTTACTATGTCAATCATACTGCCAAAGCGTGTTAAGAAAGTGCTAAGGAAATGGACGGCGGTGTTAAGATTGCATATAGATGACGGTTTCATTCCAAAAAAAAGATTCCCTCTTTCGAAGGAATCCGTCTCTGATTTTACTATTTTGTTTCCCGTTTCTGCATGATGTAGAAAACATAGTTGTAGTAGGCACTGTATTTTTCGAAATGCTTCATTTCCTGGTGGTTTTCCTCCACCAAAGCTTTTGCGTCCTCACTGTGGCCGTGCCGTTCCAGGAATGCCGCTTCATTGGTCTCATAATAATGGTAGTAGTGGCTCGTCCAGTCCGATTCGGGCAGGACAAAATGCGCCACCGGGATGTAGCCGGCCTCCTCGATCTGGGCGGTCTTTTCAGCAATCGTCCCCATTTCCGGGTAAACTTCGGTCCAATATTTGTCCACAATCTGCGGACGTTCCGGCGTCAACCAGGAAATTTCCGAAACAACCAAGTAACCGTCTTTTTTCAGCAATGGTCTCCACTCACGGATGCCTCTGGAAAAGCCGATGTTGTAGATGGCGCCTTCCGCCCAGATGACGTCCAACGATTCCGGAGCAAAGGCAAGCTGTTCCATATCCATTTCCTTGACCGTCAAGCGGTTCGTGATGCCTTGCTGCAGGACTTTGTGCTTGAGTATGCTCAAAAATTCTTTGCTGCTGTCGACCGCAGTGATGTGGGCCGGCGTCTGTTCGCTCAGCACCATCGTCTGTGCGCCGGTTCCGCAGCCTACATCCAGAAGTTGCGCTTGCGGGGTCAATTGCGGCAGAAACTGCAGCGCTTTGATGGTGCTCTGTTGGCTGCCGGGACCTTGGCGCGGGTTGCTTTTATGAAAATCGATGATCAAATCCAATGTTTCCATGAATTCCCCTCCTGATCTGCGTTGTCGTGCCTGTCAGCGCAAGAACTTACTGCCGTTCGCCGACGACTGTGTAGCGTTGTCTCAGATGTCGTTTGCCTTTCGATTTCGTCCACCAACGCGATCGCATAATCCGCGTAACTGATGTAACTTTCACCTTCGCTGTTCAGCAGCAGTGTTTCTGCCCCTTCGGCGTATTTTCCGGTCCGGTTGCCGTTCGGGTCAAAATAAGCGGATGGCGAAAGATAAGTCCAATTGGCTTTGCTTTCCTTCAGTATGCTGAGGGCCTTGGCCATGTTCGTCGCAGTCGGTTTGAAAGCCTCGGGAAAATTGGCCGTTTCCATCACCCGGATCGTTTTTCCGGGATCCGCGTAAAGGCTGCCGGCTCCGCCTACAACGATCAAACGCGTTTCCGGCAGGTGCTCCAGTTCATCGATCAAGGACTGCAGTGAGGTCACATGCTCCTCCTCCATTCCCGCAGGCGCATTGAACGCATCCACAATCACATCGAACCCTTTCAGATCCTCCACCTGCACATCAAAAATGTCCCGCTCGATAATGGCTACTTCTTTGTCTGCAAGCTTGGCGGGATTCCGGATGATGGCGGTCACCTCGTGTCCCCGGGCATGCGCTTCTTCCAAAATCAACCTGCCCTGTCTGCCTGTCGCTCCGATGATTCCGATCTTCACTGAAACCCCTCCATTCTGGTTGTCAAACGTCCTTCTGTCTCCTTCATTTTAGGATTCCGGGGATTAAAAGTAAAGCCGGACACTTTTCCGGAAGCGAAAACACTCCCTAATCCGAATCCAATAAAAAAAGCCCCACAGAACCCTTATCGGCTCTGCAAGACTTCTATTTTCTCACTTTTCTGGGATAGGATCCCCAATCGTATGCGGATAGATGTTCGCAATGACTTCTTTGTCGATTTTCTTGTTGAAATAAATGCTCATGACCAAGGCGAAGACTTCCGCAATCGGAAACGCCCACCAGACAAACGCAACGTTGCCCATCAAGGAGAGCAGATAAGCTGCCGGCAACAGGACCACGACCTGACGGATCATGGAAACCCAAAGGCTCAGACCGCCTCTTCCGAAGGCCTGGAACACAGAACCGGAAACGATGTTGTAGCCTGCAGCAACATAGCAGAGACTGATGATCCGCAAAGCCGGGATACCGATCTCCAGCATTTCATCGGATGCGTTGAACAATTGCAGAAGTATGCCGGGCACCAGCAAGAAAATGGCAGCGCCGATGAACATGATCGCCATCGCATATCTTTTTGACAATCTGATGGTCTCTTTGATCCTCTCTTTTTGATCGGCACCATAGTTGTAGGCGATGATAGGAACCATCCCGTTGTTCAGGCCGAAAACCGGCATGAATATGAAACTTTGGAGCTTGAAGTAGACACCGAAGACAGCAGTCGCAGTCGGCGTAAAACGGATCAGGATATTATTCAGACTCAAATTCAGGAAGGATCCGACAGCCTGCATCAGAATTGAAGGACCGCCGATGGAATAGATTTTTTTGATCGTCTGCATATCCGGGCGGAACCCTTTAAACGATAAGCTGATTTCCTTATTGAACCGAACATTGAAAAAGAACGCCAGCGAAGCCGCGACTATCTGTCCGATCACGGTTGCGATTGCAGCGCCTCTTGTGCCCATCGCCGGAACACCGAACCAGCCGAAGATGAAGATCGGATCGAGGATGATGTTCAGGATCGCGCCTGTCGCTTGGGTCGCCATCGTGAACAAGGTTCTGCCGGTGGATTGCAACAAGCGTTCCATGCTGACTTGCATAAATATTCCGATTGAAAAGACACAGATGACTTGCAGGTAATCGATCCCGTAGGCGATGATTTCTGCATCCTTCGTCTGGAAGGAGAAATAAAGCGGGATGAAGAACAGGCCCAACGCCAAAAACAGCAGAAAATGCACGGCATTCAGAAAAATGCCATTATCTGCCGTGCTGTTTGCGGCTGCGTAATTCTTTTCCCCGAGGCGTCTGGAAACCAACGCATTGATCCCGACCCCGGTCCCGACCGCCAGAGCGATCATCAAGTTCTGCACCGGGAAGGCTAAGGATACGGCAGTCAGGGCTTTTTCACTGATTTGGGCCACAAAGATGCTGTCCACGACATTGTATAAAGCCTGCACCACCATGGAGATCATCATTGGTACTGACATGGAGATCAGTAATTTGTTGACGGGCATGACACCCATCTTGTTTTCCGCCATCGCTGGCTGTTTGTTTTGTTGCATATTTTTTTCCTTTCCAAAAAAGTGGAGCCGTCTATTCGACGGCTCGCCTTTTTGTAGCTATAATTTTTTATGATTCATCTGCCTCTTGGATAGGCAATTCGATTTTGGTCAAGTATTCCTGAGGCGTGAAGCCTTCGCCGTTGTAGTAGGTTTCATAGGAGATGCCGTTCGTTTCGAAATCATGGAATGTCAACCACTGGTCCATTTCCTGGTAAATCTTGGGAATTTCATTATAAGGGCCGATGTTCAGACAGGATACTCGTTTCCCTGCCGGAATGATGGACATGCGGATATCATCCTGCGGAGGCAACATTTTTACGATTGGATAGCCGACTTCGATTTCGACGTTTTGCTTCGTGAATGAGTAATAGATCGTGAAACAGGGACCTGCAGGCAACTCTTCCAACAGATTCAGATAGGTCAGGATTTTTTCGCGGCAGTCCTCTATCTTCGTCTGCATATTTTTTAGCGTCGTTTCCGTTTTGATGGAAATGATGCGCTGCTCCGGCTGATTGGTCAATGTGATGTCTGAAATTCTTCCCATTTTACAGAACCCCCTCTATCAAGGCTTGCGATGCACCGACTTTGAAAACTTCAATATAAGGATAGCATATTTTTCAGAAAAAAACCCATTTGATGCATCAAGTGTCGAAAAGCCGCCTTATTTCCGGCTGTTTTGAACGGATAGGAACGTTTATTTGTGCAGCAGCAAATCAAAAAGCCCAAAACTATGTGCATAATTTTAGGCTTTTTGAGTTTTATTAAGAAGGATGAATCATCTCATCCTACGCAAACGCGTTCTGAATCCCAGTAATCTCATTCCATTAGTCGAACTCTGAATTGCAGGGGGTTCCGCCTAAGCTGACATTACGTCACGGCCAAAAAGCGGCCGTTCTCGTAATGTCCTCTTAGTGCTCACCCCCTACCGCAATTCATCGTATCCTACATTTTTTCTGGGGATTGGACTCCTAGGAGTCTTAGGCCTTCTTGCAGGACTGTGGCTACGGACTGCACAAGCGCCAGACGGGCGTTGCGTTTGTCGTCTTCTACCAGTACTTTTGTGTTGCCGTAATATTTATTGAATGCTTGAGACAAGTGGATCGTGTATTTCGCGATCACGGATGGCTCGAATTTTTCGTAGGCTTGTTGGATGATTTCAGGGAAACTGTTCAACAGTTTCACGACTTCCCATGCGTAAGCGTCATCCAAGCCAAGATCAGCCGCTTCGGTCGTGTCCAGTTCAACTGCTGCTTTGCGCAGGATGCTCAAGCCGCGTGCATTTGTATATTGGACGTAAGGGCCTGTTTCGCCTTCGAATTGCACGACTTCCTCCAAATCGAAGTCGAAATTGTTCAGACGGTCATTTTTCAGGTCATGGAAAACGACAGCGCCGACGCCGACTGCTTTGGCGACTGCTTCCTTGTCTTCCAATGTCGGATTCTTCTCGTTGATCTGTTTCAAGGAAAGTTCAGTCGCTTCGTTCAGGACTTCCTCAAGCAGGATGACTTTCCCTTGACGCGTCGACAGTTTCTTGCCGCCTTGTGTGATCAGGCCGAACGGGATATGGTGCATGTTTTCTGCCCAATCGTAGCCAAGCTCTTTCAGAACGGCTTTCAGTTGTTTGAAGTGGTTGCTTTGTTCATTGCCGACTGCATACAGGGACATCGCAAAATCATAGTTGCGTTTGCGGTAGATCGCCGCAGCCAAGTCGCGGGTGATGTACAGCGTTGCGCCGTCGGATTTCTTGATCAAGGCCGGATTCAAGTTGTATTTTTCCAGATCAACGATGGTTGCACCGCGGTCCTGGGTCAGGATGCCGGCTTTGTCCAGCAGTTCAACGACTTCATCCATCTTGTCGTTGTAGAAAGCTTCGCCGTTGAAGGAATCGAAAGTGATCCCCAACATATCGTAGATTTTCATGAATTCCTGCAGCGATTCGGAACGGAACCACTCCCAAAGATGCAATGCTTCTTCATCGCCATCTTCCAATTTCTTGAACCAAGCGCGGGCTTCGTCGTTCATGGTATCGTCTGATTCTGCTTCCGTGTGGAAACGGACATACAGAGTCAACAATTCATTGATCGGTTCAGCTTTGACTTTTTCTTCGTTGCCCCACAATTTGTAGGCCACGATCAGCTTGCCGAATTGCGTTCCCCAGTCGCCCAAGTGGTTGATTTTGATCGGGTTGAAGCCGACTTTCTTCATGATGTTGGCCAAAGAATTTCCGATTACCGTAGAACGCAAATGCCCCATCGAGATCGGTTTCGCGATATTCGGCGAGGACATATCGATCGGCACGTTGCCGCCTTTTCCGATATCGGCTGTTCCGAATGCTTGCTTCTCGGCAGCAATTTCGTGCAGGACCGCATTCGTTACCGCTGCTTTTTCAAGGAACAGATTGACGTACGGGCCTACTGCTTCAACCTTTTCAATGTAAGGATGGTTCAGTTGTGCCGCCAAATCTCCGGCGATGGCTTGCGGTGCTTTGCGCAGTGCTTTCGCTAGTGCGAATGCCGGAAACGCGACGTCCCCGTGCTCTGTATATTTAGGTACTTCCAGCAATTGGTACACTTGGTCGTAGGTTAAATGCTCCGGTACAAGCTTTTGAATCTCTTCAGCAACAATCTTTTTATAATCCATATTTTTCTGCTCCTTTATTATATGCCTCTGCCTATCCACATGATGAACGGATCACTTTTCTTCTCGTAGGTATCGCAAATCTGCGATAACGATAAAAAAAGCCCCTATTCTGCCCTGGCAAAATAGAGACGAACATCCGTGGTACCACTCTAATTCGATAAAGCAATACAGATGGGCTCTGATTAGTTTATCCTTTTGAACCGTTAACGGGGCTAAACCGAATGACGCTACTCACAAACGTCCTTTCCCAGATGTCCGATGAACAGGGGGATCACGTTTGTCTTCAAGTCACTTTCTCTGAAGTGCGTTTCCTTCTTCGCTCCATTACGGGCTTCCACCTTCCCCGCTCGCTGTGAACATTGCTCGAAGTACTTTCTTCATCAATGAATGTGTTTACTATCTGTAATACTATATCAAAGCCGGCCCTGTTTGTCTAATTGATTTTTGACTTCCCCATCATTCCGATGGATTCGGCAAATGCTTCGGGCGGCTCATCCAGATGCTTTCCGAATAGTCCATGAACATTTTTCCGATCAAGGACTTTTTGCGGTGCACTTCGCGGAAACCGATCCGTTCATAAACGCTCTGGGCCCGTCCGTTGCTGTCGACGACATCCAAGGCGAAAGTTTTGTAAGGTTCCGTTTCGATCAGTTTGAGCAGCATCTGGCCGGCAACACCCTGGCGACGATCGGCTTCATTGGTCGCCACGCACTCAAAATAGAGCGTCTCATCATCGATTGGCAAGGGATTTCCGTATTCTTTACGGAAACTGAAATAACCGACATGTCCCCAGACAAATCCGAAATTGGCCAAGAAATCCTCTTTGTTCACTTCCATGGCACGGCGCTTGTTGGTCGAACAGCCCACCATCGCGACTGGACGATCCCCGTCCATCGCAACTCGGATCAGGTCCTCCTGCAGCAGCCTGCGGAATCCGCCAAGCAAGCGATCGGTATCGCGATGCAACGTCTTCATGTCCTTGTAGTAGCTGGTGACGAAAATTTTTCTGACTTCCTCTTTTTGTGTTTCCGATAATTGGCTCATTTTTGCCATTGTTATTTCTGTCATGTTTTTCTTCCCTTCATGCAAATCTTACTTAGTTATTTGATCCGTTGCATTATTGCTGGCGGTTGTTTTCGATGAATGATGTGATTGCTTCAACAGTCAGCTGTTGCTGCTGAACGGTGGAAATAGTTGCTGTTCCGTCGCCTGATTGCATTCCATAATCACCGAACTGCCCATGATTTCCGCCATCCAGCACGATTTCCGTGTAGTCATCCGGCAGCTTTACTTGCGCTTCATCGTAGCTTTCGCGGTTCAGGACTTCATCTTCCGAACCGTAGATGGAAAGGGCCGGAAACTGTGCTTCGGTCAAATCACTGGACGGATAGGATGCCAGAAAAATTAGGCCAGCGACTTCATCGGATTGGTCAGCCGCAAAACTGGAAGCCATGACGCCGCCCAAGGAATGCCCGGCGAGATACCAATCCTGCACACTCTCTTCCTGTTCCATTATCGTTTCTGCCGCATCGGCATCAAAGACCGCCAAATGGAAAGGCATCTTGGCGACGACCACCAACAAATCCGCTTCGGCCAAGCTGCGCAACAAAGGCGCATAGGCTTCCGCTTCCACCTTTCCGCCCGGATAAAAGATGATGCCTTCCTCCGGATTTTCCCCATTCGGCGCAAAGGTGATTGCGTCATCGGTTTCGGTGATGGTAACCGATCCATCCGACTGCAACGCCTCGACGCATCCGCCGTTGCTTTGTAGTAGTCATTGACGTACCAAAAGAACGCACCTGCAGCGATCACTGTAACTACAGCCAATCCGATCAGCCCTTTTCGGATCCAGCTGGGTTTTCTATTTTTTTCCATAATATCCTCCTTGGGATCATGATTGCACTTTCCCCGAAACTATTCTAAAGTAATCATGATGAGTGACTTATGAGTCGCATCCACCTAAGAAAGGCGGTCTAAAACAATGTGGTATGATGGCATTTTTGAATCTCTACTGGCGTTGCGCGATGAAGAACGCGCACCCCAGATGTCGGCTTATATGCGGAATCAATTCCCGTTCTTGGGTATCGCAACGGGTCCGCGGAAAGCAGCCTATAAAAAATTTCTTGCAACCGCAAAAAAAGAAAAAATCGTCGACTTCGATTTCGTCGACCAATGCTTCAAGCGGGATGAACGTGAGTTTCTGAATCCCAGTAATCTCCGCCTAACGCTATTTAGGCCCATCCAGCCAAAACCGGGCTGGCTGTTCCTAAATTTCGTTAGTGCTCGATTCCTAGAGCGGGATTCATCTCGCTCTACATTTTTTCTGGGGATTGGACTCCTAGGAGTCTTAGGCCTTCTTGCAGGACTGTGGCTACGGATTGTACAAGAGCCAGACGGGCGTTGCGTTTGTCGTCTTCTACCAGTACTTTTGTGTTGCCGTAGTATTTATTGAATGCTTGGGACAAGTGGATCGTGTATTTCGCGATCACGGATGGCTCGAATTTTTCGTAGGCTTGTTGGATGATTTCAGGGAAACTGTTCAACAATTTCACGACTTCCCATGCGTAAGCGTCATCCAAGCCAAGATCAGCCGCTTCAGTCGTGTCCAGTTCAACTGCTGCTTTGCGCAAGATGCTCAAGCCGCGGGCGTTTGTATATTGGACGTAAGGGCCTGTTTCGCCTTCGAATTGCACGACTTCCTCCAAATCGAAGTCGAAATTGTTCAGACGGTCATTTTTCAGGTCATGGAAAACGACGGCGCCGACGCCGACTGCTTTGGCGACTGCTTCTTTGTCTTCCAATGTCGGATTCTTCTCGTTGATCTGTTTCAAGGAAAGCTCAGTCGCTTCGTTCAGGACTTCCTCAAGCAGGATGACTTTCCCTTGACGCGTCGACAGTTTCTTGCCGCCTTGTGTGATCAGGCCGAACGGGATATGGTGCATGTTTTCTGCCCAATCGTAGCCAAGCTCTTTCAGAACGGCTTTCAGTTGTTTGAAGTGGTTGCTTTGTTCATTGCCGACTGCATACAGGGACATCGCAAAATCATAGTTGCGTTTGCGGTAGATCGCCGCAGCCAAGTCGCGGGTGATGTATAGCGTTGCGCCGTCGGATTTCTTGATCAAGGCCGGATTCAAGTTGTATTTTTCCAAATCAACGATGGTTGCACCGCGGTCCTGGGTCAGGATGCCGGCTTTGTCCAGCAGTTCAACGACTTCATCCATCTTGTCGTTGTAGAAAGCTTCGCCGTTGAAGGAATCGAAAGTGATCCCCAACATATCGTAGATTTTCATGAATTCCTGCAGCGATTCGGAACGGAACCACTCCCAAAGATGCAATGCTTCTTCATCGCCATCTTCCAATTTCTTGAACCAAGCGCGGGCTTCGTCGTTCATGGTATCGTCTGATTCTGCTTCCGTGTGGAAACGGACATACAGAGTCAACAATTCATTGATCGGTTCCGCTTTGACTTTTTCTTCGTTGCCCCACAATTTGTAGGCCACGATCAGCTTGCCGAATTGGGTTCCCCAGTCGCCCAAGTGGTTGATTTTGATCGGGTTGAAGCCGACTTTCTTCATGATGTTGGCCAAAGAATTTCCGATTACCGTAGAACGCAAATGCCCCATCGAGATCGGTTTCGCGATATTCGGCGAGGACATATCGATCGGCACGTTGCCGCCTTTTCCGATATCGGCTGTTCCGAAGGCTTGCTTCTCGGCAGCAATTTCATGCAGGACCGCATTCGTTACCGCTGCTTTTTCAAGGAACAGATTGACGTACGGGCCGACTGCTTCAACCTTTTCAATGTAAGGATGGTTCAGTTGTGCCGCCAAATCTCCGGCGATGGCTTGCGGCGCTTTGCGCAATGCTTTCGCCAGTGCGAATGCCGGAAATGCTACGTCCCCGTGCTCTGTATATTTAGGTACTTCCAGCAATTGGTACACTTGGTCGTAGCTTAAATGCTCCGGTACCAGCTTTTGAATCTCTTCAGCAACAATCTTTTTATAATCCATATTTTTCTGCTCCTTTATTATATGCCTCTGCCTATCCACACGATGAATGGATCACTTATCTTCTCGTAGGTACCGCAAATCTGCGATAACGATAAAAAAAGCCCCTATTCTGCCCTGGCAAAATAGAGACGAACATCCGTGGTACCACTCTAATTCGATAAAGCAATACAGATGGGCTCTGATTAGTTTATCCTTTTGAACCGTTAACGGGGCTAAACCGAATGACGCTACTCACAAACGTCCTTTCCCAGATGTCCGATGAACAGGGGGATCACGTTTGCCTTCAAGTCACTTTCTCTGAAGTGCGTTTCCTTCTTCGCTCCATTACGGGCTTCCACCTTCCCCGCTCGCTGTGAACATTGCTCGAAGTACTTTCTTCATCAATGAATGTGATTACTATCTGTAATACTATATCAAAGCCGGCCCTGTTTGTCTAATTGATTTTTGACTTCCCCATCATTCCGATGGATTCGGCAAATGCTTCGGGCGGCTCATCCAGATGCTTTCCGAATAGTCCATGAACACTTTTCCGATCAAGGACTTTTTGCGGTGCACTTCGCGGAAACCGATCCGTTCATAAACGCTCTGGGCCCGTCCGTTGCTGTCGACGACATCCAAGGCGAAAGTTTTGTAAGGTTCCGTTTCGATCAGTTTGAGCAGCATCTGGCCGGCAACCCCCTGGCGACGATCGGCTTCATTGGTCGCCACGCACTCAAAATAGAGCGTCTCATCATCGATTGGCAAGGGATTTCCGTATTCTTTGCGAAAACTGAAATAACCGACATGTCCCCAGATAAATCCGAAATTGGCCAAGAAATCCTCTTTGTTCACTTCCATGGCACGGCGCTTATTGGTCGAACAGCCCACCATCGCGACTGGGCGCTCCCCGTCCATCGCGACTCGGATCAAATCCTCCTGCAGCAGCCTGCGGAATCCGCCAAGCAAGCGATCGGTATCGCGATGCAACGTCTTCATGTCCTTGTAGTAGCTGCTGACGAAAATTTTTCTGACTTCCTCTTTTTGTGTTTCCGATAATTGGCTCATTTTTGCCATTGTTATTTCTGTCATGTTTTTCTTCCCTTCATGCAAATCTTACTTAGTTATTTGATCCGTTGCATTATTGCTGGCGGTTGTTTTCGATGAATGATGTGATTGCTTCAACAGTCAGCTGTTGCTGCTGAACGGTGGAAATAGTTGCTGTTCCGTCGCCTGATTGCGTTCCATAATCACCGAACTGCCCATGATTTCCGCCATCCAGCACGATTTCCGTGTAGTCATCCGGCAGCTTTACTTGCGCTTCATCATAGCTTTCGCGGTTCAGGACTTCATCTTCCGAACCGTAGATGGAAAGGGCCGGAAACTGTGCTTCGGTCAAATCACTGGACGGATAGGATGCCAGAGAAAATCAGGCCAGCGACTTCATCGGATCGGTCAGCCGCAAAACTGGAAGCCATGACGCCGCCCAAGGAATGCCCGGCGAGATACCAATCCTGCACACTCTCTTCCTGTTCCATTATCGTTTCTGCCGCATCGGCATCAAAGACCGCCAAATGGAAAGGCATCTTGGCGACGACCACCAACAAATCCGCTTCGGCCAAGCTACGCAACAAAGGCGCATAGGCTTCCGCTTCCACCTTTCCACCCGGATAAAAGATGATGCCTTCCTCCGGATCTTCCCCGTCCGGCGCAAACGTGATTGCGTCATCCGTCTCGGTGATGGTGACCGATCCATCCGACTTCAGTGCCTCGACAGCTTCCGCCGTCGCTTGGTAGTAGTCATTCACATACCAAAAAAACGCCCCTGCAGTGATCACTGTCAGCATAGCCAATCCGATCAGCACTTTTCGGATCCAGCTGGATTTCCTGTTTTTTTCCATAATATCCTCCTTGGGATCATGATTGCACTTTTCTGGAAACTATTCTAAAGTAATCATGATAAGTGACTTACGAGTCGCATCCACCTCAGAAAGGCAGGTTAACACCATGTGGTATGATGGCATTTTTGAATCTTTGCTGGCTTTGCGCGATGAAGAACGCGCTCCCCAGATGTCGGCCTATATGCGGAACCAATTCCCGTTCCTGGGAATCGCAACCGGTCCGCGGAAAGCGGCCTATAAAAAATTTCTTGCAGCTGCAAAAAAAGAAAAAATCGTCGACTTCGATTTCGTCGACCAGTGCTTCAAGCGTGAAGAACGTGAATTTCAGTATGCCGGCGTCGATTATCTTCTGGCAATCCAGAATTGCCTCGGTCCGGAAGACTTGCCGAAATTGAAACAATACATCCAGACAAAATCATGGTGGGATACCGTTGATGGCCTGGATGGAGTTGTCGGATCGATTGTCCAACGTTATCCGGAATGCAAGCCGATCCTGTTGGAATGGAGCGTTGCGGATGACATCTGGTTGCGGCGTGTCGCCATCGATCATCAACTCGGCTTCAAAGACAAGACGGACACCGCTTTACTGGAGGAAATCATCCAGAACAATCTTAACCAAAAAGAATTCTTCATCAACAAAGCCATCGGTTGGAGCCTGCGCGATTTCAGCAAAACGAATCCCGATTGGGTGCGCGCGTTCATTTCCGCGCACAAGGATGACCTGTCCAACCTGAGCATCCGCGAAGGCAGCAAGTATGTCTGAGCGGGAAAACTTCTATAGGTTGACGGGCTCGTAGCTGAGCTGCACCAAACCGGAATCAAAAGTTGTTGCTTCAACCAATTTCAAAGGCAGTTCCTGATTGCTTTCTTTGAACAACGGAATCCCTTCACCCAGCAAAATCGGGATGATGGATACGGTATAGCTGTCGATCAGGCCCTTTTTTCGGAAAAGGTCGATTGCCTCGGATCCGCCATCGATAAAGATGTCCTTGCCAGGCTGGCGCCGGATCTGATCCAACAGCTCGTCTGCCGGTCCGCTGTAAAAATGGACCTGCCCATCAGGAGCTCGCTCCGTCCGGGTCAGAACGTAACAGTCCCGGCCTGCATGCGGGAATTCCCCACCGAAAGACAACACTTTTTCGTATGTCTTCCGGCCCATGATGACCGTGTCGATCGTTTCGATAAAAGCGGCGTAGCCATAATCTTCATCCGGTCTGGCGACACTGTCGAGCCAATCGATATTTCCATCCGAATGCGCGATGTAGCCATCCAGACTGGCTGCGATATAGACTCTGACTTTTCTTTTTCCCATCTGATCACCTCATTGACTTGTCTACTCCATACAGTCAACTATACGCTTGGTTGACAATCAAAGAAAGAATTTTTCGTTCGGAAATTGACAAAACCGCAAAAAAAGACGATTCTGAGCGAATCGTCTTTTTTTGCGTGGACCGCGATTTTTTGGTTGACAATCATTTATTGCCTAGCTCGTTGATTTGAATCAGCTTTGGAGCGGATAAGCCAGGATCAAACGGATGGCGGAATTGGCTGCAGCAACTTCCTTGAACAAGCGGACCAAGGAGTCTCCATAATCGCCGAGTTGATTTTTCACGGTTTGCGGATTCTTCAGGATAATCATTTTGCCGGAATAATCGGTCGTCAGACAATCCCACAAGGCATCCAGGTTATTGCCGTAATATTCGGGGAGATGCAATTTCTTTTTCAGATAGGCATGCGTTGCTTTCCGGTCGGTCATTTTCCTGCCGTCCAAACGGATGATTTCCATCTTCAATCACTCCCCCTCCCCGTACAGCTGTTCGAACGATTCGTAATGATCATCCGTGTAAAAGATCAGTCCGTCATTCGAGTACACAATGCGCTCCGCCCCGCGGTAGCCGCCGTCATAATCGATGTCTGCCTCGTAATAGGTCCTGCCTGATTTATTCGGAAGCAAGCCTTCGCGATTGCCGAAGAAATCACCGCCGATGGACATCCCATCCGTCACTTCCCACAGGTTGCCTTCAGCGTTGTCCCAGCCCAATGCTTCTGCTTCATCCTTTGTCAGGTAGTTGGGCGGCAGCTCGTTGAACTGGTGAATATAGGCCGCAACTTCGTCTTTCGTTGAATAGGCTTGCCCTTCCATGACGCCACTGCTGATTGCCGTTTCGGTCGACTCCTGTATTTCACTTTCTTGGGTACCTTCTTCAATTGTTTGCGAGCTGCTGGCGGCTATGCTGATCGAAGAATCGGGTGTTTGATCTTCGAAAAGCGAGTCTACGCCATTGACCCATACGGCCAAAATGATCGCCAATAAAGCGAACAAGCCTTTCAAGCCGCTTTTTAAGTTTTTCATGCACTAGTCCCCTTTTTGTTGAGTGTGTCTCCCGCTACGATACAAAAGGAACGCCGAATTGTCCAGTATTTAATCGGAATCCTGTTGATCCGTTCCGACCCGCACCATGATTTCGTTATGCCGGAACATAGGCGGCACGAACGGTGCGTTGAAGGATGCCAGCATATAATTCGAAGTAGGCTGGTACTTTTTCTCCTGCAGCCACTGCGCCAGCTTCTCCAGCATTTCACGCTCTTTCCGATCATTCGAATAACCGCCGTACTGGATGACCGCAAAAAGGCCGCTGTCGAATTTTTTGACGGTCAGCGAAGGGCTGTTGGGCTGTGGAATATCCTCCCATTCCGCCTTCGGGACAACAAATGCCATCTTCGTGCGGTCTTCCGACAGTTCCTGGATCACCGGAACAGTCATGCTGATTTTTCGGTCCGCTTGATTATCTTTTGAAATATAACGGAACAAGGTGCCGAACCCGCTGTCCACATCCGGATCAGCGGCATTGTCGTATTCCACGATGTAGAAGTCGCGGTATTCCCTCAATTCGAACGGATCCTCCGACAGCAGGATCGTGTATTCCGGGCGTTCATATTTGGCCATGATTTTCCTTCCCCCATTCTGTTCTCTATAGCTGAATTTTACCATGATTTTCTTTTTTCCCGAAAAGTTAGGCTGCTTGACTGGTTTGGGGCTTGTGCTATCCCTTAACAACTGTTATAAATAAATTATAAGCAAATGAGAGCGATACCAATTTAGGTGATCGGAGGCGGAAGCCATGTTGAAAAGTTTTTCGCTGCAGGAAAAAAGTTGGATCATGTACGATTGGGCGAATTCCGCCTACTCCATCATCATCTCCTCGGTCATTCTGCCGCTTTTTTATAAATCGATCACGACCGGCGAAGGCATTGCCCCGAACTTGGCGGATTCCTATTGGGGCTATGCGACCTCTGCCGCGACTTTGGCTATAGCAGTATTCGCCCCGATCCTCGGTACGATAGGTGATTATCCGAAATGGAAAATGCGGCTGTTCAAAAGTTTCTTCCTAATCGGTGTTGTCGCAACCGCCGCATTGAGCTTCACGGACGATTGGCGCCTGCTGCTTGCCTTCTATATGCTCACGACAATCGGCTTTTCGGGTGCTAACATTTTCTATGACGCCTTTTTGGTGGATGTCGCGACAGAGGATCGGATGGATCGGGTCTCCACTTACGGATTTGCGATGGGTTACATCGGTGGCAGTACCATCCCATTCGTGCTTTCGATCCTGCTGATCATGTTCGGCGAGAAAATCGGCATTCCCAGGACGACCGCCATCAAAGCCTCCTTCCTGTTCACAGCGTTTTGGTGGATTGTCTTCACGATTCCGATGCTGCGTAATGTGAAACAGCGCTATTTTGTCCCGGCTAGCGAACACATCATCCATGACAGTTTCGCCCGCCTTAACAAAACTCTGCACCAGATCCGCAGCCATAAGAAAATGTTCCTGTTCCTGATTGCCTACTTCTTTTACATCGATGGGCTGAACACAATCATCCACATGGCAGCTGTCTTCGGCGACAGTATCGGGGTCGTGTCTGATGTGCTGATGATTGCTGTGCTGGTGATTCCGATCCTGTCTTTTCCTTTCACGATCCTCTACGGAGTACTGGCCAAGCGCTTCGGCAGCAAAAAAATGATTTTGGTGGGCATCGTCATTTATCTGTTTGCCTGCCTGCTGGCTTTCCGGATGACCACTGCTGTCGAATTCTGGATCCTCGCTGCGCTGGTCGCAACTTCGCAAGGCGGTATCCAGGCACTGTCGCGTTCCTATTTCGCCAAGCTTGTGCCGAAGGAGAACGCCAATGAATATTTCGGTTTCTACAATATCCTCGGCAAATTTGCCGCCATCATGGGTCCGGCGCTATATGCGCTCACGAGCCAATTGACCGGCGATTCACGCAACGGGCTCGCCAGCATTTCCCTCCTTTTCATTATCGGAGGCGTGCTGATGCTGCGCACAGAGGACAATTGAAACAACGTTGCTTCTGATCCATACCCAAAAGGCTGACTCCATGCGGAATCAGCCTTTTTGCTTTGCCGTTTAATTATTTCAAGATTATCTTTTCAGGGAAAGGCTGCAGTCTTGAAATATGCCACATCTTGTCGATGTAGGCTGTCGTATACGCCTGTTCGACATCGTGATAGAGATAAGCGGCTTTATCGGTCAGTTCGTAGACACGCCCTTTCTTTCTGAGATAGCCAAGCTTGGTCGCCAAGAACAGTTCCAGTCCGAACATCCGGTTCAAAGGGGTGCCGATGAGTTTCTCGAATCTGTCGGCATCAATCTGCATGGCATAGGCACTCCAGAACAGGTAATAGACCGCCCGTTGCCTTTTAGTGAAATGGAGCGTCAAGGAGGTCGGCAAAGCGTCGCTCTCGATCCGCTTGATGTATTCGGGAATCGAAAACGTATTGATCTTGAAGATATCTTTCAGCAGCGTGGTTGCGGAAACACCGAATCCGAGAAAGGCATCCCGCGTGACGGAAGAATATTTTTCGGTTTGCCGCTGCGCGAATGTCCAGACCGATGTCCGCTCGATGCCGTTTGCGTGGCAATAATCCGTCAAATGCTCCAGCATCTCGCGCTTCACTTCTTCGCTCATCGGCTTGTAGGCATTGTCGGCGAAAGTGAAGTCGATGAACGGATAAGTCGAAACTTGCGTCGCCCCGCTGCCGAAGGCCGTATGGATGTCATTCGCCAGAATCTCGTCGGTCTGACCCGGGATGGCAAATATCAGATCCACATCGACTACGTCAAAGCCGGAACTTCTCACCAGACGGATCTTTTCGACGAATGAGTCGTTTCTTCTCCCGATTTTCCGTAGGCAGTCTTCCTGGAAGGATTGGATGCCGATGCTCAACATCGTCACCCCCGCATCCCTCAACTTCTGTAGATTCCTTTCGGTGATGTCGCTGGGGTGGAGTTCCACACCGATTCCGCCCGTCAGAACGAAGTATTGCTTCAGCTTCGCGATGATGTCCTTCAGATCGTCCAACATCATGGCAGGCGTTCCTCCACCGAAATAAAGACTCGTCGCCTGCTTTTTGCCGGACATTCCCTTGCAGACCAGATCGATTTCCTTCAACAACGCAATCTTATAGGCATCCGCCTGCGGTTTATTGTGGACCACTTTGCAATAAGGGCAGAAACTGCATAACGAACGGCAGAACGGGATGTGCACATACAGCCCCAGATCATCCATTTTTTCAAAATCCAGTGTATTATCATGGGTCCCTTCAAAGACGAAGGGCTTGAACGAGCGGGTTAGGTATATCCGCAACAATGATGTCCAACGCATAACTTCACCTCCTAAATATATTTCAGATAGGTCCTGAGCAGATCCCGCAATACTTTCATATTCCCTTTGAAAAGAAGCGAAAATTCGGCGGCGAAAAAGAAGCCGCATTCTGCGCAGAGCCCTTCGATATCGATGCAACGCCCGCACACCCATTTCTCCCCATTTTCCACAACAATGCATTGATAGCAAGGTGTCGGAAATGTATTGTTCACGATATAAGGCAACGCACTCTTCAGATTCAGGATCGGATAGCCCGCATCGATAAGCTCCGCAATTTGGTTGGCGCAAGCCTGCTTTTCGATTCGGCTGAGTTTGAGCTGCTCTGTCCCGGGATAAGGCGTGTGGAAGTTGAACGAAACAGCCTTGACGTTTTTCGTACGCACAGCCGTTTCGCAGACTGCCCCGATATCGCTTTTGTTGATCTGGTTGATCGCCATGTAGAGGCAGACATTTCCCCGGGAAGCTTTCTCGATATTGGCGATTATGCGGTCGTAAGTGTCTCCTCTGATTTCGTTGTGCTTTGCTTTGCCGCCATCGAGGCTAACCATCACCAAATCGGCTTCCGGCAGATCCACCTGAATCGTTCCGTTGGTGACCACATTCACGAGCAGAAAGCCGATCTGCTTTGCTTCGATGACCAGATCCCGCAGCGTATGGCCCTGATTTCTCCAAAGGAAAGGTTCCCCACCGTAAAAAAAGAGTATCCTGACGCCTTCTGCGTACAGCCACTGCATCTCAGCCCTGATCTGCGGATACGGATAAATGATCGAAGTGATGTTGCTGACGGCGCAGTGCTTGCAAGCCAAATTGCATTTGTCGGTCAGGATGATGGAACCCACCAGCGGCCGTTTTCTTCTGAACAAAATCGTCGTGGCGCCAAAGTACGCCAACTGCAGCAAAGACCGAAACTCCATGATGCACCTCCTCCGCGCAAAAACTGTTCTCCATCATCTCATTCCAGCAAATCGCTTTTTTTCTGTTTGAACTCCTCTGCATCGATTTCTCCGCGTGCATACCTTTCGCGGAGGATCTTCAGTGCCGAATCTTCCTCCGATTTTGGCGGAGTTGGCCTATCGGCGAAATATTTTTTGAAGAGCTTGACCGCAAAAAGGATGACGACAGCCCAGAAGATTAGGTACATGGCCATCGACAGCAAACCGATCCACCACTGCCCTTCTGCCAAAAACTCAGTGACTGATCCATAAAAAGGATGCATATGGCTAACCCCCTTTCAAGTTAATAATTGTTTGATGCGACGTCCGGCAGTCTATCTCTTCCTGACGAAACCGGAAAGCGGACGTTTGACTAGTTCCGTGACGACAAGATAAGAAACGGCGATCCCCAAAATGATCCCCAAATGCGCCATTGTCGGCGGCTGGAATTCAAAGAAGGCGGCAGTAGCGGGGATCATCGGCAATCCGATGGCAAGTGCCATGGCAATCACCGAAAGGATCACGATCGACGGTGCCGGCCAGCCGGCCTTGGTGATCGGCGCCAAGGAGCGGATCGACAGCATCAACAATATCTCAGTCAATACGCTGGCAATGAACCAGTTGGTCTGCAGCACTGCCGGGGAAATCCTGTAGAATAGCCCGAAGCAGATGAAATCGAAGACGGTGCTGACGAGCCCCATCGTGACGAAAATGATGTAGAGGGAATGCAGATCATACCGCTGCGGCTGTTCCACTTCTTGAGCCGATACCCGGTCAAACGCAATGGCCATCATCGGAAAATCGGAAAGCAGATTCAGGAGCAGCAGCTGTTTCGGCAGCATCGGCAAAAAGCTGATGAAGAGCGAGCCGATGGCGACCGCATAGAAATTGCCGAAGTTCGAGATCAAAGTGGCGCGGATGTATTTCATCGTATTGGCGTGCGTTTCCCGCCCGAAGCGGATGCCGTCGACGATCACCCGCAGATCGTTCTGCAGCAATACGATATCGGCGGTCTCGCGGGCGACATCGGCCGCCGACTGCACGACCATCGAGACATGCGCCGCCTTCAAAGCCGGAGCGTCATTGATCCCTTCACCCAAGTAACCGACCGTGAACTGTTCTTTCAGCAATAGGATTAGTTCCAATTTTTGCTCGGGCGTAGTCCGGGCAAAGACGCGGATTGAAGACAGACGTTTCTTCCTTTCGGCCAGCGGCAATGCCAAAAAGGCGGCAGCCTCCGTGACTTCAGCGCTCTCCGTCACCAAACCGGCTTCCCTTCCGACTGCCTCGGCAACTTTCAGGGCATCTCCGGTGATGACCGTAATGGCGACATTCATCTGTTTTGCGGCGGCTACGGTCGCAATAGTGGAATCCTTGATGCGGTCCACAAAAGAGACAAATCCGCCGAAATGCGCACCGGTGCCGTCATCATAGCTCACGCCCAGTACCCGGTGCCCTTTTTCTTCCTCCGTCTGCAGCCAATCCGCAACAGCCTCGCGGAAAATCAGCCCTTCCCCGAAGAAATATTCCGGGCTCCCGCGGCGGATATGCAGCGTTTTGCCGTCCACCTGTTTCACGATCGCACCATTGCTGCGCAGCGCCGGGTCGAAGGCCTCCTCCTGCGCGAGACTGTAGCGCTCCACAATCTGCCGTTGCGCAAGTGTGAGGGCCTCATCGCTTGCACGGTCGAAAGGTTCCGGTATCCGCTCATGCAGATTGATGGCGGCCAACCGCGCCAAGACCAGTGGATCGTAAGGCGATTCCGCCATCGGATAAACATTGCTGAATACAAGATGATTTTCCGTGATTGTGCCGGTTTTATCGGTGCACAACAGATTGACTGATCCCAAATCCTGGACCGCGGAAAGCCGCTTGACGATGACATCGCGCTTAGCGAATTCCAAGGCTCCCCGAGAAAGGGAAAAAGTCAACACCAACGGCAAAGCTTCCGGGATGGCCGATACGGCCAGGGCGATCGCGAAAATCAGCAGACCCGTGACATCCGCCTCCCGGCCCTCGATCAGGATGTTGGCCAACACGACGAATCCGAGAGTCAACAGCGTCACTTTCATGATGAAGTTGCTGATTTTGTCCACACTCTTGACCAGTTCACTCTCCGCCTGGACGGTTGATGCCGTCGTAGCGATATGAGCCAATTGCGTCTCCTGTCCGATCGCCGTAATCTCAGCCAAAGCATTTCCCCGCACAATCACAATCCCTTGCAGCAGATGCTCTTCATCAGCGGCAGTTGCGCTTGACGCGGACGCCCGTTTCGTAACTGGAATGGACTCACCCGTAAATGTCGTTTCATCGACCAGAAGATCACGGGCAACGCGGACAATGGCATCAGCCGGCACGATATCGCCCGACTCAAGCTTCAGGATGTCCCCGGGCACCAACGTTTCGGTCGGCACTTCCTTTTCCGTTCCGTCCCTGATCACCGTAATTGTGCTCAGCAGATAGGCTTTCAATTTATCGGCTGCTTGATTCGATTTGTGCTCCTGATAGACATTCAGTGCTGTCCCAAGGAACACAAACAACAGGATAAAGACACCGTCAATCGGCTCTCCCAGCGAAAAGGTCACGCCTGCCGCAATCAGCAGCATCAGATTGAAGATGCCCCGGAATTGCCTCAGAATCAGGCCAAGGAGACGATGACGCGGTACCGGCAATGCGTTCGCTCCGTATCGGACTCTCCGTTCAGCCGCTTCCGCTTCCGTCAATCCTTTCCATTCATTCCATTCATTCTTGTTTGTCATAACTCATCATCGCAGCTTTCGCATCAAAATAAGTGAAATCCCCTTCGTCATAGTGCCAGACCGCCTTCAGTTCTGTCGGCTGACGGATACCGTTGATTTCCTTGTACCCGCCGCAGATGGCCGACCATCTGACTTTTTCGCTTTTCCCATCCATCGTCGTTGCTTCCCGATCATCGGTCGTGAAGGCTGTCATCTCATCGTCTTCATTGAACGTGAAGATCCCTTCCGCAGTCGTCCCGTACGCTGTGATCACCGCTTTGGCGTGGTGCGCGTCGATTGCCTCCCAGCGGATGTAGTCCTGAAGAGCCGCATTAGGAACGAAGAGGCACTCGGACAGGAACGTCACCAAACTGGCCTTATCCATCGCTTCTCCGTCAATGTCGAACAGTGTGATATTTTTTGCCAAAATCCCTTTCATCGAGCCCTTGCCGTCGACATAGGCATCCACCCCTTCGAAAGGTATGCCGTAGAGTGAACTGTCGATGTAGGCGATCCGGTCGGGACCGTCCACAAAATTATATTGTGTATAGGCTATCTTGATGGCCTTTTTTCCCTTTCCGAGCGAAAAGGCGACATCCGGAAAAACTACCTTCATGTAGGCCATTTTCGGTTTCCCGAGATGACCGCAACGGCGCAGATGACGTCGGACAGGGCCAGGTAGCGTCGCAATATCTACTTCTGTGAAGCGACCCTTTGCCGGCTCCGTTTCCTTCAATATATCTTCCGCCAAATCGGTGAATTCCCTGGCGGCCTTCGAAGGTGCCTTACGCAGATAGGTATGCACAACGCCGGCAGTCCCGAGCAGAACCCCACCGACCGCAATGATTTTCTTTATCGCTATCATTTTATCTTCCATCCTTTCGAATCCTCAAAATCGTTTTATTATTTTCTCTGCAGAATCACTTCTTCACAGCACTCATATAGAAAGAACGCTTACATTCAGACGCACTTGCCGTCGTATCAAAAATGAACTTTTGGTGTACTTTCAACGAAACAGATTGACGACAGCAAGCAATATGGATATAATCACCCTGACATTATTTTCAGATTTGAAATCAAAGGAGAACGGACTACTAATGAAAAACGCATCAAATACACAGAACAACACGATCGTCAGCTTGAAAGAATTCACTGCTAATCCAGCGCCGCTTGGCTTATTGGGCTTCGGAATGACAACAGTCCTGTTGAACATTCACAATGCAGGTTACTTCCCGATGAACACGATGATTTTGGCTATGGGCATTTTCTTCGGAGGCATGGCGCAAGTCATTGCCGGCATCATGGAATTCAAGAAAAACAACACTTTCGGCGCAACAGCCTTCACTTCTTACGGATTTTTCTGGCTTTCCCTTGTCGGAACGATCGTTATGCCTGGTCTTGGCATGGGCGAAGCGGCTTCGGCTCAAGCAATGGCTGCTTACCTTTTCATGTGGGGGCTGTTCACTTTGGGCATGTTCGTCGGAACATTGCGCATCAGCAAAAACCTGCAAATCGTCTTCGGTTCTTTAACATTGCTTTTCTTCCTGCTTGCTTTGGGAGACTTCACGGGCAATGAAATGATTGCGACTATCGCGGGTTACGAAGGCATTTTCTGCGGATTATCAGCAATCTACGGCGC
>CAWFEB010000003.1:0-11140 GCA_963814755.1 uncultured Carnobacteriaceae bacterium
TATATTGAGGCATCGGTGCCGCTCCTCCAAATCGCGGCGAATTGCAAAAAAAGTATCTGGCTGAAGGATCACTATCTATTTTTGGCGTGCAATTTAATGGCCGCTTCAACATGGAGTTTCGTTCCCAAGGCAACGGAAAGATTCTTGGGTCATAATCGACATAAAGTCTATTTCTGTTAATTAAAAAATGAAACAAAAACAAAATAACTACAGTTATTTTCACTTTGAAGCCGGTATGAAGGCTTTTTTATCGATATAAGATGATTGGAATTCGCAATATAACTGATGTAAAAATATTTATTTTCTGGATGCTGGGATTTCTGCTCATTAAAAAGTGAGGGGCGGGAGAGACCAGGAAGGTATACTTTTTTGGAAATGCTTATGGGTCGGGATTCCTCAGGCGCTGTAGTATATTTATAACCTAATGCAATAAACGGTATTTCATGTATAGTATAGCACCATCACATGAAAACGTCATTAAATAACTGAACATTTTTATATCAACTGAACGGAATTTGTATAAATTTTTATAAATTCTATGTAGGATGTTTGTTTCAGCTTTCAGTTAATTGCACAATTTTCAGTATTTGGAAGCCGAATTGATCAGGTGCGTAGGCTTTCTTGCTTTGTTTTGTAAGCAATATGGTAAAATGGACTTAGAATTGTAAGGGGTTACGGACCGGAGGTGTGGAAGATGAAAGGTGATTACGATCTATTTTTTGAGTATTATTGCGCGATTTATGACTATGTATTGGCTGGGAAAGTGTCAGTTAATGAGCATACGTTGCATGATTTCCTGCATACGCAGCACTTTTATCGATTATCCCATGAGGCGCAACGTTTTGCGCAACGTTTTGCGGAAGATGACATCTCCGTGGATCGGCTGTTGCTGAATGAACAAGAAGCGCATGAATGGTATCTCTTCTATTACAAACAAAATTTTCCGGCGGGTTATCCTTTCAACCATGCAAATGTGGAATTCATGGAAGGGGAATATGAGCTAAAGGACTTTTCGCCGATAATCGGTCCTCTGGGTCATCAACCCTTGCATGCGGGGATTTTGCGGAAAAGGGTGAATGAGGATTATTTTGTTTTCCCATATTTCAGGAATCAAGTGAAGTTGTCGCATCTCATTCTCAGGCCTATTGTGAATAAATTAATGATAGAAAACAAATACAATGTCAGGAAGTCGATTGAACTCGTTCAGTTGTTTGAAGCTGAAGCAATCGGATCGGGTTGGGAGCGGACCAGAATCAAGGCGCAGATGGAAGAAGTGTTGCGGCAACAGTTACATTATCGCGTCAGTTATTCTGACATAAAAAAACTGTGGCTACAGATGATTTTCATCAGCTTCCGTTACGAAAAGGATGAGGCGAGTTATATCCAGTGGGAGCATCATGATTATGGGGATACGGTCCAGAAATTAGAAAATTTTGCGGCGGTTTTGGATGGCAATCCGGATATTCAGCTGACTGCTGAAGAAGGCGCGTTGCTGAAATGGGTCCGTTTTGTCGTTTTTCGATCCCGTGGCATGCATGACAGGGCGAAGGAAGAGGCACATAAGCTGTTGGAACGCGAAGAATTGGTGGTGGGTGCAAGCCGGCAGCCGTTGTACACTAAGTTGGACATTGTGCCAGTCAATGATACTTACAAGGATTTGGTGGTCCGTAAACTGTCGATCGATTTTCGGGATATTTTGGTTTCCTATTTGTTGGATAGCTACATCGCCGATCGGAAATATGAAGCAGCTTTTTTCTTGTTGCAACAATCCGATCCTTATTTCAATCATTTCATCCCCCGGTATTACCGGAGTGCAAACCGCAACAAGTGGATGTCGGGGGAGGGTGAAGTTTCGACCGAGCAGCTTTTTCGGGAGCAGTTCCAACGGGTGCGTATTGTTATGGGGGATCATTGGGTAGATGTATTGCATAAGGAGATTGAGGAGGAAATGAAGGAAGGCGTTAGTCTGAAGAAGGACGCGTTTGATTGGTTGTTACGATACTTGTACAATGTGATGAGCATTTTCCATGAAATGCAAGAAAGCGAATTGGCCGATCAGATGAACGCCTTTTATGCGCAAATCCGCCTTGCGGAATAAATAAAAAGAAGCAGCCGAAAATCCGGCTGCTTCTTTTGGTTGCTCGTAGTTGAACTCTGAATCCTGATTTTAGTCGTGGCGTAGGGCTTCTACTGGGTCCAGGCGGGCTGCTTTTTGGGCAGGCATCAGGCCTGCGACCATGCTGATGATCACGCTGGTGACGATGCCGAATACTGCAAACGCTGGTGTCATATTCAGGATGGCCGTGTCAAATAGATTCTCCACAACGATATTTCCGACAACGGTGATGAGGTAGGCAATGCCTACGCCCAGAATTCCGCTGAACAGACCAATCAGGAAGGACTCGGAAACGAAGATGCGGCGGATATCTTTCTTCCGGCCGCCAATCGCTTTGATGACGCCGATTTCTTGCGTCCGTTCCACAACGCTGATGTAGAGCACCGTCAAAATCATGATGGCGGACACGAACAAGGAGATGCCGGCAACCCCGGAAAGGATGTAAGTGAAGATATCCAGCATCTGGGTGAACGTGGATGCCAGGGCATCCGCTGACGAACCGCGGTAACCTAGGGCGGCTACTTCATCTTTGATGGATTGGGTATTTTCAGGATCGTCGGATACTAGGTAGACAACATTGGGCTCGACTTCCATATTGTTCTCTGCAGTCAATGTTTCAAAGGAATCAGCCGACATGTATACAGACTCGAATGCGCCGATGGCTTGTCCGGCCGTGTAAATGCCGCTGATGATGTAATTTTTTTCCAACGACTCACCGTCTATGGTAACGTCCAGGGTCACTTCTTTTCCGATGGCTTCTTCCGGAGTAGCGCCCATCTGATTGGCGATGCCTTCTGTGACCAGGATCTCGCCTTCTTCGGGAAATGCACCATGCAGGATGTTGGAATCGGTCATTCCTGAGGTTGTTCCGAAAGTCATGAAGGAGTATTTATTCTCCTCAAAGATGACGTTATCGCTTCCGATCGTAAAGGAAGTATAGGCCAGATTGACTTCGGCGACATGCGGAATATTCCGCAATTCCTCGATGTTTTCTGCTTCGAACGGATCGGACTGCGTTACGCCCGCAGGAGGACCCGATGGCGTGGAGCCGGCAGGTATCTCAGCCCCGGTGGGAGTCGTGATCATCATGGATGAATCGGTGTTTTCGCTGTTGTTGGTTTCGATGACGACGGGCATTTGGACCTCACTGACCAGTGGGTTGACATTGGCGTTCATCGTTTCGGTCAGATAATCATTGACGCCTTCGCCAAGGGACAGCATCACGATGATGCTCATGATGCCGATGCTGCCGCCAAGAGCGATCAGGATGTTCCGGGCCAACTTTTCCTTCATATTAAGAAGGGCCAAACGGATTGCAGCAAAAAAAGTGAGATTTTTGCTCTTGCTTTTCTGCTGCAGTTCAAACGCGTTGTCGTGCAAGGCGATCTCGCCTTGACGGATATCGCCGATGATTTTTCCGTCATCGATTGTGACGACGCGCGTGGAGCGGGCCGCTACTTTCTCCGAGTGGGTGACCATGATGACAAGTTTGCCGGTTTTGGCGATGTCCTGGATGATGTCCAAAACCTGGTCCGTCGTCTGCGAGTCCAAGGCTCCGGTAGGTTCATCGGCAATGATGATATCCGGGTCGTTGACCAACGCGCGGGCGATGGCCACACGCTGCTTTTGCCCGCCTGATAACTGGCTGGGTTTCTTTTTGTATTGGTCGTCAAGGCCGAGTTGCTTCAGGACTTCTCTCGCCCTTGCGACCCGCGTTTTTTTGTCGACGTTCGAAAGCGTCATCGCCAATGTGACGTTATCCAGCACGCTGAGGTGGGAAACAAGATTGAAACTCTGGAAAACGAAGCCGATCTTTTCTTTGTGGTAATTCACGAAATCTTTTTCCTTGAACGTGCTCATGTTTTGGCCGTCAATGGTTATTTCGCCTGAGAACTGGCTGTCCAGACCGCCCAATAGGTTCATCAAGGTCGATTTACCGCTGCCTGATTCGCCGACGATTGAGACCAATTCGCCTTTGTCCAAGGAAAGGTTGACGTCCTTGAGTGCCTGGAAATCTTCCGATCCGCTGATCGGGTAAAATTTATTCAGATTTTTTAGTTCGACAAAAGCCATAGTGATGGATGCCTCCTTATTATTTTAAAAGAAATGACGATGAGTGAGTATTTACTCACTGTGCGATTAGTCAAGTATAGCGATTCGGGAACGGGCTGTCAATGCTATTGCTTATCGGGTCTGAGGCCTTTGACGATCTGTTGGGTCAAATAAGCGATTTCGGCTTCTTTGTCGCGCTTTGTATCCGTGAAAAGGACGTAATGGGTCAGGTGATTGCCGAACAGGATGCTCATGATGAATTGCCAAATGACGGGATTCGGCCAATCGACGATCTCGTTTTTTTCTTTGTAGCCGTCGAGGATTGCGTAAATGCCTTCAATCAAGTCCTTTGGGATCATGGTGATGAATTCTTTGTACCGCTGTTTGTCGTACATCATTTCGCTGATGAAAATTTTGCCGGATTGGAAATGCTCTTCGGGCATCATAACGTCCTTGCGCACGATGAATTCCACGAACCGCTCAAATGGCGCGTTCTCTGCAGAATTGCGGAACTGCTGCACTTGGGCGAGCGCTTCCGTTGAGATGATATCGCGCAGAATCGGGAAAATCGTAGCGTAAAGCAAATTTTCCTTGGTCCCGAAGTGCTTGTAGATGGTCCCTTCAGCAACATTGGCTGCTTTGGCGATGTCCTTTGTGCTGGTGTTGGAGAATCCTTTCGTCGAGAACAGCACTACGCAAGCATCCAGAATATCCTGCATCTTGGGCGATAAGCCCTCTTTACTGCGAATTTTTTGTTTTAAAGCTTCCACAAACTTTTCCATTTAACGTATGCTCCTCTTGGTGATGTTGCTTCCATAGTACTCGGACGGACGGATTATTGCAAGCCGTCATCAGGACAAGGCCTCTTTCGCGAAATACTTGTGATAAATCGCCGAAAAGGTGCTAAGATGAAAGTATGATGAGAACTGGAGGGGAAAAGATGCACAAAAATAAACTTGTTGTGGTGGGTGTGGGTCACGTGGGTTCCTATGTGTTGGCTGACGCAATGAAATTGAGATTATTTGCGGAAATCGCGACAATCGATATTCTGAAGGATGTTGCCCATGGGGAAGCCTTGGATCAGGCGCATGCGACCGCGTTGACCTATATGTCCAATGTGGACGTACATGCCGGGGATTACGCCGATTGCGCGGATGCGGACGTCATCATCATCGCTGCCGGACCGAGTGTCCTGAAGGATGACAATAATCCGAATGCCATCCCGGATCGCGCTTCCTTGACCGGGAAAAATGCGGCGGTCATCCGGGAAGTGATGGCCGAAATCATAAAATATACAAAAGAGGCCATCATCATTCTGATCACGAATCCATTGGACACGGTGACTTATATCGCGGCCAGCGAATTCGATTACCCGGAAGGGCGGATCTTCGGGACCGGCACGATGCTGGACTCGGCCCGTCTGCGGAAAGTGATTTCGCAACGTTATGGTGTCGACCCTAAGAGCGTGACCGGCTACATGATGGGCGAGCACGGATTTACCGCCTTCCCGGTGGTGAGCCGATTGGCCATAAACGGCATCCGCTATGATGAGTTCGGAACTTATTTCCCGGAAGTGGAGACGTTGGATCCTGAAGCGATCGGGGCGGCGGTCGTGAAGTCGGCCTATGATGTCCTGAACGGGAAAGGTTGGACGAATGCCGGGGTTGCGCAATCCGCCATCACCTTGGCGCAAGCTGTCCTGTTGGATGAAAAGAGCGTCCACCCCGTCTGCACGATTCTGCGCGGACAGTACGGACATGACGGCGATGTGGCTTTGAGCATGCCTTGCCTGATCGGCCGCAACGGCGTAGAAAAACAATTCGGGGTCGCTTTGGATGAGTGGGAAACCGCCAAACTCAATGCTTCCATCGATTATATCCAATTGGCGATGAAGGATGCGAAGACAGGTCCGTTCAAAGAATTAAGAAGGGGGAGCGATAGTGGAAATATCTGCTGTGCTTTTTTCTTATCTTAACTCTTTATGGAGCTAAAGGCATCGCAAAATTTGACAAAGGTGCGCATGGATATCCATAATTATGGTGTAGACGTTTCGTTTTGTCAGCAACAGTTCTAATGTTGGATGCGCTCACCTTATTTTGTTGGGAAGGCAGGCATAGAGATGGCAGCCATAATCAATGTGAAAAATTTTTCGAAATATTATGGGGATTACCTTGCAGTGGAGGATGTTTCTTTCGAGGTGGAAGAAGGCAGCAGTTTTGCTTTTCTGGGTCCGAACGGTGCAGGCAAGAGCACCACGATCAACGCCTTGTGTACGATGATCGATAAAACCTCGGGAGTACTTTTGATTGATGGAGAAGATGTCTCTAAGCAACAGAAAAAAGTCCGCAAAGCAATCGGCATCGTTTTTCAGGAACCTACACTGGATCAGCAGATGACTGTGCAGGAAAATCTGGTTGCTCACTGCATCCTTTATGGGGTGCCGAGGAATGAGATAGGGGAACGAATCGGAATATTGCTGGATCTTGTTGATTTGTTGGAATGGCGGAACAGTCTCGTCTCTACCCTTTCCGGCGGGATGAAGCGTCGGGTTGAGATTGTACGCGCGCTTGTTCATTATCCGAAAGTTCTTTTTTTGGACGAACCGACGACGGGTCTTGATCCGCAGACTCGAAATCGCATGTGGGAGTATATCATGAAGCTGCAGAAGGAGAAAAATATAACGATTTTCTTAACCACGCATTATATTGAAGAAGCGGAAGTGTGCGATCGAGTAGCTATCATGGACGACGGAAAAATCATCGTCAACGATACCCCGCAAGCTTTGAAAAATCGGTATACCAAAACGCGTGCTGTATTGAAGATGAAGGATTCCCGAAAAGCCGAAATCTATTTATTGCAGCAGGAGTTCCGTTATGAAAAGAAAGGGGGATACTTGCATCTTGAGGTGGACGACATGGAAAGATTTATTGAGGCAATCCACTCATTGAAGGAGGATGTTCTGGATTTGGAGGTTACGAAAGGGAGCCTGAACGACGTTTTTCTTGAAATTACAGGCAAAAAAATCCGTGAGGGTGGTGATGCGGGGTGAGAGCCATCTGGACATTATGCTTGCGCAATCTGCGTAACTTTATGCGCAACCGCATCCGCTTGCTGATTACTTTTCTTACGCCTTTCGCGTTCATCTATGTATTGTCTTCCCTCTTTCAAAATCAGCTGCAAGAAAATTCTGTCAATCATGTTATCGCCGGTGTGACTATCGCCACCGTATTTCAAACATCGTTGAATATCGCGGCCACTACGATTGAGGATATCGGTTCAGGTTATATGAAGGAAATACTGGTCAGCCCCATCAATCGTTTCCAGGTAGCGTTCGGACAGTTGTTGGCGGGCGCCCTGATTGCGACGATGCAAGGATTCAGTATTTTTGTGATCGGGATGTTCACCGGCTTAGGATTTGAAAAGCCGCACACGATTGTGTTGGTCTTCCTGTCGATGTTCTTGGTAGGGATGGTCTATTCTGCCTTGGGTCTTTGGGTTGCCACCATCGTTCGGGACGCGCAAACCTACCAAATCGTTGGCCAAGCGGTAGTTCTTCCGTTGGTTTTTTTATCCGGTGCGTATGTTCCTGTGAGCCTTTTTCCGACGCTTTTGGAGTACCTGTCTTATGCGAATCCTATGACCTATACGACCATGTTTTTTCGGGCTATTGTCTTGGAAAACAACGGAACGGATGCTGAAATGGTCAGAAATGGATTGGCGTTGAATTTCAATGGATTCATATTCAAGCCATGGATGAGCGGCCTTGCCGTATTCGGATGTGGCATCGTCTTCCTCGCTATGGCTACAGTTACGTTCCAGCGGGCCGATTTTACGCATAAGCGAAAGAAAAGAAGGAAAGCAGAGAAGGTTGAATAGCATTATTTTCGCATCGACCACATTGTAAGAGAGGAGTGGCAAAAATGAAATTCAAAGACTCTTTACGGAAGGCCTACAAAGGAATGGGGCGTTCCATCAGTCGTTATCCACTGACCGTGCTTTTTTTGATCGCGGTCGCAGTGTTGAACAGCTTCATGATCGAAAATCCGCGCGAGGATTATGCCCGCTATCTGTTCACTTTTTTGGTGGGAGCCATGCTGAGCATCGTCGGCCAAATGGTTTATGAACGCTTCTTTACGCAACTGAATGCCCGCTATCTGCTGATGGGCGGAGCAGTGCTGCTTGCGACCGGCTATTATTTCGCGGTCGGACCGCAGACACTGTACAATATAGCCATCAAGCGTCAAAACCGGTGTGGCGCTGTTCGCCCTTATGATTGCCTTCATTTGGATACCTTCGATAAAAAGTGTGAAGGTGCCTTTCCACCGGAGTTTTTTGTCGGCTATGAAAGCTTTCTTTACGACCGTGCTTTTTTCAGGAGTGTTGGCAGGCGGAATCAGCGCCATTTTTTACGCCACTGATTACCTGCTCTTCAATATCGATTATCAAAATTCTCACGCATCTTATGAATATCGTCGGTTCCTTGTTCGCGCCGATCTATTTCTTGTCGATGACGCCGCTGTATCCGGGCAAACGCGAAGAATTGATACCGGATGAGGCATGGGCGAAGCGCGGAGAAACGCTGGACCGCCAATTTATGGTGCCGCGCTTCCTGGAAATTCTGATTTCCTACATCATCATCCCTTTGACTGCCATCTATACGTTGATTCTTGTGATCTATGTCGTCATGAACATCGGAGGGGAATTCTGGACAGACAATCTTTTGGAGCCGCTGCTTGTTTCCTATGCGATCATCGTCATCATCGTCTATATCCTTGCCTGCAATCTCGAGAATAAATTTGCCGACCTGTTCCGCAAGATTTTCCCTAAGGTCCTGATCCCGATTGTTGTCTTCCAGACCATCGCTTCCTTCCTGAAAATCAGGGAGATGGGCGTCACGCATGGCCGCTACTATGTCATCCTGTTCGGCATCTTCGCGACGATAGCCGGGGTGATCTTCAGTTTCATGAAACCGAAGCATAATGGTTTGATCGCCATCGCCTTGCTTGCGCTGTCGGCCATTTCCATCATTCCGCCAATCGATGCCTTTACGGTCAGCAAGAACAACCAGATCGGCTTTTTGGAACGGAAACTAATGGAAAATGATATGCTGGTGGATAACGCCATCGTTCCGAAAAGTGATGTTTCCATCGGCGATAAGATTGTCATCACCAAGGTCGCTTCCTACATCGACAACATGGGCTACAATAAAGAGGTGGCCTACCTGCCGAGCGACTTCAATGTCTACAGTGATTTCAGCGATACCTACGGATTCGACATGACCTACTCCGAAACGGAGTACCCGCAAGGCGAAGGCGAATTCGTCTACCTGAATTGGGATGCCGATCCCGTCGTCGGAATTGCAGGCTTTGATGTCATGCTCCATCAGTATCTTTACTATTCCGAAGTCGAAACGAGCCCCGTCGAAACTACCGATTTTGAAGCGAATGGACAACCATACCAATTGGAAAAAAGGTTGGATGACGAGTATTATATCTTGATTGTGAAGGATGCGGCAGGAGAGGAACTGATCGCCTACAATACCCGCGAAGTGTACGATACCATTTTCGAGCAGGCCGCAACTTCAGGCTTCGATAAAGGGAATCTGACGATCGAGGATGCGACGATAACCACCGAAAATGACCAGATCAGAATGAATATTTTGGTCAATTCCTTGGAACGCACACCGGATTTCACCGGTGGAGATCTCTACCTCTTCATTGAATTCAAGTAAGTAAGAGGCCAGCAAGAATGCTTTCAGAGTCCCGAATGCGCGAATATAGCGTAATCGGGGCTTTTTTTGGTTTCTTTTAGTGAAAGGCCATGTGAGGAATGATGACGCGGAGAGACGGTGATTGGATAGTGGTTTGGGAATGGGTTTTAACGATATGTGAGGTTTTGTGACCTAGTTTGTTATGGGAAAGTAGACAATGGCAAAAAATCACCTTATAGTTAGTTTAATAATTGAATTGCATCCTGAAACGAGGTGCTGATCCGACTCTTGTGTGACTAAATCTTACACAAGTGGGAAGGGAGAGATAATATGGTGTATGGGATGGAGATTGAAGGAAACAAAAAAATATATGATTTCGAATCGGTCATCAGCAGAAAAGACAAAGGTTCCGTGAAGTGGCAACAGATGTATCAATGGATGCCGGATGTAGCGGATGATGTGGTGCCGCTTACGGTGGCGGACATGGAATTCAGGACTGCGCCGGAAATCACCAAAGGGTTGCAGGAATATTTGGAAGACAATATATTGGGCTACAGTATACCCACCGAAGGCTACTACCAAGCAGTCATCGATTGGCAACGGCGCCGGCACAATTTTGAGGTGGAGAAGGAATGGATCCTGACCAGTCCTGGTGTCGTTTCTGCCTTTTATGCAGCGGTCAGGGCTTATACCCAGCCTGGTGAGGGTGTCATCATCATGACGCCGGTCTATTATCCATTCTTTGGAGCAATCGAAAACGCCGGACGGAAAGTCATCAGGAATCCGCTTTTGAATCGCTCGGACGATTACACGATCGATTTTAAAGGGCTTGAACATCTCTGCCGCAAGAAGGAGAACAAGCTGATCATTTTCTGCAGCCCGCATAATCCGGTCGGAAGGGTTTGGACGGAAGAGGAGCTGGCCCGTTTAGCGGATATCGTGCTTCGTTATGACATGATCATTGTTGCGGATGAAATCCATAACGACTTGATTATGCCAGGATATGAACATAAGGTTTTCCAGACGCTTTCCCATGCGGTGGCGGAAAAGACAATCACCTGCACTGCACCATCCAAAACATTCAACCTGGCTGGGTTGTGCACTTCCAACATCATCATCCAAAATGAAACTTTGCGCAAGCGAATGTCCAATGCGCTCGCAAGTGTCGCTTGCGGTATGGTCGGGACGCTGGGGTTGGAAGGATGCCGGATCGCTTATAATGAAGCGGAACAGTGGCTCGACCATCTGATTCCGGTCATCGA
>CAWFEB010000004.1:0-68891 GCA_963814755.1 uncultured Carnobacteriaceae bacterium
TAGGTCCCGAGCCGATCACTAGGATCGACTTGATGTCTGTTCGTTTAGGCATGCTTTGCCATCCTTTCTTTAAGCTTCAATTGTTTGAAAAACCTCATCCATCACTGCAACAGCCTTGTCGATTTCCGCGCCGGTCACATTTAGCGGCGGAAGGAAACGCAATACTGTATCATGTGTGCAGTTGATGATGACGCCCTTTTCCAGGCACTTCGCGACGATGTCGGCTCCCTTCATCGCCAGTTCCATCCCGAGCAGCAAGCCTTTGCCGCGCACATCGAGGATAAAGTCGTATTTTTCCTTGAATGCCACTAATTTCTCTTCGAAATAGCTGCCCATCTCATTGACGTTCGCCAGGATATTCTCGTCTTCGATCGCTTGAATGGTTGCGAAAGCTGCCGCACAGACAAGCGGATTGCCGCCGAAAGTCGAACCATGGTCGCCCGGTTTGAAGTGGGAAGCGACAGCATCTTTAGCCAGCAGCGCGCCGATCGGAACGCCATTGCCCAAAGCTTTCGCCAACGTCATCACATCCGGTTCCACGCCGTAGCCTTCGTAGGCGAACAGCTTGCCGGTGCGGCCCATGCCAGTTTGGACTTCATCAAAGATCAACAGGATATCCTTTTCGTCACAGAGCGCACGCACTTGCTCCAGGTAGGCTTGATCGCCCACGTAGACGCCGCCTTCGCCTTGGATCGGCTCCAGAAGGATTGCGCATGTCTTCTCCGTAACTTTGGCTGCCAAAGCCTCAAAGTCATTGAAGGGAACGTAGTGGAAACCTTCCAGGAACGGATCGTAATCTTTATGGAATTGTTTTTGGCCGGTCGCCGTCAGCGTCGCTATCGTGCGGCCATGGAAGGAATTATCCGCCGTGATGATTTCGTAGCAGCCTTCACCGTGGACTTCGCGTCCGTATTTGCGCGCCAATTTGATGGCCCCTTCATTCGCTTCCGCGCCGCTGTTGCCGAAAAAGACCTTATCCAAAACGGAATTCGTGATCAGTTTTTCCGCCAACTGCACTTGCGGCTCGATCCAATAAAAGTTCGAGCAGTGGACCAGTTTGGCCGCCTGTTCCGCTATCGCAGCCGTCACTTTCGGATGATTATGTCCTAATGCGTTCACGGCGATGCCTGCCAGGAAATCCAAATATTGCTTGCCGTCCGCATCCTTCAGGTAGCTGCCTTGTCCTTCGACCATACAGATGGCTCCGCGGTTGAAAGTATTCATCAAGTAGGCTTGCCCTTTTGTTTTTATCTCTTCATTCATTATTCAAGTACCCCTTCCTTCTCACGATCGATCATCGTGCCGATCCCTTCGTCGAAAAACACTTCCAACAAAATCGAGTGGCGCAAACGGCCATCGATGATGTGCGCTCCGTCCACACCGCCTCGCAATGCGTCGATGCAGCAGTCAACCTTCGGCACCATTCCGCCTGAGATGACGCCATCCGCTTCCAATGCTTCGATCTCTTCGAGCGTGATCCGCGAGATGAGGGAATCCTTATCATGGTAATCGCGGAAAATCCCTTCCACATCGGTCAGCAGGATGAATTTGTTTGCTTGAACGGCCTTCGCTATAGCGCCGGCTACATAATCGGCGTTGATATTGTAGCTCATACCATCCTTGCCCATCCCGATGGAGGAAATGATTGGGATATAGCCGCTGTAGATGAGGGAATCCAGCATTTCCTTGTTTACTTCTTCCACTTCGCCCACATAGCCGATGTCGATTTTTTCGCCGTTCTTTTCCAGATATTTTTTGCGCGCCAGGATCAGATTGCCGTCTTTCCCTGACAAGCCGATGCCTTTGCCGCCGAGCTGGTTCAGGGTTCCGACGATATCCTTGTTGACTTTTCCCGCCAACACCATTTCGACGATTTCCATCGTCTCTTTGTCGGTCACACGCAGCCCCTGTTCGAAGTGGCTCTCGACCTTCAGCTTTTTCAGCATATCGTTGATGGCCGGCCCGCCGCCATGGACAAGGATAGGATGCATGCCCACCGATTTCATCAACAACAGATCCTGCATGACGGCTTTTTTCAGTTCTTCATTGATCATGGCATTGCCGCCGTATTTGATGACGATGATTTTATCGCGGAAACGGTTGACGTAAGGCAGTACTTCGACAAGCATTTCGGCTTTTTCACAATTGCTCTTGTTCATCTTCATCCCGTTCTCAGCTCCTGTAATCCGCATTTATTTTCACATAGTCGTAAGAGAAGTCGCATGTCCACGTGCTGGCGGCTTCTGTTCCCAGATGCAGGTCGATCAAAATATTGATTTCATCTGCTTCCAGTATTTTTTTCGCAAGTTCTTCATCGAAGACGACACCCATCCCCGCTTCGCAAAGCTTGATTTCGCCGTTCTTGCTTGAGAATGCGATGTCGATCACATCGGCATCGAAGTATTCCGTTTCCGCATAACCGGCAGCCGTGATGACCCGGCCCCAGTTGGCATCCTCGCCGAACATCGCCGTTTTCACGAGACTGGAAGTCGCGACCGATTTGCCGATTGAAACCGCATCAGCCATTGTTTTCGCGCCGGAAACCAGGACCTCGACAAATTTTGTCGCCCCTTCACCGTCCTTGACCAACAGCTGCGCCAATTGGGAGCAGATGGACAGGACAGCCGCTTCAACTTCGGCATAGCCTGCATCGTCAGCGGAAACAATCAACGGATTGTCGAGTTTGCCAGTTGCGGCCACAAAGACGGAATCGTTCGTGCTCGTATCCCCATCGATGGTAGCGTGGTTGAAGGTCGCATCAGCGGCTTTCAGTAACATTTCATGTAAAGCTGTTTGGCCGATTGCGACATCGGTTGTGATGTAGCCCAACATCGTGCCCAGGTTCGGATGGATCATCCCGGATCCTTTGACCATTCCGCCGATGGTAGCTGTTTTGCCGGCGACTTCAAAGGTGAAGCTGACTTCTTTCGGAACCGTATCCGTCGTCATGATTGCCTTGCTGGCTGCAGCGCCGCCAAATTCGGAAACTTCCGGTGCGATCGCCTTGACCCCTTTTTTCATTGTCTCCATGTTCATGAACATCCCGATGACGCCTGTCGAAGACACCAACACTTCTTCCGGTTGGATATTCAATTCTGCAGAAAGGAGCTTCACGGTCTCTTCCACATCGGCTTTGCCTTGTTTGCCTGTACAGGCATTCGCGTTGCCGCTGTTGATCAGGATCGCCTTGAAGCGGTCATGTTGCTGCAGGGCTTGTTGATCGTACTGGACCGGAGCCGCTTTGACTTTATTTTTGGTGAAGACGCCCGCAACTGTCGCCCCATCAGGGAAATACAGCAGCGCCATGTCCTTTTTGCGTTTCTTGAACCCGGCGTGGATCCCTGCGGCTTGCACACCTGCAGCGGCAGTCACACCGCTTTTATGTAATTTCTTTATCATTTCGTCCGTTTCCTCCTTCAGTCTTCCGTTATTACGGGAAAAGCCCTATCATCTGTAATCCTGTCGTTTCGGCAAGTCCGAACATCAGGTTCATGTTTTGCACGGCTTGGCCGGCAGCACCCTTCATCAAGTTGTCGATGACCGATACGATGATGACCCGGCCTGTGCGTTCGTCGTAGGTGACACCCAATTGGCAGTTATTTGTGCCTTTTACCGATTTCGTCATCGGCCACATGCCCGCAGGCAGAACCTGCACAAACGGTTCGTCTGCGTAAGTTTCCTCAAAAAGGGCGTGGATTTCATCCGCTGTATGTCCTTCGGTGACCGTCGCATAGATGGTGCTGAGGATGCCTCGGCTCATCGGAACCAGATGCGGCGTGAATTGGATCATCGTGTCCGTGCCGGCCATCTGCGTCAACAGCTGCTCGATTTCCGGTGTGTGGCGGTGATGCGCTACACCGTAGGCTTTGAAGCTGCTTTCCACCTCAGTGAAGAGGTTCGCTACGTTGCCGGCGCGGCCCGCTCCGGATGTGCCGGATTTGGAATCGCAAACGATGCTGTTCGGCACGACCCAGCCTTTTTTCATCAATGGCATCAATCCCAAGAGGATACTTGTCACAAAGCAACCCGGGTTCGCGATGACTGTTGCATCCTTGATCGCCTCGCGGTCCCATTCAGGCAGACCGTAGACGGCTTCCTCCAAAAGTTCCGGCTCGGTGTGCGGGACTTTGTACCATTCTTCATAGACGGCTGCGTCCTTCAACCGGAAATCAGCCCCCAAATCGATGACCTTTTTGCCTTTTTCTTTGGCTTTTTTGGCTATCGGCAACGCGTGTCCATGCGGCAAGGCCACAAAAATCACATCGCTGTCCGTCGTCACCTGTTCCAGATCCAATTCTTCACAGGTGTGATCGACGTTGCCCAACAGGTGCGGAAAAAGATGCTGGATCTTTTGACCCGCGTACGTGCGAGAGGTCAGATGATCCAAGACCACATCCTCGCGCAATCCCAATAATCGGACTAATTCCACCCCCGTGTAACCTGTTGCTCCAATGATACTGACATGAATCATACTTCCCATCCCCCTTTTTTTATTTGTTGTAAAAGCAGGCCGAGCCCGTTTTACAAAGTCTTGCAGATATACAAAAAAACTTCCGTGCCTATACCAAATCAAATAGATTCAGTATAGGGACGAAAGTTCGTGGTGCCACCCTTATTTTCCAGCATGCGCGCAGGCCGGACTCAAGTATTGCTACTTTTGCGATAACGGGGCAACCGGATTAAACTTTATGGTTCACATTCAGCTTATCAACTCAAAGTTCCTTTTCATCCATCGCGGTTGACCTTGCTTTCACCCTCCAAGGTTCGCTTCACTGTGCAAATGGATTACTCTTCTTGTCAAAGTTTTTGTTTGTGTTAGATGTTGTTTGACATTTGCATTAAATTTATCATCTGTTTTTCACTTTGTCAATCAAACTTTTGGAATAAATAAATTTCCTAAGGTCGCAGCCATGATCGCCTTGATGGAATGCATGCGATTTTCGGCTTGTTCAAACTGAAGACCGTGCTTGCTGCGGAAGGCGGCGTCGGTCACTTCCATCTCGCGCATGCCGAATGTTTCCGCGATTTCCTGGCCATATTGCGTTTTTGTATCATGGAAAGCCGGCAGGCAGTGCAACATGATCACATCGTCATTGCCGGTCTTCTCAATCATCTCCATATTGATCTGATAAGGCGTCAACAATTCGATACGCTCCTCGAATTTATCCTCTTCGCCCATCGATACCCATACATCGGTATAAAGGACATCAGCCGCTTTTACGCCTTTGGCCACATCGGCCGTGATTTCGATTTTGCTGCCGCTCTTTTCAGCGAATTTCTGTGCCATCTCAACCAATTCATCGGTCGGGAACAGTGATTCCGGCGCGCAGATCGTGACGTTGACGCCCAGGATAGCGCCGGTAACCAAGAGGCTGTTGGCGACATTGTTGCGTCCATCCCCGACATAGACCAACTTAAGTCCGGCCAGCTTGCCGAAATGCTCTTTGACCGTCAGGAAATCGGCGATCATTTGGGTCGGATGCCAGTCATCGGTCAAGCCGTTCCATACCGGTACACCAGCATATTTCGCCAGATCTTCGACGGTTTTTTGGCTGAATCCGCGGAATTCGATGCCGTCGAACATGCTGCCGAGCACTTTAGCAGTGTCTTCAACGGATTCCTTTTTGCCCAATTGGATATCATTTTTCCCAAGGTATTCAGGATGCGCCCCAAGATCGATGGCAGCCACTGTAAAAGCGGCTCTGGTACGGGTGGATGCTTTTTCGAACAAAAGGCAGATGTTTTTGCCTTCCAGATAACGGTGCGGAATATTTCTTTTCTTCAGATCCTTCAGATGCGCCGAAAAATCAATCAGATACTCCAATTCTTCCCGAGTGAAATCTTTTTCCGCCAATAAGCTTCTTCCTTGAAATACTTGTTCCAAATTCTGCCATCCCCTTTTAATTATATTCTCACTGTCGTTCCTGCGAACGATCATTTCCGAGTCATGATGCAACTATTATTGGACTCATTTTATACCCAATTCTAATGAATTACAAACTTTATTTTAATCCTATATATAGAATACGGCTTAGTTTCTTGCGCAAAATGCTGACCATTGTCTCCTCGGCAACCCATCCGTCGTTGAACATTTGTTTGCAAAAACTTTTATTTGACAATAGTACGGATTGGGATTATCCTAGAGACAACTTAATTGAATAGTCTTCAGGGACGGGTGAAAATCCCTACCGGTGGTAAAGCCCACGAGCCTTTAAAGCAGATTCGGTTAAATTCCGAAGCCGACAGTCAGAGTCTGGATGAAAGAAGACAAAAACCATTTATCGAATGGCACGCTACGTTTATTTGTCATACAAAAAACGCTCTCGCGCCATCCGTTCATGAATCGGAATGTCAATCCCTGGGTGTAGTCTATGCCCAGGGATTTTTGGCTTTATTTAGCTGGCCTTCCTTTGTCGAGCCCTGAAGCAGAAACTGTTCAGGGCTCTTTATTTTGGAAAAGGGAGGCACGGAAAGATGCAAGATAAAGATACACACTTTATGCAAATGGCTCTGGAACTTGCCGAAAAAGGCCGCGGGGCTGTTGCGCCAAATCCGATGGTCGGCGCCATCATCGTCAAGGACGGACGCATCATCGGATCCGGCTACCACGAAAAAATCGGGGAGGGCCATGCTGAAGTGAACGCGTTCCGCTCGGCAACGGAAGATGTGGCGGGCGCGACCATCTACGTGACTTTGGAACCCTGCTCCCATTACGGAAAAACGCCGCCCTGCTCCGACAAGATCATCGAAAAGAAAATCGGGCGGGTCGTCATCGCGGCTTTGGATCCAAATCCGTTGGTTTCCGGGCGCGGCGTCAAGAAACTGCAGGATGCCGGCATCGAAGTGGTGACAGGCGTCCTGGCCGAAGAAAGCAGCCGTTTGAATGAAATATTCATGAAATACATAGTAAAAAAAGAGCCCTTCGTCATCATGAAAGCAGCGATGTCCTTGGACGGAAAAATCGCGACCCGGACCGGCGAATCGCAATGGATCACCGGTCCTGCCGCAAGGGAACGGGTGCATCAACTGCGCAGCGCCCTCACCGGCATCATGGTCGGTGTCCAGACCGTCATCATGGACGATCCGCAGCTGACCTCCCGCATTCCGGGCGGAAAAAATCCGGTGCGGATCATCGTCGACAGCACCTTGCGCATCCCTATGGAAGCAAAAGTGCTCCAGAATCAGGACACGGCTAAGACTATCATCGCGACAACAGAACGGGCGGACCGCAGCAAGGCAGCCCGGCTCGAAGAATCCGGCATCGAACTTTTGACCGTACCCGCCAAAGACGGCCAGACCGACCTGAAGGCGCTGATGAGCGCCCTCGGGGAGCGCGGCATCGACAGCATCCTCCTGGAAGGCGGCGCAACTTTGAACTTTTCCGCACTGCAGGCAGGCATCGTCGATAAGGTGCAGGTCTACATCGCCCCGAAACTGATCGGCGGGGAAACGGCAAAAACACCTGTCGGCGGAGATGGCATCGAGAAGCTGAGCCAAGCTTTCAGCGTGATCGAGTTGAAGGCCAGCACCGTCGGGGAAGACATCCTCTTGGAAGGCTACATTTCCAAGAACGAATAACAGAGGAAAGTGGGAGGAAATTCATGTTTACTGGAATCATCGAAGAAGTCGGTACCTTAAAAGGTATCCGCCATGGCCAAAAATCTTCCGTCGTGACAGTCGGCGGCAAAAAAGTGCTGATCGGGACAAAAATCGGCGACAGCATTTCCACCAACGGCGTCTGCCTGACGGTAACGAAGCTGCATAAGGATGCCTTCGATGCGGACGTCATGCCGGAAACACTGCAGCGCTCAAACCTTGGCGCCCTTCAGATGGGCGGCCGCGTCAATCTGGAACGGGCATTGCAGCTTGATACCCGCCTGGGCGGGCACATCGTCAGTGGCCACATCGACGGCACCGGATCGATCAAGGAATACCGAAAGGACGATAATGCCGTCTGGATCACCATCTCAGCCGGCCCCGAGCTGCTCCGCTACATCATCGAAAAAGGCTCGATCGCCATCGACGGCGTCAGCCTGACTGTGGCGACGGTCGACAGCCAATCGTTCCAGGTCTCCATCATTCCCCATACCGGAGCAGAGACGATCCTGCTTGAGAAGAAATTGGGCGATACGGTCAATCTGGAGTGCGACATTATCGGAAAATACGTGGAAAAACTGCTGGGCCTGAGCCCTAAAACACAAACAAAACAAAGCAACCTATCTGAAGCTTTCTTGCAAGAGAACGGCTTTTTCTGAAAGAAATAAGGAGGGAAACATACATGTTCAATACATCTGAAGAAATCATCGCGGACATCAAAGCCGGCAAAATCATCGTGCTTGTCGATGATGAGGATCGCGAAAATGAAGGCGATCTGATCTGCGCAGCGGAATTCGCGACTCCGGAAAACATCAATTTCATGGCCATCTACGCGAAAGGCTTAATCTGTATGCCGATGGATCGGACACTCACCGAGAAACTGGTGCTGACTCCGATGGTGGACCGCAACACCGATAATCATGGGACAGCCTTCACCGTCGCCATCGACCACGTTGAGACGACCACCGGCATCTCGGCCTTCGAACGCTCTTTGACCGTCATGAAGGCAGTAGAGGATAATGCCCAGCCTGAAGATTTCCGCAGACCCGGACACATTTTCCCGCTGAAAGCAGTGGATAACGGCGTGCTCGCGCGCAACGGCCACACCGAAGCCACCGTCGACTTGGCGCGTTTGGCCGGGCTGAAGCCGGCAGGGCTCTGCTGCGAAATCATGGCCGATGACGGCACGATGATGCGCACAGACGAACTGATCACTTTCGCCAAACAACATGACCTGAAGATCGGCACGATCGCCGACCTGATCGCCTACCGCAAGGAGAACGAACAGCTCTACAAGCGCGAAGGCAAAGCTAAACTACCCACCAAATACGGTGAGTTCGACATCTACACTTACGTGAGCAGAATCGACGCAGACGAACACCACGTCGCTTTGGTCATGGGCGATGTCACGACGGAAGAACCTGTTCTGGTGCGCGTCCATTCCGAGTGCTTGACCGGCGATGTCTTCGGATCGAAACGCTGCGACTGCGGCCAACAATTGGACGCGGCCATGAAGCAGATCGCCGAGGCAGGCCGAGGGGTCTTGGTCTACTTGCGCCAGGAAGGACGCGGCATCGGGCTCGTCAACAAAATCCATGCTTATGCACTGCAGGACCAAGGCTACGATACGGTCGACGCCAACCTGATGCTGGGATTCCCCAGCGATCTGCGCGAATACTACATGGCTGATGAGATGCTGCAAGACTTGGGCGTCAAAGAAATCCGGCTGCTGACGAACAACCCGCTTAAGATAGAAGGATTGAAAAATCATGGCCTGAAGATCACCGAACGGATTCCGATCCAGCTGGAGATTTTCGATGAAACGCAGCGTTATATGGAAACAAAGAAACAAAAGATGGGGCATTATTTGGATTTATAAAAAAAACAACCAAACAGGAGGAAAACAAAATGAACATCATCGAAGGACAATTAATTGCACAGGATTTAAAAATCGCTATCGTGGTGGCAAGATTCAACGAATTCATCGGCTCGAAATTGGTGGGCGGCGCTTTGGACGGCTTGAAGCGTCATGGCGTGGCTGAAGATGCCATCGACTTGGCATGGGTGCCAGGCGCATACGAAATCCCATTGGTAGCGCAAAAAATGGCGGCTTCCGGAAAATACGATGCCGTCATCACTTTGGGCGCCGTCATCAAGGGCGCAACAGCGCATTTCGATTACGTCTGTTCCGAAGTGTCCAAAGGCGTAGCGACAGCCTCCATGAGTACAGGCGTGCCGGTCATCTTCGGCGTCCTGACGACCGATACGATCGAACAAGCCATCGAGCGCGCCGGCACGAAAGCGGGCAACAAAGGCTACGACTGTGCCGTATCCGCTATCGAAATGGCCAACCTGCTTAAAAACTTATAAAAATTCATGGAAAAACTAATGTTCAAAGGAGTCCGCACCATCATCCTTGACTACGACGGCACCCTTCATGACAGCACGAGGAATTACATCTACGCTTTCAAACAAGCCTATGCTTTTCTTGTTGAAGCCGGCCACGCCGCTCCAAGAGATTGGGCGGATGCTGAAATCACGAAGTGGCTGGGCTACAGCAGCAAAGCGATGTGGGAAAATTTCATGCCCGATCTGGATGAGGAAATCCGATCGAAGGCCTCAAAAATGATCGGCCAGATCCTGTTGGAAAAAGCCCAAACCGGGCAGGCCATCCTTTACGAGGGCTCTCTGGAAACCTTGCAGGCATTGAAGGAGAAGGGCTATCGCCTGGTATTTTTGAGCAACTGCAGCCGGGCCTACATGGAAGCGCACAGGGAAAGCTTCGGGCTGGACCGCTACTTCGATGGCATGTACTGCACGGAAGATTTCAGCTTCATCCCCAAATATGAAATCTTCGAATCGATCCGAGCTGTGTTTCCTGGCGGCTACCTGATCGTGGGCGACCGTTTCCAGGACATCGAGGTCGCCGAACATCATCCGGTCAGCACAGTGGGCTGCCGCTACGGCTTCGGCTTCCCCGGGGAACTGGACTCGGCGGATGCACTGATAGACGATATCCGCGAATTGAATGATTTGCTTTAACAATCGAAAGAGGCTGGGATTTTGTCCCAGCCTCTTTCTGCGCTTCCGGATATTAAGTGCCTAAACGTGGAACAACCAACGAATCACTCTTTCACTGAAAATTCCGATTCAACCGGTCCAACAACCGATAAAGCAGCTCCCGGTTGCTCTCGGGTATCGGATAACTCCGGATTTCCGCTGCCGTCTGCGTATAAGTGCTTCCGTCCAAAAAAGCCGCATCGTTCTGGAGGATATTTTCGACGCTCTCCTGAGTGGATTCGAAATGGAATTGCAGGCCGATCACATTTTCATTATAGACAAAGCCCTGATTCGGACAGACATCGCTTGCGAACAGGCGCTCCGCACCTTCCGGCAAGCCGAATTGCTCCCCGTGCCAATGGAACACGACCAGTTCCTCAGGCAGTTCGCCTAGAAATTCCGATTTAATCGTTCGGATCGGCAGCCAGCCCGCTTCCCGGTATTCCCCCTGAAAAATGTCAGCACCCAAAGCTTTGGCGATCTGCTGTCCGCCCAGACAAACGCCAAAGACCGGCTTGCCTTGGCTGATGAGTGCGCGGATAAGCTGGCGCTCCTCTTCCAGCCAAGGCAGTTCATCCAGGACGCTCATGGGACCGCCCAATATCACCAGGAAATCCGTTTCTTCCGCTTTCGGCAAAGCCTCCCCCAGAAATAGACGGTATACCCTGTATTCATTTCCGGTTTGTCGGCACCAATTCTCGATTTCCGCTGGCCCTTCAAAATCCACATGCTGCAAAATTGCGATTTTCATGCTGACCCCTCCTTAAAATTGATTATTCCATCATAATATATGAGCCCGCAACCGTCACCCCTCGCCGGGTTATTGAGTGCAGATGCAGGTGGAGAATGTTATGATAGACCTATAGAAAACACTTGATCCAAAGCCATTTCCGAAGGGAGCAAGCACCATGAGAAACCTGGATAAAGAAATTGCGATCATCCAAAAATTCAAAGCCGAGCACCCGAACAAAGCCTACAAACTCTACATCGAGACAAGCGATGACTTCGACTTCCATGACGAAACCGAAAGCGAAGACTACATCGCCGTCCTCATCGCCGAATTGGAGACCGAAACGCCCGTAGAAAATCCGTTTTTGGAAGGCACATCCGCCTACACTTGGGATGCCGAATACGTCATCTACATCGACAAACCCACTACGGCCGATCGGGAATTGATCACGAAGCTTTATTATGATGAACTGCTCCAATATGTCTGAAGGGAATCACCCTTCAGGCATTTTTTCGTCCGTTTCGTCTTTAGCTTCCTCTTCCGAAACACGCTCTTGGGGTTTATGCTCGGCTGCTTTTTCCTCATCGGTCCCACTCCCGCTTGGCTCCGGTTTTTTGGACGAACGCAACATCTTCTCGACAAGCAATTTGACCAACCGATCCAGTTCAACCATCACGATCCCTCCCCTATTTTTTTCCATCATACAATAACCGTCCCGATATTTTTATTCTTTTTGATCCCCATCGCAAAGTTTACGTTCAGTTTATCCCCTCCTGATATAGTCATACCAAGGTTTACAGAACACACAAAGTAAACCAAACCGAAGGAGGAAAAATAATGAGTCAGAATTTTGAGAATGCGATCAGAGAGAGATTTGAGCAAGGCTTCAAAAATTGGAACAATGGGTACGATGCTTGGTTGGATTGGTGCGAGACTTTGTATGAACCGGATGCGCACTACAATGTCTACAGCGATCGCTTGACTTTGCAGCAGTACAAGGACATGATGGGGCAACTTTTCCAGGCCTATGACATCGAACTGGGCGAATTCCATAATATGATCGTGGAAGGTGAATGGGGTGCCATCCGCTATATCGTATATATCATCGACAAACGCACAGGTGAACGGATCGAACAGAAGACGATGGAGTTCGTCAAATTCAAAGAAAATCCCGAACCGATCGGGGTACGCGTCGTTGAAGGCTGGGCATTGTCCGACAAACCGTTGTCCGCTCACTGATACCCACGCTCTTAAAGCATCAAAACGACATAAAACAGCCTCCGGAAATCCGCATGATTGCGGACTTCCGGAGGCTGTTCATTTTATCCTAGTTGTGGCAAACAGATCAGTCGTTCAAGGATTGTTCGGATAGCCATTGCATCAATGTGATCTCTGCTCCGTCGATCATTGTCGACACTTCATTGTTGTGGACATATACCCAAGAGAAGTGGCCATTGTATTGGTAAGGCGTGAACCGTCCGCATTTGTGTACAGACCGGAAGTGTCCTCGACATTATCAAACAGGGTCAAGTACACATCTGCTCAGCCGCCACCAAGCGGTCGTAGGTAGGCAGCGTATTGATTGCTGGAGGCAGCACCATGTCGTTTGCGGCGGCAGTGAACCAGATTGGAGTCTGCGCCAGATTCTGTATGTCCGCATCCGAGATCAGGACATCATTCAAACCTTCACAGACAGGGAAAGCGGCAGCGAAGTAGCCAGGGTAATCCCGCACCATCAGCATCGTCATGTAGCCACCGTTGGACGGTCCGCCGATATAGATCCGGTCCGTATCGACATCCGGATTGTTGGCGACGTACTCTTCGATCAGCGCCATCAAAGCATCTTCGTATTTGGAAGAACCATCCGCTCTTCCGCCGATTCCGTCCATCCAATAGGTCGGTGTCTGCGGAGCCAAGACATAGGCTCCGTCGAAGTAGGACTGGATCTCATCCGTAGCCAAAGCAGTCGCTTTGTTGGCAGCCAACGGGATTGTCGCATCCGTTCCGCCTTCCCCGCCTCCGTGCAGCCAGATGATCAATGGATTTTCCTGGTTGTCCTGCGCCGGGCTGTAGTCGGCGTAAGTCAAAGTGACATCATTGAAGGTCGATGCGCCGGTTTCGAAATCTTCAATGATTTCCTTGGTTGTTCCGGCAAATTCGGTGACGACCAGACCGGATACGGAGCCTGCCGGCGTTTCGATCGCCGTCTGCTGCGTGATGGTGTAGGCGTTCGTCGTCCAATCATTGCGACCGGTAGCGACTTGATAGTTCAAAGCAGAGCTCAAAGCCAAAGTCGGACCGTATTCCATTTCCAGTACCGCATACTGGCCTGTCTGAACGGCCGGATTGCCGTCTTTGTCGGCCACATAGGCGTTAGTGACATTCACGATGCCCTCACCCAGCAAAGACGGAGTCAAACGGCTGTCGCTTCTTGAAACATTGACGCTGAATGTATCCGTCGTCACGGAACCTTGCGGAACCGGTCTGCCCAAGTCCACGATGATTTTCGTCACGGTTGCGCCCCAGTCCTTCACTTCGATGACCGTTTCATAGGATGATGGCTGCGTCTTCAATTCTTTTGCCGAAACCTGATCGGCCGTTGCGAACAGCCCTCCTAAAACCACTGCGCTCAATGCCGTTACTTTAGCCATTCTTTTTACTCTACCCATCATATTTTTTTCCTCCCGATCTATTTATGTTTTTTCATTGAACACTTACAGAAAATAGTGCAGTCCGCTCCAGGCATTCAGTCCAGATCGGCCCCGTTTGAAGCAATGACTTTTTTGTACCAGTAGAACGAATCTTTTTTGCTGCGTTGTAAGCTGCCTTTCCCCTCATCATCCTGATCGACGTAGATGAAGCCGTAGCGTTTGGACATTTTGCCCTGTATTAAACTAATGCGTTGTCCAATTCAGTTGCTTCCGTTTGCTGTTGTGCTTCCACTTCTTGCTTATAAGCGGCTTTATCCATGACCTTGAAGAACGGCAGATAGACGAAATAGCTCACAGCGATCATAAGTGCTTGATAGATGGCCCATCTCCAGCCACCTGCCATCAATCCGTTGATGATGACCGGAACACCCAACGGTACCGCGATACCCGGCAGGTAAGGCAGGATGCCTGTCAGCATGCCAAGATAAGAGGTAACTGCGATGATCAAAGGCACCAGGATGAATGGGATAGCCAAAGTGAAGTTCATGATGATTGGCATCCCGAAGATGATCGGTTCATTGATGCCGCAGATGTTCGGTATCAAGCTCAATTTGCCAAGAACACGGTATTGCTCCGATTTTGCCCGCAGCATCGCCATCGCCAAACCTAAGGTAGCGCCTGAACCCATGAATACAACCATCCCGAACATGCTTCCGGAAACGATATTCGGGATTTCCAGACCGGCGTTGTACGCTGCCAAGTTTTCGGTACCCAGCGGTGTCCAGATCGGCATGAATACACTGTAGACGACCATCGCGCCGTGTACACCGACCAACCACAAAATCTGTGCCGCAAACATCGCAACCAACAGAGCCGTAAAGCTTCCGCCCAGTTTGGTCAATGGTGCAGCCACTACTGAAAAGATGAACGAATGGATATCTGCATAGGCAGTCAACGTCATCACGTAGCGGATGACCATTGCGATGACTGCAAGCACCAAGCCAGGCACCAAACCGGAGAATGATTTGGATACGGTAGGCGGTACGCCGTCAGGCATCTTGATGACCCAACCTTTAATTTTAAAAATGGTATAAACTTTCGCGGACAATAACGCGACAAGAAATGCAGTAAACAGTCCCGGTGCGCCCATCCAAGTAGCGGGCAGCGAGGCCAATGTGTTCGCTTCGGAATAATTGAAAGGTGTCACAATCAAAAAGCTCATCAAGGCAAGAATCCCTGCTGGCGTACCGTCGATGTCATAGGACTCGGCAAACTTCGCAGCGATCAGATAAACAACATAGATGGCCAAAAGGTTGGTCGTGATTTCGGAAGGAATGACCGTAATCGCTTTCAATCCAGTGTTGACCAAAAAATCCTGATACCCTTGAACCGGGAAACTGTTCACGAGACTCCCCAAGGCACCCACGATCGTGATCGGCATCGCTGACATCAGACCATTCGTGATGGCACTGATGTATTTGTTGTTTTGGATCGCACCCGCACCACGTTGTAAACTCATTTGCACATTTGAAAAATCAGCCATTCTTTTCAGCCCCCTATTAATTTAATAAACTCAAAGCATCCGCCAATACTTTTTTGCCGTTCATCATGCCGTAATCCATCGAAGGAATCGTTGCAATCGCAACCGGATGGCCACTGTACTTCTTTTTGAAGCTCTCTTCCATGTAACCAACTTGCGGGCCCAGCAGGAGAATGTCGATATTCTGGATCAGTTTATCCACTTTCCCTTCCGCCGTGGCGTCGATATTGACCTCCATCCCTCTTTCTTTTGCCGCATCCTTCATCCGTTCAACCAACATGCTGGTCGAGAAACCTCCCGCACAGGCCAACATAATCGAAAGTGTCATGCAATCCCCTCCTGCTTCATTTTTTGTGTATGCAACAAATGGACTTCTTCCCTCAGTTGGATCAGATGCTGCGCCAGATCCCTCACGGTCATGGCATTCATCACATGATCCTGTGCGTGGACCATCAGAAGCGTAGTGTTGGTCGGTTTTCCTCTGATTTCTTCTTGGATGATCGTAGTCTGCAGGTCATGCGCCTTGTTCAAGGAAGTCCTTGCCTCCCCCATCAGTTTGTCGGCTTCCATAAACTCGCCCTTTTCGGCAGCTTGGATGGCTTTCATGCTGTACGCGCGGGCATCTCCCCCATGGATGATCAGCTGCATGATGATTTTCTCCTCGTCTTCCAAATGAATCCCTCCTGTCCTTTATCCTTTCATTTATAGATATGCAAAAACCGTGCCAACACACATGAAGCGCACCGTATCGCGCAACAAAAAAATCTGTGTCGCCAAAACGACACAGATTTTTTTAAATTATGCAGTTGTGTGTCAGCTGTTCGCTATATAGGACACACTTCGGGCCAGATAAGCGTAGGCGACATGGTTCAGCATGTCCTCGTTGATCATCTCCAGATGCTCCCGGAAATAATCCAGGAAAAGATTCTTGATTTTCGGAACGATATATTTGTCCTGCGGAAAGGAAACCATGCCTTTTTCAAAATGCGGAATCTGTTCCTTGCGCTTGATTTTTCGCAGCATACCGATGATATGGAAGGAAAGGCCGATTTTATCGCTCACAAACAGGGAAGGGCTCATCATTTCGTTCACTTCATCGTTGAAGCGATAAATGCTGGACAGCAGCTCCTCTATTTCGGGCATGTCGTAATACTTCAGGATTGTTTCCTTAATCGAACGATACGTATAGATTTCGTCGATGCAGTCCTGAATGCGTTGCAGTCCCGCCCGGTTCATGACCGTATACAGTTCAAAGGTCGGATACTCCGTTTTGATCGCAAAGGTGCTGATGACACAGATGATCTCGTATTCCTTCGTCAATTCCTGCAGGCGCGCATAGATGCTCTCCTTGCCGACCAGGTTGATCGGCACAATCGTGATTTCCTTCTCATCAAAGGAAATTTCCTTGCGGATGATGTCCCGGATCGTTACGGCCGTCCCCTCGCCGGTCAGGCAGATCGAAATGATCGCCAACGGTCTGAAATGGAACGAATCGGTGGCTTGCGGCCGCACTTTCGGCTTCTGCACCTGCTCCACTTCTTTCCTGTCCTGATAGATGGCCATATAGTCGTTCACCTTCAGGGTTTCGACGTAGACTTCACGCAGGCTGCAGCCGATCATCGCTTTTCTGCTTGCTTCGAGGACATGCATGGTGCTCACCAATGGGATGGACTTCGCCTTCAAGGGGAACAGTTTTTCCAATTCCCCAGCAAAAGTCGTCAGACTCCCCATATCCACCAGCAGCAGGATGTCATCCGTAATCTGATGGTTTTTGATGTAACGGACCAGCCTTTCGAACACCTGTCGGGGCTCCTCATCCAAGCGCGCGTTGATCCCGATGGCTCCCTCATGGTTCAGGAGTTGATTCGCCGTGTCGCAAAGCGCCGACGCAATCCCAGATCCGTGCGCAATCACGATGACCTGCACTTTCGCCAATCTCTCGAATGCATCCATTTCATCGTGGGTCAGGAACATGATAAAGTAGCTCGCTTCCTCTTCCGGAATACGCACACCCAGATCCGCTTCCAAAATGGCCATGCATTCTTTCGCAACGCCGTACATCTCCGGATACTTATCGATGATCGCTTCATGCATGTCGTTTTTCAACACATGATCCTGTTGGCTTCGCTTCACAAGGTTGTAGATATGGATCGCCATCATCTGGAACACCTTATCGCTCATCACTTTTCCGGTCTTGATCGTGACGTGGCGGAGGATTTTTTCCAGTTCCTTGATGATATTGTCAGGCACAAGCGCAATCAGATTTTCCTTGTTGCAGAAGCGTTGTTCCTTTTCTCCAGTCAACTTGAAGTAAGTCTTCAGATCATGCTCCATCGCTTTTTGGATCTCATCCGCACTGGCTTTTTTCTGCTCCAATTCCCGGTAGCGTGTATTCATTTCCCGATAAATGGTGCTTTCGCTCGGCGCGCTGTTCACTTCCGGAATGGTATTGTCGGAGGGAAGATATTGGATTGCCTGTCGGTTCGTCCCTTCGTATTTCGACCACATCTGACGGTGGTCCGCATTGCTGAGCAGACCCGCCCGGATATAATCCGGCAGATCTTTGCTGCTGACTTTCAGATAATTTTCTTTGACTGCCAAGAAACGGGCATAACTTTTCGCGAAAGCGATCCGGATATCCGCTTTGAATTGCCCGATGTTCAATTCGCATTTGTAATGCAAAAAGGCTTTCAGCGCATTTTTGCTGAAATACATCGGCACTCCCAATTGATCGACTTCCTGCTGAACGAACGCATCGAACAGCTGATGGCGTTCCTCGATCGACCTTTCCCTCAAACTCGGCAGATCGATGATGATCGGCAGCCTGCGGATGAACGTCTTCAGAAGCGTGTCCTTCTTCTCGGTCGTCGCTCCGATGATCAGGACACTGGCATGGTGATCCTTTTCGGACTCACCAAGCGGCCGGAAAACACCGCGGTCGATGTAGGTGAACAGCATCTCCTGCCCTTCGATCGGCAACCGGTGGATTTCATCCAAAAATAGGATGCCGCCGTTCGCCTTCTCGAGAAGCCCTGTCTTATTTGTCTCCGCACCCGTATAAGCCCCTTTTGTATGACCAAACAACTGGCTCATCAACAGCTGCGGATTATGGGCATAATCGGCGCAATTGAACTGGATGAAGGGGGAAGATTCCGCCAGTTTCCCCGATTGGATACCGTATTTGTGCAGCAAATCGGCAAACAACGACTTGCCCACCCCAGTTTCGCCCAGCAACAGCATATGCATACCGTCCCCTGGATACAGGATGGCCGCTTTCCCTTGCTCGATCTGATGGAAAAGGCTGGGATTCTTCTTCAGGAAGTTATCCATGTCCACGATTTTAGGCGTTTCCTTCGGTGCCGCAACCTGTTGGGGCACCTTGCGTGTGCACGGGAAAAAACGTACCGGTCTGGTTTTTTCTTTGTAGCAGCGTTTTTCCTTATACAATTGATTCAGATCACGCGAAATATTGCTTCTGTCGCTTTTCAATCTATAGGCGATTTCCTCGGCCGTTATGCCCTGCTTCTTCTCCTCGTAAAGCATGCCCAATGCCTCTAGCACTTTTTCAATCCTCTGCAAAAATCATCACCTCTTGGCAAACGTTTACATTCTAATGTCAATCGTACCATACTTTAGGGATGGAGTAACAGAAAAATGAAGGGAACAAGCTAGATTTTAGAAAAATAACAACGATGATCTTTCACAAATTTTTTCAGAGACTATTTTTTTTGCACTAATTTAAAAAAGATGTATGATAAGTGTGTTGATAGCGCTTTATAACCGAGGTTGATTAAAGAAAGGACGTAACATCATGAGCAGATTATTTCCAGCGTATTTCAGATCCCCCCTTTTCAAGGAACCCTTTTTTGATGATCCCGACTTCTTTGAAGGTATTGAATACCCTAGTACAGACATCAAAGAATCCGACGAAAGTTACACCGTAATTGCAGATTTACCAGGGATGACTAAAGAAAATATTGAAGTTACTTTCCAAGACAACGTCCTCACTATCGAAGCGAAACATGAAGTATCCACAGAAGAAAAAGACGACGAAAAGAAATACATTCGTCGGGAACGTTCAAGCAAACATTACAAACGTCAATATGTTTTGAAAAACGTCAAAAAGGATGCTGTCTCTGCTGCTTATGAGAATGGCGTTTTAACCATCACTCTAGAAAAAGAAACAAAAGAATCTTTACCTACTGTCCATAAAATTGAAATTCAATAATGCACAAAAAAAAAGCCTTAAACACATCAGGAATCGCGCTCCATCAATGTTTCCAAGGCTTCTAAAATGATAATGTATGGGTAATGAGGGGTTTGAACCCCCGACCCGCTGATTAAGAGTCAGCTGCTCTACCAACTGAGCTAATTACCCCTATCACGTGCTGATCACGTAACAAATGTTATTTTACTCTCCTTTTCAATAAAATGCAATAACTTCACGAAAAAAAGAGTCCACTTCCGGATAGTATCTCCGGATGCGGACTCTTTATTGTATTCATTACTGTCTTAGATACTTGCCCAAACGTTTTCCAATACGTTCGTTTGGTTGCGGTCAGGTCCCACTGAGAAAGTGGAGATGCGAACGCCAACTGTTTCTTGAACGCGACGGACATAGTTGCGTGCATTTTCAGGAAGTTCTTCCAATGTGCGGCAACCAGTGATGTCTTCGCTCCAGCCTGGCAACTCTTCATAGACAGGCGTACATTGAGCCAATTCCTTCAAGCTTGCTGGATAATGGTAAATCAATTCACCTTCAGCATTTTTGTAGGCAGTACAGATTTTGACTGTTTCCAAGCCACTCAAAACATCGATTGAGTTCAAGCATAGGTTAGTGATGCCTGAAACGCGTTTTGAATGACGCATGACAACTGCATCGAACCAGCCGATACGGCGCGGTCTGCCAGTCGTTGTGCCGTATTCACGGCCGACTTCGCGGATTTGGCTTCCGACTTCATCGAACAATTCAGTTGGGAACGGGCCATCGCCGACACGGGAAGTGTAAGCCTTGCAGACACCGACAACTTTATCGATTTTGGTAGGACCCACACCGCTACCGATGGTTACGCCACCGGCAACCGGGTTGGAAGAAGTAACGAATGGATAAGTACCTTGGTCGATATCCAACATAACCCCTTGTGCCCCTTCAAATAGGACGCGTTTGCCTGCATCCAATACATCGTTCAAGATAACGGATGTGTCAGTTACATATTTTTTAAGTTCTTGACCATATTGGTAATACTCTTCAAAAATATCTTCGAATTTGATTTCTACAGAATCGAACATTTTTGTGAACTGACGATTCTTTTCTTCCAAGTTGATTTTCAGGCGCTCTTCAAAGATCTCTTTGTCCAACAAATCAGCTACACGGATACCGACACGCGCTGCTTTATCCATGTAAGCTGGCCCGATACCTTTGATCGTTGTACCGATTTTGTTTTCGCCTTTTGAATCTTCCTGAAGCTGATCCAATTGAATATGATAAGGCAAAATGACATGGGCACGGTCGGAAATACGCAGGTTATCCGTGTTGATGCCGTGATCTTTCAAATATGCCAATTCTTTGATCAATGATTTCGGATTCACTACTACGCCGTTTCCGATCACACTGATTTTTTCTGGATAAAAAATGCCGGATGGAATTAAGTGCAATTTGTATGTAACGCCATCAAACTGGATTGTGTGGCCAGCATTGTCTCCGCCTTGATATCTAGCGATTACTTCTGCATTCTCACTAAGGAAATCTGTAATCTTCCCTTTACCTTCGTCTCCCCATTGAGTCCCAACAACTACTACTGAAGTCATTATTTACTCCACCTCATCTTATTTATTCATAACACTATGCTAGTTTACCAATATTACCTATGTCTTTCAATAAAGAATCAAATAAAAGCGCTCATTTCTGAACAATTTGTCCAATATCATCAACTAATTTCCGGCATATAGCTCATCGAAGAAAATTTATTGAATTCCTTTTTGAACAGGAGCTTTACGGTTCCCCGCGCCCCACTCCGGTTTTTTTCGATGATGACTTCTACGACATTGTTCTCCTGCTCATCCCGTTCCGATTCTTCGCCGCCTTCACGTTCGTAATAATCATCGCGGTACAGGAAAGCAACGATATCCGCATCCTGCTCGATCGATCCCGATTCACGGATATCGCTCAATACCGGACGCTTGTCTTGCCTTTGCTCCACGCCACGGGACAATTGGGAAAGGGCGATTACCGGTACTTTCAGTTCCTTCGCCAATTTCTTCAATTGACGCGAAATATCAGAAACTTCCTGTTGGCGGCTTTCGCGGTTATTCCCTTCAATCAGCTGCAGATAGTCGATCACGATGAGACCCAGTTTCCCCTGTTCCTGCAGCAAACGACGGCTTTTTGCCCTGATTTCCGCAATCCGGATCCCCGGCGTATCATCTATGAAGATTTTGGACTGCCCCAGCGTCCCCATCGCCATGATCAGGTTGGACCACTCATCTTCAGAAAGCTGCCCTGTCCTCAAGTGGCCGGCATCGATGTTCCCTTCCGCACACAGCATCCGGTTGACCAATGACTCCGCCCCCATCTCCAAACTGAAGATGGCGACTACCTGATCCGCCTTGGTTGCGACATTCTGCGCGATGTTCAACGCAAAAGCGGTCTTACCTACGGCCGGACGCGCTGCCAGAATGATCAGCTCTTCTTTCTGGAGGCCCGCCGTCATTTTGTCCAAGGCGATGTAGCCTGTTGGCACCCCTGTCACGTCGTCGCTTCGTTGAGCCAACGATTCGATGTTCTGCAGCGATGCCGAAACGACATCCGAGATGCGGATGAAGCCGGATCGGTTTCTCCGTTCGGATACCTGAAGGATGTTCTGTTCGGCGCTGTCCAGCATGACGGCGAGTTCATCACCCTCTTCATAGCCTTTGCGGACAATTTCTGTAGCCGATCGGATCAGATTGCGCAAGATCGATTTCTCTTCCACTATCTTGGCGTAATATTCCACGTTGGCTGAAGTGGGTACCGCAACCGCCAATTCGGCCAAATACTCCATACCACCAGCATTTTCAAGCTGATTCTTCGTATCCAATTCATTCGAGATGGTGACGACGTCTATCGCTTCATTCCGATTGTTCAATTGCAAAATCGCATCAAAAATAATCTGATGATTTTTTCTGTAAAAATCAGATGATTCAAGGTATTCTAAAACATTCACAACCGTTTCAGGATCCAAAAAAATGGAACCCAGAACGGATTGCTCTGCTTCTATACTATGAGGGGGTATGCGATCTTGAAGTGTATCTTCCATTTTATATTTTCACCCTTTAGGTTTTTTCATTCGGACGAGGAAATCATTCCTGGCTACCTCGTCTTTTGCTTCCTTATTGTATACTAAATCAGCCACATTTACAATTCAGAAATACGAACATTTGTTCTCTTTTGTCGAAAATTATGCTGAGACTATCCGCCTTAATAAGGCTGTCAGATTTATTTTCTTCTATATTATAGAGGTTGCCTCAGTGATCCTCATAAACAAACGAAAAGACAGAGATCGGTATCCCTGTCTTTCGTTTGTATTTTAAAACTCATTACCCTTCCGTCACTTGGACAGTCAACATCGCTGTCACTTCCGGATGAATTTTTACGGGCATTTTTGTGAAACCCAATGCGCGGATAGGATTTTCTAATTCAATTTTTCGTTTATCCAATTTAACATTATGTTGCTTTTGCAGTGCTTCAGCAACCTGTTTCGTTGTTATGGAACCAAACAAACGACCATCTTCGCCAATTTTTGCGGACAATTTGATGATTGATTCATCATTCTCCAGCAGTGCTTTCAATTCTTGGGCTGCTGCCAACTCATCAGCCTGCTTCTTCTCTTCAGCCTTCTTTTGGCCTTTCAATGCGGAAATAGTAGCGGCGTTCGCTTCTTCAGCCTTGCGGTTTTTGATCAAAAAATTAGCGTAGCCATCCGCAACATCTTTGACTTCCCCTTTTTTACCTTTACCTTTAACGTCTTCTAAAAAAACAACTTTCATTTATTATTCCCCTTCCTTGATTTTTTCTGGATTTATGACTGCTTTCAGTTTCTCAACAACTTCATGGACTGTCGTATTTTCAATCTGAGTAGCTGCATTGGATAAATGTCCGCCGCCGCCTAATTTTTCCATGACTGTCTGCACATTGTATTGACCCAGACTTCTGGCGCTGATACCCACTCTGCCGTCCTGGCGTTTAGTGACGACAAATGAAGCATCTACCGCTTCCATCGACAACATCGTGTCGGCTGTTTGAGCAGCGACGACCGTGTCATAGATTTTTTCATCTTCTCCGTAGACGATTGCCAGGTTACCATTCACAAATTCCATAGTCTTCAACAAATGACTGCGCAACAGATAAGTATCCAAGTCCTCTTTCAGTGATTTCTGGATCAGTACGGTATCGGCCCCATTAGACTGCAGATAACTGGCAGCATCAAAAGTCCTTGATCCGGTTCTCAAACTGAAGTTGCGGGTATCGACGATAATCCCCGCCAACATAGCAGTTGCTTCTATCTTATTGATGGCATCCATCTCATTGGATTGATATTCGAACAATTCAGCGATTAATTCCGATGTGGAGGACGCATAAGGTTCCATATAAACCAAAACAGAATCTTTCGGAAACTCTTGTCCGCGTCTGTGATGATCCAAGACGACTATTTTTTTGGACAGATTCAACAGCCCAGGTGCCGGCGTCATAGATGGGCGATGGACATCGACCATCACGATAAGCGTCTGCGGCGTCACCAATGCCATTGCTTGCTCAGGCGATATGATCCGCTTCGCAATCAACGGATCTTTGTCTATCTCCTGCATGATCCGGTTCACATCATTGGAAAATTGTTGCGGATCCAATACTATCCAGGCTTCCCGATTGTTCATCTGAGAAATGCGGCGGATTCCTAAACAGGAACCGATGACGTCCATATCCGGATAACTATGCCCCATGATGATCACCTTATCGGCATGGACAATGAGCTCTTCCAAAGCCTGGCTGATCATTCTCGCACGGATACGGGTCCGTTTTTCCATTGGGTTCGTTTTACCGCCATAGAAACGGGCATCTTCATTTTCGGCTCTCACAACAACCTGATCACCACCTCTTGCCAAGGCTAAATCAATATTCGACTGCGCCATTTTGGCGACTTCTTTAAAATTGGTTTGCTCAAAAGTTTTCTCATATGAAAAACCCATGCTCAATGTCAACGGAAAATTTTGCTTGTAGGTTCTTTCCCTTATTTGATTTATGATATCAAAATTGTTTTCTTCGATTTTCTTTAATGCTCGCATATTGGTCAATGCTATAAAGCGATCATCATCCACTCGTTTCAGAAAGACATTATTCATGTTTGCCCAATTTGTGAGTTGATTCGTCAGATAGTTGTTTACATTCGATCGCTTACGATCGTTCATGGATTGAACAGCCTCATCATAATTGTCGACAATGATATTCCCAAAAACAAATTTTTCGTCTTTGTACTTCTCTTCAATTTTGGCATATTCTGTTATGTCCATCAAATAAATGACGCCAATATCCTCTTGAATGATCATATCAAAATAATGATCTCCCCATTTCACACGGTGTATCACATAATCCTGTGATTCTTTAAAAAGCTGATATAATTCTTCATCAACCACTTTCAGCTTTCTGCCCAATGTATCTTTCTTGCCAAAATACTTTATTAAATATGGGTTCATCCATTGGATTTCTTCTTGCTTATTATATAGAAGTATCCCAATAGGCATTTTAATTAAAGCCTCTTGTTCACCTTTTTTGATTCGATAAGATAAGTCAGATATGTATTGATTTGTCTCATCAATCAAATACTCCGAAGAATAACTGATGAACCCAACAATTCCAACGCATAAGAGCGTAATTCCAATACCGATTTTCCAGTCTGCAATGAAAGTCAAAACAACAATCATCAGCAATAAGAACACGATAATCAGGAAAGGAACCTTAATCTTGTCAGCCTTTATGAAGTGAGGAAGATTCTTTAACTTTTCCTTTATTTTCATGATAGCTCCTTTACTGAACCTACATTTTGCACTCGTACATTTTAACATATTCAGATAATAATAGCTATAATGCCCTTTCTGACGGGATTAGTTGGCATCTCAACGTCAAATTGAATGTTTCACGTGAAACATTCCCTCTGGATAATGTTCGTATTCCGGATAGCAGATTTTCTGAACGAGAAAGATTGTTGCTATGTTTTAGGCACTGAAAAGTATAAATTTCATCAGTAATGATATATGCTCGAGGCTGGATGGTTCGAACGTTCCCGTCCAGTCTTCATTACGCCATCGGCTGGATTGGATTATAATGCTGCATTTTGGATGGGAATTATCTACAAACAGATTTCGATGCCGTGAAAATCTATCTCTCAAAATAGTTACCATTTTCAGCCGAATGTAATTATTATTATAGTTATCAGTTGGTTGCGATTTCCTCTACTATCCCTTCAATAGTTCCACGTGGAACATTTATTGATTACCCTCTTCAATTTATCTTCAAATCCTGTGTACGTTTATTTCTTAAACGATGTTCCACGTGGAACTTTTACGCTCGCTCATGTTGGCTTTTCGATTTGATCTCTTTTGTTGCTATTTTTTTCAGCATAAACTCGCTCTCTTTCAACTTATTATTCTGTTAGCTTTTTTTACGGCAAACGATTTTTCGGTGACTTCTATTACTATTTCACTAATAATTTGAATAATCTAGCTATACGATGTTCTCCTATTTTTTCATATAATCTGCTGAATCCATTTTCTTGCTTGAAAATGGATTTTCATCCTCTCTATCTTTTCTCAGTTTCCTTTCTCTGTAGCAGCTCCTGTTCTTGTGGATAACTCCAACCATCCCCAATCTTTTTAGTTATGCACATTTTTCATCGTTGCCCTGTGCATAACTAAATCAAATAGTACTTTTCATCCTTGCTACAATAGGATTTCTGTCATAAAATGACTTTGTTGATAACTTATTATCCTGATACTATTTATGACACCTTTATCACTGTCGAATGCCTGTGGACATCCTGTGCATAAGTCAGAGAAATTACGCCGATTTCTTTATATTCGTCTGAACATTTGTTTGATTGGTGTATTAATGAAATAATACCCTTTATTTTGGATGAATTTACTATCATTTTAATGAAAATTGCTGAATCCTGAAAAAGTCACCCTTATATCCGGCATTTAGTCATTCCTGCTCGTTTGCAAAATGCATGACCGAAGCCAGTTGATTTCAGTAAGAATCTTCTGTGGATAAAGTTCAGGAAATAGTTTTCCACATCCTTTTTTTGAATATCCAATAAGTTCAGGAATCATCGTCATATCCTTTTGTGGATAATAAAAAAATATAATCAGCCTGTGTACAACCTAAGGATCCTTTCCAGTGACATCAACTGCGTCTCTGAAACCATCTCATTAATATAGTATGCAAAAGAGAATCTTTTGCTCTTCCAGCACGTGACTTAAATTTTGATACATCGCAATCGCCCAACCATCATATGGGGGATGATGCTTGGTGTGAGGAGGATTCCTCTTTCTCGTCTTTTAGAAGGTAAAAATTACTCAATTCGTAGAAAAAGTATCCCTTAACTCGAGTAGTTTCGATTAGCCTGAGTGAATCATTGCTTTCTTATTTCATGAATAACTTGGGATAATCCATCTTTTCAATTCAGCTGCATCTCAGGAATATACAGTCTGAACGGACACCTGCTACTGTGACGCTGACATATTTCGAATAGTGTCGATCTATTTTTATCTTTAGATATGATGCCTGCCATTACTGTAGATTTGCGTGTGCACTTTTTCCAGGCCGAGACCTGATCATCTGGATCCACTAATTAGGTCTACGGCTATGTAATATATGCACACCCGGCAACTTTTGGCTCAATAAAGTTTGATAGCTCCTGATGCTAAGTCCTCAGATTCTCTGTAATATATACTGGAAAGAAACTTATCTCTTGGTATATTCCTGTCTGTTATATAGCGTTTAAGATGAACGGGGAGGTCTGTCGCTGCTTTATGTTGTCTGGCCTCGAGTATCTGCATCTGATGTTAGATGTGTGTGAAGCGGACTTGTGCAATCTCCTTGATGCCGATTCACTATTTTTCTGACTCATTCATTCTTGCTAATTTTTCCCATTCGCCAGCGGGCCTTATATCATTGTATCTATTTGCTGATCGGGATAACCACAGGACGGGTGAGGGGAGGGAGGAATCCTACTTTTACTGGATTATATGTTTTAGGCATTCCCCGACAACTCACTTCTTCCTGCTTTCAGAAATGTTTTCTTTATGAATGAAGCATACGCGATCAGGCAATGGCATAGCATAGATCCGCAAATGATGCGTATTTAGCAATCCTACTTTTAATTATTGGGAGCATTACTCCCTAAGAAAAATCTCTCAGTAACGATCCGGAACTTATCGTGCATCAAAAACAGCGCTAAAATGTTCCACGTGGAACATTTTAGCGCTGTCGATTTTTATTTGTTCAAATCGGCAAAATTTGAGCTTCTGACAGCACCTGCATTCTTGTTTGAATAATTCACCCGCGTCTAAGCCTAATTCGTTCTCACGGGGGTAGAATGACCCGATCAGAGCATTATAGTGCCTACCTTATGCCTCGAGGGAGAATATCCAGCCAGTGCACCCGCGGTGAAGGAAAAAATATGTAGGAGTCTTTCTGCTAACGTGAAGAGTAGGGGAGGGCATTTAGATAACGTAGAATCCTTAGTGTTGAACTTTCAACTCGGCTGTTCAGTGTACCCGAGCCGAGCAACAAATTATGGGCGAGTTTTAGGGGAACAATCTGCTCAGGCCGATGGATAAAAATAGTGTAGCCTTAGCCGACTTAGTGATGCCCGAAGGAGACAGGGGAGGAGACACTCAGAAAGATGCAGCAAGCAGTTTGCTTCACCTGAGCATACGATTGTTCAACAGAAACTGACAGGGCGCGTCCAAAAAAATTTTACCCGGAAGAGGGGAGTGGTCGTGATATCGGGTGCAACGCGTATGTCCCTGTTCAGCTCCTGTTTTTGGGTACAAAAAAAGGAGCGCTCCTGGAAGCGACTCCCTTAATATTATTCTGCTAATGTAAATGGCATAAGAGCCATGATACGAGAACGTTTGATAGATACAGTCAAAGTTCTTTGATGTTTAGCGCATGTACCTGTTACACGACGAGGTAAAATTTTACCTTTTTCAGATATATAACGTTTCAATAAATCAGTCTCTTTGTAATCTACATGATCAATGTGGTTAGCACAGAAATAACAAACTTTTTTACGTTTGCGTCCGCCTCTGCTGTTACGTTGAAATGCCATGTCAATTCCTCCTTTTCCTAAACTAACCATTCTGTCCTAAAGACTAGAACGGTAAATCATCATCTGAAATGTCAATTGATTCTCCGTTTGATGAAAACGGATCAGCAGTTGAGTTAAAATCAGAAAAACCGTTTTGTTTCGGAGAAGAGTATTGATTATTATACTGTCCTTGGTTTTGGTTAGATTCAAAAGATTTGCTTGATCCGAAGTTTGCACTCGGAGCTGCTTGATTTGAAGAAGCTGCGCCAGTCTCTCTCGGTCTTTGTTCGGTAGTTGTTTTCGATTCCAACAATGTGAAATTATCTGCAACGACTTCAGTCACGTATACGCGCTGTCCTTGTTGATTATCATAATTCCTTGTTTGGATTCGACCAGTGATACCGACTAAAGAGCCTTTACGAGTGAAATTCGCGAAATTCTCTGCAGATTTTCTCCAAATGACACAATTGATGAAGTCAGCTTCTCTTTCTCCTGCTTGGTTAGTAAACTGTCTGTTTACTGCAAGAGCGAAGGTTCCGACTGCTGTGCCGCTGGATGTATAGCGTAAATCAACATCTTTTGTAAGTCTGCCGACTAAGACAACATTATTAATCATTCATCTTACTCCTTTCAAAATGTTTCACGTGGAACACTTTACTTAGTTTCTACTTTAACAACGATGTGGCGAATGATATCGCTATTGATCTTTGCTAGACGGTCGAATTCGTCGATTGCTTTAGCGTCTGAAGCAGAAATTTTCACGATATGGTAGATACCTTCACGAAAATCTTTGATTTCATAAGCTAAACGGCGTTTCGCCCAGTCTTTTGATTCAATAACTTCAGCGCCATTATCAGTTAAAATAGAATCGAAACGTGCGATCAATTCTGCTTTAGCTTCTTCTTCGATGTTAGGACGGATAATGTAGTTGATTTCGTAATTGCTCATTTGACTGTCACCTCCTTGTGGACTTTGGCCCTTACTTTTGTAAGAGCAAGGAGAGTACCTTTTCAGGATTACTCACATCTAAAGATTGTACCATATCCCATTTTTTATGGCAAGCCTTTTTTTCAGCCGCCTTGAAAGAGGGCGAACAAAAACGGAGGAAACCGTCCCAGGACAGTTTCCTCCGTTTTAACTCTATTAGCTTTGGTATCGAAGTTTTATTCTTCCGAATCTTCTTCATCCAACAGTTCATCTGCGAAATCGCTCAATTTATCAGCTATTTCGGATGTTTCCGCTGTATCTGGTGTGTTTGCCTGTTCGGTAGCATCAGCTGCTTCTGAGGCGCTGTTTTCGCCTTCTGGAGGCAAGGCTGCATCCAGGGGAGCAACAGCTTCTTCATCCTCTTCGCGCTCAACTTTTGCCATTGTCGATACAATAGCTTCGCCATCAAGTTTGATCAAGCGTACGCCCAGAGTGGCACGGCCTGTTTGGGAAATGGCATCCGCATGGAAACGGATCATGACGCCTTTGTCCGTGATGATCATGATGTCTTCATCGCCGGAGACAGTCGTCAAGCCTACCAATTTACCGTTTTTCTCAGTGATGTTGGCTGTTTTGACCCCTTTGCCGCCGCGTCCTTTGATGGCATACTCATCGGCTGCCGTACGTTTGCCGTAACCATTTTCCGTGATGATCAGAACTTCCGACTCGTGTTTGAGCACATCCATGCCGACAACGTAGTCATCTCCTCTTAATTTCACGCCGCGGACACCGGTAGCGGTCCTGCCCATATCACGGACATCCTTTTCATCAAAGCTTACGGAGTAGCCGAAGTGCGTTCCGATGATGATGTTCTGGTTGCCGTCAGTCAAGGATACTTTGATCAGCTCATCCTCATCCTTCAGGTTGATTGCGCGCAGACCGCTTTGACGGATATTTTGGAATTCCGTAGCGGATGTCCGTTTGACGGTACCCATCCGCGTCGTGAAGAACAAGTAATCCCCATCTTGCGGGCCGCCTTTGACGTTGATGATGGCTTGTATTTTTTCGTTGGCATCCAAGTTCAGCAAGTTGATGATCGGCAAGCCTTTTGCCTGGCGGCCGTATTCAGGCACTTCATAGCCTTTTGTTTTGTATACTTTCCCTTGGTTCGAGAAGTACAACAACACATCGTGCGTCGATGCCGAAATCAGTGTTTCGATGAAATCATCATCATGGATACCCATGCCTTGGACACCGCGTCCGCCGCGTTTTTGGGCTCTGAATTCGCTGTTCGGCAAACGTTTGATGTAGCCGTTATGAGTCAAAGTCAGGACGATGTCTTCCTCTTCGATCAAGTCTTCATCCTCAAGCGACAATACTTCCCCGACCAAAAGTTCCGTGCGGCGTTTGTCGCCGAATTTTTCTTGGATCTCAAGTAATTCCGTATAGATGATGTCGAAGACACGTTGCTCATTCGCTAAAATATCAGTCAAATCAGCAATCAAAGCCATCAGCGCATCATATTCCGCTTCAACTTTTTCTCTTTCCAAACCGGTCAGACGCACCAAACGCATATCCAAAATGGCTTGCGCTTGTTTGTCGGAAAGGCCGTATTTGTCGATGAAGATTTGTTTGGCTGCATCGCCATTGGTTGAACCGCGCAGAATCGCTACGATTTCATCGATATGATCCAATGCGATCCGCAAGCCGGCCAAGATATGCGCACGTGCTTCCGCTTTTCGTTTGTCGAATGCAGCTCTTCTGCGGATGACTTCTTCTTGGTGTTCCAGGTAATGGACCAAAATCTGTTTAAGTCCCAGCACTTTAGGGATACCTTTTACGATCGCCAGCATATTGAAGCCGAATGAGGATTGGAGTGGCGTCAATTTGTACAGATTATTCAGAATGACGCCGGCGCTGACATCTTTGCGGACATCAATGACAACACGCATGCCGTCGCGGTCGGACTCATCCGCCAAGTCGGTTATGCCTTCGATCCGTTTGTCGCGGGCCAATTCAGCAATCCGTTCGACCAATTTCGCTTTGTTGACCATGTAAGGCAATTCGGAAATGATGATGCGTTCTTTGCCGTTTTTCAGGATTTCGACTTCTACACGTCCGCGGACAATGATGGAGCCTTTGCCCGTTTCATAGGCTTTTCTGATGCCTGATTTGCCCATGACGATACCGCCTGTAGGGAAATCGGGGCCGGGAACGGCCTCCATCAAATCGGCAGTCGTCGCCTCCGGATCATTCATCAGAATATGCAGGGCGGAAATGACTTCCGTCAGGTTGTGCGGCGGGATATTTGTCGCCATCCCAACGGCGATACCGGAAGCACCATTCACCAGCAGGTTAGGGAAGCGGGCTGGTAATACATCAGGCTCAGTTTCGGAACCGTCATAGTTATCGTGGTAATCGACTGTATCTTTGTTGAGGTCACGCAGCATTTCCAAGGCGATTTTTGACATCCGCGCTTCGGTGTAACGCATCGCTGCGGCGCTGTCTCCATCGATGGAGCCGAAGTTTCCGTGTCCATCGACCAACGGATAACGGTAACTGAAATCCTGGGACATACGCACCATGGATTCATAGATGGCACTGTCACCGTGGGGATGGTACTTACCCATTACGTCCCCGACGATACGTGCGGATTTTTTGTGTGCTTTATCAGGCGTAACGCCCAATTCGCTCATACCGTACAGAATACGGCGATGGACCGGCTTGAGTCCGTCACGGACGTCAGGCAAAGCCCTGGCTACGATAACGCTCATGGCATATTCCAGGAATGAAGTTTCCATTTCATGGCTTAATTCCCTTTGTTCCATGGCTTGATCATTTATTTTTTCAATTTCATCAGACATTTAATTTCCAACCCCCTTTTAGATATCCAAGTTCTTCACGTAAACCGCATTTTCTTCGATGAAGTTCCTTCTTGGTTCTACATGATCCCCCATAAGCATATTCAATGTTTCGTCAGCTTTGACGGCATCATCGACGGTCACCTGCAGGAAGTGACGGTTTTCAGGGTTCATGGTCGTATCCCATAATTGTTCTGCATCCATTTCTCCAAGCCCTTTATAGCGTTGGATGCTTGGTTTTGGCGAGTCAGGGATGGATGCCAAGTACTCTTCCAGCTCCTGATCGGTATCGAGATACTTCTCTTTTTTGCCTTGCTTCACTTGATACAAAGGCGGTTGTGCGATATACACATATCCGGCTTCAACCAAAGGACGCATGTAGCGATAGAAAAGGGTCAACAGCAACGTACGGATGTGGGCACCATCGACATCGGCATCGGTCATGATGACCAATTTATGATAGCGCGCTTTGGCAACATCGAAGTCTCCGCCGAAGCCGGTACCCATCGCCGTAAATAGCGAACGGATCTCTTCGTTGGCAAGGATTTTGTCGATGGATGCTTTTTCTACGTTCAGGATCTTACCGCGGATCGGCAGGATTGCCTGGAAGAAACGGGAGCGGCCTTGTTTTGCCGAACCTCCGGCTGAATCCCCTTCGACGATGAACAATTCTGATTCTGCTGGATTTTTGCTGGAGCAATCGGCCAGTTTACCGGGCAGATTGCTGATTTCCAATCCGCTCTTCTTGCGGGTCACTTCACGGGCTCTTTTGGCTGCTAAACGCGCACGGGCAGCCAACATGCCTTTTTCGACAATCTGACGGGCGACTTGCGGGTTTTCCATCAGGAATTTGTCGAAGTACGTTGAAAAGAGTCGGTCGGTGATGGTACGCGCTTCGGAATTACCCAATTTTGTCTTGGTTTGTCCTTCGAACTGCGGATCAGGATGTTTGATGGAGAGGACTAGGGTAAGGCCTTCACGCACATCTTCCCCGGTCAGGTTCTCTTCATTTTCCTTGATGATCTTATTGCGTTTCGCATAGTCATTGATGACACGGGTCAAAGCGGTCTTTGCACCGGATTCGTGGGTTCCGCCTTCGTAGGTATGGATATTATTGGCGAAACTCAGAAAGTTTGTATGATAGCCATCCGTATATTGTATGCCAACTTCAACTTGGATATCGTCCTGTTCGCCTTCGATGTAAATCGGCTCTTCGAAAAGGACTTTTTTGTTGCGGTTCAGAAACTCGACGTAACTCTTGATTCCGCCTTCGTAATAATAGTCTTGTTCCAAAGGTTCTTCTGGACGTCTGTCCGTGATGGAAATGTTCAATCCTTTGTTCAAGAAAGCCAATTCCCTGACACGTACGGCCAGTTTTTCAAACTCAAAGACAGTCGTTTCCTTGAAAATTTCCGGATCGGGCAGGAAACGGACCTCCGTACCATGCTTATCGGTATCTCCTGTGATGGTCAAATCGGATGTGATGTCCCCGCGTACGAACGTTTGGGTATAAATTTTATTGTCTTTATAGACGTTTACGGTCAATTCAGAAGACAAGGCATTCACGACGGACGCGCCAACACCATGGAGACCGCCTGAAACTTTGTAGCCTCCACCGCCGAATTTTCCGCCTGCATGAAGAACGGTGAAGACCGTTTCTACAGCGGGGCGGCCAGTCGTCGCTTGGATATCGACTGGAATACCACGGCCATTATCGGTTACGGTTATGCTATTGTCTTTTTCGATTATTATTTCAATTTTCGTCGCAAAGCCGGCCAGCGCTTCATCGATGGAATTATCCACGATTTCCCAGACCAAATGGTGCAGACCTGCGCCACTGGTGGAGCCGATGTACATCCCAGGACGTTTGCGGACTGCTTCCAGTCCTTCCAGGACCTGGATCTGACTGGCATCATATTCTTTTGCTCGTTCAGCTTTGTTCATTTCGTTTTCTGCCATTCTGTTACACACCTTCCATTTCTACTTCACCGTTTTTTATATGGTAGATAGTCGGTTCGTCTATCTTATTCTTTTTTATGCCATCCAAACTGGTTGTCGTCAAAAAGGTCTGGACCTTCTTCTCGATCGCTTTCAGCAGATGGGTCTGGCGTTCATCATCCAATTCTGACAGGACATCATCCAGCAACAGGATCGGATACTCCCCCAGGACCTCATTCATGCATTCGATCTCCGCCAATTTGAGACTGAGGACAGTCGTTCTTTGCTGCCCTTGAGAGCCGTAGTTTTGGACATTGCGCCCGTTCACCTGAAAAACCAGATCATCGCGGTGCGGACCGAAAAGGGTGACCGCCTGATCTCTTTCCCGGCTTTTCCCTTGCCTGAACGCCTCCATCAGTTTCAAAAAAAGAGCGTCCTTATCCATCTCATCAGACAACTCGATGTTGGACTTGTAGGCGATCGTCAGTTCTTCCCGCTCCAAAGAAATCTCTTTGTGCAGCGGTTGGGCCCAGGCTTCCAATTTTTTGATGAACTGCAGACGGTAGACCAACAGATCGGCACCCAAAATGGCCAATTGCTCAGTCAGCACATCCAAATAGACTTCATCCTTGGCTTTACCGGTCACCAACTGCTTCAGATAAAGATTCCGTTGCTTCAGTATCCGCTGATATTGCACAAGATCATGCAGGTAGACCGGATTCATCTGGCCCAGCTCCATATCCAGGAATTTTCTGCGGTTGGCAGGCGCACCCTTGACTAAATTCAAGTCTTCCGGGGCGAACAGCACGACGTTCAGTTGGCCGATGTATTGGCTCAGCTTTTTTTGTTCCAGGTGATTGACTTTGGCAATCTTGCCTTTTTTGGAAAAAATGATTTCCAAAGGGAACGTAGAAACCCTTTTTTGGATTTTGCCGGTTATCTTGGCGGAATCTTCTTGCCAACGAATCATTTCTTTTTCGTTTGACGTGCGCGGACTCCTTGCCAAAGCCAATGCATAGATTGCTTCCATGAGATTGGTTTTGCCTTGCGCATTCTCACCCAAAAAGACATTGATGCCATCTGAAAAGGACACGGAAAGAGACGGATAATTCCGAAAATTTTGCAGCGTCACTTCTTTCAGGATCATGCTTCGGACTCACTGTTGTCTTGCTCAGCCTCTTCTTTATCCGATTTTGTTGACTGGATGAAGAACGTTCCTTCACCAGGGATGTCGATCATCGTACCGGGAAATAATTTGCGGCCTCTGCGGTCTTCTTTTTCGTTGTCTACATACACCACATATTCTGAAAGGAACCATTTGGCCATACCGCCGCTGGAAATCAGATTGACATGTTTCAGTAGTTGACCAAGAGTAATGAACTCTGCATCAATATTCACAATATTTTTCAAGAAATTCACCTATTTTCCAATAAAATAAGCGTGGAAAATAAAATCCACGCAACAATGCTAATTAATATGTTTATTATACTATTTTTTTTGATCAATTTCAAATTTTCGCGAAAAAAAAGGGCCTTATTTCAATTTTTTTCGAAAACAATACAAATTAGCTATATCCAAATGAAAGCGTCTATAGGCTTATAAATTTAAAATTCGCGTTTTTCGGTCATTTTATCTTTAGCCGAATAAATGGAGCGGATGCAGACTTTCTTCCTATGGGAAAAACGGCTGGTCCGAGCGTTTTCATTTTTAGATAAGCAAAAAGCAAGGAAACGACAGGATCGTCTCCTTGCTTTTTGGATTATATCTATCGGATCAATAGGTCCTTACAGGCGTGATCAATTGGATGAACGAATTATCGTTATCGTCTTCACGATCTGCGGGCACAACCGTGAATGGCCGTACAGCCGAAGTGAAATTGACTTGGACATCCTGTTGGCCGAATGTGCGCAGCGCATCCTTCATGTAATCAGGATTGAAGGAAATGATCAGCGGATCGCCACTGGCGGACTCATAAGCCAAGGATTCTTCCACATTGCCGACTTCAGGTGAGTTTCCTGATAACTCGACTTTGTTAGCGTCGATGGACAGTTTGACGACATTGTTTTTTCCTTCATGCGAAAGCAGGGAGGCACGGTCGGTAGCCTGCAGCAAATCATAGGCATTCAGGACGATCTGCGTGCTGGAGCTGGCCGGAATCAACCGGTTTGTATCCGGGTAGTAGCCTTCCAGCAAGCGCGAATAGAAATAAACATTTTCGGCTTTAAAAAGGACTTGGTTCTCCGTGATCATCATTTCGATTGTCGCTTGGTTCTCAACGATCCGTGAGAGTTCCACCAAGCTTTTTCCGGGAATGATGACATTGTAGGTTTTTTCCAGCTGTGATTCAGGAGCCGCGATCGAGATGACGCGCTGGCTTAAACGATGGCTGTCCGTAGCGACAGCTGTCAATTTCCCATTTTGGATGGTCATGTTCACCCCAGTCAAGATCGGACGGCTTTCCTGTGTCGACGTTGCGATTACCGTATGCTGGATCACTTGTTTGAATAAAGCGGTCGGCAAGGTGATGACTTCATTCGAATCGATGACCGGGAAATTCGGATAGTTGTTTACATCGATTCCGTTGATGGTGAAAGAGGCTTTTGCAGAAGTGATGTTTGTCTGGAAATGATCTTTGACTTCAATTGTGATTTTTTCGTCAGCTAATTTTTTTACGATTTCGCTGAAGAAACGAGCCGGCAGGACAATGCCGCCTTGTGTGTGGATTTCTATCTGGTTATTCTCTTCCGATACAGGAATCAGCGTTTCGATGGAAATATCCGAGTCGCTTCCGCTCAATACGATCCCATTTTCATCAGCGCTGATTTTTACCCCTGTCAAAATAGGGATTGTCGTTCTGCTGGAAATAGCTCTTTGTACGTCAGATAAGTGTTTGATCAAAACCTGACGATTAATGGAAAATTTCATAATAAGGGACCTCCGATGGTTATTAATATAAATTAAATAATATTAGTAATAGTAGTAGGGCCTGTTCATACTGTGGATAAGTGAAAGAAGCTGACAAAACCAATAGTTTTCCACCTGTGGATAACGTGTTCGTAAATGCCGTCTTATTTATTGGCTTATCCACAATGCGCGAGAGGATCATTTTTTCAGACTGTTTTGGATCGTCTCGATTTCGCGTTGCAGAACAGGGTCTTTTTTTACGGAAAGGGCAATCTTGTCATGGGCGTGAATGACGGTTGTGTGATCCTTGCCGCCAAATTCAGAACCGATTTTCGGCAAGGAATTGTCCGTCATCACCCGGGAAAGATACATGGCGATTTGTCTTGGCACCACAATACCTTTGGTGCGCTTCTTGCCTTTCAATTCCTCGACGGTCACATGGTAATATTTCCCTACCGCTTGCTGGATGGCATAGATGGATAAAGCTTTTGGTTTTTCGGAAGGCATGATGCTCTTCAGAGCGTCCGCTGCCAGACTGGTGGTGATGTCGGTCCCTTGTATCGCTGAATAGGCTTGAACCCGGACGAGGGCGCCTTCCAGTTCCCGGATGTTGGAATCTATCTGACCTGCGATGTAGCTGAGGGTGTCATCAGGAATTTCCAGGCGCTCGCTGTTGGCTTTTTTGCGCAGAATGGCGATGCGCGTCTCCAGATCGGGCGGCGTGATATCAACCGATAAGCCCCAAGCAAAACGGGAGACAAGCCGTTCCTGCAGTTTAGGGATTTCGTTCGGCAAGCGATCGCTCGTCAGCACAATCTGTTTGCGTTCATCGTAAAGCGCATTGAAAGTATGGAAGAATTCTTCCTGCGTTCCTTCTTTGTCGGCAAAAAATTGAATATCATCGACCATCAGTAAGTCGACGCTGCGGTATTCATTGCGGAATTGCTCCTGCGTCCGATTCTGGATGGAATTGATGAAATCATTGGCGAACGTTTCGCTGCTGACGTATTTTACCCGTGCGGTTGGCCGCAGTTGCAGCATTTGATGGCCGATGGCGTGCATCAAATGGGTCTTGCCTAAGCCGACGCCTCCATAGAAGAAGAGCGGGTTGTAGATTGTACCGGGTTCTTCCGCCACGACGAGGGCGGCAGCGTGAGCCATCTGGTTTCCTTTTCCGATAACAAAGGTGTCAAAGGTATACTTGCTGTTCAGTTGGGCATCCTTAAAGAGACGATTGTTGTTGGTGCGCTTTATGGTCGGTTTTGCAATATCAGGCATTTCCTCATTCTTGATCATAAAAATGGGAGTCAGTTCTTTGCCGCTGAATTCGTAGATGCCTTCGACAATTCTGCTCATCAAATTATTTTGCCAATAATCTTTATGTAAAGAAGAGGGAACTTCGATGATGATATTCGTATCAGTCAGTCGGACCGGGACTGCGCTGTCTATCCAAGTATCGTAGCTGACTTTGGACAGTGATTCTTGAAATTTTTCTTGCAGATAACGCCATAATGAATAGATGTCATCCAAATGGGACACCTCCTTTTAGTGAGTCCTTTTTATTTTAGCATTATATCAAAAAGTTTTCCACAACTCTTTTCAGCTGTGAATAAAACAATTAACCGGTGCATAAATAGTTGTCCACAGGCTCGAGAAGGGTGTGGACAAACTTTATGAGTGAAGTAGTTGTCCACGGTCGGTTGTGGAATGACTTGTTTTCAAAACGTTGATTGTTACAGCGTTTGATACACTTTTCCACAGGTTTGGCAGGTGGGGTTTCGGAAGAAATGCACACGCTGTAGGAATGTGGATAAATCGGGTCGAAGGTGTGAGCAATCAAGGAAGCTGCAGGAGTTATCCCGTGGCATTGTGTATTAAAAAAAAGGTTGTGGATAATTTTATTTTGATGAGAATCAAATTTTTTTCAAGAAAGGTGTTTTATCTTTCAATGTTTTGTGCTATTATATCTCAGTGAGTTCAATAAAATGAACCAATTTTACTTGACAGGTCACATTCTGTCTCTTTATAATGTTAATGGACTGTCTAAACAGTGAAATATAACCTATTTGAAAGATAGTTTATCAGGAGGTGTAAAGATCAATGAAAAGAACATACCAACCTAAAAAACGTCACCGTCAATCTGTTCATGGTTTCCGTAAACGTATGAGCACAAAAAACGGCCGTAGAGTATTAGCAAGAAGACGCGCTAAAGGCAGAAAAGTTATCTCTGCATAGATCACTGACCGTTTCAGTGGTCTTTTTTTTTAAGTATTTCGAAAAATGCAAAAATGTCTTTCTTAAATGGAGAGTATGACAAATGTGTCCAACAGAACCGAAAGCAGCAATGCCTCGGGAGTGGTTCATATTTGTGATGATAACGGAGAGAGAAATTTTTCTGTTTTTCTCCATTTGGGGGAGATTTTTTTTGCATGTTATGATTGCAGATTTGAGGGAAGAACATGAGGAAATCTTTTCGTGTTAAGAAAGAAAAAGAATTTCAGAAAGTATTTCATAATGGTGTGTCCAAAGCGAACCGCCAATTCGTTATCTATGTGCTCGACAAAAAGGGGCAACCGCATTTTCGGGTTGGTTTGTCCGTCGGCAAAAAGATCGGCAATGCCGTGGTGCGGAACGCCGTCAAAAGAAAAATCCGCCAGGCACTCACGGAATTGAAGGCAGATTTGGTTCAGGATATTGACTTCATCGTGATTGCACGCAAACCGGTTGCTGAAATGTCGGCTGCGGAAGTCAAGAAGAGTCTTGTCCATGTCCTTAAGCTTTCCAACCTTTTGAAAAACAAATAAACTATATTATTCCTATTAAGGAGGAGTTCTCTTGTCAAAGCGTAAGCGATTACTTTTTACACTCAGCTTATTTGCTGTTATGATGGTTTTATCAGCGTGTGGAACGGAACCCATCACCTCAGAAAGTACCGGTTTTTGGGATCGTTATGTTGTCTTTAATTTCTCCAACATGATCGTGTGGTTGTCCGATCTATTTTTCAGTAATTATGGCCTAGGAATCATTGCCTTCACGATCATCATCCGGGTTATCCTGTTGCCGCTCAATCATTTCCAGACGAAGAGCACGAAAAAAATGTCGGCTGTTCAACCGCAGATAAAAGCGCTGCAGGCGAAATATGCCTCTAAAGATCGGGAAACGCAGGAACATCTGCAGAAGGAAGTTTCCAAGCTGTATGCAGATAACGATGTGAATCCTTATATGGGTTGTTTGCCTGTTTTGGTTCAGATGCCTGTATTGATGGCGTTGTACCAAGCAATCAGCCGGACTGAAATTTTGAAGAGCGGCAGCTTCCTATGGATGAACTTGGGAGAACGCGATCCATTCTTCATTTTGCCGGTAGTGGCCGCGATCCTGACGTATGCCACAAGCAAGCTGACGATGATGTCACAGACGGAAGCGAATTCCGCGACAAAATCGATGACTTACACGATGCCGATCATGATTTTGATGATGGGTATCAACTTCCCGAGCGCCTTGTCATTGTACTGGGTAGCAAGTAATGCCTTCTCGGTCGGTCAGACGCTGATGCTGAACAACCCATACAAGGCCATCCGCGAGCGTGAACAAGCGGAAGCAGAAATAAAAGCGCGCGAAAAAGCATTGAAGAAAGCTCAAAATCCTAAAAAGAAAAAGAAAAACTAGTTATACTTTGAAGTAGGAAAGGATGACATTCTATTATGGATAAAGTAATTGCGAAAGATACGACCGTTGATAAAGCGATCCGCAAAGGTCTGGATTTGTTGGGCGTAGACAGCCATGAAGCCGATATCGTCGTAATCTCTGAAGGTAAAAAAGGGATTTTTGGATTCGGACAAAAAGAGGCAGTCGTGGAAATCACGCTCAAAGAAATCAGGGACTTTGATGAAGCAGGCGATATCCAGTTAGCTGAAATCGAAGAGACAGTCGAAGATATCGTAGAAGATCTTGAAGAGGATTATCCGGAAACTGTGGAAAAGATACTGGCTGATCAACCTGAAATTGATAGACTGATTTCTTCCGATGAGGATGAAGAAGCCAAAGATTATGAAGATTATGATGAAGAATCCGGCCGCGATGAAGCGATTGCCGCAGTGACCGAGTATCTTACTTCGGTAGCTGAAGCATACGGGGCTCCTGCGATCGTGACGGTCGAAGAGAAGAACAATATGCTGATTTTCCAAATGGAAAGCGAAAAGCCAGGGTTATTGATCGGCAAATACGGAAAAATCGTCAATGCTCTGCAGATATTGGCGCAAGCGCTGGTGCAACGCTATGTGCGTCGCCGCCTGTCCGTGATCGTGAATGTCGGTGACTACCGTGAGCGCAGAGCTGCCGTATTGGAAAGCATCGCTGACCGTACTGCGGAACGCGTCATCAAAACGAGACAGCCCGTGTTCCTTGAGCCGCTGCCTGCTTTCGAAAGAAAACAGATCCATGCGCGCTTGAGCCAGAACAAACGCATCAAAACCCATTCCGAGGGCAAAGAGCCGCATCGTTATTTGGTTGTTGAGATAGCGGACTAATCGAATATCATAAAACCTTCACCAGGGATCATCTTGATTCCCGGAGAAGGTTTTTTTATTTGGCTCTTTTTTCCTGTGGGTTGCGGGGAAGAGGTCGCAAATTATGGGAAGATGGACTAAACTTAAGAAAATACAAGCGGAAAAGAGGGAAATGCAGTATGGAAGAGTTCAAAGCTTTATGGGCGGAAAATATAGATGCGAAAGTGGAAACTAGCGTCAGAACATTCAACAAAGAGGATTTGCCTGATGGGGAGGTGCTGATCGAAGTGCACTATTCGAGCGTCAACTACAAGGACGGGCTGGCCGGAACCAATCCGAAAAGTGGGGTCATCCGCAACTATCCTATTATTTTGGGGATCGATCTGAGCGGCGTGGTTGTGGAATCGCTCGATCCAACTTTCCAGGCAGGGGATAAGGTGATCGTGACTGGCTACGGTTTAGGTGTGAGTCATTTCGGTGGATTCAGCCAATATGCCCGGGTCCCTGCTGCCTGGGTCGTTCCGTTGCCGGAAGGGTTGAGTTTAAGGGAAGCGATGATCATCGGGACGGCCGGTTACACAGCGGCTGAATCAGTGGATGCCTTGGATAAACAAGGCATCCGGCCGCAAACGGGAGCTGTTTTGGTGACAGGGGCTTCCGGCGGTGTCGGCGGGATGGCGATCGCTATGCTGAAGCGTCTAGGGTATACGGTCGAAGCTGTGTCCCGCAAAAAAGCGGACTGCATGGATTACCTGAAGGAACTCGGTGCTGAAGCGGTTCTCCATCCCGATGAAGTGGCGTTGGAGAAGAAGCGGCCATTGGCTCAGCAACGTTGGGCGGCGATCATCGATCCGGTCGGCGGTCCGATGTTGCCTGACTTGCTGGCGCAGCTGCACTACGGCGGCTGTCTGGCTTTGAGCGGGAATGCCGGCGGAATCGCATTCGAGGCGACCGTGCTGCCATTCATCCTGAGGGGCGTCAAGCTTGTGGGAATCGACTCGGTGAGCCATCCTTACGCTGAGCGCATCAAACTTTGGGGGCGGATGGCAAGCGATCTGAAGCCGGAAAATCTTGATTTGCTGGTCGAACAGGAAATCACGCTGGAAGATTTGCCAGCGGCTTTCGGGAAAATCATGGACGGAAAGATGCATGGGCGTACTTTGGTGAAAGTGAAAAACGGGATATGAACGACTCAGCATAATCAAAAAACGGCAAGGAATCAGGCACCATCCGATTCTTTTGTCGTTTTTTTTAAGGGTGTTGTCCAGCTTGTTAACGCTTCATAAAACACGGAAAACGGGCAACTTGTCTATACAAGTAAAAATATAGCGGGTGGAAAACGTTTGCAATGCAAAGTGTTCCGCGGTAAAATAGAAATGTCAGGAACATGTATATACAAGTTGAGGAGGAGAAAAAATGGTAGATTTCAACAAAGATGCAAAAGATTTGCTGGAGTATATCGGTGGCCCCGATAATATTTCTGCAGTCAGTCACTGTGCCACTCGGATGCGTTTCGTCCTGAATGATCCGGCTGCCGCCAACATCAAGAAAATCGAAGACATACCCGCAGTAAAAGGAACCTTCACCCAAGCAGGACAATTTCAGGTCATCATCGGTAATGAAGTGCCACAATTTTATAACGAGTTCGCGAAGGTATCCGGTAAAGAGGGCGTCTCGAAGGATGAGGCAAAAGCTGCAGCCAAACAGAATCAGAATGTTGTCCAGCGTGCCATGGCTGTGCTGGCGGAAATCTTTACGCCGCTGATTCCGGCCATCGTAGTGGGGGGGCTTATCCTCGGGTTCCGCAACGTGCTTGAAGGGATCAATTTCGCCAACGGCACAATCGTTTCCAATTCGCAGTTCTGGACAGGCGTCAATGATTTCCTTTGGCTGATCGGTGAAGCGATTTTCCACTTCTTGCCAGTCGGCATCACTTGGAGCATCACGAAAAAGATGGGCACTACGCAAATTCTGGGTATCGTTTTAGGGATCACATTGGTATCACCGCAATTATTGAATGCTTATGGTGTCGCTGGCGCAACAGAGATTCCGTTCTGGGATTTCGGTGCCTTCACAATCAACAAAATCGGCTATCAAGCACAAGTCATTCCGGCCATGTTGGCTGGGTTTGTGTTGGCCTACTTGGAAATTTGGCTGCGTAAATGGATTCCGCAGTACATTTCGATGATTTTCGTTCCGTTGTTGGCCTTGGTTCCTACTGTCATCATCGCGCATACGGTGCTGGGTCCTATCGGTTGGACGATCGGCCAATGGGTTTCCGAAGTCGTCTATGCCGGATTGACAGGGGACTTCAGATGGCTGTTCGGTCTGTTCTTCGGTACGCTATATTCGCCGCTCGTCATCACGGGGCTTCACCATATGTCCAATGCCATCGACCTGCAGCTGATCGCCGATTTCGGCGGCACGAACCTGTGGCCGATGATCGCCCTTTCGAACATCGCACAAGGATCGGCCGTTATGGCGATCATCTTCCTGCACAGAGGGAATGAAAAAGAGGAACAGGTTTCCATCCCGGCCGCCATTTCCTGCTACTTGGGCGTAACCGAGCCGGCCATGTTCGGGATCAACATCAAATACATCTATCCGTTCGTTGCAGCCATGATCGGATCCGGTATTGCCGGTTTGGTGGCTACGACCTTCAACGTCATGGCGAACAGTATCGGAGTCGGCGGGATTCCTGGTTTCCTCAGCATCCAGACTGATTCGATGGCGATGTTCATCGTATGTATGGCCATCGCGATCGTCGTGCCTTTCCTGTTGACGATTGTGTTCGATAAGAAACAACTTTTCGCTCCCAAAGGCGAAGTCGAGGACGCACCGGTTATTCAAACGCAAAAATAAAAAGTGAATTACTGGAGGCAAAAAGCTGTTAGTGAAGCTTTTTGCCTTCAGTCATAGTAAGAAGACAGGGGGGAATTACAATGAAAGACTTTCAAAAAAAAGTGATTTATCAGCTTTATCCAAAATCATTCAAGGATTCCGACGGCAACGGCATCGGTGATATCCAAGGGATCATCAGCAAAGTGCCTTATTTAGCGGAACTGGGCATCGATATGATTTGGATGAATCCGATTTTCGTATCCCCGCAAATGGACAATGGATATGACATCACTGATTATTATGCCATCGATCCTGTTTTCGGCACGATGGCAGACTTTGAAGAACTGATCAGCAAGCTGAAGCAGCATGGCATCGAAATCATGTTCGACATGGTGTTCAACCATACGTCGACCACGCACGAGTGGTTCCAGAAAGCATTGGCCGGTGACGAAGAGTACCAGGATTATTACATCATCCGCGATCCGAAAGCAGACGGCAGCCTACCGACCAATTGGAGTTCGAAATTCGGCGGGGAGGCATGGGCGCCATTCGGGGACACCGGCAAGTACTATCTGCATCTGTTTGATGTCACGCAAGCGGATCTGAACTGGCGCAACCCGAAAGTGCGCCAGGAACTGCAGAAAGTCGTCAATTTTTGGTTGGAAAAGGGCATCAAGGGCTTCCGCTTCGATGTATTGAATCTCATCGGCAAGGATGTCGCGTTGGTCGACAGTGAAGGAAGCAACGAAAAGAGCCTCTACACGGATCGTCCGATCGTCCATGACTATATCCATGAGCTGAACCAGGCATCATTCGGCACGCTGGAGGATATCATCACGGTCGGTGAGATGTCTTCGACCACTGTCGAAAACGGAATCCTTTATTCGAATCCGGACAGGAACGAATTGTCGATGATCTTCAGCTTCCACCATTTGAAGGTCGACTACAAAGATGGTGAAAAATGGACGGATCATCCCTTTGATTTTCTTGAACTGAAGCGGATTTTGAATGAGTGGCAGGCAGGAATGTCGGATGGGAAAGGCTGGAATGCACTGTTCTGGAACAATCATGATCAGCCGCGCGCCAACAGCCGCTTCGGCGATCCGATCCGTTATCCTTTCGAAACAGCCTCCATGCTGGCGCAAACGATCCATCTGTTGCGGGGCACGCCTTACATCTATCAGGGCGAGGAAATCGGCATGACGAATCCGGATTATGACGACATCAGCGTTTATCGCGATATCGAGTCGCACAATGCCTACCGCGATCTGAAACTTGCCGGGTTGACGCATCAGGAGGCCATGCGCATCATCAAGCAAAAATCCCGCGACAACAGCCGGACGCCGATGCACTGGGACAGCAGCCCGCACGCAGGCTTTACGACCGGCGAACCTTGGCTGCAGGTCGCGGCCAATTATCCGGAAGTGAACGTCGAAAAAGAACTCGCTGAGGGCAAAATTTTCCGTTACTACCAGGAGTTGATCCGTATCCGCAAAGAGCATGCGGTCATTGCGGACGGTTCCTACGAGGGAATTATGCTGGATGACCCCGAAGTGTTTGCCTACATCCGGGAGAATGAAGCGGAAAAAGTGCTTGTCCTGAACCATTTCTATGCCGGTGAGTACACAATCAGCGTACCGGAAGAATGGGCAAACAAGGCCAGCAGTTTCCTGGCCGGCAACTACGGGGAGAGACAGCTTGCGCCGTCCTTCACGCTGAAGCCGTACGAAACCATCGCTTTCAGGATAACCAAATAAACAGGAAAGAAAAAAGGAGATATCCCATGAGGAAATCTCCTTTTTTTATTGCCTGGATGCTGGTGAAAGAGCGGCGGCTTAGGACAGTGTCCGCTTTTCGCCGTCAAGATCGATGATCGGTTGGATGTCCTGCACATATTCAAGGGTTCCCATATAGCTGCCGTCGTCATCCCTGACGGCGCGGTAGGTGACCATGATGAATTTGCCCATCGCGCGGAACCACATCGATTCGCTTTCTTTCGCGCCCGATTTCAGGTCGGCGAGCAGTTTCGTGACGATCGGCAAGCTCTTCGGCGGATGGCAGTTCATGACATCGCGGCCGATTGCGCTGCTGGTGCGCTTGAAGAATTTTTCTTCGCCGTTGTCATTGTAGTAGCGCACGATGTTGTCGGCATCCACAAAAGTCAATTCCAAAGGGATGTTGTTGAGCATCTTTTCCAATTGATGCGGCGTCAGATGTCCGGTTTGGAAATTGATGTAAGGATTCGCTTCAGTTGTCAGTGTTTCATGTGAAACATCCTCAGGAATGGAACGTTCCGGCACCCATTTTGCTTCCGGTTTGACGATGCAGTAGCCGATCTCTTCGGACTCCTTGGCTATCTGCAGCCAGTGGTCCTCATTGAAGATGTCGATGATCATCGGCAGGAGGATGTCTTCTTCCTTCGTGATCATCTCCGTCATTTCGTATTTCAGGTCGGAGAAAGCTTTGGGAATCGCGGCAAAGTCCTCGTTTTGCAGAAGGGTTTTGAAGTCCTTATACATGGCGCGGATATCGTCATCGACACCCCACATGACTTTCGGCGGGGCAGTGATGCCTTTGCTTTCCATAATCGGGAAGATGGCGTATTCCTTGCGGGCGTAATGCTTGTCGAATTCGCCGAGCAGCGCCAATTGTTTCTGGATGCCTGCCTTCAGGCTAGGTTCCTGCGTTTCAAGGTAGACGGCCAGTAATTTGCTGACCTTTTCCAGCGTGTTTTCGATGGCCAAATTTTCGAGTTTCATAACTTGGATCGGATGCCCGGCATGCTGCTGTTCCGCTGAAGTGGTGTAGACCGCTTCGATGGATCCGCCGAAGAGGGAGGCGTGCACGTTGCAGAGGCGCTGGATGTCTTCGGCGTCTATCCCTTTGCCCATCAAGCCTTGCTCCATGACGGAAATCTCGTAGGCGCTGACGCCTGTGAAATGTTTCTTGAAGTCGGTTTGCACCGCATCCCAATCTTCTCCTCTGTGCAAGCGCAGGATGAGGCTCTGCAGGATGTCCTGGCGCTCCTGGAATTCCGCTGAACCCATGCGGGCAATTCCACCGGTTGGAGCGGCGGGCTCTGCCGGTTCGCTTGGAGCAACCGTCGCCGGTGACGGCGCCAATTCCTTCACGCTGAATCCGTTGTTTGCCAGCATTTCGACGAATGTATCCTCCGGCACGTCGTTGCGTTTGAGAGCCTTCCCGATGGTCATGATCCGGCCGGCGGTATTTAGCATCTTGTCGCTGCGCAAGGGTTCGAAGCCCAGGCTGATGATGACTTCCCTGATTTCAGGGTACTGCTTCACCAGATTATAGACTGTATCGTTCAAACTGATTTCTTTCATAAGTTTTCCACCTCTATTTTAAATTGTGAAATGTTTCGTTTAGTTTCGTGCTGGCTTCATTATACTTGAAAGGAGTTGCTTAGTGCCACAGCATTCGTGCGTTGCAGCGATAGTTAGGGCAATGCCTTAGAAAGCGGTTGTGATATAATGAAGACAACTAAGGCAGAAGGTGGGAAAAAACATGGGAAAGAAAGTTTCGAACCTGATGGTAGCGTTATTGGTGCCCCTATTAGCTTCTTGCAGTCTCTTTGGAGGAACGGCCACCGATTCGTCAGCTGATTCTTCGGCTGTCAGCAGTGTGTCCTCTTCCGTGTCCAGTTCGACAGACAGCGGATCGGCTTCTTCGTCCTCTTCCGAACCTGCAGACGCAGCGACAATCGAGGCTTATTATCCGTTCAGCGCATCCGTATTCACAAAATATTTGGGTGAAGGGAATGAATACGCTTCCTTCACGGTCTACCCACAATACATCGAAGGCAACCGTATGCAGATCACTTCCAACAACGGCGGCACGCAGATCGTGACGGTATTGGAGTTGGCTGACGGGGAACTCAGGGAAGTATTCACGCGTCCGGAGACCTACTTCAGGGAAAATATGCTTGAAAAAACAGCAAGCGGCGATGCGGCAAACCAGTTGGATATTCTCTTGAAGGAGCCTTTGGAAGTCGGGAACAGTTGGATGAATGCGAGCGGAGTCCCTTCCGAAATCACGAATCTGACTGCACAGATTGAAACACCGTTGGGCAATTTTGAAGCGCTTGAAGTGACGACGACTTATGAAGCCTCCACTACCAAGGACTACTACGTAAAGGATATGGGCTTGGTGAAACGGGTGACGGATCTTGGCGATGACATGGTTGTCTCTTCCAGTCTGGAAGCCCGCAACGAGAATGTTCCGGAAACGCAACAGTTGCGCGTCTTTTATCCGGACAGCGATCTGATGGGATTGGATGCAACAAGTGTTTCCTTATCCTATGCGACCAATGACGTTACCCGCACCATTCTGGCGGAGGCGTTGAAGAACGTGCCGGATGCACCAGGGGGAAGTCTGATCGGACCGAATGTCTCCATCAACAGCTTGTCCTTGAGTGACGACGGGCGTGTCTATGTGGACTTCTCGCAGGAATTCGTTTCTGAGATGAATGCCGGGACATCGGCTGAATCGCTGATTTTGCAGGGTGTCGTCAATACGATCGGGGAATATTACGGTGTCCAGGAAGTCTACCTGACCGTGGCCGGGAACCCATATGAATCAGGCCATATCCTGATGGCCGAGGGGGCCTATTTCACTGTTGATTATACGAATGTCAATGAGTGATCAGCCCTTACATAAGCAAAAAAAGATGAAGCCGGCTTGGCTTCATCTTTTTTTATAGGCTGTGTTTTCTGCGGGCGAATTCGACGAAGCGGAAGCGGTCCAGACGATGGCGCGACTCTGTGTATTGGAACAGACGGGTGTCCTCCAGATAGACTTCACTCTTGACGACGACGACGTGTGTGTCATCCTTCAGATCCATCAGCTTGTGATCTTCCCGTGTAGCTGCCTCTACGACGAATTCCTTTTTGGCATAAGCGATATTCAGGCCCAATTCATTCTCCAAGTACGCGTAGATGGAATTTTCGGCAGCTTCGGAAGGGATTTGCTCGATGATGTCATGGAAGAGGTAGTCTTTATCCATGATGACGACTTCCCCGGCAATCTTGCGCAGCCGGATAAGGGAAATCACTTTTCGGCCGGGATCCACTTTCAGATCTTCGGCAAGGAAATCCGGAATGGTCTCTAGCTTATTCTTGATGACAATCGTTTCATTTGGGATCTGCTGGGAATCCTGAAGCTCTTTGAAACTGGTCAGCCCGGAAACTGGGAAATTGAACCGTCTGATGTCCAGCACGATGGAACCTTTGCCCTGCTTCTTCTGGATGTAGCCACCTTCCAGCAAAAGCGCCAAAGCCTTTCTGATTGTTTCCCGTGAAACCTTGTAATGGTCCGACAGCGTCTTTTCGCTCGGCAACAGGGATCCGGTTTCGAATTCCGCATGCTCAATTTTTTTTCTCAAATCCATATAGATATCGAAGAATTTATTCATAATCATCGTTCCTCCTGTGAGCAGATGGGTTTGTTGGAAATTAAATAAGTAAGTTGAAAAAATCATGTTTAATAATATTATTCCATTTTATTCTATAGGATAAGAACAGAAATAAAAAGAAAATCAGTATTTTTTTATTTTGGAAGGGTGTGCACACCGTGATTTTATCATATTATTGCCATTTATGGTGAAAAAGAGTTGATTTTTGAATAAAAAAGCAGGCGTTTTTTTGATGCGAAATGCGGGCGTCGGTTCTCCGGATTTGAATCAAAACAGATTATTTCCGAACGAAAACACCAATTGTTCCCAAAAACGTTTGGAATAATGAGAGATGATGTGCTATATTAAAAATGAAAAATTGATAATGGGGGAAAAATGGATGAATACGATTGTTTCTGTCGTAATGGGTAGTACTTCTGACTGGGAAACTATGAAAGAAGCTTGCTTGATACTGGATGAATTCGGCATCGCTTATGAAAAGAAGGTCGTTTCGGCTCACCGGACACCGGATCTGATGTTCACCTTTGCTGAACAAGCACGGGCTGCGGGAACGAAAGTCATCATTGCCGGTGCAGGCGGCGCAGCGCACCTTCCTGGTATGATCGCTGCGAAAACGACGCTTCCGGTCATCGGTGTTCCAGTCCAATCGCGCGCATTGAGCGGTATGGATTCTTTGTTGTCCATCGTCCAGATGCCCGGCGGTGTTCCGGTTGCGACGGTAGCCATCGGCAAAGCAGGGGCAATCAATGCCGGTCTGCTGGCAGTGCAGATCCTTTCGATCGAAAATCAGGATTTGGCCGATCAATTGGAAAAGAGACGGGAAGCTTTAAAACAAAAAGTATTGGAAAGCAGTGAAGACCTTGTATAAAGTACTGAAACCAAATGACGTAATCGGCATCATCGGCGGGGGACAATTAGGGCGCATGCTGGCACAGTCCGCAAAACGGATGGGATTCACCGTCGGGATTTTGGATCCGGGAGAAAATTGCCCGGCAGCCCAAGTAGCGGATTGGCACATCCAGGCGGCATATGCTGACGCGGTGGCATTGCGTGAACTGGCCGAAAAATCCGATGTCGTGACATTCGAATTTGAGAACATCGATGCGGCAGCGCTGCAGGAAGTGGAAACACTGTCCAGCATTCCGCAAGGCAGCGGAATTTTGACGACCACGCAGGACCGCATCAAGGAGAAGGAATTTCTTCAATCCGCGGGGGTATCGATTGCACAATTCGCGGTAGTGGAAAATGCGGAACAACTGGATGCAGCCATCGCCAAAATCGGCTATCCGAGTGTTTTAAAAACGACCCGTTTCGGGTATGATGGTAAGGGACAGGTTGTCCTGAAATCGGAAGCGGACAAAGAGGAAGCCATGAAGCTGGCAGCGGACAGCATCTGTGTCTTGGAGGCATGGGTTCCGTTCACCAAAGAGCTTTCGGTCATGATCGTACGCAATCAAAAAGGCGAAGCTACGGTATTCCCGGTTTCCGAAAATATCCACATCAATAATATTCTGCACGAATCGATCGTGCCGGCCCGCGTCACGCCTGCGGTAGCCGAAAAAGCAAACAAAGCTGCCCTACAAATCGCCGATGCGCTGCAGTTGGTGGGTACGCTTGGCATCGAAATGTTCCTGGCAGCGGATGACACGATCTTCATCAATGAGTTGGCGCCGCGTCCGCATAATTCAGGCCATTACACAATCGAAGCAATGAACGTTTCCCAATTTGATGCCCATATCCAAGCAGTCGCCGGATTGCCGATGCCGACAGCGCGTCAATTGTCGCCTGCCATCATGGTCAATATCCTTGGACAACATATGGAAGGCACGATTGCGCTACGGGAAGAAAAAGCGGATTGGTTTTTCCATTACTATGGTAAAGCGGAATCACGCACAGACAGAAAAATGGGGCATATCACCATTTTGACGGATGATCAAGAAGCAACCTTAACAGAAATAGACAACACCCGAATCTGGAACGGAGGAACAATTTAAAATGATTACACGTTATACACGCCCTGAGATGGCTGAAGTTTGGTCCGAATACAATCGTTACAAATGCTGGTTAGAGGTCGAAATCCTGGCTGATGAAGCTTGGGCTGCCCTAGGTGAAATCCCTGCGGAAGACGTTGCTAAAATCCGCGCGAATGCAACTTTTGACATCGACCGTATCCTTGAAATCGAAAAAGAGACCAGACATGATGTAGTGGCGTTCACACGCGCCGTTTCCGAATCTTTGGGAGAAGAAAGAAAATGGGTCCACTATGGCCTTACGAGTACCGATGTGGTCGATACTGCCTACGGTTACCAATTGAAACAAGCCAACGATATCCTGCGCAAGGATCTGCAGAACATGCTGGAAATCATCGGCGAAAAAGCGAAAGAACACAAAAAGACTGTCTGCATGGGCCGTACGCATGGTGTGCATGCGGAACCTACGACATTCGGACTGAAGCTGGCTACGATGTATTCGGAAATGAAACGCAACATCGAGCGTTTCGAACATGCAGCTAAAGGCGTTGAAGCCGGAAAAATCAGCGGGGCTGTCGGGACTTTCGCAAACATCCCGCCATTCGTGGAGGAGTACGTCTGCGAAAAATTGGGCACAAGACCGCAAGAAATTTCGACGCAGGTTCTGCCGCGCGATCTGCATGCCGAATATATGGCAACAATCGCTTTGATTGCGACAAGCATCGAGCGCTTCGCTACTGAAATCCGCGGACTGCAGAAATCGGAAACCCGTGAAGTGGAAGAATTCTTCGCGAAGGGCCAAAAAGGTTCTTCAGCTATGCCGCACAAACGTAATCCGATCGGTTCCGAAAATATGGTAGGCCTTGCCCGCGTCATCCGCGGCTACATGGTCACTGCTTACGAAAATGTAGGCTTATGGCATGAACGTGACATTTCCCATTCTTCAGCGGAACGAATCATCCTGCCTGACGCAACGACATTGTTGAACTACCAATTGAACCGTTTTGCGAACATCATCAAGAACTTGACAGTGTTCCCTGAGAATATGCTCCGCAACATGAATGCGACTTTCGGCTTGATCTATAGCCAACGCGTTCTGTTGAAATTGATCGACAAAGGCATGAGCCGTGAAGAAGCTTATGACTTGGTACAGCCGAAGACTGCCCTTTCATGGGATAATCAGACCGATTTCCGTCCATTGGTGGAAGCGGACGAAGTCATTATGGCAAAATTAACGAAAGAAGACATCGCTGATGCCTTCAACTATAACTATCACTTGAGTCACGTCGACGAAGTATTCGAAAGACTTGGTTTAGGCGACTGATGGAAAGGCTGGGACTACGGTTCCGGCCTTTTTCTGTACACCGGATGCCTTGGAAACAGTGAAGAAAAACCGGAATTTATTTCAATTTTCATGAAAATTCCATTGACAAGCGGGTGGCAGATGATACAATATAAACGAATGAATTAGGCGTTTATACAAATTAATGTTCGGATTTAGAAAGGGACGGGAACGATGGAAAGAAAAGAATTGCTTTATACTGGGAAAGCTAAAAAGATGTACGCTACAGATCAGGAGAATGTCCTTTGGGCAGAATACCTAAATCAGGCTACGGCATTAAACGGCGTAAAGAAGGACACTATCGAGGGCAAAGGCAGACTCAACAACCAGATCACCGGCCGCATCTTCGAGTATCTGGCTGAAAAGGGAATCGCGAGCCATTACATCCAAGAACTGTCAGAAACCGAACAATCAGTAAAAAGAGTCAATATGTTCCCATTGGAAGTGGTTGTCCGTAATGTATCAGCGGGAAGTTTCGCGAAACGTTTCGGCATGGAGGAAGGCATCGACTTGCCGTTCCCTGTTTTGGAGTTCTACTACAAAGACGACGCGCTCAATGATCCTTTCATCAATGATGCCCATGTACAAGTTTTGGGAGCGGCAACTGAAGAAGAAGTTGCCGAAATCAAGCAGCAAGCGTTGAAGATCAATGCAGCCTTGATCGAGATGTTCAAGGCAATCGGCATCCGCCTGATCGATTTCAAAATCGAATTCGGAAAGACAGCTGAGGGAGAAATCATCCTGGCTGATGAAATTTCACCGGATACATGCCGCCTTTGGGATATCGAAACGAACGAACACTTGGATAAAGACATCTACCGCCGTGACTTGGGAGATCTGATTCCAGTCTACGTGGAAGTGCTGGACCGCCTGAACAAAATGTAAGCCATCCGAATGCAACCAACGAATAAATAAAAAAACAAAAAAATAAAAAAACAAAAGCGAGGAATTTGGACATGTATAAAGTAACCGTGTATGTAACGTATAAAGACTCAGTATTGGATCCGCAAGGGGAAGCCGTGAAGGGTGCCGTCCACCGTATGGGCTACCCGACGATCGAAGATATCCGCATCGGAAAATATTTTGAAATCCAAGTATCCAAAGATGAAGAGAACGTTGAACAAGTCATCGAAGAGATCTGCGACAAGTTGCTGGCTAACGTGGTTATGGAAACTTACCGTTACGAAATCCAGGAGGTTGAAGCTTAATGAAATTCGCTGTCATCGTTTTTCCTGGATCTAACTGTGATTTAGATATGTATGCAGCCATTAAAGATATTCTTGGAGAAGATGCAGAGTATGTGCAACATTATGAAACAAGCCTTGAAGGTTTCGATGCTGTCCTATTGCCCGGCGGATTCACTTATGGCGACTACTTGCGTACAGGTGCGATTGCCCGCTTTGCGAACATCATGAGCGAAGTTGTCCGTTTCGCTGAAGAAGGCAAGCCTGTATTCGGCACTTGTAATGGATTCCAGATTTTGGCTGAAGCCGGCTTATTGCCTGGTGCTTTGCGCCGCAATGATACTTTGAAGTTCGTCTGCAAACCGCAGGATCTGAAAGTCGTGAATGCTGATACGCAATTCACTTCCCTCTATAAAGAAGGCGAAATCATCTCTGTTCCGATCGCACATGGTGAAGGAAACTACTTCTGCGATGCAGAGACTTTGGCTGACCTGAAAGCCAACAACCAAATCGTATTCACTTATGCCAACGGCAACCCGAACGGAAGCATCGAAGACATCGCCGGCATCATCAACAAAAAAGGCAACGTCCTAGGCATGATGCCTCACCCGGAGCGTGCTGTCGAAGCTTTGTTGGGATCAGCGGACGGCCTGCGCCTGTTCCAATCCATGGTTGAAAATTATAAGAAGGAGCTGAACAAATAATGGCATTTTTAGAACCAACGCCAGAACAAGTAAAAGAATCCAAAATTTATCGTGAATGGGGTCTGACAGACGAAGAGTACGGCACAATCTGCGATAAAATTTTGCATCGTTTGCCGAATTATACTGAAACTGGCCTGTTTGCCGTTATGTGGAGCGAACACTGTTCTTATAAAAATTCAAAACCAGTCCTGAGAAAATTCCCTACTACCGGCCCGCAAGTATTGCAAGGACCTGGTGAAGGCGCTGGTATCGTGGACATCGGCGACGGCCAAGCTGTCGTTTTCAAAGCGGAAAGCCACAACCACCCATCAGCTATCGAGCCTTATGAAGGCGCGGCTACCGGTGTCGGCGGAATCATCCGTGACATCTTCAGCATGGGCGCGCGCCCGATTGCGATCCTGGACTCTTTGCGTTTCGGCGAATTGGACAATGACCGCACGAAACACATCTTCGAAGAAGTCGTTGCCGGCATCAGCGGTTACGGCAACTGTATCGGCATCCCGACTGTCGGCGGCGAAACGGTCTTCGACCCTTGCTACAGAGGCAATCCGTTAGTCAACGCAATGTGCGTCGGCTTGATCGATCAAAAAGATATGCAAAAAGGTCAAGCTGCCGGAGTCGGCAACTCGATCATGTACGTGGGTGCAAAAACCGGCCGCGATGGTATCCATGGCGCCACTTTCGCTTCCGAAGAATTCAAGGAAGAGGAAGAAGCGCAACGTTCGGCTGTCCAAGTAGGCGATCCGTTCATGGAAAAATTATTGATGGAAGCTTGTTTGGAATGCATTTATGACTACTCCGACGCTTTGATCGGTATCCAGGACATGGGTGCTGCCGGTTTGGTCTCTTCCAGCTCGGAAATGGCTTCAAAAGCAGGCAGCGGCTTGCTGTTGAACCTTGATGACGTTCCGCAGCGCGAAACAGAAATGACACCTTACGAAATGATGCTTTCCGAGTCGCAGGAGCGTATGCTGTTGTGCATCAAGAAGGGCGAAGAGCAACGCATCGTCGACCTGTTCAAAAAATATGAATTGGATGCAGTCGTGATCGGTGAAGTTACCGATGATGGCATGTACCGTCTATCCCATGCAGGCAAAGTGGTGGCTGAACTTCCGGTTGATGCTTTGGCTGAAGATGCACCGGTCTACTACAAACCGACTGCAGTGCCTGCCCGCATCGCTGAATTCGCAGCTATGGAAGACTACAAACCTGTCTTCACATCAGCGCAGGACACATTAGTGGCTTTATTGCAACAAGCGACGTTGGCTTCCAAGAAGAGCGTCTATGATACATATGATTCCATGGTCCGCACCAGCACGGTCGTAGGCCCAGGAAGCGATGCTGCAGTTGTCCGCGTCCGCGGCACCAAAAAAGCGATCGCAATGACAACGGACTGCAACGGCCGTTACCTGTATTTGAATCCGGAAATCGGCGGACAGATCGCTGTCGCTGAAGCTGCCCGCAATATCGTTGCCAGCGGCGGAAAACCATTGGCGATCACAGACTGCTTGAACTACGGAAATCCTGATAAACCAGAAATTTTCTGGGAATTAAGCACTTCCGCGGACGGCATCTCTGAAGCTTGCCGCCAATTGGATACGCCTGTCATCTCAGGGAACGTTTCCCTTTACAACGAAACAGACGGCGTGGCCGTTTATCCGACACCGATGATCGGTATGGTCGGCTTGATCGAGGATCTTGCGCACATCACAACGCAAGCCTTCAAGACTGCCGGCGACCGCATTGTCCTGATCGGCGCTACAAAAGCGGACTTCAACGGGTCCGAACTGCAAAAAATGGAATTGGGCAAAATCGAAGGGAAATTGATGGACTTTGACTTGGCTGTCGAAAAAGAAAACCAAGCGAACGTCCTGAAAGCAATCAAAGCTGGTCTGATCGCAAGCGCGCATGACTTATCAGAAGGCGGCTTGGCTGTCGGCTTGATGGAGAGCGTCTTTGACACTGGCCTAGGTTTTGATGTAACGGTTGACATGGATAAAACGTTGTTGTTCAGCGAAACGCAATCACGCTTCATCCTGACCGTGAAACCTGAAAATGTTGCCGCTGTGGAAGCGATCTTCGGATCAGCAGCTGCGCAAATCGGAACCGTGACTGCTGACGCTGTCGCAAAAATCGCTGCCGCGAACGAAACAATCACTTTGGATGTTAAAGAAGTACAAACGAAATGGGAGGAGGCTATTCCATGCTTGCTGAAACAAAAAGCTTAAACGAAGAATGTGGCGTATTCGGCATTTGGGGAGACGACAATGCCAGCCAGTTGACTTACTTCGGTTTGCACAGCTTGCAGCACCGCGGACAAGAGGGTGCAGGGATAGTTTCATGTGATGAAGGAAAACTGTTGGTGCACCGCAATCTTGGTCTGATCAGCGAAGTCTTCAAGGACGAAAATGATCTGCAGAGACTGACCGGTAACCGTGCCATCGGGCATGTGCGTTACTCCACTTCCGGACAGAACAGCATCGAGAATGTGCAGCCGTTTTTGTACCATTTCTATGATATGGACATCGCCATTTGCCACAACGGCAACTTGGTGAATGCCAAATCATTGCGCCGCAATCTTGAGGAAAATGGCGCCATCTTCCATTCGACTTCGGATACGGAAGTTCTGATGCATCTGATCAGACGCAGCCAGAAAGACAGCTTGATCGAAAAGATCAAAGAGAGCTTGAATCAGGTTAAAGGCGGCTTCACTTATATCCTTTTGACCGAAGAGAAAATGTTCGGTGCCGTCGATCCGAATTCATTCCGTCCGCTTGTCATCGGCCAATTGCCGAATGGCGCGTATGTGATGGCCAGCGAAACGTGTGCCATCGATACGATCGGCGCGGATTTTGTCCGCAACGTCAACGCCGGCGAACTGGCGATCATTGACGACAACGGCTTGACGATCGAAAAATATACCGACGATACAACCATCTCCATCGCTGCGATGGAGTATATCTACTTCGCGCGTCCGGATTCCAATATTGCCGGCGTGAATGTGCATACTGCGCGCAAGCGGATGGGAACGCGTTTGGCCATCGAAGCACCTGCAGTGACAGCCGATATCGTCATCGGTGTGCCCAACTCTTCCTTGTCCGCAGCGAGCGGATTCGCGGAAGAAAGCGGAACGCCTTACGAAATGGGACTGATCAAGAACCAATATGTCGGACGTACGTTCATCCAACCGACGCAGGAGCTGCGCGAATTGGGCGTAAAAATGAAGTTGTCCGCCGTAAAAGGGGTTGTCCAAGGCAAGAGCGTCGTCATGGTGGATGATTCCATCGTGCGCGGGACGACCAGCAAACGCATCGTGACTTTATTAAAAGAAGCGGGAGCGAAAGAAGTGCATGTCCGCATCTCTTCCCCGCCTTTGATCTACCCAAGTTTTTACGGCATCGACATCAGCAAGTCAGCTGAACTGATCGCTGCTAAAATGACGGTCGATGAAATCTGTGAATATATCGGTGCGGACAGCTTGTCTTTCCTTAGCCAAGAAGGTCTGATCGATTCAATCGGTTTGAAATTTGATATGCCGTATTCAGGCTTGTGCATGGACAGCTTCAACGGGGTCTACCCGACTGGGCTTTATGACTATGAAGCGGATTACGTGAACAATATGACAGCTATTCAAAAAGAGAATCTAAAGGGAGGACAAGTTTGATGGAAAACGCATATGCAAAAGCGGGTGTGGATGTCACAGCCGGTTATGAAACAGTAAGCCGCATCAAGAAACACATCGATCGCACGAAACGTCCAGGCGTTTTTGGCGAAGTCGGCGGATTCGGCGGAAACTTTGACCTTTCTGAATTGAACTACAAAAAACCTGTGCTTGTATCGGGTACGGACGGTGTCGGCACGAAGCTGATGCTGGCCATCGAAGCCGGAAAATTCGATACGATCGGGATCGATTGTGTCGCAATGTGCGTCAACGATGTCGTAGCGCAAGGTGCAGAACCTCTTTATTTCTTGGATTATGTAGCTGTCGGCAAAAACCGTCCGGAAAAATTGGAGCAGATCGTTGCTGGCGTAGCTGAAGGCTGCGTCCAAGCCGGTGCTGCCCTGATCGGCGGAGAAACAGCTGAAATGCCTGATATGTACGATCCGGAAGATTTCGATCTGGCTGGGTTTACGGTAGGGATTGCGGAAAAAGATGCTTTGTTGACACCTGCCTTGATCAAAGAAGGCGATGTGTTGGTTGGGTTGCCTTCATCAGGCATCCATTCGAATGGCTACTCTTTGGTGCGCAAAATCTTCTTCAAGGACAATGACTACAAATTGGCCGACAAAGTGGAAGGCATCGAAGACCAAGAATTGGGCGACGTTTTATTGACGCCTACAAGAATCTACGTGAATGCCCTATTGCCGTTGATCAAAAAACAGCTGTTGCATGGCGTTGCCCACATCACAGGCGGCGGCTTCGTCGAAAACGTGCCACGCATGCTTCCTGAGAACGTCCAAGCGGAAATCCAATTAGGCAGCTGGCCTGTCTTGCCGATCTTCCAAGTGATGGAAAAAATCGGCAAGATTCCGGCTCTTGAAATGTACGAAATCTTCAACATGGGCATTGGCATGGTGCTGGCGGTCGCTCCCGAAAACTTGACGGAAGTACTGGGCGTTCTGACTGAGAACGATGAAAAAGCCTACGTGATCGGATCCGTGGCTGCAAAAACATCAGAAAAAGAGGTTATCCTGAAAGAGGCTCAAGCATGAGGATAGCTGTCTTTGCTTCAGGAAACGGCTCGAATTTTCAAGCCATCGCCGAAGCCATCGCGTCAGGCGAAGTGGATGCGACGATCGCTTTCCTGTTCTGCGACAAGCCGAAAGCCTATGCGATCGAGCGCGCCAAACAATACAATATCCCGGTGATCTCCTTTACGCCGAAAGGCTTCGAGGATCGGGTCGCCTACGAAAATGAAATTTTGAAGCATCTGGCTGAGGAAAAGGTCGACTTGGTCGTACTGGCCGGCTATATGCGGATTGTTGGACCGACTTTATTGACGGCCTACGCCGACCGCATCGTCAACATCCACCCGTCCTTGCTGCCGGATTTCCCGGGTCGGCATGGCATCCAGGACGCTTTCGAAGCAGGCGTTCCGGAGACCGGCGTCACTGTCCATTTCGTTGATGAAGGGGTCGATACCGGCCCGATCATCGCCCAAGAAAAAGTGGCGATCCTTCCGGAGGATACGCTGGAGACTTTGGAGACCCGTATCCATCAAGTGGAGCACCGGATTTTCCCGCAAGTGATCCAGCAATTGGCTCAAAAGAATAAAGGCTAACAAAATGGATGAGGACTCCGCGCTTGCGGAAGTCCTTCCTTTTGTTAAAACCGCATTAATCCATCAAAAATTTAAGGAGTGACACACAGTGACAAGAGCATTGATCAGTGTTTCAGATAAAACAGGCGTTGTAGCATTTGCGCAGGCATTAGCAGCAAAAGGAATCGAAATCATCTCAACTGGCGGAACGAAGAAGGCTTTGGAAGAGGCAGGCGTACCGACTATTTCCGTAGAGGATGTAACCGGCTTTCCTGAAATGATGGACGGCCGCGTAAAAACGTTGCACCCACTGATCCATGGCGGACTTTTGGGCAGACGTGATCTTGCGGACCATATGCAAGCCATGAAAGAGCACAATATTGCACCAATCGATTTCGTTGTCGTCAACCTTTACCCATTCAAAGAAACGATCAGCAAAAACGACGTGACTTTGGCTGATGCCATCGAAAACATCGACATCGGCGGCCCAAGCATGCTCCGCAGCGCGGCTAAGAACTACGCAAGCGTAACTGTTTTGACCGATCCGATCGACTATGCAAAAGTCCTTGCCGAATTGGAAGCTGCAGGCGAAACGACTTTCGAGACGCGCCAAGCTTTGGCTGCAAAAGTGTTCCGTCATACAGCCAGCTACGATGCTTTGATCGCGCAATATTTGACTAATGTGGTCGGCGAAACCGAACCTGAAAAATTGACAGTGACTTATGATCTGAAACAGAGCCTGCGTTACGGAGAAAACGGCCACCAAACCGCGACTTTCTACCAAGAACCATTGGCTGTACCGTTCTCGATCGCGAGCGCGGTCCAATTGCACGGAAAAGAATTGTCCTACAACAACATCAAAGATGCTGATGCGGCCATCCGTATCGCCCGCGAATTTGACGAGCCGGCTGTGGTTGCCGTCAAGCACATGAATCCATGCGGCGTCGGTATCGCAGACGACATCGATGCAGCCTTCGATCGTTGCTATGCAGCTGATCCTGTCTCCATCTTCGGCGGCATTGTGGTTGCGAACCGTCCTTTGGATGTGGCGACTGCCGAAAAACTGAACAGCATGTTCCTGGAAATCGTTTTGGCGCCAAGCTATACGGAAGCGGCTCTAGCCATTTTATTCAAGAAGAAAAATGTCCGCATCATGACTTTGGATTTCTCGGCTGCAAAAGCAGGCGGAAAAGAATTTGTCTCCGTATTGGGCGGCATGCTGGAACAGACGCAAGACATCAACACAGAAGACGTACCTGCTAATTGGGAAGTCATGACCGAACGTCAACCGACTGAAGACGAAATGAAAGCAATGGATTTCGCCTGGAAAGTTGTTAAACACGTGAAGAGCAATGCCATCGTATTGGCAAACAGCAAACAGACAGTCGGCATCGGCGCAGGCCAGATGAACCGTGTCGGATCCGTCAAAATCGCAATCGAGCAAGCTGAAGCGGCCAACGCCATCGAAGGCGCTGTATTGGCGAGTGATGCTTTCTTCCCGATGAACGACAGCGTGGAATATGCTGCCAAACACGGCATCAAAGCGATCGTTCAACCAGGTGGCAGCATCAAGGACCAAGATTCGATCGAAATGGCAAACAAATACGGCATCACGATGCTGAAAACAAGCGTAAGACACTTCAGACACTAAAAAGGATGTGATGAATCCCACGGTAGAAATCGAGCACTAAGAGGACAAACGCAAAGCGGGCGCTTTTTGCCCGTGTGCGGTTGACAGCTTAGGCGGAGATTTCTGGTGCGATTCAGATCTCTTCAGCATTAAAAGCACCAGTTCAGCAATATCAAGCTTCATATAAAAGGTTGGAGGATCTCAAAGATGAAACTTCTTGTAATCGGCAGTGGCGGACGCGAGCATGCCATCGCTAAAAAATTAACTCAAAGCCCGTTGGTGGAGACTGTTTACTGCGCCAAAGGCAACCCAGGGATGGCCCAGGACGGCATCACGTTAGTCGACATTGCGGAAAACGACCATCAAGGATTGGTTCAATTCGTCAAAGACAACAACATCGCTTGGACTTTCGTCGGACCGGAAATTCCTTTGTTTGAAGGGGTAACGGATGTATTTGAAGCGGCTGGCCTGAAAGTCTTCGGACCCAGCAAAAAAGCGGCCGACTTGGAATGCTCCAAGCAGTTCGCAAAAGACCTGATGAAAAAATACGGCATCCCGACTGCAGCCTATGAGACATTCGAAGACTATGAAGCAGCGGTTGCTTACGTGGAAGCCAATGGTGTTCCGATCGTCATCAAGGCGGACGGTCTGGCGGCCGGCAAAGGCGTCGTTGTCGCGATGACGATGACTGAGGCTCTGGATGCACTGAACGACATGCTCCTGCAGGGTAAATATGCAGCCGGCAAGCCGAAAGTCGTCATTGAAGAGTACCTTGAAGGGGAAGAATTCTCGTTGTTCGCGCTGGCGAATGGTGCGAAGTATTACTATTCAGGCGTCGCACAAGACCACAAACGCGCCTATGATGGCGATAAAGGACCTAATACGGGCGGTATGGGCGCTTATTCCCCAGTACCGCAAGTATCCGAAGCTATGATTCAAGAAGTGCTTGATACGGTCGTAAAACCGACTGTAGAGGCGATGGTGGCTGAGGGCATCCCATTTAAGGGAGTTGTCTATGCCGGCTTGATGATCACCGCCAAAGGGTTGCGCGTCATCGAATTCAATGCCCGTTTCGGCGATCCGGAAACACAGGTCATCATGAACCAGATGGCTTCCGACTTGGCGCAGGTCATCGATGACATCCTGAACGGAAAAGATCCGGTCATCGAAATGTATACCGATCGTTACACTTTAGGTGTTGTTGTTGCCGCTGAAGGCTATCCGGAAGCGCCGATGAAAGACATCCCGTTGCCTGATCTGGATACGGAAAATGGGGATTGCATCGTCTATGCAGCAGGCGTGAAGGCTGGCGAACAAGGACTATTGTCAAACGGCGGTCGTATCCTGTTGATCGCTGGCCAAGGCGAAACGCTCCAAGCCGCGCAAGACAAAGCTTACCGTTACCTGAGTGCAAATCCGATCGCGCATACGTTCTATCGTTCCGACATCGGAGCAAAAGCGATCCGTTTTACAGAAAAATAGCAAGGTGAGGGGGAGGCTTCGGGTCTCCCTCTTTGTATTTCTGCCCTGAAAAGTTATACTGAATCTGACAGAACTATCCATTTGAGGAGTGATCGATATGGTGAAAACATTGATTCACAGCGGAAAAGTTGGTTTGGAAGGTTTGAAATGGGAAGAGCGTGCGGAACAACCGGCAGGATCTTCCGAGATAAAAATAAAGGTCAAAGCGGCCGGACTGAATCATCGCGACCTTTTTGCCTTGAGCCAAGTCCATGAGAAGCATCCGGTTGTCATCGGATCGGATGCTGCCGGTGTCGTTGTGGCTGTCGGAGCAGAGGTGACGCGTTTCAAAATCGGTGATGAAGTGATGCTTTATCCCGGCAGCGGTTGGCGCAAGAACAGCGACACGGCTCCGGAAACCTTCACGATCCTCGGTAGTTCGGAGCAGGGGGCGATGGCGGAGGAAATCGTTGTTTCCGAAGAGAATGCTGTTCATAAACCGGCCCATCTGTCTTGGGAAGAAGCAGGCGTTTTGTCCCTGTCCGCTTTGACAGCTTACCGCGCCCTGTTCACAAAAGGCGGAGTATCGGAAGGCATGAAAGTCCTGATCCCAGGCATCGGCGGCGGAGTAGCCAACTATCTGCTGCAATTCGCCAAGGCAGCTGGAGCGATAGTGTACGTCACTTCCCGTTCCCAAGAAAAATTGGGAATGGCGCTGCAGCACGGAGCCGAAAAAGGGTTGCTGCACGATGAGGATTGGGTCGAAGGTATCGGCGGAAAAGTGGATGTCGTGATCGAGTCAGTCGGAGCAGCTACTTTCGACAAATCGCTGGATGCGGTCCGCAGGGGCGGCACAATCGTGACTTTCGGCTCATCGACGGGCGATCTGGTCACCTTCGATCTGCGGAAATTCTTTTACGGGCAGTACACGCTGAAGGGTTCGACGATGGGCAGTTTTGAAGAATATGAAGCGATGATCCGTTTTGTGGAGGAACATGATCTCCATCCGGTAGTGGACGCCGTTTATCCGGCAGAGGATTTCAAAGCGGCCTTCCTGCGGCTGGAAAATGCCGAACAGACGGGGAAAATCGCCTTGCAGATCGGCTGAGCCGTACCAAAATGGAAAAAATAATTCCGGCGGGTAAGCAGGACCTCCTCAAAACGCTATGCTATACTATTTTAGAAGTCGAGCGTACTATTTGAGGAGGATTTCCGTGAATATCAGTGAGTTGTTGTTCATCGCATCGATGATCACTTTAATCGTAGGATTTGTGGGTGTCGTGATGATCATTGTGTTGGGTCTGATGGATTTGATGCATATCCAATTGCGTGTCCAGGTAGACAGGAAAAAATACATCCGTAACGTCATCATCCTGTTGGTGGTCGGAGGTTTGTTGAGTACGGCCTACCTCATGATGAAATAAACAGCCGTTCATTAAATGCTTGCATTGCGCCGGCATTGCTTGTATAATCGGCTAGAAATCTATTTAAAGTAAGCTGAAAAGAATATCCAAAGTGAACTGCAGTCAAAGTGCTTTTCCTCCCGCTTGAACGAAGGGGAGGAGTGGGCGCTTTTTTTGTACGTTGAAACAACCGAGAAAGGACGATAATGAATGATTATAAATGAATTTGATACCATCGCCGCCATTTCGACGCCGCCTGGAGAAGGGGCCATCGGAATCGTACGTTTGAGCGGAGATCAAGCAATCCAGATAGCCGATGCCTTATACCGATCCGGTACGAAGCACTTGGCCGATGTCGCCACACACACCATCAATTACGGCCACCTTTATGATCCGCGCACAGGCGACATGATCGACGAGGTCATGGTGTCCGTCATGCACGGACCGAAGACGTTCACCCGCGAAGATGTCGTGGAAATCAACTGCCACGGCGGTGTCGTGAGCGTCAACCGGATTCTGCAGACAATTCTCCAGAACGGCGCCCGCATGGCGGAGCCCGGGGAATTTACGAAGCGCGCCTTCCTGAACGGCCGGATCGATTTGTCGCAGGCCGAAGCGGTCATGGACTTAATCCGTGCCAAAACGGATCGTGCGATGAATGTGGCCCTGCATCAGTTGGACGGCAAATTGTCCGGTATGATCCGGGATATCCGTCAGATCATCCTGAACACATTGGCTGAAGTCGAAGTGAATATCGACTACCCGGAATACGATGACGTCGAGGAAGTGACGACGAAGCTGTTGAAGGAACGTACCATTGAAGTGCGCGGACACATCCAGCACTTGTTGGATACCGCCAAGCAAGGAAAGATCCTGCGCGAAGGTCTTCAGACAGCCATCATCGGCCGCCCGAATGTAGGCAAATCAAGTCTGCTGAACCGATTGTTGCGCGAAGAGAAAGCCATCGTGACGGACATCGCCGGCACAACCCGCGATACGATCGAGGAATACGTAAACGTCAGAGGCGTTCCATTGAAGCTGATCGACACAGCGGGCATCCGCGAAACGGATGACGTCGTGGAAAAGATCGGAGTCGAACGCAGCCGGAAAGCCTTGGCCGAAGCGGATCTGATTCTTCTGTTGATCAACCAGAACGAAGGGCTGACGGAAGAGGACAAGCAGCTTCTGGAGGACACGAAGGACATGAACCGCATCATCCTTATGAACAAAATGGATCTGGAAGCCAAGATGACAACCGGTGAGTTGGAACCTTGGAGCGATCCTGAAAGAATCATCGAAACATCGATGCTGAGCGAAACCGGCCTGGACCAACTGGAAAACCAGATTACGAAGATGTTCTTCTCAGGGGAAACCGGCGAGAAGGATGCTACCTATGTATCCAATGTCCGCCACATCGCGCTCTTGAACGATGCGATGGATTCGCTGGATGAAGTGCTGAGCGGCATCGAATCAGGCATGCCGATCGACCTTGTCCAAATCGATTTCACCCGTTGCTGGGACCTCCTCGGAGAAATCACCGGCGACAGCGTCCAAGACGAACTCCTCACCCAACTATTTACACAGTTTTGTCTGGGGAAATAACAGGAGAGGTTGCACTGTGACCGTACCGGTCAAGTGTATCATGTCTCTAAGCGATTGAAATCGCAAGAGCCATGACAATTCAGAGTTCAACTAAAACGATAACAACAAATAGATAGCACGAATGAAAGGAATGGAAAAATGAACAGATTTGAAGCTGGAAGTTTTGATGTGATTGTTGTAGGAGCCGGACATGCCGGATCCGAAGCGGCTCTTGCCGCTGCGCGTATGGGATGCAGCACAATGCTGGTTACCATCGATTTGAACATGGTTGCCTTTATGCCCTGCAACCCATCCATCGGCGGACCTGCGAAAGGTGTCGTCGTAAGAGAAATCGATGCATTGGGCGGCGAGATGGGACGCAACATCGACAAGACGTATATCCAAATGCGCATGCTGAACACAGGGAAAGGCCCTGCCGTCCAAGCGTTGCGCGCACAAGCGGATAAGGATGACTATGCCCATCACATGAAGCACACCATCGAAAAACAGGAGAACCTGCTGCTGAAGCAAGCCATCGTTGAGGAATTGATCGTAGAAGATGGCGAAGTCAAGGGCGTAGTGACGCATACAGGCGCCGTTTACCGCGCTGGGGCCGTCGTCATCACCGCCGGAACCTCTTCCCGAGGGAAAATCATCATCGGGGACTTGGTTTATTCCTCCGGACCGAACAACTCGCAGCCGTCCATCAAGTTATCCGAAAATCTGCTTGATCTGGGATTTGAATTGGCGCGCTTCAAGACCGGCACGCCGCCGCGGGTGATGGCTTCGAGCATCGATTATTCCAAAACCGAGGAACAACCCGGTGACGTTGAGCCGAACCATTTCAGCTTCCTTTCCAAAGATGAAGACTATCTGAAAGATCAATTATCCTGCTGGCTGACTTATACGAGTCCGGAAAGTCATGAAATAATCCGCGACAATCTCCACCGCGCGCCGATGTTCACGGGTATCGTGGAAGGTGTAGGGGCACGTTATTGCCCATCAATCGAAGATAAAATCGTCCGTTTCAGCGACAAGCCGCGCCATCAGCTCTTCCTTGAGCCTGAAGGCCGCGAAAACGAAGAAGTTTATGTGCAGGGCTTGTCCACCTCATTGCCGGAGGATGTTCAGCTTGATTTGATCCGTTCCGTGCCGGGGATGGAAAATGCCCAAATGATGCGGACAGGCTATGCCATCGAATACGATGTCGTAAAACCGCATCAGTTGCGTCTTTCCTTGGAGACAAAATTGGTGAAGAATCTGTTTACTGCCGGCCAAACGAACGGCACATCCGGTTATGAAGAAGCTGCCGGACAAGGCATCGTCGCCGGCATCAATGCCGCTTTGGCTGTGCAAGGGAAAGAACCAATGATCCTGAAACGCAGCGATGGCTACATTGGCGTCATGATCGATGATTTGGTCACCAAAGGAACAATGGAACCTTATCGCCTGTTGACTTCACGCGCCGAGTACCGTCTGTTGCTTCGCCATGACAATGCCGACTTCCGCTTGACCGAAATGAGCCGCGAAATCGGTTTGGTGACGGAAGAACGCTATGAGTCATTCCTGGAGAAAAAACAGGCCGTCGAAAAAGAAATCGCTCGCCTTGAAAGCACCCGCCTGAAACCGACTGAAGAACTGCAGGCTTTCCTTGCGGAACAAAACTCCGCTCCTCTGAAGGACGGCATTTTGTTTGCGGATATTTTGAAGCGTCCTGAATTGAAGTATGAAGGTCTGATTGCTTTTGCACCGTTTGAAGTAGCATTGCCGAAAGAAGTCATCAAACAAGTGGAAGTGCAGATCAAATATGCAGGCTACATCAAGAAAGCCGCCGAAAAAGTGGACAAGCTGAAGAAAATGGAAGAAAAACGCATCCCTGCGAACATCGATTACGATGCGATCAACGGAATCGCCAACGAAGCCAAACAGAACCTGAAGAAGATCCAACCGGAAACGATTGCCCAAGCAAGCCGGATCAGCGGCGTCAACCCAGCCGACATTTCCGTTTTGATGGTCTACGTGACCCAA
>CAWFEB010000005.1:0-31016 GCA_963814755.1 uncultured Carnobacteriaceae bacterium
ATACAGGGGAAACAGTCATCTCCGATGGGTATGTCAGGTTCGGAAAAGAAATCAGCGCAGTCGGGAACATGTCGGAATACGTTCCAGAATCCGGTGAGGAAGTGATCGACGCAGCCGGAATCATTCTGGTGCCAGGCTTCATTGATGTCCACAGCCATGGCGGATACGGTGGCGACAATATGGACGGCGATGCGGAGGGCATCAACTGGATGATTGCGGCGATGCACCGGGAAGGGATCACCAGTTATTTTCCGACGACGATGACGCAATCTTCTGAAAATATCGAGAAGGCATTGATTGGCATCCGCAAGGCCGCGGAAAAAAATCCGGTCATCCAAGGCATCCACCTCGAAGGGCCGTTCATTTCCGCCGTCCATAAGGGGGCGCAACCGGAAGAACACATCAAACTGCCGGATGCTGCCTTGATGCGCAGATGGCAGGAATTGAGTGGCGGCTTGATCCGTTTGGTCACCTATGCGCCGGAGACAACTGATGCGACGGCATTCGAGAAGTATTGTCTCGATAACCGCATCGTGCTTTCCATCGGGCATTCGGATGCTCTTCGCAGGCAATTACGACAATCCAAAGCAACGCATGTTACCCATCTCTTCAATGCGCAAAGGGGACTCCATCACCGTGAGCCCGGTGTGACCGGACATGCCTTCCTGGAGGACGGCATCTATGCGGAAATGATTGTCGATGGTCTGCATATCGATCCGGAAATGGTGAAGATCGCCTTCAAGCAAAAAGGCGCAGACCGCATCGAATTGATTAGCGATGCCATGCGCGCCAAAGGAATGGGCGACGGCATCAGTGAATTGGGCGGACAGAAGGTTATCGTCAAAGATGCACAAGCCCGTCTGGAAAGCGGAAATCTGGCAGGAAGTGTGTTGGAATTTCAGGATGCCTTCAGGAACATCATCGCTTTTACCGGCTGCAGCATCTTGGACGCGGTAAAGATGAGTTCGGTCAATCAGGCAAGGGAATTCGGGCTGGTTCGAAAAGGGGGCATCGTGCCCGGAAAAGATGCCGATATGGTGCTGCTTTCGGACGCGTTCGCGGTGGAGCGGACAATCAGTTATGGACAGACAGTATACAAGAAAAACGGAAAGTAGGTTACAGATCATGGAAATAATCATTAAAGCGAATCCTGAAGAGGCGAGCCGTTGTGCATTCGAAAAAATCAGGGAAGAAATGAGAAACGGGGCAAAAGTACTGGGGTTAGCAACAGGCAGCACGCCGGTGAGGCTGTACCGGATCATGCGGGAAAGCGATCTTGATTTCTCGGGGATGACATCGATCAATCTGGACGAATATATGGGGTTGTCCGAGGACAGTCCGCACAGCTACCATCATTTTATGCATGAGCACTTGTTCGATGCAAAACCATTCAAGAAAAACTATTTGCTGGATGGAATGGCGGATGAAGTGGAAGAGTGCGCGCAATTCGAAGAAATCATCGCCGCGAATCCGATCGATGTGCAGATCCTCGGAATCGGCACGAACGGGCATATCGGTTTCAACGAGCCGGGAACATCCTTTGATTCCCGGACCCAGAAAGTGGCACTATGGCAATCCACGATCGATTCCAACAAACGTTACTTTGCGGATGAAAAGGATGTCCCGCGTTTTGCCTATTCAATGGGAATCCAATCGATCCTCTCGTCAAGACAGATCATCCTGATGGCTTTCGGAAAAGAAAAAGCCGCTGCCGTCAAAGCTGCACTGGAAGGTCCTGTTACGGAAGATCTTGCCGGCGAGTGTTCTGCAGACACACAAACATGTGACCGTGATACTGGATGAAGACGCGGCACAAATGCTCACGAAAAAATAGTGAATCAGACAATCCGCAGGCTACTCCCCATGAGTCTCCGGATTGTCGTTTTTGATTAAAACGTTTACAATGGAAGCAGAGGTAGCATGTAAAGCATGTGATTCAGGAATCCAAGGCGGTGATGGAAATGTTGACTGTTGAGACGGCCAGAACATGGCTGAGCTTGTTCATCGAAAAGCTGGAAAAAAACGAGAAGTATCTGAATACGCTGGATGAATCCATCGGTGACGGCGATCACGGGGCCAATATGCTTCGGGGTGCCAAAGACCTGAAGGCAAAATTAGCGGAAGGGCTTCAGGCAGGCGTGTCAGATCTGTTCAAAATGGCGGGGATGTCATTCATCCAGAAAACGGGAGGGGCAGCCGGACTCCTTTATGGGCAAGCCTTTCTGCATATGTCGGAGGCTTTTCAAGAAGATACCAATCTGCTGGACAGCCTGACAAGCGGGCTTGAAGGAATTCAAACGTTCGGCCCTACGGAACTGAAGGAGAAGACCTTAGTGGATGTTTGGATTCCGGTCATGGAAGACATCCGGAATAAGCGCCTGACGTTGGACAGAATCAATGAATATGTCATAAGCACGAAGGATTTCCAGGCGAAAAAGGGACGCGCGGCCTATGTGTCGGAACAACTGAATGGTCATATCGATCCAGGCGCAGCCTCATGCGGCTATTTCTTTGAGGCTATGCTGGAAGCGGGGGTGTACGATGAGTGAGACAGTACGGTATTTTATTGGTTTCGCATGTTGCGGAGCTCGCTGACGGGCTGGCCCGATTGCTGAAACCGGTAGCGAAGGACGTTACCGTGAAAGCAGTCGGCGGAGTGGAAGACGGCGGCATCGGCACTAGTTTTGATAAAGTCACGGCGGCTCTCAATGAAATGTCAGAGCCTAATATATTGGGCTTTTTATGATTTGGGCAGCGCCAAGATGAATCTTGAGTTGGTAAGTGAAATGACCGAAAAAAATCTGGTCATTTGCGATGCGGCGTTTGTGGAGGGAGCCTATCTGACAGCAGCTTTGCTGCAGGCGGATACGCCCTATGAAAAAATCCGTGAACAGTTGCAGGAATTGTACGTAAAATAAAATATTGAAGCCAAAAGAAACCCTGAGGTTTTCCTTTTCAAAAGGAGAATCTCATGGGTTATTTTTTTTGAAAAGACTAGCTTCCTTAGAATTAATTTCTGAGAGCGGGTCGGGAATCATCACGCTCTTTATAGACGCGTTCGAAAAGTCAGCTCCCGCTGACGTTTCACATCCCCCGTAGTGAACAAAAGAGGTTCACTTCGTGGGATGTTCCAACGTACAGGGAGCTAAACGACTTTTCTCACGCTCTTTATTTTGTATAGGCGAGTTTTTTTGAGATTTCTTTCGACATGCGCAGCATGTACTCTTTTATTTTCTCCACTTTTTCATCAGTCATACGGAATACAGGACCGCTGATGCTGATGGCAGCCACGACTTTTCCGGTGTAGTCGATAAGCGGTACCGAAATACATTTGGCTCCGATTTCGCATTCCTCGTTATCCATCGCTACACCTGTTTCTTGGACAGTTTCCAACTCTTTGAAAAGAGCTTCGGGTGTTGTGAGGGTTTTGGCGGTCAATGCCGGCATTCCTTTTTCTTTCAGGATGTCCTCGATTTCCTTCTCCGTGTAGTTCTGAAGAATATTTTTTCCGACGCTGGTCGCATGTAACGGGAGCTCTTTTTCCGATCCGTTGCATCGTCTTCAACATGTTGTCCGGCCCGTTGATGACATCGATGTAAACCACTTCATGATCTTCTTCGATAGCCAAGCATGAGGATTCCTGGAATTCCTTCGATAACGCGACCAGATCGTCATGGACTAAGTTACGGATATCATATTGCCCGCTCACTAGACTGCCCAGTTGGGCCAATTTCAAGGTAAGTGCATATTTGGATGAGTCGGCATTTTGGTAAACATATCCGAAGGAACTCAACGTGCTTAAATAACGCAATACGGTGCTGCTTGGAGAATTCACTTGATCAGCAATGTCCTGCAGCCGCATTTCACCACCTTGAGATACCAGTAATTCGATGATCTGTAATACTTTTTCGACCGATTGATTTTTTTTAACTTTTTTTTCAATCACTTTGTTTTCCCCCTCATGAAAGGATTTCTCTTGATTGCAGTTTACCATAGACAGATGAATTTCTCAATTTTAATTTCACTAAGAGAAAATACATTTCAAAAGTTGTTGACAGTGGAAAAACCCTCTGCTAAACTGTGGATACACAAAAACAAAAACCAATTTCACAGAGTGAAATTACATGGAGGGAAAGATATGTTAGTAGCAGAAGCGATTGTACAAATTTTGGAAAAAGAAGGAATTGAAGACGTTTTCGGAATCCCAGGTGCAGGCATCAACCCAGTATACAAATATTTGGAGAAATCCGATTCGATCAAACACATGGTCATGAGACACGAAGAAGCTTGCACCCACGCAGCAGATGGCTATTACCGTTCCAGCGGAAAAATGGCAATGGCTACTTGCACAGCCGGTCCTGGCGCGACGAATTTTATAACCGGAATTTATACTGCGAATATCGACTCGATTCCATTCTTGGCATTAACGGGGCAATCCGTAAGATCGCAGTTGAACAAGGACGCTTTCCAGTCTGTCGACATCGTATCGATCGCTAAACCGATCGCAAAAGGCGCTTGGTGCGTAATGGATCCTAACGATACCGTCGAGATTTTCCGCGAAGGCTTCCGGATTGCACGTGAAGGCAAACCAGGTCCGATCCTGATCGATTTGCCGCTGGATATACAGATGGCTGAAATCGATTTTGACATCGATAGCTACATCCCTTATGAAATCGAAAGACCTGCTCCAGAAACAGACAAAATCAAAGAGGCTCTGCAATTGATTTCAGAAGCGAAAGCGCCTGTCATGATCATGGGCGGGGGCGTCATCCTTTCCGAAGCAACAAGCGAATGTGTTGAGCTTGCTGAAATGCTGCAGTTGCCAGTCATCACAACCTATATGGCGAAAGGCGGCATTCCAGTCAATCATCCATTGAACGCAGGCCATGCCGGTATCCAAGTCGGCGGACCTCTTGGGAACAAAGTTTTGAGCGAAGCGGATGTCGTTTTGGGAATCGGGTGCCGCTTCACGGACCGCCATACTGGGGATGTCAAAGTGTATTCGGAAGGGCGTAAGTTCATTCATATCGATATCGAACCGAGCCAAATCGGTAAAATCATTCCGGCTGAAATCGGTATCGTAGCGGATGCAAAAATGGCGATCGAAGCATTGCTGGCTGAGGCGAAACAAATGGGAGCATTCGGAGCGAAAGGGCTTGTGTCGGAATTGCCGCAGTTGAGCATCGATCTGAAACGAAAAACCGACTATGACAGCAGACCGATCAAACCACATCGTGTATTCAAAGAGATGAATGAAGTGTTTGGTGATGAAGTAATGTACACGACCGGTTGCGGATTGACGCAAATCTGGTCAGGGCAATTGCAGGACATCAATCGTCCAAGAAAATACTTGCCATCAGGTGGAGCAGGAACTTTAGGGTTCGATATTCCAGGTGCAATCGGTGCTTCTGTTGGGGCACCGGGAATCAAAACTGTTTCCGTCTTGGGTGACTTCGGGTTCACTTTCATGGTTGAGGAAATCGCCGTTGCGGCAGTCAACGACATTCCATTGGTAGTTGTCATCGTCAACAATGCTTACTTGGGGCTGATCCGCCAAAATCAAAATTATGGCTATGATTTCGAATATGCTGTCCATATGGCAGAGAACCAAGGCTTGATGGATTACGTTAAGGTAGCGGAAGGATTCGGCTGCGAAGCAGAACGCGTCTTCAATCCGGAGGACATTAAACCAGCTTTGGAACGTGCTTATGCATCGAACAAACCTTACGTCATCGATATCGTATGTGAAGAAGCGACCGATTGCTCAATGGGACCAAGCATCACAGCCGTAAGAGAATTCGTATAAATCGATTAAAGAAAGGAGGCAGCACGCTTGTTTGCGAAACGCCGCAATCGGGAATGCTGCCATCTTTATCGGCAAATTAGCAAGCCATAAAGAAAGTAAAGGAAGGGGAAAACCATGATAGAACCAATGAATAAATATCTGCAGATCGGACTGATCCATTTTATGGCCTATCCACAGGCGATGAACTGGAAGGACCAAGGAAACATTGTAGAGACCGTCAAAAAAATAGTGGTGGACGATTACTTTGATGCCATCGAAGTTTCTCATATCGAGAAGGATGAAGACCGGGCAGCAATCAAAAAAATGCTGGACTCCAGCCACATGAAAGTCTGTTACGGAGCACAGCCGCGGTTATTGACGGCAGGATTGAACCCGAATGCCATCGATGAGACGGAACGGCTGAAGGCGGAAGCCATCCTGATCGATTCAATCGATGAAGCAGAATACCTTGGGGCAAAAGGGATCGCTTTCCTTTCCGGAAAATATGAGGAGGCTACGAAGGCAGAAGCTTTCCGTCAATTGGTCAAGACGACCAAGACGATCTGCGAATACGCAGCCAAGAAAGACATGACCATCACGCTGGAAGTCTTTGATTACGATCTTGATAAGAAATCGTTGATTGGTCCGGCGCCGTACGCTGCAACATTTGCCGCTGAGATGCGCAGTTTGGTGGAGAATTTCGGATTAATGATGGACCTGTCCCATATTCCGCAAACGCATGAAACCTCAAAATATGCCATCCAGGTCACTAAGCCTTATATCACCCATCTGCATATGGGCAATGGCGTCGTGAAAGAAGGCGCGGAAGCATTCGGGGATACGCATCCACGCTTCGGGTTCCCGAACAGCGTAAATGACGTTCCGGAATTATTGGACTTCTTGAGGGTCCTGCAAACGGAGGGATTTTTTGACAGCGAGAACCCACCAGTGCTATCCTTCGAAGTGAAGCCGTGGCAAGATGAAGATCCGGATATCGTCATCGCGAATGCCAAACGGACATTGAATCGGGCTTGGAGCCTGTTATGACACAAGGAGGAAACGAAATGAAGATAGTTGTATTGGATGGCTATACGTTGAATCCAGGAGATCTTTCCTGGGAACGCCTGGAAAAGTTAGGGGAATGTGCCATTTATGATCGCACGCCTAAAGATGAAGTCATCTCGCGGATCGGGGATGCTTCGATCGTATTCACAAATAAAACCCCTTTGACGGCTGAAATATTTGCGGCTTGCCCGAATATCCGCTATGTCGGTGTCCTGGCAACAGGGTATAATGTTGTGGACACAGCCGCTGCTAAAGAGCACGGCATCACCGTGACGAACATTCCGACCTACGGGACCGCATCGGTGGCTCAATTCACTTTCGCTTTGCTGCTGGAAGTTTGCCACCATGTAGGCGAGCATGACAAAGCAGTCAAGCAGGGCCGTTGGCAGGAATCAGGGGATTTCTGCTTCTGGGATTATCCGCTGATCGAATTGGCAGGCAAGAAAATGGGCATCATCGGCTTCGGCCGGATCGGGCAGGCTGTGGCTAAGATCGCCATCGCATTCGGCATGGACGTGCTGGCGTATGATCATTTTGCCGATAAGGGATTGGAAAACGAGCACACGAAAATCGTTGATTTGGATGAACTACTTGAGAATTCGGATGTCATATCCCTTCACTGTCCATTGTTCCCAGAAACCGAAGGAATCATCAATGCAGCAGCTTTGGATAAAATGAAATCCAGCGCCATATTGATCAACACGTCACGCGGACCATTGATCGTCGAAGAGGATTTGGCTGCGGCATTGAATGCTGGCAAGTTGCACGGAGCGGCCGTTGATGTCGTTTCGACAGAACCAGTGACAGAAGAAAACCCATTGTTCACTGCGAAAAATTGCCTGATCACACCGCATATTGCCTGGGCCCCGATCGAAGCCAGACAGCGCTTATTGGATATCGCGATTGACAATGTTGCTGCATTTTTGGAAGGAAATCCAGTGAATAGCGTTTCTTGATGAAATGAACGGAATTGCAATGATTGTAAAAAGGAGAACAGAGATGAAACTGAGAGATGATGCAACGTATATCATAAATCAATCGATTCAGGCGGTATTACCGGATAAAGCCGTCACAAATGCTTTGAGTAAGATGGATATAGATGGCAAAATCCACATCATCGCAATCGGGAAGGCGGCTTGGCGCATGACGAAAGCAGCGGTGGATTATCTGGGCCAGCAATTCAAAGGGGGGATGGTCTTGACGAAATATGGCCATTCGCTTGGTGAAATCGAACGGGTGACCATTTTCGAGGCAGGACATCCGATACCGGATCAGGCATCCATCGATGCGACCACTGAGATTTTGCAATATGTATCCGATATGCCGGAAGAAGACACCATCATATTTTTGATTTCCGGCGGCGGTTCCGCGCTGTTTGAAAAAACGCGGAATAATATCACTTTGGCTGAGCTGGAGGATATCAACAAGCAACTTTTGAATAGTGGAGCGAATATCGTCGAAATCAATACGATTCGTAAGCATCTCTCGGAAGTTAAGGGCGGCCAATTTGCCCAGTTGTGTTCTCCTCGCCATATTCATGCCATCATCCTGTCTGACGTTTTGGGCGATCGATTGGATACGATCGCATCCGGTCCGGCTTACCCTGATTTTTCGACGAGCGCAGAGGCTCAGAAAATTGTCGAGAAATACGATTTGAAATTGTCGGAAAAGGCGCGGGAAGCCTTGCTGAGGGAAACCCCTAAATCGTTGGATAATGTAAAGAATACCCTGATCGGAAGTGTGGATATTCTGTGCCGTGAGGCGGTAACGCATGCGCAAGCTCGCGGTTATCACACTTGTCTGATGTCGACTGCCATTGAAGAGGAAGCTTCCTCGGTCGGGGAACGTCTTGGGCAACTCGCCAGAAAAATAGTCTCCGGGCAAGAAGATGCCCAGCTTCCGTGCGCCATCATTGCCGGAGGGGAGCCAGTAGTCACGATCAAAGGAGATGGGTTAGGGGGCAGGAACCAGGAATTAGCACTGGCTGCTGCTTTTCAGATTTCAGGATTGCCGCAAGTGGTATTGGCATCGGTCGGATCGGACGGAACGGATGGACCTACGGATGCGGCAGGAGGACTGGTAGATGGCGCCAGCTTAGCGCGCATGAGACGAAGCTACGCGGATGTGGAAGGTCTGTTGGCGAACAATGATTCCAACAAGGCTCTCGAAAGCAGTGGGGATCTGATCGTTACAGGTCCTACCGGCACGAACGTGAATGATTTGATCATTTTACTGATCGAGAAAACACCAGCCTAGTGGAGGCTGTCATGAAACAGCTAAAGAAGCCCGGGAATTTTTCCAGGGCCTTCTTTAGCTGTTTTTATTTCTCGTACAAAGAATCAAGCCAGTGGATAAACTGTTGATAAGTGCGCCTACCGGCAGGCTTTGACAAATCGGCATCAAAGTCGTGCGGCATTCCCAGAACAGGGTGGAGCGCAGCGTTGGGTATCAGCTGAGCAGCTTGTTGGGTGAATTGGTAGGGCACGTCCTGGTCTGCTGTGCTGGCCGTGAGAAAAGTAGGCGGTAACAATTGTAGCTCTGCTGCGGTCAGACTGAATGATGCTATTTTTGACTTGTCCTCAAGGAATAGCGGAACCCATTTTCCGGTTTGACGGGCATGGAGGTATAACGGAAACCTTTCGGTAACTGCTCCTACAGCAAGGGGCTGCTTTTGGAGCAGCTGCTTCAGATAAGCCACAGGCACCTTAGGAAAGGTGTTGTAGTAAGTGCTTGGCTGATGGAAAGAGGGCTCATCCAGTGAATAGTAACCATAAAAACTGGCCAATCCTTTCAGATGGGGTTCATTGGAGCGGGCTGCCAACTGAAAGGCGAGGTAGGCACCGGCTGAACGGCCGAAAAGCACATAATCCGCCGACCCTGAGTTGAATAATTTTTTTCCTTCCTCTCTGAACCAAACCAAGGCTTTCTGCAGGCAAAGCATCATTGCGGGCAATTGAGCTTCCGGTGCCAGCGGATAATCGATCGCGAGCAGCGCATATCCGGCATCCGACAGCATCTTCTTATACGTATCGGGAAGGTCATTTCGAGCTCCAAATACCAGTCCGCCCCCGTGCAAGTAGAGGAGCGTCAACGGTTTAGCAGAGGCTTCCGCAGCTGGATAGAACGTCGCCTGCAGCGGCAGGCCTTCATAAACGAAGTAAGTATGAGTTGAACTGTTCATGTTTTTCATCATTCCTTTCGGTGCTTTCTTTTTCACTTTAGCATAATCTTTCTCATTTAAAACGGCTCAATGTGTACATATGGCACAAAAATATATCCGATTTTGTGTATTATGTTAATGATATACAATCAAGAAGCGCTTACAATATGGTTATGATATTTCGGAGGAGGAAACGGAAAAATGGACTGGTTTAAGACTATTCAAGAGAATGTAGATTTATTATCGGGTATCGGCAGCGATCCGACAGGCGGCATGACGCGCTTGCTTTACTCCGATTCTTGGTTGGAAGCTCAGAATGCCGTCAAAAACAAACTGGAAGAGATCGGAATGGAAACGCATTTCGATGAAATCGGAAATCTGTTCGGAAGAATGGAAGGTTCAAAATATCCTGATGAAACAATCATGTCCGGTTCCCATATAGATACCGTCATCAACGGCGGCAATCTCGATGGGCAATTTGGTGTGATAGCTGCCTATGTCGCCATGGCTTACTTGAAAGAAACATACGGCCAACCCTTGCGTTCAATGGAAGTCATCTCGATGGCCGAGGAAGAGGGCAGCCGTTTCCCTACTGTGTTCTGGGGTAGCAAAAACTTCGTGAATGAAGCCAAAATAGAGGACGTCGAGGCAATCAGCGACTTTGAAGGCATCCGATTTGTGGATGCGATGCGCCAAGCCGGATTCGACTTCAAGAAGGGCGAACAGAAACGCAGGGAAGACATCAAAGCCTTCGTGGAACTGCATATCGAACAAGGGAATGTCCTTGAAAATCAGGGGCTGCAAATCGGTGTCGTCAACAGCATCGCTGGCCAGCGCCGTTACACTGTCGTTCTGAAAGGGCAAGCGAACCATGCAGGTACGACGCCGATGGGTTATCGCCGTGATGCGGTCTATGCCTTCAGCCGGATTTGCTCCGAGTCGATTGAAAAGGCGAGGGCGATCGGTGATCCGTTGGTGTTGACCTTCGGAAAAGTGGAGCCGAAACCGAATACGGTGAATGTGGTGCCGGGAGAAGTGCTGTTCACGATCGACTGCCGCCATACGGACAGCGACGTGCTGATCGGGTTCACCCAGAAATTGGAGCAGCGCATCAACGAAATCGCTACAGAAATGGATATCGAGGCGACCATCGACTTATGGATGGACGAAGCGCCGGTTCCGATGGATGCAAACATCGTCGCGATTCTCGAAGAAGCCGCAAAAAAAGCAAATATGAAATACCGTGTGATGCACAGCGGGGCCGGACATGATTCCCAAATCATCGCGCCGCATTATCCGACTGCCATGATTTTTGTTCCGAGCATCGGGGGCATCAGCCATAACCCGGCTGAAGCGACCAAGCTGGAAGATTTGGTGGAAGGCGTCAAAATGATGGCAAGCGCACTTTATGAATTAGCTTATAAATAGAAAAATATCAAACGGATAGGGTGGATCGAAGGATGGGCTATAAGAACAATCAAACAGGTTACAGAGACGGGCTGTTGGAATCAAGAGCCGTCATAAAAAGAGCAAATTACGCGTTGATCCCGCATGATGGATTAGTGAAAAACGTTGTTCCCGGATTTGAAAATTGCGAGGTCACCATTTTGGCTTCACAAAAATTGGGAGCAAGCTTTGTGGATTACATCATTTCGATGAAATCCGGCGGCAGAAACGTGCAAGGCTTCGGAGCTGAAGGCGTAGAAACCTTTGTTTACGTCGTTGACGGAAAATTGAAGGTAAGCGACGGTGCGGAGAGCCATGAGCTGGAGACCGGCGGCTATGCCTACTTGCCGGCTGGCGTGTTGATGCAGTTGGAAAACAACCAGGAAGCGGATACGGAAATCTTCCTTTACAAAAAACGCTACGAAACTTTGGAAGGATACGAAGCGCGCAAGGTTGTGGGTAACATCAATGACTTGGTCCCTTCCGAATATGAAGGGATGAAGGATGTCTTGTTGTGGGATCTGTTGCCGACAGATATCGGTTTCGATATGAATTTCCATATCCTTTCGTTCGAACCGGGTGCTAGCCATGGCTACATCGAAACCCATGTGCAGGAACACGGGGCCTACATCCTGTCGGGCCAAGGCATGTACAACTTGGACAATGACTGGATGCCTGTAGAAAAAGGCGATTATATCTTCATGGGTGCCTATGTGCCGCAAGCCGCATATGCAGTCGGCAGAGGTGAGCCGTTGCGTTACGTCTATTCGAAGGACTGTAACCGCGACCCTAAAATTTGAGGACAAGGAGCATACAAATGGAAGGCACAGGAATAGAAGTTGAGGCGAAATTAGTGACTGTAATGCCTGATGAACTTCATCGACTGATCAAAAAAAAATTAGAGGGAGCAGGACTGTATCCTGAGCAAGCAAATGAGGTAGCCAACCACTTGGTGTTTGCGGATTCTTCCGGAATCCATTCCCACGGTGCCGTGCGCGTCGATTACTATGCCGAAAGGATCGCTAAAGGCGGAGTGACGCTTGAACCTAACGTTTCTTTCGAAAAGACAGGAGAAAGCACTGGGATTTTTCATGGCGATAACGGAATCGGCCAATATGTCGCGAATCTCGGCCTGAAGGGAGCGATCGCCATGGCCAAGGAGTCGGGTGTTGCAGTGGTAGGGATTTCCAGAATGAGCCACAGCGGCGCACTGTCCTATTACGTGAAACAAGCAGCCGAACAGGATCTGATTGCGATCGCCATGTGCCAATCCGATCCGATGGTTGTTCCTTTCGGAGGTTCAGAAATTTATTACGGAACAAATCCGATTGCCTTTTCGGCGCCAAGGAAAAACGGTCCCCCGATCGTCTTCGATATGGCAACCACTGTGCAGGCTTGGGGGAAAATCCTTGATGCCCGTGCAAAAAATAAAGCCATACCGGACACATGGGCAGTGGATAAAGAGGGGAACCCGACAACCAATCCGCATGACGTCCATGGACTGTTGCCGATTTCGGGTCCAAAAGGCTACGGACTGATGATGATGATAGACATTTTATCAGGCGTGCTGTTGGGGCTGCCTTTCGGAAAGCATGTTTCCTCTATGTATGACCAAATTTCTGAAGGACGCAACCTAGGGCAATTATATATCATCATCGATCCAAAAAAATTTACGGATATTGAAAGCTTTAAGGACAAGATTGAGACGACGGTGGCGGAATTGCATGAAGTCAAACCGGCGACCGGGTTCAGCCAAGTTTATTATCCAGGGGAAATCAACCAATTGAACTATGAAAAGCATCAGCAGAAAGGCATCCCCGTCGAAGAGAGCATTTATGCTTATCTGAAAAGTGATCTGATACATTTTGATCAATACGGCGGCAAGGGAGCATTTGCGTAACAAAAAACTGATCGATTCACATATAAAGAAACGGGTAACCGGGGAAGAGAGGCAAACAATGTTACACACAATCATCAAATCAAACAGCTATCAGGATTCTATCGTTTTGATGCTGTTGACGAATAAAATCAATACGGTCGCAGGCGTCACAAAAGTTTCCATCATGATGGGTACGCCTGCCAATAAAGATATCTTCAAAACGGGAGGGCTGTACACGCCGGAACTGGAGAAAGCATCATCGAACGATATGGCTGTCGTTCTGGAAGTGACGGATGAGCAAGTCATCGCTACAGTCATGGAAGAAATCGATCTTTTCCTGGAAGAGCAAGCTAAAGGGAACAGCGGCGCTTCAGTAGAGGAAACTGCACGGACATGGGACAAGGCTTTGGAAATGGCAAAGGATGCACAAGTCGCACTCTTCTCGATTCCAGGCACGCATGCGGCACTTGAAATCGAACGCGCGTTGGATGCAGGTAAACATGTCTTCTGCTTCAGTGATAATGTTTCGGTCGAAGATGAGAAGCGTCTGAAAATGAAGGCACACGAAAAAGGTCTGCTACTGATGGGGCCGGATTGCGGAACAGGAATCATCAACGGCATCCCATTGGCGTTCACAAACGTCATCAGACCCGGAAAAATCGGTATTGTCGGTGCATCCGGAACAGGAATCCAAGAAGTTTCTACGCTTATCCATAAACTTGGAGGCGGCGTGACGACTGCTATCGGAACCGGCGGACGCGATCTGAAGGAAGCTATCGGCGGCATCACATTGATGGATGGTATCGTCACTTTGGAGCAAGATCCGAACACGGAAGTGATCGTCGTCATCTCCAAACCACCAGCAGCGAGTGTCAGAGACAGAGTGTTGGCTTTGCTTAGAAAAATCTCCAAGCCGGCCGTAACCATCTTCCTGGGTGAAAAACCAACCTATCACGAACCTAATCTTTATCATGCCTATACGTTGGAGGAAGCGGCTGAGTTGGCTGTGAAATTAGTGAACAAAGAAACGATCGGTTCCGATTCTGATGCAATCGATGTTCCTGCCATCAGCTTCTCCAAAGAGCAAAAATACATTAAAGGCTATTATTCCGGCGGCACATTAGCCAATGAAGCGGCCATGCTGATCAAAGATGGTCTTAGTTTGACCGGGGACGCTGAGAAGAAGGAAGGCTACATCCTGAAGAGCGAGGGCTATGAAGTCTTGGATCTGGGGGATGACATCTATACGCAAGGCAAACCGCATCCGATGATCGATCCGGAAAAACGCATCGAAATGATCAGACAAGCTGCGGATGATCCGAAGACAGCCATCATTTTGTTGGATATTGTTTTGGGATACGGCTCGCACATGGATATGGCCAGCGAATTGCTGCCGGCCATCAAGGAAGCGAAGGCGAAAGCCGCTGCTGAAGGCAGAGAGCTTGCGTTCGTTGCGACAATCGTAGGAACTGATGCTGATCCTCAAGACGGCCAAGCACAACAAAAAGTATTGGAAGATGCTGGAGTCATCATCCGAATGAGCAACAACCAAGCGGTCCGCACGGCTTTGGCGATGCTGGATATCCGTATTCAGGACAACAAGAAAGAGTTGAAAGAAATCGATGCGCCTGCTTTCACAGAAGAATTAGCGCCTTCGCAAGCCATGTTGGAGCTTCTGCATGCGAAAGAATTTTTGAACATCGGTTTGCGCAGTTTTTCCGATACAATCCGCGAAAATGGTGGGAAAGCAACGCAATTTGACTGGCGTCCGGTTGCGGGTGGCAATGTCACCTTGCAGAAAGCTTTGTATTACTTGAATAATTATAAAACGGAACAAACAGATAGCATATAAGGGAGGAGAAACAAGGATGCATTATCAAACGATTGATGAAGCTAATCAAGCAGTAGCTGCTAAAATTGTCGCTGGATCCCCTTTCTTAGTGGATGTTGTACCAGCCAAATCAGTAATTAAAGAATTTAACGAAGGGAAAGTCCTGCTGCATGCAGGACCACCCATCAAATATGAGCAAATGGTCGACCCAATCCAAGGGGCCTGCGTGGGGGCAGCCCTTTTTGAAGGCTGGGCAGAAAACGAAGCCGATGCCAGAAAGTTATTGGAATCCGGAGAGGTTACCTTGATCCCTTGTCATCATGTCAATGCGGTCGGTCCGATGGGCGGCATCACTTCGGCAAACATGGCGGTCCTGATTGTGGAAAACAGAACGGATGGCAACCGTGCTTTCTGCACGATGAATGAGGGGATTGGTGCAGTGCTGCGTTTCGGAGCCTATTCTGATGAAGTAATCACTCGTTTGCGTTGGATGCGCGATGTCTTGGGACCAACCTTAAGCAAAGCGCTGCAAACCAAACCAGGCGGATTGAACGTGAATGTATTGGTTGCTAAAGCAATCGCCATGGGGGATGAATTCCACCAAAGAAATATTGCTGCTTCCTTAGCCTTTTTGAAGGAAATGGCTCCAATCATCGTCGCGTTGGATATGGATCAAAAAGAAAAAGAACAGGTCATGCAATTTTTGGCTGACACTGATCAATTTTTCCTGAACATCATGATGGCAGCAGCCAAAGCGGTCCTGGATGGCGCAAGGACTATCCAAGAGGGTACGATCGTCACCGCAATGTGCCGCAATGGCTATGAATTCGGTATCCGTATCGCTGGAATGGGGGATGAATGGTTCACAGGACCGGTCAACACGCCGCAAGGACTTTATTTCTCAGGCTTCAGTGAAGACGATGCTGCTCCGGATATGGGGGACAGTGCCATCACTGAGACATTCGGTGTCGGTGGTATGGCGATGATCGCAGCTCCTGCAGTTACGCGTTTCGTAGGCAGCGGCGGATTCCAGGATGCGCTACAGACAAGCAATGAAATGCGCGAAATCTGTATTGACCAAAATCCGAACTTCTCCGTACCGACATGGGATTTCCAAGGTATCTGCCTAGGCATCGACGCCCGTAAGGTCGTTGAAACAGGCATCACTCCGGTCATCAATACCGGCATCGCCAACAAGAAGGCTGGATTGGGCCAAATCGGAGCGGGAACGGTGCATCCGCCGATCGCATGTTTCGAAAAAGCCGTATTGGCGTATGCAAAAAAATTGGGTTTCCAGGAATAACAAAGGGGGATGGTCGCAGTGTTCATAAAGGCAGCTTACCATGACGAACACTTGACGGACACGCTGCACAATAAGAGCACTTGGCGCGTCCATAGCCTTTTCAATAAAAGTTTGAATATTCAAAGCGCTGATCAGGAAAATCTGATGCTGATAGCAGGTACAGCATCACCGCGGTTGCCGAAAGCACTATATCTTCCGGATGACATGTTGGGGAAACTGGTTGGAACCGTTCAACCCGGGCAAAACGTCTCCATCTCGGACGGAAGGCTGATTTTCGACGGATGCACCATTGTTACTGATGGAACACCGCAGTATCAGTCCCGTTATGCAACGGAACAAGGTTTGCATCAGGGAAGTTTGCGATATTACGTGGCATCGATGGCGAAAATCGAAAAATTGAACGGTTTCGATTTCATGATGGCTGACTTGACGCGGGATTCATTTTTAGCGAATACCCCGGAAGGCAATCATATCCTGCGGCTGTATTCGGGTGACGCGGGCAAAAGAACCGAGGCGATAAGTTACTTCATCGGCAGAGGTAAAGGATTGACGCCGTCAGGTGACGATCTTCTGGTGGGCGCTTTGGCAGCCGATCAGCTTCTGGGGATGCTCCCGGCAGATACGGCAGGCCGTATCAGGAAGCGGTTATCGCAAACTCCGAAGCCGACTACAACAGTAAGTGAGCACTATCTGGCGTGCGCCTTGGAGGGTCTTTATAACGAGCCCATCCATCGTTTGCTGCACGTTTTGCGGCAGGAAAGTGAAGAAACAGCCATAGAAGAATGCATCAAACACATAATGGCTATAGGACATACGTCCGGAATGGATATGTTGACAGGCCTTACGGGTGCCCTGTTAGTATGGAACAGATTTGAAGGAGGGTACAATCAATGGCGAAAAGAGTTGTCATCGCTTTAGGCGGGAATGCAATCCTGCGTCCGAACCAAGAAGCGACGTTTGATAACCAGATGCATAATATCAAGATGAGTGCGGAGCTGATTGCGAAAATAGAAAAATTAGATTATGAAATCGTGGTGACGCACGGAAATGGTCCGCAGGTAGGGAACATCCTGCGCCAAAATGAGGAAGCAAAAGCTTTCGTACCGCAGATGCCGTTGGATGTCTGCAGCGCAGAATCGCAAGGCTTCATCGGATATATGATGGAACAATCTTTGAAAAATGCTTTGCATGAGGAAGAATTGACGAGCAGTGTATTGACGTTATTGACGCAAACGGAGGTATCACCGGATGATCCTGCGTTCGATAATCCTACAAAACCGATCGGAGTCTTCTATTCTGAGGATGAAGCCGAGTTGTTGTCGGAAGAGAAAGGTTGGGTCATGATGGAAGATGCCGGAAGAGGTTACCGCAGGGTTGTTCCTTCTCCTCAACCCCAGAAAATCCATGGCGTGGAGTCCATCTTGAAGTTATTGAAACAGAATACGATTGTAATCGCAGGCGGCGGCGGGGGGATTCCTGTAGTCCGCAATAAAATCGGGCAAATATCAGGAATCGAAGCCGTAATCGACAAAGATCGCACCGGCAAGAAGTTGGCGGAACAACTGGATGCCGATGTATTCATGATGCTGACCGATGTCAGCAATGTCTACATCAATTACGGGAAACCGAACCAAGAAAAACTTGAAGAAATTTCCGTTTTGAAAGCGAAACAATATATGGATGAGGGACAGTTTGCAGACGGTAGTATGGGACCCAAAATGGAGGCAGCCATCGACTTTGCTATGCAAGGGAAAAAAGCTATCATCTGTTCCTTGGATCAAGCGGCTGAAGCCTTATCCGGTTTTGCGGGTACGCGCATCGTCAACAGTTAAATAAAGAAATAAAAAACAGGAGGTTGCCTCATCCCGAGGCTATCTCCTGTTCTTTGTTATGCGACCAGCACGGCGAAATAACCCGCCAAAAACATTTTGGCGGGCTGAAATGCAACGCTCTACACAAAATAACCTTCCGAAAGCTGTTCGGAAGGTTATTTGTTGTATAAAGCAGCTGATTCTACCCGCGATTTGTCATGTCTCTTGCGATTTTAATCGGTTCATGCCGCATCATTGGAATATCAAAAGCAGTGTGCAGTGAGGCCCTCTGATGTCGCACTGTGACATCAGAGTACTTGACCGAAACGGTCACAGTGCATCCCATTAATACTCTATTCGTCGTCTTGGGAGAGTTCCAGAGCTAGTCTTAGGTTTAGGCTGAAGTTTGGGTCATCAATCGGTGTTCCGAGTATCTCTTCGCAATGGTTGATTCTGTACTTCACTGTGTTGCGGTGTATGAACATCGCTTTTGACGTGCGCGTGATTTCGCATTGGTAGTCAAGGTAGGTTTTCAGCGTCCGGCGCAATTCGATCATGGCATCCTCTTCAGGATAGGCCAATTCGTGGAGTACCGATTGGCAGAAATATTTGATTTCGTCCGTCTGCATCCGTTCGAACAGGCTGAGCATGCCTTGCGGGCGGTAATAGCTGATGCGCGGCTGCGGATCTTTGGCGAAGCCTTCATCGAAAGCTATCTTGGCTTCGATGTAGGAGTTGGCGATCATGTCGATTTTTTCATAAGGATGGCCATAGGAGAACGCCAAGGAAATCGGCAGGACCCTCTCGAGTTCCTCTGCGGTTGTCCGCAGGATATCATCAATCGCCTCATTTTTGGATTGCAGTAAAAGCAGCAGGTGGTTTGTGTTTTTCATCGGGAAAAGCAAGGCATCTCGGAAGTGGAATGCCAACGCATCCGTAAGCCATTGGTAGACCAATTGGATTTTTTCTCGGCTCAACTTATCTTTGAAGACTGAATTCTTTTCATTCCGGCAATTGATGTAAATCACTTGGTAATGATGGGAATTGACGATACCGAAGCTTTGGCCCAAATCGAGCCAATTCTTTTGCTTGAGTGTTGGAGCCTGTTGATTCTCTATCAATTGTTTGAAGTAATCACTGCGGATGTCCTGCTTGGATTCCTCCACTTTCAGATTTTTGTAGATAACGAACGACAGAACCATGGAGGCTTGATCAACCGCAAATTCAGATACGGGATAAGGGATCTGTTCCGGCCTCAAAATGATCAGGTAGTATGGGAAATAATTGTTCGCTCGGATCGGATAGATGGAAACCTGCATTTCTTGGCTGTCCATATCGGTTATCAGAAAAGAATCCGTTGTTTCCTCGGAAAGCTGCGGCTTCTTCTCATGGACTTGCCCGACATAATATTCTGCAGGCTTGCTGGATTGGGTGAAATGCTTGGAATGGGCGATCACTTGCCTGAAAGGATTCAGCAGGATGACCGGAGTTTTGATCATTTTGCCGAAGTCGGATATGAAGCGCGCGATGCTTGCGTCGTTCATCAGCAGGTTCGAGAAGCGTTTCTGGATATCCAAAGCATAGCTCATCTGTTCTGTTTTTTGGTTCCACAAGTAATTGAGCATTTGGTGGGATAGTGTCCCTAGTGGTGTCGTACTTGGGATTTGGACCAAAGGGAAGCGGACAGAATTCGCGTAATTGATGATGGCCGGATCGATTTCCGGCAGGAAGCGGCCGACTTTTATCCCCAGTCCAGCAGCATTTACGCGCATCAACGAATCGATTAAAGGGATCAACCCTTGTTGGTCATTTTTGTAGCTCATGGCAGTCGTCAGCAAAAAAACGTCCTTTGGTATGTAAAAAGCAACGTCAGGCGTTTCAGATATTTCGATGCTCGACACGGCATGAGACAGATCTGCTCCTGCATTGAGCACTTTGAGATCGGAGAAGCGGGGCAAATCCAACAGTTCTTTCATTGTAGTCATTAAAAACCCTCCTAGTGGCTTTATTTTAAATGAAACCGCCATCATCATCAAGTGTTTATTTGGGCATAATCTACAAATTTCATATCATTTTGTTCATAACATACAATGACATTTTTGCTGAAAGTGGTAGGATGTAAGTAAATTATCAGACTAATATTCAATCTGGAGGAATAGATATGTTCAATGAAATCATCACGCCTATACGTACCATCATGACACCCGGTCCTGTGGAAGCACATCCGAATGTGCTTCGTGTTATGAGCACGCCTATTTTGGGACAGTTCGATCCAGCATTCTTAGCCATTATGGATGAAGTGAAAGAAATGATCAAAATCCCATTCGGGACAAAAAATGAGCAGGCTTTTGCCATCGACGGCACATCGCGTTCCGGACTTGAAGCTGCACTTATCGGACTGATCGAACCTGGTGATAAGGTTCTGATTCCTGCGTACGGGAGATTTGCGTATTTGTTGGGCGAAATCTGTGAACGTGCGAAAGCGCAAGTGACTTATCTGGAAAAAGACTGGGACAGTGTCTTTGAACAAGATGCGATCATTGCAGAAATCAAAAGGGTCAACCCTAAAATAGTCGCACTCGTTCATGGAGAAACAGCGAACGGCCAGATGCAACCGCTGGAAAAAATCGGCAAATTCTGCCAAGACAACGATGTGTTTTTTGTCGTCGATACAGTCGCCACTTATGGTGGAGCACCCGTGAAGGTGGATGAATGGGGCATTGATGTCGCCATTGCGGGTACCCAAAAATGCGTCAGCGTGCCATCCGGGTTATCTTTGATTACCTATAACGACCGCGTGGAGAAGGTTTTGACAGCACGTTATCAGAAAGAACTTGGTCTGAGCAAAGATTTCCGCAATGACCGCCACATCAGCAGCAATTACCTGGACTTAAGCCAACTGCAACGTTACTGGAACAAAGAGCGCATCAACCATCATACCGAGGCAACCAGCATGATCTATGCACTGCACGAAGGGTTACGGATGATGATCCTGGAAGGCATCGAGAACGGTTATGAGCGTCATAGCCAAAATGACCGCGCCATTCAGGCTGGTATCGAAGCGATGGGCCTGGCCATTTTTGGCGATCGCACAACGAAAATGCCGACGGTTACACCCATCCTGATTCCTGAAGGTGTCGACGGCGATGCGGTACGCAATACATTGTTGAATGATTTCGGTGTCGAAATCGCTTCTTCATTCGGTCCGTTGCAAGGGAAAGTCTGGAGAATCGGCAATATGGGCTTCAGCAGCCGTAAGGAGAACGTATTGCACGTGCTGGCTGCATTCGAAGCGGCACTCCTGTTCCACGGGGCAACCATCAACCGCGGGGAAGCCGTCCTGGCAGCACTGCGCGAATATAACCAATAATAGACAAGGTCCCATCCTAATGAAAGGAACGATCAGGGAAAGAAATCCGCCTGGATCGTTCCTTATATTTTGTGGAGATCATGACCGGCCGATAGACACCATAAAAAAACGTTGTCCGTTGTGCACAAGCAGAAAAATCACTTTGTACATCTCTTCCGATGTAAACGTTTTAGAGCCCATGTACAATAAGCTTATCAATGATTGATAGCGATTACAAAGATTGGGAGGGTTATTACATGCAAGCAAGCAATGAGGAAGTGAAAATGCAAGAAACTGATCTTTTTGTCAGTGATGAACAAGTCGAAGAATTAAAGAAACGCGGTTATAATGAAGACGTCGTTCCAAAAACGGCGGAAAAAAGGAATATGAACGCAAAGAACTATTTCACACTTTGGATGGGATCGGTTCATAATATTCCTAATTATACGGCTGTTGGGGGATTCCTGTTCCTGGGTCTGTCGCCGATCAATGTTATGTTAGCTCTTATCGTCAGTTCTTTGGCAGTCAGTGCCTTTATGGTCTTCAACGGCAGAGCGGGATCGAAATACGGGATACCGTTTGCGATGCACTTGCGTTCAACCTATGGGGATCTGGGAGCCAAACTTCCTGGATTCTTGAGAGGCGGAGTAGCAGCCATCGCATGGTTCGGACTTCAGAATTATGCGGGGTCGTTGGCTTTGCTGATTTTGATAAGCAAGTTCTGGCCGGGCTTTTTGAATATCGGTGGAGATTTCAATTTCTTCGGAATCGATCTTCCGGGCCTGATCACCTTCACCATTTTCTGGGCAATCAACGTGCTGATCGGTCTTGGCGGAGGAGGCGTTTTGAACAAATTCACTGCCATCCTGAATCCGCTGATCTACATCGTTTTCGGCGGCATGGCCATCTGGGCGATCAGAGTGGGCGGCGGCATGGGCAACATTTTGGCCTATACGCCATCCGGTGACAGTGTTCAAGGATATGCGCCTTTACTGGCCTATTTCATCATCATCAATTCCGTCATTTCCGTTTGGGCCGCTCCAGGGGCAAGCGTATCCGACTTTACGCAAAACGCCACTTCAACGCGCGACCAGTCGATCGGACAAACTGCCAGCCTTTTGGTTGCATACTTGATTTTCGCCTTATCCAGTGTCGCCATTTTGATCGGCGGATCCATCCACTTTGGAGTACAGGAATGGAACGTGCTGAACATCGTGAACAAGTGGGAAAGCGTCCCTGCTGCGGCATTGGCTGTGGTCGTATTCCTGATGACAACCGTCTCGACAAATGCAACCGGTAACATCATTCCGGCCGCGTATCAATTGTCGGCTTTGTTCCCTAAATCTGTCGATTACAAGAAGGGCGTTCTGATCGCTTCTGTCATCAGCTACCTCATCATGCCATGGAAATTGATGGAAAATTCCGCGAGCATTTTCGCTTTCCTGAATATCATCGGCGCTGTTTTAGGTCCTGTAGCGGGTGTCATGTTGGCGCATTATTATTTCGTCAAGAAACAGAAAATCGATATAGACGCTTTATATATGGATTTCAGCAAAGATAATTCGCAAAATCCGTATAAGGGCATAAATATAGAAGCCTACATCGCCACAATCGCAGCTTTATTGATTTCCGTGAGCGGACAGGTCATTCCTGCCCTGCAGATGATCTCCAATCTGTCTTGGTTGATTGGTGCAGCTTTGGCCTTCGGTATCTATCTGATGCTGAAGAGGGGAAAAAAATAGTTTCATCCAACTTTTGGTTTCAAAATTATTGATATAAATCATTTATTATTAGGAGGAAAAAGTATGAGTTACGATTTACTGATCAAAAATGGTTTGGTTATCCTGGATAATGGTGAAATTGAAACAGATGTAGCCATCAAAGATGGTAAAATAGCAGCTATCGGAAGCAACTTGGGTGACGCAGCTGAAGTCATCGATGCTAAAGGTCTGGTTGTCAGCCCTGGTATGGTTGACGCACACGTGCATATCACAGATCCAGGCGGCAGCTACCGCGACGATTGGGAAGGCTATCTGACAGGAACAAAAGCTTGTGCCAAAGGCGGCGTAACTTCCTTCATGGAAATGCCTTTGAACCAAGTTCCGGCTACAGTCGATGCCAAAACGTTGCAAATTAAAGTGGATGCTGGTCAAAACAAATTGACGGCAGATGTGGCTTCATTCGGCGGATTGGTTCCTTTCAACATCGAAGGTGGAATCCAGGAATTGGATGAAGGCGGCGTTGCAGCCTATAAATGCTTCATGGCTACCTGCGGCGATCGTTCCATCGAAGGCGACTTCATGAATGCGGATGACTACACTCTGTATGAAGGCATGAGACAAATCGCGAAAACTGGTAAAGTATTGGCGATCCACGCTGAAAATGCGACAATCACAGACAAATTGGGCGAAATCGCCTACAAAAACGGCGAAACAACGCTGAAAGCTTATGTAGCGAGCCGTCCTGTCTTCACGGAAGTGGAACCAATCAGACGCGCGATCCTGTTCGCAAAAGAAACAGGCTGCCGCATCCATATTTGCCACGTAGCTTGCCCTGAAGGCGTAGAAGAAGTGACCAGAGCCCGCAATGAAGGCGTTGACGTTACTTGCGAAACTTGTACGCACTATCTGTACTTCGATACTTCCGAATTGGATGAAATCGGACCGATCGTTAAGTGCTCTCCTCCAATCCGTGACAAAGAAAACCAAAACGGTATGTGGGAAAAATTATTGGCTGGCGAAATCGCCTTCGTGACTTCCGACCACTCACCATGTACACCTGATCTGAAGGATAAAGAGAATGCCTTTGAAGCTTGGGGCGGAATCGCCGGCGTTCAGAACAACGTCGATGTATTGTTTGATGAAGGCGTTCAGAAACGCGGCATGTCCCTAAGACTGTTTGCCGACATCATCGCTGCAAATCCGGCAGAACGCTTCAACTTGAGTTCAAAAGGACACATCGCAATCGGAAAAGATGCCGACATCGTTCTGATCAAACCGAATGCGCCTTACACATTGCAAACGGAAGATTTAGAGTACAAAAACAAAATCAGCCCGTACGTAGGACGCGAAATCGGAGCGCAAGTAGCAAGAACGATTCTGCGCGGCGAAACGGTCTACAGTCTGGAAGATGGCGTTTCGGATACCCGTTCGGGAGAATTCGTCTTCGTCAACGGCGAGACGGCCTACAGCTCGGAGACACGTTCAGAAGAAGCCGTTTCCGTCAAATAAGACAACAAATAAGTAGGATCCAGGGTTAGCGCCCGGATCCTCTTTTTGTGTTGCCGATGATTGCCGGATGTGCGTTTTGCTTGGTCACTCTATACAAAACAGTGCATATTCTTGTGTGGAATGTACAGGGATAGTGCGGCTGTAAATGCTTATAATGGAAACAGTCAGATATGGAATGGAAGGGCTTACTGATTTGTCTTGGAGAGCATCTTAGAAGCCGTGCCCATAATCAAGAGATACAATAATAAGTGATGGAGGAGAATCATATGAGTGAGACCGAAGCAACAAAAGCAGTGGAAGTAGTACCAGAAAAAAGAGTGGAATACTGGAAACAAATCATTTATGTTATGACGGCGGGCTGGATAGCTATCTGGGTCTATCGCACAGCGTTAGCGCCGATATATCCTGAAATCAGTACTTATTTCGGAGGAGCAACGGATTCCCAACTCGGATCCATTTCGAGTTTTTATTTCTTGGGTTATGTTTTGATGCAGATCCCTTCCGGATTGTTGGTGGACCGTTTCGGTAAGAAGACGATCCTTATTCCTGGCTTCCTGCTGTTTGGTCTGGGGACAATGGTTGTCGGCTTGGCGCAAACTTTACCCGTGGTTTATATCGGAAGCGTGTTGGCAGGAGTGGGCTGTGGTACTTATTATGGTGTGGCCTATTCATTGACTGCAGAGCATGTACCGAGTTCAAGAAAAAGCTTGGCAACAGCAATCGTGAACAGCGGAACGGCTGTCGGCAGCGGAATCGGCATGATCTCCTCCAGTTACTTTGTCGCACAAATGGGGTTACCTTGGCAATACATGTTGTTTTTCACGTTCTTCCTGATCATTACAATGGTTTTCATCTTCTGGAAATTCATCAAGGGCAATAAAGAGAGTGAAGCGATCATTTCGCATACACAAGTGATTGTCGACACTCCGCAGGAAAAAACGTCATTCAAGGCGTTGATGCGTCCTCAGATGGTGGGTGCCTACTGTCTTTACTTTGCGACCTGCTACGCTTACTACCTTACAGATACGTGGTTGCCGAACTTCTTGTCGACCGAAAGAGGCTTTGAGGGGGCAACAATCGGACTGGCTTCATCGATGGTATTTTTTGCGGCAATCCCGGGTGCCTTGTTCTTCAGCCGGATCGCGGATAAATTCAGTCATAAAAAAGTCAGTCTGATCATCTCTTTGGAAATAGTCGCAGCGATCATGCTGTTCTTGGCGGTTCAGGCTCCAAACCAAGTGTTATTGATGGTGGGGCTGATTTCCTATGGATTCTTCGGAAAGCTGGCAGTAGAACCGATCATCATCTCCTGGTTGGGTGAACACGCGCCTAAACGCGGCATTGCTACGACGCTTGGATTCTTCAACTTCTTCGGGATGAGCTCCTCTGTAATCGTTCCGTCCCTTACTGGTGCGATTTCCGATGCGACCGGATCGAAAGTATACGCTTTTTATTTATCGGTCATCGTCATTTTTGTAGGAACAGCAATCTTCTACTTCGTGAACGGAAGGAAAAAGAAAGCTTAAAGTCAGAACAGAAAAGTCTGCGGTGCGAGAAGTTTCTCGCACCGCAGACTTTTTTTGGTTCAGCAGGTATCAGCAGCCGGGAAGCCTCAACACCACCGAAATACGCTAAAAAGGTTCCAATCACCAAGTCGTGGTGATTGGAACCTTTTTATTCATTTCAGCTAGTTTTGGCTATTATTCATGAGAAATGAAATCCATTGGCATGGGTCCAGCTATACCGATAAATACAAATCTTTCCGTACCCGTGTTGACCATTCCGTGTTGTTGGCCAGGTTCGGAGTAAATGATGTCCCCTTTTGTGATTTCCACGGCTTCGCCGTAACCTGGATAAAATGTTCCTGTACCTTCCGTGCAGATCCAGATGTCGTCGGCATTGGAGTGCGAGTGATTTACAACTTTCTGACCAGGTTCCAGGCACCATACCGCAAGAGCCATTTTTTCTGTTTCGTAAAAAATCGTCTTTTTGCCGGCTTCGGAATCGAACTGAACAACCTCATCCAGTTTGAATAACCGTTCATTGATTTGTGAGGGGCTTGATGCCATTACCTCAACCGCTTCCATTTCAGAAATACTTCCTCTTGTTTCCATTTCAATCGCTCCTTGTCTATTGTGTGTATTGGGATAACTGAATCCATTCCTGTGTGCTCAGATAATCACAAGTGAAATCTGACCTAAGTATAACAAGCGGATAAAGCGCTAACAATGCAGCGTTTTCCTAAAAATAAAAATAACTTGGCCATTCTGCACAAATTATTCCCGAGTGGATTGTTGCTTGTTCATAATGTCTGGCTGGAATAGGCAAATGTGGACAAAAATAACCATTTTTACGGTTGCTCAAGCTGGATTGACTCATTGTTATTTCTAATAATTTTTATCTACAGATTGAAATATCGGTCAATTTAGTGTAAGATATCTTTATGGTAAACGCTTACAAAGTTAAGCGCTGCTACGGAAATTCCTGATGATCGAGGAGGGGTTTCAAAAGATTCGGATTGATAAAAAAATCACGTAAAACACGTTGCTACGTTGGCACCAATGAAAAGAATGGATGTGATCGGATTGGAAAAAGGAAAGAAAGTGCTTTTTACTGAGACCGTTCTGCGCGATGCGCATCAAAGTTTGATGGCGACACGCATGTCTACGGACGACATGCTCCCTATTGTGGAGAAAATGGATGAAGCCGGGTATTACGCGCTCGAGTGCTGGGGCGGGGCCACTTATGATGCGGCTATCCGTTTTCTGCACGAAGATCCGTGGGAAAGACTGCGGCAAATCCGCAAGCGTGCTCCGCATGCGAAGCTGCAGATGCTGCTCAGAGGACAGAACCTGATCGGGTACCGCCACTATGCAGATGATATCGTGGATCGATTCGTCGGCAAAGCTGTCGAAAACGGCATCGACATTTTTAGGATTTTTGATGCCTTGAATGACACGAGAAACTTGAGAGCATCGCTGGAAGCAGTCAAAAAATATGGCGCCCACGCACAACTGACGATCTGTTATACCATCAGCGATGTCCACACAATCCCATTTTACACCGATTTGGCCAAGGAACTGACTGAAATGGGTGCGGACTCAATCTGCATCAAGGATATGGCTGGCATATTGACGCCGAAAGTAGCCAAAGAGCTGATTCCGGCCATCAAAGCCGTGATCGATGTACCGTTAAACATCCACACGCATGCCACCAGCGGCGTTTCGCAGATGACCTACATGGCTGCCATCGAAGCGGGCGCGGACATCATCGACTGCGCCATTTCGCCTTTTGCGGAAGGGACAAGCCAACCGCCGACCGAATCGATGGCGCTGGTGCTGGAGGAACTCGGGTACAGTACGGGCTTGGACATTGCCAAATTGGAAGAGATTGCCGATTATTTCAAACCGATCCGCGACAAGTACATCGCTTCGGGTGTGCTCGATCCGAAAATGCTGTCGGTCGATCCCAAAGCGCTCATCTATCAAGTGCCGGGCGGGATGCTGTCGAACCTGAATTCGCAACTCAAGCAGGCAAAGGCCAGCGATAAGTACGAGGAAGTGTTGCGGGAAGTGCCCCGCGTCAGAGCGGACTTAGGCTTTCCGCCATTGGTCACCCCAATGAGCCAAATGGTCGGGACGCAGGCCGTTTTCAATGTCCTGACGGGAGAACGCTACAAGATGGTCCCGAATGAAGTGAAGGATTACCTGCACGGAAAATACGGAAAGACACCGGTCCCGGTGAACGACAATTTCCGGCGCAGCATCATCGGGGATGATGCCGTCATCACGGATCGCCCGGCGGATCATCTGGAGCCTGAGTTCGAAAGATTGAAGGCGGAGTTGGGTGACTTGGCGCGCACGGACGAGGACGTGTTGACTTATGCATTGTTCCCTCAGGTCGGCAAAGCGTATCTGCAAGAAGTCTACTATCCAACCATTCCTGAAGAACAAGCAGAAATAAAAGCGCCATCTCAGGGCGAGACGGCGGAATCAGTTATTCGGATCCAAGCCCGCTATCGCAGTTAAGAGGAAGAGGTGAAAGAAATGGAAACATTCAATTTAGGAGATGGTCTGGTTGTCACAGTGGTTGCGATGATCGTTGTTTTTGCCGTACTGGCTAGCCTTTGGTTCTTGGTTGAACTGGTCCATAAATTAGTCGGGGAACCTGCACAGGCAGCTCCAGTACCGGGGCACCGTGAAGAAGCTAGTCAGTCCGTTCTGCTGGATCCGGGTGTGGATGAGCAGCGGGCCAAAGCGGCGGCAATCATGGCATTGATCGCGGCCTATGAAGCCCATCCGGCCAAGAAGTTCGAGATTGTTGATGTAACGCGTATCAAATAAATTCCATCTGCTGATTATAAAGGGAGGATTTTTTATGAAAAAGTATGAAATCGAAATTGACGGGCAAGTTTATCATGTCAAGGTGAGGGAGTTGCCGGATGATGCAGTCATGACAGAGCAACCTAAGGCCGACAGCGTCAGACGCGCTGCAGACTCCGAGACCCAAACGGAAGGCAAAACAATGTTGGCGCCGATGGCCGGCACCATTTTGCGCATCCTCGTCAAAGAGGGTCAAAAAGTCAAAAAAGGGGAAAATCTCATCGTGCTCGAAGCCATGAAGATGGAGAATGAAATCGTTGCGGATGAGGACGGCATCATCAGACGCATCTTCGTGAAAGCAAATGATAGTGTCGAATCCGACCAACCATTGTTGATTCTCTAGAAGAGGAGGGATTCCTATGATTCAAGCTCTGACTGATTTGATCCGGATGTCCGGATTGGTTAATCTTACGTATAAAGAAATCATTATGATCATCATTGCCTGCATTTTCCTATATTTGGCCATCAAGAAGGGGTATGAGCCGTACTTGCTGATTCCGATCGCATTCGGTATCCTCTTGGTGAATCTGCCCTTGGCCGGATTGATGACGCCGCCTACCGAGAGCGAACCGGGCGGACTGATTTATTACCTCTATCAGGGGACGAATTTGGGCATCTATCCGCCCTTGATCTTCCTCTGTCTCGGGGCAGCAACCGACTTTGGACCGCTCATCGCCAATCCGAAGACGCTGTTGTTGGGCGGGGCAGCGCAGTTCGGTATCTTTGCGGCATTCTTCGGGGCCTTGGCCTTGGGGATGACGCCCCAGGAAGCAGCCTCCGTCGGCATCATCGGTGGAGCGGACGGACCGACTGCCATCTATTTAACGACAAAATTAGCCAATCATCTCTTATCGGTCATCGCCCTGGCGGCCTATTCCTATATGGCTTTGGTTCCCCTCATCCAGCCGCCGATCATGCGCCTGTTGACGACCGAAAAAGAACGGCAGACTGTCATGAAGCAGATGCGCGTGGTATCCAAGAACGAGCGCATCCTGTTCCCGATCGTAACCACCATTTTCGTCAGCTTGGTCGTCCCATCCGCCACAGCGCTTGTGGGGATGCTGATGCTGGGTAATCTGATCCGGGAAAGCGGTCAGGTTCCGAAACTGACGGAAACGCTGCAGAATGCCATGATGTATACCATAACCGTCATCCTGGGCGTAACTGTTGGAGCTAAGGCGAACGGTGAACTCTTTCTTTCACTGATCACGATAAAAATCATCATATTGGGGCTTTTCGCCTTTGCTGTAGGGACTGCAGCCGGCGTACTGATGGGGAAACTGATGTACAAATTGACGAACGGTAAAGTGAATCCGTTGATCGGGGCAGCCGGTGTTTCGGCCGTACCGATGGCTGCGCGGGTTGTGCAGAAGGAAGGCATCAAATACAATCCTTCCAACTATTTGCTGATGCATGCGATGGGTCCGAATGTTGCGGGCGTTATCGGATCGGCTGTCGCGGCAGGTGTCCTGTTGGCTTTCTTCGGCTGAGTGCAGACTATTAATCATCTCCTTCTGATTTTTCATTTCAGAAGGGGATTTTTTATTGTTTCGAGGCTTCACGATTGCTAAATACATCTGTTCTACACATGGAGGATGTATAATGAAGGCAACGAAAGAGTCAGAAATGGAGGGCGAATTATAATGAGTAAAAGAACATCATTGATTGTCGCTTTGGTCGTTTCGCTAACTTTATTGCTGTTTGTATCAGCCAATCTTTTTTCGACGTTTTTTAATGACGGGGAAAGACGGACATCTGTGACAACTATTGACACA
>CAWFEB010000006.1:0-89693 GCA_963814755.1 uncultured Carnobacteriaceae bacterium
TTCCAGAACTTCTTTGAAATTTTCAACGTAGTTTACGTGCATCACTTCCAAACGGGCGACCGCCAGCACAAGCGCCATTTTGAAGGTTGTGTCAGGGTTTGTCTCGTGCAGCAAGGAAGTCATTGACTCGATCCGGCGCACTTTGTCATCCGAGAATATGCCTTTGGATGTCATGATTTCGCAATAGAGGCCATATTTTTTCACATCTTCCAAAATATGGCGGGTGGTCGTCTTGTCGATCCCCAGGTTTTCGACGAGTTTTCCGTCTTCGTCAAATACTTGTCCGCCGTTCAGCGTGATCATGGGGCAATCGATGCCGACTTCCTTCAAGGCCGGCACTGCTTCGGTATACCCTCTGCCGGTAGCGACCATAAATTTGATGCCTAATCTATTTGCTTCATTGATGGCGCTCACGTTCGATGCGGAGACTTCCATCTTATCGTTCAATAATGTGCCGTCCATATCCGAGACGATCAGTTCAATCATACATTCATCCTCCTGTTCGGTAATTGCAGTATATTCACCCTTATATTCTACCATGATTTTTCAGTTTCACTGAAAATTTGTTCGGGGCCGACTTAAATGATCGCCCGGAAGGCGGATGGACTGAAAAAGGTACGCACATTATGTTAAGATAGTCGCAACCGGAAATGAAAAATTTGACAGATAGTGGTGTGAAAAAAATGAAAGCAATTATCCATAACGAGTGGCAAGAAAAATTGGAACAGGAGTTTGAAGCGCCGTATTATCAACAGCTGCGCGCATTCCTGAAGGAAGAATATCTGAACGAGACGGTCTATCCCGGAATGCAGCATATCTGGGAAGCCTTCGAACTGACGCCATACAACAAGGTAAAAGTGGTCATCCTGGGGCAGGATCCTTATCACGGACCAAACCAAGCGCACGGATTGAGCTTCTCCGTGCAGAAAGGGGTCAAGCTGCCGCCTTCCTTGGTCAACATCTACAAGGAACTGCAGGATGACCTCGGCATTCCGATTGCGAAACATGGCGACTTGACATCTTGGGCGAAGCAAGGCGTCTTCCTGCTGAACACGGTCCTGACTGTCCGCAGCGGGGAAGCCAATTCCCATCGCGGAAAAGGCTGGGAGTTGTTGACCGATGCCGTCATCCGAGCGCTGAATGAGCGGGAAGAACCGGTCGTCTTCATCCTCTGGGGAAATGCGTCGATAGCCAAAAAAGTGTTCATCGACACAACGAAGCATGTCGTGATCACGTCGCCGCATCCAAGCCCGTTATCTTCCTATAGAGGGTTCTTCGGGTCGAAGCCTTTTTCCAAAACGAATGAAGCACTCAAATCGTTCGGTGTCGAACCGATCGACTGGCGGTTGCCGGAATAAGATAAGAAAGGAATGCTGCCTGTGAGAGGGAAATCATTGAAGACCAGAAAAGGAAAACTTTATTATCAGGTAGGCGGTACCGGGGATGCGTTGCTCCTGTTGCACGGGAACGGCGAGAGTTCGGACATTTTCGCGCAGCAGTTTCCCTATTTCACGAAACACTTCAGAGTCTTTGCGCTCGATACGCGAGGCCACGGCCGATCGGATCTGGGAGTGGAGCGGTTGACCTTCAAGCAGATTGCGGAGGACATCCTTGCATTGCTCGAAAAGGAACGGATTCAACGGGTCCACGTGCTCGGATTCAGCGATGGAGGCAATCTTGGTTTGTATTTAGCTGCCCATCACCCAGATCGGATCGCTTCTTTGATCGCGATGGGGGCGAATTTCGAAGCGGACGGCCTGACCGACGCCTGCAATGAAGAGACGCTGGAACGATACGAGGAGCTGCTTGCTTTGCCGGATAACGATCCGGAAAAAATCCAGCGCCTCTGCATCCACAATCTTATGCTGGAGGAATTGGACCTTTCAGCCGAAGCGTTGCGCAGCATCCAAGCGCCAACCATGCTGCTGGCGGGGGAATTCGATCTGATCCGCGACGACCAAACGGAGGCGATGCATCGCCTGATTCCCGGATCGCAAAAATATATCGTACCAGGGGGAAGCCATGGCTTTTTCGTGGATGATCCGAAAGTACTGGAACGTCTTGCAAAAAAATTCTACACAAGCTTGTGATTTCCGGAGCGTATCAGGAGGTGCTTCCGGATAATTATGTTAGAATGAAATTCTGAAATGTCGCCGGTGGCAGTCATTCGCTGCCGCGCAACTTCTGGACGGATAAAGTGAAAATACAAACAAAGGCACAATATGTTGCGTGGTTTATAAATACGCATACTACATATTGTGTCTTTCTTATTGTAATTATATCGTCGCAACCGTATAATGGGTGAATAACAGTTGGGAAAAGGGTGAGGTAAAATGAAGGTAGTGTTTATGTCGTTGACCGGCCAAACGAGGAAGTTCGTAAACAAACTGAACCTTGAGACTATCGAATTGACGGCCGACAACGCCTTCCAACCGATTGAGGAGCCGTTCATCATCGTGGCCCCTACCTATGATAAAGAGGTAACGGATATTCTGGTCGATTTCATCGAGACCGACCAGAATCGCGCCTACTTCAAAGGCGTGGCAGGTGGCGGAAACCTGAATTTCGGCAAGCTTTTCGGGTTTACCGCAAAAGACTTGGCACACGATTATGGCGTCCCGCTGCTGCACTTGTTTGAGTTTCAAGGAAACGAGAAAGATATTCAGATTTTGAAAGAGAAGGTGACGGAACTTGGATAGTCCAAAATTAGTAACCAAAACAGAAGATGTAACCTATTATAAATTGAACAATGAAATCAATCGTCCGATTGATAATGCCATCCCTTTGCATAAGGATAAGGAAGCCGTCAGGGCGTATTTCCTGGAGCATGTGAATCCAAACACGGTTTTCTTCTATACGTTGGATGAAAAATTGAATTATTTGATCGAACAGGATTACATCGAAAAAGAGTTCCTGGAGAAATATCCGCTTGATTTTATTAAAAAGTTGATGCAGGATACGTACAACAAGAAGTTCCGTTTCAAGTCGTTCATGGCGGCCTACAAGTTCTATACCCAGTACGCGCTGAAGACGAACGATGGCAAGCGTTATTTGGAGCGTTACGAAGACCGGATCGTCTTCAATGCACTCTTTTTGGCTGACGGGGACCAGCAATTGGCTGTCGACCTGGCGGAAGAGATGATCCATCAACGCTACCAACCAGCGACGCCTACCTTTTTGAATGCAGGCAGAAAACGCCGCGGGGAATTGGTTTCTTGCTTCCTGATCCAAACGACGGATGACATGAACAGCATCGGCCGCACGATCAACAGTGCGCTGCAGTTGTCCCGCATCGGCGGAGGCGTCGGCGTGAACCTGTCGAACGTCCGGGCAGCCGGGGATCCGATCAAAAAAATCGAGAACGCGTCGAGCGGCGTCGTGCCGATCATGAAGCTTCTCGAAGATAGCTTCAGCTATTCCAATCAGCTGGGCCAACGCAACGGAGCCGGTGCGGTGTATTTGAACGTATTCCATCCGGACATCGTTGCTTTCCTGTCCACGAAAAAAGAGAATGCCGATGAAAAGATCCGCGTGAAAACCTTGTCGCTGGGTCTGGTCATTCCGGATAAATTTTATGAGTTGGCGGCGAAGGACGATCAGATGTATCTGTTCAGCCCTTATGATGTGGAGCGGATCTACGGCAAACCGTTCTCCTATGTCGACATCACCGCTGAATACGAGAATTTGGTCAATAATCCGGATATCTCAAAATCGAAGATCCGCGCCCGCGATCTTGAGAATGAAATCAGCAAACTGCAGCAGGAATCCGGCTATCCTTACATCATCAACATAGATACCGCCAACCGCACCAATCCGGTGGACGGAACGATCGTCATGAGCAACCTTTGCTCGGAAATTCTGCAGGTGCAGCAACCTTCCTTGTTGAACGATAAGCAGGAATATGAAGTGCTTGGAACGGACATCAGCTGCAATTTGGGTTCCACGAACATTCCGAACCTGATGCAGTCGCCTGATTTCGGAAAATCGGTTGAAACGATGGTCCGCGCTTTGACATACGTTACCGACCATTCCAGCATCGATGCGGTCCCTACAATCAAGAACGGGAACGATCAAGCGCACACGATCGGTTTGGGCGGCATGGGTCTGCACACGATGTTCGCGACCAATCAGATGCATTACGGTTCGCCCGAATCCATCGAATTCACGGACATTTACTTTATGCTATTGAATTATTACACATTGGCGGCAAGCAACAAAATCGCCAAGGAACGCGGAGAAGCATTCGTCAATTTCGACAAATCCACATACTATACAGGTGAATATTTTGATGCCTATACCGATTCCGATGTCGTCTTCCAATCCGAAAAAGTGAAACAAATCTTCGAAGGCATCAAAGTGCCTACGAAGGAAGATTGGTTGCAGTTGAAGCAAGCAATCCATGAATTCGGCTTGTATCACCAAAATCGTTTGGCGATCGCTCCGACGGGTTCGATCAGTTACGTGAATGAAACGAGTGCGAGCCTGCACCCGATCACGCGTCTGATCGAAGAGCGTCAAGAGAAGAAAACCGGGAAGACTTATTATCCGGCTCCGCAGCTTTCCAACGAAACGATGCCTTATTATCGTTCAGCCTATGATATCGATATGCGTCGTGTCATCGATATTTATGTCGCTGCCCAAAAACACATCGACCAAGGCATGAGCCTGACGTTGTTCATGCGCTCCGAATTACCGGAAGGCATGTACGAATGGAAAGAAGGGCGCACCAATAAAATGACGACACGCGACCTGAACATTCTGCGCAATTACGCCTGGAGAAAAGGCGCAAAATCGATTTATTATGTGCGTACATTTACGGAAAACAACGACGAAATCGGAGCGAACGCTTGCGAATCATGCACGATCTGATGATGCGCAGCAACTGTATTTGATTACCCGTCATGCAATAATCGGAAAGTCTAACGGAGGAATGAAGGATGGCAAACAAGCCTTATATAGCAATCAACTGGAACAGCATCGAAGACATGCTGGACAAGTTGACATGGGAAAAACTGACGGAACAATTTTGGCTGGATACGCGGATCCCGTTGTCCAATGATTTGGACGACTGGCGCACCCTCAGCAAACCCGAGCAGGATATGCTGGGAAAAGTGTTCGGCGGACTGACGCTTCTGGACACGCTGCAATCGCAGGACGGCATCGCAGCCATGAAGGAAGATATGCGCACACAACACGAGGAAGCGGTACTGAACAATATCCAGTTCATGGAATCTGTGCACGCGAAAAGCTACTCATCGATCTTCAGCACGTTGAACACGAAGGCTGAAATCGAGGACATCTTCAACTGGACCAACAGCAACGAATTCATCCAGCGCAAAGCCAGTCTGATCAACGACATCTACAAGACCGGGAATCAGCTGGAAAAGAAAGCCGCCAGCGTGCTGCTGGAGTCCTTCCTTTTCTATTCGGGATTCTACGCACCGCTTTGGTATCTCGGCAACAACAAATTGCCGAACGTGGCGGAGATCATCAAACTGATCCTGCGCGACGAATCGGTCCACGGCACGTATATCGGCTACAAATTCCAGATCGCATACAACCAACTGTCCGAAACGGAACAGGAAGAAATGAAGAATTGGGTCTATATGCTGACGTATGAACTGTACAACAATGAAGTGAAATACACGCAATACATCTACGACGAGCTGGGCTGGACGGAGCGCGTCAAAGTGTTCATCCGCTACAACGCGAACAAAGCCCTGCAGAATCTGGGCTTCGATCCGTTGTTCCCGGACACGGCCGACGATGTGAATCCGATCGTCATGAACGGCATCTCGACCGGAACCAGCAACCACGATTTCTTCTCGCAAGTCGGCAACGGCTACCTGTTGGGAGCCGTCGAGGCGATGGAAGACGAAGATTACGTCAAATGGATTGATTAAAATAAAAAGCAAGGAGAGCAGCGGATTGATTCGCTGCTCTCCTTGCTTTTTTGCATTTATGCCTCGACAATTTTAGGGTTGCTTGCTGAATCAGGTTCCGGAACCATGGATAACTTTCTATTATTCATGGTTTTGACTGATGTTAGGGTCTTTTTGTGTGGGTGCTGCATTCAAAACATTGTAACCAGCCACCCGATGAAGCCGCCCATGATAATCAGATAGGAGGAGTTCACTTTGAAGCTGATGAGGGCGATGGAACTGACTGCGAAGATGACGACGCTGAACCACGAAACGAAGGTCGCTGTCCCCAATTGCCAGGATACCGATGCCATCAATGCCAGCGAAGCGACCGTAATCCCGTCCAAAATGCCGGCGAAGATTTTTGAAGAACGCAGTTTGTTGAATAGCGGATGCAACAAAAGAATCAGCAGGAAGGAAGGCAAAAAGATACCGACCGTCGCCAATAAGGCACCCGGGACTCCTTGGATCAGATAGCCCACGAAAGTCGCCGTCGTGAAGACCGGGCCGGGGGTGAACTGGCCGATTGCGACAGCATCCAGCAACTGGGTGCTGGTCAGCGCAGCATAGCGGTCGATAAATTCAGCCTGCAGAAAAGCCAGCAGCACATAACCGCTCCCGTAAAGGACCGATCCGATCTTCAAAAAGGTCAGGAACAACAGCGTCAGCGACATAGGTTCGACCGCCAGATGACGCGACCGCCATTTGGATAATTGCTGCGTCAGCAGCATCATCAATCCGGTCAGGATGAGGATCGTGATTTCGCCGACGCCCATCAGCGACAGCAGATAGGCCGCCAAGAACAAAAGCAGCGATTTGGTGTCCTTGATGGTCGTCTGCCCCAGACGGAAAAGGGCCTGGATGATGACTGCAAGGATGACCGGTTTGATGCCGGTGAAAATCGCTTCGATGAGCGGCACCTCACCGTACTCTTTATAGAACATGGCCAGCAGTAACACGATTGACATGGCTGGAAAAATGAAGCAGATGCCCGCCAAGAAAAGCCCAAGCTTTCCACCACGTTTGTAGCCCAAAGCGATAGCCAACTCCGTTGAATTCGGACCGGGAATCAGATTCGTGAATCCGAGTAGATCCATGAAATCCGATTTGGTGAGCCATTTGCGCTTCGTCACCAATTCGTCCTCCATCATGGCGATGTGCGCGGCCGGACCTCCGAAGGCAAACAGACCCAACCGGGCAAAAACAAGGCAGATTTCCTTGTAGATTTCTTTAGGATAGGTCATGATGTTCCTCCTTGTGCATAGATGTCATCAGTATAGCAGACAGCGATGGATATCCAGAAAAGATTGCGTTAAGAAAATGTAAACGATCGAAGGCAGAATATCAAACATTATCAAAAAATTTGCACCCATGCTTGTGGAATTTTGCTATAATGATTAAGGTCGTGAAAAATAAGTTAAATTTTTTTGGATTGGTGGTTATTAATTTGGCAGCACGATATGTCATGGGAGTGGATGTCGGTACCACAAGCACAAAAGCCGTACTGTACGAAACGGACGGCTCTGCTTATGAATCAGCGTACGCGCATTATCCATTGATTAAAGAGAATCCCGAAATGGCGGAACAAGATTTGGACGAAATCTTTTCTGCCGTATTAAAAACGATAAAAGCAGTCATACAGAAAGCGGAAGTGGGCCCGACGGATATTGCCGGCATCGGCTTTTCGAGCGCAATGCACAGTTTGATCCTCATGGATGCGGAAGGAATGCCGTTGACGCGGAGCATAACCTGGGCCGATAATCGTTCGAAAAAATACGCAAGCATGCTGAAACATTCCGAAATGGGCCAGCGTTTTTACGAAAAAACAGGCACACCGCTGCACCCGATGTCCCCATTGAGCAAGATTCTCTGGCTGAGGGCGGAAAAGCCCGAAGTATTCCAAGCAGCGCGCTGGTTCATCGGCATCAAGGAATACATTTTTTGGCGTCTGTTCGGTGAATTCGTCGTGGACTATTCGGTTGCCTCGGCTACCGGTTTGTTCAACATCAGGGAATTCCGCTGGGATGAGGAAATTCTGGAATTCTGCGGCATCACGAGTCAAATGCTGCCGTTGCCGGTAAATCCTGGTCACCAGCTGAGCGGGCTCTCGGAGGAAGTTGCTGAGTTGCTGGGGCTGGCTGCGGATACACCCTTTATAGTTGGAGGGAATGACGGCTGCTTAGCCAACCTGGGTATGGGAGCGATCCGCGCGGGTACGGCAACAATCACGATCGGTACGAGTGGCGCGGTCCGGATGACAAGCGAAAAACCTTATGTAAGCCCGGAAGGACGTACATTCAGTTATATCCTGGATGAAAACCATTATGTGAACGGCGGCGCCGTCAACAATGGCGGAAACATCTTTGATTGGGCCATCAAACAATTTGTGCCGGCGAACGTTGCTGATGAAGATCTCTATGACAAAGCGATGGAGATGATCGCAAACGTTGCGCCGGGAGCGGATGGATTGGTTTTCCATCCTTATCTGAACGGAGAACGGGCGCCTTTGTGGAATGCGGATGCCAGAGGGAATTTCAGCGGCATCAACATGCTGCATACGAAAGAACATTTTTTGCGCTCCGTTTTGGAGGGCATCTGCCTGAATCTGAAGGATGTGCTAGCGACGGTCATCTCGATGAACGGCGAACCAACAAAAATTATGGCCAGCGGGGGCTTTTCGCGCTCGCTGGCTTGGCGCCAAATCTTGACGGATATCATCGGTATGCCGATCGAATTCCCGGAAACTTTTGAAAGTTCCTGTACGGGTGCCGCTTTGATCACGCTGAAAAGCTTAGGCTTGGTGGAATCCATGGATGATGCGGAGGAAATGATGGGTGCATCGATCGAACATCAACCGAATGAAGAAAGCAAGTCTGTTTATGCAGCGATGTTCCCTCGTTATCAAGAAATGAGCAAGTTGTTGCAGGAGTTCTATACCCAAAAATGAAATTGAACCAAAAGAAAAGACATAATCACTGAAAATCAGTGGCTATGTCTTTTTTAGTCTACTCGTTACTGATTGGTTGCTCCAAGGCGCTTTCGATCAGTTTCGTCATTTTCTTTGGCGTGGTGATCGGTGCGAAACGTTTGATGACTTCGCCATCGCGGCCAATCAGGAATTTAGTGAAATTCCACTTGATGGCGCCGCCACCGGTCTGTTCAACAAGATATTTGTAGAGCGGATCAGCATTCTCTCCATTCACATCGATCTTATCGAAGATCGGGAAAGTGACACCGTAGTTGAGTCGGCAGAATTCAGCTGCTTCGGTGCCGTCCAATGGTTCTTGGTTATTGAACTGGTTTGATGGAAATCCTAGGACGACGAAATCCTTGTCTTTGTAATTCTCGTAAAGTTCCTCCAGTTCATCCAATTGACCCACTAAACCGCACTTGGATGCTGTATTGACGATGCAGATGACTTTTCCTTTGTACTGTTCCAATGGTACAGATGACTGATCTGTTTTTCTTACATGATATTCATATATGGACATATCGAAGGACTCCTTTGGTTATGCTACTTATAGGTGTTAAAACATAGTATAAACAACAATGTAAAGGATTGCAAAAGAAAAGCCCCGGTAAAAATTGAAGGAGATATGACAGTTTGATGAGAAATGATGAAATTGTAACAGTAATTTCCATAAATGACTGTTTTTTTATTCTCGTTTGCTGTATGATAGTTGAGTATTATAAATCGAATCTGGAGGGATTTTTTTTGGACATGTTTGAAGGCTTAAGCCAAAAAATCGTAGGAAAAAAAATAAAAATCGTTTTCCCGGAAGGCTTAGAACCAAGAATTTTAGGGGCAGTCGTTCGTCTTAAAGCGGAAGATTTAGTTGAACCAATCGTTATCGGAAATGTGGATGCAGTCAAAGAAGCTGCAAAAGGCCGCGGTTTCAGACTGAATGGTATCCAAATCATCGACCCAGCTGATTATGCTGAACTCGATGAAATGGTTGCATCTTTCGTCGATCGCCGTAACGGTAAAGTCACTGAAGAACAAGCTAGAAAATTGTTGTTGGATGAGAATTATTTCGGAACAATGATGGTACACATGGGCTTAGCCGATGGTCTGGTGAGCGGTGCTGTTCACTCTACAGGTGATACTGTCCGTCCTGCGCTTCAAATCATCAAAACAAAACCAGGTGTAAGCCGTACAAGTGGTGCTTTCATCATGCTCCGTGGTACTGAAAGATTCCTGTTCGCTGACTGCGCAATCAACATCAATCCAAATGCACAAGAACTTGCTGAAATCGCAGTGGAAAGTGCTAAAACGGCTGAAATGTTCGAAATCCAACCAAACGTTGCTTTGATGAGCTTCTCAACAAAAGGCTCAGCAGCATCACCGGAAGTCGACAAAGTCGTGGAAGCTACAAGAATCGCTAAAGAATTGGCGCCTCAATACAACATCGACGGCGAATTGCAATTTGATGCAGCCTTTTCTGAAGTAGTCGCTAAACAAAAAGCTCCTGGCTCAACTGTAGCTGGTCAAGCTAAAGTATTCATTTTCCCTGAAATCCAATCAGGAAACATCGGCTACAAGATCGCACAACGTTTCGGCGGGTTCGAAGCGGTAGGCCCAATCTTGCAAGGCTTGAACAAACCGATTTCCGATTTGTCACGCGGTTGTAACGAAGAAGATGTCTACAAAACAGCCATCATCACAGCAAACCAAACATTACTTGATTAATAAGAAAATGGAAAGCCTGGATCAAATCCGGCTTTCCATTTTTTATTGTGCTTGAAAATGAGCCATCCGCAAAAAAAAGGTGCATTCCGGAGTGAATATTCCTATAATAAGGAATGGAATAAAATAAATTGGTGAAGATGGGGGCAGATTCAGAATGTTCACCTTACAAGCAAAGAATGAAGAAGAAACGATGTGGATAGCCGCGCAATTGGCGCAGCTATTGGAACCGAAAGATGTCATCCTCCTTGAGGGGAATTTGGGGGCCGGCAAAACCACCTTTACAAAAGGTCTGGCAAAGGGTTTGGGCATTGACACTGTTATAAAAAGCCCCACGTATACTTTAATCAGAGAGTACACAAAGGGCAGGTTGCCGCTGTACCATATGGATGTCTATCGTTTGGAGGATGTCGGCGGCGATGATCTGGGGTTCGAAGAATATCTCTACGGGAATGGCGTTTCCGTTATCGAATGGGCCAAGTTCATCGAAGAAGAATTGCCGGATGCATATTTGACGATCCGCTTGGTTCCTACCGGGGAATTTTATGAAAACCGGGAAATCACTTTTCTGCCGACCGGCGAACGTTATGACGCTTTGGTCGAAACACTACAGGGAATACTCACGAAAGAAGGACAATAGCATGCGCAAAAGAGAGAAAGTCGAAATCATGATCCGGGAAGCCATCCCGGCCGATGCAAAGGACATTATCGCCTTCAGCAGAAAAACCGGTGCCGAAACGCCTTATTTGGCATATGGGGCTGAAGGTTTGGAATTGTCCGAAGCCTTCGAAGAATTATATCTGGAAGATTTGATGGAGAAAGACAACAATGTGATGCTGATTGCGACGATAAACAACAAACAATTGATCGGTTTGGCGTCCGTAGGGGCAACAGACAAACCGAAGCTTAGGCATGTAGGAGAAGTCGGTATCACCGTCGAGAAGGATTATTGGGGATTCGGAATCGGCTCGGTTCTGATGGAAGAAATCGAAACATGGGCAATCGAGAGCGGCGTGATCCGCCGCTTGGAGTTGACAGTACATGGAGAAAACGAACGGGCCATCCATCTCTATGAGAAAATGGGTTATCAGCAAGAAGCGGTGATGCCGCGTGCCATGCTGATCGATGGGGAATTTATCGATGGCGTATTGATGAGTCTGATGATCGATTAGCGTACAGGGACAGAATGACGTTTTAGGCAAAAAAAGTTGAAATTTTTTTGTTTAAATCGGCATTTCCTACTTGACGTGTTAGCGCTTACATGTTATTATAACTATACAAAGAGAAACATACTAAGTTAAACAAAGAAACACAAAAGAGTATGCTACTCTTTCAGGGAAATCCTTCAAAAAGATTTTCCGGTTAACAGCTTTTCAGTTAAGCTGTTAATGCAAAGTCTTAGATGGTTCGGAATTTGTGTTCTAGATGCATTTCTAAGACATGAAAACTTGAACCATTCTAAGATTAATAAACAGTAGATTTCATTCAAGCAGCTAGAAGCGAAAGCTTACATGACTTGCCTGAAAGACAAGCATAACTAGTATTGAAAAGTTCGTAGATCATTAAGATTGAACAATCAATGAAGCGAGGATGAGACTACTGATTTAGGAGGAAGTGTTCCGATTGTTGGAGCACTTCCTTTTTTTGCGTCGCTCGGGAAAGGACGTTATTTTACTGTTTATAAAAATTTGCATATATGAAGAAATAAATTATTGCACACAAATGACTTGCATCAACTAAATCTTTACGTTATCCTTTAAAACGTAATCGTTACGATTTGCAACAAGAAATTATTATCCGAATTCGGATAGGCCATAAAGAGAAAACGGGGGAAAAACAAATGAATAAAAAAAAGAGTATGAAGTGGGCGTTGTCTCTATTGGGGACAGCAACACTATTGGCTGGTTGCGGAGCAGCCGAGAGCACAACAGAAAATACGGAGTCGGACAAGCTGCAGGTTGTCACGACCTTTTATCCGATGTACGATTTTACGAAACAGGTCGCGCGAGACGATGCCGACGTGAGCCTGCTTTTGGAAGCCGGAATGGAAGTCCATTCCTTTGAGCCCTCGAGCCAGATGATCGCGGAAATCCAGGATGCGGATGTTTTCATCTACAATAGTCCTGAGATGGAGACGTGGGTGCCGGATGTGCTGGCGTCCATCGATACTTCGGATATGGTTGTCATATGTGCAAGTGAAGCGATCACTCTGTTGGAGTATGAAGGCGAGGCACACGCGCATGAGCACGAATCAGAGGAAGAAGATGCGGAGAGCGGACATACCCATACCGTTGATCCACACGTATGGTTGGACCCTGTGTTGGCTCAGACGGAGGTTACGACGATTGCAAAAGGATTGGCTGAAGCGGATGCAGATCATGCTGAAAATTATTTAAAAAATGCCGAAGCGTATAACGGGCAACTGATTGAGTTGGATGAAGCCTATCGGGCTGCTTTTGAGGGAGCGGAAAACCGCACTTTCGTGACGCAACATGCTGCTTTCGCTTATTTGGCGGCCCGCTATGATCTTAATCAGATTTCCGTGACGGGTCTGAATGCCGAGATTGAACCGAGCGCGGCAGCTTTGGCCACACTTTCCGATTACGTGAAAGCCAACAATATTTCGCACATTTATTTTGAGAACAATGCTTCTTCACAGACCGCGGAGACGCTTGCGGAAGAGGTTGGCGTGGAATTGGCGGTATTGAGTCCTCTCGAAGGGATCACCGAAGAGGACCAGGAAAGTGGTTCGGATTATATTTCGGTCATGCTGGATAATCTTGAGGCATTGAAGAAAAGTATCAACTGATCCAGAAGTGTTATTGTTCCTCCTTGTGGCGTTTGCGTGCTATGATTTGGTTGAGATGAGACAACAGAACAATCGCAAAATGACTTAGTTGAGAAAACAGTCGAGCCAAGCGTAATTTCAGTCGAATAGCACGCTCTTGTTTCAGTCAATGGGAAGGTATTGTCGGACAAGGAGGGAACATTATGATTTTTAACGATCGGAAAGAAGCCGGCATGCTGCTGGCCGATGCTTTGGAGAAGTACCGAGGAGAAGATATCGTCGTATTTGCTTTGCCGCGAGGGGGAGTGCCTTTGGGCGTGGAGATTGCCAAGAAATTGGCGGCACCGCTTGATCTGCTTATCACGAAAAAAATCGGGCACCCGTTCAATCCTGAATATGCCATCGGGGCCATCACAGAGGATGCGGACCCAATCTTCAATCCGGGCGAGCATGGGGTGTTGGACCAGAATTGGCTGGAATGGGAGCTGAAGCGGCTTCGCCAGGAAATCAAAAGGCGCAGGGAAACGTACGTCGGGGCAGCGAACATCCAATCCCTCGAAGGCAAAACGGCCATCATCGTGGACGACGGCATCGCGACCGGCTTCACGATGTTCGCCTCGATAGCAGCACTCAAAAAGCGGAATCCGAAACGCATCATCGTGGCGGTTCCGGTCACGCCGGAGGATACGGCGAAAAAGATGGACAAAATGGTGGATGCAGTCGTCGCCTTGGAGCGGACCGATGACTATCTCGGCGCTGTGGGCGCCTATTATGTCCGTTTCGATCAGCTCGACGACGCGGAAGTCGTCGCCTTGCTCCGAAGCATGAATGTGAAGGAGGGGAAGACGGATGAGTGATCCGGAAAAGGCAGTGCAGATAACTGGTGATGGTGTCATATTGAATGGTGATCTTGTTTTGCACAAAGATACGAAAGGACTCGTCATTTTTGCCCATGGCAGCGGGAGCAGCCGACACAGTGTGCGCAACAAATATGTGGCCAGTGTGCTGCGGGCGCATGGTTTGTCGACCCTGTTGCTGGATTTGTTGACGGAGGCGGAGAGCGAATGGACCGACAAACGTTTCGACATCGATTTGTTGGCCCAACGGTTGACGCTTGCGGAAAGCTGGGTAAAGCAGCAGGCTGAAACAAAACAGTTACCGCTCGGGTATTTTGGATCCAGCACCGGCGCGGCTGCCGCTTTGCAATCGGCCGCTGTGTTGGGAGATGGAATCAAGGCCGTCGTATCGCGGGGCGGTCGGCCGGATTTGGCCAAAGCATATTTGGCTAAGGTCACAGCCCCGACGCTCTTGCTGGTCGGCGGCTATGATGACGGGGTGATCGAACTGAATGAGCAAGCCTACGCGTTGCTGAACTGCGAGAAGGAAATGACCATCATTCCGGGAGCAACCCATCTGTTTGAAGAAGCCGGCACGCTGGAACAGGTCGCCGAGTTGGCTGCGCAATGGTTCGTGAAGCAGTTTCCGGAAAAATAAGGCTGGATAACAAAAATAAGCAGGACCCCTTTCATATAATAGGGCTGTCATGCTTATTTTTTATGGGAACTTCAGCTTGCGCTTGCTCTCGACAACGTCGATCACTTGGTTTCGGGATTGTAGGTCCAACCGTGGTCATTGTGGTAAATCATCAGCTTTGACATCCCGCCATCGACAGTGAAATTCTGTCCGGTGATGAAGCCGGCTGCGTCACTGCAGAGGAAGCGGATTGTCTGTACGATGTCCTCGGGTACGCCGACGCGGCCGACAGGGTGCTGCAGGAGATCTGCGGCATCGTAGTCCGGCTGATAATCCTCATCTTTATGGAAGGAACCCGTGTCAATCCAACCTGGGCTGATGGAATTGACGCGGGCTTTTCCAGCCAACGAAATGCTGAGCGCATGCGTCAAAGCAAGGATGCCGCCTTTAGCTGCCGAATAACTTTCGGTGTCCTCTTGCGACATGAAACCGCGGCTTGATGCGATGTTCACGACCGAAGCGCCAGCTGTGAACGCCGGCAAAAGCAAACTCGTCAACAGGTACGGCGCCGTGACGCCCAAAGCAAGCACGTAATTGAAGTCCTGGTAGGAACATTCCGACAGGATCCCCTTTTTGCTGATGCAGGCGTTGTTCACCAGATAATCGACTTTGCCGAAGCGTTGCTTGACGGCTTCCGCAAAAGCGTGAAGGGCAGCTTCCTCCGCGATGTCCCCTTGATGGAAATACACATCCTTCGTTGCGAAACGGGAAACGATCTTTTCGCCGGCTTCCTTATCTGTGTCCACGAATGCGACAACGGCACCTGCTGTCAAAAAAGATTCCACAGTGGCTCGGCCGATGCCGTTCGCTCCGCCGGTCACCACGACCACACGATTTTGAAAATCCATATTCCATTCCTCCTGACTGGTTGATGCTTCAAATATTTCGCGACTACAGCGAAAGCCTCAGTGATACCGGGCAATGGTCGCTGCCGAAGATATTTTCATGGATATCCGCGTCGACCAAAGCATCCTTCAAAGCTTCCGATACAAGGAAATAGTCGATCCGCCAGCCTGCATTGTTTTTGCGGGCGTTGAAGCGGTAGCTCCACCAGGAATATCTCCCTTCCGCATCCGGATGAAAGTAGCGGAAGGTATCGATGAATCCGTTGGCGACAACTTCGCTGAACTTGGCGCGTTCCTCGTCCGAAAAGCCTGCGTTCTTGCGGTTCGTTTTCCAATTTTTCAGATCGATGTTTTCGTGGGCAACGTTAAGGTCTCCGCAGACGACAACCGGTTTTTCAGACTCCAGCCCTTTCAGATAAGCCAGAAAGGTAGTCTCCCAATCCATCCGGTAGTCCAACCGCTTCAGTTGCTCTTGGGAATTGGGCGTGTAGACAGTGACCAGGTAGAAGCCGGCATACTCCAAGGTGATGACGCGGCCTTCCGAATCATGTTCGGCAGCGCCTATGCCCAACCGGACAGAAAGCGGTGTATGCTTTGTGAATATGGCCGTACCGGAATAGCCTTTGCGCTCCGCGTAATTCCAGTAGGATTCATACCCGGGGAACGCAAGATCGATCTGGCCTTCCTGCAATTTCGTTTCCTGCAGACAGAAGAAATCGGCATCGAAGTCCGAAAAAATATCCGCAAAATTTTTATTTACGATGGCCCGCAAGCCGTTGACGTTCCATGAGACAAATTTCAGATCCATTATGTTCACCTGCCTTAACGCAACGCAATCGTATAGTAAAGGAACAGGATAAAGAGAAAGAGATTGATGGCGGCCAGTGTCCACTTCATTTTAGGCTCGGAGATGTTCAGCGCAAAAATCGTTCCGACAATCGGCAAAAACAGCGCCAATATCAACGAGGTAGTGGATACGGAGCCGGGATCTTTGGTAGTGAAGAGGTAAAGAGGGTAAAGGATGGACAATAGTGTGAATGTTATTCCGTTTCTGGTTTGTTTCGGTTGCATAAAGCAGCCTCCTTTTTCTGTTATCTGTAATATTTTACCATACCTATGCGCTTGGCTCGCAAGGAATAGGGCCGGAATTCGTGTCCAAAAAATGAAAAAGGATTCTTTCCGGCAGACAGATATCTAACAAAGCTATTTCAAATTGATTAAATTGTAAATTTTTTCATAAACTTGTGTTAAAATAGCATGAACAGGTGCGGAAATGCTTTTGATTAAAAAAGGATTAATATTTGGTTAAACAAATATAATTAATCGCTGCCGCTTACTTATTTGATACAAATCCGCATCAAGTGATGTTAGAATGGACTACATAAATAAAATTAGTGGGTGAAATGCATGTTGGGGACGGAAATAAAACAACAGTTTCCTGAAACGATCGTTAAAGAGAATGAAAACTTATCAAATTATACATACACAAAAACAGGTGGCCCTGCGGATGTGCTGGTCTTTCCGAAATCCAAAGATGAAGTAGCGGCAATCGTTGCATGGGTGAATGAAAAGCAAGCGCCTCTGACCGTATTGGGCAATTCCAGCAATGTCATCATCAAGGATGGCGGCATCCGCGGTATCGTCATGATCCTGACGGAAATGAACCACATGGAAGTGAAACGCCATCGGTTGATCGTCCAGAGCGGCGCACGCTTGATCGATGCTTCGCGGATGGCCTTGGCTGAGCGGTTGAGCGGCTTGGAATTCGCATGCGGCATTCCCGGCAGCGTCGGCGGAGCGGTCTACATGAATGCCGGAGCTTATGACGGTGAAGTCGAAGAAGTCATCGAATCCGTAGTGGTGATCACACGCGAAGGCAAAATCAAAAATTACGAGAAGAATGAACTTGAGTTTTCCTATCGCCACAGCAAGCTGCAGGAAACGAATGAAATTGTTCTGGAAGTCGTTTTCCATCTGGAAAAAGGCAAGCAGGAAACAATCAAAGCCCGAATGGATGACTTGACGGCTTTGCGTGAATCGAAACAACCATTGGAATATCCTTCATGCGGCAGCGTCTTCAAACGGCCGACCGGGTATTTCACAGGCAAATTGATCCAAGAAGCGGGTCTGCAAGGTTTGATTTGGGGCGGGGCACAGGTGTCGATGAAGCATGCAGGCTTTATCGTGAACATCAATAGTGCCACAGCGACCGATTACATTGAACTGATTGCACATATCAAAGAAGTCATAATGGAACATTATGGTGTTCCCTTGGAAACGGAAGTCCGGATCATCGGAGAAGATACAGTGGGAAGCGTATAGGTGAAAAGAAGGCTGGGTGTGAACATTCAGCTCTTTTTTGAATAGCACTTAATTATTTTTTTGAATATATAATGAAGGAGGACTGCCCATGCGAAGACCACTGATATCTTTTCAGAACTTTAGTTTCACCTATTCAGATCAAAAGGAACCGACGTTAGAAGAACTGAATGTCACCATCTACGAAGGAGAAAAAATACTTGTGCTCGGCCCTAGCGGCTCCGGGAAAACGACCTTTGCCCGTTGCCTCACGGGCGTGTTGCCGAGTGAAGAGAACGGCGATGCGAGTGGAAACATCCTCTTTCATCATCAGATTGATCAAACGGTTGCCCCCTTTGAAGATTTTCTTCCGAATGAAATGAAACTGATCAAGAACAGTCTGATTCCCCACGCGGATCAGATGGGAAAATTTGGAGTGAAGCAACACGTCCCGTTCCGTACAGTGGATGATGTGAAAAAAATGGACAAATGGCACGACTTTCTGAAGAAACGCCCTTATCTGAAGCGCAGTTTCATGAAATTGTCGGAACAGCAGTTGGGTGATATCACGATGGCCGGCATCTCCTTGGATGGCAAGCCAGTGATTTTATTCGATGAGCCGTTGGCGAATCTGGACCCTAGTTCCGGGGATTTGGCCATGAAATTCATCGATGATCTGCATCGCGTCAGCGATACGACCGTTCTCATCATCGAACATAGGCTGGAAGATGTTTTGGCGCAACCAATCGATCGCATCCTGCTGTTTTCCGGCGGGCGGATCATCGCGGATGCGACGCCGGAGGAGATACTCCGCACCGAAATTTTGAGCGATATCGGCATCCGGGAACCACTTTACATCACGGCCATGCGCTATGCCGGAGTCGATCTGGACAATGTCCGGGAACTGGCGAATGCAAAGAAAGTGAACGGGCCGCAATTAAAGGAACAGATGGAGAGTTGGCTGAATTATCTGCCGCAATTCAGGTATCCCGATTATGATGAAGTGCTTCTGGAACTGGATGGCTTATCGTTCAAATACCCTTGGAACGACAAGGACATCGTCGACGGTGCCTTTCTCCGCATCTACAAAGGGGAAATGCTCAGCCTGGTCGGTGCAAACGGCGCCGGCAAATCAACGCTTTCCCGTTTGATGACAGGTGAGGAGAAACCGCAGAGTGGCCACATCTATTGGAAAGGTCAAGAAGTCAGCGACATCGATGCGGATGAAGCGAAAAACTATGTCGGCTATGTCCCGCAGAACCCGAAAGACAGCCTCTCGCAGGAAACCGTATATGAAGAGATAGCCCTAAAAATGAAACAGCGCAACATGCCTGAGAAAGAGATTGTAAGGAAAGTCGATGAAGTTGCGAAAGTTTGCGGACTGCAATACATCAAAGACTTGCCGTTATCGATGCTGAGTTTCGGCCAACTGAAACGGGTGTCGATTGCATCCGTATTGGCGCTGGATCCGGAGCTGATCATCTTGGATGAGCCGGCAGCCGGGCAGGATTTCAGCCATTATAAAGACATCATGCATTTCCTCCAGCGGATTCACCAGAATGGTGTGACCGTTGTGATCGTGACGCATGACATGCACCTGATGCTGGAATACACCCGCAGAGCGGTCGTCATGGCCAAAGGAAAAATAGTGGCCGATACGAGTTCCGCTTTTGTCCTCATCAATCCGAGGTTGATCCAGATCGCCTCATTGAAAGAGACTACCTTGTTCACCTTCGCCAATCAGATTGGAATGACGGATCCCTATTCCTTCACGGAAAAATTCGTCTATTACGATCGGGCCGCGCGTCTTTTCTAAAAAATACATATGAGTTCCAAACGTCAGAATGATCATTTCTGACGTTTTTTGTTGTAAAGGATGCTACTTCTTATATAATAATAGTGTTTTGTGCTAACATAATAGTGATGAGTGAATATCCGGTCGCATCCGATTGGAGTGAACGTTCAGCGCCCATACATAAACGATAAAGGCGGGAGAAAATGACTGACAAACCGATCATTACTTTGGAGAATGTAAAAAAAGTATACGATGATGAAACTGTGTTGCATGATATTAACTTTGAGCTTGAAAGAGGCAAATTCTATACCCTTTTGGGACCATCCGGCTGCGGAAAAACAACGATTCTGCGTTTGATCGCCGGCTTTGCGGACGCTACGGAAGGCGTCATCAAAATCAACGAGGAAGTAGTGAATGACATACCGGCGAACCGACGCAAAGTCAATACGGTTTTCCAGGACTACGCTTTGTTCCCCCACATGAATGTTTTCGATAATATCGCATTCGGACTGACGATCAAAAAATTGCCCAAGGACCAGGTCAAGCTGAAAGTGGAAGAAGCCCTGAAAATGGTTCAACTTGAGGGCTATGAAAACCGTGAAATCAGCGAAATGTCGGGCGGCCAGCAACAACGGGTAGCAATCGCCAGGGCAATCGTCAACGAACCGGATGTGCTGCTTTTGGATGAACCGTTGTCGGCTTTGGATTTGAAATTGCGCACGGATATGCAGTACGAACTCCGTGAACTGCAGCAGCGTTTGGGTATCACCTTTATTTTTGTTACGCACGATCAGGAAGAGGCATTGGCGATGAGCGATTGGATCTTCGTCATGAACAAGGGCGCGATTGTCCAGAGTGGCACACCTGTGGATATTTACGATGAGCCGATCAACCGGTTCGTTGCGGATTTCATCGGCGAGAGCAATATCGTTTCCGGAACAATGGTGGAGGACTACAAAGTCAGCTTCGTCGGCAAAGAGTTCGAATGTTCCGATGCGGGGATCACTCCGGGTGAAAAAATCGAAATCGTCATCCGTCCGGAAGATCTGGAGCTGACGACTGTCGAAAACGGCAAACTGGTCGTGAATATCGATACGCAGCTGTTCCGCGGTGTCCACTATGAAATCATCGGCTACGACAAGGACGGAAATGAGTGGATGATCCATTCCACTAAGCGCGCGGAAATCGGCAAGGATGTCGGCCTCCGTTTTGGTCCGCAGGATATCCATGTCATGCGACTGGGCGAATCTGAAGAAGAGTTCGATGCCCGTCTGGAAAGCTATGAAGAATAGGGGGAAGAGACATGACGAAAAATTCTAGAGCGTTCTATTCTGTTCCTTACATGCTTTGGCTGGGGTTGTTTGTCCTCTCGCCGATGCTGCTGATCCTGTACCAGTCGTTTTTCGACATCACCGGAGCATTCACGTTTGCCAACTACGCGACCTATTTCAGTTCGGGAAATTATCTGCGGATGACGTTGAATTCGTTCCTGTATGCGTTCACCATCACCCTCGCGACGTTCCTGATCAGTTACCCGACGGCCCTTTTCCTGAGCCGGACGAAGCATAAGCAGCTCTGGCTGTCCTTGATCATTCTGCCGACATGGATCAACCTCTTGCTGAAGGCCTATGCCTTCATCGGTTTGTTCAGTCAGAGCGGGACGGTCAACCAGTTTCTGAGCTTCATGGGCATCGGTCCCCAACAGATCCTCTTCACGGACTTCAGTTTCATTTTCGTGGCGGCCTACATCGAGCTGCCGTTCATGATCCTGCCGATCTTCAATTCGATCGAAGAGCTGAACCCGTCCCTGATCGTCGCCAGCGAGGACTTGGGCGCAACAAGGATGCAGACTTTGACGAGGGTCATCTTTCCTTTGACGCTGAGCGGCGTGCGCAGCGGTTTCCAGGCCGTCTTCATTCCGTCTCTGTCGCTGTTCATGCTGACGAGACTGATCGGCGGAAACCGGGTCATCACTTTGGGAACTGCTGTGGAGCAGCATTTTCTCGTCACCCAGAACTGGGGGATGGGTTCCACAATCGGCGTAATCCTGATCATCAGCATGATCGCCATCATGTCCCTGACGCGTGACAAAAAGAAGAAAGGCAGGGGAGCCAAATGAAGGAAACAACCAACACGAAGTGGAACAATGCGTTCCTTGTGCTCGTTTTCGCCATCCTGTATCTGCCGATCTTTTATCTGATTTTTTATTCGTTCAATGCCGGCGGGACCATGAATGCCTTCACCGGCTTCACGTGGGAGCATTACCAAGCTGTCTTTGAGGACACGCGCTTGATCGGCATCGTGCTGAACACATTTTTGGTGGCGTTGCTGTCGGCCCTCATCGCGACTGCAATCGGCACGATGGGCGCGATTTTCATTTATTACACGAAAAAACGCAGCATCAAGAATACGCTTTTGAGCCTGAACAACGTGCTGATGGTTTCTCCGGACGTTATCATCGGGGCAAGTTTGTTGATTCTGTTCACGATGCTCGGCTTCTCGTTGGGCTTCTCCTCGGTGCTGTTGTCGCACATCGCTTTTTCGATCCCTATTGTCGTGCTGATGGTGCTGCCGAAGCTTTATGAGATGAACGATTCGATGATCAGTGCGGCCCAGGATCTGGGCGCCAGCTCCGGCCAAGTGTTCAGCAGAATCCTGATCCCGAGCATCACTCCAGGGATCCTGAGCGGCTTTTTCATGGCTTTTACCTATTCCTTAGATGATTTTGCGGTGACATTTTTCGTGACGGGGAACGGCTTCACTACTTTGGCGGTGGAAATTTATTCGCGGGCCCGCCGTGGGGTCAGCCTGGAAATCAATGCACTCAGTGCGCTGATGTTCCTGTTCACGCTGCTGTTGGTCTTGGGCTACTATTTCATTCAACAGTACGAGCACAATAAACATGCGCAGCAATTGAAGGCGATCGGGAAACGCGCCGGATCGGGACGGACGGTGAAAAAAGGATGAAAAAATTAATGGGAATGGTGGCCGTTGTCCTGCTTGTTTGTGCAGCTATCGCTTTCGGAATAAACGCTTTGAACAGAGCGCAAGGTTTTTCGGAAGGGAATACGCTGACCATCTACAACTGGGGCGACTATATCGAACCGGAGCTGATCACGAAATTCGAAGAGCAGTCCGGGTATAAAGTCTCCTACGAGACGTTTGATTCGAACGAGGCGATGTACACCAAAGTCAAACAGGGCGGAACGGCTTACGATCTGAGCATCCCTTCGGAGTACATGATCAATAAAATGGCTGAAGAAGGCTTGCTGATCGAACTGGACCACTCGAAAATCGAAGGCCTGGACAACATCGATCCGCGCTTCCTGGATTTGCCGTTCGATGAAGGCAACAACTATTCAATTCCTTATTTCTGGGGGACCTTGGGCATCATCTACAACGACAAAATGGTGACGAAAGAGATCACCTCCTGGTCCGATCTCTGGGATCCAAGCTACGCGAACAGTCTGCTTCTGATCGACGGGGCGCGCGAAGTGATGGGGCTGGGTCTCCAAAGTGAAGGCTACTCGCTGAACGAAACGGACCCGATGATCTTGAATGAGATTGCGGAGAAACTGAAGGATATCACGCCGAACGTCAAAGCGATCGTTGCCGACGAAATCAAGATGTACATGATCCAGGAAGAAGCGGCCATCGCCGTGACTTTCTCCGGTGAGGCCAGCGAGATGCTATGGGAAAACGAAAATCTCCATTATGTGATCCCGGAAGAGGGCTCCAATCTGTGGTTCGACAACATCGTCATACCGAAGACCGCCAAGAATATCGAAGGCGCCTATGCCTTCATCAATTTCATGCTGGAACCTGAGAATGCGGCAATCAATGCGGAATACGTCGGCTACGCCACGCCGAACCAAAACGCCATCGAGCTGATGGATCCCGAAATCACCAGTGACGAACAATTCTACCCTTCCGATGAAATCATGGACAAACTCGAAGTCTACGAAAACCTAGGAGCCAAAACCCTGGGAACGTACAATGATCTGTTCCTGGAAATCAAAATGTACAGAAAATAAAGGATACGATGAATCCCACTCTAGAAATCGAGCACTAAGAGGATATTACGAGAACGGTCGCTTTTTGACCGTGACGTAATATCAGCTTAGGCGGAGGTTTCTGGGATTCAGAGTTCGACTATAAGGATACGATGAATTGCGGGTAGAGGATAAGCTAACATTTTTACTGTCAGTATTCTAATTTTCTACAAAAAGCGGCTGAGAAGTCGCTTTTTGTGTGGATAAAAATATTGACTTAATCTTAAGGTTAAGAGGTAAGATTGCATAGAAACATACTAGAATTTCATTTAAGCGAGGCGGGATAATGAGAAAGAGAATCTTGCTAACTTTCATGCTCTTCGCTGTTGGTCTATTAGCCGCTTGCTTTAGACAAACGTCTGAAAGAGGTGAAACAGATTTGAACTCAAGGTTACAAGATAGTCAATCATCAGAAAATGGTATTGAGACAGGAGAAAACAAAATGCAGATACAAGTTCAAGATAACACGCATACTGTTGTATTTATGCTAAATAATAGTGTTGCAGCAGAATCACTCTATAATCAGCTTCCATTGAAAATAATGGTGGAGAATTATGGGAACAACGAAAAAATATTTTATCCGCCAACAAAACTGAATACCAGTAACACTCCAAGTGCAGAAGGTCCTGCTGGCACACTTGCCTATTTCGAACCATGGGGAAATGTCGTCATGTATTATGGCAGCTTTGGACGTTATCGGGGGTTGTATGATTTGGGAATAGCTGTTTCAGGGGGAGAACATATCAAAGAATTGACAGGGGAAATATCTGTTACCAAGGTTTCTGATTGAAATCAGTTGGATTGTATTGGTTTGGCAGCCGCACTCACAATATACTCAAAAAGTCTGTCGAAGAAATTCCACTTCACAATCCGCGCAAGGTTGTGCTATCATTAAAATAAGATTAAAAAGAAAGAAGGGAATCTCTTGACTAAATTCATCAGTTCAGACAAAGCACCCGCAGCGATCGGTCCTTATTCGCAAGGAACAAGAAAGAACGGTTTCATCTTTTCATCCGGACAATTACCGATCGATATGGAAACGAAGGAACTTGTTTCTGACCCTGCTGCAGCGACAACTGCCAGCTTAAACAATGTATTGACGATCGTCAAAGCGGGCGGCGGCTCGTTGGAATCAATCGTGAAAGTCAACGTGTTCGTGAAGGACATCAATGATTTTGACGCCATCAACGGCGCGTACACTGCATTTTTCGGCGAACATAAACCAGCCCGTTCTTTGGTGCAGGTTGCCGCTTTACCGAAAGATGCCGTCATCGAAATCGAAGCTATCGCAGCAAAAAACTAATACTAAAAAAGAAAAACTGCTGTCTCCGGCGTGAGACAGCCGTTTTTCTTTTTATTTGATAGGATTGTGTTCTGGATGTCCGATTCATCCGGTATATCGGACAACAATCGCTCTGAACGTGTTCGGGATGTCCGATTCATACGGGTTATCGGACAAGCAATCGCTCTGATACGTGTTCGGGATGTCCGATTCATACGGGTTATCGGACAACAATCGCTCTGAATGTGTTCTGGTATGTCTGATTCTTCCGGGTTATCGGACATTCTTAGCCCTTTTGTGGATGCAGCACGCTGAACCTCAGTTTAGTCAATCAATTAAGAGAGACACGTCCGTTATTCGAACGGATTCGCTTTGACCGGGGGCTGGTCATCCACCCATTCCGGCTTGACTTCCAGCTGCTGACCGAAGATCATCATTTTCAGGCGGACCCCTTCACGGGTGGCTGCGAGGCCTCCCAAGCCGGTTTCGCGCAGGGAGGCGGGAAGGTTTTTTCCGACTTTGCGCATCGCTTCGATCACATCGTCGGCGGGTATTTTGTTCGTCAGCCCGGCCAAGGCCATATCGGCACTGATCAGGGCATTGACCGCACCGATCGCATTGCGCTTGACGCAGGGAATCTCGACCAGTCCGGCAACCGGATCGCAGACGAGGCCGAGTAGATTGCTGATGGCCATCGCCATCGCTTCCGATGCCTGCTCAGGCGTGCCGCCCGCGATTTCGACTGCCGCAGCGGCAGCCATCCCGGATGCGCTCCCGACTTCGGCCTGGCACCCTCCGGCAGCACCGGCGATCATGGCGTTGTTGGCGATCACCATGCCGAAGCCGCTGGCGCAGAACAGCATCTGGACCATCTGCTCCTCCGTCAGCCCCAGTTTATCCTTGATGGCGAACATCACACCGGGCAAAGTCCCCGATGAGCCGGCAGTCGGTGTGGCGCAGATGATGCCCAACGAAGCGTTGACTTCGTTCGTGGCGATGGCGCTCTCCACCGCAATCAGCAGGTCGTCGCCGGAAAGTGTATTGCCGCGTTGACGATAGTTCCGCAGTTTCACGGCTTCTCCGCCGGTCAATCCAGTGGGGGAAAACACGCCGTCGCCAGCCAAGCCTTTTTCGACTGCGGCCTTCATGACGTGGTAATTGTTACGCATCTGTTCCCAAATTTCCGCGCGCGTCCGGTGGCTCTTGGCCATTTCCTGCAGTAGCATTAATTCGGAAATCGGTTTGCCGCTTTCCTCCGCGGCGGTCACCAATTCTGCAATCTTATTGTACAAAGCGGTATTCCTTCTTTCCTAACTGATCAGTATCGCCTTTTCGATGAAAGGCAGCTCGTTGATTTCGTAGATCATTTCTTTAGTGGGGACCGTATCCAGATAGAGGACGACCCATTCGGTATCACTTTCCCTGAAAATGCGGATATCATTCAGGGGATAGCCTTTGAATGCGAAATAATTCTGCCATTCCGCTTCGCTGTAAAGATGATATTGGAGCGTATTCTGGTGGATGAAATAGATAGGCAGATGCGCATCCAAGCGCATCGAAAAGTTGTCGATGGTCCACTTGGTTCAGAACAATCGAGCCGCCCCCGATGGAACTGCCCGTGACGGATATTTTTTTCTTGTCCCGTTCCAACACCATCGTGGCTGTGTTCGGGTGGCCGACGGGAGAGTCGCCGATCTCTTCGATGAATGTCACGGCTATCTTTTGGGATTCGGCCATTTTCAGGGATTGCGGAATCAGCGGATCATCCGCCGCAAAACCGAGTATGCCGCCAAGGATCGCAAAATCGGTGCCGTGCCCGAGATGCGTATCCGCGAACGACTCATAGTAATGGATCGTGACCTTTTTCGGCTTGACCTCGAACAGCTGCGCCGCCGCTTTCCCCAATGCCAGAGCGCCTGCAGTATGCGAACTGGAAGGGCCGACCATCACTGGTCCGATGATATCGAAAATGCTTCTGAATGTGTGGCTCATGACGATCCCCTTTCCTTATTGGTTCATAAAAGCTTGCCTCTCATTATAGCGAAAAGGCTGCCGGAATGACAGAACACCAACGCGCTTTTTATCAGATTCTAATGGGATACGCATGAACAGTGAGTAAATAAATTGCCTTCAGTGAATGTACTTGGAATGCAGAACGATTCATAAAATGAAATTTCCATGTGGTATTGCAAAAGCTCTCTCATTATCGGCATTCCAGCATAGTAACGCTTCCTTTTCATATGATATAATGACTTCATCATCCTGAAAGGAACGCGTGAGAATATGGAACTAAAAGAACTGGTTGGATTAAAAGCTGCAGAATACATCAAAGACGGTATGACAGTAGGTCTGGGAACAGGCTCGACTGCCTATTATTTTGTGAAGGAAATCGGTAGACGTGTGAACGAGGAAGGATTGAAGATCACTGGGGTGACGACTTCTATCCAAACGAAGGAATTGGCTGAGTCGCTGGGGATTCCGTTGAAGAGTGTGGATGAAGTTACTTGCATCGACGTCACGGTGGATGGAGCCGATGAAATCAGCGAAGACTTCCAAGGGATCAAAGGCGGCGGCGGAGCCTTATTGTTCGAGAAAATCGTTGCCGACAATTCCAAGAAAGTCATCTGGATCGTCGATGAAAGCAAAATGGTGAAACATCTGGGCGCATTTCCGCTGCCAGTGGAAGTCGTCTGCTACGGATCGATCCAACTGTTCAATAAATTCAACGAAAAAGGCTACAATCCGGAATTCCGTAAGACGGCAACCGGTGACTATTATTTGACTGATGAGAAGAACAACATCATCGATCTGCATCTGGGTGAAATTTTGGATCCGAAGGCACTTGCCGAGGACCTGATCCATCTGACCGGTGTCGTGGAACATGGTTTGTTCCTTGACTGTGTGGATACCGTTTTGGTCGGTACAAAAGACGGTGTGAAAGTGATCGAAGCGAAAAGATAAGCTTCAACTTAGATGCACAAAAACGTTTTGCGCTGTGCTTGATATTCGAAAAGTCAGATTCAGATGGAGGAAAAGCCTATGAGAATGGTAGATTTAATTATCAAGAAACAAGAAGGCAAAGCATTGACGAAAGAAGAGATCCGTTTCATCATTGATGGCTACACGGATGGGTCGATCCCTGATTATCAGATGAGCGCATGGGCGATGGCCGTCTTTTTTCAGGATATGACCGATGAGGAACGGATGGAATTGACGATGGCTATGGCTGAATCCGGCGATCAGATCGATCTTTCCGCCATCGCGGGCATCAAGGTGGACAAACATTCAACCGGCGGCGTCGGCGACACGACTACGCTTGTGCTCGCGCCATTGGTTGCCAGCTGTGGCGTGCCGGTAGCGAAAATGAGCGGACGTGGATTAGGCCATACAGGCGGCACGCTGGATAAATTGGAATCGATTCCCGGCTTCCATGTGGAGATTGACGAAGCGACATTTGCGTCCATTGTGAATGAAAATAAAGTCGCAGTCATTGGACAATCCGGCAATCTCTGCCCGGCGGACAAGAAATTGTATGCGCTGCGGGATGTGACCGGAACCGTGAATTCGTTGCCGCTGATCGCAAGTTCGATCATGTGCAAAAAAATCGCAGCCGGTGCGGATGCGATTGTGCTCGATGTGAAAACCGGAGCTGGCGCGTTCATGAAGACGGAAGAAGATGCGCGGGCACTTGCCCATGCGATGGTCAAAATCGGCAATCTGGCCGGCCGCAAAACGATGGCGATCATTTCCGATATGAGCCAGCCTTTGGGTGTGGCGGTCGGGAACGCATTGGAAGTGGAAGTGGCAATCGAAACGTTGAAGGGCAACGGGCCGAAAGACTTGGAGGCGCTCTGCATCGAATTGGGAAGCCAGATGGTCTATCTGGGCGGAAAAGCGGCTGATTTGGCTGAAGCCCGCGAACTGGTTACAGAGAACCTTCGCAACGGCAAAGCGTTGGAGAAATTCAAAGTTTTCGTTGCTTCCCAAGGTGGGAACCCGGCAGTGGTGGATGATTATTCATTGATGCCGCAAGCTTCGCGCCAACAGGAAGTTTTGGCTGACGCATCCGGTTATGTGACGGAAATCGTTGCAGATGACATCGGCGTGGCTGCGATGTTGCTTGGTGCTGGGCGCGCCACGAAAGAAAGCACAATCGATCTGGCGGCCGGACTGAAGATCCTGAAGAAAGTCGGCGACCCGGTCCAAAAGGGTGAAGCGATCGTCAGGATGTTCGCCAACAAAGCAGATTTCGCCCAGGCCGAAAAGCTGATCCAGGAAGCCTATTCCATTGGCGAAGAACGAAAAGAAATCACGCTGATCCACGGCGTCATCACAGACTGAAAACAAAAGCATCCGAGCCGCACACGATTAAATGTGTGCAGCTCGGATGCTTTTTTCATTGGTCGAAGGACACGTTCGTGATGTCCTTGCTCATGTTCATCAGATCGTGCACCAGATCCTTTTTCTTGTAGTAATGCGGCAAACCGATCCCGTAGATGACGATGTATTTCGGGTGCTCGCTCTCCGGATTCTCGATCAGAAACTTCATGTCCGAAGTCTCGATGTTGTTTTCGGAAAGGAACAGTTCGATCGCCTTTTTCAGATCCTGGTGCCGGTAATGGATCTCCACATGCAGCCCACCTATGGAAGTCCTGAGTTTTTTGATGATATGCAGAACGACATAAAGAATCAGGCAGCCGATGAAAGATAGGAAATAATAGCCCATCCCGACGGCAATCCCGAGACCGGCGACCGTCCAAATCGTTGCTGCCGATGTCAGGCCGGTGACCGTATCCCGTTTGGTGATGAGGATTGTGCCGGCGCCGAGGAACCCGATTCCGCTGACGATCTGGGCGATGATGCGGGTAAAGTCGACCGTGATGCTGGATGCGATATCCGGATTCGCAATCGCCAAGTTCAGACTGTAAAAAGCGATTTCGAGCTGAATCAAGGTGATGAGGCAAGCAGAAACGGAAACGATGATGTTCGTCCGCAGACCTGCCGCTTGGCGATTCTCTTCGCGTTCATAGCCGATGACGCCACCGACAAATACTGCCGCAAGCAAGCGCATCGTTATTTCCAATGTGCTGATGGAATACACAGCAGTCCCCCCTTTCAAAATAGAGCATTTCTTCTATTCTAATGCACGGACCGTTTTATGTAAAAGGAAATGACGATTTTCTGAAAATATGCAGAATCCCTCCGATTCTTCCGTCAGCATGTGATAAAATGGAAGATATTATGATTTTTTGATTAGAGGAGGGACAATATGTCGAAAAAAGAATGGCTGGAGGGGATGAAAGCCATCTATCCGGTTTGTTTCGGCTACATTCCGATGGGATTGGCCTGCGGAGTCCTGCTGCAGCAAGCCGGCTATCATTGGCTGGCTGTCATGCTGATGAGCCTGCTCATCTACGGGGGTGCTTCGCAGTTCATGATCGCATCGATGACGGTGGCCGGGGCAGGGCTGCTGGAGATGGTAATCATGATCTTTTTCATCAATCTGAGGCACCTGTTGATGAGTTCCAGCCTTGCCCACCGGATCCGCGAGAAGAACACGGCTTTCAGCATGTTCTTTGCGCAGACGATCACCGATGAATCGTTCGCCGTCAACACGCTGTATTTCAAAACCGAAGGCATGTGGAATCCGACGAAAGCGATGGCTGCGAATGTGACGGCCTATTCAACTTGGATTTTGAGCACCGGGATCGGAGCGATGGCCGGTAAGAGCATCGATTTGTCGCCGGTTGTGATGAACTACATCCTGATTGCGATGTTCATTTTCCTGCTCATTTCCCAGATCGAGAACCGCATCGTATTCTGGACAGCGGTATTTTCCGGCATCACGGCGGTCCTATTAATGAACTTGCTGCGCCATAACATTGCCATCGTCCTGACTTCGATATTGGCTTCCGGGTTCGGGCTCTATCTGCAGAACAAAAAAGACGATAAGGAGGGGATTTTGCGTGGATGATAAAGCATTGTGGCTCATTCTTGGAGGCGGATTGGTGACTTTTTTGCCCAGATGGCTCCCGATTGTTGCCCTGAAGAATGCGCGGATTCCGATCTGGTTCCAGAAATGGATGAGCTTTCTGCCGGTTTCCATCTTTTCCGCATTGATCGCATCGGATATTTTTTTCTGGGAGGGAAATATTTCCTTGAATGCAATGGAGAATGCCAAACTGTTGCCGTCGCTTGTGACAGCTGCGGTGGCTTATTATTCGAAAAACATGATTCTCTCCGTCATCGTCGGCATCGTAGGGATCAGCCTGATGGTGTGGGCACTTTGATTTCACTTTCCTTATTTTAATTGTTTTGCCATCTTATTTTCATAATTCTGTTGACATACTTTTGTTTCTTTATTATGATGAATGCATAAAAGAAGAGGAGGCAGTCGCGATGCAAACGATCACGCGTGTAACAGCAACGAACGGAAAAAGCTGGCAAAGCCGCATAGTGTAGGTTGATCGTGTGACAGGACTGTCCATAGATGCAACCTCAGATTTAATCTGGATTAGCGTCTATGCGGATTTTTCCTTCTTTTTACTTATTCAGGAAACCAACACCGCAAAGACTATTAGGGTCTCTGCGGTTTTTTTGTATCCAAAAACGCTTTTTTATCCGGATTATGATGTGCAGAAAAAGAAAATATAAAAATGGAGGAATATTGATGATGAAAAATGGGATGAAAAATATGTTGCGATTGAGCTCGGTAGTGGCGATCGGGTTGTTGGCTGCTTGCGGAAACACAGCGTCGGAAAATGATTCTTCTGCGGCTACAAATGAAAGCGAACAGGAACAGGTCTATATCGGCATCCTGCAGTTGACGACGCATCCAGCCTTGGATCAGATCACGGAAGGCATCCTGGATGAGTTGGCGGCGGCCGGCTATGTCGACGGCGAGAATGCCACCATCGATTTCCAGAATGCGCAAGGCGACCAAGCGAACATGAAATCGATCGCCGAAAGCTTCGTCAGCCATGACGCGGACATCATGATCGGTGTTGCGACACCTGCCGCGCAAGCATTGAAGAACGCATCAGATGAGATTCCGGTGATCCTTGGCGCAGTCCAGGATCCGGTCGGCGCCGGCTTGGTCGAATCCTTGGAAGCTCCCGGCAGCAATGCAACGGGGCTGTCTAACCGGACACCATCCAACGAACAGATGGCATTGATCAAGCAATTCCTGCCGGATGCCACAACAATCGGTGTCATGTACACAACTGCCGAAGACAATGCGATCATCTCCGGCCAACGCGCCGAGCAAGCGGCAGCGGACTTAGGCTTCGAGGTCGTCACGAGAACGATCACTACTTCGAACGACATCGCCCAAGCGGCGGAAAGTCTGGCCAAAGAAGTGGACGCAATATACGTACCGAACGATAATGTCATCGCGAGCGGAATGGCAACCTTGGTGGATGCGGCCGATGCTTTCGGCATCCCGGTTTTCCCGGCAGCTGACACAATGGTGAAAGACGGCGGTGTTGCAACTTTTGCACCAAGCCAATACGGAATGGGCACGCAGATCGGCCAAATCGCGGTCGACATCCTGAAGGGCGCGGATCCGGCGACTTATCCGGTCCAACTGGTGAAAGAGAATTCCGTTTACATCAACCAAGCCAAAGTGGACGAACTGGGCTTGACGATTCCGGAAGAAATCAAGGCCGATGCGGTGTTTGTGGAATTGGCTGAATAATAATTGTTTAGGGGAGGGGCTTCATCCAACTGCGGATGGGCCTCTTTTTTTGGCGTGGCGCTAGTTAGGCGGTCGCTGAGGTTACCGGATGCGGAACAAAAACAATGAGGATATGTCGGCCGAACGCATGAATTGTTAGTGTGAACAGCCGAGATATACCGAATGTGTTGACTGAACGTATCAAGTTTCTCCCCGAACAGCCGCCGCAGCGATGATTTGTCGGTTGTTCGCCCGTAAATCCAAAATAACAGCATATAACAAAACTAAACCCAACAAAAAAACGCGCCAGCGATCGGTATCATTCTACCGTTCGCTGGCGCGTGCTGTTTCTATTTATTTCAGTTTACTTCACTGAACGATTGGCGTACTGACGGTAGTCGATCCCGCGCATGTCGCACCAGTCGAGGATGTCCCGTTGGAAGATAAGATCTGTTCGAGCCAGATCGGCAACCGATGTTTTGCCCAGCATCGCCATGACCGTCGTGATCTGTTGCTTCCAGGCTTCGACCGTTTCGGCCGTCTTCTCCGGTCCGTCGCTCAGGACCATATGCAGGAATTGGCCGGAAAGTCCGACAGCTTTCGCGCCCAGACTCAAAGCCTTTACGATGTCCAATGGTGTTTTGATGCCGCCGGATGCCAGGAACTCCGCTTTGCCGCGATGAACATCGGCTTCAAGCAAAGAAATCAAAGTCGATTGGCCCCAGTTTTCCAGGTCGTCATAGGCTATGGCCGTCCGCCTTGCGTTTTCGATCGCCGCAAAGTTTGTGCCGCCTTTGCCGGAGACATCGATCGTCCGGACACCTACCGCAATCAATTGCTGGATCGTTTCTCGGCTCATGCCGAAGCCGACTTCCTTCACGATGACGGGGACGCCGACATGTGCGGTGATCTCCTCAATTTGGCGCAGCCACATCGTGAAATCACGGTCGCCTTCGGGCATGATCATTTCCTGTGGCGCGTTGATGTGGATCTGCAAAGCATCGGCCTCCAGAATATCCACGGCGCGCTTGGCATTCTCAAGCGAATGGTGGGCGCCGATATTCGCCATTATCTGTCCGTTCGGGTTCACTTTGCGGATAATCGAAAAGCTGTCGCTCACGCTGGGATCCTTCAACGCCGCGCTGACGGAACCGGAAGCCATCGCCAAGCCGGTCATTTTTGCGACCGCCGCTAGATCGGCATTGATCTGTTTGGTCCGATCGCTGCCGCCGGTCATGCCGTTGATGTAGAAGGGCGCAGCCAAGCTCATCCCGGCAAGCTCCGTCTGCAAGCGAAATGTCCGCCACTTTCAGATTGGGCAAAGAGTGATGAACAAAGCGCATCTTCCCGAAATCGGACAAATCGGCTGGCTGATATTGTTTTTCAGCCAGATCGACATGCTGGTCTTTTCTGTTTGAATCAAGCGTCATTCGGATGCTCCTTTCCATTCGATGGCTGCTGCACTTCGCACGTAGCTGAAGACGTGCAGCGGCAAGTTCATGATCCCGACTTTTTCCCACTCCGAAATCAAAGGGATGATGCCCGATTGCCTGTCGATGATGACGATGCCGCAGTCTCCACCGCCGGCACCGGATGATTTTGCCGCACCGAGATTCTTCTCGGCCAAATCGCATAATTGCGTCAAGGGGGGTGTCTCAATAACGACGCCAGTGTGCGCAGTCAATTGCTGCAGCAGCAAGCGGTTCTCGCGGATGCCTGCCTGAATCGCCTGCAGATCACCATGTTCGAAAGCGGCGATCATAGCGTTTACGCACTTTTTGCTGGCTTCCAAGAAAGTCTTATAAAAATCGTCGATGCCGCCACGGACATCGTTGACGCGATCGACAAGGTGGGTGGTCGAAGCCGGGGAGCCGGTCCAACCGATCACCAACCGCAGATTGGCTGGTGGTGTCAATGGCCGGATCATTAATTGCGGCCAGGCTGATTCCAACAAATCGGTGAGCGTCAGCTCGGTTGCCTTCTGCATTACCCATTCCCTGTCGAAACAGGCATACGCGATCCAGCCGCCGTAGGTGCTCGCGGCAATGTCGCCGAAGGAACCGTTGCTTTTGACGGACAGATGCGCCAAAGCAGCCAGCTTGTAGACCAATTCGAATTCCGGATCGATCGCATAAAATTTCAGCAACGCTTTGATCGTCGCGACCGTCACCGCACCGCTCGATCCCAGTCCGTATTTTTTCCCGCTGGCGTTGTCCAACTCGCTCTTCACGGACAGATGGAAATAGGATAACGGAATCCCGGATTCTTTGATGTAGCGTTCCGTCACCTTGACCGCCTCGGTAATGTAGAGGAAAGGATTTTCGCGCTGGTCGATGACCAACTGATCCTCTTCGCGGGTCCAAGGAATCGGCAAACCGCCATACTGCGCCGACCGGATCGTCCCGGTCGTATCGGCTTCCTCCAAAGAAACCGTAATGAACTGATCCAAAGCGACCAAAATCGATGGGTGGCCCGGCGTCACTACCGCATATTCTCCGGCAATGAACAATTTACCCGGAGCACTTGCTTCTGTTACAGTCATGAATTCAACCCTCTCTGTTCCTGTTAGTCGTTCCAATTGTAGACAGCGCGTTCGGCTGCAGTCAATTCCCGGATTCCCTTTCCGGGCTTGGTGATGATCAATTTATCCTCTGTGAAATGTTCCAACAACGCTTCTTTTATCGTTTCGGCTTGCGAAAGGCGGCACAGCACCTTCACATTCGGACCGGCATCCATCGTGACATAACAGGGAATGCCTTGTTTGCGCAAAGCCTGTGCGGTCTTGATGGCGACGATGCTATCCGGTTCCCAATAGGAAAAAGGCGGTTCCGCACCCAACATGGTTCCGTGCATCTTCATGCCGTTCGCTTCGGTGATTTCGCCCAAACGGACGAAATCCTTCGCAGCGATGGCTGCTTTGATGTCCAGGATATCTCTTTTCGCCGATTCCACCCAAGCGGGATAGAAGGGCGAAGTCTCGACCGTGCGTTTCATGCCGATGCGGCTGGAGACTTCCTTTGCTTTCTGGTTGACCGCAACGATGACCATGCCGATATCCCAGCCGGCATCGTCGACCGGTACCGCGAAGGAATCGTCGGAACAAGTCCCCATATCCCATTCCACAAAACCGCCGTAGATGCTGCGCGTCGCACTGCCACTGCCGCGTCTTGCAAAGGTCGACAATCGCTGCGGATCCAAATCAAGTCCCAAAGCCAAGTTGGCAGCTCCTGCCAAAGCAGCGAAGGCGGAGGCTGATGAGGCCAAGCCGGCTGCGGTAGGGACGTGATTGATGCTTTCAACGCGCGCACGTATGGCTGTCTTTTTTTCTTCACGGAACAGATCAAGGAATTTGGAGATTTTTTGTGTCTCTTTTTCGCCTTGCTTCTCGCCGTTCAGATAGAAGGAATCCTGCGGGAGGGCTTCATCGAAGACGACCATCGTATCCGTATAGAGTTTATCCAAGGTCATGGAAAGGCTGCTGTTCATAGGAAGAAAGTCGGTTTCATCCCGCTTCCCCCAATATTTGATCAGCGCGATGTTGGTATGCGCTCGGACATAAGCTTTCTTAGGCATCTTCATTTCCTCCCATTTGATAGATCCAAGTCCGGATTGCCCCGGCTTGGCGTATAGCTTCTTCAACTTTTTCCGCTTCGGAGCGGGTACTGGCCAATGCGATCATGCAACCACCGCGTCCGCCGCCCGTCAATTTGGCGCCCAGCGCTCCTGCAGAAAGGGCGGCTGATACGAGTCTGTCCAGATCAGGACTGGATACGTCCAGAAAAGACAACACCTCATGGGCTTGGTTCATCAATAGCCCCAATTGTTGCGGGTCATTTGCTTCGATTGCTGACTTCGCCGTTTGAGCAAGGCTGCCCAAACGGGTGATGGCGTCTCGGTACGGTTGCGGATTTTTTCCGTTCAGTTTTGTGGCGATGCTGGCTACTGCTTCCTTTGTTTGTCCGGTCACGCCGGTATCCCCGACAATCATGTAAGCCTTCAGGTTCAAAGGAAAAGCTTCGAATGGCTGGCCTTTGATGTAAAAGAGCGGGGCCTCGCCGCTTGCCGTGGCGGCATCCAGGCCGCTTGGGTTTCCGTGTGCGACCATCTCGGATATGTTGACGAGCCGGAGCAAGGTCGCTTGGTCCAACGGTTTATCGAAGTAGGCGAAAAGGGCGCGGGTCAAGGCCACTGATACGGCAGCGCTGGAACCCATGCCTCTTTCAGCCGGGATGGTGCTCGCGAGCGAAATCGCCAAATTATTGTCTGAAACCTGCAGTTCGGCCAAAGCCGATTGGATGGCTGTCCGCATGCTTTCCAGGATTTCAGGCATTTCTGCAGCGATGCCGTTATAATAGGAGCAATCAATGGTCAAGGGACCTTCCGCTTCGCATACGGTCGCGGTCATTTCGACTGCCGGGAAGGGCAGTGCAATGGATGGCTCCCCGTGGACGACAGCATGTTCACCCATCAGGATGATTTTGCCGTGAGATTTGCCGGTTGAGCAACGAGTTTTTATCATATAGGATCGTCCTTTACTGGTTATGAATCAAGCGGAAAAGTCGTACTGTCGCTGATTCTTACGCGTCTTCTATTATGCTTGCTGTACATGGATTTTGCAAATCGGCATGATTTCGCCGGATCATTCGCTTTTTAAATTCTTTTTTAAATAAAATTTGACAAATTCAGCACATATTTTTCGCTATTTTCTTTCATCATTTTCATTGTATCGGAGCAAAAATGCAAAGTAAATCAAATCTTTGGGATTTTACGGAAACTTAAAAAGCTTTACCAACGCAGAAAGCAAAGATTAGGTTTCAATTAAAATTTAATGTTCGTATTTGATGGGGGTTAAATTTTCAGAAAAGTGTGATACAATTACCAAAAGTTTGATTATTTCCAGAAGGGAAAAGCTATGATAGAAGATAGAAACTACTACGAAATCCATCGTGAAGAATGGCAAACTTTTCATCAAGATTCCATTCCGACAATCACGGAAGAGGAACTGAAGGAATTAACATCATTGAATGATAGGCTTTCATTGGAAGATGTTAAGGATGTCTATGTGCCATTGGTGCATATGTTCGATATTTACTTGCAGCAGTACCGGAATCTTCAGCGGGATAAAAGCAGATTTCTTGGCAGATCCTATGAACCGTCTCCGCTCATCATCGGCGTAACGGGTAGTGTCGCAGTCGGTAAAAGTACGACAGCACGCGTCCTGCAGAACCTTTTGAAGCGGGCTTATCCGACAAAAGCTGTCGAATTGATGACGACGGATGGTTTCCTGTATCCGAACCGGATATTGAGGGAACGCAACATCATGGATCGTAAAGGATTCCCGGAAAGTTACGATATGGAAAATTTGGTGCAATTCCTGTTGGATGTGAAGACAGGCAAGCCGAATGTCCGGTTTCCGGTCTATTCCCACCGCATCTATGATATCGTCCCTGGCGATTATGAGGAAGTGAATCATCCGGATATCCTGATCGTGGAAGGGATCAATGTGCTGCAGTTGCCGAGCAATCAACAGATTTACGTCAGCGACTTCTTTGACTTTTCCATCTATGTGGATGCCGAGGAAGAGATGATCGAAAAATGGTACATCGAACGTTTCGAAATGCTGATGGACCTGGCAATCGATCAACCGGATAATTATTATTACAACTATGCAATCGGCAAACGCGAGGACGCCATCGAGATGGCCAGAGGCGTCTGGAAAAGGGTCAACCTCAAGAACCTTCGGGAGTATATCTATCCCACGATCACACGGGCAAATTTAGTGATTCACAAAACAACGAATCACTTTATTGATGAATTGTACATAAAAAAATATTAAGGAAATTGGAGAGATTATTAGATGATAGAGCAATTTACCGAGTTGGAAAAAATCGTCGTACTGGATTTCGGCAGTCAATATAACCAATTGATTACACGACGCATCCGTGAATTCGGCGTATTCTCAGAGTTGGTTTCACACCGCACAACTGCTGAAGATATCAAAGCGATGGGGAACGTCAAAGGGGTCATTTTCTCCGGCGGCCCGAACAGCGTCTATGAAGACGATGCTTTCAAAGTCGATCCGGCCATTTTCGCTTTGGGCATCCCTGTATTGGGCATTTGCTACGGCATGCAATTGATGACCGACCATTTCGGTGGAAAAGTCATTCCTGCTGATGAAAGAGAATACGGACGTTCCGATATCCAAATCCTTGATTTGGATACGCCAATGTTCAAAGGCCTTTCCGACATCGAGTCTGTCTGGATGAGCCATGGTGACAAAATCACTGAAATCCCTGCTGGCTTCAAAGTGACTGCGACAAACGACAACTGTCCTGTTGCAGCCTTCGCCAATACAGCAGAAAAATTCTACGGCGTCCAATTCCATCCGGAAGTACAGCACTCTGTACACGGCAACGAAATGCTGAAGAACTTCGCCTTCGAAGTCTGCGGCTGCTCAGGCAACTGGTCGATCGCCAACTTCATCGAAATCGAAACCAAAAAAATCAGAGAAACTGTCGGCGACAAAAAAGTCTTGTTGGGACTGTCCGGCGGGGTTGATTCAAGCGTAGTCGGCGTGTTGCTGCACAAAGCAATCGGCTCTCAATTGACTTGTATCTTTGTTGACCACGGCCTGTTGCGCAAAGGCGAAGGCGATCAAGTTATGGAAAGCCTTGTAGGCAAATTCGGCTTGAACATCATCCGCGTTGATGCGAAAAAACGTTTCATGGACAAACTGGCAGGCGTCAGCGATCCGGAACAAAAACGTAAAATCATCGGTAACGAATTCGTTTACGTATTCGACGATGAAGCTACGAAATTGCAAGGCATCGACTTCTTGGCGCAAGGAACGCTTTACACAGACGTGATCGAAAGTGGAACAGAGACTGCCCAAACAATCAAGTCTCACCACAACGTAGGCGGACTGCCTGAAGATATGCAATTCAAGTTGATCGAACCATTGAACACATTGTTCAAAGATGAAGTCCGCGAATTGGGAACACAACTTGGCATGCCTGACAGCATCGTTTGGCGTCAACCATTCCCAGGCCCTGGTTTGGGTATCCGCGTCATCGGCGAAATCACCGAAGAAAAATTGGAAATCGTCCGCGAATCAGACTACATTCTGCGCGAAGAAATCGCGAATGCTGGTTTGGACCGCGATGTATGGCAATACTTTACAGTCCTGCCAGGCTTCCGTAGCGTAGGCGTAATGGGCGACGGCCGTACGTATGACTACACAATCGGTATCCGCGCCGTGACATCGATCGATGGCATGACGTCCGACTGGGCTCGCATCCCTTACGAAGTGTTGGACAAAATTTCCCGACGCATCGTAAATGAAGTGAAGCACGTCAACCGCATAGTGTACGACATTACGAGCAAGCCACCATCGACCATCGAGTGGGAGTAAACTTTTCACATATAGAACCTTGCAAATATTAATTTAACGGGCTGTATAGTGTAATAAAACAGAAATCATCTTTTTAAGTTGTTGTATGAATGAACTTCATTCATGTATATGACCTAAAAAGGTGATTTTTTTGCATTCATACAAAAGCAGCTACAGAAAAGGCTATGCGGGAAATGCAAAATACTTGCTTACTTGGATTAAATAAGCTAAACTTAAACAAAAAGTTAGGCATGCCTAATAATATGTTTAATTAAACCTTATGGACTGTGGGATGCTCAACACAAATTCAGAGACAGGAAAATAAAAACGAGAAAGGATCGACGCATAATGGAAAATTTAAAAATCCAGAATATGAACATAGCCTATCAAGGGCAGTCTGCAATCAAAAATGCAACGCTTGCGTTTGAGCCGAACAAATTAACAGGGATCGTAGGACCAAATGGAGCCGGGAAATCAACCTTATTGAAAGGGATCATGGGCTTGACGCCGTTAAATACTGGAGCAGTAAGTCTTTACGGCAAACCACTGAAGGAAATGATAAACAAGGTAGCCTATGTCGAACAGAGACAAGAAATCGATCTCTCATTTCCGATAGATGTTTTCGGAACCGTACTTTTTGGCACCTACGCCAAATTAGGTTTTTTCCAAAGACCAAAGCAAAAAGAAAAGGATTTGGCTTTAAAAGCTTTAGAGAAAGTCGGAATGGCAGCTTTTAAAGATCGGCACATCAGTGAATTATCCGGTGGACAGCTGCAGCGCGTTTTCATTGCACGGGCGTTGGCACAGGAAGCTGAATGGTTGCTGCTTGACGAACCTTTTGCCGGGATCGATGCTACCAGCGAGAAAATCATCATTGAGCTATTGAAACAACTCCGCGATGAAGGCAAATCAATCGTGATTGTGCATCACGATCTGCATAAAGTACAGTCTTATTTTGATAATATTGTCCTGATCAATAAAGAAGTGGTTGCCTTTGGTACGGTATCTGAGGTATTTACTGCCAATAATATGGGAAGGGCTTATGGGGAAGCAATTTCCGAAATGATCAGTCTAGGGGGTGGAACAAATGTTAAATGATTTTATTCAAGGACTCTTGGATTTCCAATTCCTGCAGAACGCTTTGATCACTTCCGTTATGGTCGGGATATCTGCCGGAATCATCGGTTCCTTCATCATCTTGCGAGGGATGTCTTTGATGGGGGATGCCATCTCGCACGCAGTATTACCGGGAGTGGCGCTTTCTTACATGCTGGGGAGCAGCTATATCATCGGCGCCACGGTTTTTGGGATGGCGTCGGCCGCTCTCATTGGTTTTGTCACGAAACACAGTCGTTTGAAAAACGATACGGCAATCGGAATCGTCTTCAGCGCATTTTTTGCTCTAGGGATCATCTTGATTTCCTTCGCCAGAAGTTCCACGGATTTGTATCACATCCTCTTCGGGAATGTGCTCGCTGTCCGGGATTCAGACATGTTCTTGACAGCCGCTGTGCTTGTTATCGTCTTGATCTCAGTGCCGCTTTTTTATAAACAACTCAAACTGACTTCTTTTGCGCCAACTATTGCAAAATCATATGGTTGGAACATCAGTGCCATCAACTATGGGTTAATGTTTTTGCTGACACTTGTGGCGGTGACTTCGCTGCAAACAGTCGGGACGATTTTGGTGATTGCAATGCTGATCACACCGGCTGCGACAGCCTACCAACTGACCGATAAATTGCTTGTCATGATTGTCCTGTCGACAGTATTTGGAACCCTCAGCTCTATCGTAGGGCTTTACTTCAGCTACAGTTACAACTTGCCGTCTGGGGCGACGATTGTCATGGCAGCAGCTATGTTTTTCATTGTGGCATTCATTTTTGCACCGAAGAAGGGCCTTATCGGTCAATTAAGAAAGGAGAATTTATTATGATGAAGAATAAATTATTGCTGCTTGCTGCAGTGCTATTTGTAGGTGTTTTGGGAGGATGCGGAAATTCTCCGGAAGATGATAAAGGAAGTACGGATGCATAGAAACACAGAAACTAAGCTTAAAGTTGTCTCCACCAATTCCATTATTGGCGACATGGTAGAAAAAGTTGGAGGGGATCTGATCGATGCGCACAGTATCGTGCCTGTCGGGACCGACCCGCACGAATACGAACCCCTGCCGGAAGACATTCGAAAAGCCAGCGAAGCTGATGTCGTGTTCTACAACGGATTGAATTTGGAAACCGGCAATGGCTGGTTTGACAAATTGATGGAAACCGCTGGCAAGGCAGAAGATGAGGACTACTTTGTCGTCAGTAAAAATGTCGAGCCGCTGTATCTGTCGGGAAACAGTTCGCAACAAGATCCGCATGCCTGGCTGGACATTTCCAACGGCATTCAGTACATCACCGAAATCTCTCGCGTCATGAGCGAAAAAGATCCTGAAAATAAAGCAGCCTATGAAAAAAATGCGGATGCTTACATTGCCGATTTGACGGAACTGGACAGCGAAGCAAAAAAAGAATTTGCTGATATCCCCGAGGAAAAGAAACTGTTGGTGACGAGCGAAGGAGCTTTCAAGTATTTCTCCAAAGCTTACGAATTACAAGCCGCCTATATTTGGGAAATCAATACCGAAGGTCAAGGTACGCCTGATCAGATGAAGCAAATCATTGAAAAAGTCCGAAATTCAGAAGTTCCGGTTCTCTTTGTGGAGACGAGTGTCGATCCCAGAAGCATGGAACGATTATCAAATGAGGTGGATCTTCCCGTTTACAGCAATCTGTTCACGGATTCCATCGCGAAAGAAGGGGAAGACGGCGACAGCTATTACGATATGATGAAATGGAATCTAGAAAAGATTCATGAAGGATTGAGTCAGTAAAAGCGATTCGTTACCCTGCTGTTGTGGTGCTTGACATTTTGAACCGGTATCGCTAAATTGGAGAAAAGTATATCGTTATCCATGCTTATTAACCATCTGTATAACTTGATACCAGAAGAGGGGTCCACTCATGACAGCAACATCATTCACTTTCCAATCAATCGACGGAACGGAAATTTTCGCGATGAAATGGTCGCCGGAAGGTCTTCAGAAACCGAAAGCCGCCGTCCAACTTGCGCATGGTTACGCAGAACATATCGGACGCTATGATGTTTTTGCTGGCAAGCTGGCGGAAGCAGGGATAGTCGTCTACGGAAATGATCATCGTGGCCATGGCAAAACGAACGGGAATATTGGTGAAGCGATCTGTTTTGCGGATGAGGCTGGATTCGATAAGGTCGTCGCGGATATGCGAGCGCTGACCGAAATCATCCAAACAGAAAACCCCGGCATTCCACTGTTCCTGTTTGGGCACAGCATGGGCTCGATGTTGACCAGACGCTACATTCAACTTTACGGAGAAGATCTTTCAGGCGCAGTTTTGTCCGGTTCCGGTGTGTTTTCGAATGTCTTGCTGAAAATTGGAACAGTCGTGGCAGTTTCGGAAATCAAAAGAAATGGTCGCGCCCATCCAAGTCGTTTGCTGGACAAACTGGTCTTCCAGAACTTCAACCGGGGTTTCAAGCCCGCCCGGACGGATTTGGATTGGCTCAGCCGGGACCCAGTGGAAGTGGATAAATTTCTGGCGGATCCGTTGCGCGGAAAGATCGGTTCGGCCGGTTATTTCCATGATTTCTTCAGCGGTTTGTTGGCCATGAACGATTCTGCGAATATCAGATTGACACCGAAGGGCTTGCCGCTGCATTTCATTTCAGGCACTGCCGATCCGGTCGGAGGCAAGGCTGGAAAAGGCGTCGTCCAGACATGCAGGGATTACCAACATGCTGGCCTTCAGGATGTGAGCTACAAACTATATGAGGGTGCCCGCCATGAACTGCTGAACGAGACGAACAAAGATGAAGTAGCGCAGGACATAATCGAGTGGATTTTTGCTCGTTTGGAATCCCTTTGATCGGCATAAAAATTTTAAGCTTGCCTGATTTTTCCGGAATTGGAGAAACCAGGTAAGCTTTTTTTATTTATATGTGTTAGGAGGTAATTCGTTGACAAATACATCGGGAGGCGATATATTATATATAACGATACCCGATATATCGGAAGGGGAGATATGTGATGGGAGCACCACTTACGGAATCGATGTTTTATATCCTGCTTTCTCTGCTGCAGCCGAACCATGGTTACGGTATCATGCAACAAGTGGAGGAGCGGACGAAGGGCAGGGTTGCTCTGGGAGCAGGCACGCTGTATGGCGCGCTGAATACGCTGTTGGAGAAAAAATGGATCATGTTGCACAGTCAGGACGATCAATCCCGTAAAAAGAAGGAATATCTGATCACGGCACTCGGAAAAGAAATTTTGAATGAGGAAATCACCAGATTGGGCGAACTTCTCGAAAACGGCAGAAAGGCGATGGAATATGATGAAAAAATTTAGGCTCTACTACGACAAAGATAAGGAAGAAGCATTCCTGAATGAGATGTCCGCAAAAGGCTATGCCATGAAACGTTTTTTCTTGGGATTGTATACTTTCGAAAAAAGTCAGCCGGGTGAATATACCTATCGGGTTGATTTGATCAGCGACAAAACGACGGAGCAACGCAATGAACTGTACGATTTGATACGTGACTCTGGTGGGGAACTCGTGCAGACCTGGGGCATCTGGGCAATCTTTCGGAAAAAAGGGAACTTTGAACTGTATACGGATCCGGAAAGCCAAATCAAACAATTCGAACGCATCCGTAAGATATTTGTCCGTTTGGCCATTGTGGAATTCTTGCTTTCCATCCCGCAGTGGTACAATTCGATCCAAACAATGGAGCCGATGCTCCTATTGATGTCTATGCTTTTGACAATGCTTGCATTGGTTTTCCTGAAGCAGGCTATGGCATGCAGCAAGAAAATCGATGAGCTCCAAAATTTGACTTGATGATTGTTCGACAGAGACCGACTCTTGCTTATCCTGAAAATAAGGTTGCTTACAATTTTACTCTTGTGCTATGATGGCTTAGTGAATTCATTAAATTTTAATTAAATTAGAATGATGAAACATGTCATTATTTATTTTGGAGGGTAACTATGGATAAAGCATTAATTTTTATGGCGATGGCCGGCTATATGTCGATCATCATCGGTATCGGTTTTTATTACTACAAACGATCAAACGAAAGCTCCGATAATTTCTTCTTGGGCGGACGCAGTCTAGGTCCTTGGGTTGCCGCAATCAGTGCGGGTGCCTCGGATATGAGCGGTTGGCTGCTGATGGGTCTACCGGGCGTGGCTTATTGGTCAGGGTTGTCCGACGCATTCTGGACAGCGATCGGCTTGGCAGCTGGGACATCTTTGAACTGGATCATCGTTTCGAAACGATTGCGTCATTATTCCGAATCAGCGAGAGCAATCACGTTGCCGGAATTCTTCAGCAATCGATTCCATGAAGACAGACGCATCATTTTGACGGTTTCTTCCACGTTCATCTTCGTCTTCTTTTCCGTCTATGCAGCCAGCTGTTTTGTGACGGTAGGGAAGCTCTTCGCAACCTTGTTCGAAGTGCCTTACATCCCGGTAATGATTGCCGGAGCGGTGTTCGTCGTGTTCTACACGTTCATCGGCGGATTTTTGGCGGAGAGTGTCTCCGACTTTATGCAGGGCATTATCATGATCGCGGCTTTGGCTGTTGTTTTGGTCGGAGGCGTCGTGTATGCCGGTGGTCCAGGAGCGGTCATCGATAACCTGAAAGGCATCCCTGGATTTTTGGATTTCTTCGGTATCGCTACACCGACATTGATCGATGGTGTGCAACAGGCTGATGGCGCGATGGCTGCCTTTGGACCTGCAGGTAAATACGGACTGATCACGATTGCATCCAGCATGGCTTGGGGACTTGGGTACTTCGGTATGCCGCAAGTGCTGTTGCGCTTTATGGCAATCCGTTCGGCTGATGATATCAAACAATCACGCCGGATCGGCATCATTTGGTCGACACTTTCATTGACCGCTGCCGTCCTGATCGGTCTGATCGGACGTTCGATGTTCCCGATGGCGTTGACGACTGCTTCAACTTCGGAAACGATCTTCATCGAGATGGCGACATTATTGTTCCCGCCGCTATTGGCCGGAATCGTCATGTCAGGCATTTTGGCGGCGACGATCAGTTCCGCGGATTCTTATCTGCTGATTGCCGCAAGTGCTTTTTCGAAAAACATCTACAAAGGCGTTTTGCGCAAGGATGCTTCCGATCAGCAAATCATGGCAATGACGCGGATGATTTTGATCGTTTTGGCGATTCTGGGAATCATCATCGCTTTGGATGAGAACTCCGTCATCTTCACGATCGTATCCTTCGCGTGGGCGGGCTTCGGTGCGACATTCGGACCGTTGATGCTGTTCTCCTTGTTCTGGAAAAAAACAACGCGTCAAGGCGCTATCGCCGGCATGTTGACAGGCGGAATCGCTGTTTTCATCTGGAAACTTCTGATCAAACCGATCGGCGGCGTATTCGGCATCTACGAACTGTTGCCGGCATTCATCCTTTCTTGTGTGGCGATCGTGATCTTCTCCTTGATCGGGGAAAAACCGTCCGCTGCGATGGAAGAGGAATTCGAAATGGTGAAAAGCCAGTCGAAAGCCTAAGTAAAACATGTGAAAAAATCAGTGGGCTGTCTCTTAGAGGCAGCCTTTTCGAATTATCCCAGAGATGGAATCTCGGAATGTTTCGAAAAGTTGTCACAAAATCGGTGCGGATGGTCCAGTTATTTGTGATAAGCTGAAAAAGGATTGAAGCAGCGTTTATTTTAGCATAAAGCTGTTTTTTTGTTGGGCAAAGTTGAATGAATCAAAAATATAAGGGAGTGGTTAACTATCAAAGGACACATCAAAGAGATGCTTCACATCAGACAAACGGACGATACATTGACGCGGGTGATCGGTTCCGGGCTGAGTACAGCGGTCCCGTTGATCATCGGGCTGATGGCGGGGAATATGCGCATCGGGACATTCGGGGCTTTGGGGGCATTCGCGTTCCTTTCTTTCCAGCCGTTTACGCCGACGAAGCTGGCGACACGCATCCTGAAAGCTGGGCTTGCCATCATGGCTGGGTTCTTGGCAGGGGCGCTCTCCACACTTCGTTCCTTGGATGATACCGATCACGATCAGTCTGGTCAGCCTGATCGGATTCCTGGTCGTGCGTATGCTGCATATCCCGAATCCAGGCGCCTTCTTCGTCATCATGGTGACCTCCATGGGGGCGGGCGTGAGATTGGACATACCGGGCATTCTTCAAGCGGTCTCCTTCGTGGGCATCGGGGTAGCGGCATCCATCTTCTGGGCGGTATTGGCGGTCATCTTCAACAACCGCGTGCTGAACCGTCCTTACCGGAACGACATTCGGAGTTACCGGGAGCACCTTTATGATGCAGTCGAAAATGATTCGGAATTGTTGCTGTCTTCGGTTCATCATGCGGGCATCCTGTTCCTTGCGACCTATCTGGCGCATTCCTTGGGCATAGGCAACTTCTATTGGGTTGCTGTGTCCTGTGCGGCAGTGCTTCAGGGGCGTGAACTGAAGGTCATTTTCCATCGCCATGTGCAGCGGATAGTCGGCGGGATGGTGGGTCTGGGCATCGGAATATTTCTTTTCAGTTTGCAGTTCAGCACGGTGGAAACGGTCGTGGTGTTGATCATTTTGAACTTTTTTGTGGAGTATGCGATGGTGCGCAATTACGGCTTGGCGAACTTCTTTACGAATCCGTTGGCTTTGCTGCTTTCCAACCTGTCGAGCAGCGCGTTCGAAATGGATTTGATCGGATTCCGCTTCTACGGATTGGTGCTGGGCAGCATCGTCGGCTTTGCCGGAGCCGCATTGATTTCATTCGCTATGGGCATGTACCAGAAGGAACTGAAATTGGCCCATAAGTACCATAAGCATCAGGAAACACCTTCACGAACGGATTAAAGGCTCTAGGACGGCGGATTCGCCGATTTCATGAATGTTCATAAACAAATGTCGCAACAACGTTCGGGAAAATCGGTTGAAAAAAAATATAATTTTATGTCCAAAATCATTGACATATACACCATATTTGTATAGAATTTAGCTTGCATAAATTGAATATCTCTTATTAATAGCCGTTGAGACGAGGGGTCGAAGATACGGTGGCAAACCAATCAATCTAATTTTTTTCAGTACAGATTGATATTGGGTGCCCAACCTGAGCGTAGGATTATCCAAGTCCTATGAGCAATAAGAGGAAAAGCAGCTGATAGATATCGAAGCTTTCCTTTGGTTGGAGAGCTTTTTTTATGCCCATTTTTTATATCAAAGGGGGAAATCTATTTGGCTGAAAAGGTTTTATTCAATTCAGACACTTATTTGGAAGGTCATTCTGACAAAATTACTTACCAAATTTCTAACGTAAAAGCAAAAAATATTACACATATCAAAATGCCGCTTTTCGAAGCGCTTGTTAAAAATGCGAAACAGGACGTTACGCCTTTCGATGTCCCTGGACATAAAATGGGTGCGCAGATGACGCCATTTAAAATGGCAGTCGGTGATATGACGATGCAGATGGATGTCAACTCCATGAAAGAATTGGACTTGTTGAGCCATCCGCAATCCGTCATAAAAGAAGCACAGGAATTGGCTGCAAAAGCATACAATGCCGATCAAGCCTTTTTCTTGGTTAACGGTACGACTGTAGGCATCCAAGCGATGATCATGAGCGTGGTGGGACCGAACGATTCGATTTTGGTTCCCCGCAACTGCCATAAGTCAGTGATGAGCGGGTTGATCTTGAGCGGCGCAAAGCCGATCTTCATCCAGCCCGAAATGGATTTGGCCTTCGGAATTTCTCACGGCATCTCCGTGGAACGCATCATCAAAGGCTTGGATGAAAATCCTAAAGCGAAAGCTCTTTTGGTCACTTATCCGACTTATTTCGGATCTTTGAACGATTTGGAGACGATCTGTGATATCGCACATGAACGCGGTGTTGTTGTCATCGTCGACAGTGCGCACGGCGCGCATTTGCCGTTCATGCCCGGAAAAATGAAGGATCCGATGAAAGCTGGAGCCGATGCGGTGACTTATTCCATGCACAAAACCGGCGGATCTTTGACGCAGAGTTCCTTGATGGTGATGCAAGGGGATCGCATTTCCGCTACAAAATTACAAAAAGTGCTGAACATGCTGCAATCGACAAGCGCGAACTACTTGTTGATGAGTTCCATCGATGCTGCACGCAGCGAATTGGCGATGTACGGCAAAGACCGCTACAAAAAACTGCGCCCGATCGTCAGCGAAGCGATTGAAGCGATCGAAGCATTCGGCGACTATGAAGTATTGAAATCCGACTACATCAAAGATAAATTTGACCAGACTTATGACTGGACAAAATTGGTGATCCGCGTGAATGATATCGGCCTGACAGGCTTCGAAGTCTACACAATCTTGAAGGAAGAATACGGCATCCAAATGGAGTTGGCTGAAGGCTATGTAGTGATGGCAGTCATCAGCACAGCCGATACGCGCGAATCGATCGGAAGACTGGTTGATGCCTTGATGGATGTCCGCAGACGCTACAAAAAAGCAAGCCAACATTTCGATGCGCACGTGATGACTTGCAGCATCAACAAATTGGCCTGCAGCCCGCGTGACGCCTTCTATGCCGACAATGAAGTGGTCAGCATCGACGACGCGATCGGCCGCATCAGTGCTGACTCGATCATGATCTACCCGCCAGGAATTCCGTTGATCATCCCTGGTGAAGTGATCTCTGAGGCAGTCGTGCAGCATTACCACTACTACAATGAAACTTTAGGCAACGTCCTGACTGAGGAAAAAATGCCTCATCAGATCAAAGTCCTGAAAGATTAAGCAATCGGAACAACAATCAAATAGCATACAGTTGGAGGACGGCAGACAGTGAAAAATAACATGAACATCCAGACTTTTATCGGCTGCGAATCTTCATTTGAAGAAGCATCTACCGTATTATTCGGGATCCCATTCGACGGAACAACCAGTTTCAGGCCAGGCACGCGCTTTGCGATGCAGGCGATCCGCCAAGATTCATTCGGCTTGGAAAGTTATTCCCCTTATTTGGATCGTGATCTTGAAGAAGAGGCCATCCATGATGGCGGAGATCTGGATCTGCCTTTCGGCAACACAGAGCGCGTCTTGAGCGATATCGCAACCTACACAAAAGAAGTATTGGACAATGGCAAGAAATTTTTGATGGTCGGCGGCGAGCACCTCGTGAGCCTGCCTACCATCGAGGCTGCCTATGAAAAATACCCAGATCTGCATGTCATCCATATCGATGCCCACACAGATCTGCGTGAAGACTACATGGGAGAATCCTTGTCGCATGCTTCAGTCATCCGCCGCTGCTTCGACTTCCTGGGAGACGGCCGCATTTTCCAATTCGGTATCCGCTCCGGTTTGAAGGAAGAATTCGAATGGGCGAAAGAGCATACTTATATGGAGAAATTCACCATCGATACGCTGCCGCAGATTGTTCAGCAATTGAAGGATGTTCCCGTTTATGTGACGATCGATCTGGACGTTTTGGATCCTGGCACTTTCCCTGGAACCGGCACACCTGAGCCAGGCGGCATTACCTATAAGGAATTGTTGGCGGGTATCGCTGCGTTGCAGGATTTGAACCAGATCGTTTCAGCTGACGTCGTTGAACTTTCTCCGCAATACGATCCGTCAGGCGCTTCTACCGCTATGGCCTGCAAGACTGTCAGAGAAATGCTTTTGACGCTTACTAAATAGTACAAAATCAATTACCCGACCTTAAAATTAATCAAGGTCGGGTATTTTTTAATAATAAATAGCATCTGCAGGTCAGAATGAGAGGATACAAGCAGGTTTGCATTAAAAAGTAATGAAAACGGTAACTGTTTACATGGTGATGTTATGAAATCTATCACAAGTCAGTAACCGGTCGCCAGGTTGTATAATTGTGTTATATCAAATGTTTTTTCCAAAGTTAATATTGTTACTATCAAAAAAAAGATGCAACTAATTGTGAAAAAATGAATGAAAATGGATTGTATTTAAATTAGAGTTTGATTATAATATCAGAATAACATAATAGAAAGTAGGGACGCCGAAATGAATAGTTACACTCCTCCAAAAAAACAAGGAATGTATGATCCCGCCTACGAGCATGATGCATGCGGTATGGGATTTGTCGTTGATATCAATGGAAATGGCTCATATAAATTAGTCTCTGATGCGTTGGATTTATTGGAAAACATGGAGCATAGGGGTGCTTCCGGCGCTGATGCCAAAACAGGTGACGGAGCAGGTATCATGGTGCAGATTCCTCATCATTTTTTCAGCAGGGAGTGCGACGTCCTGGGAATCCATTTGCCTAAAAAAGGCGATTATGGAGTAGGGATGCTCTTTGCCCATAAATATGACGATCTACGTCACGAACAAATGAGAATGGTGGAAGAGATTGTCACTTCCGAAGGTCAAAAAGTGTTGGGTTGGCGTGAGGTTCCGATCGACAGCTCCGAAATCGGTGTGACTGCAAAAGCAGCCATTCCGCGTTTTATCCAAGTCTTTGTCGGTAAAGGAAATCCTGAGATGACTGAAATGGATTTCGAACGCAAATTGTTCGTCATCCGTAAATTATCCGAAAAACTAATCGTACCGATGAGCGAAAAAAGAGGCGGCTCGTTCTATTTTGCCAGTTTCTCTTCGAAAACGATCGTCTACAAAGGGATGTTGACTGCAGAACAATTGCGCAGCTTCTATCTTGATTTGACGGATTTGGATTTCACATCCGCTTTGGCGATGGTCCATTCCCGTTTCAGTACGAATACCTTCCCGAGTTGGGAAAGAGCTCATCCAAACCGTTACTTGATCCACAATGGCGAAATCAACACAATCCGCGGAAACATCAATTGGATGCGCGCCCGTCAAGGCAGCATGTCCCAGGATCTGTTGGATGCCAGTGAAAAAATCTATCCGATCGTCGACGAAACAGGGAGCGACTCTTCCCAATTCGACAACAATCTGGAATTCTTGTATCTGAACGGCCGCTCATTGCCGGAAGCTGTCATGATGATGGTTCCTGAGCCTTGGGAAAAGAACAAAACGATGTCGAAATCCAAAAAAGATTTCTATAACTTCAACAACTTCCTGATGGAACCATGGGATGGCCCTGCAGCAATGGGCTTCACGGATGGCGAAATCGTCGGAGCGGTGTTGGACAGAAACGGTTTGCGTCCGTCCCGTTACTATGTGACGAAAGATGATCGCGTAATCCTTTCATCCGAAGTAGGTGTCGTAGATGTGCGTCCGGAAGATGTAGCCTATAAAGGCCGTCTGGAGCCAGGCAAGATGCTCTTGATCGATACGAAGCAAAAACGTATCATCTCGGATGAAGAGATCAAAGAAACTGTAGCTGCCAAACAACCTTACGGAGAATGGGCTGAGAAGCACATTTCCAAAATGAAGGACTTTGCGCCAGCTCCATTGACTGCAACGGTTGAACCTGAAGAGTTGTTGCACCAACAGAAAGCTTTCGGTTATACGTTCGAGGACATCCAGTTATTGATCAAACCGATGGCCGTTACAGGTGGCGATTCAGTCGGAGCAATGGGGATCGATTCTCCGTTGGCAGTCTTATCAGACAAACCACAGATGTTGTATCTGTACTTCAAACAATTATTTGCGCAAGTTACGAACCCTCCGATTGACGGGATCCGTGAGGAAATCGTTACTTCCGATACAATGCTTGTCGGAAATTGCGGTAACCTGTTAGATCCGGATAAGGCTGACACACATGCCATCTACTTGGATAGCCCGATTTTGACGGATTCTGAATTAGCGAAAATCAAAGCGTTGCAGGACGACAAATTCAAAACGGTCACTCTTTCCCTTTTATACCGCGTCGAAGAAGATGCAAAAGGGATGGAAAAAGCTTTGGAACGTCTTTTCAGTGCAGCGGATAAAGCCATTGCTTCAGGCGCCAACATTTTGGTCCTTTCCGACCGTGGTGTGAACGCTGAATGGGCAGCCATTCCGGCTTTATTGGCTGTTTCCGGTCTGCATCATCACTTGATCCGCGAAGAAACACGCACGAGCGTCGGCCTTGTGCTGGAATCCGGTGAACCAAGAGAAGTGCATCATTACTGCACATTAGTCGGATACGGCTGTAACGCGGTCAATCCTTACTTGACTTATGCGACCATCCGCGAACTTGCTGAAGAAGGCTTGTTGGACGGACTGGATGCTGAGGCAGCGGAAGCGAACTACATCCACGCAGCTGTCCACGGTATGTCCAAAGTATTGACAAAAATGGGTATTTCAACGATGCGCAGTTATCATGGTGCACAAATTTTTGAAGCACTGGGAGTCAACAGCGAAGTTGTCGCTAAATACTTCACAGGCACGCCTACCCGCATCGAAGGTATCGGTCTGCAGGAAATTGCGACAGAAAACAGAATGCGTCATGACAGTGCCTATAAAGCTACAGCGCCTTACAGCGAAACGCTGGGAGTGGGCGGTCATTTCCAATACTCGGCCATGGGTGAAGAACACTTGTACAATCCGAGCACGATCTACCGTCTGCAGCAAGCGACTCGCCAAGGGGACTATGAGCAATACAAAGAGTTCTCCCGCGAAATCAATGCTGAAACGAAGGCGTACACGCTGCGTCAACTGATGCAATTCAAGCCAAACGCACAAGACGCGATTCCGATCGAAGAAGTCGAATCGGCTGAAAGCATCGTGAAACGCTTCAAGACCGGAGCGATGTCTTACGGTTCGATCAGTATCGAAGCGCACCAAACCTTAGCAATCGCTATGAACCGTCTCGGCGGGATGAGCAACTCTGGTGAGGGTGGAGAAGATCCGAGCCGTTATGAATTGGATGAAAACGGAGATTCCCGCAACAGTGCCATCAAGCAAGTCGCTTCCGGACGTTTCGGCGTTACGAGCCACTACTTGGTGAACGCGAAGGAAATCCAAATCAAGATGGCCCAAGGTGCAAAACCGGGTGAAGGCGGACAATTGCCAGGACAGAAAGTTTATCCTGAAATCGCCAAAACACGTGGCTCCATCGCGGGTGTAGGCCTGATTTCACCGCCTCCGCATCACGACATCTACTCCATCGAAGATTTGAAAGAATTGATCTTCGACTTGAAGAATGCCAACCGTCATGCGCGCATCAACGTGAAGTTGGTTTCTGAAGCCGGCGTTGGTACGATCGCAGCCGGTGTTGCGAAAGCAAATGCCGATACGATCCTGATCAGCGGTTATGACGGCGGTACAGGTGCAGCACCAAGAACCAGCATCCGTAATACCGGCTTGCCGTGGGAACTGGGCTTGGCTGAAGCGCACCAAACATTAGTGTTGAACAAATTGCGTGACCGTGTCCGCGTCGAAACGGATGGTAAATTATTGACTGGTCGCGATGTTGCGATCGCCTGTATGTTGGGTGCCGAAGAATTCGGCTTTGCGACAACACCGCTAGTGGCTATCGGCTGCATCATGATGCGTGTCTGCCACCTGAACACATGTCCAGTGGGTATCGCTACGCAAGATGAAACGTTGCGCAAGAACTTCCAAGGCAAACCGGAATACGTCGTGAACTTCATGATGTTCGTTGCCGAAGAATTGCGTGAAATCATGGCGAAATTAGGCTTCCGCACGATCAATGAAATGGTCGGACGCAGCGACAAGCTGAAGATGAAAGAAAATGTGAAGCATTGGAAAGCGAAGACAGTCGATCTGTCCAGCGTATTGTACCAACCATATGCAGCACCGAATGTCGGCAGATACAACATGACGGAGCAAGACCATGAATTAGAGAAAACATTGGATATGCGTCGTCTGTTGAGAATCGTGAAACCGGCAATCGACTCTAAGAAACGCATCGTAGCGAAATCAGCTATCCAAAACATCGACCGCGTTGTCGGAACCATCATCGGCAGCGAAATATCGAAAAAATATGGTGCTGAAGGCTTGCCTGAAGATACGATCCAATTGACCTTCGTGGGCTCGGCAGGACAAAGTTTCGGCGCATTCATTCCGAAAGGGATGACATTGACGCTGGAAGGCGATTCGAATGACTACATCGGTAAAGGCTTGTCCGGTGGTAAAATCATCGTACGCGTACCGAATGAGGCTACATTCGCACCTGAAGAAAACATCATCACAGGTAACGTCGCTTTCTATGGCGCAACCAGTGGTAAAGCATACATCAACGGAATCGCCGGAGAACGTTTCTGCGTCCGTAACAGTGGCGTGGATACTGTTGTTGAAGGAATCGGCGATCACGGTTGTGAGTACATGACTGGCGGAACGGTTCTGATCATCGGAAAAACCGGTCGTAACTTCGCTGCCGGGATGTCGGGCGGGGTAGCTTATATCCTTGATTTCGACGAAAACAACCTGAACATGGAAATGGTCAGCGCAACGACAGATTTGAACGACACAGAGCATGACACAATCAAGCGCATGCTGCAGGAGCATATGATCTTTACGGGAAGTCCAAAAGCGCAAAATATCTTGGCTAACTGGGATCAAATGAAATCCCGCTTCACTAAGGTCATCTCCAACGACTACAAGTTCATCCTGGAAAACATCGAAATAGCGAACCAGATGGGCATCACCGGTCAAGACGCAATGCGTTATGCCTTTGATGAGCGCTACAAACCAGTTGTGACAAACTAAGGAGGAGGGATAAGATGGGAAAAGTTACTGGATTTAAGGAATATAGCCGTTCCAATTATGAAAAGATTTCTCCGGAAGTCCGCATCAAAAATTGGGGCGAGATGCGTGAAGAAACATCAGAAGAAAAAATTCGGACCCAAGCGTCCCGTTGTATGAGCTGTGGCATTCCGTTCTGTTCAGCAGGCATCATGTTGCCGAACGGGGCGTCCGGTTGCCCGTCTGCACAATCTCATCCCCGAGTGGAATGACATGGTGTATCGTGGTCAATGGAAAGAAGCGTACGAACGTTTATCCTTGACCAATCCGTTTCCGGAATTTACAGGACGTGTCTGTCCTGCTCCTTGTGAAGGATCTTGTACAGTTGGACTTATCGGTGAACCCGTTACGATCAGCAGCATCGAATACGAAATCATCGAACATGCTTTCCAGAACGGTTGGGTAAAACCGGCTAAAGCTCCGGCTACCGGCAAACGCGTTGCGGTTGTCGGCTCCGGTCCTGCCGGCCTTGCGACTGCGCACTACTTGACTTCAGTCGGCCATGCGGTCACTGTCTTCGAAAGAAGCGACCGTCCGGGTGGTTTGTTGATGTATGGTATCCCGAACATGAAATTGGACAAGGATATCATCCAAAGAAGACTGGACATCCTGGAAGAAGCTGGCGTGGCATTTGTCTGCAACACAGAAGTCGGCAAAGACATCACTGCGCAGGAATTGGTTGACACGTATGATGCAGTCGTTCTTTGCGGCGGCGCAACCCGCGCCCGCGGCATCAATGTCGAAGGCAATGACGCAAAAGGCGTACATATGGCTATGGACTTCCTGACTGCAAACACACAAAATATCCTTGCGGGCGAACCGCAGGAAAGCAAAATCACTGCCAAAGACAAACACGTCATCGTAATCGGTGGCGGGGATACCGGTACCGACTGTGTCGGTACATCCATCCGTCATGGCGCGAAGAGCGTGCATCAATTCGAAATCATGCCGCAAGCTCCGGACAAACGTGATGCAGATACGAACCCTTGGCCAGAATGGCCTAAAAAGCTGAAAACGGACTACGGCCAAGAAGAAGCGATCTACTTGACCGGCTCCGATCCGCGCAACTACGAGATCAACACGACGAAAGTCGAAAAGAATGAGGCAGGCGAAGTTACCGCTGTCCATACTGTACAGATCGAATGGAAACGTGATGCGTTAGGCAGAATGAATCCAGTTCCTGTCGAAGGAACCGAAAAAGTCTGGAAAGCGGACCTGGTTCTGCTGGCTATGGGCTTCACCGGTCCTGAAGATACGATTCCGGATGAATTAGCTTTGAAACGCGATCTGCGCAGCAATATCCAAGCAACAGAGACCGACTACAAAACAAACGTGGAAAAAGTCTTTACATGCGGCGACATGCGCCGTGGACAAAGCTTGGTCGTGTGGGCTTTGCAAGAAGGAAAACTAGCCGCAGGCGAAGTGGACCGTTTCTTGTCAGGCGATACAGACATTTACTAATCAGTTGAAAAAACCGAAGCAGCGGGGATTCGCTGCTTCGGTTTTTTTGTGTCGCGGCAACATTGAGTGCCCACCTCCGGCCAAAAGCGCTTGGCCGGAGGTGGGGATCGGATAACAGGGTGAACTCCGGCGAAGCCGCGGCGGCCGGAGGAGGAAGGCGGAAATGGATGCCAACTACGGCGGGCATCCGCCTGACCGGAGCAGCCGACCATCCCGGAGTGCTGTCCTCCGGTGAACCCGCATTTCCCGCATTTGACCGGAGCGCTGATCAAGCGTGCCAATCTGTTCCGGTTGCCTAAATAATCCCATATATTGAAATTCGAAATATAGCTCAAAAAAATGGTATAATACTAGCATCAAATCCTTAAGTGTTTAAGAGGGAAGATTCGAAGGAAAAGAAAGGGTGCAGAGTTGTGAAAAATTGGAAAAGTGTGGCGATTGCCTATGGTCTACCAGCAGTCGTTCTTTTAGGATATTGGTATTCGGCGTTGACCCCAGTGTCGATCCAGTCACCGGAGTTTTGGACGAATATGTTTTTGTATTTGGTCGCAAGTGCAGCATTGATGAACGTCTTGGATCGGTCGAAAGCTGATAAAGTCAACAAAGTTTCTGGAGCAATCATCGGAATCAGTATTGTCTTCTTGATTGGTGGGATGCTTTTTGGTTCCCAAATTTTCAGGGCCAAAGATTACGCCAGCTTGATTACGCATACGGAAGGCAATTTTGAGGAGGACCTGACCATCACGGACCCTTCGCAGATACCGACGATCGACCGCGATATGGCGGAGCGTCTGGGAAGCCGTAAGCTTGGCGAAGTCCTCAATTTGGTTTCGCAATTCGACGTCAGCACGGAATACACGCAGATCGCTTATAAAGGCGGTTCGGTCCGCGTTTCGCCATTGGAATACGTCAGCTTTTTCCGCTGGTTGAACAACCGCGCTGATGGCATTCCGCATTATGTGACCGTCGATATGGTGACGGGAGATTCTGAATTGGTGAATCTGGAGAAGAACATTCATTACTCCCATTCCGGCTTTTTCGGGGATGATATCACGCGGCATATCTTTTTCAACTATCCGACTGTAATGTTTGAAAATCCGGTCTTTGAATTGGACGAAGAGGGCAATCCGTATTACATCGCGCCTATCGTTGAAAAGAAATTCAGCTTCATGGGGCCTAAGGAAGTCGTCGGTATTTTCGTTGTGGATGCTTCCTCTGGTGACATCACGCGTTATAGCGTTGCCGATGTTCCTGATTGGGTCGATCGCGTGTTCCCGGCGAACATGGTGATGACGCAGATCAATTACAACGGGCAATACCAAGGCGGTTACCTGAACAGCGTCATCAGCAAGAAGGGTGTCATCCAAAATGCGCAGGGCTACAATTACATCGTGCTGAATGATGATCTGTATCTGTATACCGGTTTGACCTCCGTCGCGGCAGATGAATCGAATATCGGTTTTGTGCTGGTCAATTCAAGGACCAAGGAATCGAAACGCTACAACATCAGCACGGCGACCGAATGGAGCGCCATGGAGAGCGCCCAGGGATCGGTGCAGGAAAAAGGCTACATCAGCACATTCCCGCTTTTGTTCAATATGGAAAACAAGCCGGTCTATCAGTTATCCTTGAAGGATGATGCCGGCTTGATCAAAATGTACGCCTTTGTGAATGCGACGAACTATCAGAAAGTCGGGACCGGCAATTCCTTGGCTGCTGCGTGGAACGCCTATACCGGTGGCGTCGTTTCGACAACAACCGATGAGGAAGAAGAGGTCGTCGAGACCGAAACCATCAGCGGTGCCATCACTGCTTTGGAATCAGTCGTCATCGACGGCGAAACGACTTATTACTTCACGCTGGAAGGCGATGCAGAAACCATCTATATCGCTAAAGTGTCCATCGACAAGCAGTTGCCGTTCATCAAAGCCGGCGACAGCGTGACGATAGAAGTGGACGGCGCACGCGTCGTATCCATCATCAAACAGTAAGAACAATCGGAAGAAGGGTCTGCCTCATTTGAAGGTGGGCTCTTTTTTTGTTGTCGCTACGAATGAGGGTGCTGTTGATTCGCCGGAGGAGGAAAGATCCAAAAAGATCATCACCTCCGACCACGGCGGCTTCGCCGGAGTACAGCCGTCCGCTACGCAGTCAACTCCGGCGAACATTCGCTCGTCGGAGTTGAGCTGTCTGGCGCAATGCCGTTCTCCGATGAGGGCACTCTCATCGGAGCTGACATTCAAAAAACAACCATTGGCTAAACAACCGGATAAAACGAAAAAATGACTCTCCCGCAAATGCAAAAAATTGACGGAACAAGGGGTGTTGTTGCATAGTAAAGATAAGAATGCATGCGAAAGGAAGCGCTGCGCCATGGCAAACAAAGTGACCCATCCGATCCTGTTTCAAGGCGACCTGAAAAAGCAAGGTCCCTATTTTGAAGGATGGTATTTCAAAAGTGTTTCAGCAGATGAAAAAACCGTCCTCAGCCTGATTCCCGGCATTTCGATCACCGAGGAAGACCCGCATTGTTTCATCCAATATTCCTATGTCCATGTCGGAGAAGCGCTCGAAAAAGAGCTGCGGACCGGCTACATCCGCTATCCATTGTCTGCGTTTCAATACAACCAAACGCCATTTGTGCTGAAAGTCGGCAACAGCGTCTTTTCGGAAACGCTCGTCAGTGTGCATCTGGAAGAGGATGATTTCCGGATAGAAGGCATCCTGAAACTAGGGCCATTCCAAGCGGTCAAACGCACACCGGTGTCGCCATCCATCATGGGTTTCTTCGCCTACATCCCGAACATGGAATGTTACCACGGCGTCATCAGCATGAATCACGCCATCGACGGAACGGTGGCGATCGGAAACAAAACCAGTGATTTTACGGGCGGCAAAGGCTACCTCGAAAAGGACTGGGGAACGTCTTTCCCGCAGGAGTACGTCTGGATCCAGTGCAACCATTTCCGGGACGATAGGACCAGCCTCTTCTTCTCGGTGGCGAAAATCCCTTTCCGGGGTTCCTCATTCGAGGGCTTCATCTGCAATTTTATCGTGGATGGAGAGGAATACCGTTTTGCGACCTATAACCGCAGCACATTCACTTTGGGATTGTTGACCGATGACCGGATCGAAATCGAAGTTTCCCATGCCTCCGCCTCCCTTACCATCTGTGCGGAAGTGCTCCATGGAGGGGCTTTGCTGGCGCCGACCGAACAGGGGATGAACAAAATCGTCAAAGAAGGACTTTCCGGCATCGTCACGGTCGACTTCACCGACAAGAAAACCGGGAAAAATTACCACGATGTCGGGAATGTAGCCGGCATTGAAGTCGTGCGCTAAACGTTTGATCGAGCGGAATGGAGGGAAAGGAAGATGAGCCAAAATCTGTTTACATACCGCATCCAGACGAGCGGCAAACAGTCGTTGACGAACATCGATGTCTACCTCGAGGACGCTTTGGCGAAAAGCGGCGTGAAGGATGGCATCATGGTCGTCTTCTGTCCGCACACGACAGCCGCCATCACGATCAATGAGAACGCCGACCCGGATGTGCAGAAGGACATGAATTGGGGTTATACGGATACCTTTCCGAACAAGGGCAGCTATCACCATGTCGAAGGCAATTCCGATGCCCACATCAAGTCATCCTTGACCGGCGCCAGCGAAACGATTATCGTGACGCAAGGACGGATGCTGCTGGGTACTTGGCAAAGCATCTACTTCTGGGATTACGATGGCCCGCGCAACCGCAAATTCCACGTGAAGATCATCGCTGGATAGATTTGAAAAGGATTCAAGCATATTATTTCGAATTCGAGATAATGACAGGTATAATGTAAGAAAAACAAGCGGTAGGTGATGGCATAATGCTGGAGGATATCAAAAAAATATTGGCGGAACACGAACCCGAGCCGATCGGGGAACAACGCTACTTCTCCGTCCTGCTCCCTTTGATCAGGGTGGACGGGGCGCTTCATGTCCTTTATGAGGTGCGGGGCGAGCATATCTCCCAACCAGGGGATACCTCATTCCCGGGCGGTGCAGTGGAGCCTGGGGAGAGCTATGAAGAGACGGCAATCCGGGAAACAATGGAAGAGCTGAACATAAAAAGGGACAATATCAATATTCTGGGAGAAATGGACTATATCATGAATGAGCGCGCGATCATCCATTGCTACGTCGGCGAAATCGTCGGCGTGGACAAGGATGATATCCGCTTCAATAAAGAAGTTCAGGAAATTTTCACGGTGCCGCTTCAGTATTTCATGGATAACCGGCCGACTTACTACTCTTCGACGGTCCGGCTGGAGCACCCGGATGATTTCCCGTTCGAACTGATTCCGAACGGCAGGGACTACAAATTCAGGATCGGCGTCCATAGCGTCCCGTTCTACCATCTGGAGACCCATCGACTCTGGGGATTCACCGCGAACCTGACCGACCGCTTCGTGAGCATATTGGAACAAAATGAAAATCAGAGCGCAGAATAAAAAGCATGAGCCCATTCATTCGAGGGCTCATGCTTTTTGCGATAGATAAAGGCACCGTGCTTGCCTCTTCGGGTGACGAGTACTTCTTGGTGCATCTACAACAGTTTTCTCCTTTAAAGGCCGCTTTTGCGAGGCTGAGGGGTAGGCTGGTGCTTTGACCAGGGTTATTTCTTGGCAGAGATCCTATTTCACTTACTCAAACGCTGAAAACATGCTCCCGATAGGTTTCGAAGCTGGCATGCACATGCGGTTGGACTTTTTTCAACGAAACAGGTCGGCCTTCTTCGTTCAGGAAGCAATGCTTGCTTTTGCCGGTCGTGCGCAACTCGCCAGTTGCAACATCGATGACACGGTAGGTTAGGCCTAATTTCACTCCGCTGTATGAATCGATTTCGGTCAGGACATAGACGGAGTCTCCGAAGCGGACCATCGTTTTGTAATGCGCTTCGACGGAAAGGACGGGGCTGATGATGCCGGCTTCTTCCAATTTCGCATAATTCGCGCCGATCTGGTCAAGGAAGTCCACGCGGGCTTCCTCGAACCAACGGATGTAATTGGAGTGGTGGATGATCTTCATCTGATCCGTTTCGTAATATTGGGCAACGTGGATATAGGGTTTTAATTCATTTTCCAAAAAAAGTTCCTCCTTGTGACAGCTTATTACGGATAAGAAAGAGCTATCCCGGAATGAGCTGTCTTTCTGCTTGCTAATAGGTCACTGGTTGTCCGATTCATTGCGGTTATCGGACATTTATTGATATGACTCTGGGGAAAGCGTCACGAAAGGGAGGTCTCCTTTGGAGCCTCCCTTTCTTGTGCATATTATTTTGCTTCGATTTCGATCAACAAGTCTCCGGCTTCGATCTGATCGCCGTCGATGACATAGATCTGATCAACGACACCGTTGATTGTGGAACGGATCATTGTTTCCATCTTCATCGCTTCGGTGATCACGACTGGATCGCCTTGCGATACGCGATCGCCGCGTTTGACGAGAACTTCCAATACAGAACCCGGCATTGTTGCGCCGACGTGTTCTTTGTTGGTAGGTTCCGCTTTTTTGCGGATCGCTTTCGTGCTGGTGATGGACATGTCTTTGACTTCAATTTCACGGCCTTGGCCATTCAGGTCGAAGTAAAGGATGCGCATCCCGTCCGAATCAGGTTCACCGATCGAGTTCAATTTGATGATCAAGGTTTTCCCTTTTTCGATCTGAACTTCGATCTGCTCGCCCATACGCATGCCGTGGAAGAAAGTAGGGGTGTCAAGTTTAGTGACATCGCCGAACTTATCGTAGACTGCAATGTAATCCAGGAAGATTTGCGGGTACATCAGGTAGCTGATGACATCTTCATCGCTGGCTGGACGTTGGATTTTTTCCTCCAACTCGGCTTTCAAAGCAACGAAGTCGATCGGCTCACGCAGGCTGCCCGGTCTTACTGTGATGGCTTGTTTGCCTTTCAGGATGATTTCCTGCAATCTTTCAGGGAATCCGCCGGTAGGTTGACCCAAGTCGCCTTTGAAGAAGCTGATCACGGATTCAGGGAAGTCGATGGTTTCGCCTTTTGCGTAGACATCTTCTTCGTTCAATTTATTTTGGACCATGAAGAGGGCCATATCGCCGACAACTTTGGAGGATGGTGTCACTTTCACGATGTCGCCGAACATTTTGTTCACGTCAGCGTACATCTCTTTGACTTTATCCCACTCGTCGTTCAAGCCGACAGCATTCGCCTGTTGTTGCAGGTTCGTGTATTGTCCGCCCGGCATTTGGTGGTCGTAGACTTCTGTTGAAGTCGTTTGGATGCCGCCTTCGAATTCTTCGTAGTAGTCACGGATATCTTCCCAATAACGGTTGATTTTGTGCACGTTATGGATGTTGATGTCCGGCTCGTGCTCAGAACCTTCCAAAGCATAGTACAAGCTGCTGATGCTTGGTTGGCTGGTCGTACCGCTCATGGCACTCATGGCCACGTCTACGATGTCGACGCCGGCTTTGATCGCTTCTGAGTATGTGTAGATGCCGTTTCCGCTTGTATCATGCGTATGCAGATGGATCGGAAGATCGACGGTATCCTTCAATTCGCTGATCAGACGGTAAGCCGCTTGCGGTTTCAAAAGACCGGCCATATCTTTGATCGCGATGATGTGTGCGCCCAATGATTCCAGCTCTTTGGCCATCTCTTTGTAGTATTGGATCGTGTATTTCGTTTGTGTCGGATCATTGATATCGCCTGTGTAGCAGATGGCTGCTTCAGCGATCTTATCGTTGTCGCGCACGTACTGGATGCTTCTTTCCATCTGCTTCGTCCAGTTCAAGCTGTCGAAGATACGGAAAACGTCGATCCCGTTTTTAGCTGCAAGTCTGATGAACTCTTCCAAACCGTTGTCGGGATAGTTTTGGTATCCGACTGCATTCGATCCACGGAACAGCATCTGCAATAAAGTATCCGGCATCTGCGAGCGCAGTTTCTTCAATCGTTTCCAAGGATCTTCGCTCAGGAAGCGGTAGGCCACGTCGAAGGTAGCTCCTCCCCACATTTCCGAAGAGAACAATTGCGGAATTGCTGCTTGCGTTTCAGCTGCGATGGCTTGCATTTCGTTTGTGCGGATACGGGTAGCCAACAAACTTTGGTGCGCGTCACGGAAAGTCGTGTCCGTCAAGAGCACACGGTTTTGGTCCTTAATCCATTGGCTGACGGCTGCAGGGCCTTTTTCATCCAAAATATTTTTGGCGGTAATGATTTTTTGTTCCGGCACGACAATGTCAGTCGGGATTCTAGGCTTGTCATAGAATTTCTTGTGGCCTTTTTGGATGCCCGGGAAGCCATTAACGGTAATGTTTCCGATGTACTGCATCGTTTTGTTACCACGGTCGCGCGTTTTAGGGAATTCGAACAATTCCGGCGTCGTATCGATGAATGTCGTTTTCGCATCGCCTGATACAAAGATCGGGTGCGTGATGACGTTGAACATGAACGGGATGTTCGTTTTCACGCCACGGATACGAAATTCGATCAGCGAACGTTCCATTTTGCTGACGGCTTGATCAAATGTCGAAGCGTGTACGCATAATTTAACCAATAAGGAGTCGAAGAACGGTGTTACGACCGTACCTTGGAATCCGTTACCAGCATCCAATCGGATACCGAAGCCGCCTGGAGAACGGTAAGTGTTGATTTTTCCGGTGTCAGGGAAGAAATTGTTCAACGGATCTTCCGTCGTGATCCGGCATTGGATAGCAGCGCCGATCAACGGGATATTTGCCTGTTGCGGGATGCCGATTTCTTTATGCAGATCTTGTCCTTGGGCGATCAGGATCTGTGATTGCACGATATCGACTCCTGTGATCAATTCTGTGATTGTGTGCTCCACTTGGACACGCGGATTCACTTCGATGAAGTAGAATTGGTCGCCTTCCAAAAGGAATTCAACAGTTCCAGCATTCACATAGCCGACGTGTTTCATCAATTGAAGTGCAGAGTTGCAGATTTCATGGCGGACTTGATCCGACATGGAAACGCATGGTGCCACTTCGACAACTTTTTGATGGCGGCGTTGCACGGAGCAGTCGCGCTCGTAAAGGTGAACGATGTTGCCATGCTCATCCCCTAAAATCTGAATTTCGATGTGCTTTGGATCTTGAATGTATTTTTCGACATAAATTTCATCGCTGCCGAATGCTGCCAAAGCTTCACTGCGGGCTCTTTCGAAACCTTCGCGGGCTTCTTGTTCGTTGAAGGCCATACGCATGCCGCGTCCGCCGCCACCTAAAGCCGCTTTGATCATGATCGGGTAGTTGTAGGTTTCCGCAAACTCGATGACTTCGTCGATGTTTGCGACTGGACCGTCCGAACCAGGGATTGACTGGATGCCGGCTTCCACAGCTGCAACTTTTGCTTTGATTTTATCGCCAAAAATGTCCAGATGTTCCAAAGAAGGGCCGATGAATTTGATGCCTTCTTCTTGGCAACGTCTAGCGAAGTCGATATTTTCAGATAAGAAACCATATCCAGGATGAATGCCGTCTGCACCGGATTCTTTAGCGATGCGGATCAGGTCTTCGATGTCCAGATAGGCGTCGATAGGCTTTTTGCCTTTTCCGACCAAATAGGCTTCATCTGCTTTAAAACGGTGCACAGAACCTTCATCCTCTTGCGCATAAACGCCAACAGTAGGGATTTTCAGTTCAGTCAGTGCACGAAATACACGTATCGCGATTTCGCCGCGATTTGCAACCAAAACTTTTTTCAATATTTCCACCTCGCCAGTTTTATTAAATTCAGAAACATTTCTTATACAATGATTAAAAATGATTCGTGATTTCCGCCAAAGATGAAAATTTGGCGAGAGAAATCAATTATATCTTTTTAATTATTCATTTTACACATTATTCTGCTTGTTTACAACTACCTTTTTAAGAATCTGTTAATAATTGAGGAAAATGTCATTTTTGGACAAAATACGAACGATTTAAATAGTAAATCTTCATAACGTAAGCATATTTTTCGTAATTTGAAATGAACCATGCTATTGTGAGAATGGATTTGCGTTTAATGCGAACGATCTATTATGAGAGTATATTGCCCGTTTTCTGTGCTAAAATAGATAACAAAGGGACGTGAAGCGGTTACACGTTAATGTGACGGAAAGCCGAAAAACAGTCGTAAAAAATGCGGAATCCAGGAAAGAAAAGGGGGATTTGTACGTGAGTGAACCAACGATAGGCAAACGCACGCCATTATTTGATTATTATAAAGCGAACGGCGTGAAGCTGATTGATTTCGGCGGCTGGGAGATGCCAATCCAATTTTCCGGAATTCTTGCCGAACATGAAGCAGTCCGTGAACGCGCCGGACTGTTCGATTGTTCGCATATGGGGGAAATCGAAATATCCGGTAGTGAAGCGGAAAGCTACCTGAACGGGCTGCTGACGAATGATGTCAGCGTGATGAGCATCGGACAAGCCCAATACAATATCATGTGTTATCCGGATGGCGGGGCAGTGGATGATGTCATCCTTTTCAAAATGGAAAAAGAAAGTTACCTGTTGGTCTGCAATGCTTCCAACACGGATAAAGTCTATGCGTGGATGCAGCAAAACAACGGATCGGAAGCGATCCTCAACAATATTTCCGACAGCATCGGCCTGCTCGCCCTGCAGGGACCGGCAGCCATCAAGATCCTGAAGGAACTGACGGAAGCCGATCTGGATGCCATCGGAAATTACCATTTCATCGCGGACCAGGAAGTGGCGGGCATTCCGCATGTCCTGATATCAAGGACGGGCTATACCGGTGAAGACGGCTTTGAATTGTATCTTTCGAGTGAACAGACCGCGTCCTTATGGGAAAAACTTTTGGCAGCCGGGGAGGCCTACGGTGTGTTGCCTTGTGGGCTCGGTTCGCGGGATACGCTTCGCCTGGAAGCAGGGATGCCGCTCTATGGGCATGAATTGTCAGAGGGAATCACTCCGTTGGCGGCCGGGCTGGGATTTGCGGTCAAAACGAAAAAAACGAGTGATTTTATCGGCAAAGCTGCCTTGACGGCAATCCGCGAAAACGGACCAACCGAAAAGATCATCGGTTTCGAAGCAACCGAAAGAGGGATCCCACGCGAAGGCTACAAAATCTTTTCAGCGGCCGGGGAAGAAATCGGGATCGTCACTTCCGGAACGCAATCGCCGACTCTGAAGAAAAGCATCGGGATGGCCTTGGTCAAGTCGGAAGCGGCCACCATCGGCACAGAAATCCAGATCGAAATACGCAACAAACGCATCAAAGCGACAATCATTCCCAAACCCTTCTACAAAAGAGCCAAATAAATAACTAATAAGCACTCATACTAATGAAAAAAAACAATAAACCAGCGCACCGCGCGGAAGGATGATTAACATGGCAGACCACAAAAATTTTTATTACACAAAAGAGCATGAATGGGTAGAAAAAATCACGGATGATACGGTACGCATCGGCATCACGGAACATGCGGCGGAACAACTGGGCGACATCGTGTTCGTCGATTATGTTGCCGATCTGGATGCGGAATTGGCCAAAGGGGACGAAGCGGTCACTGTCGAATCCGTAAAATCCGTTTCCGAAGTCTATGCGCCTGTGTCCGGAACGGTGATTAAGCAAAATGAGGCTTTGGCTGATGCGCCTGAAACCGTCAATGCGGAAGCTTTTGCAGGCGGCTGGATGTACGAAATGCGCTTGAGCGATGCCAGCGAATTGGATGAATTGTTGAGCTACGACGAATACGAAGCATTCGTGGCCGAGGAGGAAGCATAAAATGACTGAGGAGCGATTCCGTTATTTACCGGATACAGCCGAAGACGAGAAGGAAATGCTGGCTGTCATCGGGGTTAAAAGCATGGAGGACCTGTTCACGGATATCCCTGAAGAGATCCGTCTGAAGGAAGAGTTGGCGATTCCGGCTGCCGTCTCCGAATCGGAACTATTGAAGCAAATGAAAGCTTTGGCCGAAAAAAACGTCAGCGCTGGGCAGATGCCGATCTTCATGGGCGCCGGTACTTACGATCATTACATTCCGAGCGTGGTCGATGCAGTGATTTCGCGCTCCGAATTCTATACGGCCTATACCCCTTATCAGGCGGAAGCCAGTCAAGGGGAGCTGCAGGCGATTTTTGAATTCCAATCGATGATCAGCGAATTGACCGGGATGGAAGCGACAAACTCTTCCTTATATGATGGGTTCGCTTCCTTGAGCGAAGCAGTCGGTTTGGCAGCGGCAGTCACGAAACGGAACGAAATCGTGCTTTCGCAGGCGGTCCATCCGAACGCCCGTGCCGTCATCCATGCCGCCGCAAAAGGTCGCGGACTGGAAGTCATCGAAGTGTTGATGGAGAAGGATGTCACCAACTTCAATGTGACGCGATGCCTGACGACTCCGGATACCGCGGCGATCGTTGTCCAGTACCCGAATTTCTTCGGATCGGTGGAAGATTTGGCTGTCGTCAAAAAGATTGCCGAAGACAAAGGGGCGCTGTTGATCGTGATGGCCAATCCGTTGGCGCTGGGAATCCTCGAAGCGCCCGGCAATTTGGGTGCGGATATCGTCGTCGGCGACACGCAGCCGTTCGGTTTGCCGATGTCATTCGGGGGACCGCACTGCGGTTACTTCTCCGTGAATCAAAAGCATATCCGCAAAGTTCCCGGCAGAATCGTCGGGGAAACCGTGGATGCGGATGGAGAGCGCGCCTTTGTGCTGACGCTCCAAAGCAGGGAGCAGCATATCCGCCGCGAAAAAGCGACCTCCTACATGAGTTCGAACCAAGCCTTGAATGCGTTGGCTTCCGCTGTCTGCATGGCTGCCCTCGGGAAGCAGGGCGTCCAGGAAATGGCGCAGCTGAACGTCGACAAAGCGGCTTATTTTGCCCAGGCATTGCAGGATAAAGGCTTCGCGATCCTGAACCAGTCGCCGTTCTTCAATGAGTTCGTCATCGATCTGCCATTCCCGGCCGAAGAAGCGAATCAGGCTTTGCTGGAGGCGGGCATCATCGGCGGTTACAGCTTGGCGGAAACCTATAAAAAGCCGAATCAGTTGCTGGTTTGTGCCACCGAAAAACGCACGAAGGAAGAAATCGACCGATTCATTGCGGTATTGGAGGGTATGAACCATGCGTAAAACGAAAAATGTGATTTTTGAATTAAGCCGTCCGGGTCGCGTTGGCTACAGCCTGCCGAAGAGCGATGTCCCCAAAACGGATTTCAAAGCCAAACTTCCGGAGCACCTTGTCCGCAAACAGCCGGCCGAACTGCCGGAAATCAGCGAACTGCAGCTGATGCGCCATTACACCAACCTTTCCCAGGACAACTTCGGCGTGGAAAACGGCTTTTATCCGCTGGGATCCTGTACGATGAAATACAACCCGAAAATCAATGAAGTGACCGCCCGTTTGGACGGTTTCGCCAACATCCATCCGTATCAACCGGTGGAGACCGTCCAAGGCGCACTGCAACTGATGCATGAACTGCAGGATGATCTGGCGGTCATCACCGGCATGGACGGCGTTTCCCTGCAGCCGGCAGCCGGAGCGCACGGCGAATGGACAGGATTGATGATGGTGCGTGCCTACCATGAAAAAAATGGCGACCTGCAACGCACGAAAGTCTTTGTGCCGGACAGCGCCCATGGGACCAACCCATCCAGTGCGCATATCGCGGGCTTCGACGTGGTAAGCATCCCGTCGACCGCTGAAGGCTTGGTCGATCTCGAAGCCTTGCGCAATGCAGTCGATGACCAAACCGCAGCTTTGATGCTGACGAATCCGAATACGTTGGGTCTTTTTGAGCGCGACATTGTTCAGATTGCGGAAATCATCCACGGAGCAGGCGGATTGCTTTATTACGACGGCGCGAACCTGAACGCCATCCTCAGCAAAACGACGCCGGGCACGATGGGCTTCGATATCGTCCACCTGAACCTGCACAAGACCTTCAGCACACCGCATGGCGGCGGAGGCCCAGGAGCCGGTCCGGTAGGCGTAAAAGCATACTTGAAGGAGTTCCTGCCGATCCCGAGAGTGGAAAAGACGGAAGATGGCTATGTGCTTAACAGCAATCATCCCGCTTCAATCGGCCCGGTCAAAGGCTATTACGGCAACTTCGGCGTCCTTGTCCGGGCGTACACCTACATCCGCACGATGGGTCCGGTCGGTTTGCGCAAAGTATCCGAGAGCGCCGTACTGCATGCCAATTATCTGCGCAAGCTTCTCGAAAATGATTTCGACACGCCGTACCCGGTCATCTGCAAGCACGAATTCGTCCTTTCCGGCAACCGCCAGAAGAAGGGCGGTGTGCGGACTTTGGACATGGCCAAACGTTTGCTGGATTACGGCTACTACGCTCCGACCGTCTATTTCCCGCTGATCGTCGAGGAAGCCTTGATGATCGAACCGACGGAAACCGAAAGCAAGGAAACGCTCGATGACTTCGCGGACGCGCTGATCGCAATCGCCCGCGAAGCCGCCGAAACGCCGGAAACCGTCACCCAGGCCCCGCATCATACATCGGTCAGACGACTGGATGAAGTGCGCGCTGCAAGAGTGATCAAGGTGAAATACTGATTTGATTCCATAAAAAGAACAGCCCCCGACGATCCATTTTAATGGATAAGCGGGGGCTGTTCGTTGTATTTGTGCTGATTATTGTGCGACAGTCTGTTCCAGCAACAGGTTCATGTTCAGGAAGCCGCGCTCGCTTTTCAGTTGGAAAGCACGCTTAGTGGCGTTGAAGTCAACAACATTGTCGCTGTCGAGGAAAACCAGTGCCCATTTCTGAGCGGGGACAGGTCCGATGTTCGTTTCGATCACGGCATCGTATTCCGCCATTCCGGCATCATTGACCTTCAGCATGAAGATCCCGGTGCTCGGGCAGCCGCAATCTTCGCCGACCGCATAGAACAGGCTGATGTCCTTAAGGTCGTAACGTTTTTGGATTTCCGCGATTGCGGAATCGGTAAAAGTGAATTTCATAATATAATCCCTTTCTTTCTGTATGTTAACCGCAAGTGACCGTTCGGGGAAACTGCCTATCCGGTTTTCTTTTCTTACTATAAGTATACGACATATCGCCCAAAAAACAAGAAAAGCCATCTTCCGAGTGGAGGATGACTTTGCTAGTTAATCTGCTTTAACAGGCTGTTTTCGTTTGCGGATATACCAAATGATGACAGCGATTCCGATAATAGCGATGATCACGTAGGCGATGTTGGAATAGATATCCATGTAATGGACAATCGTTTCCCATTGCGAGCCGACCGCCGCGCCCAGGTAAATCAGGACGGTGTTCCAGATGATGGTACCGACAGTCGTAAAGAGAAGGAAAAGGCCGAAGTTCATGTTCGCCATCCCGGCAGGCAATGAAATCAAGCTCCGGATCAACGGCACGAAGCGGCAGAAGAAGACTGTCCAGAAACCGTAGCGATCGAACCACGAATCCGCTTTGTGGATATCAGCATGCGTGATGCGCAGGATGTTGCCGTACTTATCAACGATTTTGTCCAATCTTTCGACATCCAAAAGGGTACCGAGACCATAAAGAATCGCAGCCCCGACTACCGCACCGATTGTCGCCGCAACAATCATCAAGGGGATGTTGAGCTCCGTAGTGGTTGTCATAAACCCGCCAAAAGTCAAGATGACCTCAGAAGGGATCGGCGGAAAAAGATTTTCGATCATAATCAAAAATGCTACACCGAAGTAGCCAAATTGCTCCATAATGCTTTGAATCCAAGCTTCGATAGTGATTCACTCCTCCAAAAATTAGTTCTATATTATTCTAATGTTCTAATCTAACTATACACGAAGCACCGGCATTTTCAATTTATTTTGAACATTCTTAAGAAAAACCTATCAGAAATTGAAGTCAGAATCATGCCCACGACCTGTTCCAACGCGTGTCCTTCGAATCGTTCTTTTTACATCGATGGGCTATTTTGGTAGAATCAAAAGTATATGAGTTGAAATTGAAGAAGAGGTGGGGAGAAACTTTGGCAAATAAAGAAAAATCAGCCCAGTTGTTTTGGATGTTGTTTAAATCAACGTTTGTGCTGAGCGCGTTTACCTTCGGCGGCGGGTATGTGATTGTGCCGTTGATGCAAAAAAAGTTCGTGGAGGAACTCAAGTGGATCGAGGCGGATGAGATGTTGGATTTGGTCGCCTTGGGGCAGTCCGCGCCTGGTGCGATCGCCGTCAACACGTCCATTTTGATTGGCTACCGCATGGCGGGATTGCTGGGGGCATTAGTGACTGTCTTCGGGACGGTTACGCCGCCGCTTATCATCATCACGCTCATTTCCTATTTTTACATGAATTTCCGCGAAAATCCGATCGTGGATGCATTGATGATCGGGATGCAGGCCGGTGTGGCGGCAGTCATCGTCAATGTCGTTATTGGCATGGTCAGCGGCGTCGTCAAGCAAAGGGACATCATCAACACCTTGCTGTTGATTGCGGCATTCACAGCTTCTTACTTTTTCGATGTCCACGTCGTATTGATCATTTTCCTGGCCGGGTTGATCGGTTTCATCAATCTGAGCTATAGGGCGAAGATGGGGGTAGGCAAATGATCTATTTAGAATTGTTTTGGTCCTTTTTCAAGATAGGGTTATTCACGATTGGAGGAGGATACGCATCCTTGCCGCTGATCCAGGATGAAATCGTCGTGAACCAAGGCTGGCTGACGATGCAGGAATACACGGACATCATCACGATTTCACAGATCACCCCGGGTCCGATCGCCATCAATTCGGCGACTTTCGTCGGGACAAAAGTGGGCGGTTTTGCTGGAGCTGTCACAGCGACGCTCGGTACGGTCACACCTTCGATCATCCTTTCGCTGATTTTGGCATGGGCCTACTATAAGTACCGCGACATCAAAATCATGCAGGGAATCCTCGGCGGGCTCCGTCCGGCTGTTGTGGCTTTGATTGCCGCAGCAGGTTTGGCGCTCTTCGTGGCTGCTTTATTCCAATCCGGCGGGACAGCAATCGGTGGGATCACAATCAATTTCCTTGCGGTGGCCATCTTCTTGGCGGCATTGTACGCGCTCCGGACCACAAAAATCGATTCGATTTGGCTGATCCTGATTTCAGGGGCCGTGAGCATCCTCTTCCATTTATTCAGCTGACTGGGTGTATAATGAAAGATAGCACATTCGCTTCATTAAATAGTGAAGAAAGAAGAAAGGAATTTGTCATGACGTCAAATCATACAGATAAAGAGCTTCAGTCTAAAAAGAATCTGCCGAAGAAATGGCACGGCCTGAAACCGTCACGCTTCGCGAAGTACCGCAGCTGGATCAACAGCGGCAACCCGGGAATCTGCGGGACCTACTGCAGCGCCGTGTTGGTGCATGATGCGGTTCTGCATAAATACAAGCATTCCTTGGATAAAGATACGTTGTTGGCAGGCTTGCTGACGGTCGTTGACGAATTTCTTCCCTACAAAGGGACCTTCTTTTGGGATGTGCAGCACGGACTGAAATCCTTGTTGGCGGATATTCCGGATTGGACCGTAAAATCGGGCCTCATCACGGAAAAAATCGTTCCGGCCTTGTTGGATCGACCGGATCCGGTTCCTGTCATAGTGGGGACGACGCGGCTGTTCAACAGCAAGTACAAAAACCATTGGGTAGTCGTCTATGCTTATGGCTACAACGAAGACGGGAAGCTTTTCTATAAAGCTTACGATAACCATGGCCGTTACCAGGCCATATTGCCGGCATCGCAGACGATCGGTTGTGTCTGGTTGGAAGAAAAAATAAATAAGAATACATAGATATTATTGGGAGGAACATAATGAGGGAATATGATTTTATCGCCATCGGAGGCGGCAGCGGCGGCATCGCGACGATGAACCGTGCGGCAGAATATGGTGCCAAAACAGCTGTTATTGAAGGGAATTTATTGGGAGGAACCTGCGTGAACATCGGTTGCGTACCGAAAAAAATCATGTGGTATGCGTCCCAAATATCCGAGGCGATCCACAAATACGGACCGGATTACGGGTTCGATACAGGCGCGCATAAAATCGACTTCCCGACCTTATTGAAGAACCGGGATGCCTACGTCGAGCGTTCCCGCAACTCCTATCAAGCAGGCTTCGAACGCCGCAATGTCGATGTGATCGAAGGCTTCGCCAAATTCGTCGACAACCATACAGTTGAAGTGAACGGGGAGCTGATCCGCTCCAAACATATCCTGATCGCGACCGGCGCAAAACCGATCCGTCCACGGATTCCTGGCGCTAAACTCGGCGACGTTTCCGATACGTTCTTCGAATGGACCGAATTGCCGGAAAAAGTCGCTGTCGTCGGTGCGGGCTACATCGCCATCGAATTGGCCGGCGTGCTGCACAATCTGGGCGTGGACACGCATCTTTATGTCCGCTATGACACACCGTTGCGCAAATACGATGACATCATCATCGAAGGCCTGATGCAGGAAATCGAAAAGGATGGTCCGACGTTGCACACGCATGCTGTCTCGAAAGCTGTCGAAAAGAATGCGGACGGCACTTTGACGCTGCATCTCGAGGACGGCAGATCGGAAGTTTTCGACAAAATCATCTGGGCGATCGGCCGGACAGCCAACATCGACGGTCTCAATATCGAAGCGACGGATGTGAAGGTCAGCGACAAAAAATTCATCATCGTCGACGAGTACGAGAACAGCTCCGTTGACGGCATTTACGCAGTCGGGGACGTGACCGGCAAGAACATGCTGACGCCTGTAGCGATTGCAGCCGGACGCAGACTTGTCGGAACGGTTGTTCAACAACAAACCGAACGAGAAACTGGACTACGACAACATCCCGACCGTGATCTTCAGCCACCCGCCAATCGGCAGCATCGGATTGAGCGAAAAAGACGCCATAGAGAAGTTTGGTGCCGATCAGGTGAAAGTATACAAATCCACCTTTGCATCGATGTACACGGCCGTTACAGCCCATCGCCAGCTTGTGAAGATGAAACTGGTCTGCGCAGGAGAAAACGAAAAAGTCGTCGGCCTCCACGGCATCGGCTACGGTGTCGATGAAATGATTCAAGGCTTCGCGGTAGCCATCAAAATGGGCGCCACCAAAGCCGACTTCGACAACACCGTAGCCATCCATCCCACTGGAGCGGAAGAATTCGTGACTATGAGATAGAGAGCGCGATGAATTCGCTCTAGAAATCGAGTACTAAGAGGCAGTATCCCGGATAACGATTTGTTTCCGGAATACTGCATCTCTTTTGGTTTTCCGATTGTAGCGTATATCATCGACGACCGAGACCCGCCAATCACTCGGCTGAACGCTCAACAAAAACCGCAAAACACCCGACAAAGCAACACCAGTCCGCAACACCATAAAAAAGCTCTTGCGACGGGGTTTTCCTACATATCATTTATTATTCTTTGATTTGGTTCACTTTTTTGTCGTATCCGATACCGCGCAAGATTGCTTTCATAATCTCAACGAATGGGATTACTGACAATGCAGCTGCAACAACGATCATCCATTGTTGGCCAGTCATGTCGTAGATACCAAAGATTCTGTTCAATCCAGGTGTGAATGCTACCATCAGCATCAATGCTAAGGAAAGCAAGATTGCGTAGTTGAACATTTTGTTGCCGAACGGGTTGACCGAGAACAATGATTTGAAGACTGACTTACAGTTGAAGGCATGCGACAATTGGATGAATCCTAATGTCAAGAAGGCCATTGCTTCACCGATGTGCAGTTCAAAGCCATAGTAGCCAGTTGCCAACCAGAATACGAACAACGTGATACCACCTTCATAGATACCTTGGTAGATCATGCTGGCGAATACGCCGTTCGAGAAGAAGTTGGAAGAACGGCCACGAGGTGCTTGTTCCATTACATCTTTCTCAGCTTCTTCCAAACCTAATGCGATAGCAGGGAATACGTCCGTAACCAAGTTGATCCACAGCAAGTGGATTGGTTCAAGGATCTGCCATCCCAAAACAGTAGCGATGAACAAGGTCAATACTTCACCCAAGTTAGCGGAAAGCAAGTATTGAACCGCTTTTTGGATGTTTGCGAAAACTTTACGTCCTTCTTCAACCGCGTGAACGATTGTTGCGAAGTTGTCATCAGCCAATACCATATCGGAAGCGCCTTTAGATACTTCCGTACCTGTGATACCCATACCGATACCGATGTCAGCTTGTTTCAATGATGGTGCATCATTTACGCCGTCACCAGTCATGGCAACAACTTTACCTTGGTCTTGCCAAGCTTTAACGATACGTACTTTGTGCTCAGGAGAAACACGAGCGTATACAGAGTAGTTTTGAACCGTGCGCAAGAAATCATCATCAGAGATATCATTCAATTCAGCACCAGTGATGACTGCTTTAGCAGAAGAGTTCTCATCCAAAATACCTAAACGCGTTGCGATTGCAGAAGCAGTGTCTCTGTGGTCACCCGTGATCATGACAGTACGGATACCAGCTTTTTGGGCTTGAGCGATCGCTTCTTTTGCTTCCGGACGCTCAGGGTCGATCATACCGATCAGACCGGCAAAGACCATGTCTGTTTCGACTGCTTCAGTCGTCATTTTTGCAGGTACAGCAGCGACATTTTTGAATGCCATCGCCAATACGCGCAATGCTTGGATAGCCAAGCTGTGGTTTGTGTCCAGGATTGCGTTTCTGTCAGCATCCGTGATCGGTGAAATGACGCCAGCTTTGATGATGTGCGTGCAACGTTTCAACAATTCATCAGGAGCACCTTTTGTTGCGATCATGAATTGGTTGCCTTCAGGGTGGATCGTTGACATCAATTTACGGTCTGATTCAAAAGGAACTTCAGCAACACGCGGCATGTCAACCAATTTAGCGGAAAGGTCGAAACCTTTTTCTAAACCATATTGAACCATTGCTGTTTCGGTAGGGTCACCGATCAATGATTTGTCGTTGGCGATTTTTGTGTCATTCGCCAAGTTCATGATCTTCATGACAGGCAATTCCAAGTCGATGTTTTCATCGGCATCGTGGACTTGGCCATCGTAGTAAACTTTTTCGATCGTCATTTTGTTTTGAGTCAATGTACCGGTTTTGTCGGAACAGATGACTTCGGTACCGCCCAATGTTTCAACAGCAGGCAATTTACGGACAAGCGCATTTCTGCTTGCCATTTTTTGCGTACCCAACGCCAAGATGATTGTCGTGATGGCAGGCAAACCTTCAGGAATAGCGGCTACGGCTACGGAGATGGAAACCATCAACATATCCAACCAAGGACGGCCATTGAAACCGAATCCGATGATGAACATCAATACAGCGATGACCAAAATCAGAATTGTCAAAGATTTACCCATTTGATCTTGGTTGATCTGTAATGGTGTTTTCTTCTCTTCAGCATTTTGCAGCATGTTCGCGATATGTCCGACTTCTGTGTTCATCCCTGTAAGGACGACGACACCTTCCGCACGGCCATAAGTTACGTTAGTGCTTGAGAACGCCATGTTCTTGCGGTCACCCAAAGCAGCATCGGTTTCAACGTCGCGCAAGTCTTTTTCGACCGGTACAGACTCACCAGTCAAAGCAGCTTCTTCGACTTTAAGTGAATTCACATCATAAAGGCGGATATCTGCAGGAACAACATCTCCGGCTTCCAATACGATGATGTCACCAGGAACAAGTAATTCTGACTTGACTTGGATGATTTCTCCGCCACGTTTAACGTTGGCAAGAGGTGAAGCCATTTTCTTCAAAGCTTCGATTGCTTCTTCTGCCTTGTTTTCTTGGAAGACACCCAGGAATGCGTTGATGATAACAACAGCTAAGATGATGATAGCATCAGCGATTTCATGACCGATAGTACCAGATATGATAGCTGCAGCCAATAGAACGAGAATCATGAAGTCCTTGAATTGATCCAAGAATTTTTGTAAAGTGGTGCGTTTTTCACCTGCTTCTAGTACGTTCTCGCCATACTCAGCCAATCTCTTCGCGGCTTCCTCGTTAGTAAGTCCACCTCTGGTCGAATTAAGTTCTGCTAAGACTTCCTCTTCCGTTTGCGCGAAGAACGCTTTATTCAGTTGTTCTTTTGACACAGTATTTCCCCTCTCTTGACCTGAATGTAGTAGTGTTAAAATGAAAAGAGACCTATGCATAAAATTGTCTTTCAGACAACACTGTATGCATAAGTCTCACTATTTAAGGTAACACCAGCAGATAGGATTACTCTACTTATTGTTGACATTACCACAGCCTTGTACTGCTAGTTACTCCCCTATGGAGATATTCAGTTTAACACTCGAATTTATTATATCGACAAAATCATGTAATCGCAACAATTTATTACCGAAAACGAAAACAATTAAAAAAATGGACACATTTCCGATCAATCGGAAATGCGCCCAGTCATATTAAAGCAATGCCAAAATGATGAAGTTGGCCAAGAATAAAGCCGAAGAGAACCACACGATCGGGTGGATTTCGTACGACTTTCCTTTTACGACTTTCACGATGCAGTAGAAGAAGAAGCCGGCTGCGATACCGTAGGAAATGCTGTAAGAAAGACCCATGAAGATGGATGCGAAGAAAGCAGGGATTGCATCTTCCAGATCATGCCAGTTGATTTCCGTGAATGATCCCATCATCAAAATACCGACAAGGATCAAAGCAGGAGCTGTTGCAGCAGCGGGAACAACACCAATCAGCGGTGCGAAGAATGCGCTGATGATGAACATGCCGGCAACAACAACTGCAGTCAAACCAGTACGTCCGCCAGCACCGATACCGGCAGCACTTTCAACGTAAGTAGTAGTATTTGAAGTACCGAAGATCGAACCGATTACCGTACCGACTGAATCGGCGAACAAAGCTTTATCCATTTTCGAACTGAATCCGGATCCTTCTTCAAGCGCTTTTTCATCTTCTGCAGAGAAGATACCAGTACGACGACCAGTTCCGATGAATGTACCGATTGTGTCGAAAGTATCGGAAAGGCTGAATGCGAAGATGGTCATCAATACTAAAGGCAGTTGGGAAACATCGGAGAACAAGGACAAAAGACCTTCTGAACCGAATGCAGCACCGAATGTTACACCTAATTCTGAAATAGCTGTTGCAAGCGAGTTTGCTTGCAGGCTTGCTGTTGAAATATCAACAACACCCATCGGGATACCCAACAGAGTAGTCGCAACGATACCGATAAGGATTGCGCCGCGGACATTTTTGACCATCAGTACAGCCGTAATGACCAAACCGATCAAAGCCAATAAAGCAGGCATTTGCGTGAAATCAACCAAGGCAGGGACGATGCCGCCGCCAGTTATGACTGATCCTACTCCGCCAGTGAAAGTCTCAGCTGTTGCGTCATAAGGAGCGCCGTTGATTGCAGTGATGGAGCTGGCGTCGGAAGTGAATTCCAAGAAGCCGGCGTTTTTGATCCCGATATAAGCGATGAAGATGCCGATACCGCCGCTGATTGCATGCTGCAGGCTTTCAGGGATCGATTTGATGATCATTTTTCTGATTTTGGTTACTGTGATCAGAACGTTGACCATCCCACAGATGAATACCATGGCCAAAGCTTGTTGCCAAGTGAAACCAAGTGAGAAGACGACAGTGAAAGTGAAGAAGGCGTTCAAGCCCATACCCGGTGCCAAAGCATAAGGTACGTTTGCGAAAAGGCCCATCACCAAAGTGCTGACTGCAGCGGAAATGATTGTTGCCAAGAAGACTGCTTGGCTAGGCATCCCAGATAAAGAAAGGATTGCCGGATTGACGAAAATGATATACGACATTGCGAAGAAAGTTGTGATCCCCGCAACAACTTCTGTGGAAACTGTTGTTCCGTGTTCTTTGAGTTTAAAGAAATTTTCCATTTTGAAAAGATCTCCCATCTGAATTTTTTTCGGCAGCGACAGGAAACAGTAACAATAAATGATTTCAGATGCTTTCCTTGCTTACCACTCGACTATTATAACCAATCACACAAAAGCTTGCAATAAATAAGTGAATGATTTAATCAATTTATCACTTTAATGTTCGTGATTTGCTGAATTCGATAATGAAAGCGCATCAAAAACGCCGTCCTTACATCTTAACGTTAGCATTTCAGGAAATTAAGGTCCTTTTTTTGGTAAATCTGCCTGAGCAGGAAAGCGGGTCGATATGCTAAAATGAGAAGGAGCGAAACAGTCTGAAAGTTAGAAGGTGATGAGCGTGAAAGACGAAGTGTTTGTGGTGGGCGATGTCCATGGGGAGATCACCTTACTGAAGAAATTATTGGAAAAGTGGGACCGGGAGAAGCAACAGTTGATTTTTATCGGTGATTTGGGGGACCGCGGCGAAAATTCGAAAGCGTGTTTTCTGCTGGCGAAGGAACTGGTGGAAAAGCACGGTGCCATCTATCTGAAGGGCAATCATGAGGACATGCTGCTGAATTTCATCGCAAAGCCGGAGGAATTCGCAGGCAATTATTTCCTGAACGGCGGTCTGGGTACCCTGGAAAGTTTCCTGCATGAGCACATCAACGAGGAGTATTCGCCTACCGAAATCGCGCTGATGATGAAACATTACTACAAGGATCTGCTCGCTTTTTTGGCGGAGCTTCCTGTGTACTATGAATGGGAACAGTACGTTTTCGTCCATGCCGGCGTCGATCTGGGCAAAAAGGATTGGCACGACGGCACCGAGGAGGACTTTCTTTGGATCCGCGAACCGTTCCACAAAAAGAAGAACCGCACCGGCAAAACGATCGTATTCGGGCATACCCCGACCTTTTACCTGCACGGCGACAATGACCGTTCGGATCTTTGGATTTCGGACGATAAGATCGGCATCGATGGCGGAGCCGTCTACGGCGGTTCGCTGCACGGCGTCGTGTTTGACAAAAACGGTCTGAAAGAGGACCATATTATAAAGAAATGATGAAGTTGCCGAAAGGGCAGTTTTATTTTGAAAGGCAGGAGTATTGAATAACATGACAGAAACAGCACAACAAATCGTTTTGGACTTGGTGAAAGCCGAGCTGAACCAATTCAGACCCGCACAGATCGAAAAAGTACTGCAACTATTGGAAGAGGGCAACACCGTCCCGTTCATCGCGCGCTACCGGAAGGAAGTGACAGGTTCGCTCGATGAGGTCGAAATCCGCCAAATCGAAGAGCGCCACCAGTACGCGACGAACCTGCACAAGCGCAAGGAAGAAGTCATCCGCATCATCGAGGAACAAGGCAAACTGACGCCGAAGCTCAAAGCGGATATCGAACGCGCCGAAAAGATGCAGCGCGTCGAAGACCTGTACCGTCCCTACAAACAGAAACGCCGCACGAAAGCCGCAATCGCCCGCGAAAAAGGCCTGGCTCCGTTTGCCGAGTGGCTATTGAAGCGGTCCAATGAACGGATCCGTCGAGGCGAAGGCCAAGGAATACCTTAATGAGGAAATGGAACTTTCTACTATAGAAGACGTGTTGGCCGGAGCCCACGAAATCATCGCCGAAATCATCAGCGACGAACCGGCATACCGCGAACATATCCGCGAGTTCACGCGCAAAAACGGCCAGATCGTCAGCACGGCCAAGGATACCGATAAGGATGAAAAAGGCGTCTACGAAATGTACTACGAGTTTTCCCAAGGCATTTCCTCGCTCGTTTCGCATCGCGTCCTGGCCATGAACCGCGGCGAAAAAACCGGCATCCTGAAGGTCGCCGTTCTGATCGACGAAGAGAAAATCTTCGCTTACTTGGCGAAAAAGGTAGTGAAGAATCCGAAAAGCATCGCCGTGCCTTATCTGCAGGCCGCATACGAGGACAGCTACCGCCGTTTCATCGGCCCGGCCATCGAACGCGAATTGCGCAACGAATTGACCGAAGCCGCCGATGCGCAAGCGATCGATGTCTTCGGCGACAACCTGCGCAACCTGTTGCTGCAGCCGCCTTTGAAAGGCAAAGTTGTGCTCGGTCTGGACCCGGCTTACCGCACCGGCTGCAAATTGGCGATTGTGGATGCAACCGGGAAAGTGTTGGCGAAGAGCGTCATCTATCCGCACAAACCGGCCAACCAAGAAAAACGCGCCGCTGCCGGCCCGGCTTTCCGCAAAATGCTGTCGGACTACAAAGTGGAAATGGTCGCCATCGGGAACGGAACCGCCAGCCGTGAATCCGAGCTGTTCGTCTCCGATCAGATCAAACAAGTCGCCGAAACCGTTTATTACGTCATCGTCAACGAAGCGGGCGCATCGGTCTATTCCGCCAGCGACATCGCCCGTGAGGAATTCCCGGATTTCCAGGTCGAAGAACGCAGTGCCGTCAGCATCGCGCGCCGTCTGCAGGATCCGCTTGCCGAATTGGTGAAGATCGATCCGAAATCGGTCGGTGTCGGCCAATACCAGCATGACGTTTCCCAGAAACAATTGGGCGAACGCCTGGACTTCGTCGTCGAAACCGCCGTCAACCAAGTCGGCGTCAACCTGAACACGGCCAGTGCGCCATTGCTGCAGCACGTCGCCGGCCTGAACAAAACGATCGCGAACAACATCGTCGCTTTCCGTGAAGAGAACGGTGCCTTCGACAGCCGCCAACAATTGAAGAAAGTGCCGCGCCTCGGCCCGAAAGCTTTCGAGCAATCGGTCGGCTTCATGCGCATCGCCGACGGCAAGAACATCCTCGACAACACCGATATCCATCCGGAATCCTATCCGGCCGCCAAAGAAGTGTTGGCACTGGCCGGACTCAGCCTGAAGGATATCGGCACCGAACAAGCCCGCGAAGCGCTGGGCGCCTTGGATCGCACCAAAGCCCGCGAAGTGACCGGACTCGGGAAAGAAACGCTGCAGGACATCATCGCCGGTTTGACGAAACCAGGCCGCGATCCGCGCGACGACATCGCGCAACCATTGCTGCGCCAAGATGTGCTCTCGATGGAAGACCTGAAACCGGGCATGGAACTGCAAGGAACCGTCCGCAACGTCGTGGACTTCGGCGCCTTCGTCGACATCGGCGTCAAACAGGACGGCATGGTCCACATCTCCAAACTCAGCAACCGCTTCGTCAAGCATCCATCCGATGTGGTCGCAGTCGGCGATATCGTGACCGTTTGGGTCGATAATGTCGACACGAACAAAGGCCGTGTTGCCCTGACGATGCTGCCGCAAAAATAATGAGGAAAAATTGATGAACGAACAAGAACTGCAACGATTGGTGGAACACATCTCAAGTACGGTTTTCCAGAAACCGTTCCGCCACCGCGCCACCTTCAACCGCCGCCTGCGCACGACAGGCGGGCGCTACCACCTCAACAGCCATGATTTGGATTTCAATCCGTTGGTGCTGGAACTGCACGGACCGGAAGAGCTGGAAAAGGTCGTGAAGCATGAACTCTGCCATTACCATCTGCATCTTGAAGGGCGAGGGTATCAGCATCGGGATGCCGATTTTCGGAGCCTGCTGAAGGAAAGCGGGGGGAGCCGGTTTGTAAAGGATCTGCGCCAAGCTGGAACTGTTGCGCCGCCGAAATGGCTTTATAGTTGCAGTGCCTGCGGGCAGCTTTATCCGCGGAAGCGAAGGATTGATCTGAAGAAGTATGTTTGCGGGAAGTGCAAGGGGAAGTTGCGATTGAGGATTGAATAAAGAATAGATCAAGTAATAAAAGCCCGGAGAATCTCTATGAATAGATTCTCCGGGCTTTTTCATATATAAAGTTAGTTGAATAAGGGCATATAAGACATCAAAAAGCTTGATTATGATAGGCTACAAACGATGCTCTAATTTCATCGGAGGAGTCACGAAATTTTCATCAATCCATCCATGAATGGTGCCTGCCAAAGTATAGGTGAAGAGTCTCGCATCAGAGGACAGTTGTTTTTCTGGTAAATTAACAAGTGGAGTCCAGGATTTCTATCAGATTTTGGTAGATTGTATCCAAACTTTTGAGTGTGAGTTTTTTTTGCACATCATTTTGAAAACATAAGGAAATAGCATGTCGATTTTGATAGACATAATCGAAAATAGTTATATCAGCAGCTTTCATTGATCATCCGTTGGCTTTGATGATAATCTTTGAAGCTGGTTCTTGACTGCTACAGCCAATCCATCCAGCAAATCTTGGGTCAAATCATCCAGCAGATCGTATTTATCATAGTAATGATTATAAAAAGTCGTGCGGTTATATTCGGCGGTTTCCACAATATCTTTTACGGTGATGCAAGCAAAACTTTCCGTTTCCAATAAACGCATCAATGCATCCTTGAATAAATGTTTTGTTCGCCGTGCACTTCTGCTGTTTGATTCATTTATCATGGAAAAACCTCCTCAAAATCAATAGATTTCTAGTTTATTGTCCAAAAAAACGACACATTCAGCGATAGTGTCTATTTTTTGCACAAAAGGCTAAATCTGTGGATTGTATTAAAAACCAAATGATTTAAAATAAAGACATAAATAAAACACACCACAACCAAGCTGGATAAACCTAATCAGCTGGTTAACCCATCATCATTAGTTACATTCAACAACCGTTCATCAACGGTCTACATAAACTTAACTCATCCAAAAATTTTAATTCTCTCAACCATCTTCTGACATCTTAAATCTTCAGGCAAATCTCTCAATTAGTTTCTCTTCTATGCAATTCAACGAAAAAAGATTATCAACGAATCAATGCTCATCATCTCAGTCATCTTCATGATCTACATTCAAAAAGAATATTTATTTTAGTAAGTGAAGAAAACCTACTTACTAGTTGTAAGATTATGATCTATCGAAAAAAATAAACATGTGCTTAAAAATTAACTCCTGTTTATTTGATTATAATCTCTTTTTAAAGACTTGTATATCATTAAATGCCATCAAAATGTTATTTTTTGCGAGCAGAAACTCTATTTTTGAGTAGGCATGGCCGGGAATCTATATCTATTGAAAAATGGAGTTGTTGCTGAATGAAGTGATTTCTATAAGAGAGAAGTCACCTCATAAACAACAACAACATTAAAAAAGCGGATAGAAAGAGGAGGAAAAGATCATGGAAATCATGAAAAGATTGGTTCAGGAAGAAGAAGGACAAGGTTTGGTTGAGTATGCATTGATTATTGCGTTGATTTCAATCGTGGCAATTGTAGCAATGGAGATTTGTAGGTAGATAGTTATTGCTATATAATAAAATTATAGCAGCACTAAGCCTATGAGTACAATATTATCAAGCTATGAACGTAATTTAAAAAATAGACGAAATCCCGCTGAATTCGGCGGGATTTTTTCTAAAATCTTCCTATATCCGTGGGAAACATTCAGAATATGTAATAAAGATTCAATAAAATATAATATAATTGAAATCGAAAAAAGGGGGAGTCAAAATGGTTACGGCAAATAATATGTTGGTTGTTAATGTTGGTTGGGATATCCGGTTTTTTTGATGTAAAAGAAAGAAAAATACCGAATAAAATAACCTTTACAGGCATTATGGTTGGGGTGGTAATCAATCTGATCACAGGAGGTTGGACAGGATTGCTGTTAAGTATAGGCGGGATGTTGGCTGGCTTAGCAATTTTCTTTCTTCCGTTTGTTATGGGAGGAATGGGAGCCGGAGATGTCAAGTTGATGGGGGCCATTGGGGCTTTGATGGGCTGGCAGTTTTCTTATTGACAGCGCTTTATTCCGCATTGGTTGGAGGGGGTATGGTGATTGATATTTACTGTATACTGGGAAATTACGGGATTTACTTATAAAAAATGATTTTATTCATTATACATGATTCCATTTTTTGAACCAATTGGATATAATGAAAAAATTGAGCATTTGCAACAGCGTTTCACAAAAAATGGACAGGAATACAAAAAAATATATATTCCTTATGGCGTAGCAATTGCTGGGGGAACCAATTTTGGTGCTTATCGCTTCGAACCAAGGTTTCCAACATTTTTTAATGAAAGAGGTGGTGCATCTTGAACATATTATCTAAACTGCGTAAAAGTGAAAAAGGTCAATCACTTGTGGAATTTGTTCTGGTATTGCCAATTTTACTTTTGTTAATTTTAGGATGTTCTGGAATTTGGTTGGATGCTGAATGCAAAAGTGACTGTGAATGCTGCTGTAAGGGAAGGGGCTCGTGTTCGTGCTGCTTTGGGATATTCCAGTGCTAATAATAACACTTATGACACTGCAGCAACCAATGCAATCTTGGAGGCTCTGGATACAAGCAATATAACTTTAGTTGTTTCTCCGAATTATGAGATTGATAGTGATTCTGAAGGTGGCAACAGAGTTACGGTAACGATATCAACTCAAGTAAATCCTTTAATTGGCATCTTTATAACTGGTACACAAACCGTTGATGGTTATGCCAGTATGAGATTGGAGTGAGCGAACATGAATTGGAAAAAACGGTTTTGGTCAGATGAGAAAGGAGCCGCACTCCCGATGGCTGTTGGCATGCTCTTGTTGATTCTGGCATTTGCGTCATTGGTGGTAGATGCAGGAGTACTTTATGCAGATCGACGGCAGATGGTGACTGCAGCAGATGCCGGAGCCTTAGCGGGTGCTCAAACTTTAGAAGAGAGCAAAGGCTTGGATGTCTCGACAGCGATCAGTACGGCCGTTGAATATGCCATTGAGAATGGTGCCGATACTGCAAGTGCAGTCGTCGCAACAAAAAGTGTAATGATTCAAAATCAAGCGGATACCAGACAAGTAATCACGGTCACAGTTAATGAAAATCAAAATTTATTTTTCGCCAAAATTTTCGGTGAAAATGAGGCTAATGTATCAGCAAAGGCTGTTGCCACTTGGGGATATACGAAAAGTGTCGCTGGAGGCAATATTTTACCATTGTTTGTCAAGGAGGGATATTTCATAGCCAACCAAGACAGTTTGTTGCATGCTGAAAAACAAGTTGCCGATGATGTTTTGAATGGGAACTGGGGGTTTCTTGATATTCCGGGAATGAATAATGCTGATGCATTAGCTGGTACAAATAGCGATACGCCTATGGAAATAAGCATCGATGTTGAAACTGACCCAGGTAATATCCAAAGCCTGCCTGGAAACATTGAAACACGCATGCTGAAGCAGCAGCAATCACATTACCTGATGCTGTAGAAGAAGAAGAAAGCGAAAAAAGAAATAATGACTGGATTGGTACCGTAGTGGAGAATACAGCAGAAACAAAGAATGGTAAAACGGTTGTCCGCATTAAATATTTCGTTCCGTTCCAAATTGAGGATTACATTGTTAGCGGCGGAAATAGTAACGAAAAAAAATCTGAAGGATCCTCAAACGCATTACAATTCGCTGATGACAAGTATGTCAAAAATAATTATCTAATAGGAGTAGCTACAGAATATGATGATTACGCATTTAATAATACCGGAGAAGCAACCTCTTTACCAAAAGGAACCATTTTGGGACATTTTTCAGGCATCCCGATAGAATTCACTGCAATTGCCCAACCAGGTGATCAGGTTGATCCGAATACTGGTACTGCGGCTGAAGCTGTTACATATCATAAATTGATTGAATAATATTTTTGAAGGGGTGAAAACTACATGAAAAACAAAAAAAGGATAGGAATTATCACAGTCGTACTGGCATTGGTTACAACAGGATTAGTATACATCTATTTGAATCAAGCGACAGCTGCAAGCCAAGAAAATCAAGTTGAAATGGAGAAAATAGTCGTGGCAATCAGTACTGTTCCTGCACACGTAAAGGTCACCACAGAGATGTTGGAGATAAAAGAGATTTCGTCTGAAGCGGCCCACCCAGATGCTTTTACGTCTATTGAAGACGTAGTTGGGGGGACAACCACAACGGAATTGATAGCAGGAGAACAGGTGCTGAGTGAGCGAGTCATATTTGATACCGGAGATGCGCCGTTGGCCTATCAGATTCCTGAAAATATGAGAGCCGTTGCCGTACCTACAACAGAAACAAGCGGTATTGGTGGGTACATTATGCCGGGGGATAATGTAGACGTTTTGGTGAGTTACACATCTTCTGAAGATCAAAAATTGGTAATAACGCAATTGCAGAATATAAAAATTCTAGAAAAAGGGCCATATATTACGGGAACAGAAGAGGTTCAAACAGGTGTGCCTACATCGTTGACTCTACTGGTGACGCCGGCGCAAGCTGAGGTGATTGCCTATGCAGCGGTTAATGGATCTTTCTATTTTACACTTCGTAACGCTGTAGACACTGTGAAACAAGATTTACCAAACTATGGGACAGCAAATTTTGATTCGTGGAAAGGGCGGTGAGAACAATGAATAGGATGAAACTGTTATTATTGGCAGATTCAGAAACGGATCGTTTGAACATTGTTGACACATTGAAAAATATAGACTATGTCCAACTTGCAGGTGATTTTATAGATGAAGCGCCTGTTTTAGAATTGTTGGAGCGATCACCGATGGATGTTTTGTTGATGGGATCTGGCCGAGGCGGTAATCGCTATGCATTTGCGGAATGGGTTTCTTCTCAATACCCCGGTACTGGAATAATCATGATGGAAGAATCGTTGCAAGAGGAAACCATGCATAATGCCCTTTTGGCAGGTGCGAAAGACGTTCTGATCAAACCGATAGAACCGGAAAAACTGATGAACGCCATCTATCGAATCCATCAACTGCAAGAGAAGAAAGTTACGTTGCAACAAGAAGCCCCACAAAAAAAGTGAGAAAAAGCGAACTTGGACAAGTATATACGGTTTTCAGCACAAAAGGAGGAGTAGGGAAGACTTCTATTGATTAACTTGGCGGCATCCTTGGCCAAAAATCAAGAAAAAAGAGTTGTGTTGGTCGATTTGGATTTGGACTTTGGAAACGCTGCGTTAGCCTTGAATCTATACCCAAAATTCACCATTTCGGACATCGTAGATGATATACGACATATAGACAGTGATTTGATTGAAAGCTATCTTGTACCACATGAATCTGGAATTAAAGTATTGCCAGCAAATCTCCAACAACAAATGAATGAATTCATCAACGCTGACCATATCCGGATCATCATTGAAGCTTTAAGAGAATCATTCGATTATATCATAATCGATATGCCTGCACGGTTCTTCGAAACAATCATGCCGGCATTGGCATTAGCCGACCATTTACTGGTCATCACAACACCAGAGATTTCTTCTGTTCGGGATCAAAGCCTTATTGGTAACATTAAAAGAATTGAATTTTCCTCAATCCAAAATCAGAATCATCTTGAATAAAGAAGACAGCAAGGGAGATATAAAAACAGAAAGATGTAGAAGCGA
>CAWFEB010000007.1:0-34454 GCA_963814755.1 uncultured Carnobacteriaceae bacterium
TTGCTTTGCAAGCGAATGTTGCCCGTTTTTTTAAATTATTTGAATTTTTTTTGTTTATTCCTCCAGGTTTCCGGCTGACTTTATGGCTACAATTCTAGCGTCTGCATCCTCGTAGACTATCTTCAGCTTCGATCCAAAACTGCCCATACACTTTCATGACAGTATGGCTCTTCAGCAATGATAGAACGCAAATAAGGGCCGCCTCCCAGCAGCCCCCAATTAGATCACAGCTTCATCTTGAAGACGACAGCTTCCTTCACTTGCACCAATTCATCATTTAAGTAAACGTCAAGCTCCGGCCCTTCTTCAACCGTGAGGGTCACTTCTCCCTCGATGACTTCCACATCAAGCAAGCTGCCGCGGAAATTGATTTTGAAGTCATAGCCTTGCCAACTTTTGGGAACGAATGGTTTGAAATGCAGGACGCCCTCTTTCACGCGCATTCCGGCAAAGCCTTGGACGATAGCCAACCAGGCACCGCTCATCGAAGTGATGTGGAGCCCGTCATCCGTATCATTGTTATAGTTGTCAAGATCGAGCCTTGCGGTGCGTGAATACAATTCGACCGCTTTTTCTTCTTTGCCGAGTTCCGCAGCCAGAACGGCATGGACGGAAGGCGACAAGGAAGATTCGTGCACAGTCATCGGTTCATAGAAATCAAAGTTGCGTCTCTTTTCTTCCATGCTGTACCGATCATTCAGGAAATAGATGCTCTGCAGCACATCGGACTGTTTGATGAACGGGGATCGCAGGATTTTATCCCATGACCAGTGCTGATTCAAAGGCCTTTCACTCGGATTCAACGTATCGGCAGGACGAAGATCTTTATCAAGGAACGTGTCATGCTGTACGAAAACGCCGAGTTCCTCATCATACGGATAATACATCCGGCCAATGATATCTTTCCAGTGGTCCGTTTCCTTTTCCGTAAGGCCATGCTCTGCCCATTTCTCGGGGGACACTTTTTCAAGTGCGTCCAGCGTGTACTGCAATGTCCACGTCGCCATATTATTGGTGTGGTAATTGTTGCTTACGTTGTTTTCGTACTCATTCGGGCCAGTCACGCCATGGATCATGTATTTTTGATTGCGTTTTGAAAAATGGACCCGATCCGCCCAGAAACGGGAAATACCGACAAGGACATCGATTCCCGTTTCCACTAGGTAGCTTTCATCCCCCGTGTAGTTCGTGTAGTTGTAGATGGCATGCGCGATTGCCCCATTGCGGTGGATTTCCTCAAAAGTTATTTCCCATTCGTTGTGGCATTCGATTCCGTTGAAGGTCACCATCGGATACAAAGCGCCTTTGAGCCCCTGCTGGCGTGCGTTGTGGAAAGCACCCGGCAACTGCTGATGACGGTAGCGCAACAACTGGCGGGTGACTTTCGATTCGGCCACGGAAAGGTACATCGGCACCATGTATGCCTCCGTATCCCAATAGGTGGCGCCGCCGTATTTCTCGCCGGTGAAGCCTTTCGGACCGATGTTCAAGCGTTCATCTTCTCCATAATAGGTAGAAAACAATTGGAAAAGGTTGAAGCGGATCCCTTGCTGTGCTTCCTCTTCGCCCATTATTTTCACGTCCGCTTTCGCCCATCTCGCTTCCCAAGCACGTTCATGCGCGGCGATAAGCATGTCATAGCCTTCCCCAGCTGCTTCACTGGACATCTTTTTGGCGATGAACGCCTGCTCAGCATCCGGAATGTCCCGGCTGGTGATGACAGCGACATACTTGTCCAAAACGACCTTTTCGCCCGCGGAAACGAGTCCTGAAAAAGTTTCTTCTACTAAAAGGCCGCTTTCGTTGCTGCCGGTTTGCCCTAATCCAGAAACACGGTTGCTCATCGCTGCAGTGACCGTGAACCGGTCGATCCCGAACGGATTCGGAATCGTTTTGGCACTCAGGCTGACTGGTGCATCCAAGGTACGTCCCGCTTCTTCCCAGAACATTTCTTCGTAATTCGCATCCTCATTCGTGACGTTCCCGTCCAGACGCGGATGGAATTCCAAATCAGCGGAACCTTTCAATACTTCTGCCGTGACCCGCACGAGGCAAAGTTCCTTCTGCGAGATACTGACGAAGCGTTCAAAAGTGAACTTGATTTCCGCAGCATCGCCCTCGCTTTTCCAAATGAAGCTGCGGTTCAATACGCCACGATGCATGTCCAATTCCATGTGAAAATCCGAGACAGGTTGCTTCGCCAAATCAAGCGGTTCGCCATCGATGAGGATGCCGACAGCAATGAAGTTCATGGCGTTGATGACTTTCCCGAAATATTCCGGGTAGCCGTTCTTCCACCAACCCACACGTGTTTTGTCAGGATACCAGACACCCGCCAAGTAGGTCCCTTCATGGGTGTCGCCTGAGTAACCTTCCTCAAAATTTCCGCGCATCCCCATATACCCATTGCCGATCGCGGTCAGGCTTTCCTGCAGCCGTTTCTCTTCTTTATCCAATACAGCTGTCTTTATTTTCCATGGATCGATATCAAACAGTCTTTTCATGAACAGTCCTTCTTTCCGAGATCAGATGCCGGTCCTTCGCGGAGCCCGCATAAGAATGATTGTTTTGATGACTCTATTATCCCAATTCTGACCACTCTATTGCAAGCGCAATCACGGTTAATGTTACTATGTTTTCCATCTGATTCAAATATTTCCCCCTGTGAACTCAAACTTCGGTCAGTAGCGCTTCGCCGTAGCTCTTGAACAATATCGGCAAACTTCGTGTCTCCAGCATGCCTTCACTGATTTGATACTCCTGGTCATCCAGCAGATTCTGGTACCCACCATCAGGCAAATCGACGGCAACCTTGGCCGCTTTCCCGTCCAGACAAAAAATACCCGTCAGCCTTTCATTTCCAAGCCGGTAATAGCCGATGACCGTCTCCGAACCAGTGGCTGCCGTCAGGTCATAACTCCCCTCCCGAACTGCCGTTTCCCTTTTGAAACGTTGCAGCCGCTGCAGCAAGGGCGTCAGGTCTTCCTCATGGTTCCACAAAATCGGATCCTTTTCGAACAGATCCGGCAGATGCGCCGTAGCGGTCTCCTGTCCGCCGAAGAGCAGCAAGGTCCCTTTCTGGAAATAGGTAAAGGCCGTCCAATTCCGCAGTCTGCCGATGTCTTCGATCTTCGAACGGATGCGCGGATGATCATGGTTCTCCAGGAAACGCAGTTTGACGTAATTCACGGGATAGATGCCATCCTGGAACAGAAGGACATCCAGATAGTTTTTGAGGCTGATTTCCCCCCAGAAGTAATCCTGCTGGAAATCGTGCACATCATAGTCGTAGGTGATATCGAACGCTTCATACAATTCACTGTCGGAGTGGCCGATATTGCCGCGGTCCCGATTCATCCGCAGAAAAGTCGGATGGACCGACTCGGCCAACCAGACGACACCCTCTTTGACTTCAGCGACTTCTTTTCTGGCGCGCACCCAAAAATCCAACGGCACGAGACTCGCCACATCGCATCGGAAGCCGTCCACAATTGAAGCCCACTGCTTCAAGGTTTCGATCTGATAATCCCACAATTCCGGATGACTGTAGTCCAAGTCGACGATGTCGTACCACTCGCCGACTTTGTTGCCCATTTCGCCGTTCGGTCGGCGATAGAACCACTCCGGATGCTGTTCGACAAGCTGTGAATCAGGCGAAGTGTGGTTGTACACAACATCGATCATCACCTTCATGCCCAATTCATGGATTGCGGCGGCCAGCGCTTTGAAGTCGTCCATTGTTCCGTAGGCAGGATTGACAGCACGGTAGTCTTTGATGGCATAGGGACTGCCTTCCACCCCTTTGCGCTTCGTTTCTCCGATGGGATGGATCGGCATGAACCAGATGATGTCCGTTCCCAGCCCCTTTATCCGTTGCAGGTCCGGGATGACGGCAGCAAAAGTCCCTTCAGGCGTGTGGTTACGCACATAAATGCAATAGATGATTTCATTTCGTAAGTTCAAAAGTGTGTCTTTTGCCATAAGAATCCCCCTTGACTAGTTTAACTATTGTAATCGGTCTGGAAAACAGCTACGCCATAAGGCGCCAGGTACAAGGTTTCCCCTTCCATTCTGTTCCCTTCATTCTGCAACAGAATCTGGCGGTAACCATGCTGTTCCAATGGGTGAAGCACAAACTCCCTCGGTTGGTCCGTGACGTTGCAGATGACCAAACCGACTTTTTTGTCCACCACACGCTCATAGACAAAGAAGTCATCGTGCGTGTCCCAAAGATGATAGTCGCCCTCGACGAACAGATCCGTCTTCTTCAGATCCAATACTTTCCGGTAAAAATGCAAGATACTGTCGAAATCGGCTTCTTCCGCGGCTACGTTATACTCCGCTTCGACGTTGACGCCACTCCACGGGGCAACCGTCGAAAAACCGGCAAAAGCCGACTGATCCCATTGCATCGCACCCCGGCTGGCGTCTTTGGAACTTTCCCGCAGATTGTAGAGGACAGCCTCTTCGCTGTACCCCAATGCCAAGGCATCCTTATAGAACGTTTGCGCTTCCGGTGAACGGAAATTTTTGATGTCATTCAGGTAAAGGTTCTTCATCCCAAGTTCTTCCCCGTTGAGGATGAAGGGGATGCCCTTCTGAAGATACATCAGAGCCGCCAGCATTTTCGCGCTGTTATCGCGGTAGACAGTGTCATCCCCGATCCGGGAAACGACCCGAGCCATATCGTGGTTGTTCCAATAGAGAGTCGGACCGCCGACATCCGCCATGACTTTCTGCCACTCCTGCAGATTTTTCTTGAAGGCACCGTACAGCAGCTTCGTCTTCTGCATATTTGAGGAAAGGCGCGGGTCTTTCGATTTTTCATCCATCGTGAAATAACGGAAAGTGATGACCGTATCGCAGCCACCGAGAACAGGATCTGTGTAGGAACGCGCCAGCTCCACTGTGGCCGAGGCTGCTTCCCCGACGATGAACGTGTCCGGATAGCGTTCCCGCAAAGTCGAGGTGAAGAATTTCATGTATTCATTGATTTTTGGAAGATTGGCGTAATAGTTCTCGGCCAGACCGATTTCCCCTTCATCCAGCCCTTCCACATCCGGGAAACCCTCTTCCTTTTGCAGATGGATGAAAGCATCCAAACGGAAACCGTCGACTCCTTTATCGAGCCAGAAAAAGGCGATATCGACCATCGCGCGCCGCACTTCCGGATTGGCCCAATTCAGATCGGGCATTTCCTTCGCAAACAGATGGAAATAATATTGGTCACCGGATGGTTCCTTTTCCCAAACAGTTCCGGTGAAAAAGGATTCCCAATTGTTCGGCAGATCTTTCCCGTCGTTTTTTCCGTCCGCCCAGATATAATAATCGCGGTGCGGATTGTCTTTCCCCTTTAAGGCTTCCTGGAACCACGGATGCTGTTCCGAAGTGTGGTTCATCACAAAATCGAAGATGATTTTGATGCCGCGTTTGTGCGCCTCTAGGATCAACTCTTCAACTTCAGCCATGGTCCCGAAAATCGGATCGATTTCGAGAAAGTCGGAAATATCATACCCATTATCGACTTTCGGCGATTTGAAGATCGGATTCAGCCAAATCATATTGACGCCCAAATTTTGAATATAATCCAAACGGTTGATGACGCCGCGGATATCCCCGACACCATCCCCGTTGGAGTCCTGAAAACTCATCGGATACACTTGATACACAATCAATCCATGCCACCACTCACGCACATTACCCATACCAAAAACCTCACTTTTATGATGCGAAAAGCGGAACGGGTTCGCTCAGCCCTGAAAGAAATTTAGGAAATCGGCCACTGAGCATCGTAGAGCGCAATTGCTGAGAGACTTCCTGCGTCAGCAGGTTAGTCGAACAGTATGTCTTGGCTCGCAGAGACAAGAGGTTCCTTTATCCTTTTTCCGAAGGGCTTACCCGTGAAGCTAGCCATCATTATTCGTTGGAACAATACTTACCTTAAGCTTACCCAAAAGGCCTAATAAAAACAAATCACAGGATGTGATGATGCCCATACTTTGCAGCATTCCATCATTTTCTGTACGATTTCCCCATTTCCTTGGTATAATGATGAAGTTAAAGCAATTAAACTAACTTACTCATCATCCAAAAGGAGTCCTCATCCATGAAAAAAACAATCGGATTCATCGGCAGCGGGAATATGGGCGGAGCTATCATCGGCGGGCTTGTCGGTTCTGCGCTTGTTGCACCAAACCAAGTCATCGTATCCAGCCAAGACAACGAAAGTCTGCAAGCTTTGAAGGAACAACACGGCATCCGCATCGCGGCCGACAACAGACAGGTCGCAGCCGAATCGGACATCCTTTTCTTGGCAGTCAAACCGAATATCTACAACATCGTCATCGATGAAATCAAAACAGCCATCAAAGAAAATGTCGTCATCGTAACGATCGCAGCCGGCAAAAGCTTAAGCGACATCGAAGAACGCTTCGGTCGCAAGTTGAAAGTAGTCCGCGCCATGCCGAACACACCTGCTTTGGTCGGCGAAGGCATGACCGGCATCTGCGCCAATGAAGTGGTGAACGTAGCGGAGCTGACGGATGTCAAAAATATCTTTGACAGCTTCGGTCGCAGCGAAATGGTTGCGGAATACATGATGGATGCGGTGACAGGCGTCAGCGGTTCATCTCCGGCCTTGGTCTTCATGTTCATCGAATCTTTGGCCGATGGCGCCGTCCGCGGCGGCATGCCTCGCCAACAAGCCTACAAATTTGCGGCACAGGCAGTCCTTGGTTCCGCAAAAATGGTGTTGGAAACAGGCAAACACCCCGGAGAACTGAAAGATATGGTCTGCTCCCCGGGCGGAACGACAATCGAAGCCGTTGCAGAATTGGAAAAAAATGGATTCCGATCCGCTGTCATTTCGGCAGTCCAAACAACCATCGACAAATCCATCGCCATGAGCAAACCGAAAGAGAACTGAATCTATCCAAAACGAACCCCCTGAGCCGTGGCATGCGCTCAGGGGGTTCGTTTGTGATATGAAAAAAGCCCTACCCCACAATCTCGGAGTAAGAGCTCTTATGCTATATAATTGTTAATGATGGTGGTGATGTCCGGCAGCTTCGGCTCCGTCATCGATGTCTTCTTTTTGGACCCCTTTTTCCTGGCACTCAGGACAAATGCCGTAGACTTCCATGCGGTGATGGCTGACTTGGAAACCGGTCAAATTCTCGGCGACCATCTCGACATCATCCAATACCGGATAATAAAGATCGACGATTTTTCCGCAGCTTTCGCAGATGGCGTGATAATGCTGCGTATTGCTGAAGTCAAAACGGCTTGAAGCATCTCCATAAGCCAATTCCTTCACAAAACCAATTTTCACAAAAAGTCTCAAATTGTTGTAAACAGTGGCTGCGCTCATGTTCGGAAAGCGATCGGCCAACGCTTTGTAGATGTCATCCGCTGTCGGATGCATCTTGGACTCGACCAAATATTCCAAAATCGCGTAACGTTGCGGTGTAATTCGGATATTCGCATTTTTCATTTTTTCGATTGAATCATTTACGACTGTACGGTGCATGGTGTATCCCCCCTCTTCTGGAATCACTTGTATATGATAGTCATTATAATTTACATTTAGCTGAATTCATCATATATCGATTTGCCGAAAATAGCAATACATAAGCCTCTAACATTCACAAAAAATGCTTACTTTTTATTATCTCGCCGGTGATGATAGCGGATGCAAGGCAACACTTGGCTTAGGATACTTTCATCCAATCTTTACACCGGCTCCGGATTGGTATATCCTTAACTTGAAATGCTATTATTAGTCATCTACACAAATTATTGACATGGAGCTGAAACTTATGAAACTTGGCGCCCGCACCTTTAAAACGGGTCTCGCCGTCGCATTATCAATGATTGTCGCCCAATACTTCGGATTCGAAGGAGGAGGCGTCATCGCAGGTATTGCAGCCATCTATTCCACCCAGCCTTCACTTGGCCGTTCCTATACCAACCTGAAGAGCCGAATCATGGCCAATACAATCGGTGGCTTGGTGGCCGTTTTCGTTGTCATGACGCTGGGATACAACATCTATCTCCTCGGCATTTCGGTCATGCTGTTGATCGCCATCCTGAATGCCCTCAAGCTCGAAGACGTGATCGGGCTGTCGATTGTGACATTGATCGTCATCATGGTGGGCACGGATGACAATTTGATGTTAAGCGCCACCTACCGCGTATTGGAAACATTCATCGGCGTCATCATTGCCTTTTTGGTCAATACATTCGTCGCCCCACCGCGATACGATGAACGCTTGTACCACACGGTGGATTATGCCACTACCGAGTTTCTGATTTGGATCCGTGCCGGTTTGCGCAAAAACACCGAGTACTCCATCATGAACAACGATCTGAAATGGGCGCGCACGCAGCTCAAAAAAATGGACAATCTCTATCAGTATTTGACTGAAAGCGGCTTGTTCAACAAAAAAAATAAATACCAGAATAAAAAAATGCTGGTCGTCTACCGCAAAATGATCCAAACGACGCGCTCCGCCTTCCACGTTCTGGAAGTCCTGCACGATTACGAAAATGTGTTCTATCAGTTCCCAGCCGAAATGCGCATCATGATCCGCGAACGTTTGGAAACGCTCATGAGTGGGCATGAACAGATCATGCTGAAATTCAGCGGACGCGTTCGGGCCAATCAAGTCAATTTCTTTGAAGCCGATAAGGCCCAGCGCCATGAAATGATGGACGTCTTTTTCCAACGCGCCCAGGAAGAAAGTGATTTCGGCAAATACAGCAGTTCCGAAAGCTACGGCATCATCCATCTGATGAGTGCCATTCTGGCCTACGAAGACGATCTGGTTCACTTCAACAAACTGGTCCGCAGCTACAAAGCGACTCCGGGCAATATATCCAAGAACATAAAAAATATCGAAGACATCATCCACTGACTTGCCGTTATGACTTGTTCGGTGGCAGCAAAAAGAGGCACGCAAGCGACCAGGAATACTCTTGGTCGCTTGCGTGCCTCCTTTTATATATTCCGGAAACATTTTCCCCTAGCTTTGGAAAGCCCATTTCTCGATGGCGTGGGCCACGCCGTCTTCTTCGTTGGATAAGGTGATTTCGTTCGCGATGCTCTTCAGATTATCGGTTCCGTTCGACATCACGACACCCAGACCGGCAACTTGGATCATTTCATAATCGTTCTCGCCGTCGCCCAGCGCCATCACTTCCTCCATCGCAATACCCAAATGATCTGCCAATTTAGTCAACGCGGTGCCTTTATTCGAGCTCTTCTCCATTACTTCCATAAGGAAATCCTGGCTACGGACGATATAGAAGTCATCACGCATCTTGTCGGGAATGGCCGAATCGATGACGTCCACCTCACTTGGTTCGCCGATGTAAAGGATCTTCATCAAGCCCATCTCTTCGCTTACCGCTGCGGGATCCAATACACTGATGTCCATGTTGACGAGGGTGGCATCCTTCTGCATCGATTCCGTCACTTCATCTTCCAAGCTGTAATAATGGTGCTCACCCACCAACAGCGTGCCGGCGGAAAAACCTTTTCCGAACTCGTAAATTTCCTGCACTTCAGCAAGCGTCAACGTTTTTTTGTAGACCGTTTCGTCCGTGTCGGCACGCAGAATGTAGGCGCCATTCTGTGCAATGATATAGTCCTCATGTTCCCCAAAACCCAATTCATCGGCATACGGCTTGATGCCCGCAGGCGGACGGCCGGTGCAGAGCACGATTTTGATGCCGCGGCGCATTGCCTCTTGGATCGTCTCTTTTACTTTTTGCGTCATTACTTTCTGTTCATTGACCAACGTGCCATCGATATCGATCGCTATCATTTTTATCATCTGTATACCCCACCTCATCTTTATCATTCAACATCATTATCTGTCCATTGTACCAAAAAATGCTTCAGGATGTGACAATCTTGCATCAGTCCGAATGGAAAATGCCGCAAAGAACAGCACGCAAGCTGTCGCCTGGGTCCGCTAACTCCGGCGGCGCAGGCCTTGGCCGGAGTTCACCGCGGATTCGTTTGCTCTTCTCCGACCAGAACCCAGCAACCGGAGAACAGCGCAGATTCGACGGCTGTCCTCCGGCTAACCCTCCCAGGCCGGAGGACAGCTCCGGACCGTTCTTTCATACCAAAAAACGGTCGCCTCAAGTGAGACGACCGCCCGGACTACCATCATTTATTTTTTACAAGCACTGTAACGGAGAGGTATTCCACCCGGATGCGGGATAGTCCTTCGACTGTTCTCGGTTCATCCAAGTTCGCTTTGCCGTCTTCGATCAACACCCGATAGTCTCCGGCTTCAACATCAAAATCGATGGCATTCGTCTGGCCATTGAAAATGACGTAGTATAACTTTTCCGTGTCCTCCAACTGATAGACGACGATCTGATAATCGGCTTTGAGTATATTCATGTGCCCTTTGACATCATCGATAGTTTGCAAGCGGAATAAGGACTCCTGCTTGCGCAATGCAATCAAGCCTTTCATATAATCCACAGCTTGTTTCATCTCGAAACGGCGGTGCCAATCCATGCGGTTGATCGAATCCGGCGCATTGTAGCTGTTCTCCAGCCCATTCTTTGTGCGCAAAAACTCTTGCCCTGCATGAATGAACGGAATGCCTTGGCTCAACAGAACGAAGCTGCTTGCCAAAAGATGACGCCGCATACGGGAATCTTCCTCATCCCACGGCATTGAAATCTTCAATTTGTCATAAAGCGTCAGATTGTCGTGCGCCTCCACATATTGCACTATCTGAGCCGGAGTCTTGTAGTTTCCTCGACTAGCGGGATAATACGCTCCGCCCTGCAGATTGGTTGCTACCCAACCTTCCATGAACGGTTTGCCGGTGACAAACCCGGTATCGTTCCCGCTGTTGAAGTCGGAACCTTTGATTGCTTCGCGCAACGCATCATTGAAATGAGCCACACCGGGCATGCGGTCCGCATTCTGTTGGACAGCCTTTTCGGAAGGAGGCAGATTGGTGTTCAAATTCCACCCTTCACCGAGCATAATGATGGAAGGATCGATTTCATCCAAAGCGACACGGATTTCATTCATCGTTTCGACATCATGGATTCCCATGAGATCAAAGCGGAATCCGTCCATATGGAAGTTCTTCGCCCAATACGTGATGCTGTCGATAATGTATTTGCGCATCATATAACGCTCCGAAGCGGTATCGTTACCGACACCCGTCCCATTGGATAGCGATCCATCAGCATTTTTCCGGAAATAATAACCTGGCACAGTTTTTTCCAACGCATGCAGTTTCGGTAAATAGACGTGATTGTAAACGACGTCCATGATGACACGGATTCCCGCATCATGCAAGCCTTGGATCATTTCCTTCATTTCCAGGATCCGAACTTCCGGTTGATAGGGATTGGTGGCATAAGATCCTTCCGGAACATTGAAGTTCTGCGGATCATAGCCCCAGTTGTATTGTTCCAACGGTTTCAACTCATTGACTGTGGAAAAATCGGCCATCGGCAAAAACTGGACATGCGTTACGCCCAGTTCTTTAAGGTAATCCAGCCCGGTCTTGTCGCCATCCGCAGATAAGGTACCTTGCTCGACCACTCCAAGGAATTTGCCTTTGTTTGCAATCCCGCTTGTTGGGGAAATCGTGAAGTCACGAATATGTAATTCATAAATAATGGCGTCGACTGGTGAAGCGATCGGCTCCAATCGGGCTCCCCATCTTTTTGGATTCGTGTTTACTGCATCCATAATGACGGAGCGTTCTCCGTTTGCGGTGGTCGCATAGCTATAGGGATCGACTGTTTCAACAACTTTGCCATCCGGAAAAGTGATGGCGTATTTGTAGGCAGTGCCCGCATAGTCCCCAATCATAATGAGTTCGTGAGTCCCTCTTCCACCGTTCCCCATCGTGTGTCTTTTCTTCTCTTTGCGATACAGACTTTCATAAACGATTACTTCTACGCTGAGCGCAGTCGGAGCCCATAGCCGCAGAATAGTTCGCTGCGGTGTATAGAGTGCTCCCAATTCCCCATCAAATGAATACTTTTTATCAAAAACAGGCGACTGTACAAATTGCTCTAGTCGATCATCTAAATTATCTAAGTTATATTGATAATAAGTAGTCGATAGAACGTCAGTCCGTTTCCGTTCATCAACTTGTATGTACATGACATTACCTCCGAAAAATCTCTCTTCTGATGAAATTGCGTTTATGCGGATGGCTGTCGTGCGGCGGTCTCCAAATTTGTCTGCATATTTGTGAAATACAAAGCTTTGGACCTACACAGAACCCCTTTTATAAAAACGCTTACATCTTTTTGTTACGCCATAATTATACAATAGAAACGCAATAATATCAATATTTCAAAGCATTTCTTAAGAAGTAAAGACAAAAATGTTTTTTGTGTTTTCCATAAACCAGCACTTTGTGAAGCATGGATTAAAAACGGTAAACTTATCTGCTTTTCCGTGAGCAGAAATCCGAAAAAAGTATTAAAAAAGCCCGTATTTACCGGACAATCCGGCAAATACAGACTCTATTTTTTGTGTTTTAAATGTTGGGAATCGGCTCAAGTCCGACATAGCCACGTGAGCGTATCACTCTACTCAGTCGCTACTGCTTCCGGGTCGATTGTGGTATCTTCACTTGGTTCGACCGTTGCTTCTGGTGTTTCAACAATCGGAGCGACATATTCATAAGTTGGCGCAACGTAGGTTGACTCCTCATAAACAGGCTCTTCGTACACTGTCTCTTCGCTGACAGTCTCTTCGACTACAGTGGCAGGCACTTCCGGCACGACTAAAGTTGGTGCGATAGGTGTACTGGCAGGTTTCTCGCCTTCCACGTACAAACCGGACGTCGTATCGATCATTTTTGTCCGCAGGCTATTCGCAAACAGCTCCCCGTACAGTTGTTGCCCGTCTTCATTCAATTCAAGACCGGCAGAATCCATCAAGTTGGCCAACGTTTCGCTGCGGTTCGTCAATTCAGCAAGGAAATCCGCGTGCAGATCGTATAAAGGAACGGTGAAAGCAGCATTTTCTTCAACCAGATTGTTGGTGTAGTTCTGATAATCCAAGGCACGTGAATTCCATTCGGCCACTTTTGCTTCTGCCGGAGCCGGCGTCACCAAAACAATCAACGCGTCAGGCAGGGCAGCTCTGATTTCATCATAAATCTTGTAGATGTTTTGCGTCGAATCGACCAAACTGATATCGACCACTTGATCGGTCTTCGTCGGGATGGTGTAAAAAATCACATCCGGACTGCTTGCGACCATCTCCTGAACGTACTGACTGCTCAGATAAACCGAACTGCTGTCGGACGGATGGCTGAAGAATGATGTCGTCAGATTCTCGAGCGGGTAATCGGCTTGGATGTCGGCGATGGCAGACTTGGCCCAAGCCGCATCAGCTGCGACATCCCCGAAGAAGGCGACATTTACTTCCTTCGTATGATGATGAACATACTGCAGATAATCAACGACCGATGCATTGCTTCTGTTCTCAGCAAAAGCGGCCAAGAATTGTGCATACGCTTCGGATGTGTCGCTCTCAGCGATTGGCGACTCCTGGGATGAAGCCGTTTCGGAAACAGTTTCCGTCTGTTTTTCCCCTTCGCTCAATAAAGCCTCTTTTTTACCGGCCGCGTATTTATATCCAAAAAGAACAATGGCAATCGTAAGGATACCCATGATGGAAACAAGCACTATTTCCCTTTTTTTCATTCTGATTCCTCCAATATTTTAATCGTATTTCAAATATTGACTCTTTATTGCAGATATATTTATCATAATATAACGGTTGTGTTAATGCACGGTATTTTTTCGGCCAGGCGGATATTTCGATAAAAAACCAGCCGATCATGAAGCTCGACTGGTTTTTTATAATTTGGATTCATCACGAGTTTTGCTGATTATGCGACAGCTGACAGTACCGCTCATACCATAAGTCGACGTATTCTTTGGAAAATGGACCTTTTTCTTCGTTGATCCAGCTCACCAAAATCTTGACGTTCTCTTTCAGGATATGATCGATCTCTTTTGGGTAATTCATGCGATTGCGATGCAATTCATACTCATCTACATCAAGCAAACGTTTTTCACCATCAGGAAAAACTTTAATGTCCAGGTCATAATCGATGTACTTCAGTGCTTCCTGGTCGATTACATAAGGCGATGCCAGATTGCAATAGTAGGAGACACCCTTTTGGCGGATCATGGTGACGATGTTGAACCAATAATGTTTATGGTAATACAACAATGCAGGCTCTCTGGTGACCCAGCGACGCCCATCTGCTTCCGTTACTAAGGTGTGATCATTACAGCCGATTATGGATTGGTCACTAGTTTTTAATACCATGGTGTCACGCCACGTTCGATGCAGGCTGCCGTCATGCTTATAACTCTTTATGGTGATGAATTCTCCCTCCCGAGGGTTATGCATCACGGTGCCCAACTTTCTTCAACTATTTGAGCCCTCGCCGGAAATATTTTCGGCGGAACTCTCAACTTTCAGTTCATTGAACAGTATATCATAGAATGGAAATAGATTGCGAAACTTTAGCCATTATAGACCAAATTCTTTTCGGGTTTGTTGCTGGAATTGTTGCCACATTTTTTGCTGCGGCACCGGGAAGGCATAGTCGGCAAAATCATTTTCGCTGACCCAACGGCATTGTTCTGGCAATGGGCTTTCATCGTTCGTCAACACGCGTCCGTAATAACCGGTGATGTGCCATTTGATGTGACTGAAGACATGATTGACCGATCCGGTTTCCGCCTTCAACCACACGGGCTTCAAGCCGTATTTCTCAGCCACAACCGCTGAAAGCTGGGCTTCGATCTGGTTAAAGGTCGGCAGCTTTTTGTCGGCCTTACTTGCTGCTTCTGTCAGCTTCGGGAAATCCTCCGCGACCAGCAATTCCGTCTGGAGGCTGGCCGGTTCAATAGTTGCATCCTCCGATCCGGGTATCGCATCGAGGTCCAGCTGGATCAACGGGAACGTCCAAAAATCCGCCAGCAGGCCGCTGCTCGGGCGCTTTTCCAAAAGGAACTGCTTCTCCCTGTTCTGCAGGATGACGCCCTGCAGGTTCATCGGCACCGGCCTTTTGGCTTTGCTCTTGACCGGATAAAGATGCATCGTTCCATTTTTGTAGGCGGCATTGAAGGCCTTGATCGGGCTGATCTCAGGTTGCGGATTCAGCGGCGAACAGATGCTCGAGCCCAGATCCATCAAGGCTTGGTTGAAGTCGCCCGGCCGCTCCGGATCGATCAGTTCGCGCACGACCGCCTCGAAGATTTTCCGGCTGGCCGGCTTGGCGATATCGGCATCGATTTCGAACAACCGGCTCATGACGCGCATGACGTTGCCGTCGACTGCAGGCTCTGGGATCTGGAAGGCGATGCTGGAAACGGCCCCTGCCGTATACGGACCGATTCCCTTCAGCTTCGCGATTTCCTGCGGATCTTCCGGAAAAACGCCGCCGTATTCGGCGACAATCTGTTGCGCTGCTTTCTGCATGTTCTTGACGCGGGAATAATAACCAAGCCCTTCCCAAGCCTTCAGGATCGCGTCTTCCGGCGCTGCCGCCAATGCTGCGATGTCCGGGAACTTATCCAGGAAATTGTGGTAATACGGGATCACCGTGTCCACCCGCGTCTGTTGCAGCATGATTTCCGACACCCAGATGCTGTAGGGATCGCTCGTCCGGCGCCAAGGCAAGTCGCGTTTCTCTTTTTCGTACCAATCCAACAAGGCTTTGCGGAAAGCCTTTATTTTCTCGGCCGGCCACATTTCGATGCCGGCTGCTTTGAATATTTTTTCGTGCTCCGAATTTGTCATTATTCTGCTTCCTGTTCCTTTTCTTCGATATAGGCGGAGATCATATCTCCCTGGTACCCTTTTTGGTAAAGGCCCGATCTCACTTTTTGCTGCAGCTCACGGCCTTTCGCTTTGCGCTCATAACGGCGCCAAAGCTTGTCCCCCTGCATGCGCAGTGCGGCCATTTCGTCATCTTCCTCTTTTTCCGTTTCGATCTCCCCCATGACTTCCAGGACGATATCGGAAGGATAGCCTTTCTGATGAAGATGGAGGCGGATTTTCGACGCCGCTTCATGCGAAGAGACCCGACTTTGTTTGCGGAGCTGCTTCTCGGCGATCGTTTGGGCATTTTCCAGCTGCAGCTCATGGGGATATTGTTTCAGAGAAAAGGCGATATCTTCTTCTGATAGTCCTTTCCCTTTCAATTCATTGGCGATGAGCTGCGGTCCCTTCAAGTTCAGGTTCGCCGCCGTACGCGTGTAGCTTTCGCCATAGCTGCGGTCATTAACGTAATTCTGATCCACCAGCCGCGTCAGCGCACGTTCGATCGCGTCCGGACTGATTTCTTCATCATGCAGCTTTTTGCGGACCTCTTTTTCGCTGCGCAGACTGTAGGACAGGTAATTGACTGCCGTCGTGTAAGCCATGTAGTCGTAATTTTCCTTCTCGATCTCGGCGCTGCGCTCTTTCGTGAGCGTCATCCCTTTATGCAAGCCGACCTTGATGAGAACGGCTTCCGATATCGGAAAGGAGTACTCCCCGTCGATAAAGACATTGAAGCGGTCCTTCCGTTTTTTCTGGACGGTTATTTTTGTTACGACAGGCAATTTTTCAGCCTGTTCTTCGGTATGATCCATGTTCTACATCCTTTCGGCGAATCTCACTTGCTATTATACATGCAAAACACAAAAGGAACAAAACGTATGTTCGAAATCTTTTCTTGAATCGGTGATGGTTCGAACGGATTTCGTTGTTGTGGCAGGCGATGATGGATAACTCACGTTTATCCATCCTATCAGTCTCTCCCCGCCAAAAACACCAATGGCTGCCTCATTTTCGAGGCAGCCATTGGTGTTTTCATCTATCATAGAGCCGGTTTTGGTTTGTCCGTCTCGTCATAATCAGGTTCGATGTCTTCCGCGTCCTCCCCGGCTTCGGCAACAACCGTGTCGCCTCCGAACGGGTCTTTGGAAAACTGTTCCTTCTCTTCATTCACTTCTGGAAGGGAAGCGTCTTTGTCGAACTGCATTTCAGGCAAATGATGACTCTCTTCCGCCATCGCAGGATCCGCCACCGTTTCCGCTTCGATCGGTTGGCCGGTGATGTCGTCGGTCACATCGGCTGGCTGAGTCGGCGCCGCAGCTCCGGCTTCGGTGACTTCCAGTTTTTTCTCGGCTTCGATGGAGTGAGCCGGCACATCACCGACTTCCTCGCTGTCGGCGGATGTCCAATCCGGTTTCGTGGCAGTGACAGCTGCGACTGCTTCGACAGGGATGACTTTTTCGTCAGGCAGAATGCCATCGCGCACGAGAAATTCAGCATGCTCATCATTGATCGGAGCCGCATCGTCGATCAGCAGCAACAATTCCCCATCATCCAACGCATCCTCAAACCGTTCGTACGTATCCTCGTCAATGCCGTAGCGTTCGAAAATCGCTTCTTCCTCTTCTTCGTCCAAATCAACCGTAAAGAATTTTACGATCTTGTCCCATAAGGAATCTTCCTCGCGGTCTTCTCCGGTTATGATGACCTGCACCGCCGTCTCCTCCGTGATGAAATTGCTCTTGCCGTTGCGGGTGATGACCAGCAATTGCTCCGGTGCATAGCCCTCATGCTTGATCAAATGCGTAATTTCATCGATCACCATTTCCTGATTAGCAAAGGTACCTTCGATTCTCTTGTCCATTTCGATTCCTCCCGTTACTGATGATTAGTTCTTTGCATTCATTGTAAAATACTTCCACCTGAATCACAAATGATAGCCTTTTTCATAATTGTGCGTTTTCTCAATCCGTGTGGGCGGCTAGCGGCTAGCGTTCCTGAGATGAGGCAGATCGTCGTAAAGATTCTCTCTCAAGAGGTGCAGCGCTTCGTCCGTCACTGGATTGTCACGCAACGAAGGATGCTTCAAAGCCGTCTCTGCAAAGGAAAATTGAAAAATTCGGATGTAATCTTCCATCGAGATCAGCGAAATCCGATCGGTGTGCGCATGAAAAGCATTCCCCAACAGATTGTTCTCCCGCTCCGCTTTCCTTCCGTCGACATAATCGAAATTCTTTAAAACATTGCGTAAAAGATGCTCTTGGCGATGGATAGCCTGGCCAGCCTGTTTGACCTTATCGGCAAAAAATTGCGGGCGCACCGGCAGCTGGAAAACATGTTGATTTTCACAATGGATTTCCACCCCATTTTCCCCTTTCAGAGACCGATAATGCTGCACCTTCGAAAGGTTGATCCACGAACTCTGCCTGCGGGTCGGTCCGCTCAACGGCAAAAAACTGTATCTCCCGAGAATATAAGGCACGCAATGTCCCTCTTTTCCGTTGACTCGCGTCGAGATCCCTCGAATGAAATCATAACTGAACCCGATCAATTTAAAAAACGAACGCATCACATTGTTGCTGCTTTCGCGTGTCTTGATGAGGCGACCGTCCTTGAAGAAGATGAGCGTACGAAAATCGGTCCGGTGCAGCTTGGGGTCTAGGCTGAGCAGGTAGAGAAAACTGTTGTCCAGCACAAACCGGTCCAGATCCCAGGCCTTTTCCAGATAGCTCTGGATACTTTCCGGATCGAGCAGGACAAGGAATGGTGCTACCTCCTCCTTCTTCTGGCTTTTATGCGCAAAAGATTCCTCCAGCGATGTGCGGAAATGCGACATGATCGCATCCAATGTTGCCGGATCGAGTATTTTGCCCACATCTTTGGTTGCCGCCGAATCGCTTATGTGATGCTCTTTAGTCTGCTTGCTTCTCTTTTCAGTGGATTGGTGCGCCAATTGCCGATTCAGCTCCTTACGATATTTTTTAGCTTCTTTATTTCCCATAAAATCCCCCCAACAAGGAATGTCTAACAAAAATATATACTACTTTTTTTCAGAATGATATAAGAACGCTTACATTTTGTCGCGTATTCGGAAAATTTGTATGCAAATGTTTGATTGTCTTCGGTTTTGTCGCGTTTTTTGCCGCATTTGCCGTTTTGACCCTTGCGCCTCCGGACCGCTAATATGGGCATCAGCAAGCTTGCCGGGCCGTGATGAGCATGCACAGGGACATCCCTGCATCACGCCATCCACTACATTACGGAGGCAAAAACATGAATATGAAAAAAAGAATCTGCACCGATGAAGCCGCCACCCTATTGAGCGAGCTGTACGCGGGTGTCATCCATCATTGTCTGAAAAAAATCAATCGGTATCCGGACCACAACGACTATGACGATTTCTACCAATTAGGGCTGATCACCCTTTTTGACACGTACGAGACTTGCCTGAAGGACGCGCTCGCAACCGAGAACAGCTTTTTGTTCGTCAGCTATGCCAAACAAAAAATCCACTGGATCTTCCTGGACCAAATCCGCAAGGACCGGAAAAAAGAAAGCCGCGAAGCCTTCCTTTCCGAAGAGGAGCTGGAGGAAATCCCCAATGCAGTCTCGTTTGAAGACCAACTGGAGCAAGAAGATCTGCTGCAACGCCTTTGCGCCTGTCTGACAGCCGAGGAGAACGCCTATCTGCGGGACGCGCTGGAAGGACTGAACATCACCGAAATCGCCAAAAAACAAAAGATTTCGCGCAAAACGATCTACAAAAGAAGACGCCATATCCAAACCAAAGCCAGCCCTTTTCTGAAGGGCTGAAAGACGGGGTTACAAATCACCTATCCCCCTTCGTCGTTATAGGTGTAAGCAGTCATGACACTTACCAGAAAAGAAAACGGAGGAATGCCAAATGGTGAAACAATACGAAGAAGGAAACATCGAGCTTTATTTCAATGATTTTGCAAACGAGAAGGAAGTCAAACAGTCATTCGCGAACCTGAAACCAGGCGTCACTGCTGAACAGGTCCAATCCTTCCAAACAGCCGTATCCGGTCTCGTCGATTTGCCAGCTGCCTACGCAGTCGTTGTCGAAAAGAACCGCTACTCCATCGCCTAAGCCAACCGAAAGCAGCTCGATAATCACTACCCATCAGACATCTAGGAGGAAATGAACATGACGACAACAGTAACCTTGGAATTGAAATTTTTGACGGCCGACGGGAAAACCCGCAACTTGAGTGTCAAGAACCCGAAAAGCGGCTTGACATCGGCTGAACTGCAACCGGCAATGGATGCCATCATCGGTCTGAACGCGTTCGAAGTGAAAGGCATCAACCCCTTCACGGCAGTCAACAGCGCCCGCTACGTGGAACGCACCATCACCGACCTGATCGCCGAAGCCGAATAAAAATTAGAAAAGCAGTACAAGCCGCTTGGACTGCTGGACAACTTAAGTATTCATCAACAATAAACAGCCGCCCGGATGCGATTCCGGGCGGCTGTTTTACAAATTAGAGGAGGAATAGTATGAACTACACAATCGAAAAACGGATCTTTTCCATCTACCAGAATCCACTCACCGCAAGCAACCTGATCATCGCCCATGAGTCCGGCAACCCGAACAACGTCGGCCGCAACAGCCTCGAGAACGAAGTCAGTTACATGCTGCGCAACTGGCAAAACGCCTTTGTTTCCCATTGGGTCGGCGGAGGCGGAAACATAATCCAGATCGCCAACACCGGCAAAGTCCAATGGGGTGTCGGCCCGAAAGCGAACGGTTATGCCTATGCTCAAGTCGAGCTGGCGCGGACGAACAATCGCTCCATCTTTGAACAGGACTACAAAGCCTACGTTTGGCTGCTGCAGAAATTGGCGCTGGAAGCAGGCATCCCCTGCACGCTGAACAGCGGAGCGAGCGTGCATGACAGAGGCATCAAAACCCATTCCTGGGTTTCCAAAAATGTCGGCGGAACCGACCATACCGATCCGGATGGCTACCTCGCGAGTTGGGGTGTGTCGCAGGCCCGGTTCCGTCAGGATATCGAAGCCGGCCTCTCCGCGCTGCCTCCCCTTGCGAGCGCGCCAGGCACCTTCCTGCTGCACCGCGTCGTGAAAGGCGAAACGCTCTGGGGCTTGTCGCGCAAATATGGAACGACACCGGCTACGCTGAAGCAGCTGAACCAGCTGTCGGGCGATCTGATCTTGATCGGTCAGCAATTGAAGGTGCGTCAATACTGAAAGATGCCGGAAATCGCAATAAATGCAGAGGATCCGGATTCCCGGTTGCTTCCGCAGATATCGTTGCATGTGCATTACGCTCTCTTCTCCGGTGAACGCAGGCTTCGCCGAAGTTCAGCCCACATTTTTCACTGCCTCCTCCGATGAGGCCGGCTTCGCCGAAGGTGAGGCCGATTATTACCGGTTTCCTCCGGCGAACAGGACCCTCGCCGGAACTGCGCATCGATTCCGACGCCACAAAAGAAGGCCAGCCCCGAATCATACCGGGGCTGGCCTTCTTTTGTATTTTCCATCAATAATAAGCGCGTTCGTAGTTGAATTTGCCGATATCCAGATCCAGAAACTCTCTGATGATGGCATACTGGACCTCTAGCGGCTCCTCTTTGACCTCATCGCACAAGTTCTGGCAGCTCCTGAAAAATGCGGCCGCCTCATCCGTTGTTTCGAACAGATACTCCTCCGCCACTGCGTCGTCTTCAACAAAGTGAATGACGACCCCTTTCTTGTCCTCCGTGAAATCCATCCCTAATACCGGTGTCATGAACATATGCAATCGATCCCTTCTCGTCTTGTTAAGTGGCCTTTGCTGCTTGATAAGACCTACACTGGTATTATCCGCAATAATTCGCGCCAGCTTTTTTTATTTTTGAATTTTTTTAATTTATTTTCGCAGATGCTTGTTCAGTTCCTCAACCAACATGAAGACTGTCGTGGATGGGTTGTCCCGGGCTGGCGACGGCGAGCGCTGACTGTAGAGTTTCTTGGCGTTCTGGATGGCTGCCGGCTGCCTTGATAATAATACGTTGTACATGTGCGGATGATTTTTTTTGTAGAAAAAACCGAGCCGTTTCGACAGCATATCGGGGTAATGGAAGCGCGAAATCGATTTTCTGACCAGTTCGAAATGCAGCAGATACCAGATTTCGAAAGCTTCGTTGCTGTAGGCGGCGCGGAACCCTTGCCGGTAATGCGTCTCGCAGAAAAAGACGGCTTCATTGAAGATATCCCGGTCAAAGGAATCCTTGTCGAAGACCAGCCAAATTTCATCGTATTCATCAGGCCGGGCATCGACAACGTCGCGCGCATGGTTGACCAAGGACATCGTGTTCATCGCCGTCCCGACGATTTCGACCTGCGCCGAGATGACGTGAAAACTGCGGAAGTAGTTCGGCTCGGTCTTGGTGCCTTCGCAAAGGATAAGGAAAGTTTTTTCCGGCCGTTTCGTTCCGACCGGCCGTTCAAATTTTTTCTTGTGGCCCCTTCTTCTATTTTCCATTGTCGACCCACCAATCCACCGGCAACGGGAACGGGATTGCCCCGTATTTGCCGTTCAGGTAGTTGCGGTAAAATTCAAAACTGTTCTTCCTTTCCTCGTCATCAAAACGATATTCCACCAAGGAAGTCAGGTGGCTAGCGCTGTAGCTGTCCTTCTCCACGAACCAGACTTGGTCCCTGCGGAAAAGGCTGCTGGACAGGTTCGTGATGTCGTGCGTCGAATAGATCATCTGGGCGCCTTTGTCGTTGACGTCGCCGGAAAAAAGTTCCAGCACATAGCGCGTCATCAATGTATGGAATTGCGTATCCATCTCATCGACCATCAACAGACCGCCCTTTTCGAGCGCCTCGATGATCGGACCGGCCAATGCCAACAGTTTGACGGTACCGGCTGATTCGGTATCCTGGAAACGGAAATTTTCACAATGCGGCTCCGCCTCCCCGGCTTCGTTGCGCCGGGTTTTGACGACGAAAAATGCCAGTTCTGGCCGGCCATTGCGCGTATTGCCCAGTTCGTGGACAACGATGTCCTGGATGGAAGGATCGGCAACGCGGATCAAGGCCAAGAGATTATGTTTGTATTTGGACAGATGCATCTTCGCCATCGAAATGGACAGGCCAATTTTCGATGCATCGAGGATGATGCGCATCTCCGTAAACCACTCGAGAAACAATTTCAACTCCTGATGCTCGGCTGATTCAGGTGCGGAAAGCAAGGATGACAAGGCCAAACGCGTATCATCCAGAATGATGTGGCGGAACAGTTCAGCCCATTCCCCGCCGACGATCTTGCCTGTCGCATCCCGGAAAAACAGATCCTTCTGCGCTTCGCCTTCCAGATAAAGGAATTCCTCGGTCACCCGTTTGCGATTGACAAAAAAACCATAGCGATAAAGTTTCCCGGCCAAAAGAAAGCTGGCTTCCAACATTGTGTCCTTTTTCTCGGTACGCGCATCCAGATGGAACGGTTCGATGTGTTCCAACCATTCCGAGGACGTGTAATTCTGCAACAGTACGCCTTCCTGGATCATCTTCATTGCCTTAAGCAGATTGCTTTTCCCGCTGGCGTTGGCCCCATAGATCGTCGCCAATTTCGTCACGGCTATATTGTCCTTGCCATATACGGACTCCGGGTGTTCAGCGATTGGGCTGGCGACCATCGAAAAAGTAGCCTCATCCTTAAAGGAAAAAAAGTTCTCCATCACAATTTCCACGAGCATATCCGCACCTCCTATACCAAAAAGTATAGCACCACAGCGGCGTTTCTTCTAAGAATAACCGTCAAGAATACAAAAGTGAAGGATGTTTTTGCAAACGGATACACGAGTGCGGATTTGTATGTATTTTTTGGATGTTTGCATGAGGGAAATCTCCATGAAATCAAAAAAAGGCGCGCTCCCCATTCACGAGCCGCCTTCCCCTATATCGATGAAATTATATAACCCTAACCAATAACCGATTGTCTTAAAGATTTCATACTGAGCCAGTCGCCTGCCGAGCTGGGTTTCGATCCATGGCAAACCGTATGGGCCACCTGCGGAAACGTAGATGAACGTCAAGTCTTTCCCTTTTGCCGCTTTCTCGAAGCTGTACTTGACCCGGTTCATGTGATAATCGCTCGAAACAACGATCGCTGTGTCGTAGCCGTTCTCCTCCATCAGTGCAATGCTGAAGACGGCGTTGGTCCAAGTGCTGGTCGCCTGGTAATCCGCCAGTATGTCATCATCCATCATCCCCAGTTCGCCGTATGGTTGCAAATGCAACAGCTCGGCTTCCACCAGCAGCGGCGAAACGATGATCTTGCCGGACTCGGAATAACCTTCTTCCAGCAGTTCGGATGCCTTGATACCCCGTTCCGGCGCGCCTTCCGGTACGATGATGATGTCGGATACTGCCGGTTGTTCGTTTATTTCCAGATTGGCGAGGATGTAGAAGCTGATCACCAACGCGACAGCAGTCACAATTAAAAAAGCATTCAGCAGCAGCATTGTTATTCTGGTCGATTCGTCCGTCTTCAGGAGGCTGCGCTCCTTGTCGAATGGATAATTTGCCATCCTCCGCTCTCCACATCCTTTCCCCACGTTGTTATCACTCTATTTTATCCGAAATGTGAAAATAAGCCATCGCTTTTTGTATTATTTCTTTTGCGGTGATCATTACCCGATACATGTAAGCGCTGCCGTGATATGATTGAACCAACAAGTCATGAGGAGGAAATCAACATGAGACTGATGAACAAAGTTGCTGTTGTGACCGGAGGCGCTTCGGGAATGGGCGAAGCAATCTGCCGCAAATTCGCAAAAGAAGGCGCAAAAGTGGTTATTGCTGATTACAACTACGAGGGTGCACTGAAAGTCGCAAACGAAATCAACGCCGAAACCCTGGACGCTGCCGCTGCCATAAAAACCGACATCTCCATCGAAGCCGATGCCGACGCCATGATCGATACTGCCATCGCCCTCTTCGGAAAAGTGGACATCCTCGTCAACAACGCCGGCATCATGGATGGCTTCGAACCGGTCGGGGAAGTCTCGAACGAGCGCTGGAACCGGGTTTTCGCCGTGAATGTCAACGGTCCGATGTATGCCAGCCGCAAAGCCATCCAATATTTTCTGGAACAGGGCAGCGGCAATATCATCAACATCGCTTCGATCGGCGGTCTGCACGGCGGACGGGCCGGTGTCGCTTATGTCGCTTCCAAACATGCTGTCATCGGGTTGACGAAAAATACAGCCTTCATGTACGCGAAAAAAGGCATCCGCTGCAACGCTATCGCCCCTGGAGCTGTCGCTACCAATATCGCCCAATCCATGGGCACTGTCAGCAAATTCGGTCAGGAAACGACAGGTGTCGGCATGGCCATAAATCCAGCTTTCGGGACGCCCGCCCAGATTGCTTCCGTCGCGCTCTTTCTGGCATCCGACGACTCCAGTTTCGTCAATGGCGCCGTCGTTACCGCAGACGCTGGCTGGACCAGTTACTGATTGAAAAGTGCTATATCAACAAAGCAGGGCCGTCTCGGAAACTGAGACGACCCTTTTCCTTTTTACACAATTATACGGAAACAACTGAAAAACGAAGCGGCTCCTCCGGCGAGGAGTCCTTCGCCGAAGGAGGCAACGCTAAAATTACTCCCTGCTCCGGCGAGAGTACGCTCACCGGAGCAGGCGTTCTGATTTTAGCCCCATCTCCGGCCGAACATACTGTCACCGGAGATGCGGACTATGAAGCATCCCTTCGCCATTATCCGTTTTTATCCTCCAGCCAGATTTTCCGGGAAATGAAATTCCAGGCCATCACGAACACTGTGGCGGCGATTTTGGCCACCAGATAGTGCAACGCCACCTGATCCACGAACAGCCACATCAGCAACTGATTCAATCCCAGCCCGATGACACTTAAAGTGATGAACAGCAGCAATTCCTGGCGCTTCTCGGATTCACCGAAGCGGCTCGTGAACACGTAGCGCATGCTCGCCGCATAATTGAACAACGTCGCTGCCACGAACGCCAGCGCGGCGGCGGTCAGATAATGCAGGCCGATGAAATCGGCCAAAATATAAAGAATCAGAAAATCCAGCACCGTCGCCACGACACCGACGAGTCCGAATTTCACCACTTGGGCCATCAGTTTAGTCATCGTCCTGGCCCTCCCCGCGATTAGTCGGCAAAGCAACATCCGTCTCCTTCAGAATATAGAGCGGACGCCGCTTCGTCTCCATGAAGGTTTTCCCCAGATATTTACCAAGGATCCCCAGGCAAAGCAACTGCAAGCCGCCCATCCCCAAAATGATGACGATAAGCGAAGTCCAACCGGAAGTTTCGTTTCCGAAAACAAGTGTCCGCACTGTCAGGATCAAAGCTGCCAAAATCGCAACGGCGAACGACAGGAATCCGGTGAAGGCCGCGATCGCCAACGGTGCCTCGGAAAAGGCCACAATCCCGTCCAGCGAATATTTGAACAGACTCCAGAACGACCAAGTCGTCTTGCCGGCGACGCGTTCTTGATTTTCGTAGGACAGGTACTTCGTCTCGAAGCCGACCCAACTGAAGATTCCCTTCGAAAAACGGTTGTATTCGGTCATCTCAAGGACCGCATCGACCATCTGGCGCGTCATCAGCCGGAAATCCCGGGCGCCGTCGATGATCTCGGTATCTGAGATGCGGTTGATCAGGTGGTAGAACTGCCGCGCGAAAAAGGAACGGATCGGCGGTTCGCCTTTGCGGTCGACTCGTTTCGTGCCGATGCAGTCGTATTCGCCCGTGCGGATCAGGGCAACCATCTCCACCAGCATAGCCGGCGGGTCCTGGAGATCCGCATCCATCACGGCAATGTAATCCCCGGTTGCATGGCGCAGTCCCGCCACCATCGCCGCCTCTTTACCGAAGTTGCGAGAAAAGGAAAGGTAATGCACGCGCTTATCCAGCGCGGCCAGCCGCTTCAATTCTGCCAATGTGGCATCCTTCGAGCCGTCATTCACGAAAATCAGTTCGAATGCGGCATCCGGCAGCTGATCGCTGACCGCCGTGATCTCTTTATGGAAAATCGGTACCATCTCTTCCTCGTTGTGGCAAGGAACGATGATGGAAATGATATCTTTTGACATGTGTCCACCCCTGCGTGTTCTTTCAGAATTCTGAGCTTTCCTTTATCGTATCACACTTGAGTCGGGTTGACCGTCTATTTCTTGAAATGTTTCAGCAAACCGAGGCACCGTGTTTCGACGTGCTTTTGCCACAGGTACGCCACCGGCAAAGCGAAAAGCGGCGAAAGCAACAGCGCCGTTTCCGGCGGGATGACCTGGCCCAAAAATGTCACAAAGAGGATGATCGACGTCGTGTGCGTCAAATACAGGCTGAAGGACATCTTTCCCAAAAGCAGCAGCGGTTTCGATTTGAAGAATGCGGTCCAACGCGGCGATTCCATGCACAATAACAGGAACAAAATGATGCCCAAACCAGTCAGCAACAGCGCGTGCCGCACCCGGAACGACAAACCGAGCGCCGCCAGGATCCACTGACTCGGAATCAAGAACGGAATCGCCCAGGCCGACAGGATCCGGAAAAGGCGGTGCTCCTGCACAAATGTCCGGATGACCGGAAGATGCTTCGCCAGCACTGCCCCCATCACGAAAAAGATCGCATAATAATTGGTTCGGTTAAGCGACTCCGACAGTTGTGCCAACCCGGCCGTGCCGCTGCGCATGCCCCAGTTCGTCAATGCCTCGATCCCCAACTGCACGACAGTATAATATCCGAGGACTTTCCTTGTCCGATTGCGGTGAAGAGCCACCGCAACAAAAGGCAGGATGAAGGACAAGCGCCATTCCTGGACCATGCTCCAGAAAGCACCGCTGAGGATGTTCAGATTGTAGTCATACCCGAGAAAATACAACAGCATCTCCAGCGCATTCGGCACCCTTTTCCATTTCACATTGAACGAACCGCTCAAGTCGATCGTGTCATGTTTCCATGCTCCGAACAGCGCGATCAGGATGACCGTCACTGCGATGACAAGCACATAAGGCAACATCAGCCGGATCCAGCGTTTGATGATGAACGGTTTGAAATCCAGCTTTCGCCCGTTCAGATAGGGGCGCGCCAGGACGAAACCGCCGATGATGTAGAAGACCAGCACCGCTTCATTGCCGCCCCAGATCATTTTCAATGGTGTCTGCGTCGCCACCCTCCAAAAGGAATTGGCAAAGATTTTGTATTCATTGGCGCTGTAGCCATAAACTGTCCAGACCGCCATGTGGAAAATCATGACAATGACGGAGGCCAATCCCCGCATGCCGTCAAATATTTCAATCCGTTTGCTTTGGCCGGATTTTTGCATAAACATTCACTCCCGTTGTTTCGAAACTATCGAAATATTCTTTACTATGGTAGTTCAAATGTTACAAAATTTCAAACTGTTTATTTTTTTGAGCATTCCGACTATTTATTTCGAAGCCGAGATGTTATACTGTACTTACATGCGGTAAGTGAACTGGAAACCGCATCAAATATACAATAAGTGGAGGAACACACATGAACGTTTTAGTAGTAAAAGGAAACAACAGACCAGCAGAGGAAGCAATTTCTTCAAAAATGTACGAAACTTTTTTGGCTGCAGCCAAAGAAAATGAAAAATTGAACATCACAACTTACAACGTCTTTTCAGAAGACATGCCTTACTTGGGCCAAGATCTTTTCGGAGCTTACGGCAAAATGGCAGTCGGCGAAGAATTGACTGACATTGAAACACGCCTTTTGGCAGCAAAACAAAAAGTTATGGATGCAGTGACTGCTGCTGACGTGATCGTATTCGCATTCCCATTGTGGAACTTGACGATCCCTGCTAAATTGCAAACATTCATCGACTACATCTTTGCAGCCGGATTCACTTTCAAATACGACGAAACTGGCCAAATGGTCGCTTTGATGCCTGAGAAGAAAGTTATCCTTCTGAACGCACGCGGCGGCGTCTACTCCACTCCTGAAATGTCTCCAATGGACATGGGCGTAAACTACATGCGCAACGTATTTGCTGGCGTATTCGGAATGGAAATCATCGGCGAAGTCATCATCGAAGGACACGCAGCTGTTCCTGATCAAGCAGCAGCAATCATCGAAGAAGGCTTGGCGAAAGTCGAAGCATTAGCAAAATCACTTTAATCTAAAAGCACAACCTAACGGACGCGCCCAGTAATCGGACTGGTGCGCGTCTTTTTTGCGTTTTGCGCCTTCTCAATCACAATCCTGACTTTAGATCAGCAAAATCATTTTATTTATTGTTGACAGCCTTCGGACAACTATGCAATAATACAAAACGTAATCATTTCGTTTTACAAACCATTTATTTTTCAGGAGGACAAAATGCAGAAAAAACATAAAACGTTCCGATGGATGCTCAGCAGCCTAATCGTGTTGAGTTTGGCGGCTTGCCAGCCCGATCCGGAAACCGAAGAGACCACAGAATCCGGTGCGACTGCCGCAGAAATCACGTTAGAACCCGTCAACCTGCAGGACCAAGCGACAGTCGATGCCGCCAACGGCATCTTTGAGGACAGCCAAGTCGCTGATCGTCCTTTAAGCGACTGGGAAGGCGAATGGCAATCCGTCTACCCTTACCTGCTTGACGGCACACTCGACAGCGTCTTCGCGGAAAAATCCGAAGAAACCGGCGAAAAGACCGCCGAGGAATACAAGGAATACTACACAGTCGGCTACGAATCGACCTTTACCGGTCTGACGATTTCCGACGATTCGATCACGTTCTACGAAGGCGATACCGCACGCACAGGCACTTACGCGTACAGCGGCTATCAGATTTTGACCTACGAATCCGGCAAAAAAGGCGTCCGCTACCTGTTCGAACGGACGGATGATACCCAGGATACACCGAAGTACGTCCAGTTCAGCGACCACATCATCGAACCGACCGCTTCCGCGCACTTCCACATTTATCTGGGAGATGATAGCCACGCATCGCTCCTTGAGGAGATGGACAACTGGCCGACATTCTATCCTGCCGGGATGGATGGAGACGAAATCGTCGAGGAGATGCTGCATCACTGATCTGATGGTGGGTCACCGGGAGCTGTGCTCCGGTGGGCGACGGCTTCGCCGGAGTTGGCGACTATTTTCTATTGTTTCCTCCGGTTAGCCTCCGCTCGCCGGAGGATGAACAGATTTCGCTGCTCTTCTACAGTCAGCGGTTCCTTCACCGGAGCTGGCGCTCTGTCACAAAAATACGCAAAAAATCTCCGGCAAGCACCCGCCTGCCGGAGATTTTTTTCATTGCAGAATCAGAAACACCGCTTGTCGACCCAGCCCAGCGTTTTGCCGTTCAGCGTCACAAGCGCATAGTAGCCGTCCGCCGATTCCTGGATGACCTGCAACAGTCGCATTCAGGTAGGAACTGGTCAGCCCCAGCATCGTGAAGCCCGGCGTTCCCCAAGGCAGACTATCGATTGAAAAGCCGACCGAGCGGATCGTGGCGGCGTAATTCACCGCTTTTGTATTCAAAGCCGCCAAAGCGCGGTAGTCGACCCAACCCAAGTTCTGGCCGTTCAACTGGATCAGCTTGTAATTCCCGTCAGTCGATTCCGCTACAACCTTCACGAGGCTGCCCAAATAATTGTTCGTGCTGTCCAGCTGTTGATACCCTGTTGTTCCCCATGGCAGGCTGTCGATCGAATAATTTTGGCCGGAGATGCCGGCGTAATAGGAAACCTGGCGCGCATTGCTGAAGGCCCGTTTGTCGATCCAGCCGATCCGTTGTCCGTCGATGGCGATCTCCGCATAGGCACCGTTCACACTTTCCCGCAGCACAGTAGCTAATTTCCCGAAATAAGCCGCTGCATCGGCAATCTTGACGAAACCTGGCTCACCCCACGGCAAACTGTCGATCGAATAATTGCCGTTCATGATCGGCAGGCTGTAATTCGCGGCGACTGTCGAAAAGTTCTGCAGACCCTTGCTGTCGATCCAGCCCAACGGTTTTCCATCAAGCGTAATATACGCGTACGCACCATTCGCCGTTTTGCGCGTCACCAATACTTCTTTTCCGTAATAATTCGAAGAAGAATCCAGATAAACATAACCCGCTTCGCCCCATGGCTGGCTGTCGATCGAAAAATTCGTGCCGGAAACGACCGCCGTGTAATAAGCAGCCGTGGCATCGAAGCTCTCAAAGGCGCGGTAGTCGACCCAGCCCAATGGCAAACCGTTGTAAGCCAAGCACAGATAGGCACCGTCCGCCGATTTGCCGATCACAGTGACGGACTTGCCTATATAAGAGCTGCTCCAGTCGAGCGTCCGGTAGCCGGCACTCCCCCAAGGCAAGCTGTCGATCGAATAGTTGCCCTTGCGGATGACCGCATTGTAGCTCGGGAAATCTGCATTGAAGGCCCGTTTGTCGATCCAGCCCAATTTGACCCCGTCGACCGAAATTTCGGCATAGACTCCGTTGGCAGTTTCACGGACGACCGTCGCCAATTTCCCGTAGTAAGCCGCCGTATCACCGATATGGGCATAGCCCGGCTCGCCCCATGGCAATGAGTCGATCGAGTAGCCGCTGTTCATGATCGGCAACGTGTAGCTGGCCGAAACGGTGTAAAAAGTCTTCAGCGCATCCATGTCGATCCAGCCAAGTTCCTTGCCGGCGCAGGAAATAAGCGCGTACTGTCCATCAACGGTCTGCTTCGTGACCGCGATTTCCTTGCCGTAATAGTTCGAACAAGGCTCCAAATATTTGTAACCGATCGTGCCCCAAGGCAGACTGTCGATCGAAAAGTTCGTGCTCGATACGATTGCGTTGTAATTGACGGCCACCGTCTTCGGTCCATCGAATTTTGTCAGATCATAGGCGCTGATGATGGCGTTCAGCTTGATGTAATAGGAAGAATCCGTCGCATAGCGCCCCGTCAAATACAGCGTGGCATCCTGGTAACTGGTCGTATTTTCCTTCCAGGTCCCTTTGTAGTAATTCGGATCCCAGCTGACGCCGTTGCGCAGTTTTTCCGCATAATCGATCATCGACTCGTAATAGGAAGGGTACAATCTGAAGAAGGCATCGATCCAGATGATCGACCCGTCGCTCTCTTCTTCCCATGTTCGCATCACGATTGAATTGCCGTCGTAGGAGCCTTTGATGCCGAAGAGATTGTTGCCGACCGTACTGAGCTTGCTGGTACCATAGGCTGTTTCCAGCGAAGCTTGGGCGACCATGACCGAGGCGTACAGATTGTAGTCGTTGCCGATTTCGGTGGCGTACTGTCCAAGATAGTTCACGAATTCCGCCGTAGTGGCGAACGTCCGCGTCTCCTTGTCGATCTCCGTATAGGCATTCGTGCCGTTGACGCTCAGCAGCTGCCCGATATTGATGAGGCTGCTTGTCAAATTGTTCCAGCGCATCAAGCTGTCGACATCCGTGCTGTAATGAGTGGCAATCTTCAGCAGCGTATCGCCGGATTGGACGTAATAATACCAAGTCCCTTTCGCTTCCTCCACGACCGCCGCGGTTGTGGCAGCAGCGGCTGTTGCTGTCATCATAGGGGCTTGAGCCGGCTCTTCAATAGCAGAGACTTCCGGGTCGGTATCTCCACTCGGTTCAGCGCTGCTGTCTTCGGTTCCGAGCTCCACCTCAGGATCCGAATCCGTTCCAGGTTCCTCCCCAACCGGTGAAGACGGTTCACTTGGGATAGTTTGCGGGTCATCCGCATCCACGGCAGGCACCACTTCTGTCGCTTCCTCCACAGGCATCAGCCAATCCGTTTCGTTCAACAAGAATGTTTGGGTGGCATCCTTATAGACTTTCACCTGCAACACCGTCGTCCCTTCCGGAACGTTCGCCAACGCAACCGTAAAAATCCCGGCTTCATCGGCGGTTTGCTCGCCGACTTTGCTCTCTCCTGCACAAACAACCACGTACGCATTTGGTTCAGTCGTTCCAGAAATCTGATTGGTTCCGTAAATCCCTTCATCCAGAATGGTTGTTACAGGCATCGATGATGCAGTTTCTGTTTCTTCTTCCGTTGATAATTCTGCTGATAGCGGCGGCTCGTCCGCTTGATGCAATGGAAGCGTCGGATTTGTTGATTCAATCGGCGCCAAGGCTGCAGTGGTGCCATCCCCTTCTTCGGCAAAAGCGGCCTTGTTGCCGACAAGCAAGCTTGCGGCCATGCTTGATAAAGCGATATAAGTTCGTAGGTATTTTTTTTGAACAATCTTCATACTAACCCTCCATATCTATCGACGGATTTCTTAAGATTCATTTAAATTTGATATGTTTATTATATCACTCTACACAGACAAGTAATTATTACCTTTTTGTTACAACCGCTTTCAAAAAGATGCTTCATCACTGATCTGATACCGGAGCACCGGAAGCGGTGCTCCGGTGAACGACGGCTTCGCCTGAGTTGACTGCTGATTCCGGTGTCCTGCTCCGGCGAGCGAGCCTTGGCCGGAACTGACCGCTGTTTTTTCTTGTTTCCTCCGGTGGGCTTCCGCTCGCCGGAGGATGGACCGGATTTCGCTGCTTTCCTCCGGTGAGCTGCGCCTTCACCGGTTCTGGCCCACCTTCATCGAATCTCCTATTCCCGCAATAATTTCAGCAAGATGCTGCGCGCATCGCCGGAGTAGGCCACGATTTCAAAACCCAACATCTGCAATTCTTCTCTGTTCATTTTGTTGCATTCTCCTTTTCTTCTGGTTCAGCTGTCATTAAATGATCGTTTTTGTTTCACTCACCATTTTGTACCAATAAGCCGATTCTTTCGGATAACGTTTTTGCGTTTCAAAATCGACATAGAACAGTCCGTAGCGTTTGTTGTAGCCATTCGACCACGAGAACACATCCATCAACGACCACAGGAAGTAGCCTTTGACGTTCACGCCGGCTGTTATGGCTTTGCTCAGTTCATTCAGGTAGACGCGCAGGTAATCGATGCGCGGCTTGTCCATGATGATGCCGTCCTCGAAATCATCCTTGTAGCCCATCCCGTTCTCTGTGATGTAGATCTTGTTGTAGTGCGGATATTCCTGGTTGATGCGGAGCAACAGGTCGTACATCCCTTCCGGATAGATGATCCAATCCCAGTCCGTGCGCGGAACGCCTTCTTTATAGACGCGCTCGCCGATGCCTTTGATTTTGTAGACCGATGTCCCTTTGTCGCCTGTGCCATTGTGGTGGACTTGGCTTTTGCCGTCATAAGCTTTCACGAAATGGCATTGCTAATGGTTGATGCCCAAGTAATCGTAGCGGTGCAAGGCTTTTTCCATCTCGGCTAAATCTTCATCCAGGAACGCATAGGTTGCATCCAGCAGGAAGCGGACGGATAAGGCATCATCCAAAAAGGCTGCGTGCTTGTCTGCTTCCAAGTCAGTGGGCGGATATTTCGGCTCCAACGAATGAACGACGCCGATTTCGCCCGGGTAAGTGTTGTCTTTGAAGATATTGATGACGCGTGCATGGGCGACCATCATATTATGCAGACATTGGATCGTGCTGCCGAGGTCAAAACGGGTGCACGGAGGGAACACGCCTTGTTTTTCGCATTCCGCAAAGACTTTATGATAGAAATACACACCTTCTTGATATGCAG
>CAWFEB010000008.1:0-16826 GCA_963814755.1 uncultured Carnobacteriaceae bacterium
CACGTGACCGGATTTTTGTTTCACGAATTCTGGAAGGACCGCTTCGATCCCGTTCAGTACGCCTTTGATGTTGACGTCCACCATCAGATGCCAGTCCTTCGTTTTCAGTTTAGATAAAGGCGAATTTGGCATCACGCCGGCATTCAGGAAAATGACATCCACTCTTCCGAATTTTTCTTTTGCCAGATCAACCAGTTTTTTATTATCTTCGATTTTGGTGACGTCCGTAACGTGATAAACAGCTTCCCCGCCAGCCTGGACGATTTCATCAACCAATTTCCGCAAATGCTCTTCTCTGCGCGCGCCCAAAACCAACTTGGCTCCTTTGCTTGCCAACAGTCGGGCTGTCGCCTCGCCAATTCCTGAAGAAGCTCCCGTGATGATTACTACTTTGTCTTTGATTGCCATTATCTTCATCCTTTCCATTCTGACCCGGAGTATCAATAAAGAATCGAAAAACGGTTTTCTGCATCTGACAACTGTTTGTCCATTTTTATTATACCACCGGGCACCCGTTATAGGCTTACCAGAACCTTACTCCTTAACGTTCAGGTGAAGTCAAGGTTGAGCAATCGGAAATCCAGAAAATTTGACTAACTTCAGAATGGTTTTTCTCCGGTGAAGCGGCTTTGATCGGAGCTGGGATCTTGTTCGCTGGCTGTTCTCCCGTTAACCGGTCCACACGGGAGAACAGCCCCGGTATCTCAGCTCTCCTCCGGCCAGCAGCTCCTCACCGGAGGAGAGCCCTCCAAACTCTCTATGCAAAACCCCACCACATGCTACTTCCCCAAAAATTCTATCACTTCTTTTGTGAATTCTTCATAGTATTGAAAGATTGAGCCATGACCGGCATCTTCATAAATCACAAGTTTACTGTTTGGGAGGCGTTGAACCAAATCATAGGAATTCTCAGTCGGTACCATCCGATCCTCGTCACCATTTACGACAAGAGTCGGTTGCGTTATTTTTGACAGGTCCGCTGGCTTTGATTTTCCCCATTGATTGATTGCGCTCAGTTGTGTACGGTATCCCTTTAAGCTTATCATTTTATCGCGATCTTGTTTTCGTTCCTTAATTCTTTCAAGGAATTCTTTTGCTTTTCTTTTACCATTTGATGTGCGAGTAAAGAATAAGTATGTTTTTACATCTGTTAAGGTGAAAACAGCCCGCACTAAATCCTGGTTAGAAATTTTTGTTACATTCTCAATTCCTTTTCCACCACGAGGACCCGTTCCGGTTAAAATTACTTTTCTTACTAGAGATGGTTCCAGTTCCAAGAGTTCTTGAGCGATCATCCCACCCATCGAAAGGGACAGAATATCAATCTGTTTAAACCCTAGTGCCTTAATAAAAGCTATAGCATCTTCGGCCATTTCTTTTATCGTACCAGGAACCTGTCCACTGGATAGGCCTACCCCTTTGTTATCGAACGTAATCACCCAATGCTGTTTTGCGATACCGTCAATTATTCTTGGATCCCAGTTATCGAGATTCGCAGATAAATGCGTGAAGAAAACAATGGGAATCCCTGATTTTTCCCCTAATTCCCGATACGCATACGTTATGCCATTAGCTGCTCTGATGCTTTTATTTGGCGCGTGAATATATGTCCCACTTTTTTCCATACCTGTACGTCCTCATTTCTGCTTTTGTTAATTGGAAACCTTGATGACAACTTTCCCTTTTGGATGTCCATTCGCTACCAGTCGCAAGGCTTCGTTTACTTGATTTAGGGTAAATTCAGTCGGATCGACAGCCGGGATAATATTATTTTCTTCAATGATTTTTGAGATTTCTTCCAGCTGTGAACCATCGGAACGAACAAATATAAAGCGATACTCAACGCCATGCTTTTTAGCTTTTCGATCAAATTTTGCCCCTGCTAGAGCGAATAGCAGTTGTTTCCACTTTGGAAACCCATGATCTTTTGCAAACTGTTTATTTGGCCCAGTTCGCAGGCTTAACAGTCTTCCTCCAGGTTTGATTATCGACAATTCCCGATCGAATTCATCAGCCCCGAGTGTATCAATGACAAAATCCACTCCCTTTAAAATTTCCCAATAATTTTCTTTCGTATAATCAATGTATTGAGTCGCACCGGCAGCGAGTATCTGTTCACGAGCAGATGGATTCCCCGATACAATGACATTCAGTCCCATGGCTTTAGCTATGGGAACAGCCATTTGACCAAAACTCCCTGATCCACCTGGGATGAAGACCGTTTGCCCGGCTTTAACATTCAGTTCTTCATGCAAGGCTTGATACGCTGTCAGGCCAGTTAAAGGAGCAGCTGCCCCTGTAACAAAGTCGAGATTCTTCGGTAAATGCCAAATTGCCTTAGCATCCACGGCGACATATTCAGCGAAAGCGCCTATTTTGTCCAACGGAAGTCTCGTATAGATCGCATCGCCTTTCTTGAATCCTGAAACAAGTTTTCCAACCTCAGAAATGACCCCAGTTAGCTCATTGCCGATCGTTAGAGGCATTTCGTAATCTTGAATTAGTTTGACGCTTCCCGTGATGTTCAGTATTTCTAAATGATTAACCGCGGCTATCTTTACTTTCACTAAAACCTCGTGATCACCAATCTCTGGGATAGGAATTTCTACAACTTGCGTTTCAATTGTTTTCGAGTATTTTTTGATTTGAACTGCTTTCATATTAACTTCTCCTTTGCTTTACGTACTGGTGATGACGCCATTCGAGAACGATCATTCCCAAAAGGGCCAAAAAAAATGGATGATCGGTGATTACAAATTTATACGATTCTAGAAAATTTGTAATCACCATCATCATTGATCATTTTTCAATATCGATAGCGTCATATCAATCGTCGAATCGAAGTCTTTTGGATCTTCTGTTATTTTCACTAATACTCTGACGCCAATAAGTGCATTATGGATATAACGTGAGAGTTCGCTGATATCAAACGAACGGGCAACTTCCCCTCTTGCTTGTCCTCTAATCAATAGATCCGCTATCAAATTTTCAGTCTGCTTGAAAGCGGACTTTATTCTTTGAGAAACTTCATTATCAAGCAAGGACAACTCTACTGCCGTGTTGACCATTAAACATCCCTTCGGATTGGTATTATCAGAGTAGACGGCCAGTTCAAATATTTTTCTGATGGATTCGACAGTGGTCATCTCTTCTGTTATCTGTTTCCTGATTTGAGCAGCGACAAGCGATTCATAGCGTTCCAAAGTTTGTACAAAAAGAGAATGCTTATCCCCAAACGTATCGTATAAACTTCTGCGATGGATTCCCATCTGATCTACCAAATCCTGGATCGAAGTTTTTTCATATCCTTGTTTCCAAAAGATTTCCATTGCTTTATCCAAAGCTTCTTCCTCATTAAATTCTTTGCTTCTAGCCAAATTATTTCCTCCTTTCAAAATCTGCTTCCATTTCTAGAATGAACGTTCTCAATACACAATACCACTTCTTGTTTGATCAGTAAAGAAAATCAGCTTACCGAAAACCACAAAAAGGAGTGCTCAACTGGTTGGTGAGCACTCCTCTGATATTTGGTGAAACTCTTTTACTTCGCTGTTCTCCGGTGAAGCGGCTTTGGTCGGAGATGGGATTCCGTTCGTTATGCTGTTCTCCGGTTAACCGGTCCACACCGGAGGACAGGCACCGGTATCTCCGCTCTCCTCCGGCAAGCAGCTCTTCACCGGAGGAGAGCCCACCCCACAAACAAATCGATACCGAATCTATCCCTTCAGCAATCCGCGCTCGCGATACCATTCATCCGGTCTCCAGACCCACTCATGGTTCTCTTTTTTCAACAGATCAAACGCTTCTTTTGGTCCCATTGTTCTTGCCGCATACTTCGGAATCTCATCATTTTCGCTGTCCCATGTTTCCCGGATTGCATCAATGATTCTCCAGGATTGCGCGACTTCTTCCCAACGAGCAAAGTTGGTCGCATCGCCCAAAATCACATCATAGGTCAGGCGTTCATACGCTTCTGGCGTATTTTCCATCATTTCGCTGTCATGGCGGTACTCCAATTTGATCGGCTGCGTATTGAATCCCTGTCCGATTTCTTTCCGGTTCATGGTCAAAGCAAAGCCTTCTGTTGGCTGAATATATATGGTCAGATCGTTTGCCGGGACATCTTTCTCGGCATCAAACGGATTGACGGGAACTTTTTTGAAAACGATATTGACGCGCGTCCCTTTTTCCGTCAGGCGTTTCCCTGTACGGATGTAGAAAGGCACCCCGTTCCAACGCGGATTATCCACCATGAATTTGCCGGCTACAAAGGTTTCGGTCTTCGAATCGCTTGCGACATTCGGTTCTTCTTGATAGGCAACAAATCCCTCATCACCCAAACGACCTGCCGCATACTGCGCTCTGACAAAATTTTCGCGGACTTCTTCCGGCGAATAGACACGCACATCATTCAGTGCTTTGATCTTGGCTGTCTGGATATTTGCATCGGATACGGAAGCTAAAGGTTCCATTGCTAGCAAGGACAACACTTGCAGAATATGGTTTTGGACCATATCTTTCAAAGCGCCGCTATGATCATAGTAGCCGCCGCGCTCTTCCACGCCCAATTCCTCGGCAAACGTGATCTGAATATTTTCGATGTAATCACGATTCCACGAGGATTCCAGGAACGGATTCGTCAAACGGACGGCCAAAATATTTTGGATCATCTCTTTGCCCAAATAGTGGTCAATCCTGAAAATATCATTTTCCGGGAACACTTGGGTGATTTGATCATTCAATTTTTCAGCTGATGCATAATCCATCCCGAACGGCTTTTCGATGACGACACGGTTGAAGCCTTTGTCCGTCACAATCTGCTGACCTTTCAGATGAGTAACGATCGGTCCGAAAAATTGCGGAGCCATCGCCAGATAGTACATCCGGTTCTGATCCAAATCATACTTCGTCATCCAATTTTTCAGCCAGCTCTTTGAGGTGAACGTAATGCTCCACATCGGAAACATCATGCGCACGGTAATAAAAGTGGCTTAAAAAAGCAGCTTTTTCAGCGTCTGTCGGCTGGAATGATTGAATCGAATCCGAAACGACATCCCGAAAATGCGCGTCGCTCCACTCTCTTCTGGCCGTGCCGATCACTGCGAAACGTTCTGCCAACGCACCGCTTCGGAACAATCGGAAAAATGAAGGATATAACTTTCTTTGGGCTAAATCACCTGTCGCGCCGAATAATACAATCAATACTGGATTTGTTTTTACCACTTTATCGCCTCCTGCGTTACTTAATATTTCCATAATACCATGATTAGCGCAAAGTTCCTTCACTCTTAGAGAATTTGAACACCTAAAAAATCAAAAACAATTTTTAGTAAAAGGATGGTTTCGGAAAATCTGTGTTGGGTTCGCTGACGCCCAGGCTTTTGTTTGAATAGATAGCCGGATTTCCAATGATGTCCATGATAAGACGAGCAACTGCTTGGCGGGACACTTGCGCACCGATGAAAGCTTCGCCTCTTTGGCTGACCAATATTTTCGTTGCCTTCCTGGTTGTAAAGCCAAGTCAAGCGCAGCAAAGTGTAATCAATCCCTGAATCTTCAAGGATCTTAGCCGAATCTTTGTGTCGGTTTGTTCCGGTACGGCCGACCATGCTGGCATTCCATTCACCGAACTCGCCGATCACTTCGTCATAAATCCCAAGAATCGTGGCACCGATTATTTTGGCAACGCCGGATTTTTTGGAGGCATCCACAATCGTTTGGGTAGCTTCCGGAGAATTCATGTCATTCAGATAAACTATCGCGACCCCCTCCATAGCTTCCAGCAACTTAGCGGAATCATTGAAATCCCCATCGATGATTGTGATTCGGCTTGGCTCACTGTTGGCGATTCGTCTGTTCGCATTTCGGGCATACAGAACCAATTCTGCCTCAGTTTCCTGCAATAATCTGTTGGTTAACATTTTCGATATTTGTCCTGCGGCTCCTAAAATCAATATTTTCATGTCAAAAACCCCTTTTCTTCTATTCGATATCCTAAGTGTAGACCCTGAAGTTCACTCCAAGTCAATCGCAAACTTTATCGAATCGCAGGTGGATAAACATTAATAGTGTACAAAGTGCAATAAACGCTAATACGTGCTCGCCTCTTGCCGAACAATAATCCATTTCCCGTTCCGCTTTTCGAAATAATTTTTGATCTTGAAGTCTCCAAGTATGCCGTGAGCCATAGATACGCGCATCCACTCTGCTTTGCCCGATGAAGCTGGCTTTATTACCCTCGATCTTGATGTCCTTGATATTCTCTTCTTTGGTTGAATAATAGCGCATCTGTTCGCTTCTGATTTGTGCAAACCATTCATCTTTTGTCTGATCGTAGCCGGTCATATGGATCAGATGCATATCGTCTGCAAGAATACGATCCAGCTTGTCTATGTCTTTGGCAACCATCGCTTGATTTACCGCGCGGTACAGTTCAATAATTTGTTGTTCATCCATGTTCATGTCCTCTTCTCTTGTTTCTATAGTCGTCGAATCTTTTTGATTAATGCAAGTATAGAACTTGGAGTTGACTCCAAGTCAAGAGTAAACGATCAGTGTCCATTTTTGATATAACGAGGCTGCTGGTATTGGCTAAACTCCCCACTTAAACCTGACTTTACCGGATAGAATTCCTACCGCTTTGCAGAAAAATTTCATCGCGTATTACCAGGAAAATACGGATTGAATCACAAAAAACAAGCAGAAACGTTAGCTTTTCAACGTTTCTGCTTGTTTTTTTGTATTCGGATTTTCGGGTTTCCTCATTTTTCTCCGGTGAGGCGGTTCTTGCCGGAGAACAGCACTGTCTGACGAAGTCTCCTCCGGTAAAACGACCCTCGCCGGAGATCAGATCCCGTTTTACCGTCCATCTCCGGCGAGGAGGCCTTCATCGGAGTTGAGGACTCGTACTCCGTTTTGAAAAACATTTTATTCGCTTCGCCTCTATAAATCATCAGTAGTATATTCCGTATATCCCTCGTAATAGTAACTGACATCAATACCTTTCATATACACTTCCCGATCATCAATTGACGTAGTCAAGGCATTGCTGATCAAGTATCTGATTTCCAGATCGTTGACGGGGCTTCGTTCCATGGCAGACAGATAATTATCTTTGTCGATCAGGTTCCAATCTACAACTCTCCCCAGTTCTTTCTTTAGAATTAAATCCAACCAGATGCGTGTACTGCGTCCATTTCCTTCACGAAAAGGATGCGCAATATTCATTTCAACATATTTCGCTACAATTTCCTCGCTAGTGGATTGTGGCATACTGTCAATGTGATTCAAAGAAACTTCCAAGTACATGACGGGTGCAAATCTGAAGTTCCTCTTCGAAATATTCACGGCACGGGTCTTTCCCGCAAAATCATTAATGCCATCAAACAAATATTTATGAATATCTGCTAAGCCTTTGTAGGAGCCGATTTCCAGATCATTGATATCGCCAGAATCATATAAACGTTTAGCGTTGGCTTTACTGATTCGTTCTTCAACTTTCGCTAATTCAACTTGATTCGTGATTCCCAATTTGTTATCTAACACGGCTAAGCTCCTTTACTTAAAAATAAGCTATTCATCTAATACTATTATAGCCTATCGTTGGGTTGTCGTCTAAGGCAGGAAGGAAATACTGTTTTTCAACAAAGTGTCACCCATCACCAGCAATCCAACCTAGAACGCGCGGAAAGTTACCGTTGAACCGGCGTTCGCCGGTGTAGTGATTCCGGTAACATTATTTTTCTTTGTGAGGCAAGTCTCACCAGAAAATTCGGATTCATCTGCACTAAGTTCCCAGAGAAGCGTCCCGTTTTACTTGCTCTTCTCCGGCGAGGCAGCCCTCGCCGGAGGACAGACCCCATTTCTCGGCCCTTCTCCGGCGAGGTAGTCTTCGTCGGAGTTGAGGCCTCACGTATCATCTCTCCTCCTGCCAGACAGATCGTTCACCGGAGCTACTACCGCCGCAACAGCAACTTCTTCAGTCCCAGTTACCAAACCCCAAAAAGCACCCCTGCCACCAGGCCGGGGTGCCCACATATGTTCTCTTAAGGTTGTTTCCCGATGTAAGCCAAGATGCCCCCGTCGACAAACAGAACGTGTCCGTTCACAAAGTCCGAAGCACTCGACGATAGGAATATTGATGGGCCGGCTAAATCAATCGGTTCGCCCCAGCGTTCGGCTGGTGTGCGGCCGACGATGAATTGGTCGAATGGGTGGCGTTCGCCGTTCTCCTGCAGTTCACGCAACGGTGCTGTTTGCGGCGTTGCGATGTAGCCAGGTCCGATGCCGTTGCATTGGATGTTGTATTGGCCGTATTCGGATGCGATATTTCTTGTCAACATCTTCAATCCGCCTTTAGCGGCTGCGTAGGCGCTGACGGTTTCGCGGCCAAGCTCACTCATCATCGAACAGATGTTGATGATTTTGCCGCTTCTTTTTTCAATCATGTCCGGAAGCACAGCTTTGGCCATGATGAATGGTGCAGTCAGGTCGATGTCGATGACTTGGCGGAAGTCCGCCACGGCCATTTCGATCATCGGTGTGCGTTTGATGATGCCGGCATTATTGACCAGGATATCCACAGAGCCGACGTCCTCTTTGATTTGTTTGATCATTGCTTGCACGCCTGGCTCGTCTGTCACGTCGCAGACATAGCCGCGCGCTTCGATGCCAACCGCTTTATAATTGGCGATCCCCTCGTCCACTGATTTTTGATCTAAATTATTGAAAACGATCGTCGCACCGGCTGTAGCCAAAGACTTCGCGATCTCGAAACCGATTCCGTATACTGCACCTGTTACAAGTGCCACTTTTCCGTCCAAACGGAACATATCCATATTAAAGTCCATACATATCCCTCTTTCTTTTTTCGTTTATTTTAATTGGTCCATAGGAACCATATCCATGTCAGTGTAAGTGATGTTTTCGCCGCACATTGCCCAGATGAACGAGTAGTTGCTGGTCCCTACGCCGGAGTGGATGGACCAGCTTGGGGAAATCGCAGCCTGTTCATTGCCCATGACCAAGTGTTTTGTTTCATCCGGTTTGCCCATCATGTGGAAAATGCGCGTGTCTTTTTCCATATCGAAATAGACGTAGGCTTCCATGCGGCGTTCGTGCGTGTGTGTCGGCATCGTGTTCCAAGCGCTGCCCGGCTCCAAAATCGTGTAGCCCATCTGCAGTTGGCAGCTTTCGCAAACGTTCGGATGGATGTATTGGTAGATTTTGCGTTGGTTCAGCGTCAAGGGCTCGCCGGTTTCCATCGGTTTGATGTTGTCGATGCTGATTTTCACGTTCGGATGTTTGTGGTGCGCCGGCACGGAGCTGATGTAGAATTTGGCCGGATTGGCTGCATCCTCTGAAGTGAAGACAACTTGGCGCGTCTCTTTGCCGATGTAGTAACCGTCTTGTTTTTTCATTTCTTCTTTTTTGCCGTCGATCTCGATGAAGCCCGGTCCGCCGATGTTGATGACACCCATCTCGCGGCGCTCCAGGAAGTAATCGACGCCCAATTCTTTGTCCAGGACGATCTCCAATGCTTTATCGGTTGGAGTGACGCCGCCGAAGATCATGCGGTCATTGTGTGTGTACGTCAGGCTGATTGCGCCCGGAACGAACACTTTCTCGACCAGAAATTCCTTACGCAGTTGTTCTGTCGAATAATGACGGATATCCTCCGGACTGTGTGTATAACGTGTTTCCATATTTTGCATGTGATGATCCCCTTTGTTTTGTATTTCGTATTGCTTGTTTTATAGAAGCTTGTGCTTCACTCTGAATCTTTTTTACTTCCCTTTGATCTCCGCAAACTTATCCGCGTACTGCCTGGCCACTTCGGTCACTTTATCAAAGTCACCGGTCGCGGCTGGTGCCAGCAAGTTTCCGCCGACACCGACTGCGATGACGCCGGCATCGAACCATTCTTCCATGTTAGCCAGGCTGACGCCGCCTGTCGGCATCAAGTTCAGGTGCGGCATCGGCGCTTTGAAGCTCGACACGATGCTCGGACCGTAGGCGCTGCCCGGGAACAGTTTGATGATGTCGGCGCCGCTTTTCAGCGCTTCCTTCATTTCCGTGATCGTCATACAGCCCGGCAGATACGGGATTTGGTACAAATTGCATAACTCTGCCGTCTCTTTGTCGAAATTCGGGCTGACGATGAACTCGGCGCCTGCCAAGATCGCCAGACGGGCAGTGATGGCATCCAATACCGTCCCCGCTCCGACCACGACTTCAGGCTGGTCTTTATAGATAGCCGCCAATTCGCGGATGACTTCATCCGCATTCGGGACAGTGAATGTCAATTCGATGCCGTTCAGACCGCCCGCGACGATCGCATGGCTGGACTTCAGAGCCTCTTCTTTCGTGGCGCCGCGGACGACTGCCACGACCCCCGTTTTTTCCAAACGATTCAAAATAGATACGCGTTTCATCCGTCTCCCACTTTCTGTTTTTATTTTTTTATAGTTCGAATACTTGCACTAGTTCTTTCGACACCGGTGAGTCATCCGGATTGGTCTCCATGATGTCGGCCATGTAGTGCCACCATTTTTGGTTGATGGCAGTAGCGGCTGTCCCGCTCCAGCGTTCTTCGTCTTCGATCTCGAGATAGCCGAACAATTCGCTCGTCTCCGGATTTAGGAAGATCGAATACTGGTGGGCGCCGTGTTCTTTCAGCATTGCGCGCATTTCCGGCCAAAGTTCGTCATGGCGCTTCCGGTACTCCTCGTGCTGATCGGGATAGATTTTCATTGCGAAAGCTTTTTTGATCATGTTCATCCTCCTTTCGGCATCTCAACCTAGCCTAGTCTCAGGCTTCGAAATGCTCATAGTGGATCTTCTGGTTCTCTTTGTTTTTGGCCAAAAACTCTTTCGGCGTCATGCTGAATTCCTTTTTGAAAGCCTTCAGGAAATGCGGATATGAAGCGAAGCCGCATTGGTTGTAGACGAGGTTCGAACTCTGATAGGTCTTCAGCAACTGTTTCGCGTAAAGCAGCTTCTTCTTCATCACGAACTGATGGAACGTGAAGCCCGTATGTTTCTTGAACTCGCGCGTGATGTAGTATTTGCTGACGAAGAAGTTCTTTTCCATCTCCTCCAGCGTCAACGGATTGCTCAAGTTCGCGGAAATGTAGTCGATCATCTGCTCGATCCGCTCATTCTGCACGATCACTTTCGGCTCTTCTTCGTTCTCCTCCGACTGCACCAGCTGATTCAAAAACAACAGATACTCGATCAAGTTCTGCTCGTACTTGATGTCCGAACCGTAGATCGAAGCATCCGGCTGATGGTCGATGAAGGAAAGCTTTTGCCGCAACAGATCGGCATCGATCTTCAGGACCTTGCTGCGGCGTTCGCCGCCACCGCTGAAACACTCCTCCAGATTCGTCCATTTCGTGGAACTGCCCTGCAGAAATTCCGGCGTCAAAAAGATGTAGACGCGTTCGCAGTAGTCCGTGTTCTGTTTGACGATCCGGTGCAGATCATTGTAATGGATGAGGAGAATCGTCCCCGCTTCGATATCGAACTGTTTGCCATCCAAATAGAACGTGGCTTCGCCTTCCAACGTCGCATGCACCTCATAATAGTCATGGTAGTGGTAGAGCGTCTTCTCTTGGCTGATGACATCCTTCACGTGATAGACCTCGTACTGATCCGAAGCCATCGTATTCACGTTTGAGGACTTTTTTAGTTGCTTATCTGTACTCATGGATATTCCCCTCACCTATTCTTGCGTGTTTCTTCTATATTATAAATGAAATTATGGTTTGGCTTCGCTTGCTACCAACAGCTGCAGCGCCTTCCCGATATGGTCATCCTTCGTTTCTTCGAGGACGACGTAGGAAAGTGGCTTGTGCTTGGCAATGATTCCGGCAATCGCCGCATAATCGATCAGGCCTTCCCCGAGGTTGACCGGGATGATTTGGTCGTCTTCGACTTTGAAGTCCTTCAGATGGACCGCCACAATTTTGTCGCCGAAACGTTCAAAAGCCCGTTCGACCAAAGCGACCTGGCCCTGGTAATCTTCGCTCGTAATAAGATTCGATGGATCAAGGATGATCCCCAGGTAATCCGACTGCACCGCCGCCAGCAACTGCTCCACCCGCTCGAGACTGTAGAGCGGATGATTCAGGCCGGGCTCGATGCCCACCAGCATGCCGGCTTCTTCGCCGGCCTTGACCAAACGGCGGATGACGCCGACCATGTCGGCGAAAGCTTCATCGCTGAAATTATCTTCTGTATATTGGATTTCCGGTAGCACACAGCCGGTCTCGGAAGCGACCATCGCCGCCCCGAAGTAGCGGGCATGGCGCAGATAGCTTTCGAATTTCTGCAGCAACTGTTCGCGGATCTCCAAGTCAGGATGGATCATGTTGATGTAGCAGCTCAGAATGCCGACTTGCACATCTTCTTTCGCCAACTCGCGTCGGATTGCAGCTCCCATGCCGGGGTTCAGATTAGCGGCGCCGGAAGGCATGTCCGGAAAGGACATGCCCAGCGCCATTTGCAGATTGTGGACACCTTGCATTTTCGTTTGCTCGGCCAAATCCTTCACCGATGCGACACCGGATAGGTCATGACCGCGGATTGTAATATTCAGCATATGTTCTTACCCCGCCATATTCGGCAGCCACATGACCAATCCAGGGAAGTACGTGATGAGGAACAGCACGGCCAGGATTGCCAAGTAGAACGGCACGAGCGGCTTGAGCATCTGCTCGGCTTTGACTCCGCCGACGCTGGCACCAACGTACAAGCCGGTTCCGACTGGCGGTGTGATTGAGCCGACACACAAGTTCATGATCGCGAACAACCCGAAGTGGACAGGATCGACGCCAACGCTGGTGATGACCGGCAAGAAGATCGGCGTGAAGATAAGGATGGCAGGACCAACGTCCATGAACATACCTACGATCAATAACACGACGTTGACCAACAACAAGATCAGGAATTTATTCGTCGTCAAGCCCAAGATTGCTGCACTGATTGCTTGCGGGATGCCGGTGAAGGCCATCGCGAAGGACATCATGGATGATGTCGCCAACAGGAAGGTGATCGTACCTGTCGTCAGCACTGCTTCTTTCAGCATCGGATAAATGTCTTTAACGGTAACTGTCTTATAGAAGAACATCGCGATCAACAACGAGTAGGCAACTGCGATTGCGGAAGCTTCGATCGCCGTGAAGATACCGGTCAGGATCCCGCCGATGATGATGACGATCAGCATGACGCTTGGGATCGCCTCTTTGATGATTTTGACAGCTGATCCCATTTCGGAAGCTTTCATTGTTTGGTACTTATTTTTTTTGGCGTGCACGTAAGCAACCAGCATGATCGCCAGACTCCACAGAGCCCCTACCAGATACCCTCCCAAGAATAGAGAGGAGATGGATGCGCCGCCTGCGACCAACGAGAACATGATGAATGCGGTACTCGGCGGGATGACCATCCCGGTAGGAGCGGACGCGATGTTCACCGCTGTAGCGAATTTACGGTCATAACCTGCTTTGATCTGTTGCGGAATCAATACCCCACCGATGGCAGTCGAAGCTGCGATCGCGGAACTGGACATGGATCCGAACAAGGCATTTCCCAAAACGTTCGTATGGGCCAAGCCTCCAGGGATGCGTCCAACGAACAGCATCGCGAAGTTGACCAGCTTCTCGGCGATTCCACCATTATTCATGATGATCCCCGAGAGCACGAAAAACGGAATGGCGACGAGCGAGAAACTGTTCAGACTGGAAACCATTTTTTGCGCGGAAGTGAAAACAGCAATTTCAAACGGGACAACCAACAGCAACGTGGCGATCGAGGAGACCGCGATACTGATCGCGATCGGCATCCCCACTATCAGCAATACTACAAAAACAAAGAATAATATCAAACCTGCCTGTAAAGCCATCTTAAATTTCCCCGCTTTCATCAACATTTTCGATCGCGACTTTTCCTTGGATCAGGTTCAGCAAACTATAGACGAACATGATGAATCCGGAGACCGGAACGGACAGATAGACATAGCCCATCGATAAAGACAACGAAGGAGAAATTTGGCCTGTGGTCACGGATACAGCTTTCCAACCGCCGTAGACCATGATCAGAGCCGCAAAAACCAAAAACAATGATTGGATAACGATTTCCAACAAGCGCTTATTCGGGCCGCTCAAGTTATCGCTCAACAACGTCACCGCCAAGTGGCTGCGTTTGCCGACGACGTAAGCCATCGCCAACATCGACAACCAAACCAGGCTGAAGCGGACAAATTCTTCCGTCACTGTGTTCGGATTGTTCAAGACTGTTCTCATGAAGATTTGGTACAACGTCGTCAGGATCATCACGACGAACACCGCCGAACAAAGGATCTCCAACGTCTTATCTAAAAACGTTCTTATTTTTTCCATCATACTCTCCCCTTACTCTGCATCAGCGTGCGCGCGGATCATGTCGTACAATTCGCTGTAGGTTGCGTTATTTTTGAATTGATCATGCAACGGTTCTACGGCTGCCTGGAACGGCGCGATGTCCACTTCGTTGAACACGATGCCGTATTCTGCCACTGCAGTCTCTTTTTCTTTTTCTACCGCTTCCTTGAACACGCTCTTCTCGTACTCTGTAGATTCTTCTGCCGCTTCCAGGACCGCTTCGTACTGTTCGTCGTTCAAGCGTTCTTTCACGGCGTCGTTCATGATCACGACATCGGGAACACGCGTATGGGCATCATAGGAATAGTACTTCGCAACCCCACCATGGCCGGCTGTATACAATACGAACTCGTTGTTTTCCGCTCCGTCGATCAGGTTGGACTGGAGTGAGGTGTAGACCTCGCTGCTTCTCATCGGAACAGCGGAACCGCCGAGCAGTTCGACCATCTTGATCGCTGTCTCACTCTGCATGACACGGATCTTTTTGCCTTTCAGATCTTCAGGCGTATTGATCGGACCATCCGTCATGTAGAAGCTCCGTTGACCGGAGTCATAATAAGTCAGCCCGACAAAGCCAAGTTCTGCAGTCGAGTTGTAGATGTCGTCCATGATTTCAGGATCTTCCATGACCGAGTAGAAATGCTCCTCGCTGTCGAAGATGTAAGGCACTCCGAAAATCGAGTAATCTTTCGAGAAACTTTCCAATGCGGAACCGCTGACTTTCGTGAAGTCGATTCCGCCAGTTTGTGTCAATTCAATCAGTTCGGTTTCGCTGCCGAGCTGCCCATCCGGGAAATACTCAACAACCACTTCCCCGTCGGTCTTCTCTTCGATCAGACGACCGAATTCCTTCATCGAGTCAATAACCGGTTGGCTATTGCTGGCGTAGGCATAACGCAGGACGATGGCATCGTCGGCCGACGCATCGGAGTTTCCGCAGCCGGCGAGAACGCCGGTGCCCAGTACGGACATCAAAACAACTGATAATAAATGTTTCTTCTTCATGATCTTTCTCCCTTGTTTGTATGATCAGCAGTATGAAACGAGAAGTTCCGTCAAGCACAATACTGTCAATGATTGTCCGTACGGCATCGCCGTTTTATCGATGTTCTTGTAGAATTCCAGGCAATCGCCCATGCCGGTTCCGACCGACACATTCTGCACTTCGCCATTTTCGTCGATCTGTTCCAGCAGACCGTTGATTGCTTTGTAGGCGACTTCCTTGTATTCCTGCGGCAAGTAGCGCTTATGAACCGCTTTCAGCAAACCGTAAGCAAACCCGGCTGTCGCGGATGATTCAACATACGATGTCGGGTCATCCAGTAATGTGTGCCATAAACCGCATTCATTTTGATATTCCGTAATCGCTTTTGCCTGCGCTTCGAGTGTTTGGATAAGGAATGCACGGAATCCATCTCCTTCACGCAAATCCAAAATCTCGATGATTTCCGGAATCGCGATCGTCAACCAGCAGTTACCGCGGGCCCAGAACGCTCCGGCGTAGTTGTGGTTTGCCTTCGAAAGTCCAGCCGTGGTACCAAAGGCCTGTTTTCTTGTCCATCAGGAATTTGATGTGCAGCAGGAACTGGTAACGTGCTTCTTCCAAGTATTCGGGACGGTCCAGCAAGACGCCGATTTTAGCCAGCGGCAATACCGTCATCATCAACGTGTCATCCCACAATTGGTTCGTGTTCGATGGTCCGTATGTTTCGTGCTGCAGGCCGTTTTCATCCGTCCGCGGCATATCCTTCATGACCCATTCGGCCCATTGTTCCAGGTAAGGCAAGTAGCGCGAGTCTTTCGTGTCTTCGTAGAGGTAAGCCATCGTCAGCAGCGGCGCCATCGTGTTCACGTTCTTCGGCGGAGCTCCCTCAGCCATCCGTGCTTCGAACCACTCTTCAACAACCGCCAACGAGCGCGGATTTTTTGTGTTTCGGTAATTTTTATAGATGCCGTACAATCCGACACCTTGCGGCCAGTTCCAGACTGTCCAGCTCTTGTCGTCGACTTTCAGTCCGTCGAAGTCCAACAGGAACTCTCCGTTGTCATCTTTGATTGTCGTCAGATTTTCGATCAGCAAGTCGATTTTCGACTCCACCAATTCCTTCGTCACAAATAATTGTTCTGTAATCACCATTGCTTTACCACCTTCTCAGAATTATGAATCGCTTTCATTTGATGAGTTAATAATAACAAGCATTCAATTCGAAAAATATGGCGGTTATTGAACAAAAACTGTCTAAAGTTGCACACCCATTGTATGCGGATGCAGATGAGGATGCAACAAATAATTGTATTAGAGATTATTTTAGTATGTCTAGGCTTACGGAGGAACAGTCTGCCGGGCTGTCCTCCGGCGAGGGTTGTCTCGTCGAAGATGGTGTCCCATTTTTTAGGCCCTTC
>CAWFEB010000009.1:0-13993 GCA_963814755.1 uncultured Carnobacteriaceae bacterium
CGCGATGGAAAAGTCGGCTGTCTCCTCCAAAAAGCTGTTTTTAATGATATCTGTAAATGTTGTCATGTGAATATTCCTCCTGGATAATAATTTATATTTGGTTTAAATGTCTTCCAATTACGTATTTTGAATGCGAGGTGCTGTTTGTTTCTTCTGTCTGCACCAGACTCTGGATCCAACCCGGCAGGTAATTGTCGAATTTTACTTCCAGTACGCAGTCGATTCCAGGTTCCCTTATTCCGATGCGGCCATCGTGGAAGAAAGAGGATACTTGTGTGCTGGCGTGCATATCAAAATCCAATGTGATGCGCGTGTTCCCGGGTCCATAGGCGAAGGCTTCCCGTTCATAAGTGATGATCACTTTCGGTTCCATGCATTGGCTTTTGCACTTGGCGTAGAATTCCTGCAGCAAAGGATGTCTAGCATCAGCAAGGCAATCATATTTTTTTTGGATAAGCTGGTCGGCCATTTCTTTCGTGATGCAGGCGCTCTGTTTGTATCCGACTGCGCCATCCTTGACTTTTTTTTCCAGGCGGATAAAGGAAGCGTCATTGTTGTAATAACGGATCCGGAATTTTTCGCGGTAGTTGCGGCCATCCTCTTTGTCCCAATAAGCATCGTCATAAATCGTGTCAAAATAGAGACTCCTGATGCTGTAGCTGTTGCCTACTGAATTCTCGTCATGTTTCAGGACCTTTCTCAGCCGACTTGTGAGGATGACTTTGTTTTTTTGGGAAATTTCGTGTTTGAATTCGTTTCGGTAGCATATTTCGCTCATAACGCTCGACCTCGTTTCTTGTTTCTCTTGATGTCCTTATTCTATGCCGATCCGGGAAACAATTCTCCGTAAACAAGGCAGAGAGTTGTTGCAAAAATGGGGCAAAATGAGCGGAAAGATGCGTAAAGTTGAATGAATGCCAAATCCAACGGCAAAAAAGGACCGAAACGCTGGCCTATGGGGGCGGGCAGCGTTTCGGTCCTTGTTTTATTTAATTGGATGCATTTTGTTGCGGCAGGATGATCGTGAAAGTTGTCCCTTTTGCGGAAGACATGACTTCTATGCGTCCGCCGTAGGTCTGCACGATCGATTGGACGATGGAGAGACCGATGCCGTGTATGCCTTTGTTGCCTTTGTAGAAGCGGTCGAAAATATGCGGCAAGTCTGTCTTGGAAATCGGTTCGCCATCATTGTAGATTGTGATCATGATCCGGTTGTCTATCTCCTTGCAGCCCAGACGGATGATGCCTTTTGCGTAACGCAAGGCGTTGGAGATGAGATTCTGGAAGGCCCGTTCAAAATCCCGTTCATCATAATGGAACAGGACAGGATCCTTCTGGAAGTCGAACAGCACTTGCAGATTTTTTTGATCACTGACACTGGCGTAGCGTTCGGCGGTATAGGCCAATGTTTCACGGATATCGTTGGTGGCGGTTAACCGATCCGATGAACGGGTTTCCAGACGCGACAGGTAAAGGATATCCTCAACAAGCGTGCCGAGTTTGTCGGTCTCGTTTTTGATCGCGATTGCGCCTTTTTTGTCATCGATGATGCCGATTTCGATTCCTTCCGCGTTTGTCTTGATGATCTGCAACGGTGTCCGCAATTCATGGGAAGCATTCTGGAAGAATGTGCGCTGATCTGCGTCGTACAGCTTGAGTTTTTTGGTGGTGTCGTTCATGGTCGTCTTCAGTTCATGAAGCTCCAGATCAACGAATTCCTCATCAATCGTCTGATAGTTCCCTTCACCGATTTCTTTAGCGAATAAGGCCAGCGTCTGCAACGGTTTCGTGATTCGTGAAACGAGCAGATAGGTGATGGTGGCTATGGTCACCAGTCCAATCAGCATGATGATCAAAAGGATCTGATTCAGGTTCTGCTCGAAGACGAACAGATCGGACATATTCAGGAAGAATACCGCATAGGTCCCTTCCTTTTCGGCGTTCGGGGCGATGGAATAGTAGTAGAGATTATCCTCCAACTCCAATTTCCCATCAGCCGTCAATGCCAGCGTGATATCGGAACTTTCCAGTCCGGAAACGAAATTCGTCAACGAATCGTCATCACTGAATCCTGTGTCCTGGATCTGCGGGAACAGTATTTCGAAATCTTCGGAAATGATCGTCTTTTGGACGCTGGATGCGAAGGCTGTATGCGGCTCAGGATTTTTTTCCCGTGGTTCATCCACAACTGCTGCATCCGATGCAGCAGGTTCCGGTTCCAATTTTTTGTCCTCATCGAAGGGGCGCTCGATGTAATTTTGTCTCGCTTCGACAAGCAGCGAGGCCGCTGCTGTTTCGATGTACTGGGTAAAGAAAAAATTGAACACCAGATAAATCAAGGTAAAGATGGCCGCCAACAACAAGGTGACGGTCGTCAGAAGACGGATCTTCAAACTTTTTTTCGATGTCTTCATCTTCATCCTACAGACGACTCCTTCACGGTGAAGCCGAATCCCCAAACGGTCTCGATCTCGACTGTGGAACCGGCTAGTTTCTTGCGCAGGCGCCTGACCGTATCGTCGCAGGCTCGCGTTTCGATGTCCTTGCCGTAGCCCCAGATCGAATCCAAAAGCTCGTCCCTGGAAACGGCACGGTTTTTGTTTTCTATCAGATAGACGAACACATTGTATTCATTCGGTGTCAGGTTGAGGGAAGTACCCCATTTTGTTTGACGGACATGGCGGCCAGATCGATTTCGATATCGCCGATCCGGAGCGTCGCTTCTTCCTGACGGGAAGGCATGCGTTCCTGATCCATCTTGATGCGGCGCAGCATCGCTTTCACGCGCATGTTCAGGGCGATGGCACTGAACGGTTTCGTGAAATAATCATCGCTGCCAAGGTTGATGCCCGTCGCATAATCCATGTCGCTGTCTTTTGCGGTCAGGATGATGATTGGGACCGAACTGACGTCGCGGATTTTTTTGGTGATCTCGAAGCCACTCGATCCTGGCATCATTACATCCAGGATGACCAGGTCCGGCTGTTTGTTCAGGAAAGCATCGTAGAGCAGATCGCCATCGGGAAAGTCGGAGACCACGTAGCCCTCGCTCTCCAGAAACGTCTTCACCGTCAAACGGATGCCATCTTCATCTTCTGCGATATATATTTCTTCATTCATGATTTAATCCACCCCATTCTTGTATCCAGTATAACCGATTTTCATTGGGAAGATTACGAAAAACTGCGGCAATCCTGCAGAAATTGGGGGCAGGCAAACACTATTTTTCCACCTCTCTGAAAATAGATGGCACATCGTCGGGACAAACTGGTAAAATAGCGTATAGTCCTTCGAGAGGTCGGGCTGAGAATTTTAGATTTTTGGAGGAATAAACAATGACCCTTACACATAGAAACGCAACTTTGGACGATGTGGAAGACATCGTCGCCATCTACAATCAGACGATCCCCAGCCGGATGGTGACGGCCGATCTGGAACCGGTGACCGTCAAACAAAAAATGGGCTGGTTCCTGGACCATTCGCCAAGCTACAGACCGATCTGGGTTTTTGAAGAGGATGGGAAAATCTGCGCTTGGGTGAGCTTTCAGGCTTTCCACGAGCGCGCCGCCTACGACAAGACGGCAGAATTGAGCATCTATATCCACGAGGACTACCGCGGCAAAAAAATGGGCACACAGATCATGGAAACAGTATTGGCTGCCTGCGACGAGTTGGACATCACAAATCTGGTCTGCCTCATCTTCGGCCACAATGCACCGAGCATCGGGCTGATGAAAAAATTCGGCTTCGAACAATGGGGATATTTACCGAGGGTGGCTGAACTCGACGGCATCGAGCGCGACCTCGTCTACTTGGGCAAAAGAGTGCGCGACTGACTCTCGAAACGGCAGCATAGGGATTGAAGTTCTTTTGCCGGTTCCGTTTTGCAGGTGCAGAAACACGCGTCAGTTATCTATCGTAAGCGACAATATTGAGGGTTGCTTATGATAATTCTGTTAATATATTGTTAACATTGCGTTATTTTTATTGCATTCTCCATCCTTCCAGTATAATTAGTAAGTAAGTTTTAGAAATTATTTTATAAAGGATGGATGGAGTATGTGGTTTTTATTTGCGATAGTTTCCGTTTTGGCTTGGGGCACAGCGGATTTGTTTTATAAAAAGGGGAGCGATCCGAAAGATAAATACAGTTATCTGAAGATCGTCATCATGGTCGGTGCGGTCATGGGGATCCATGCGGTATACGTCATGCTGACTTCCGGCGTGGTCTACGATCCGAGCAACATGATCACGTACCTGCCTGTATCAGCGTTGTACATCTTATCGATGGCGGTCGGCTACGCCGGTCTGCGGTTTCTGGAACTGTCGATCTCTTCACCGGTACAGAACTCGTCCGGCGCGATATCGGGCTTGCTGACTTTCATTTTCTTGGGCCAATCCATGACCGGCCTTCAGTTTTTTGCGGTAGGCTTGATCACGATCGGCGTCATCTTGCTGTCGGTATTCGAACAACGATTCGCTGAGGCAGAAAAGAAAGAGAACAAGGAAATGGTGGACCGTAAATACAAATACGGAGCGATCGCTTTGTTGTTTCCTCTAGGATATGCATTGATCGATTCCCTTGGGACATTTGCGGATGCGTGGGTCTTCGACAGAGGCATGGACGAAATGCAGGCAAACATTTCTTATGAATTGACTTGGCTGATTGTAGCGGTTGTGGCTTGGATTTATCTTGTTTTGATCAAGAAGGAAACCTTTGCTTTGCGCGATCAGAAAGACCGCGGCTTGGCGGCTATTTTTGAAACATTGGGGCAGTTCTTCTATGTTTTTGCGATCAGCGCAAATGCAGTCATCGTTGCCCCGTTGATTTCTTCCTATAGTATGGTGTCCGTCATCCTTTCGCGGATCTTCTTGAAGGAAAAGCTGACTGCAAAACAATACGCAGTCATCGCAATGATTATGGTAGGGATCTTTATCTTAGGCTTCGAATAGTTTTATGCGGAAAAGCGGCTGAATGTCGCTTTTTTGCGTTGTGCCGAGGTAAGTGTGGGCGGCTCTCTATACCAAGGGGGAAGGGGTCTCGTCCTCCGGCGGGCGGTGGCCTCGTCGGAGAACGAGATGAGGATTGGACTTCAACAACGGGGAGCGGTAATCTGGCCGGAGAAGCCACCTGAATATTATGAGCCACCTTCTACGAAAGACACGTTCGCCGGAGGTGGCGTTCTTTCAACAATCTTCCTTTTTGTGGATTCCGCCGAAATAAGCGATAATAACAGTGAAAGAACGCGAAGGAAGGGAACGCATATGGAATCGCCTGAACAAGCAGAAAAAGGCAAGGGACTGTTTGGACTCAGTCTGGCTGGAGGCGGCCTGAAGTCCTTTGCGCAGCTTGCCGTCCTTTATGATATCGAGAAGCATCACGTCAAAATCGATGCCGTCGCAGGCACCTCGATGGGGGCGGTCATAGCTGCTTTGGTGGCCTGCGGCCTCACGGCATCCGAGATCGAGGAAACCTTATTGGAAGAGGAACGGGAATTTGCGGATCGCGGGGTTTTCAGCAGGCCCGCTTATCTGCTCTTTCAGCATGTACGGGAACACAATAACGGCTTCGTTGAATTGCAGAATCTGCAGCAGATGGCCTGTCAATTATTTGAAAAAATAGGCTGCCGGATGCTCTCCGACTGCCTATTGCCTGTCGCGATCACGACCGTGGACATACACACAAGCGAATTGATTGTCTTCACCAACAAACCCGATTTTTTCACGAGCCCGACCGGAGATTGGCTCATCTACCCGCAGGATATCGAATTGGGAGTTGCCGTAGCGGCGTCCTGTGCGTTTCCGATGATCTTTTCCACTGCGGAAATCGACGGGAGACAGTTGGTCGATGGCGGGGTGATGATGAATTTGCCTATCCCTCTTTTTGATCGGTCGCTCTTCAGCGTATTGATGTCCGTGTCGATGATCTATGATGCGGTCGATCGGCAACTGGAATCGCCGTTCAATGTCGCAATCCAAAGTTTGGATATTTTGATCCGGCAGATGGATCGCCAATTGACGAAGCAGGCGGATATCCAGGTGAACTTCCCGATTGAACCGCAGTTGGTATTCAAAGTGGGTGCCGGTCCGGATGTCATCGCCATCGCCAATGAGATGCTGCGGAATAATCCGATCGACTACAGAATGTTGGAAAATCATCGGCAAGAGCGGTGAAGACGAATGCAGATGAGATGCGCAGCCAGCCGGGAGGAGGGCCGCAACTCCGACAAGAGAGCTCTTATCGGAGTTCAGGATAGTGAGAATTCCTGAACCCCGGTGAACAACGCCTCACCGAAGGACACGGAAGAAAAACAGCCTTAACTCCGGCGAACAAGCTCTCATCGGAGTTCAAACTGCCGATTGCCGACCGACCGCTACCGCTGAATCACCAAAAAACGCACAATCGGCTGATTGTGCGTTTTCGCATATAACGATTAGTCTTCTGGCCAAACTTCTTTGGCGATTTCCACAACATGGCGTACTTTAGCCCATTGTTCCTCTTCCGTCAGCAAGTTCCCTTCTTCGGTGGAGGCGAATCCGCATTGCGTGCTCAACGCCAATTGATCCAAAGGAACATATTTGCTGGCTTCTTTGATGCGGGCTTTGATTTCTTCTTTGTCTTCCAGCTCAGCTGTCTTCGAAGTAACTAGGCCTAATACGATGCGGCCTTTGCCTTTGAAGAAGGCAAGTGGCTCGAAACCGCCGGAACGATCGGTATCATACTCCAGGAAGTAACCGTCGAAGCTTGTTTGTCCGAAAAGCTCTTCTGCGATCGGATCATAAGCGCCTTCCAATGAGTGGTGGGATTTGTAGTTACCGCGACAGACATGTGTCGTCAAGACAAGATCAGCAGGTTTTGCTTCGATGATGGCTTGAACGTTCTCAGCAGCAACGCGTTTGGAAGCTTTGTACTCTTCCGAATCATTCGCGAAGTTGCAAAGGAAGCCCCAGTGCACATCGTCCAATTGCAGGTAACGGCAGCCCAGGTCGTAGAAAGCCTGGACAGTGTCGATGTAGGCTTGTTGCACGTCCGCTTGGTACGCTTCAACCGAAGGATAGATCTCTTCGTTGCGGTAGCCTGGATAGAAAACTTCGTTCGGGCTAGGGATCGTGAATTTCGCCACGCCTTGGTCACCGACGATTTCGTTCAATGATTTGAAAGCAGCCAAGAAAGGGTGGTTCGGGTTGAAGGAGATTTTGCCGACGTTGCGGAAAGCGTACTTACGGACTTCCACATCCCCGAAATCATAGCCGTGTTCCGGTACATAGCCTTCAAATCCGTTCAGGTTTTCGATGAAATCGATATGCCACCAAGAGCGGCGGAATTCGCCATCAGTGAAACCTTTCAAACCATTTTCCTTTTGGTCTTTGACCAATTTTGTGATTTCTTCTGTTTCCACTTGATCCAAAGCGGCTGCGTCGATTTCGCCGGCTGCAAATTTCAAGCGTGCTTCCTTCAATGGTTCCGTGCGCAAAAAGCTCCCTACGTGGTCGGCTCTGAATGGTAAAGTTGATGTTTTTTGTGCTGTTGTCATGTTATTTTCCTTCTTTCAATTTTTATTTTTTTGTCAAACGATAACGTACAGTAAAAAAAATACGCCCCCGCACATTGCTGTGCAAGGACGTATGATTGCTCATCGTGATACCACCTTGGTTCAGGGTATGCTCGCGCATGCCCCCTCAGTCAGTACGCAAGACGACCGTTCTGTCTTGTTATACTGCGGCATTGTAACGTATGCGGACGTGGTTTGCTGAGGCCGGATGGCGTTCGCAAACCAATCACTCTAAGACCATTTTCTGGATGACTTTCCTGTCCTCTTCTCAGCTGCCGAGGTTCTCTGTGCATTTCCGTTATCCGTACTCTTCTTTTCACCGTGAGGTTGTTTGAATTTATACACATAATAACAATACGATTAGTAAGTGTCAAACGTTTTCTCACTAAAAATTCATTTTTTTGTAATTATTTCCGTTGCGTACTCTTCGTAGAATATTTTTTTCGTCTGGATGAAGCGTCTGAAGTCGTTCAGCAACTGGAACAGGATGGCACGGTTTTCGAACTCCGCACGGGTGGCCGGCAACTCGCTTTCGCGGAATGATTGCAGCAATGAATCGATGTCCTCCATCAGATAAATCCCGGTGTTCTGTTCGTGCAGCTGAGCGGCAGTCAGGAAGAACAGGCCAGCCAAAATCTTGTTTTCGCTTGTCGGCAGCGCGCACAAGCCGAGGTTGGTAGCCATATATTTCAGGATGGTGACCTGCTCACTGCGCATATCGAAGTAGCGGATATTATAGGTCGATTGGTCCAGCAACTGATTGTCGAATTCGGCATAGACGACTTGCCTGTATTTTTCCAATTGATCATCCAATTCGTCCAATAACTTGCTTTGGTTGCGGTCATCCCCCTCGCGAAGGGCGACGCTGAAACTATGCAACACTTCCTTCATTTGCGTCTCCACTTGTTCCCGAAGCAAAATGATCTGGCTCGCTTTGGAGGGCATGTACAGATTGAACAAAATAGCCACGCCGGCGCCGATCATCATCAGGGCTAGTTCGTTCAGAAGCCAAGGAAAGCTTGTCTGCTTTTCAAGCAACAGATGCGTCACTAGCACCGAACACGGCGCTATGCCGGATTGCAGATTGAAGCGGTAGGCCAACGGTACGTAAAACAACAGGTAGACGCCGAACACGACGATGTGGAAGCCAAAGAGGCGGAACAGGATCGTCGCGATCGTCAATGCCAACACTGTGGATGCGATCCGCTGCAGTGCCGTCAGAACGGAGGATTTTTTGGTGTCCAGCACGCTGAGGATCGCGATGACCCCGGCTGCAACGGAATAATTCAACTGAAAAAATTGCGCAATCAGAATGGCGATGACGGTCGCAAAAGCGATTTTGATGGTGCGATGGTTCAAACTCATGGGCGACACTCCTTTCTTCTAGGATAGTGGATTTTGATGCTTTTGACCAGTGTTTTCGGAAGCAGGAAAACCTTGGCTTTATTACGCCAAAAATAGATTTTCTAATCAAAAAAACACTACATCTCGTTTTGCAGGCATGGTATGATACTAAATGTTGTTCCGTGAACTAGCGGATCGGAAGTTACATAAAATACGGAAATAATCAGATAACACCAAAGGAAGGGATATGATTGAGCGTGCTGGTAATGGCAGGAATGATAGGTGCTGGAAAGTCGACCTATACTGAAATGATTTCAAGAAGATTGGGGACGGAGGCCTTTTTCGAAAGCGTCGATTACAACCCAATCTTGGATAAATTTTATGATAATCCACAAAAATGGGCTTTCAGCCTTCAAATATATTTCTTGAATACGCGTTTCCGCAGCATCAAGGCTGCATTGACTGATGACAATAATGTCTTGGACCGTTCCATATATGAAGACGCGCTGTTCACGCGAGTCAACCACCTGCAAGGCAACATCTCCCAAGAAGAGATGGATATCTACAATGATCTGTTGGCGAACATGATGGAAGAACTGGAAGGCATGCCCAAAAAAGCGCCGGATTTGCTGATCTATCTGGATGGTTCATTCGAGACGATTTTGGATCACATCCGCAAGCGCGGCCGTGAATTTGAGCAGATCGAGGACGATTCCGAGTTATTAGCCTACTATGAATTGCTTTTCAAAAATTATGAGCAATGGTATCAGGAGTACGATCAAAGTCCAAAAATCAAAATCAACATCGATACGTACGACATCGTCAATAACAGCGGTGACGAAGAGCAGGTCATGGCCATCATCGAAAAAGCGCTCTTGGAAGTCCGCGGCGAAGAGGCCGAATTGACTTATGCCGGAAGCAATATCGTATAAGTGACAGATCGTTCAGGTCGTCATCAAACAGCAGCAGTGCCATTCGGTGCGACTGCTGTTTTTTTGGCGAGTAGGCCTAAATTTTTCGCGACGGACTGAAGCATATGATGGGTTTATGTAATATAATTAGGAAACAGACATAAATGACAGTTGAAGAGGACGGAACCAGACGATGGCGGCGGATAGGGCAGAACAAACAGTGAATGTGGAGCAATGGCAAGCAATCAATGAACGGGATCAGCGTTTTGATGGAGAATTCTTTTACGCGGACAGGAATACACAATTGTACTGCAAGCCGTCCTGTCCTTCCCGGCTTCCTAAATTCAATTATGTCTGCATTTTTATCTCATCGGAGGTTGCGGAGGCGAATGGCTACAGTCCTTGCCGCAGATGCAGACCGAACGGGAATGCCGTTACGGATCTGGAATGGGCCGGCCAGGCCGAACGCTTTATCCATAACCATTATCAACACCCATTGAGCGTGAATAGCATTGCCGAAGCCTGTCATGGCCCCTCGTCGGAACTGCAGCAGGTTTTCATCCGGATCTACGGCGTTTCGTTGCTGGACTATTTGGATCGTGTCAGGATGGATCAAGCGCGCTACTTGCTGATTCATTCAAGACGCTTCATCAAGCAAATAGCCGAACTGGTCGGAATACCCTCCGCGGCGGAATTTTCCCGCAAATTCAAGGAAAAGGAAGGCATGGCGCCGACCTTATACCGCCGGCGCGTGCGCAAGCGCGAAAGAGAGCAACGGTACTGATTACCTACTATAGTACAAACAAATTAATAGAGAGCAAAACAGCAGGCCAACCGATAGACGGTAACTTGCTGTTTTTTGTTTTGGGTTAAAATCATTTGACATAAAACGTCTACAGATGTAAACTTACTTCAGAAGCAAGAAACAACAACGAAAGGATGAAAAAAATGACCGATTCGACACAGAAGAAGATAACCGACGCTGAATGGGAAGTGATGCGTGTTGTCTGGACAAACGGGAAAGCGACCAGCCGGGAAATCATTTCGGTTTTGCAGGAAAAAATGGATTGGAAACAAGCCACCGTCAAAACGTTGATCGGAAGACTCGTCGACAAAGGCTTGTTGGCAACGGAACCGATCGGAAATAAATTCATATACAGCGCAAACGTATCCGAACAGGAAAGCGTCGGCGGCGCTACCGAAGACCTTCTGGCGCACGTCTGCACGAAAAAAGTCGGCAGCACGATAGCGGAACTGATCGAAAGAGCGACGCTGAGCCACGCTGATGTTGCGTTGTTGGAAAAGGTGATCGCCGCCAAAAAACGGACGGCAGTCGATGAAGTGAAGTGCATGTGCACGCCAGGACAATGCAACTGCAAACAAACCGGTTGCGTACACAAGGAGGAATCACCAGATGGAAAATAAAAGTTATGATATAGAAGGCATGAGTTGTGCATCGTGCTCACAAGCCGTGGAAAAAGCGGCAGCTAAAGTCGCAGGCGTCAAGGAAGCCACAGTCAACTTGGCGACCGAAAAACTGACGGTTGCCGTCGATGAAAGCCATTTTTCCGAAGAAATTCTGAAGAATGCAGTCGATGCAGCTGGCTATGTTTTGGTGGCAAACAAGAAGGAAAAGACGTTTCTGATCGAAGGCATGAGTTGCGCCTCGTGTTCCCAAACTGTGGAAAAAGTGACCCGGGCAGTTGCCGGCGTATCTGATGCGTCCGTGAACCTGGCTACCGAAAAAATGGTCATCTCCTACGATCCGACCGTGCTTCATCCAGGGGATATCGAAAAAGTTGTGGCCGAAGCCGGCTACAAGGCAATCGAAGAGAACGCTACTATAGAAGAAAGCGACCAAAACCAAGCGAAAAAAGAACAGCACATCAAAAATATGTGGAGGCGCTTCTGGCTCTCAGCAGTATTCACGGTTCCGCTTCTGTATCTCGCGATGGGCCACATGTTGGGCCTGCCGTTGCCGATGAGCCTCCATCCGACTATGTACCCGGTCACGTTCGCGCTCACGCAGCTCTTGCTGACGATTCCGGTGATGGTGCTCGGGACAAAATTTTTTACAGTAGGATTCAAGTCCTTGTTCAAAGGCCACCCGAATATGGACTCGCTGGTGGCTTTAGGGACCAGTACTGCCTTTCTGTATAGCCTGTATGGCACCTTTGCAGCAATCGGAGGGAACAACGAACTTGTCATGAACTTGTACTACGAATCGGCGGCTGTCATATTGACGCTGATCACGCTCGGGAAGTACTTCGAGGCCGTTTCAAAAGGCAAGACATCGGAGGCCATCAAAAAACTGATGGGCTTGGCTCCTAAGACAGCCCGCGTCATCCGTGAGGGCAATGAGCAGGAAATCAAACTGGATGCTGTCATGGTAGGGGACATTTTGGTTGTCCGTCCCGGCGAAAAAATGGCTGTCGATGGAAAAGTGACGGAAGGCCTGACATCTGTTGATGAATCGATGTTGACAGGCGAGAGCATGCCCGTGGAGAAAAAAGCGGGCGATGCCATCATCGGCGGCAGCATCAACAAAAATGGTTCCATCCAGTACCGGGCAGAAAAAGTCGGAAAAGATACGGCCCTTGCGCAGATCATCAAGTTGGTGGAAGATGCCCAAGGTTCAAAAGCACCGATCGCAAAACTAGCTGATACGATTTCGGGCTACTTCGTTCCGATCGTCATCGTGCTCGCTGTTCTGGCCGGGCTGGCGTGGTACTTCTTGGGACAAGAATCCTGGATTTTCGCACTGACCATCACGATTTCGGTCTTGGTCATCGCTTGTCCTTGCGCTTTGGGTTTGGCGACACCTACCGCCATCATGGTGGGCACCGGCAAGGGCGCCGAGAACGGTGTGCTGATCAAAAGCGGGACGGCTCTGGAAGTGACGCATAAAATTCAGACAATCGTTTTCGACAAGACGGGGACAATCACGGAAGGCAAGCCGAAAGTTACGGATGTTCTGGTCCGTGAAGGGCTCGATCCGGATGAACTGTTGCTGTTGGCGGCATCGGCTGAAAAAGGGTCGGAGCATCCGCTTGGAGAAGCCATCGTTCGCGATGCTGAAGAGAAAGAGCTGTCTTTGTTGAAACCATCCGCCTTCAATGCGCTGCCTGGTTTCGGTATTGCCGTCACAATCGATGGGAAAGAGCTTCTGTTGGGAAATGAAAAGTTGATGCTGAATCATGAAATCGGACTTGGTTCATTTGCCGATACCTCCCACACGCTGGCTGAACAAGGCAAAACACCGATGTACATCGCAATGGATGGGGAATTGGCCGGCATCATCGCTGTTGCCGATACGGTGAAAGCAAGCAGTGCGGCCGCGATCAAAAAACTCCGTGGTATGGGCATCGAAATCGCGATGATCACCGGCGACAATAAACGTACGGCGCAAGCCATAGCCAACCAAGTAGGCATCGACCGTGTCTTGAGTGAAGTATTGCCTGAAGACAAAGCTGAAGAAGTCAAGAAGCTGCAACAGGGCGGCCGCAAAGTCGCCATGGTCGGAGACGGCGTCAATGATGCACCGGCATTGGCTCAAGCCGATATCGGCATCGCCATCGGATCAGGGACGGACGTCGCCATCGAGTCAGCGGACATCGTGCTGATGAAGAGCGATCTGATGGCAGTAGCCACAGCCGTCGAACTCAGCAAAGCCACCATCAAAAACATCAAGGAGAATCTGTTCTGGGCATTCGCCTATAATGTCCTGGGCATTCCTGTCGCGATGGGAATCCTGCACGTCTTCGGAGGACCCTTGTTGAATCCGATGATCGCCGGAGCAGCCATGAGTTTCAGCTCGGTATCGGTTGTGTTGAATGCATTACGTCTGAAAGGATTCAAACCTTCCGTCTCAAAACGGTAAAGGATTAATAAATAGAAAAGAGGAAATGATTATGGAAAAAGAATTGATGCTAGAAGGAATGAAATGCGATGGTTGCGTAGCGACAGTCAAAGAGAAATTCTCTGCGATTGCAGGTGTGGAAGAAGTAACGGTTGATCTGGAAGGAAAGAAAGCAACGGTCAAAATGACTCAAGACATTTCCGAAGCAACTTTTAATGAAGCGTTGTCCGGCACGAAGTTCAAAGTAACCGGCAGCAAATAAGCAAAAAATAATAGTACAGGCTCCCTCGGCAATCGCTGAGGGAGCTTTTTTCGCACAAATTTGC
>CAWFEB010000010.1:0-7896 GCA_963814755.1 uncultured Carnobacteriaceae bacterium
TAAGCGTGCACCGCGCCTCTGATGCGCGGTATCATTGACCATTAAAAATTGAACAGTTCCCACCTATGCGCGTATGCACAGGTGGGAACTGTTCAATTTTTAGGCTTCTTCCTTTTGGAGGAGGTTGACAGAAGCGATAGCGCAAAAATAAGCAAAGAATTAAAAAGCATGCCCCGTTTGATCATTTTTCAGAGCGGGTCGGCTGAATAGTCAGTCGGTTGTTCTTAGATTTTTTCAGGAGACGTTGCTGCGCCGGTAGGCCACGGATCGGGTCACGCGCATGACGTTTTCTTCACCCGGGAAATGGACAGGATTGATTGGGCTCCGGCTGTACATTTCGAGTACATCCAGGACATCGGTCGACAATTCGCGGATATCGATCAGGCCATACATGCGCGGCGGCAAGATGTAGATGGGTTTGTCGGGATTGGCGTTTTTGACCATCTTTTTGACGTCATAGGTCAGGTGCGGGCAGCAGACGACGATATCGAACCGGTCCATTTTTTCTTGGGCGATCATGAACGGGGAGAATTCAATTTCAAATTGGTCTTCCAACTGGTATTGCTGGATGTCTTTTTTTACTTTTGCCGCCAGCGCGCTGGATGAAAATCCGCCGCCGCAGCATAACAGGATATGGATCATAGGGTTTCCTCCATTTTTTTGATGGGTCCATCATAACATTCAATGGAAGCGCTTGAAATGTTTTTTTGTTTGGATAAAGGAGGCATAGGATTGACCTTTCGGCCGGATCGTTCCGGGATCAGCGAAGAAATCGTTCGTCAATGCGACGATAGGTCCGACCAGGCCAATCAAAGCGATCAGGTTCGGGATAGCCATCAGCCCGTTGAACAGGTCGGAAATCTCCCAGACGACATCCAGTGTCGCGACTGCTCCATAGACGATGGAACCGATGAAAAAGATCCGATAGACAAAGATCGCTTTTTGGCCGGCGATGTATTCGATCGCTTTTTCGGAATAATAATACCAGGCGATGATGGTCGCGAAGGCGAACAGGACGATGCCGATGGAAATGATGTATTCCCCGCCCGGAATGACAGCGCTGAATGCCCGGTTGGACATTTCTGTGCCATCGATTGAGGCGTCCTTCCAGGTTCCGCTGATGATGATCACCAAAGCGGTGATGGTGCACATGATGATCGTATCGAAGAAGACTTCGAAAGCCCCCCAACAGCCTTGGCGCGCCGGATGGTCGGTGTTGGCGGTGGAGTGGGCAATCGGAGCGCTGCCGAGACCCGCTTCATTCGTGAACACTCCGCGTGCGACACCAATCCGGGCTGCATACATCAAGGAGGCTCCCGTAAAGCCACCGACAGCCGCCGTACCGGTGAAGGCATCCGTGAAAATCGTTGCGAGAGCGGAGGGGATCTGATTACGCTGCAAGATCAGGATAAAGATAGCCGCACCTGTATAGATCAGCGACATAAAGGGAATCAATTTCTCCGCGACGCTTGCGATCCGCTTGATGCCCCCCACCACGACCAAGGCCACAAAGAGAGCCAGCAGTAGGCCGCTTGCCAAGGCGGGTATGGAAACGGCGTCCTTCAAACTGCCGGCTACGGCATTCGCCTGGACGATGTTGCCGCCGCCGATCGAGGAAAAGGCCGTCAACAGGCAGAAAAGATAGGCCAGCTTGGGAAAGCCCAGGCCTTTGCTGATGTAATACATCGGGCCGCCCACATATTCACCCTTTGCGTTTTTCTCGCGGTAGGCAAGCGCTAGCGTGGTTTCTGCATATTTCGTGACCATACCGAGGACAGCGGATGTCCACATCCAAAAGATGGCACCTGGCCCACCGACGCTGATGGCCACGGCCACGCCGACGATATTGCCGGTCCCGACCGTTCCGGCCAGAGCCGTGCAGACCGCCTGGAAGGGGGTGATCGTGCCGGCTTCGATTTCCTTCGGCTTCCGGAACACCGTCTTCAGCGTGTTGGCCATCACTGTCCCGAAGCGAGTGAAGATGACGGCTCTGGTTTTGAACGTCAGATACAGCCCTGTCCCCAGCATCAGGACCAGCATGGGGATTCCCCAGATGATCGTGTCATTGAGCCATTTTACGATTTCCATCATGATTGCCTCCTTTGTCGGAGTACCGACAGGAACAATAAGCGCTTCAGCGGAAGGATAAATTTCTCCATAATACTTTATATTACTTTGTTTTTGCGCCCGTACAGACTGCTGACGGTGAGCGAGGTGCCGATCAAGCCCAAAATGATGATGTAGCCGGCGATGAAACCGGCCGAGATGTACCCGCTGAGCGTCAATGCAAAAGCGGCCAACAGGTCAGCGCCTTGGTAAGAGAGCGAGCTGAAGGCCAGATAAGAAGCTTGCTTATCTTCAGGGACAAGGTCGACTTTGCGGGCATTGATGTTTGGCGAGGAAGCCAACTCGCCGATGGTCGCCAAGATCATTAACGGAATCAGGATGTAAATGTTGTTCATGACGGCAATCAAACCATAGCTGACGACATAGATCACAAGGCCGTAAAGGATCGTCGCCTTTTCGGATCTCTTTTCGGTGAAGCGCGAGACCAAGAAAGTGAACCCGACGACAAGCAGCGTGTTGAGGACCTGCAGCAGACTGAGCATCCTGACGCCATCAATCGGAACCGTGAAGAGCGTCAGCATTTCGAACTCTTTCGAAAGCCGGACGGCGGTGTAGGTCTTCAGCGAAAATTCGGCCGTATTGAAAAGCGCCATGCCCAGGATCAAAAAGAGCCAACGGGTATCTTTCGCGGCGATGCTGTAGTTCGAAAAGAGGTCCTTCAGTCTGTTGTTATGCTGTTTCTGCGCGGTGGCATTCGTGTAGTCCAACTGGCTCCGAAACAAAAGGGCCATCGCCAGTTGCGCTATCCCGGCCACCAGAAACAGTTGGAACAGGAAGTGCTGAAAAAGGAATCCACCGAGCGAAAACCCTAGCGCCATCGACAAATTGAAGGTCCAATATTGCCATTGGTAGGCCTGTTTCCGATTTTCGACGGTGGTGCAGTCCATCAGCACGGCGTCGTAAGCAGGCGAATAGAGATTGAAGGAAATGCCGCAGACGAGGTAACCGAGAATCAGCCACCCGTCAGCCGAAAGCAGGCCTAAAAATCTGAGGGCGATCAAAAGCAAAGAGCCCCCATACAGGCTCTGGAAAAGATACAGGATTTTCTTTCTTTGAAAATTATCCGCTAGATAGCCACCAACGATGCCGGCCAAGAAGCTGACGACCACATTTGTCATGACGAGCAGGCCGGTCAGCTGCGCATTGAAGATGCCGGCCAGATAGATGACCAGGAATGGGATCGTGCAGGAATAGATCAAACTGTTTATGAAAGAACTGGCCAAAGTCGATCGGATGTTCTTTGAGAATGTTGTTGCCATAAATCACCTGTCTTATAAAAGTTTCTATACATTGAAAGTATCACAGCTGCCGGGATTTTTCCAGCCGGAGCCGCCTGTAAGCGCAAGACGACCTTGCTTTTCCTCGTAAGAAAATCTTAACTTACTTTTTTATGGACAAAACGTCGGGAAGTGTTTATAATCGTGGAAGAAAATCCGACTTTAGTCAGAGGCGGGCGCACGTTGTTTGCATTATACTGAAGACACAGAAAAAGGAAGCGCTATAAGCAGGCGCAGTTCACGGAATCGATAAGGTAAATTCACAGAAAATTTATGTTTGTCAGGTATAATCGGAAATAAGGCAGCACCAAAAAGTGATAAGAGGTGAAAAAGTGGAATTGGAGAACACCACCCATCAAGGGATTGCATTGAACCGTAAAATCGTCCAGATTTCGACGGTAGTGGGAACAGTCGCGACACTTCTCTTAGGCATTTGGATCTATCGGACAGGCTTTTTCGAAGCTGAAGGCAGTTTGAAAGCGTTGTTGGCCGGAATGGGCATTTATGCTCCAGTCATTTTCTTGTTGATCCAAATCATCCAGGTCGTCTATCCCATCATTCCGGGCGGAGTAACGGTCGTGGTGGCTCCTATGGTGTTCGGTCCGCTGTGGGGATTCACATACAGTTTCGTCGGCATATTGATCGGTTCGATCATCAATTTCATCTTGGCCCGAAAATACGGCAAGACATTCGTAAGAGCATTCGTTTCGGAAGAAACCTACAGAAAATATTATGGTTGGCTGATAAAAGGAAATCGTTTCGAATGGCTGATGGCCTCAGCCTTTGCCCTTCCCGGCTTCCCGGATGATTTTCTCTGCATGGTTGCCGGACTGACGAAAATGTCCATGAAGCGTTTTCTGGTCATATTCCTCCTGTTCAAGCCGATCACGCTATACTTCTATGGCATCGGCGGGGCATCGATTGTGACTTGGGTGTTCTTGAACATGCCAACCCTCATCAAAGGGTGGTTAGCCATTCAACCGGTCTTGCAGTGAAATCCAAAATAAAAACGATGAGCCACGGGGCTCATCGTTTTTTTACGCTTATTTTCTGCGGACCTTCATCAAGGCCTTTGCGATGAATGGCGCAATCAAGCCGGCTGCGACGGCTTCGCCGAGTCCGTTGGTTGCGACGATACCGGCCAGCACCTTTAACAGGTTGGATGGATCGACATTCAGGGCTGTGGCGTATTCATTGCCGTAGAAGAGTGCGATGAATCCCAACACAAGCACCGTATTGGTCAAGGATCCCAAAACGGCCGCGATGACCATCCCGCGTTTTTCCTGTTTGCGTTTCAGGAAAGCATGGAAAACAAGTCCTGCCACAAGCCCTACCATGACACGTGGGACGACTGCGATGATCGGATTGGTCCAGAGCAGCAGATCCAACGGGGAAGCCGGAAGCGTATAGGCTTTGACCATGCGCGCCAAGCCCCAGACAAGTCCGATCAGCATGCCATCCTTCGTGCTCAGGACGAAAGCGGCTACGATGACCGTGATGTGGATGATGGTCGGATTCAACGGTGGAATGGGAATATTGCCCAGGAAGGGAACGAATGTCTGGATGATGATGAAGGCGGACAGAATGCCCAGAATGGCGATGCGGTACGTTTTATTTTTTTGTGGATTCATTAGTGCTCAACCTCTTTTGTGTTTGCATTTCGGCAAGCGCCGATATATAGGTATTCTACCAAATAGTTCCGAAAAAAAATAGCGGCAGCGGAAGTCCTTTTATTATGATACGCAATTATTTTATTTTAGGGAGAAAAAGGGTAAAATAGCAGTATAGAGCCAGAAAGGAAGCCGCCATGAAGAAAATTTTTATAGGTTTAATACGTGGTTACCAGAAATTTATATCGCCACTGTTCCCGCCGAGCTGCCGGTATTACCCGACCTGCTCGAACTATTCGGTCCAAGCCATCCAAAAACATGGCGCAATCAAGGGCAGTATAATGGGCATCTCACGCATTCTCAGATGTCATCCTTTCGTCAAAGGCGGCTACGATCCGGTTCCGGAACAATTCAGCATCCGCCGCAACAAAGAAGACGAACACAGCCACTCGGAGCATGAACATTTCCACGAGCACTAAGATTTTTCGGATTTTCCCATTTCAACAATCAAAGGAGAGATTAAAATGGATGAATTAAAGAAGATTTTCTTAGCAGGTGTCGGCATCACTTCCACTTCGATCGAGAAGGCTGAAAAGCTTATCAATGAGATGGTCGAAAAAGGGCGCGTTACGGTCCAGGAAGGAAAAGAGCTGCAGACGGAGTTGACTCGGAAAGCCTCGGGCATCGTGCCGGCGACGAAAGCGGAACTCGATAATCTGCCGTTCGCCAAAAAAGAGGATGTGGAGGCGCTGGAAGCCAAGATGGACGCGATCAACGCCAAACTGGATCAATTGTTGAGCAAATAAGCAATCGCAAGATGAAGGAGGGGTCGGGATGGCAAGAGACGAACGGTTGCATGAAATAGTCCGGATCCTGTCCTCTTACGGGCTGCAATTCCTTTACCATAACCAGGTGAAGCCGAGCCGAAAAGATCAAGATCCGGAGAACCTTCGTCTTGCTTTCGAGAAACTCGGGCCAAGCTTCATCAAGATCGGCCAGATCCTTTCCACGCGGATTGATATTCTCCCGCAGGCATTCGTGGAAGAACTTGCGCATCTGCAGGACAAGGCGCCGGAATTCCCGTTTGCGGAAGTCGAACGCATCTTTATGGAAGAAACCAAATTGTCATTAGGCGAAGCCTTCCTTTCCATAGATGAAAAACCGCTCGCCAGCGCATCGATTGCCCAGGTCCATCGGGCGGTTCTCCGTACCGGGGAGGAAGTGGTCGTGAAAGTGCAGCGCCCGATCATCGACGATCTGTTGATCCGGGATTTGGATATCCTGATCCGCCTCAGCAGAAAAATCCCGAAGGAACTGGTTGAGGTAGTCGATCCCAAAGAAGCGTTGGAGCAGGTGAAGGCGAACACCTTGATCGAACTGGATTTCCGCAATGAAGCCCAGCTTCTGCAGCGTTTCCGGGACCTTAACGCCAACATCGCCTGCATCGGCGTCCCGAAGATCTATTCCGGGCTTACGACGCGCAGGGTATTGGTGGAAGAGTACATCGAAGGCACCAAAATCACCAACCGGGAGCAGTTGGACTTGCTTGGCTATGATTCGGATGACATCAGCCGCAAACTGATGTTGGCCTATCTGAAGCAAGTATTCCACGACGGCTTTTTCCATGGGGATCCCCATCCCGGCAATCTGATCATCAAAGAAGGAAAAATCTATTTCATCGATTTCGGCATTATGGGGGATTTGTCGGAGACCACGAAAAAATCGCTGAACGATATTCTCCAGGGATTGGCTTCGAAAGATCTGGATCGGATGGTGAAAGTCTGTCTGGAATTGGGGACGCCGAAAGGACGGGTTGATAAACGCAATCTGTATGCCGACGTCGAGATGCTGTTTGATATGTACCTTTCGAACAATATGCTGAACGTGAACCTTGGGACGTTCATCACCGATTTCATCAGAATGTTCAAACGGCATAACATCGCCATTCCGAGCGATCTGACGATCCTCGCGAAGTCTTTGTCGATACTGGAAGGCGTTTTTCTGGAAATTTCACCTGAGTTGAACCTGATTTCGATCGCGAAAGACTATCTGAAGGAGAGTTTTACGCTTACGACGCTGATGCAGAAATTTTCTGCGGAAAAGTTGGCTTTGCGGGGCTATGCCTTCATCAAGGACAGCAGCGAGATCCCAAGCAGTCTGCTGGCTCTGCTGAAGCAGACGGCAAGCGGCAGGACCATGTTGCGGATCGATGTCGATCAGTTGGACGACAAGTGGAAGGACGTCAAAAAGATGTCCAACCGCGTCGTCATCTCCTTGATTGTTGCCGGGTTGTTGCTGTCATCCGCCATCATGTCCGGTACGCCAGGAGGGCAATTCCTGGGCCAAGCAGGCTTTGTGATCGCCGGCCTGTTCAGCATCTGGTTGCTGATTTCGATTTTCCGTTCGGGGAACCTATGAGTGCAAAAGTTTGTGTTTTTTCAGAGTTGCCGCCGCATTAAAAACTGTTAAAAATTGAATTGTACCTCTTGAAAATCGATTGCCGCTGTTATATTATATATTGGTCAGCTTTTTAAGGAAAGCTTACGGAGGGATAGCGAAGTGGCTAAACGCGGCGGACTGTAAATCCGCTCTTTCGGGTTCGGCAGTTCGAATCTGCCTCCCTCCACCATTGGGCTATCGCCAAGCGGTAAGGCAACAGACTTTGACTCTGTCATTCGTTGGTTCGAATCCAGCTAGCCCAGTCAAACGAGCTTATGAAGCTCATTGGAAACGAATAGTTTGTCTAAAAGGCGTTCCTGAAATCATTTTTTAATGATTTTGGGGCGTCTTTTTGCATTCTGAGGCATTGATTCCTGCTTGTCATGATAGAAAAGTTCATAATTTAGTAAAAAGTTTAAACAAAAAAACGTGATATGATGAAT
>CAWFEB010000011.1:0-4515 GCA_963814755.1 uncultured Carnobacteriaceae bacterium
TTTAATTTTTTTTAAACCTTTCGACACAGACCTAGGAAACGTTATGATTGTTCTCCATATGGCATGCGCGTCAGCGGTCCAAACCCTCCGTATTCCGACCAAAACATCCGACTTCCGCAGTCGGATGCTCTGATGGATTTGTCCCGCTCACCATGCCTATTTAGATCAATTTACTGGCAGCACTGCTTTTTTGGCGATGTTTTCCAAAAAGTTCCGGATAAGCTTCTGACCATCTTTGGTGAAGATGGACTCGGGATGGAACTGCAGGCCGTAAACAGCATGCTCCTTATGCTTCATCGCCATGATGACGCCATCATCCACACTTTTGGAGAGTATTTCAAGTTCAGCGGGAAGGCTCTTTTCTTCGACTACCAGCGAATGGTAACGCATGACCTCGAAAGGGGAAGCGATTCCTTGGAAAAGTGGATCTCCGTTATGCGTGACCATGGAAGTTTTGCCGTGCTTCAGCGTTTCTGCACGGATGACATTCCCGCCATAGGCATACCCGATGGCCTGATGCCCAAGACAGATTCCAAGCAAAGGCACTTTCCCGGCAAATTCCCTGACCACATCGACGCAAATCCCGGCATCTTCCGGCACGCCCGGTCCTGGGGAAAGGATGATGCAGTCCAGATCCATCGCCTTCATCTCCTCCACTGTCAGGGCATCATTGCGCACGACCAGCACATCCGGATTGATTTCTCCGATGTATTGATAGAGGTTATACGTAAAGGAATCATAATTATCGATCAATAAAATCATTCAGATTACCTCCTTCAAGGCCATTGCTTTGTTGAGTGTCTCGGTATATTCCGATTGCGGAACGGAATCATGCACAATCCCTGCGCCGGCTTGGACATAGGCGAAGCCGTCCTTCAGAATGATGGTCCGGATGGCGATGCACGTGTCCATGTTGCCATTATAGGAGAAATAGCCAACCGCACCGGCATAGATGCCCCGCTTCGTTCTTTCCAATTCATCGATGATGCCCATCGCCCGTATTTTCGGCGCACCGGAAACGGTCCCTACAGGCAGACAAGCGCTCAAGGCTTCAAAGCAGGTCAGTCCCGGTTTCAATTTGCCCGTCACTTTCGAAACGATATGCATCACGTGGGAGTAGATATCCACTTCCATGAATTTATCCAGCTTGACGCTGCCGAATTCGCTGATCCTGCCGATGTCGTTCCTTCCCAGATCCACCAGCATCACATGTTCTGCCCGCTCCTTCTCGTCTGCAAGCAACTCTTTCTTCAACTCATTGTCTTCCTCTTCGTTCTTCCCTCTTCTGCGCGTTCCGGCTATCGGATTCGTCATGACTTCGCCATCCTGAACGGTGACCAGACTTTCCGGAGAGGAACCGACCACCTGGAAATCGCCTAGATCGATATAGAAAAGATAAGGCGACGGATTCTTCGTGCGCAGTCTTCTGTAGATATCGAACGGTTCGGATTCGGACTTGATTTTCAGCCGTTGCGAGAGGACAACCTGGAAGATGTCGCCGGCTTTGATGTATTCTTTCGCCTTCTCGACGAGCGTACAAAATTCCGCTTCGCTGACGTTTGAGGAAACCTCTTGATTCGGATTCACCTCTTGGAAAGGTCGGATGCCGTTTGTCTGGTTCATCGTTTCGGCTAATTTTTCCAGATTGGCAGTAATTGTTTCATAATCCTCCGTATCCTCGGGGAAAACATTATGGACAAGCGTCATTTTGTGCTGGTAGTGATCGTAACTGATGAATTGCTTGTAGAACATCAAGTAGGCTTCAGGCGCCTGCAGTTCATCCGGGTTCACATTCGGCAGCTTTTCGTATTGTCGGATGACATCATAGCCAACGTAGCCGATTGCACCACCGACAAAAGGCAACGGGATATCGGTCTTGAGATAAGGAATCGACACGTGCTCTTTAACGAAATCGAGCACCTTGCCTTTTTTGTGCACGGCTTGTCCCATCAGTAATGATCGTCACGTCTTCGCCCATACTCGTGATGCTCTTGTAAGGGTTCGAACCCAGGAAGGAGTATCTCCCGATTTCCCGCTCAGAAAAGACGCTCTCGAACAAAAATTTATGCTCCCCTTCGAGATTGTAGTACATACCGATGGGCGTCAATTGATCCGCATTGACCGTCAAGTGTACCGGAAACACCTTATTGTGCTTTTTTGCTGCTGCAAATTCTGTTGCTGTCAGATTAAACATATTTCATCCACCCCTAATGAGATTTTTTTGCTATTTCTGCTTGATTCAGGGGATTTTGGGTACAAAAAAAGCCACAACATCCCCTATAATGGGACGATGTAGCCGCGGTGCCACCCATATTAGTTCTCTACTGTTGACTCACGCTCGATTCTGTCGTTCTTTGCGCTCCTTGCCTCCCTACCGGAATCAAGGACCCAATACGTCACCAAAAAATGGGCTATGCATTGTTTTCGCGCTAATACTACAGAATCAAAAAAACACTTCCTCCTCAAAAGGACGAAATGTTTCCATTCGTTTGCCACCTCAGTACAAAACTCGCTCTGCGGGTACGGATGTTAATCGATACCCCGTCCTTTTAACGGCGGACTCCCGGTTTTTGCTACTATAATTTTCGCATCACGTCTCAGAGATCCATTCACCAACAGCTACAGTGCTTGGCTTTCACTGCCCCAAACTCGCTTTGACTAAACGCCATTGGCTACTACTTCTCATCACAGATTTTATTAGTGTAATTTTAATCCATTATAATCCTTTTCTCATTATTGTCAACTGGGAAATGCTAGTTTTTTTAGCAAGAGAGAATCACTTTGTTGCATTGCGACGAGTCTCGGCTGACCATATCATTCACTCAACTCAGGCCACTAAAAAAATAGAGCAACAACACCGTCGTGTCATTACTCTACTCATCTTAATTCGCTTGGCAAAGGATTGTTCTAACAACCGAACCTTCAGCCATTTTCTAGGCTCTGATTTTGTCCACCAATGATTTCAGTGTTTTATCCGCCGTTTCGCCATCATCTTTTTGGATGGCCGATTCAGAAATGATAAACGAACCGCCCACAGCAACTATATGGTCATTTTGGACATATTCCATAAAGTTATCTTCGTTGATTCCGCCAGTCGGCAAGAACTTAACATCGTAGAAAGGACCGCTCAAAGCGTTGATCGCTTTTAACCCACCATAAATATCTGCGGGGAAAAATTTCACTACTTTGATGCCATATTCCGTAGCGCGTTGAATATCGCCAGGTGTCGCCGTCCCGGGAAACACAGGGATATCATGTTTGATGCAGTACTCGATGACATCCGGAACGATCGCCGGCGAAACAATGAACTTCGCGCCATTTTCAACCGCATCTTTCGCTTCTTTCAATGTCCTTACCGTTCCTGCGCCAACAATCAGCTCGCCTGACTGAGCCAATTTCTTCATTGCATCCAAGGCTAAGTTGCTTCGGAACGTCACTTCAATGAACCGCACCTCGTTCTTGACCAGAATCTCTTCCAATCGATCCAAACAGGAAAGATCCGTAGCGGTATAAAGAGGCAACAATTTTGTTTCTTCGATTTGTCGATAAATTTCGTGTTCCATGTTTGCTAACATATTCCACTCTCACTTTCTTGCATTAAGGAATCTTATCCTTTTGCCTTCGTGATTGCTTCATGCAATCCTTGCAGATACGTAATGCCCATTGCGCGGTCATACAACCCATAACCAGGCATTGCGACCTCGTCAAAAACCGTACGCCCATGATCGGGACGAACAACTCCGTCAAACCCGACATCCACTAAAGCCTTCATGATGGCGTACATATCCAATGATCCATCCGTGCTCAAATGTGCTGATTCCCTGAATTTGCGTTCGCCCAAAAATTCGACATTGCGGAAGTGAACAAAATTGATTCTGTGTCCGACTTCACGGATGATTTCAACCATATCATTGTTTGGTTCAGCTCCAAGAGAACCTGTGCAGAGCGTAAGTCCGTTGTATGGAGAATCCACAATGCTGAGGATTTTTTTCAGGTCATGCAAATTCTTCGTGATGCGCGGGAAACCGAATAGTTCAAATGGAGGATCATCCGGGTGAATCGCCATCTTGACATCCATTGCCTCACATACTGGAATAATTTTTTTCAAGAAATAGCTCAAATTTTCAAATAAGATTTCTTCCGTAACGCCTTCGTACATTTCCACCAATTTGCCGAATTTATTCAGGCGCTCTTCTTCCCAACCGGGCAGGCTGAAGCCTTTCGATTGGCTGTGGATCAGTTTGTACATATCAGCCGGTTCCATTTTGTCCACGACAGCTTGATCGTATACAAGCGAGAAGCTGCCATCTTTATTTTCATAGAACAAGTCTGTTTTTGCCCAACCGAAGATCGGCTTGAAGCTGTAGCAAATCATGCGAACGTCACATGCGGACAAGTTCTTGATTGTCGTAATGTAATTTTCAATGTATTGATCGCGTTCAGGCGTTCCCGCTTTGATTGCATCATGGATCGCTACACTTTCAATCCCCAATAATTCCAGACCGCCTTTTTCCA
>CAWFEB010000012.1:0-11588 GCA_963814755.1 uncultured Carnobacteriaceae bacterium
TGAACGCGTTGTCAACACAAAGTGACATCTTTTTTCGGAAATGTTTCGGATGCTGTGAACGGTAGGGCGGAAGGTAACGGAAACAGCGCTGTGGAGGGGGCAATTCCCGATTGGAGGATGGCTATTCGCGAATATGACCCACCGGCCCCGGGCAATCAGTCGCATCCAACAAACCCAGCGCCATTTTTGTAGCATGCTGCACCTTGCTCTATGGTAAAATAGCAGAGACTATATGTGTGAGGGTGTGAACCAATGATGATTAATGCGACATACAATAAGCGGGAAATCAAAAATCTGACGAACAACTATATGACCTTTGAGAAAGGGGGACGTCTGTATAAAAGTGGAGCCGTAAAAGAAGTCACCATTGGCGAAGCTGAGACGGTTGTCGTTTCCAAAATCCACGACAAAGCAACATACACAGGGAAATTAAAACTGGACAAGTTTGGTAAGATTGATGATTACGAATGCTCATGTGAGTATTTCCAAAGCAATCCGGAAGTGCCTTGCTATCATCTGGTCGCCCTTATGTTGGCGGTGCTGCACCTTGCTGAGGAATATAGGCAGAAGACTGCTGCATTAACACCACTAACTAGGAATCAGACGCACCCAACTGTTCAACAAGATAAATACTACAATGTCGCAGAAACAAACCGTCTTTTGGGATTCCTCCAGTACGAATTGATGGATGAAAATGATTTTTACGAGCGCGTGCCCTTGCAGGTGGAATATATGCTGACATACCAACCTTACCAGGACAATCACAATTTCAGTCTGCGGATGAAGGTGGGGCTCGACCACCTGTACCAGGTGAAAGATTGCGAGTCGGTGGTCAATGATATTCTGAACGGCAACCAGCTTCCTTTCGGGAAAAAGTTCATCTATACGCCGGAACAACATGAACTGACCGAGGCGGACCATGCCGTTTTTGTGCTGCTGAAGCAGATCGCGGAGGCCGCACGTACTTCGGGACGTGACCTCCGCACTGTTGAGGACCGCAAGGAAATCATTATCCCGAACAGCATGATGAAGGAAATACTGCTGAAATTAGCCAAAAATGCGAATGTGTCGCTGAAAACGAATCAGTACCAGAAGCAGGAGATGAAGCTGCGCCCGGAACAATTTGTGACGGAATTCAAAAAGCTGCCGCTCAGTTTCGCTGTCAGTGAATTGCCGGACGGGGGGCTCCTCTTTTCAGAAATAAAGGATTTTGAGAAAACGGTGCTGCTTTTCGGTGATAGCGGATTGCTGTTGGTTGACGAAACAATCTACTTCCTGAACCAAAGTACGTTGGAACGCTTGGCGACTGTCAACGCTATGCTTGTCCGTTCAGCTAAGGAAGGCATGCGTATTCCGCCGGACAAGTCAGCCGATTTCCTGGCGATTGCCGTTCCGGCACTGCGGAAAATTGTCGAAGTGCTGCTGACCGATGAGGTGCAAGGGAAATATCAAAGCTTCCCGTTGAAGACTGAGCTTTATCTGGATTGGCAAAAGGAGCGTTTGATTCTGGAGCTGTTCTTCAACTACGGCGAGGCGAAAATCGATGTCGCAAAAGAATCAATGGAGCGCAAAGATTTGACGCCGGAATCGGTCATCCGGGATCGGATCGCCGAAAGGATCATCTCCCAAAAGTTCATGGACGCAGGAAAACACGCCTACCTTTTTGAAAACACGCTTTTCCTCCAGGATGTGGACCAAATCAGCGCCTTCCTTTACGAGGGACTGGATAAACTGGCCCCCCACTGCGAAATATTCACGACAGCAGCCGTCGAGAACCTGCTTTACCAACCGGTCAGGCCGCCGAAAGTGGCAATCGAAGTCAACAACCAGTCACGGCTTTTGGATGTGACCTTCAGCACCGACGAAATCAGTATGGATGACCTGAAACAGATGGTCAGGCAAATTGCGGCGAATAAGTCGTATCACCGCCTGTCCAACGGCAAAATCGTCAACTTGCGCCAAAAGGAAATCAAGGAACTTACCGATGCGGTCGTGCAGCTGGATGTGCCTTTGAAGGATCTGAAAAAAGAGATGTCCTTGCCGCTCTATAAGGCATTCGGGGTGGATACCGATGCGGGGGTCGTCCATCAGGATGAGGATTTCATGACGCTCATCAATCGGATGGAGAAGCCCGAAAAGATCGATTTCGACTTGCCTGAGGATTTGAATGCTACCTTGCGCCCTTACCAGGAAACGGGCTACAAATGGCTGAAGGGGCTTGATCACTACGGCTTCGGGGGGATTCTTGCGGACGACATGGGACTCGGAAAGACATTGCAGGTCATCAGCTTCATCGCCGGTTCGCTCAGGGAAGGCGACGGCAAACCTTATTTGGTCATCTGCCCTTCCAGTGTGCTCTACAATTGGCAAAAGGAATTCAAACAGTTTGCGCCCGGCATCCAGACACAGCTCATCACCGGCACGAAGAGCGAAAGAAGCGACTGCGTAACGACCGCAATCGCCGAACATATTCCGGTTTGGATCACCTCCTATCCACTGCTGCAGCGCGATGAGGATCTGTATGAAGGGAAAGCCTTCCGGACCGTCATCCTGGATGAAGCCCAAAGCGTCAAGAACGCCACGGCGAAGACGACAAAAGCGGCTTCCGCGCTCCAAGCCAACAATAAAATCGCTTTGAGCGGGACACCGATCGAAAATGCGTTGTCCGAATTGTACACCATTTTCAGCATCGCGCAGCCAGGCCTTTTCGGAACGAGAACGGATTTCAAACAGATGGAACCGGCGCAGATCGCCAAAAAAGTCAAACCATTCATCCTGCGCAGACTGAAAGCGGACGTGCTGAAGGATCTGCCGCCGAAGATCGAATCGATCTCCTACATCGAAATGACCGAAAAACAGAAGACCGTGTACTTGTCGCAACTGCAATTGATGCGCCAGGAAACAAAAGAGATGCTGGACGCGGACACGCTGAACGAAAACCGGATCAAGATTTTGGCAGGCCTGACGCGCTTGCGCCAAATCTGTTGCGATCCGGCCTTGGTCATGGCCGATTACAACGGCGGTTCCGGCAAATTGGACAGGCTGATGGAGTATTTGGCGGAGGCCAAAGAGAACGGCAGACGCGTCGTGTTGTTCTCCCAGTTCACGCAAATGCTGGCCATCATCCGCAAAAAACTGGATGCGGCCGGCGAAGCCTATTTTTACCTCGATGGTCAGACGCCGAACCAGGACCGCTTGACCCTGACGACCCGCTTCAACGAAGGCGAGAAGGATCTTTTTCTGATTTCCCTGAAAGCAGGCGGAACCGGCCTGAACTTGACCGGCGGGGATACGGTCATTCTCTATGACTCCTGGTGGAACCCGGCCGTCGAAAGCCAAGCGACCGACCGTGTGCACCGTTTCGGCCAGAAAAAGGTCGTGCAGGTCGTCCGCCTGATTGCGACCGGCACGATTGAGGAACGGATCAACGAATTGCAGGAACAGAAACGCGAAATGATCGATTCCGTCATCCAGGCAGGCGGCCAATCGGTCACCTCCTTGTCGAAGGAAGAATTGATGCAGCTACTGGAAATATAGAGCTTGCTATAATGAATCGGCGTGGGCTGCTCGCAGGCTGCGCACAAGCCAATAATGTTTTGAGAAGGAAGGGGGATTTGGATGACGGATACACCTAATCCGGAAATGGATTTTGAATTATACATGGATACAGCGGTCCTGGCCGGGCAAATCATGCTGGAAAGCAACGCGGAAACTTACCGAGTCGAGGATACGGTGACGCGCATCCTGAAGAAGACCGGGCTGCAGATGACCGAAGCGTTGGCTTTGACCACCGGGCTCGTCGCTACGCTCGACAGTCCGAATATGCACGCGATCACGGTCGTCAAACGGATCACGGAACGCACGACGAACTTGAACCGGGTGTCCCGCGTCAATGCCGTTTCGCGGAATTTCGTCGAAGACAGATTGACGATCCAAGAGGCTTACGATGCGCTGCAGAACATCGACGAAATCCAATACAGCGGACGCCAAAAGAGTTTTGCACTGATCGGCTTCATCCAATTGTTCATCTTTTTGATGGGCGGGACTTTCTATGACTTTTTGGCGATGATTCCGGTCAGCGCCGCGGTTTCCTTTGTCCTGCACATCGCGGCCAAATGGAAGATCCGCCCGTTCATCCAGAACATGGTCTCCAGTTTTGTGATTGCCGTGTTGACGGCCATTTTGTCCGAACTATTAACCTTTCCGATCCAGCCGGATACGATCATCATCAGTGCCATCATGCCCTTGTTGCCGGGTACCGTACTGACGAACGGCATCCGTGACACTTTCCGCGCTGATTACATGTCGGGAGCGGCCAAAATATTGGAGGCCTTTGTGATCGCTGTATTCATCGCAATCGGCATCGGTGCCGGTTTGATCGTCGGCGGGGAGGTGATCCGATGACCCTGTTTAATATCGTTTTGGAAATGGTCGTCGCTTTTGTTGCTGTCTACTTCATTGCCATCACCTTGGAAGCTCCGAAACGGACTTTGCGGTATGGAGCATTGGGCGGGGCTTTGGGATGGGGAGTCTACCTTGTCGCACTGTCATTTTTGGACATCGTCGGGGCCACTTTTCTGGCGAGTCTGTTCATCGCTTGGATCGCGCATCTGTTCGCGCGTCATCTGAAGACGCCGGTGACGATCTATTTCATCCCTGCCTTCATCGCTTTGGTTCCCGGAGCCGGCGTTTATCAATCAGTCTATTCCTTCATCAACAAAGAGTATGCAGTCGCGCAGCAGCATCTGGTCCTGACGCTGCAGATATCGGGCGCTATCGCACTGGCAATTTTCATAGTGGACAGCCTTTTCGGGCTCATGGCCAGGATAAAGGCCTCGAAGCAAAAGAATAGCCCGGTTAAATAGCCGCCCGTGACACAGAGATGTAAACTGGATTTAACGTAGCCGTATCGCAAATATGCTAAACTTGTATCATTCAGAAGGGGGCTACCGCATGTCCGAGAACAATCAAAAACCGACCAGACAAGATTTACACGGAAATCATAAACGCAATAACCTGCTCGTTATATTGGGCATCATTGCCGCCGCATTTTTGGGGCTCGTGCTCCTTTATAATATTTTTTACGGGAATGACGAAGAACCATCCGTCGCGGCAGACAATCAAACAAATTCGCAAAACATGATCATCACCGAATCGGATAATTCCAGCAAAACGTCCTCTTCAGCAGAGGAATCTTCGAGTGAAGATAAAGATGAAGATAAAGACAGCGCCAAGGAAGAGTCAGAAGAAGAATCGGTGAGATACGGAAGAAGTACCGTCGACTGATGAGAACGTAACAAAGGCCTATACCGGCGACTGGGAACCGATCGGCACGACCCAAACCGGGGAACATGTCACGGATTACAGCGACGGCTCCGCCGACCGCAATGAAATCAAAGAGGCCATTGCTGCCGTGACCGGCATCAGTAGCGATAACATGATTGAATGGTGGATCGGCAATGCCGGCGATCAGCAAGTGACCGCCACAGTCTCCGATACACAGAAAGAGACGATTGCGCGCGTACAGCTCGACTGGATCGACGGCGAAGGCTGGCAAGTCACGCTTGTGGAAGAACTGAACGAGATACCTAATAACTGATTAACACAGCAAGGCGCTCTTTGATAGGGCGCTTTTTTGCGTTGCTTATTTGGAAATGTTTCTGTACGGAATGCTCGTTTTGGGGTAAACTATTTCTGAATAGGAAACAGTTGAGGGGTGTCAAAAATGGAAGAAGAGAAAAAACCTTACGGGACGGTCCTGCTGAAAGCCGCAAAAATCATCGATCATTTATCCAACAGCAAGGAGGCCCAGAGTCTGGCCGCCATCGCGGCCAGCACGGGTCTGTCCAGCCCGACGGCACTGAAGATCCTGGACACGCTGCTTTTGATCGGATATGTCGAAAAGGATGAGCAGACCAAGCGGTTCACATTGGGCAGCGCGCTGATCCGCTACGCGAACAACCGGCTGGCGAATCTGGACATCATCAAAATCACCGATCCGTACTTGCGCAATCTGCAGGCGGGCTTGGATGAAACGGTCCATTTGGGCATTCTGGATAAGGATGCGGTCCTCTACGTCAACAAGCTGGAGACGCAGAAAGCGATCGCCAACATTAATTCCCGCATCGGCAATACGAATCATCTCTACAGTTCTGCGATGGGTAAGGCGATGCTGGCTGCCTTCAGCGACGAAGAGTTAGCAGCGTATCTGGATCGGGTTGAATTGGTTGCGGACACGCCGAACACCATAACGGATCGGGATGTTCTGAAGGAAGAAGTGAAAAAAGTCAAAGAGTCGGGTTTTGCCACCGATGACGAAGAGAACGACCTGGATGTCATCTGCATCGGGGCAGCGCTCGTGATCGACAACAAAATCTATGGCGCATTCAGCGTCAGCACTCCGAAGTACCGTTTCGAGCGCGAGAAGACTATCGAAAAGGTGCTGGAAACGAAAAAGAATCTGTTGGCCGAATTGAGCAGGACGAACACGTTTATTAGTTGATTTGGCGTTCTGATTTGGTATTCTGGTTCGAGTTTGCGCGTTCTGATTTGACAGGACCTCCCCGCCAAAATGGGTTTGGCGGGGAATCTCGTGTTGTCCATGGACGTTTTTCCCCACCAAGGTGGTTTCGGCGGGTTTTTTGATTGTGATTTGAATTGTTTTTCCCCGCCAAAATGCTTTTGGCGGGTTATTTTTGTGCGGTAATTCATATCCCAATGTCCCGAAGCCCTAAATCTCTGGGAAATTGAGAATGTTAAGTGACAGACTACTGTCCAAACGTCAATAAAAGAGAAATTCGCTCACATAGGTGTTGAAATAACCAAAAGGAAACCGTATAATGAAACCAAAGCATTTCCTAAAAGAAAACAAGATTTCCTATTTGGAAATAACGTAAGTTTTATACCAAGTATTTAAAGTCGGTTGCCTCATGCCAGAAAGAAGAATGTAACCGCGTTCAGAAAAAATCCATTAATATAATCGGGAGCGTGCGAGAAGATGAGTAAAATTTTGACGTTGGGCGAAATCATGTTGCGCCTATCAACAGATCCAGGAACATTGATGACCTATTCCACAAATTTCACCGGGCATTACGGCGGCGGGGAAGCGAACGTCGGCATCAGTCTGGCGAATTTTGGACATGAAGTGGCTTTCGCAAGTAAAGTGCCGGCCAATCCGCTTGGTGTTGCGGTCCGCAAACATTTGAAGAGTTACGGAATTTGTACAGCCTTGCTTCGAAAAGGCGGGGAGCGCCTGGGCACCTACTATTTGGAAAGCGGCGTGGGGGAACGTGCGGCTTCCGTAGTGTATGACCGTGCCCATTCAAGTTTCTCGAGCATGGAAACATTGGAGTGGCATTTCGACGAGTTGTTCGAAGACGTGAACCTGTTCCATATTTCCGGCGTCACTGCTGCGCTCACAAAGGATTGGGCCGCATGGTCGGTCGATTTGGTGCGGGAAGCGAAAAGACGCGGAATCAAAGTCAGTTTCGACATCAACTACCGCGCCAAACTTTGGTCGCAGGCAGAATGCGGGGCTTTTCTGCAGCAAGTCTTGCCGTTGACCGACTATCTTTCTGCAGGTAAATTGGATGCCTTGTATCTGATGGGGATTCCGGAAAACACGAGCGAGCAGGAAGACGTGACTTATTATTACGAAAAGATGGCGGAAAAATATCCGAACATCGAAGTCTTCTATTCCACCATCCGTCAGGTGCATTCCGCCAGCCACAATGTGCTCCAAGGGACGATGTGGCGCAACGGGGAGACGAGCTTCTCGAACGTGCACACGATCACTCCGATCGTTGACCGGGTCGGCGGTGGGGATGCCTATGCAGCAGGCATCCTGCACGGTATCCTCTCCGAGTATACAGCGGAGCATACCGTCGATTTCGCGATAGCCGCTTCCAGCATGAAGCACACGATCCATGGCGACTGCAACCAGTTTTCCGCCGAAGAAGTTGAAGACTTCATGAATTCCGAGTCTGGTGCGATCAAACGATAAGAAAATGCATATCAAAAAGGCAAGCGTTCGGTCAATAAACCGAATGCTTGCCTTTTTTGTCGGCTGCGCCGCGCAGGGAGCTCATCAGATGAATTCGCTGTCGTATTGCTTCTCCAACTGTTTCATTTCATTTTGACTCACTTGGTCGAGCGTCATGAAAGCCAACAACAAGTTGAAGTCGTCGCGGGCTTCCGAATCGGTGGCATCCCAGATGAGCGTGTGCGCCGCCTCGTCCTCATCGAGATCCTCCGAAAGATCGACCATGTTGTTGCGCCATTTGATGTAAGCTTCGTATTGTCCAGGTTTCATATTGTTTCCTCACTTTTCTTTATTTCATAATGTAGATCATTTCGATTTCGCGCTTTTCAAGATCGGTGCCGCGCTTCATGAAGCCGGCGTTTTCGAGCGTCTCGCGCCCCCATTGATTGCCGATTTGGATGGACGCCTGCAGCAGCGTGCAGTCGAATTGCGTTTCGATCCATTTCGCAATCTCCCTGACGCTTTCGGAGCCGAAACTTTTGGATTGGAAGGGCTGGCCGATCATGAACTGTTCGAGCGTCATGATCGCAGCCTTTTGTTCTTTTTTGACGAACGCTAAGCCGACCAGTTCTTCCTCTGCATAAAGGGCGACAGGGAAGAGTTCTTGCGGTTGGACATAGGCGAGCGCAATCATTTCCGCATTCGGGCGGATGTATTTGCGCTGCCAATCATCGACGCTCAACGCAAGCGCGGCCTCGATATTGTCTTGTGAAAGGTTACGTATAGTGATCATTTTTTACCCCTAGTCCGTTTCGTTATTTTTGGTTTCCGTTTCGAAGGTGATGAGGTAACCCTCAAGCCAATTGCCGCTGCTCTTCAAGGCGAAGTAGCCCAGGACAGCGACGATCGCTGCGGCGGTGCAGTTCACGATCAGGTCACCCATCGTATCCAATAAAGCTGACTGCCCGATCAGCGGAACGCCCTCGATTGTAGCGGTCCGTTGCGTATTCTGGCCCATGACGCTGTCGGCGAAAAATTCATAAAATTCCCAGAGCACACCGATTGTAGTTGCAAGACAGAAAGAGAAAAGCGAAGACAAAACCGGTGTCAGGTTCAATCTTTGGACGCCTCCCTCCTGCAGATTGGCGATGACGGAAAATCCGAGCACCCCAAATAAAGCGGAACTCAAGGCATGTTGGATAGTATCCCATTCGGCAACCGTGTCATAGAACCCGCCAAGACTGCCCAACAAGAGAGCCAAATAGAGAAACACAGCATAGATAAAGGTGATTCTTTGAGGCAAGAGGATACGCGTATGTTTCCGCAAGAGGGAAGGGAAGAGCAAAGCAACCAGCCCGAAGCCGACTTGAACAAGCCGCAGGAAATGCTCAGCTTGCTTCTCAGTGCCTCTCGTTTGGACGAACCGCACAAATTCATACCCGGTGATCAGGATGAAGCTCGCAAAGATGAACAGGATAACAGCGTAACTGAATTTTTTCAGCGTTTCACGCATGGTTCTTCAGCCTTCTTTCATTTATTCAGCGCATGTATCATCTACTCTCATTTTAGTCGACTTCAGCGGGATTCGCAACTTGTCAGGCCTCTTTATGCCGCGAAAAAAGGATACCGTTATGGCATCCTTTTTTGCGGCGATCGAAAATAAAAACGGGCGCTTATCTGTCGAACTTTTCCCGTCGCTTGGTGGACTTGATGAAAAGCTGTTTTAACGCAATACTGTCGTCGTTCTTGATGGCCGCCTTGATCAGGTCGAGCTGATCCTCGAACGTCTGGATGCTCTTCAGCAAGTACTCTTTGTTCTCCAGGAAAAGTTCGCTCCACAGGTCCTCGTTGATCTTGGCGATCCGGGTCAACTCGCGGTAACTGTCACCGGTGAATTTTTCCGTTTCGCGGCCTTCGACATCGCTGTTGACCAAAGCCACGGCGATCGCGTGCGGCAACTGGCTGGTGAAAGCGATCATTTCGTCATGGTAATCGGCAGAGATGCGCGTGATCCTCCCGAAGCCCATCTCCATGATCAAAGCTTCCATGAAAGCAAGATTCTCTTCTTTGTTTGATGGGAGCGGCGTCAGGATGTAATTCGCATTTTTGTAGACGGAACTGCTGGCGAAATCGATGCCTTTTTTCTCGCGTCCGGCCATCGGATGACCGAAGACGAAGTCGATCGAGGCAGGCAAAACCGACAGGATATCTTCGATGAAGAACTTTTTGACACCCGTCGCATCCGTCAGAATCGAGCCCGGCTTGAAATGCTGCTTATGGGTGACGATGAAATCGTGCACCAGACGGGGATAGAGCGAAAAAATCACCAAATCGGATTGCGGAAGGATGTCTTTGCCATCCTGATAGCCCTCCTTGATGAGCTGTTGCGCTTTGGCTTTGTCCAGCGTCGCTTGGTCGATGTCGATGCCGTAAAGATTGCGGTAGCCGGCATCGTGAAGGGCCATTGCGAAAGAACCGCCGATTACGCCCAGACCGACGATCGTGATGTTCAGCTCTTTATTGGGGATTGTCATGGACGTCGCCTTCCTTTCCTGCTCCAACGTGGTGCGCGATGATTTCAGCGGCAAGCTCTTCCAATGGCTTATCGTTCTTCACGACAAAATCCGCAGCGTCTAGATAGAGTGTTTCGCGTTCGGCCTTCAGCGCATAGATCCGTTCCAATCCGTCCTTCAGCAGCGGACGGTGGGAAACTTCGATGTCGTGCGTGATGTCTTCGACTGCTCGGTCGATGTAGTAGACTGTGCCGTTCTTTTTTAAGGCCACGATGTTTTCGTTGCGTTTGACGACACCGCCGCCCGTGCTCACGATCGTATCCTCGAAATCGGCAATTTCCTTATAGGCATCCGACTCGATGTTGCGGAAATAGTCCTCCCCGATTTGGAAGAGGTCAGTGATGCTTTTGCCGGTCTTCTCCTCAATGAAAGCATCCGAATCGATGAAACGGTAACCGATTATATTGCTCAATAATTTTCCTAAAGTCGTCTTGCCTGCACCGGGCAGTCCAATCAGGATGATATTTTTTCCCAAATCCTTCACCTATTTCCGTTATGATGTTATTTTTTCATAGATTTCTTGGTTCAATGCAAGTTCGAAAGGCCGTTCCAGCCAGATTTCCTGGGATTTGATGCCTTGATGCACCAACATTTCCAATCCGTTGCAGGTTTTCAGGCCGGCTGTTTTTGCCAAACGGAGGAATTCCGTTTCCTGCGGGTTGTAGATCAGGTCCACGGCTGCGCTGAATTGACGGATCACTTCGACTGGGACCGCGCTGATGCCGATGTTATCAGGGAACATGCCGAGCGGTGTCGTATTGATGATCAAATCGCCTGAGATGTCCGTTATCTCATCGTAACTCATCAAGGAGATGCGCGGATCCTCCGGAATATCAGTCAGGGAGCCTTTTTTTCGTGAAACGATGATTATCTTATTGATGCCGTTATCAAGCAAATATAAAACGACTGCTTTTGCGGAACCGCCGAAGCCCAAAACCATGGCTGTTTTGTTTTCGACTGCAATGTCGTGTGAAGCCAACATAGTTCCGAATCCATAATAATCGGTATTAGCACCGTACAGTTTACCGTCTTTT
>CAWFEB010000013.1:0-36856 GCA_963814755.1 uncultured Carnobacteriaceae bacterium
GGAATCTGGAGTCGGTTCGCCAGTTTCAGGACCTCCTCGATGTTGTAGAGCCGATCGTCGTTTTCGATGATGAGGCGGTTTTGGACGCTTTCCGGCAGGCGCTGGAAGTTCTCAGCGAAGCGATCCAGTGCCGCTTCTTTGTCTCCGTAGATGCCGCCGACATGCAGGACGATTTTGTTGGTCGTGTCGGTGCCGAGCGCGGTCAGGATTTTGTCGTGATAGACCAGATCGGTGATGGCGCGCTCCACGACGTCTTCCGTCGGCGAGTTCAGGACGGTGTATTGGCCCGGGTGCAGGGAAACGCGCATGCCGCTTTTGCGGATTTTGGCGCCGATGCGTTCGAAGGCTTCCTTGTGGATTTCCGGCCAATCGAGTGCATTGACCGGACTCGAACCGAACGGAATCAGGTCCGAACTGATGCGGTAGAGACGGATGTCATTGGCGATGTTGTAGTCGACCATCTTCTCCAGCGCCTCCAGATTGTGCGCGGTCACCTCCGTCAGTTTCTCCGGGGTCGCGTTCCGTTGCATGACGCTGCGGATATTTGTGTTTGGTGTGCCGATGTTCAGACAGGCATAGCCGATGCTCATAGGGGGCCTCCTTTCGGTTTTCTGTTTGATGTTTTTGGTTTCTTGGGATCAGCTTTCGTATCTTTCGCGGTAATCCTTCAGCAACACATCGAACATCCGGATGCCGTTGGCTGCGCTGGCGGCATCGGCGGGACTTTTCGCTTTGCCGTTCAATTCGTCGACGACGGTTTGGATGAACGGCATGGCGACATGCTCCGGCGTTTCGAAAGTGTAGGTCGTTGTTTCTCCGTCCTTGATGAGGCGGATCCATTCGAAGCTCGTGCCTTCGAAGACCAAGGTCCCTTCCGAACCGATGATCGTCACTTCATCCAAGTCGAAGTCCGCGACATAGCACCAGGCGGCCGATCCGACGACGCCGTTCGCGAAGCGGAAGGATGCCGAGACGGTGTCCTCCACTTCATAGAGTCCGGCCCGGTTCTCGACGATGCCGGTCATCGCGGTGATGTCACCGAAGTAATAAGCCAAGTAATCGAGCACATGCACTTGGATATCCAAGTCCTTCCCGCCTCCTGCAGCCGGCAGCAGACGCCAAGGCAAGTTGTCCTTGTCCAAGTCTTCCGGAGCCGGCTGCTGGTATTGGCGGATTTCCACCAATTGCGGTTGCCCGATGGCTCCTTCATCCAGCAGTTCCTTTATTTTCTGGAATTTTTCGAGCGCCCGGCGGTAGAAGCTGACGAATACCGGCAAGTCTTTCTCCTCGGCCGCATCCAGTATCGCTTGGCATTCCTCGAACGTGCGCGCCATCGGTTTCTCGATCAACGGCACCTTGTTCGCCGCAATCACCTGCATGGCGTAGTCGAAATGGGTGGCCGGCGGTGTGGCGATGTAGACAGCCGTGATTTCTTCGTCCGCCAGCAGCTCCTCGACCGTTGCATACACCTGACCGTGTCCATGGCGTTTCACCCAATCATGCGCCTTGGCTTCCGTGCGGTTGTATACCCCCTTCAATCGGGAACCGTTCGCTTTATAGAGCCCTGGCCCGCTTTTCTTCTCCGTTACGTCGCCGCAGCCGATCATTCCCCATACTGTCTCTTTCATATCTATCCCCTTTTCCTAGCGAATTCTTGATTCGATTGTTTTTATATACACTCTATTATACGCATCCGTACGTTGGATTACCTGCACAAATGCTCATAAGAAAAAGCCCCTGAGGGGGTTGTTGTCTATGCAGATTGCATTGTTTGCTTATATGAACAGGCTCAAGTTGATACCGTCCTGGGCATTCGCCCGACATAACCGTCTTACGTCGACTGTTCGGGATTCCTGTTCTTCGTTCAGCCGACGCTCTCATCTTTTGTCGGCTTTTCGACATTCTTCACTCTTCGTTCAGTCGACGACGCTTCGCGTTTCGTCGGCTGAACCAACCATCCAAAACAACTGAATGTCAACAGAAAAGGCCCCCGCCGCAGCGGGAGCCGTATTTGTGTTGCTTTATTAGATGAACAGGTTCAAGTTCGCATCCATCGTGTCGCCGATGTAAGTTGCTACACCGCCGAAGTCCACGCCTGCGATGATTTCTTCTTCTTTGATGCCCATGATGTCCATGGACATTGTGCAGGCTACCATCTTGACGCCCATTTTTTGCGCTTGCGCGATCATGACCGGCAGGCTGTCGACGTTCTTTTGTTTCATGACGGCTTGGATCATTTTCGATCCGACGCCGCTCATGTTCATTTTCGAGATCGGCAGTTGGCCTGCGTGGTTCGGCAACATGATGTCGAACATTCTTTCCATGCCGCGTTTCGCTACGCTGACTTTTTCCGGACGCTTGATGACGTTCAAGCCCCAGAAGGTAAAGAACATCGTCACTGGCTTGCCGTAAGCCGCCGCTCCGTTGGCGATGATGAAGGAAGCCAAGGCTTTGTCCAAGTCCCCACTGAAGACGACCATCGTTGCGCCGTCTTTCGTTTCCTGCAGGACAGGTGCTTGTGCCGCTTGGGCTGCCAATGCTGCTGGTTGAAGCCAGTTGCTGGAGCTGCTGCGCCTGCTTTGCCTTTCGAGATGTGCGCACGGACGATTTTGCCGTCGATTTCTTTCGAGATCAGCGTGTTGCCGGTGTTCTTCGTCCAGGCAGCGATGTCCGCCAGGAAGCCGAAGTCGGATGCTTCGATGATCAGTTCCTGGCCGTCGACCATCTTATCGATGTTCTCTTTCACTTTCAGGATCGGGCCTGGGCACTGCAGTCCGCAGGCATCGACTTGGATCGTGTTGCCGACCGGTTGTGCGGCAGGTTTAGCGTGTGTTGGTTCGACGTGGACCGCTGCTTCCGGCACGTCCTCTTGATAGGTCAAAGTTGTTTTGGCTTGTTTGTATGTCTTGTAGCCGCCGTCCAGGTTCTTGACGGTGAAGCCGTTCTGCATCAGGATGCGGGCCGCGTTGTAGCCGCGGTGGCCGACTTGGCAGAACACATAGATCGTTTTGTCCTTCGGCAATTCGCTCATGCGCGCGCGGATGTCGCCCAATGGGATCGTGTAGGCATTGCCCAATACGCCGGTCGCCAATTCGAAGTCTTCACGGACATCCAACAGGAAGGCGCCTTTTGCGATCAGGCCATCGACTTCATGCCATTGGAACGTATCGATCGTACCTTCCAACATGTTGGAAGCCACATAACCTGCGATGTTGGCTGGGTCTTTTGCGGATGAATACGGCGGTGCGTATGCCAATTCCAAATCCGGCAAATCGTAGACGGTCGCGCCCAATTTCATGGCTGTCGCGATGACATCGACGCGTTTTTCGACGCCTTCCATCCCGACTGCCTGCACACCCAAGATTTTGCCGTCCAAACCGAACAACAATTTGATGTCCAACGGGGAAGCGCCTGGGTAATAACCAGCATGGGAGTTCGGGTGAATATGCACGACTTTGTAGTCTGTATCCGAGCCGTTCAATGATTTTTCGTTATTTCCGGCTGCCGCAACGGTCAATTCGAAGACTTTCGCGACGGAAGTTCCCATTGTGCCTTTGTAGCGGACATCCATGCCGTTCAAGTGATCGGCTACCAAGACGGCCTTGACGGTTCGCTGGCCAAGCCAATGGCACTACTGTCGGTTTGCCGTTGACGAAGTCGGTCACTTCGATGACGTCGCCTACCGCGAAGATATCCGGATCGGATGTCTGCAGCTGGTCGTTCACGACGATTGCGCCTCTGAAGCCTGTCTTAAGGTCGGATTCGATCGCCAATTCGTTTTCTGGCGTCACGCCGATGGAAAGGATCGTCATGTCTGTATTCAGCACTTTGCCGCTGTTCAAGCGGACTTTTGATCCGTTATTTTCGAAGGCTTTGACGCCATCGTTCAAGATCAAGTTGACATTGTGCATATCGATATGCGCGTGAACGGATTGCGCCATTTCGAAGTCGATCGGTGCCATGACCTGGTCGCTCATTTCCACCAAGGATACGTGGATGCCCAATTCCCATAGGTTTTCCATCATTTCCAAGCCGATGAAGCCGCCGCCGATGACGGTCGCGCGTTTCACTTGGTGCTCAGTGATGTAAGCTTTGATCTTGTCCATATCCGGGATGTTGCGCAATGTGAAGACGTTCTGCGCATCCTCGATGCCTTCGATTGCCGGTTTGATCGGCTTCGCGCCTGTCGAGATGATCAACTTATCGTAGCTCTCTTCCGTCGTTGCGCCGGTCAATACGTGTTTCACTGTGATGGTCTTCTCAGCGCGGTTGATCTTCACGACTTCGCTGAAGTTCTTGATGCCGATGTTGAATTTCTTCGCCATGCCGCCGACTGTCTCCAACAACAGGTTATCGCGCTCTTGGATTACGCCGCCGATGTGGTAAGGCAAGCCGCAGTTCGCGAAAGAGATGTATTCACCCTTTTCGAAGATGACGATTTCGTCCTCTTCATTCAATCTTCTCAAGCGTGCCGCTGCAGTCGCTCCGCCGGCTACGCCGCCGATGATCACAATTTTACGTTTCATTTATATAATCCTCATTTCACAAAGTTTTTAAGTTTCGGTTGTATGCAGATAATAATACCCCGGTAGGTATAATTTGTAAAGGGAAATGTGTCGAGAATGTTAAAAAACTTTTGCACAAGCCCCAACGGGCGCGTGCCCACCTCCGACGAAAAGCGCTCTCGTCGGAGGTGGGGTTCCGGCGATCTGCTGTCCTCCTGTTACCGGGCTCTGGCCGGAGCTGAGCGCGCGATCGGATGCTGTCCTCCGACGAGCAAGGTCTCCTCGGAGGTGAGAGTTTTGCGCTCGCATCTGCTCCGGCGAAGCCAACCCTAATCGGAGCTGGTGCTTTCCTCCGGTGAGCGCCCTTCTCAACGGAGTTGCGGTGTCCGGTAATCTGTCTCTCCTCCTGCGAGCGAATGTTGGCCGGAGCTGAGCGCGGATCCGATGCTGTCCTCCGACGAACAAGGTCTCGTCGGAGGTACGAATTTCGCGCGCGCCAGCTCCGGCGAAGCAACCCTAACGGAGCTGGTGCTTTCCTCCGGTGAGCGCCCTTCTCAACGGAGTTGCGGTTTCCGGTAACCTGCCTTCCTCCTGTTACCGGGGTCTAGCCGGAGTTGGCACGCATTCACAGCCTGTCCTCCGACGAACAATCTTTCGTCGGAGGACAGGATCTCAAACTCGCATCAGCTCCGGCATAGGATCCCCAATCGGAAAACACTGGCCTGCCGCTGGAAGATCCTTCTGATAATCAAACAGGCAAGAACTCCGACGAAGCCACTGCTTCGTCGGAGTTCTTGCCTTTATACGTAATATCGCCCATGCCCTTTCCCCACAGCTTTGTAGTTCTTACGGAGTACCCGATAGATACAATCCTTATTTTTCATCCCGCACCATTCAGCCATCCGTGGGGTCGTCACTTTGGTATCCGGAAATAGCAGCCGGAACTCTTCTATGCTGCTCAGAATCGTTTTGGTTGTCCGTCTCCTTTTTTTGCAAACCGGACAATAGACGGACTTGATGCCATCGAGACGCACCACCGATCCGCAGTCAAGACAGAACAGCTCTTTTCGCAACTTACCGTAATCGATTGCCGGCAGTTCTTCCGCAAAATGGCGCGGATTATGCATCCGGATCAACAAATCCGCCAATCGCTGTTGCTCGGGTCCAATTTCTCCTTTCACCCGAAAATTCTGAAAATGACGTGGAATCTGATTGGGAAGCAGATAGTCTCCAATCTTCTGAGCACTCAACAAATTGAATTCAGGATTGATAAAGACAACATAGCCCTCAATCGGCATATCAATTTTCAAATCCGTAAGCAACACACCTATTCTTGCCATGGTCCGATTCAGCTGGATCGACGGATTTTCCAACGTGGTGCCGTTTGGTTTTCTAATTGTCAATGGCCCCCACAGATGATCACCTTTATAGTTTTTTGTTTCGTAGACCACCAGCTTATCAGGACAAATCACCAGCGTATCGACCTGTATTGAGCTGCGGTTATGCCTCAATTGCAGATCATTCAGCACCAAGCAGCGCGAGTCCAATGCGTCCGTATGCACATCAAGCCCACATTCGCCCCCGAATCCCCCATCCATATTCAGCAAATAATACTGATCCCCCGGCACCAATTTCATCCGTTTGGCCAACGCCTCGTAAATGCAGAGCATTCGCGGCTTTTGGCGTTCTTTGTATGCCATTATTTCTCCTCCTTCTGAATTCAATCGTCACCAGTAGTATCTGCATTCCATCGTTATTGGCTTTTTTATTACTGTAGCGACTTCCGACGACATATCCTTTTACCGGAGGAACAAATACGAGAAACAGCGAACCTCCCACTCCTGCTGCCTGACAGGAGGTGATGTTCCGCTGAACCAGTGTCCTCCGGTTACCGAGGGCTGGCCGGAGCTGAGCACGCAATCGCAGGCTGTCCTCCGACGAACGACTGCTCGCAGGAGGTGAGAGATTTGCGCTCGCATCTGCTCCGGCGAAGCCAAACCTTATCGGAGCTGGTGCTTTCCTCCGGTGAGGCCCTTCTCAACGGAGTTGCGGTTCCGGTAATCTGCTCTCCTCCTGTGAGCGAATGTTGGCCGGAGCTGGGCACGCGATTGCACCCTGTCCTCCGACGAACGACCACCAACAGGAGGACTGGCCCTCCTCCTCGCGCCAGCTCCGGCAAGGCCGTGCTCGTCGGAGCTGCGCGGCCGTGGAACACCCTGTCGCAATTCTGCGATTATTTGATGCCAACCGGATGGAACTTTGGTATACTTTGATTAGAAAGCATTCGTGAGAAGAAAGAGGGAAATACTATGGCATCAGCATTGATCGTATACGCAAGTTTAACAGGGAATACCGAAGAGATCGCCGATATCGTCGCAGACCAATTGGAAGCATTGGGCGTTGACGTGGAAGTAAAAGAATGTTCGCAAGTTGCACCGGAGGACTTCTTGGCATATGACATGAACATCATCGCGACTTACACATACGGAACGGACGGCGACTTGCCGGACGAATTCATGGACTTCTATGAAGAGATGGAAGATGTCGACTTCACAGGCAAAATCGCCGGCGTCGTCGGATCTGGGGATACGTTCTATGAATATTACTGCAAAGCAGTCGATGATTTCGAAGCGCAATTCAAAAAATTCGGCGCAACAATCGGCGCAGAAAACGTCAAGATCGACTTGAACGCCGAAGAAGAGGATATCGCGAACCTGCAGAAATTCTCTGAAGCGATGGTAGCGGCGCTGAACAAATAAGCAACACCATTCATTACAGCAATAAACAAAAGGAAGAGTCGGCATTCGGGAATCCCTGCGTCTGGCTCTTCTTTTTTGCAAAATCATTTTTCTTGGAAGGAGGATTATGATGGATGTCGGAATGGAATATGAAATATTGATGCTCCAGCTGGGGTCGTTGGCCCGCAAGCTGTTCAATGCCGAGGAGAATCTTTCGAAATACCAAGAAGCACTGGAAAAAGCTACTGCGACCCTGGAAAAGGAGAACCGCGACCTCGAACGGCTGCGCAATGACAGCTTCTCGAATACGCTCCTGAAGCTCTTCGGCAACTTTGATCGCCGCTATGACAAAGAGTACCGCGAAATCATCGGCGCCAAAGTCGAGTTCGACAAGGCCTACGCGATGAAGATCGCCGCTGCGCGCAGAGTCAAGGAAGTCGAAGCGGACATCGAAGAGAAGAAACTGCGTCTGCGCAACATCAAGGAAGACGTCCTGCGCAAACATCCGAATATGAATCAGGTCGTCAGCGAGCGCCAACAACAGATTCTGGCAATTCAGCACGAATGGCGCGAAACGAACGAAGCCGAACAAGCCGGAATCGCGGTGTTGGAATCCCTATCGGATATCATCAGCGGTCTCGATGCCGCCGATGCCATTTCGACTTGGGATCTGATCACCGACAGCAGCCTCATCCTGGATTTCCTGAAGCACGACAAGCTGGATGCCGCCGAAGCCTCGCTGCTGCATCTCGAACAGACCGTCTATACTTTTGCGCGGGAACTGCGCGACTTGGATTTCGTCTTCGAGAGCGACCTCGAGACCATCTCCTCCACCCAACGCGCCCTGGACATCTTCTTCGACAACCTCTTCTCCGATTGGGGAACAAAAGTCTATTATTGAGAAGAATATCGAAAACCTGAAGAAGCTGCAGGACAGCACCGAAGATGTTATGGAAAGTTTGGCGGCGAAGAAACGCGAACTGGAGACGACGCTGGAAGTGTTGGCGGTTGAGGATGATAAAATAGTTTGATGGATATATGAATGTGAAGAACCGAGTGGTCTGAGGACCCTCGGTTCCTTTTTTTGTTTCGCGCAAGCGCGAACACTTCGGTGCTCTTCTCCGGTGAAGTCGCTCACGGAGTTGCGGTCGGTAATCTGCTCTCCTTCGGTGAAGGTCTGTTGGTCGGAGTTAATGCGAGAGTACAGTCTGCCCTCCGGTGAACAGGCTCTCGCCGGAGGTGCGGATATATCCCGCCCATACGCCTCCCAATTTTTAGTGGTACAACTCCAATAGTTTCTCTGCGTGAGCAATACATATTATAATCTCCGAATCTAAATCAAATAAAAGAAGCCACTTCAATTGAACGAAGCAGCTCCTCCTGTTTAACACTATTTCTGATGATTGTGTGAATCCTTATTCATAAAAATTGGCTGTATTTCCGTACTTTTCATCTAGTTTCCCACTGAACCAGCGGCCGTTTAGGACTTTGGATAGTAAGGCTTCTTTTTCTTCTTCACTGATCGTTGTGTCTTCTTCTATGGCGTTAAGGACGTCTTCGTAAGTGAAATTGTTTTGTCCGATTTCTGCCGTTGCGTTTGACTGATCTGCATTCATGAATAAGATATCTCTATTTTCTTCTGTCCACTCTGTCCATTCAGGAAGTGTGTCACCATTTGGATCTCCATTTTTGATGAACTGATAGATATAACTCTGGAACCATTCACTTAGCTCGATGGCACCTTCTGATGTGTAGGCATCGCCTACTAGACCTGCGTAGTTCTGGTTATCGGTATCCAGCAATGGAACAAATACGCCATGGAATGATCCAAATTTGGCCATCGCTTCACCAACGACATCCGCATCTTCTCCAAAATTGATTTCCATTCCGTAAATCGGTGCATCATACTGGTCTTTCATATTTTCAGCAGATTCTTCTAAGTTGAACAAGCTGTACAATTGTCCACCATATTGGTTTACGAAGTCGTATTGGGCTGCAATATTTTCGTTGGTATTTATTGAACCGTCCGCAATGTACTTCCCAAAGTATGGGTCAAAACGTCCAAATAAAGAGAATTCATTCCCTCCTGTCAACATCAATAACGGTACTTCATTGTACTTTTCTGTAGCGAATCCTTCTTCCGGTATTACAGTGCCATCATTATACAAATGGGGGAAGACACTCATTCTGATTCCTGCGTTACCCATTAAACTCACTAGACGATCGCCTTCTAGTCCAAGTAAGTAATCTTTGACTTCTGATTTATCCTCCAGAAGCCATTCACGGGCTTCTTCTTCAGTCCCTTGCAGACCATCTTCTACTACGAGTGGTGCAATTGCCTGCGCAAAAACTTCCTGGCTATTGTCTTCATCCGCGATTGTCATGCCGCCACTAAATGAAATGGCTTTATCAAATTTACCTTTGAATAATGGAGAAATCAACATTGCCATCACATCTCGACCACCTGCAGAAAATCCGGAAACTGTTACGTTTTTGCTGTCTCCACCGAAATTCTCGATGTTTTCACGAATCCAAGTAAGTGATTTTTCCAGATCCAGCATTGTATAATTTCCAGAATTCTCTTCTTTTGTTCCAGTCTTCAAAGCGGGTAGTGGATTGAATCCTAACGCACCCAACCGATAGTTTATGGACACGACGATTGCATCCTGATTGCGTGCAAAGGACGCTCCTGAAATCTCCTGTGCCCGTCCGGTCTGATTATTTCCACCATGGATGAAGACCAACACTGGTAAGTCTTCCTTTTCATTTTCCGGTCGGTAGATATCCAAGTTTAGTGCACTTTCTGAACCAACTACTCCATTAGCACTCAGTTGAAGAGCTACATCTCCTGGTTCTGTTGTATCTAATATATCAGACCATTCTTCAGGATCAGTCGGTGCTTGCCATCGATTTTCTCCTGAGGTATCTCCCCCATAAGGCACGCCTAACCATTTATAGACACCGTCTTCACTGACTCCCTGTACCTTCCCGAACTCAGTTTCACGAATTGTTACCTCGTTAGACTTTTTTGAAACCTTCGTTTGTTTAACGTCAGCCGCCGAATTTGTATCCGCTGCCAAAATGTCGTTCGAATTATACCCACTTAACACCAGAGTCAACAGCGCCACACTTAAACCAATCCTGAATCGATTTCTTCTCACTTCTTTTTCCTCCTTAAAATAAAAAAATACCTAAACTCATCCCGAGAAATTCTCGAAATAAATTTAGGTTATGCCCCATACGGGTAACATTCCTGTGTTTATATTGTATTATAACATGATATCGACAAAAAGCAATAGCGCTTACATTATGATAAATGAACGCCAACTCCGGTGAGCGGGCCTCTCCCCGGAGTTGGGTTGCCGGTAATGTGCTGTCCTCCTGCGAGAGAATGTTGGCCGGAGCTGGGCATGTAGGCGGCGCCCTCTTCTACGGCGAGCGGGTCCTCATCGGAGCTGACGAACCCTTACGAGCATCAGCTCCAGCGAAGCCAGCCCTCCTGGGAGGAGTAGGTCTTGCTCCCCTCGCCGGCAGCTCCCCTATTTCCTTAACCAATTTGTTGATTTCATAAAAAAATCTATTGCATTCTTGTGTAGCATATGAGAATATAGTACATGTAATCGATTTTATATCAATTACAGGAGCCCTTGTGGTTCCAGCTTCTGTTTAATCCCCCCAAGGTTAAATAGACAAAGCTCAGCTTCGGCTGAGTTTTTTTGCGTTCTGGGGTCAATTTTGCACAAATACACGGGAGAATTATCTATTCTCTAGAGGTAAGTTGTGCTATGATAGTGCCATTACGTTTAACAGCTTAGGAGTGAATACACAATGGTATTACCGAATTTTGAAGAAAATCTGCAAAAATACGCCAAATTGTTGGTTTCGAAAGGGATCAACGTTCAAAAAGGCCACACGATCGTCATCAACATCGACGTCGAGCAGGCACCGTTCGCGCGTCTGTTGACGAAGGAAGCCTACGCGTTGGGCGCCGAGGAAGTCATCGTCAAGTGGACCGACGATATCGTCACCCGCGAAACGTATCTGCATACATCCGAGGAGAGAATGACGAATATCCCGCAATACAAAGTGGATGAAAGTCTCGACATGATCGAAAAGAAAGCGAGCCGCCTTTCTGTCCGCTCGGCCGATCCGGATGCGCTGAACGGCGTCGACGGCAAGAAGTTGGCTGCTGTCCAAAAAGCTAACAATGTCGCCTTCGATGCGCAACGCACCGCGACCCAAGCCAACAAAGTGAGCTGGACCGTCGCTGCCGCAGCCGGCGCGAAATGGGCGGCGAAAGTCTTCCCTGATCTGGCTACCGAAGAGGAACAAGTCGACGCCTTGTGGAACGAAATCTTCAAGACATGCCGCGTCTACGAAGCCGATCCTGTGGCTGCCTGGGATGCGCATGAAGCGCGCCTGCTGTCGAAAGCCGACGTGCTGAACGCCGAACAGTTCGACACGCTGCACTACACAGCACCGAACGGAACCGATCTGACGGTCGGCATGCCGCAAAACCACATCTGGGAAAGCGCCGGCAGCGTGAACGCGCAGAACGAGAAGTTCATCGCCAACATGCCGACCGAGGAAGTCTTCTCCGCGCCTGATTTCCGCCGCATCGACGGTGTCGTGAAATCGACGAAACCGTTGAGCTACGCCGGCAACATCATCGACGGCATGACTTTCCGCTTCGAGAACGGCCAAGTGACCGAAGTTACCGCTGAAAAAGGCGAAGAAACGATCCGCCGACTGGTCGAAGAAAACGACGGCGGACGCAGCCTCGGCGAAGTCGCCTTGGTTCCGGATCCGTCTCCGATTTCCCAATCCGGCATCGTCTTCTTCAACACCCTGTTCGACGAAAATGCCTCCAACCACTTGGCGCTGGGCTCCGCTTACGCATCGAGTGTTGTGGGCGGCACTGAAATGACCCAAGAAGAGCTGGCTGCAGCCGGTTTGAACCGTTCGACTACGCACGTGGACTTCATGATCGGGTCCGCTGATATGAATATTGATGGGATCCGTAAGGACGGATCTGTTATGCCGATCTTCCGCAATGGGGATTGGGCGTTTTAAGAGTTATTAGTTAGTTTGGTTGGCCTCCCGGGGACGGGAGGCTTTTTTGTGTTGTGGTTGGGGTTGTCGTATCTCCGACCGAGGGTGCGTGCGCCGGAGGTGGCGTTTATACGGGGTTCGTCAACTCCGACGAGGCCCTCCTCCCCGTAGAAGAGCGAACTGCCCAGCCCTCTCCTCCGGCCAACATTCCTTCACAGGAGGAGAGTTATTACCGGAAACCTCTACTCCGGCGAGCGGATCCTTTCGCCGGAGGATACTCGCGATTCCGCAAGCGGTTTCTTAAGTTTTCCTAACCCCGCAGTACATTGCTTTAGTTCTGATTTTGGATGGGCTATAATGTGGGTAGATAGTCAGACAAGTCTTCACGAAAGCAGGGTGTTTACCGTGATCGATCGAAAGAAAACAATGGAGCAGCTCGAGGAGGTTTCGCATGCGGTGGAACCGGAAAAGCCGTCCAGCAAAAGTTGGCTGTATATTTTCGGGGCAGTCATATTGATTTTTGGCCTCACCTTCATCTTCCAACAGATGAGCGGCACATCGAACGGCGAAGTCCGGCCTGCCGACATCGAGAGTCTGCAAGCGGAAATCGCTGAACTTAGGGGTACCGTTTCCGATTTGGAAGCGCGCATTGACGCATTGGAAAACGAATGAGTTTCGGGCAGCTGATTGGCTGCCCTTTTTATACTTCCCGCCTACTCCCAAGAACTTTTTTCAGATGGGTATGGAAATTGCACGCAATAAGTGATACAATGGTTAGTGTTCTGTTGGTCCTATAGCTCAGCGGATAGAGCACTCGTTTCCTAAACGAGGTGTCGGAAGTTCAATTCTTCTTAGGGCCGTCATATTTCAATAAAAAGATCAGATATCCTTCGCGGGTATCTGATCTTTTTGCATATATTATCAGTGTTGGATAAATACTTCACTTGAAGATGCCGAATCCGCCCGTCCAGCTGATCTTATCGGCAGCAGCGAGCGAAATCTGCAGGAATCCCATTGCTTCGAGCTCGCGGGCCCGTTTCAGCAAGCCGGCATCGATGAAGGCCAGGCCGCTGCCTTCCAATGCGGCAACCAATTTGTCCTTGGCTTCCTTGTCGTCGGACGCCAGCAACACTGTCGTTGGGTGGGCACCCGCTACTTTTTTGGTTGCTAATGTAGTGGCGAAATTCGTGTTGAAGGCTTTGATGACAGAAGCATCCGGTATTTTTTTGGCGATCTCAGCTGCGGCTGAGCTGTCGGCCGGCACAACGAGGCTATCGAATGTCTCAAAATTCAACGGATTGGTGATATCGATGACGATCTTACCGGCAAACAAGTCGCGATGGGCAGCCAGTATACCAGCAATAGCCGGATACGGAACCGACAAAACCACGATTTCACCCAGTTGCTCCACAGGTGTATCCTTTGTGAGGTACGTTACTTGATTCCCGGCGGCCTCAAAATTACCCCCGATTGCACTTCCCATGTTCCCTTTGCCAAAAATAGTGATACTTGCCATTTTTCATTCCTCCTTCTGGATCTCAAAACGTTGCATGCTGACTTTTCGTAACCACTTACATCCCCATTATAGTTATCTGGCTAATGAAAAGGAAATTTATACTCTCGTTGAACACAAAAAAACGCCTATCCATTTTACTCTGGATAGCCGAATTTTTTGTGCTTTATGAATAGATGTATAACCCTATTGATTTCTAGGCGGAACACCCTATTCCTGCGGCGAAATCTCTAGTTGTAGCGGACCTTTGTATCCCATATCCAAATAATACGAAAGTTCTTTTTCTAAATCACTCTATCAGCTTTGTGTCTTCAATCGCGTTCAATATAGCGTACGCCTTCTCAATGTGCTCGGAGCCTTCATCAATTTTTCCTGTTTTTTGTAAGATAATCCCTTTTCTGGCATAGGCAATTGCTAATTGGTTATATTTTTGATATTTCTTGCATAAAGGAATCACTTTTTCCAAGTAGGAAAGGGCTTCAGGATATTTTTCATCATCGATCAGCAAAACAGCTAAATTAACATCTATATTGATTAATAGAACTTCAGCTTCCTTCAGATTATGGTAAGGGATTAATTGTTTGGTCGCTCTTTCACCAATGTTTACGGCTACATCAATCGGGAAAATAAATAAAATGGTGTTTATTAATCGGATATCCAGTAAATACCATTTATCAAATTTCTCCAACCGCTCCCAAATTTTCTTGGCAAACAATTGTGCTTCTTCTACGTTTTGAGTTGTATTTAAAATGATTAAGCTTTCACATGCGTAGTAAAGATTTCTTAACAAATAATCTTCCTCTTCTTTTAAATAGGTAACTATCTCATCTTTAAGCAATTCTAAATCATCAGGGTGATTATAATTCAACGAGAAAGAATTCATTGATCAGCTTTTCTTTTGTGGTCAAACTTTCTTTATTCAATATGTAACGGAACTCATCTACTGAAACATTCAGCTTCTCAAGGATTGCCAACCATTTTCGAAAAGTAGGTTCTATTTCATTTCTTTCTATTTTAGAGTACGCAGATTGCCCCATAATGCCTTCTGCGACATACTGTTGAGAATAACCTCTATCTATCCTGATTTCTTTAAAAACATCTCCGAAATTTTTTTTCATAGGCATCTTCCTCCTTGTTTTTAATAGTATTATATGACTAATTGGATCAAATTGCATTTATCTACTTTATAATGTAACTATCAAGAAAAATATTTATTTAGAAAAGGGGTCGTTGTCATGAAGAAGTTTATTGTTTTGTCCATAGTCCTAGGAGTATTGGGTAGTAGTAGTTTAATTTTAAAGGATTTAACTACTGATGACAACCTGTCCAGCAAAGATATTCAGCATGAACAAGTGGCAAAAGCACCAGCAAAATATTCCACTAATATGATTTGGTTTATAGGATAAGTATAACAGATAGCTCCGGACTTCCCGGAAAAGGAAAAACAGGCTAGGACGCGTGTCCTAACCTGCAGACTGCCTAAAGCAGTTCTTTTATCCACTTGTTTTTCCGACAAACCCATAAAATGGGAGAAATAGAAAAAGGCCGGATTCGGACTCCGGCCCCAGACTTTTCGCAGTTGTTTAGTTCCTTCAGCGTGTTTCCGCTAAGCCCATAAGCTTAAACCTAAAAAAATGTAGCGAGGAATTCGTATTCGTTCATTCAAAAAGGTGAAGTATGTATTGCGATCAATTCTTAAAACGGGATGGGGTACTGCGGGGAGGCTTTCGGCTACGGGATAGACAGAAAAGAAACTTCAGGCTGCTCCTTTAGTGATTGGTTGATATAAACCTACCTCCAGCGATTGCTTAAAAATTTTTCATACAATTGGCTTTGCACCATTGCGATTTAAACAAAAGTTGTTTCCAACAGTAAGAGCTCTCTTACTAAGGTAATTATATCACCAGTACGCAATCTTTTCTATTTGTTTTTTAATGTCCAAAAAACAACGAAATTTCATCCAATATTGAACGCTATGAAATTACAAGTGAAATTAAACCTTGCTATATCAACAAAATTTAATTAGTTTATCAAATTTACTTACTACGTAGTTAGGAAAACACAGATCGTTATATTAGCCGAATGACCAGATAAAGTTCAACAATGTTACATTCTTTCGAAAAAAAGTACAAAATTGTTTTTCGTTGAACGGTCCCGTTTTTATAGCCATCTTGTAGGTTTGTTTGTTAAAAAGTGCACATACTTTATACAAGCTAGCCAAAAAAGATGATAGCCTTCGGTATAGTCAAACTATTGTTCCTATATAAATATATACTTTGTATCCTTATAATCACCTCTTTCAGCAATAATTAAATAGGCCCTCAGCGGCACCCGGTAGTTTCCGGGCGCCGCTGAGGGCCTACTTTTGTTTATTTTATTTCTTACAAGGATTGTATCGCCTTCGCCGTATGAGCTGCGGCCGGCTTCGATGATGCCTTGGTTGCTGTCGCCGTTGTAGATGGAGTTCTTAACCAACACATAGTCGCATTTGCGGATCGCTGTGATGTCTTTTCCACCCGCGTAGGAGATGGATGACTGCAGGTCTTCGCGCATTTCGTTCAAGGTGTCTGCGATCGTGCCGCGGTAAGGCGTCAAGATCTTTTTGCCTTCAACGTTTTTGCGTTGGCCTTTTTGGTATTCGGAAGCACTGCCGAAGTACTCTTTGTACAGACGGCCGTTGATTTCCTTCGTTTCGCCCGGTGACTCATCGTGTCCGGCCAATAACGAGCCTACCATGACCATTGTCGCACCGAAACGGATCGATTTGGCGATGTCTCCGTTTGTGCGGACGCCGCCGTCAGCGATGATCGGTTTGCTTGCTGCTTTCGAGCACCAGCTTACCGCTGCCAACTGCCAGCCGCCTGTACCGAAACCGGTCTTGATTTTGGTTGTGCAGACTTTACCAGGTCCGATCCCTACTTTTGTAGCATCGGCTCCGGCGTTTTCCAATTCACGGACGCCTTCAGGAGTGCCCACGTTACCGGCAATCAGGAATGTTTCCGGCATCACTTCTTTGACGTGTTTGATCATGCGGATGACTTCATCGGAATGACCATGCGCCACGTCGATTGTTGTATATTCAGGAACGGCTTTTTTAGCCGCCAATTCATTTACGAAATCGAATTCTGCTTCTTTGATCCCCAAGCTGATGGAAGCAAACAAACCTTTTTCATGCATGTGTTGGATGAACGGCAAACGGCTCGCTTCATCAAAACGGTGCATGATGTAGAAATAACCTTCTCTGGCTAATTTTTCAGCAAGTTCTTCGTCCAGGATAGTCTGCATGTTCGCAGGCACCACCGGCAATTTGAACGTGCGGCCACCTAGTACGACAGTCGTGTCGCATTCAGAACGGCTTTGAACAACGCTCTTGTTCGGAATTAATTGTACGTCTTCATAGTCAAAAATTTTCATTTCTATTTCCCTCTTTCTGTTAGTGCACTTTTCCTTTTGGGAATCGCTTTACACAGACACGGACGTGAAGGCAAAAAATGTCTTCTATCGTAAAGTCCCTATAGTAAGTTACACTACTGCCCCACGTTTGTCAAAGATTAATTGTTGATGAAAAGTTAGTTTTACTTTTGAGCGTCACGAAAGGCTGATGGATGGCGCATCCCAGCACAGTTCCGTGCATCCCCATCAGCGATAAAAAGACAACAGTTCCTGGAGCGGCCCGCGATCACGGAAATCCTTCAGATTGACGACATGGAACGGATGCGTCACAGCGAAACCACGGATCGGAATCTCCTTCAGCGTCCCCTCCTCCAGCTCCTTTTCGACCGAGATGCGGTAGAGGAAGGCGATGCCGCGGTTCTCCGCCACCAACTGCTTGATTGGGCCAATGCCGCCGACGACGGTCGCCCGCCCGAAACTGCTGAGGTTCGCCCCTTCTTTCAGGAGGGCATTTTCCAGAATCCGCCGCGAACCGGAGCCTTCCTCGCGGACAAACAGGTGCTCGCTGAACAGCGTCGCCAAATCCTGTTCGCTGCGCCACAACGGGCTGACAGCCGCACAGACGCCGATGAACGGCTCATCGGACAGCTTTTCGAAGCCGAGTTGGCTCTGGTTGAAGTCGCCTTCGATCAGCGCGAAATCGATTTTCCCCTTCTGGATCAAGCCGGTCAGCGTGGCCGTGTTGTCGACGATCATCGATAAATGATGCCGCGGATGCTGCTCCAAGTAGCGCCCGATCAGTCCCGGCATGACGTACTCGCCGATCGTCAGCGTCGCCCCGAAAGACAGCGTCGGCGCATCGTCCTGCTGCAGCAGATGCGTGCGGATCCGCTCCACATCGCGGTTCAGCAACGACAACTGTTCCTCCAGATAGCGCCCCTTTTCGGTGACCAGCAGCTGCTTGCCTTCATAGCGGAACAGCTGGACGCCCAGCTCCTCCTGCAGATGCTGGATGTGCTGGGTGACGGCCGGCTGGGTGATGTTCAACTTTTTGGCGGCTTTCGTGTAGCTGCCCTCCTCGATCAGCGTGAGAAAGGTTTTGTAGCGGTAATCCAACATGAGCTGGCACCTCCCATTATTTTTGCTTATACCTGCATAATAAATCATTATTTTTATTTATGCAAAAAGTCGGGTAAAATGGGTTACTGTAATGGAACAATTAAGGAGGTTATTAGCACTCATGAAAATAAATGCACTCAAAAAAGAACTCGATGGCGTGCTGCCCGGCCTCGCCGTCAGCATCCTCATCTCCTTGGTCAGCCAATTTCTCGCCCGCTTCCTGCCGACTTTGGGCGCCGCGCTCATCGCCATCCTGTTGGGGATGCTGCTGGGCAACACGCTCCTGAACCGACCAGAATTGAGCCAAGGAACGAAATTCTCTGAAAAACGGCTGCTCGAATACGCCATCGTCCTGAACGGGTTGATCCTGGATTTCCAAGTACTGAAATCAGCCGGACTCAAAGGCTTCGTCTTCATCATCCTGCAGATGTCCCTGACGATTTTCGTCACCTACAATCTGGGCAAATACTTCGGCTTCGGCAAACGCTTCTCGCTGCTGATGGGCGCCGGCAACGCAGTCTGCGGCTCCTCTGCCATCGGAACCGTTTCGCCGATCGTCAAAGCCGACAACAAGGAAAAAGGCATCTCGATCACCATCGTCAACCTGACCGGAACCGCGCTGATGATCGCTCCTGCCGCTTTTGGGCGCCTTCCTCTACGGGAACGACACGCTGCGCACCTCCGCCCTGATCGGCGGCACCGTCCAATCCGTCGGCCAAGTCGTCGCCGCCGCCAAACTCGTCAATGACGAAGTCGTCACCCTGGCGACCGTCTTCAAACTGATGCGCGTGCTGCTGATCATCGGCGTTGCAGTATTGTACGGACGCATGAACATGAATGAAGGAGAATCTTTGTTCACGCGCAAAAAGCGCGCGGTGGCAGATGAAGGATCGCTTACCGATTCGGCCGCCGTCTCCTACGGCGTTCCCTGGTTCTTGACCGGATTCGTCGTCTTCTTCCTGATCCGCAGCTTCATCGGCGTCCCAGACAGCGTCCTGATCGGCTCAAAAGCGATCAGCACCCAATTCGAAGTCGCCGCCCTCGCCGCAATCGGCATGCGCGTCAAATTCGCCGACATCATCAAAGAAGGCCCCAAAGCCATGCTGTACGGCTTGACTGTTGGCGCAGTACAGGTTGTCATGGCTATTGCGCTGATTCGGGTGTTTTTCGGATAATATCGTGAAAAAGCATCGGTTCCTGAGGGAGCCGATGCCTTTTTGGCGTCTATATATGCTTTTTTTAAGTCCCTTTTCACGCTATCTCATATTTCCGGAACAGATAGCAAGGCGTGCAGCTCCAAGCGTGGCAATAGCTGTTGATCATTTCGTCTCCGTAGGGAGAGAATGTTACGTCCTCGGGATAATAGACTTCCCAGAAGGTGTCGGCTCCGTTTTCGATCATGCCGCCCCAATACAGTTTGATGATGCGGACGGCTTCTTCGCGGAAACCTTCCTGCAATAGAGCCTCCACATAATGGTGGTACATATAAGGCGAGTTGCATCCGACAACCGATTCCTCATCCATAGCCAGCAGATTTTCCAGCACATTCCTGCGCAGGTCCGCATCACCGATTTCGGCCAACAGCATCCACGTCTGCGACGGGATAGCGATCTGTCCGCTAGCCGGATCCACGAACAAGCCTTTTTCTTCATTGTAATAGGTGGTCAACGCATACTGCTCCAATGTTTGGATTTTGTCGTCCAGCTCACCGACTAATTTGTTGTCTTCCATATAAGCGGCCAATTCCTTCAAGCGTTTATAGGAGTAAATGAAAATGCCCTGGATGGCGATTTGTTTTTCCAACGGTTCGTTCCAGTCGATGAAAGCCCACCAGCCTTGCGGCACGGCGACTTCCCCGGTCGGCAAGACATTATCTTCCAACACACGCAGTTGCGCGACGGCTGTGGCGTACAGATCGGTCAACGTTTCCTTGTCGTTCGTCTCGCGGTAATAATCCAATAACGTATCGATGAAGAACAGGCTGTAGTCCGCCAAGAAGGTGTCATCCGGGATCAATCGCGGCTCGATGAAGACATTCGCGGAGACTTGCCCTTCGCTGGTCGTTTGGGCCGCAAAGAGATAGAGGCATTTTTTGACCAGGTCATTCGCTTCGAAAGTGGCGTAGTTCGCCAAGGCCTGCAGCCTCAGATCGCCTAGCCATAAGCGTCTGTCCCGTTTCGGTCCGTCCTCGAATACGTCCTGCATGCATTGCATCAGCGTTTTTTGCGAAACCCTGTCGATCTCCTGCAGCAGTTGATCGTCGGTTTCCAATTGCTTCATTTTTGCCTTGTCGGCGGAACTTTCGGTTGTGCAGCTCAATTTCAGGTTGATCTGGTATTTTGGGGACGTATCCACCACTTCGATTTTCAGGTAGCGGAAGGCGAATCTGCGTTTGAGCTCCAATGTTTCCGGAAGCACATCGATCGTCAACAGTTCCTCCTGGAGCCAAGAAGCGCTCAACTCGCCTTTGTAGCTGTCGAACGAACGGATCACTTCGATCGGCGTTTCGCCGAAGGACAGCCGCAATTTTGCGGGTGCATCCGGCGGGCTGCCCAAGGACGTGATCGCAAGCGACACCCTTCCGACGCAGTGCTCGCCGAAGTCGACGATCACCTGCTCTTTGCGGTCCATCCGGATGCCTTCTCCGGGGTCATATCCAGCCACTTCGACCAGCTCATTTGCGGACTCTGGCGCCGTGGCGACGATCCGTTTTGGCAGCACTTGTTCGTGGTACATTTCAATTTCGATCTGTTTGATTTTTGCTTCGAAAGCTTCATTGGTGATAAAACGGATGTCAGGGTTGGTTTGGAACTCCATATTTGGTTATGTCCTTTCTGCTGTTATAGAAATAGTCCGTGCAGGCACATGATGGCTGCCCCGAAGACAAAGATGATCGCCATGTAGGACAGCATAAAGGAAACAAAGACACCTAGGGCAAGCATCATCAATACGGCTGCATTCTTCAGGAAATTCGGCAGGTATGTCGCCAGTGCTTGCTTCAATAGATTCCGTCCCTTTGAAAGAAATGGCTTCCCTGGCAAGATTGATGCCGAAGCTCATTTCGAAGACGATTAAAACGATGTTCATCGCATACAGGAGATACGTGATTGGGCCGGTCACGGCTGACACATAAAGGGTGGTCATGCCGAGGTAGAAAGCCAGCGTCAAAAGCGCTGACAGATGCATTTCTTTCCTCAGCGTGAACCGCAGCTCCCTCAGGTAAATCCCGAAGATGCCGGAGCTGTTCTCCCCTTTCAGCGTGTGCGCCGTCCGCAGCAAGGCCAGGATGCTGGGCAGCAGCGTGAGGCTGGTCAACAGGTAGATCGGGAAGAACACGACTTTGAAATCAAACAGGAAGAACACTTGGAAAAAGAAGGCGTTCGTCACCAGAAACAGGGTGTTCAGGATGATCACGCGATAAAACAAATCGAACAATCCCATCAGTTTTGTCAGTCGGTCATTCACGATTCATCATCCTTTCACTGCGCCTGCCGAGATGCCGCCAATGAAATACTTCTGCAGTAATGAGAATAGCGTAATCAATGGAATGGCGCACAAAATACAGGCGGCGAAGAGGACGCTCCACTGGGCGGGATTCTCCTTATCGCCCAAGAAGTTCAGCATCGTGACCGGCAGGCTCATTTCAGCCTGTTTGTTGACGAAAATCAGCGGATAGAAATAATCGTTCCAGATCCAGATGCCTTGCGTGATCACGACGGAAACGGTCGCTGGTACAAGTAAAGGGAAGACGATCCGGAAAAAGCGCGTGAAGAGATTGGCTCCGTCCAAATAGGCCGATTCTTCTATTTCGGGAGGGACGCTGCGCATGAAGCCCGTGTACAGGAAAGTCGAGAACGGAATGCTGCAGGTGATGAACATGATCATCGGCGTGAAGCGGTTGCTTGGGATGCCGATTGTGCTGAATACTTGCGCGATCGGAATGATGACCATCTGCCCAGGAATGACCAAGCCGGAAATGAACAGGATGTAGAGCGCTTTGCTCAGTTTGCTGTTGATTCTGCCTAATGGGTAGGCTGCCATCGCCGCCAACAGGACGACGATCACGACACTGCCTATCGTCGTAATCAGACTGTTCATGAAGGACGTCATAAAATTCATCTTTTCAAATGCCACACGATAGCTTTCGAAGGAAATGTCCGAAAACAGCATCAGGGGTGAAGACGTGTCCCCTGGGCTTTTCAAGGAAGTCGATAACGCAATGGCAAGAGGTGATAAGGTAACCAATAAGAATAGGCTCAAGCCGATGTGGACTGCTAAATTGCTGGATTTTTTACTCATTCCATCTCACTCTCTTTCTTGGACATAAATACTAGCAGCACTGCCGTTATCGCAATGATGACGATAAATGAGACTACCGAAAAGGCGGCTGCTTTGCCGAATTGTTGTTCCGTGAAGGCCATCTTGTAGATCGAGAACATCAAGGTGTTCGTCGAATCCCCAGGTCCCCCGTTTGTCATGATGAAAGGATAGTCGAAGGCTTTCAGGCCGTTGATGACGTTCAGGATGACATTGATTGTGATGGAAGGCGCCAACAAAGGAATTTTGACATGACGGATCGCTTGCCAACCGGTGCAGCCATCCATTTCAGCGGATTCCAGAACGGAGTCATCGATCGTCTGCAGACCCGCCAAGTAAATGATCATCGTCTGCCCTACGTTTTTCCAGACATCGACGAGCGTGATTCCGTAGAGGGCTTTGCCGTAGTCGCCGAGGACATTGAAGCTGCTGCCGTCCAGACCGAACAGGTTCATTATGGAGGCGATCAAGCCGGATTCAGGCATGTACACATAGCTCCAGACAAACCCGATGACGATGGCGCTGAAAAGTGCCGGGATGTAGGCTGCCGAGCGGTAAAATGCCATGCCTTTGATTTTGCTGTTGAGGGCGAATGCCAAAATAAGTGCTAAAAGGTTGCCGCCGATCACCAACAGCGCCGTATAGGTCAAGGTGTTCCCGATCGAGTTGAACAGGATACCGGATTCAAAGATCGCTTTGAAATTGTCGAATCCCACATTGTTGTAGTTCAGGTTAAAGCCGTTGAAGTCGGTCACGCTGTAGGTGAACAGTTTCAGAAAAGGCCAGATCCAAAAAGTTCCGAATACTGCCAGCGCAGGAATAACAAACAGATACATGCGGTTATTCATGACCAGGGATTGGTTCTTTTTGAACAGGAAACTGATTGCTTTCTTTTTGGGGACGGCTGTCGTCGTTTGTTTCAGTTCCATTTTAATATTCATCCTTCCTTTATAAAGAATGTTCCGGAGAAGCCTTTTTTGGCCCCTCCAGAACAAGCTTTCTTTTATTCAAATTCGTCTATTTAAGTTCTTCGAATTTCTTCTGCATCGCTTCGGCAACTTCTTCAGGCGTGACTTTCCCTGTTCCGATCATCTCGCTGAATTTGGATTGCATCTCTGTTTCGGTACCGGCTGGCCACGCTTGGTTGCACCAGTAGAATGATTGGCCTGCTTCAAATGCTGGCACGACATCGGCAAACACTTCATTGCTCAACGCTACGCCTTTATAGGTTGAAAAAGAGGTAGCTGTCGCGGCCCAAGCCTGATGCAATTCGGACGAGCCATCCGTCATTTCGTTGAAGACATCCTTCAGCATATCTTTGTGCTCACTCTGTGAACTGATTGCATAACCAGCACCCGTAGCGGCTGCGATGTACGTTTCCCCTTCATCGTTAGCCGGCATTCCCATGAAGCCAAGGTTGAATGCCGCATCTTCCAAAGCCGGGTAGCTGAAGTCACCGTCAAAGAGCATCGCTGCTTTTTGATCCATGAACAATTGCTGCGCTTGCGGTTGGCCCAATCCAAGCGAGTTTTCGGTCACATAACCCTTGTCATACAACTCTTTGTACATTGTGATTGTGTTGACCCACTCTTCGTCCGTGAAGTTCGTGTCGCCTGTGTAAAGTTGGTCATCGAACTCCGCATTGTTAGGATACACTTGGTTGGCTGCGATCTGGTACATCCCGAATTGGATCATGTAGGAATCCTTGTCGCCCATCACGATCGGTGTGATACCAGCTGCTTTCAGTTGTTCGCAGGCATCCAGGAATTCTTGCCAATTCGTCGGAATCGCGATGTTGTTCTGCTCGAACAGATCTTTGTTGTACCAAGTTCCCAGTACTCCGACACTGCTTGACAAGGCGTAAGGTTTGTCTTCATAAGACATGTCAGCTTTCGCCTGATCAATCAGGTTGTCCCAATTCTCCAGATCGGAAAGGTCTTCGATGTAGCCGGCTTCCGCCATTTCCTCAACGGAACTTGCGCTGGCTTTTTTCGGTTGGACTAAAAACAGATCCGGAGATTGCCCGGTGGATAAGTTTGCTTTTCAAAGCTGTGTAATACTGGTCATCCGGCAAAAGCGTCGTTTCGACCGTATAGTCAGGATACTGTTTTTCGACCAACTCTTTGAATGATTCCAAAAATACTCCCTGCGATCCGTCTTTTACCCCGGAAGCCATAACCGTGATTGTTTTTTCGCCACTATCCGCCGCAGAATCATCGGTGCTGCCGCCACCGTTCCCACAAGCAGCAAGCACACCCATTGATGCAATAGCCAAAGCCGACAAACGTAAAATCCTTTTCATTTTGATTCCTCCATTTCTTTTATAGTCTTATCATAATTTAGATTGAGTAATTTTTTTTCTTATTTCGTGGTATACTTTTTTTGGATTATTTAACGGGAGGTCTGTACATGCAAATAAACAAGCAACTCCGCCTGGCGATTTTTGTGATCGCAACAGCGTCTTTGATGGTCGTAACGCTCCTTTCCTTCGGGATGTACTATCATTTTTCTTCCCAGGATTTGGAAGCGAATACAAAAAATTCTTTGAACCGGAGCGCCTCCATCATCGAGGACAAGATCAACGACATCGATATCCTCACCGAAAAGGTGCAATTTTTTTCGAAGAGTTCCTATGACTTGATGACGGACTTGCGGAAATACTCCGATGAGAGAGGCTTATACGCCGGAGAATCTGTTCTATTCCTCCGAAGAGATCGAGGGTATTTTCCGTACCGTGATCTATCGGATGGACTACATCAATTTTATGGCCATCATACTGCCGAATGGCGAAATCATTTCTTATTCGAATACGCAAAAGGATTTTTCCTATGGATACGATCCGCTTGCGAGTGATTGGTACCGGGAAACGTTGGAGGCAAAAGGAAATCTGAACATTTCCGTGGCTGAGGAGGATCGGGCGATCATCAACGCCGGAGCTGATCCAACGCTCTTCTTTTCCAGAACCATCTATGATTTTTACTCCAAAGAATTACTCGGAACGCTCGTAGTGAATTGCGAACCTGAATTTTTTGATTTCATTTCCAAGAATTTCCCGGATAAGGTCATCGGGTTCCAATTGAAGGAAACTAAAAATAACACGGTGCTCTACACAGCCGCTTCCGATGACCTGATTGCCGACACGAGCCAGTTGGAGACCACGATCAATCTCAATCGCCAACCCATCCTGCTGGCGGTGACGATCGACAACAGCGAGTATGCGGAATTGTTCACTACGCTGCTGCGGAACCTGTTCATCATTTTGGCTCTGCTCGTCATCGCCATTTACTTGACATCCACCCGCTTCTCGAACTTGTTCACTACGCCGATCGTCAGGTTGTCCAGCCTGATGCGGAAAAAGCAGACGACGAATTATCATTTCCAAGCGAACGAGTACGAGAACAGATCGGACGAAATCGGGATCCTCTATCAGGAATACCGCAACATGCTGGAGACATTGGATGCATTCCTGACCGATAAACTCAATTCCGAACAGTCCCTCTTGAAATCGGAGCTGAACGTCTACAAGAACCAGATCGATTCGCATTTCCTTTACAATACGCTGGAATCGATCAACTCTTTGGCCGAAATCGAAGAGATCGAGGAAATATCGGTCATGACGCTTTCCTTGTCGAATATGTTCCGCTATGCCTCCAACGGCTTCATCAATGAGGCTACAGTAGCCGAGGAATTGCAGAACGTCGAAGACTTTCTGCATATCCAGGAGATCCGTTACCAACACGCAATCGACTACCGCAATAACATCACCAGCGAGCAGATCCTTGCTGCGACGGTGCCCAAAATCATCCTGCAGCCGTTGGTGGAAAATGCCATCTATCATGGAATGAACAAAGGCGGATTCGATGGGGAAATAAGGGTTTCCGCCGCAATCGTCGAAGAGGATCTGTATCTTTATGTATCCGACAACGGCATCGGGATGAGCGAGAGACACGCTTTACAAATTGCACGCTGAGCTGCATCAAGCATCGACATTGGTGCGGGAAAAGACCGCCCATATCGGCTTGATCAACATCGAAGCCCGCATCAAAAATTTCAGCGGGACCGATTATGGCATTACGATTTTCAGCCAGAAAGAAAACGGCACAACAGTCGTCATTCATTTACCAATTCAGGAAGCGGTGAACTAAAACATGTATCAATTTTTAATTGCGGACGATGAAATCCTGATCAGAAAAGGGACCTTAAAGAAAATCGAAAAGTTGGGCCTGCCTATCCAATGCGCCTTCGAAGCAGGCAACGGCAAGGAAGCCCTCACCTATCTGGAAGCGAATCCTGTCGATTTTGTGATCACGGACATGGACATGCCGGAATATGACGGCGTCCAGTTTCTTGATTATCTGAAGAAGCAGTTCCCGGAGATGCCAATCATCGTCATCAGCGGCTATCAGAATTTTGCTTATCTTCAAAAAGCGATCCAAGCCAACGCCATCAACTACATCCTGAAGCCATTCAGCCGCGAGGATATCCAAAAGTCACTGCTGGATGTCATCGCGATTCTGGACAACAAGAAATCCCAGAAGAGCAATGAAAACGAAGTGATCATCAGCACGATCATCGGCCATCAGACGGAACTGGGCATGAGGGCTCTGCAGAAGATGATCCCTGTCCCGAACCAGTACTATCTGGTCCTGTCCGTCTGCCGCGAGCCGGAAGCTTCCTTGGAGATGCTGGATCTGTTGGATCAATCCGCGATTTTCTCGGAGCCTATCCCTAAATATGCGCAGACCCGCTTTTCGCTCATCGAAAAATCAAAAATAATGGGTCTGGTCAGTGATTTGCCTGAGAGCGTGTTGTTGGGCATAAGCAGCCCGGTGATGGATCCTGCAGCAATCGAATCCTATTATCACAATTGTATCGATGCGCTGAATTCCCGGAAAAGCAACAGTCAACCTGCGATTTTTTATTATGACAGCACGGTCAGAAACGAAAAATATGCCTTCCCGCATGTCGCTGAACTGATGTATTATCTGGAGACCGGCAAGGAAAACGTGCTGAAGGAGAAATTGCGCGGGTACTTCGAAACAGCCTATTTCAGTGAAGGCGCAACGCTATTCGACCTGAAGGACATCGGTCTGTCGTTGATCGAAAAATCGAAGCAGTTCCTCGATGATTACTACCGCATGCAATCGAATTATACCTATCCGGAAATTCACCAGGAAGTGATGGAGCGGCTCTTCACTTTTATGGACATCAGCAACTTATTTCCTGGATTTCTTGGGGAATATCGCCAAGTCGATGTCCTATGAACACTTGTATTCTTCCCAGGATATCATCGTCAACGTCAAGGACTATCTGGATATTCATTATGCCGATCCGATCACGTTGGATTTCCTGTCGGATATTTTCTATATCAACAGTTCCTATCTGTCGACCTTGTTCAAAGAAAAAACCGGAATGAAATACGTCGACTATCTGAACGGCTTGCGGATCGACGCCGCCAAAACGTTGCTGCAAACGACCGACCGCCGGGCTGCGACGATTTCGAGGCTGGTCGGATACGACAACGAGAAGTATTTTTACAGAGTCTTCAAGAAATTCACGGATTTGACGCCGGAACAATACCGGAAACAAAAATAGAGAATAAGTAAAACCCAGGCAGCCGCCTCATCCATCGTTGGAGAGGCGGCTGCCTGGGTTTTGTATATTTGAAGAGCATATATGTTGTTCTAGGGTGTTTTGTGCTTTCGATGGGCGTTAGCCTGACATACATATCCGCGTCGGCTTCAGCCGCGCGGCGTGGCTTCGGTATCTTCGTTCAGTCAACATATCGCGCGGGTCGGCTCTTCGGTATTCTCCGCTATTCTTTTCCAGGATTACATTGAATTCCGTCTCCATTGTTTCCGTCTGCCCGCAGCTTGTACACAAGCCCCAACACCTGCACGGCGATGATCGGGGTCATCGCGACGAGGGCGATCATGCCGAAGCTTTCGGAGACGAGGTTGTTTCCGTCCATCGCGCTGGCTGCGCCTTGGACGAAGGAAAGGATGAATGTCGCTGTCATCGGTCCGGATGCGACGCCGCCGGAATCGAAGGCGATGCCGACGAATATTTTCGGTACGAAAAAGGTCAGTGTCAGCGCAATGAGATAGCCCGGCAGCAGATAGTGCCATAGCTGAATCTGAGGGAAGACGATCCGCAGCATCGCCAAGGCGACGGCCGTACCGATTCCCAAGGATAGAACGGCTTTGACCGCATTCCTTTTGACAGCGCCGTTCGTGATGTCCTCGATTTGGTGCGTCAGGACATGGACGGCCGGTTCCGCCAAGACGGTGACCAAACCGAGCACGAAGCCGATCACAAGCAAATACAGTTTATTATCCAAAGAGGCTACGTTGAAACCGATCGTCCTTCCCACTTCCATGAAGCCGCCCTGCGCGCCGAGGAGGAACAGGAAGAGGCCGACGTAGGTCAGCAGCAGGCCGTAGATGATCCACGAGACGTTTTTGCGGGAGAGCCGGAAAGAAACGCGCTGCAGCAGCATGAAAATGAGAAAAATGGGCAACAGCGCCAGCAGCACTTCTTCGGCTATGATAGGCACTTTGTCGAGGAACGGGCCCAATACGGTTTGCGAGACCATTAAAGGCGTTCGGACCGGAGCCTCAGCGATTGGGGTTCCTTGCAAGGTTCCTCTGAAGCGGTCCATCACCAAAACCGACAGAATGGGACCGATCGAAACGACCCCGATCAGGCCGAATCCACAATCATTGGAAGCGAGGGTGTCCTTACGCAGCAGCGTGACCCCCAGCGCCATCGACATGATGAAAGGAACCGTCATGGCACCGGTCGTTGCGCCCGAAGCATCGAAGGCGATCGCCAGGAATTCATCGGAGGCGGACAGAGCCAACAGGAACACGCCGGCATAGAACCCTACGAGCAGTTTGTGGAGGGGAATTCGTTTGACGATCCGGATTAGGCCGATCGCAAGCATGACGGCGATGCCGACCGAAACGACGAGGATGATCCCCCATTTCGAGACCGTTCCCGCGGTCAGCCGTTCGACTTGCCCGGCCAGGATGTGCAGGTCGGGCTCCGCGATGGAAATGATGAAACCCAAAGCAAGTCCCGCTCCTGCCAGCAGTAGGAGGTTGTCCGTCTTGGCGAAGGTCCGCCCCATCGCCCGACCGATCAGGTTGACGCTCAAATCGATGGCGTAGAGAAAAACGGATAGGCCAGTTGTGATGCAAAAGGCACCGAACAGAAAGCGGGCAAGCTGCAGGTCGGTCAGCGGCGTCAAGGTGACATGCAGCAGCAGGACGATTCCGACGACCGGGAGGACCGCTTGCAGCACTTCCCGGACCTTCGATAAAAGTAGGTTCAACGAAATCCCTCCTCTCCCAAAAGCAAGTGCGTACATACCCAGTCATGATGGCCTATTCTGCTTGATCATGCGGATGCCATTTCTCCATATGCTCGGCATGCGTCTTCAGATAGGCGCCAGGGTTGTAGAACTTGTCGTAGAATTCAAGTCAAGGTGGTGCGCCTGCAGGAAGGTCACGATTGCCATCGTCGGGACGGTCGCAGGGAACTTGCCGAATGTGTCGAAGATGTATTGCGCCTGCAAAGTGACGCAGGCGATGAAGTCTTCATCGTGCACTTTCGCAGCGGAACGGACTTTTTTCGAATCTTTCCAAGGACCGGGTGTATCCGGGTGGAACGGTCCGCCTGGTCCGAATTTGCGCTTCACGACCGCTTCGACCGCCGCCCGCATATCCGGATAATGCGGCGGGCAGAAGCCCTCCATCACACCTTCCAGACCGGTGACGTTCGGAATGGGCCAGTCCTCCCGGGTATCGAAGCGGAAGCCCAAGCCGGGAACAGCCGGATCGCCGCTCGCGCCAAGGAGGCTGAGCGGATTGATGCCATCGTACATCCAACCGCCCAAGCCCATCGCCTGCAGCATCAAGGCGCCTGCATAACAACTGGTGGATAGCTCGGCGGTGGCTTCTGCGAGCATCAGCTGTTCGGCGACCGTTATCGGGTAGACGTTTTGCGGATCGATGATGTGACTGAACTTTTCGATGCCCGGGATGCTGCGCTTATTGATGTCATCGTAGAGGACAAAGCGGTTCTGAACCAAATAACAGAGTCCGAGAATGAGGTGCAGCGAGATATCGGCCACCGGGATGACCATGAGCGTACCGGGTTGATTGGCCACCCAGGTATTGTGCGGCTCGACATGCGGCATTTCCGCCGGCACTTTCAGGCGCCCGTCCTGCAACTTGGTGACATGCGCCTGCATGTCCGCCACCATCTCTTCGAAGTCAAGCTCCCCGTCCTTTCCCCTTTCCGCAAAAGCCGGCTCATCCCGGTTGTCCAGCACATAGACACCTTCATCATCTGTGAAAAAGATCTTACTCGTATGGAAGCCGGCTGACGATGGGAAAGTGCGTCCGCTGGCGGCGCCTGCATAATTGGACAGTTGTGGAGCGTATTCCTTGGCGCGGTAGTGCATGTGATGCCAGCTCGTGTTTCCTCCGCAAGCAGCCACAACCAGCATTTTTTCCAATTCACTCAACGGTTCCGGTTCGAAACGGGACTTGTAGGCAAAGACGCCGTCCGGGATCTCTGCACCCCTGAAGAAGCGGCGGGAACGTCTTCCCAACAGGGCATCGACGAGGCTGAAGGCCATCATGTCTTTGTACCCTGGCGGGGGATTTTGTTTAGCCATAACAAAGAACTTCCTTTCTTGACTGTTCAACAAAAATGATGAACGACGGTTGGCTCGTTGCGGATGGTTCTCTTTTGGCTGACTAAATTTTTCCATTGATAAGGAAATCAACAATGTCCCGTGCGATCAGGGCGGGTTCTTCCCAATAGAGCATGTGGCCCGACCCGGGATGCGCGATGAGCTTGGATCCCTTGATTGCTTCAGCTAGCGCGAGCTGGTCCTCCTTCGTGATGATGGGATCCAGTTCGCCCCAGACGATGAGCGTGGGCGCTTGGATTTTGGCGAGCTCGCCGGGGAAGTGTTTCTTCAAGCAGGCCGTTGCTGGTTTCCAGCCATACGCGGGCGGGCACCTTCAGGTTTTCGGCTATCATGCTGTCCAAGGCTTCCGCAGATGCCGGGCGGGAAAGGACGCTCTCCGCAAAACTATTCACGAAACCGGGATCAATCGGATCCTTCAGCTCCGCAAACGGATTCGGCCGCCCTGTCAGCGTGGCAGGCGAACCCAACAGGACCAGACCCGCCGTCCGTTCCGGATGCGTTGCGGCGAAGCTGCGGGCTGTGAAACCGCCGCTTGAAGCCCCGACGATGACCGCTTCACCAATTTGCAGCGCATCCATGAACAGCCGCAGATCCTCCACAAAATCACGGGTGCGGTAGCCGGTCGTTGGCCGGTCGGAATCGCCGTGTCCCCGTTGGCTCAAGGCGAAGGCGTGGACGTTCTTCGGAAGCTCGGCAAGCAGTGGCTCGAAAATGCGCCAAGAATCCGCAATCCCGGGCAAAAGTATGAGTGGCGTTCCGCGATTTGCGCCCTGTTCGGCGTAGCTCAGGCGCAAGCCGTTCGCCAGTTCGGCATTCTTTGCGATAAGTTCCATCGGGCACTTCCTTTCATCATAATGCTTTTGCTGCACCTGCCGGGGTTTCATTCACCCCCATTATAATTCCTCCTGATTCGGTTCGCTAATTTTAGGTCATCATCCGGAATGATTATTGCCAATATGGAAAGCACCCCACCTCCTAGTAGCGGCGAATACAAATTCCGATCCGTGCCATATCATTTGCATAACCCAATCCATTGGGCGCACAATAGAAGTGAAGTAACAAATTATCTTGCGGGTGCCCGCAGCAACTATCCTAGTCCTTTTCGTATGCCATCAAGCAAAGGTTGTGGAAAAAATGATGTATGTGATTGTCTGCCTTGTTGCCCTTGGCGCATCTTTTTTGACCCTTTTCTCCGGATTCGGGCTGAGCACCTTGCTTATGCCGGCATTCGCACTCTTTTTCCCTTTGGAAACGGCTATAGCCATGACTGCGGTCGTCCATCTGGCGAACAATGTCTTTAAGCTGGTGCTTGTGGGACGTAAAGTGGATAAGGAAGTGCTGCTGAAGTTCGCCCTGCCCGGCATCGCTACAGCGTTCGTTGGCGCGTGGCTGCTGACCTATTTTTCGGGATTGCCGCCGATCGCAAGCTATGTTATCGGCCAGAGGGGATTCCAGATTTCGGTGGTCAAGGTCGTCATCGGGGTCCTGATGATTGGTTTCGCCATGATCGAGTTGCACCCGCGCTTCGAAAAGATGGCATTCGCTAAGAAATGGTTGCCGCTGGGCGGAGCCGTCAGCGGCTTCTTCGGCGGCCTGTCCGGGCATCAGGGCGCCCTCCGCTCCGCCTTTCTCAGCAAAGCGGGCCTCGAGAAGGAGGCCTTCATCGCGACCGGCGTTGCCGCAGCCTTCTTGATCGATCTTACCCGGCTTTCCGTTTATGCAAACCATCTGGGCACCATCGGCACGGATGCCGACTGGGCGTTGGTTGCAGCTGCGATTGTTGCCGCTTTTGCGGGCGCCTTCGTCGGATCGCGTCTTCTGCAAAAAGTGACCTTGCGGGTGGTGCAGATCATCGTGGGCGTCATGCTTGCCTTGGTTGGTGTTTTGCTCGCTGTCGGGCTGATCTGAAGGCACTATTGGTTGGTGAAGGAGGTACTGTTTCATGAACGACATCATAACCATCGCCTTGAAGGCATTTCCGGTCATCGCGCTGATAACGACAGGGGTTGTTCTGGAGAAGACGGCATTCATCAGCGCTGATGCGGTCAAAGGCATGAAGAAGCTGATTTTGAACCTGGCCTTGCCCTGTCTTTTGTTTCTGATTTTGTTGGATGCCGATCTGCAAGCGGACTACCTATGGGGCTCCGTTGCGGTTTTCATCACTTGCCTGTTGGCTTTCTCGATGGGATTTTTGTTCAAAAAAATATGGAAATCATCCAATGCATTCTTCCCGGCGGTCTATTCCAGCTTCGTCACCGGCATCATCGGCTATCCGCTCTTCATCTCCACTTTCGGCGCCGAGCACTTGTACAGATTGGCCATCCTCGATATCGGCAATCTGATATTCATCTTCATCGTACTCGCGACTTTTTTGGATAAAGTCGGCTGCAACCAAACCGGCAGAAAAAGGATGAGCCTGAAGGATCAGGTCAAACACATAGTCAAATCCCCTTTCCTGATCTCAATGTTTTTGGGAATTCTCGCCTCCATGCTTGGAGGGCGGACGTTTTTCCACACGAACCCTGTGACCTCCGCCTTTGTGGTTGCCGCGGGGATGCTCGCAGAAATCACCTTGCCGCTTATCCTGCTGGTGATCGGCTATGAGCTCCATTTCGATTTGAAACAGCTCTTGGTGCCGCTCCCGGCGGTATTGCTGAGGATCGGAATGATGCTCCTGTTGGCCTATCTGCTGAACACTTTCGTCATCGACAGGCTGCTTGGCTTGGACCGGCTGTTCCAGATGGCCGTCTACACGATGTTCATCTGTCCGCCCTCCTTCATCATCCCTGTCTTCATCGAAGGCGATTGCCCCGACAAGAGCTTCATCATGAATTTCCTCTCGCTGAACGTCATCCTCTCCATCGTGACGTTCATCATTCTGATGACGGTGCTGCTTTGACGGTTTGAATTGGGCGGGGTTTCCCCGCCAAACAGTCTTTGGCGGTTTATTTCGGGCCGCACGATACTGATTTAGCCCGCCAAATCAATTTTGGCGGGCTATTTTGAACTGCGCACAATAGGAATACCCCGTCGAAACCGGTTTTGACGGGGTATTCCTTGTTTTGTGGAAAGAAAAAAGCAGCCGGTTACGGCTGCTCCACATACATATCTTTCTTGGTCAACGTCCCGAACAGATCATAGAGGATGTCATCCGTGATCTTGACTGGATTGTTGTCGAGGTTCGGGTGATGGGAAAGCTGGACCAACTCATCAATCTGGGCATCGGACAAATTCAAATCCGTCAGATCCATCCGCAAGCCGATCTGTTTTTTCAGCGCTGTGATGGCGTCGGCCATTTCAGATGCATCGGCGAAGCCGAGTGCTTTGGCGAAGGCGGTCACGCGGCCGTCCGTCTCCAGTAGGGCATTCACTTTGGCGAAGTAATCGATCGTCAGACCGCAGGCTTCGCCGTGCGGGATGCCGTAGAGATTCGTCAGCGGATAGGAGACGGCGTGCGAAGAGGTCGTCTTCGGAAGCGCAAAGGCCAGGCCGGCGATGACGGAGGCTTCGGCCATCTTTTCGCGCGCCGTTGTGTCTGTCGGGTTTGCATAGGCAATCGGCAGATGCTCGAACACCAATTTGGCGGCATGGATCGCCAGCGCGTCGCAGATTGGCTGATGGTTCACGCTCCAGTAGCCTTCGATCGATTGGCAAAGGACATCGATCCCGGAGCAGGCGGTCACGGTCGGCGGACAAGTGTAGGTCAATTCCGGATCGACGACGGCGTAGCCCGGGAAGAAGTTCGGCGAAAAGATCGGCGCTTTTTTGCCGGTTGCGTGGTCGGAAAGGACCGAGACGCTCGTGACTTCGCTGCCGGTTCCGGAAGTCGTCGGCACGGCGATCAAAGGCAGGAATGTTTCCGGCAAAGCTTTGCCGGTGCCGTGGTAGAGCCTGATCGACTCATCCACCGTAGCGATTGTCGCGGCTGCTTTGGCAAGGTCCATCACGCTTCCGCCGCCCAGCGCGACCACAAATTTGGAGCCCTTCGCGCGCATCAGTTCGGCGCAGGCATCGACTTCGCTCACCTCAGGATTTGGCGAAACGTCGCTGTAGACGGCGGTCAGCAGGCCGTCCGCTTCCGCGATGACTTTGTCGGCCAAGCCGGATTTGCGGAAGGAACGCGAACAGATCAGGATGCCGTCCGTTTCCCCTAATTCCGCGATGACTTCCTTCAAGGCGGAAATTTTTCCGTTTCCGAAGATGATTTTCACTGGTTGTTGATAATTCCAATCCATTCCATGCACCCTTTCTGTAGTTAGTTTTTCTCTTTAAACGGCTATGGGGCAGCCTCATGGAGGCGGCCCCATATTTTTGGTGTTCATCATAAATCAGCTTGCCCGACAAGGATCGAAACCATGGATTCATGACTGTTATTCATGGTTTTTCCCGCGGGCGGGCCCGCTGAGACGGATACTTGCTCTTTATTCATCTTTTTGAAGCGCGATTAGTCAAAAAAGATGAATTCTTTTTAGTTATTCATCTTTTCAGGCCGTTTCCGGCCTTTCCCCGGCCGGGGAGCGGCCGGCCTCAACCATATTATACCATCCAACCTACACAGCCAGCTCTTCTTTTTGGTTGATGACGTTCAGGATCGATTCGCGCATCGTCATGTATTGCTTGGAGTAGCGGGCGCTTTCGCTGTTGGCGCCGTCCATGTCGTAGGTGAAGTCGGTGTCGAGCACCTTCACGATGCGGCCGGGGCGGCTGGACATGACGATGACTTTCGTCGCCAAGCGACAAGGCTTCGTCCACGTCATGGGTGATGAAGAAGACGGTGCTCTGGTTCTTCATCCAGATGCGGCGGATCAGCGCCTGCATCTTGTCGCGGGTCAAAGCGTCGAGCGCGCCGAACGGTTCGTCCATCAGGATCATGCCCGGTTCGTTGACCAGCACTTTGGCCAAGGAAGCGCGTTGCTTCATCCCGCCGGAAAGTTCATAAGGCTTGCGGTTGGCGAAGTCCTGGAGTCCGACGATTTCCAGGTATTCCTCCGTGATCGCCTCACGTTCCTTTTCCGGAATGTTGCGCATGCGCAGGCCGAAATTGACGTTCTCTTTGATCGTCAGCCACGGATAAAGCGGCGGCGACTGGAAGACGACCCCTCGCTGCCAATCCGGTCCTTCGATCGGCTTGCCGTTCATCAAGGCTTGCCCGTCAGTCGGCTGCATGAAGCCCGCGATGATGTTCAAGAGCGTGCTCTTGCCGCAGCCGGATGGTCCCATTACGCAGATGAACTCGCCTTCTTGGATGTCGAGATTGACTTGGGCCAAGGCCGTCACTGTCCCGATTTCGCTGTTGTAGACCAGTTCGACATCCTCCAGTTTTACCACTGTCTTTCCGTTGATTCCTTCATAAGTCCTCTGCATAGCGGTTCCCCCTATTCTTTCGAATCCAAGTAAGCTTCGATGTATGTTGTGTTGATGCCTTCAGCGAAATCTTCTTCGCTCGGCGATCGGTGATGTTGCCTTGATCCAAGTAGAATTGACCCATGTCAAG
>CAWFEB010000014.1:0-14708 GCA_963814755.1 uncultured Carnobacteriaceae bacterium
TCGCGGGTTCAAATCCCGTCGGAGCCGTTTTTAAATTTTATTTTGGTCTGATAGCTCAGTTGGTAGAGCACTTGATTGAAGCTCAAGGTGTCGGCGGTTCGAATCCGTCTCGGACCATTTTTTATATGTTGGAGGGATAGCGAAGTGGCTAAACGCGGCGGACTGTAAATCCGCTCTTTCGGGTTCGGCAGTTCGAATCTGCCTCCCTCCATTTTTTTTGGATTAAATTTCAAATTTGTTCCATAGGGGTATAGTTTAAAGGTAGAACTACGGTCTCCAAAACCGTCAGTGTGGGTTCAAGTCCTACTACCCCTGTTTTTTAAATTAATATCATGGCGATCGTGGCGAAGTGGTTAACGCACCGGTTTGTGGATCCGGCACTCGTGGGTTCAATTCCCATCGGTCGCCCTCTTTATTGGGCTATCGCCAAGCGGTAAGGCAACAGACTTTGACTCTGTCATTCGTTGGTTCGAATCCAGCTAGCCCAGTTTTTTCAAACATTTTTAAATAGCAACATCTCGGCGGTATAGCCAAGTGGTAAGGCACAGGTCTGCAAAACCTCTATCACCGGTTCAAATCCGGTTACCGCCTTTCCATAAGTAAGATGGAAAATTGCATTCTTCATATTATGCCGGCGTGGCGGAATTGGCAGACGCGCTGGACTCAAAATCCAGTGCCCGCAAGGGCGTGCCGGTTCGACCCCGGCCGCCGGTATCAGACAAATAAGCCTGCGACGATGATTTCATCGTTGCAGGCTTATTTTTTTTGCATAGCGAATCGTAGTTTGGGTTATAATATAACCAGTGAATTTACATGCGAAAGTGGGTAGTGTGATGGGTATCGTTATTAGGAAATTTCGCGAAAATGATTTGGAGGCAATGGAAAATATTTGGAATCATGTCGTCATGGAAGGTCAGTATTTTCCACAAGAAAACGGCTTATCATTGGAGGAAGCGGCAGCCTTTTTCGCGGAACAGTCTTTTACCGGCGTGGCGGAAGAAGATGGCGCAATAGTTGGTTTGTATATTCTTCATCCCAACAATATTGGACGTTGCGGTCACATTGCGAATGCCTCTTACGCTGTTAAAGCTGATCAAAGAGGGAAGCGTATTGGCGAAAAACTTGTGGTACATTCGCTGGAGATGGCTAAAGCGGCCGGATTCCGCATCATGCAGTTCAATGCTGTTGTCGCCAACAATAAAGGGGCAATCAGCCTTTATAAAAAGCTGGGTTTCAAAGAGTTGGGGACCATTCCGGGTGGCTTTAAAATGGATGACGATACTTTTATGGATATCATTCCGTTTTATTTGGAATTGACCTGAGTGGAAATCGCGCAAGTGGATAGGGAATATCAAGACAGACTCTGCCTGAATTTAAAAACTTTCGTAGCAATCAATCCTTATTGCGACGAAAGTTTTTTTTCATCTATTACCGGGAACGCAATTTATTCCTTCAGGTCTATGTGGACAGGGATGATGAAGGCAACGGCACTTTGGACCGGTCCAAGAAAAAATCATTCTACTGGTACAAAAAAGTGATCGAAACCAACGGCATGGACTTGTCCAGCTATAACCTGGAAATACAGGAGCCAACACCTGTTGCTCAGTAGTTGATTTAGGGGCACAGATTGACAATTTCCGATACATTATAAAAAAAAGAAGTCTGAAAGAACCCAGAATTTGTGGGAGTTCTTTCAGACTTCTTTTGGCACCAACTGCATACATTTGTTGTATACTGGATGCGAGAAAGGGTGATTGAGTTATGAATATATCTGAAGCTGCAAAAATTACTGGGCTCACTGCTGCAACGCTGCGTTATTACGAAAGTGAGGGCCTGATCCCGCCAGTTACCCGCAAAAATGGCGGTGTCCGGGATTACCAAAAGGACGATCTTGGTTGGATTGATTTCATTAAATGCATGCGCAGTGCCGGGATGTCGGTCGAGTCGCTGATCGAATATACGACCTTGTTCAGAAATGGGGAGCAGTCCGATGAAGCGCGCAAAAATATTTTGATCAGGGAAAGAGATCAACTGATTGCCAAACAGAAGGAAATCAGTGAAACGATCGAGAGGCTGAACGGAAAAATCAAAAGCTTCGAAGGCAATCTGAGGGCTTCCGAAGATAGTCTCCCGCATTAAAGATATCTACAGTTTTCATAGTTGGAAAAAAACCAATACAACAGCATGAAGCCCGTTATGATTCACAAAAGAAATTGCCATCAGGCTTGACTTAACGCTAAGGTTAAGTGTTAAAGTCAAACTATCAAAGAATCAGAGGAGGAACATAATATGAAATCATTGGAAGAAAAAGTAGTCATTATCATGGGTGCTTCTAGTGGAATTGGGGAAGCAACCACGCGGCTATTGGCCGAAAAGGGGGCAAAACTTGTCATAGCGGCACGCCGCGAAGATCGCCTAGTTGAAATCAAAGATTCATTGCCGGACGCAGAACTTGTTTACAAGGCAGCGGATGTATCCAATTATGAGGATGTAAAAAAAGTGGTCGATTTGGCTGTCGAAACCTACGGCCATGTCGATGTACTGTTCAATAATGCCGGTGTTATGCCTACCGCGCCACTGGTTGAAGGTCGCCGTGACGAATGGAAAGAAATGTTGGATATCAATATCATGGGTGTGTTGAATGGCATTTCTGCTGTACTGCCGTTGATGGTAGAGCAAAAATCCGGTCACATCATTTCGACCGATTCGGTAGCAGGGCATGTTGTCTATCCTGATTCAGCGGTATACTGCGGCACAAAATTTGCTGTGCGCGCCATCATGGAAGGATTGCGTCAAGAACAACGCAAGAATAATATCAAATCGACCATCATCTCCCCGGGGGCTGTGCAAACAGAATTGTACAAAACGATCAGCGACAGCAAGATTGCCGATGAAGTGCATAAAGCACAAATTGAATGGGGTTTGACGTCCGAAGATATCGCTATGGCAGTAGTATTTGCGATCGACACGCCAGATCGCATGTCCGTCAGTGAAATGATTGTCCGCCCGACAACACAATCGATATAACAAGGAACCAGAAAGACGGTCAATAAGGCAACCAAAAAATCCCTTCCGACAGCACAACGTCGGAAGGGATTTTTTGATGTAGTGATGAAATTATCGGGACCGGGCAATGGCGTAAATGGTTTAAGCCAAAGCTTCCAGCATATCCTTTACAATCAATTCAGGCGTCAGATGGAACTGTTGATAAAGCGTTTCGAGCGGAACATTGTCAGTAAATTCTTTTTTCGCGCCGAAGTTCAAAACTTTAACAGCTGAGGCCCCATAGAAGGAAGCAATCTGTTCTCCGAAGCCGCCAGCCAATGAACCGTCCTCGAGAGTGACGACCAAGTCATGGGTCGCTTCCAGTTCCTTCAGTGTATCTGCATCGACCTCGGTGATGGAGCGCGGATTGATCACGGTGATGTCCTCACCGGTTTCAGCCTTCATTTGCTCAGCGACTCGTTCGCCGAGAGAAAGGAAAGAACCGAGCGCCAAGACCGCTATTTTCTTGCCTTGCTTGAGAATTTCGTAGGTTGGCGATTGGAAGTCGGCCAAAGCATTCTCTCTGGAGACGACCGGTCCATTCGGCAATCGTATGGCAATCGGTCCTTTTTCCTGTTTCAGAGCCCAATCCAGCATCGCAAGCAGTTCTTCCTTGCTTGTCGGCGCAAGATAGTTGAAATTAGGGATACTCTTGATCAATGGAATATCGAACAGACCCAGATGCGTCACTGCGCCGCTGGAGATGGTTCCGCCACTTATGATCAGGACTGCCGGCAATTCGTTGATGCCCAGATCATGCGACAATTGGTCATAGGCTCGCTGCAGGAAGGTGCTCGAGTGGAAGACAACCGGTTTGACGCCTTGGGAAGCCAGTCCGGCCGCAAACGTAATCGAGTGCCCTTCGGCGATGCCGACATCGAAATAGTGTTCCGGATGTGCGGATTTGAATGCATTCAGCCCGAACATACCCGGAATGGCCGCATTGATTGCAGCCAATTTCATTTCATCATCATCGACCTTTTTAATCAGATGATCCATGATGATTGAATTGTACGATTCCCCGGCAGACTTTCTCAAGCTTTCGCCTGTTTCCAGGTTGAAAGGTGAACGCCAATGGTAGTTCGTTTTTTCCTGAATGGCTTTTTCGTAGCCATGGCCTTTTTCGGTGTGGACATGGAGCACGATCGGATGATCGATGTCTTTGATAGACTGGAAGGTTTCGATCAATTTTGCCAAATCATTTCCTTCCTCGAGGTAGCGGTAATCAAAGCCCAATGCTCTGAACGGATTGTTGGCTGCTTCCCCATTTGTCGCGCGCAGCTCGGACAAGGAACGGTAGAGGCCGCCGAAATTCTCATCGATTGACATTTCATTGTCGTTGACGATGATAATAAGATTGGACCCCAATTCTGCCGCGTTGTTCAGGCCTTCGAAGGCGAGCCCGCCGCTCAAAGAACCGTCACCGATCAAGGCAACGACATTTCCCGTTTCCTTCTTCAGGTCCCGCGCTTTTGCCATGCCGACAGCGAGACTGATGGATGTGGAAGTATGCCCCACCGTGAAGAAGTCATGTTCGCTTTCATGCTGGGAAGTGTAGCCTGTGACGGAATCGAAGTTCTCTTTGTCGACGAAGCCGTGTTTGCGGCCTGTCAGAATTTTGTGAGGGTAGGACTGGTGGGAAACATCCCAGACGATCTTATCCTTTGGCGAATCGAAAACATGATGGAAAGCGATCGTCAATTCGGCGACACCCAAGTTGGGTCCGACATGGCCGCTGACCTGGCTGACTTTGTTCAGGATACAAGATGACCGGATTTCTCCAGCCAATTGTTCCATCTCAACGAGGTTCAGCGTCTTCACGTCTGCGGGACTGTTCACTTTGTCCATGATTGTTGTTTGTAGTGTATGCAAATCAAAATCGCTCCTTTTGGTTGTATGTGCAGTACTCAAGAATGGTCCTGCTCGTAGTGTTCTATTTTCTTGTTCAGTGTTTCCAGCGTTTTTCCTAGTTCGTTGTAACGTTCTTCCATTTTTTTCTGTTCTTCGATCAGGATTTCCTTCCTGGCAACGACGGTTTCCGTTCCCTGATCGAACAAAGCGGTGTATTCGATCAGCGATTCGATCGACAAACCGGCATTGCGCATGCATTTGATGAAATCGATCCACCCGAGATCGGATTCTTTATATAACCGGACGCCACCGTTGCCCCTGGTCACGGGCGGAATCAAACCGATCCGTTCGTAATAACGCAAGGTTACCGCCGTCAGTCCTGATTTTTCTGCTGCTTCTGAAATATTCATTTTTCTCACCTCTGCTTGGCATAATTTGTTGTATAGGCAAAGCTTACAACTTAAAGTTAAGGTTAAGTCAAGCAAAATTTTCAAATGGATAAAATTTCCTATTTCCTATTGACTTAAAGTCAAGGTCAAGTGGTAGAGTTGAGTCAGTTAAACGAATGAAAAAAAGGGGGCAATTAATATGAGTTTCAAAAAAGATTTTCTTTGGGGCGGTGCGACTGCCGCAAATCAGTGTGAAGGAGCTTTCGATGCAGATGGGAAAGGGCCGTCCGTTGCGGATGCGATGCCGGGCGGGAAGCAACGTTTCGCCATTTTGAATTCGCAGGAATTCGACTGGACGATCGACAAAGGGAAATATGGCTATCCGAACCATGTCGGGATCGATCACTACCATCGTTTCAAGGAAGATATCGCCTTATTCGCTGAAATGGGCTTCAAAGCCTACCGCTTTTCAATCGCTTGGAGCCGGATTTTCCCGTTAGGCGATGAGGAGACACCGAATGAAAAAGGCTTGGAATTCTACGGAGAACTGATTGATGAGTGCTTGAAATTCGGGATCGAACCAGTCATTACTCTATCCCACTACGAAATGCCGCTTTATCTGGCGAAGGAATACGGTGGCTGGAAAAACCGTAAGATTGTTGGCTTCTTCGAACGTTACGCTAAAGTCGTTCTGGAACGTTTTGCATCAAAAGTTAAATATTGGATGACATTCAATGAAATCAATTCGGCGTTGGAATTTCCGACATTGTCGCAAGGGCTGATCCCGAGCACGGGTTCGGATGACTTCACGAACCGTTTTCAGGCTTGGCACCATCAATTCGTCGCAAGCGCTCTTGCTGTAAAGATCGGCCATGAGCTGCGCGAAGACATCCAGATCGGTTGCATGCAGATCTATGCGCCGTTCTATCCATTGAATGCGCATCCGGAAAACCAATTTTCTTCGCAATTTAAAGAGAGGGCTTTCGACTATTTCACAAGCGATGTGCAAGTAAGAGGGGCTTATCCGACTTACACGAACCGTCTGCTGCAGGAATATGATGCCAAAGCGCCGGTCATGGAGGAAGGCGATCTGGACCTGATCAAAAATTATACGGTTGATTACATCGGCTTCAGTTACTACATGAGCATGGCGACTGATGAAGTCGGAGAGCAGGGCGAAAGTGATGCGGCCTCAGGCAACCTGATGAACGGCGTCAGAAATCCGTTCCTGAAGGCGAGCGAATGGGGCTGGCAGATCGATCCGATGGGCTTGCGCGTTTCCATGAATGATCTTTGGGATCGTTATCAAGTGCCGTTGTTCATCGTCGAAAACGGCCTTGGCGCAAAGGACGTCAAGGAAGCGGACGGTTCTGTACAGGATGATTACCGCATCGACTATCTGAAGGAACACATCAAGGCGATGCATGAAGCCGTTCTTGATGGGGTGGACCTGATCGGCTACACACCTTGGGGCTGCATCGACCTTGTGTCCGCATCCACCGGCGAGATGAGCAAACGCTATGGCTTCATCTATGTCGACCTGGATGACGAGGGCAACGGTACTTTGGAACGCTCAAAGAAAAAATCCTTCGACTGGTACAAAGAAGTGATTGCCACAAACGGGGAAAACATATTGGCGGATTAAGTTTGGAAAATTGCCCTGACTCGAGGAACATGATGCAAATGCTCCTCAGCTCCGGTCAGAGGGCGCTCCCCGGAGTACGAAGGTAACTTTTAGAAGCATCTCCGGCGAAGGTCGTCTTATCGGAGCAGACAGACAGAATGCTGGCTGAACTTCGGCGAAGCAACTGTTCATCGGAGCAGGTGCAACAGTAGCGTCACTGGTGCTGTACGCACCCAGAAAAGAAAAAAGAAAACACGCACATCCTGTTGAGGTTGTGCGTGTTTTGACATTCATAGAGTTTTTTTAAGCAGTTTGGATTTCCAGAGCGACCGATTTTTCCTCGTGCTCAAAGTCTTCCTGCCGCAACTGTTTCCGTTTGATCGAGTAGAAAAGGATGATCAGCAGATTGAAGGCAATCAGGATTGTCAGCAATACGACCAGGTCCGTGGAGATGCTTCCGCCGATGCCGAACAGCTGGCGGTAGGCATCAATCGAATACGTCATCGGCAGATACGGATGGATCGCCTCGAAGAAGCTATTGGACAACTGGATCGGATAAGTGCCGCCGGACCCCGATAACTGCAGGATGAGGAAGATCAGCATCAAGAAAGAGCCTACCTTATCAAACAGCAGATTGAAGAGCATGACGATCGAGACCGAGACGAGCGCGGTCAAAATGGTGAGCAATAGCGTTTTTCCAATCGAAGCTGGTGCCAATCCATTCACGGTCACTAGAAGCGCGACCATGATGAGAGATTGGCAGATGCCGACAACTGCAAGGACAGATATTTTGCTGGCCCACCAGCTGATTCCGTTTTTCGGATATTTCCGAGGGGTAAAGCTGTCGTACATCAGGTTCAGGCTGATTGCGCCGACGAAGAGGGCGACCGACATCATATAGGGAGCCATACCGGTGCCGTTGTTGACGACCGGCGCCGTTTCGATCTGATTCGCGATGACCGGTTCAGCCATCATCGCGTAGGTGTTCTCATTTGCATCGACTTCGTTCAGAGCGGTGCTCCCGTCGAGCAATTTTGCACCGAGTTCGTCTGTGCCGCTGAGTAAAGCCACCAGGCCTGCATTCAGTTGTGATGAACCATCCGCCAATTGGCCGGAGCCGTCACTGATTTTTTCAGCGCCGTCAGCAAGCTGGTTGGCTCCATCGGTCAGCAGGCTGCCGTTTTCGACAAGCTTCAAGGTTCCGTTCGGCCAGTGCCTGTGTTCCAGTCTGGAGTTCCGTTGCACCTGACGCAAGGGTTCCGGTCTGTTCATTCAATGTCTGCAGACCAGTGCTTACTTGTTTGTTGCCTTCTGCCAGGCTTTGGCCGCCTACAGCCAATTGCTCGGAACCTGTTGTAAGCTGGGACATGCCGTCAGCCAGTTTTTGGGAGCCGCTTTGTGCGCTCCCGATGGCTGTCTGCAATGATTGGGCACCGGCCAGAAGGGATTGGCTGGATTGGCCGATCTGACCAAAGCCTGAAACAAGCGCTGTAGCTCCGCCGTAGAGATTGGCATAACCGGTTGACAGGCTGCTGACGCTGGTCTGGAGTGCAGCAACTTGTTGCACGATGGCAGAGGCATCAATGCCGCTCAATCCGGACAGGGCTGTGAGGCCATTTGTGATTGTCTGGATCGAACCAGCTTGTTCGTTTGCGATGGTCTCCAGTTGTACAGAGACAGCTTGGCTGACGGCGACTTCCTGTTCAGGGGTCAATTCGGTGCCGCTTTGTGCGATTGCATCCATGATGGCTGTGGTATTGCTGTCGGGGTCCGCAGCAGCCGTGATAGTATTGAGTTCGGTTTGGAACGACGCAATCGTTGTGGATAAGCCGTCCAATTGGGATAGGGCGGTCGCCAAATCCGATGAAAGACTGGATTGCTGCAGTTGACTGTCAAGCGTTTCGATGCCGATTTTCATTTGGTCGAGTCCGCTTTGCAATGCCAGCAGTTTTGCTTGTTGTTCAGCACTTGTGAGACTCGTGTTCAGTGCCGTCAAGCCTGCAGTCAACGCTGTGCTGCCTTCCGCCAATTGGCTCATGCCGCTGTTCAAGGTGTCCATACCTGTCGATAAGGGTGAGGCTGTTCGTGGCCAAGCTGGAAAGCCCGTTGCTTAGCGATGCGCTGCCAGTTGCCGTTGCAGCCGCGCCATCGTTCAATTGACTTACGCCTGTTTCCAATGCCGGCATAGCGGCTGCCAGTTTGGCTGCGCCATCGTTCAATGTCGTGGCGCCGGCATCCACCTGGGCGACTCCATCCAGATAGGACTGCAGGCCGACCGCCAACGTATCGGCACCGTCGCGGAAGGTGAGGGTACTGTCCGCAAGCGTCTCGAGGTTTGTGGTTAAGCTTGCGTTGCCTTCCTTGATCTGGACGGTGCCGTCGCTGAGCTGTGCGCTGCCGTCAGCGGCCGTCGTCATCCCATCCGCGACGGTCTGCAAGTTTGTCAAAGACGGTTTCCGCGTAGATGGCGGTCACCTCATCGGAGATGGTGTCCTTGATTTCATTTGCGGCAGAAGCCGTCAGCTTGGAAGCGATGTAGCTTCTGCCTGCGCTGGTCCGGTAAGTCAATTCCATCTGTTGGGGCGTTTCATCCAACAAGGTGGTGGCATTTTCCGAGAAATTCTCCGGGATGGTGAGCGCCATGTAGTAGTTGCCATCCAGCCAGTCCGGCTTCCGCTTCTTCCTGCGAGACGAAATCGAAGTCCAAAGCGTCGGATTCCTGCAAACCGGTTACCAGCGAGTCGCCGACAGCCAATGTTTCCTCATTATAGGAGACGGCCTTGTCCTGATTCACGACGGCGACCGGCAGTTCGGCCAGTTTACCGTAGGGATCCCACATGGAACTGAGGAACAGCACGGTGTAAAGGGAAGGGATCAAGCTGATCCCGAACAGGATGATCATCATTTTTTTCGTTTTGAAAATTGACTTCCATTCTTGCTTCAACAAGGTAGTGCACTTCCTTCATTTAAATTTCTGCAGACAGGACGATGGATTCCCAATCTACGGTTCCGACCCTTTCAGAGCCTTCGACCAAGAGCGAATCGAGTGTGTATTTCTGCAAGCGGGCTTTGAATTGCTGCTCTGCATCGAAGAATACTGCGAGGACTTCCTTTTTTTTGTCCTTGATTTTTTCCGCACGCAGGAATACCTTTTCGGCCAGATTGGTCGGCCGGACAAAGCTGTGTGTTCCTTCGATCGCTTCATAGATATGCAGCATCGTGATTTCTTCTGGAGTCAGGCTTAATTTGAATCCGCCGTCCTTGCCGGATTCGGAATCGACCAGTCCAGAAACGACAAGGGAACGCATCACTTTCTTCAGATAGGAATCGGAGACGGACAAACGCTTGCTCAGGATGGCGCTCTTGATCGGACGCTGATCGATTTGGGTCGCCAACATGATCAGAATGCAGATGGCTTGTTCCACGCCGCTTTTCATTTTCATCATTTTCGCCTTCTTTCGTAGATATGTTTTATCCATGGATGTATTTTATCTCTTAATATCCGATTGTTCAAGTGAAGCTTTTCGTTTTGAGGCAAAAAAATAGACCGAGCAAGCCAAGAAGGCGGTTTGCTCGGTCTTTTATTTAAGTATCAGAAAATTTCAATTTTACGTTTTGAAAGTACAGTAGGTTCTTTTTTCGGAAGCACTAAGTTCAAGACACCATCCGTCAAAGTAGCGGTAATATCTTCTTCATTGATGCCTTTCAGATAAATTTCCCTGTGGACGGAACCCGAAGAACGTTCTTGGCGGATGATTTGGCCTTTATCGTCTTTTTCGACTTTTTCCGATTTGCGGACGGCTGAAATGGAGAGAATGTCGTTGTCATAATCCACAGTGATATCCTCTTTGCTGTAGCCCGGCAGATCGGCAGTCACTTGATAGTTGTCCTCGGTTTCATGTACGTCCAATTTTATTTCCTGAAAAAAACGATTTTGGAACATCGATCCGGTATCAGACAGCAGGTCGAAGAAACTGTTGCTTTTGCGTAACTCATTTGACATTTGAAAAATCTCCTTTCTTTTTGTTGAAGCTTTTGTTCACCCTCAGTATATACCTACTGCCACCAGAATTCCATCAAAATGAAGCCGGTTCCAAAAGGCGCGATAACGAAAGCAAAAGCTGATTCCAAACGGGTTGTATGGTAAACTGTTAGAGGAGTTTTTAGTCAGGCAATGCCTCGCACCGGATAGCCGGAAGGGGCAGAGAAAGGATAGTTAAATATGAAAAAAATTGAAGCAGGCAGTCTCTATCTGAGGCAGCATCGGAATCTTTTCCAGTGTCCTATCTGCAAAGGGAAATTTGAAACGGTGGATGGGTATAGTGTCGTCTGCGCAAATGGCCACCGTTTCGATGTATCAAAAAAGGGAACACTGCATCTGTTGATGAAGGGCGGCCAGAATGAATACGGCAAAGAGATGCTGTCGAGCCGAAAAAATTTGGCGGACACCGGCTTTTTCCACCCGTTGCTGGATGCCGTTTATGCCCATATCGACAAGCCGGAAGAGGCGACTGTTCTGGATGTCGGTTGCGGCGAAGGATCCCATCTGCACTATTTGACCGAAAAGGGTTTAAAGGGAACAAAAATCGGCTTTGATATTTCGAAGGATGCGATCCAGCTGGCAGCGAGCAACTTTTTCCCGGATGCCTTCTGGTGCGTGGCCGATCTGGCGCATTCACCTTTTGCAGAAAGTGCCTTTGATGTCATCTTGAACATCTTTTCACCATCGCAGTATCAGGAATTCGATCGTGTTCTGAAACCGGGCGGAAAGGTCATCAAGGTTGTGCCGAATGCAGCAGTATCTGATCGAGTTGCGGGAGCAGTTGTATGCCTTGGATACTACAAAGAGAGAGTACGACAATCAACAAGTAGTGGACCGATTCTGCGAAATATATCCTGATGCTAGTCAAAGAAGAAGTCGTCTATACCGTGGATCTTGATGCACAAAGTTATGCTTGGCTGATGGAGATGACACCGTTATCCTGGGGCGCATCTGAAGAATCGTTGGCAAACGCAGTGGCAAATCCATTGAAGTCCGTCACTGTGGCAGTCACACTTTTGGTCGCCAGCAAGGCTGCCTGATTTTCGCATAACTGAAAGCTAGGCCAAGTTTCCGAAAAATGTTGACACAGCGGTGTGATATGCTATAATACGTATATCATTTTGTAGCCATTATTATCGTTTTGTACCACAAAATGACCTTGACCAACGTATCGCATTCGCCGTGCCTGACACCGAAACGATACGTTTTTTTGTGCGTATTTTCGCAATCTTTTTCGGAGGTCGATGAAGGCACCGAACGGTACACAAAATACTGACTGTCAGGAGCAGGAAAAAATGGATTTTGCCGCATTGAAGGCTGAAATAATAGAAGAAAGCAAAAAACTGGGTATCGACAAACTGGGTTTCACGACTGCCGAACCTTTTGAATATATGTTGGAAAGTTTGAAGGAGCAACATGCGAAGGGCCATACGGTCGGCTTTGAGCACCCGGTCCTGGACGAACGGATTTATCCGGACCGGATATTCGACAAACCGCAGTCGATCCTTTCGATTGCGCTGGCCTACCCGAGCAAAATGACCGAAAAGGCGGAGCGGGTGCGCGGAGAACGCCGCGGCAATTTCTCGCGCGCTTCCTGGGGGACCGACTACCATGTCATTCTCCGCGAAAGGATGGACCGCTTGATTGCCTTCATCCAGGAAAAAATTCCGGGTGCCCGCTTCAAGCCGATGGTGGACACGGGAGAGCTGATCGATACCGTGGTGGCGCAGCGGGCCGGGTTGGGCTTCATCGGCCGCAACGGACTGTTGATCACGCGCGAATTCGGTTCCTACGTTTATTTGGGGGAAATCATCACCGATATCCCTTTCCCTGCGGATGAACCGGGTGTCTTCGGCTGCGGGGAATGCACGCGCTGTGTGGACTTCTGTCCGACCGGGGCGATTCTCGGCAACGGCCAATTGAACCCGAACATCTGCCTGTCCTACCAGACGCAGACAAAAGGGTATATGCCGGAAGAGTACCGCAAAAAAATCGGCCACGTCATTTACGGATGTGATATCTGCCAGCAAGTCTGCCCATATAATCGGGGCATGGATCATCACCTGCATCCGGAAATGGAGCCGGAACCGGAAAGCGTCACGCCTGTGCTGCAGCCGATGCTGACGATCTCTAATCGGGAATTCAAGGAGCAATTCGGACATTTGGCTGGTTCGTGGCGCGGCAAGAAACCGCTGCAACGCAACGCAGTCATTGCTTTGGCGAATTATCGCGACCGGACGGCTATCCCGGAGCTGCTGCGGATGATTGAACAAGATCCCCGGCCGGTGCTGCGCGGGACGGCTGCTTGGGCCATCGCGGAGATCGTGCGCGAAGCCAATCCGGAATTGTTGGCATTTTTCTCCGAACGGCTTATAATCGAAACGGACGAAGAAACCAAAGCCGAAATGGAGAAGGCTTATCTGAAAATACTTGAAATCAAGGAAACAGATTAATCTAACAGAATAAAGGAGTCTCATTTATGACCAACCATATCGTACTATTTGAACCGCAGATCCCTGCGAATACAGGCAATATCGCGCGCACTTGCGCTGCAACCAATACTACTTTGCATCTGATCGAACCATTGGGCTTTTCAACCGATGATAAGCAGCTGAAACGTGCCGGGCTCGATTACTGGCATGACGTGAACATCATCCATCATGCGGATCTACCGGCTTTCCTCGAATTTCTGGGCGATCGCCAGCTCTATCTGATCACAAAGTTCGCCGACCGCATCTACAGTGAGGCTGACTTCACGAAAGACGAGGATGTCTTCTTCATCTTCGGCAAAGAGACGACCGGCCTGCCTGAATCTTTCATGCAGGAAAATGCTGAAAAATGCCTGCGCATTCCGATGAACGATGAGCATGTGCGCTCCCTGAACCTTTCGAACACAGCCTGCATGATCGTCTATGAAGCGTTGCGTCAGCAAGGCTTCCCTAATCTGGAATTGACCCACACCTATGAGAACGACAAGTTGAAGGGCTGAGCGAACCCGTTCCGCTTTTAAACCGTTCGGCCGAAGCAAAAAAGCTTCGGCCGTTCTTTTTTTATTGCGGTCGAATAGGTATAATGGATATAACGGAAAATCGAAAAGGGGATGGAATGATGGAAAAAGCTGCATTATTGGCCTTACAGAATGGATCGGATGTTCGCGGGATTGCGATTTCTACGGAAAAACATGAAGCGACGCTGACGGCGGACAAAGTGACGCGCATCGGATATGGTTTCGTTGACTGGCTGCAAAAAGGGAAAAACATCAGCTTAAGCGGCGAAAAGAAAGTCAAAATTGCGATCGGACAGGACAGCCGTTTATCCGGAGGGGACATCAAAGCGGCGCTTATGGCAGGCATGGCGCCTTATGCCATCGAGATCATCGATGTCGGTCTCTGCACTACGCCGGCGATGTTCATGTCAACGCAGTACGAAGATTACGCGACGGATGCAGCAATCATGATCACGGCCAGCCATCTTCCTTTTGAATACAACGGGCTGAAATTCTTCACCAAAACGGGTGGAGCGGAACACGAAGATATCGAAGAAATTCTGGAATACGCCTACGAAATGCCTGAAGCATTCGCGGAGAAAGAACAAGCCGCAGTTGTGACCGAGATGGATCTGCTTTCGACTTATGCAGCCGATCTCCAGGAAAAGATCCGCAAAGGCATCGCTTCAGCAGAAAACCCTGAGAAACCTTTGACCGGACGCCACATCATCGTGGATGCCGGCAACGGAGCGGGCGGATTCTTTGTGGAAC
>CAWFEB010000015.1:0-27500 GCA_963814755.1 uncultured Carnobacteriaceae bacterium
GGAAAATCGCTAAAACAACAGAACGCGTTTAATAGAGTATGCAGCCGTTGCCCGAATAATTGGGCAGCGGCTTTTTTTGACCGCAATCCAGGATTTCTGGGGAAAAAATTATAGTATAATGGAAATTGAGCCCCAGAAGGTATGCAATGGCTGATTTTCTTCACCTGCTTGCTCTTTCTGGAGCTGAATCAAGAAGGACAGGAGGCAGCAGATGCGTTACCATCATGAAATCATCGAATCGGATCCGGAACTCCCCGTTTTCTATATTTTTCACAATGAAAGAACGGATTCCGGCGTCCTTGCCCATTGGCACAAATCATTGGAAATCAGCTATACGATGTCCGGAAAGATCAGCGAATTTACGATTGATGGGACCGTCCACGAAACGAATGCCGGTGACATTCTTGTCATCAATTCGAATGAAGTCCATTCCATCTGGGACGATCACAACAAGACGAAAGCTCTGTCGCTCATTTTTCCGTATGCTTTCATCAAATCCGAGATACCCGATTACGACAACAAAAGCTTCCGTTTGACGAATCGGACTGGCTTCACAGATCTGCAAAGAGAGAAGCTGAATGATTTGCGCAGCTTGCTGGACCGCTACTTTTTTGTTATGGAAAGCGAAGGCGCAGATAAGGGGAGACTTTTGCTGAAAGGGATGCTGTACCAGATCCTCTTTCTTCTGGATACGTACTTTTCTGTCCCAAAAATGGAGAAGAACAGGGGCATCGCTTCGTTGCCGCTGATTTCCGCCATAACGGAATACATCGACGAGAATCTGGACAAAGATCTGGCGGTCGATAAATTGGCAGCGGCCTTCCATCTCTCTTATACGCATCTGTGCAGATTGTTCAAAAAGGAAACCGGCAGCACAATCCACAGCTATATTGTCGAACAACGCCTTAACAAAGCTGTGAAACTGCTGATGTTCACCGAAAAAAATATTCGTTACATCGTGGATGCTTGCGGTTTTCCCAATCAAAAATCCTTTTCGTCGGCCTTCAAAAACAAATACGGCCTGACGCCGAAACGTTACCGGGATGAGAACAAAGCATAAACCGCCCATAATGATGGCACAAATCGCCCCTTTTTCTGCCGGAAATTCCCTAAAATAACAAGTAGGGAAGGCGCTACCCGTATTAGCTGTGATTATAATGAAACCGTTTTACGGCAGGGTGGGATATTGCCTGTTTGGACGAAAAAGGGATATGGAGGGATTAGTGAATGAGACGTAAGGCATTCAGCACTATTTTTACATTAGGGATAACGGCAGGCTTGCTTGCCAGTTGCGGTTCCGGAGAATCGGAGGATCAACAGGATTCAGCCCAACAAGAAAGTGTGCAATCGGCCGCTGCCTACGATGGCGTCGTGAAGACCAGCATCTATGTGAAAGGCTATGAAGGAGGACCGGGTGTACCGAAACTCATCATCGAGTTGGAGAATGCGGTCGACAGTGTCGATCCTAGTGGCTGGCAGGTCATGACAGCCGGGGCGGAACGCACGGTTACGGACGTCTACACATCCGATGAGAACGGGAATCCGCAGGAAAATTCAAACTTTATCGCGATCGATATGGAGACCCGTTTCAATGATGCGACGTTCAGCGTGATCGGATCTCCGTTCACCTACAATACGACGACATCGATGAATGAATGGTCCCCAGCTTATGAAGTCGCAATCGCTGCGCCTTCGATCACGATCGAGGATGAGGACTACTCTTTGAGCATCACGGAGGATGCCGTAAACAACCGCATCTCCCCGGATACCGATTTGTTCACGGCCAGAGGGACTTTCAGCGGCACCTACGTGAATCCGATGACGGATCAAGAAGAGGAGTTGACGCTTTCGACGGCAGCCTATGAGCCGGAAGGACTTGCCGAAGGGGAAGCGAATCCCTTGATCATTTGGCTGCACGGCCAAGGGGAAGGCGGGACCGATCCCGACATCGCCATCCTTGGAAATGAAGTTTCCGCATTGGCAAAAGAGGAGATCCAGTCCTATTTCCAAACCGATGACGTGGCCGGTGCGTACGTTTTGACTGTCCAAACGCCTACCTATTGGATGGATGAAGGGGATGGAACGAACGGGAACGGCAGCGGCATCTCCAGATACACGGAAATATTGATGGACACGATCGATGATTATATCGCTGCCCATCCGGATGTCGATACCGACCGCATCTATCTGGGCGGTTGCTCGAACGGCGGCTACATGACCATGAATATGGTCATCCAATACCCTGAATATTTTGCAGCGGCTTATCCCATCTGTGAGGCTTATGCTTACTATGAATACGAGCGCAACAGCGACGGCACGTACGTGAAAACGGATGACGAGGCTACCGGAACATCGAGTTATGTGAAAACAGAGCAAGTTTGGTTCACAGAAGAAAAAATCCAGGCGATCAAAGACCTGCCGATCTGGCTTGTCCAATCCGCGGATGATCCGGTTGTCGTGCCTATGAATTATCTGTTGCCAACTTACCAGGCACTCGTCCAGGCAGGTGCCGAAAACACTTGGGTTTCCTACTTTGAAACGGTTGAAGGAACGGACAGCCCGGGCACTACTTATCTAGGTCATTTCTCCTGGATCTACTTGTTCAATAACCAGGTGACAGGTGTTCAGGACAAAGAGGCTATCGCTGCTTCGACTGACGCTGAAACGTTCGGCTTCGAAGCAAGTAACGTTACCGGAGGCGGTGCGGCTGTAGCGACAGTCGGCGAAACCACTTATACAAATATTTTTGAGTGGCTCAACGATCAATCAAAATAAAAAATCATCCTTGAGTAAGGATGGCGCATATGCTAAGATGAGGTCATAACTGCATACGAAAAAAGGGAGCTTGTGTCAGCAGGCTGAGAGGAAGTAATCAACTTCGACCTATTACCTGATTTGGATAATGCCAACGTAGGGAAATAACATTGAATGAATCCATTCAGCGGGAAATGCCTATTCGGACATTTCCCGCTTTTTTTGTCGCATCAAACAAACTATTTGGAGGTAACCCATGTTCAATACGCTATTCGAAAATGTACAGCAACAGACACCGCTGGTCCACTGCATCACCAATTATGTCACTGTGAATGATGTCGCCAATGTCCTCTTGGCAGCCGGAGGGTCCCCGATCATGGCGGATGCCCCCGAGGAAGTAGCGGATATCACAAGCATTTGTACATCCCTGAATCTGAACATCGGAACACTGAACAGCCGATCCGTGGAGTCCATGCTGCTGGCGGGGCGCCAAGCCAATGCGCTCTCCCATCCCGTCGTTTTGGATCCGGTCGGTGCAGGGGCATCCCCTTTCAGGACCGAAGCGACCTTCAGATTGCTGGAGGACATTGCCTTCACCGTGATCAAAGGGAACATTTCGGAAATGAAGACGATCCATTCCGGCAGCGGCACAACGAAAGGCGTCGATGCCGACATCAGCGATGCCGTGACCGAGGAGACGCTCGAGGCAACGGTCGCGTTCGCCAAACGATTGGCCGACCGGAATGATGCGGTCGTTGCGATCACCGGAGCGATCGATATCGTCGCGGATCGGGACAAAGCCTACATCATCCGCAACGGACACCCGCAGATGGCGAAGGTGTCCGGAACCGGATGCATGCTGTCGGCAGTAATTGCAGCCTATTGCGGAGCGAACCCGGAGCAGTTGCTGGATGCCACGGCGGCAGCGGTATGCCTGATGGGAGTCAGCGGCGAGCTGGCTTACGAAAGGATGATAAGCAATGCCGCAGGGACTTCATCCTACCGCAGCTACATCATCGATGAAATCAGCAAGATGTCGGTCGAAAAACTGGAAGGGAGCGCTAAAATTGAGAGTAGATAAGAATGATTTGCTGCTTTACGCAGTGACCGATCGGCAATGGCTGGGGAACGCATCCTTGGCGGAACAGCTCGAAGAAGCCATCCAAGCAGGCGTTACTGTTGTGCAACTGCGCGAAAAAGAACTGGATTTTGATGCCTTTGTCTCCCTAGGCAAGGAACTGCAGGCCGTGGCCAAACGCCACCGCGTTCCTTTCATCATCAATGATGCGGTCGATGTAGCCTTGGCACTGGATGCGGATGGCGTCCACGTGGGGCAGAGCGATATGCAGGCGGGCGATGTCCGCAGCCGGATCGGCGAGGGGAAAATCCTTGGTGTTTCTGCCCATTCCGTCGAAGAAGCGCTGGCGGCGGAACGGAACGGGGCCGATTATCTGGGCGTCGGTGCCATCTACGGTACGGCGACGAAGCTGGATGTCAACACGCTATCAATCGAGACGCTGCAGCAGATTTGCCAGGCGGTGAGCATACCCGTTGTGGGGATCGGAGGCATTGCTGAAGGGAATATCCTCAAGCTGAAAGGCAGCGGTATCGATGGGGTTGCCGTCGTATCCGCCATCTTTGCGCAGCCTGACATCACCGCGGCAGTGAAGCGACTGCGCCCCTTAGCCGAAGCGATGGTGCAACCATGAAACTGGAAGCAGCCATCTTCGATCTGGACGGGACACTGCTGGATTCCATGCCGATCTGGCAAGGATTGGGAGAAAATTATTTGCTTCAGAAAAAGGTGCAGCCAGCTCCTGGATTGCAGGATGCGTTGAAGACGATGAGCCTGCCGCAAGCCGCACAACATTTTCGAGCGGCCTACGGATTGCACGAAGATGAAGAGACAATCATTGAGGAAATTGAAACGCTGATTGCGGATCTTTATCGTTATGAAGTCCCGCTTAAAGCCGGCGCAGCGGAATACCTGCAGACATTGCAGGAGCAGAATGTGAAAATGTGCATCGCCACCGCGACCGAAAGAAATTTGGCCGAGAGCGCCTTGGAGCGTTTGGGTATCCGGGAATATTTCAGCACTATCCTGACCAGCAGTGAAGTAAAGACGGGCAAAGACAATCCGCTCATTTTTCAGCGGGCGTTCGAACATCTCGGGGCTCCCCTCACGAAGACCGTCATCTTTGAGGACGCCCTGCATGCCATTGAAACGGCAACATCAGCCGGTTTCCGGGTAGTCGGCGTCTATGATGAGAGTGCCGCACAAGATAGGGAGCGCATCGAAGCGTTGACGGAGCAGTACATTTATTCATTTTCGGATTGGAAAGGATGAGCAAAAATATGAAAACAGTATTGACGATCGCCGGTTCGGACAGCAGCGGCGGAGCGGGGATCCAAGCGGACCTGAAGACGATGATGGCGCATAAAGTCTATGGGATGAGCGTGATCACGGCGCTGACGGCGCAGAACACGACAGGCGTGGCTGGAATCATGGAAGTGACGCCTGAATTTGTGGCGCAGCAATTGGATTGCGTCTTCAAGGATATCCGTCCAGATGCAGTGAAGATCGGCATGGTGTCGAATGCCGCAATCATCAAAGTCATCGCGGAGAAGCTGATCGAATACAAAGCGGAAAATATCGTCGTGGACCCGGTCATGGTGGCCACAAGCGGCAGCAGCCTGATGCAGGACGATGCCAGCCAAGCTTTGCGGACTCTGCTGTTGCCGTTGGCTGATGTGATCACCCCCAATGTGCCGGAAGGAGAGGTATTGAGCGGTGTCAAAATCGAGACGAAGGCGGATATGCTGGCTGCAGCGGACCGTATCGCTTCAGCAGCAGGAACCAGTGTGCTCCTGAAAGGCGGCCATCTCAAGGACAGCGCCGACGATCTGCTCTTTATGGACGGGAAAGTCAGCTGGTTCGAGTCGGAACGGATCGAAAACCCGAATACGCACGGCACCGGCTGCACGCTTTCCTCAGCCATCGCAGCGAATCTGGCTTTAGGTCACGGAATGGAAGAGAGCATCCGCCAGGCCAAAGCCTACATCACCGGCGCGCTCCGCGACGGACTGGATCTCGGCAAGGGCAGCGGCCCGCTCAATCACGCTTACCGCATCAACTAAAAAAGAAAACAGGCGCAATTGCGCTTGTTTTCTTTTTTAGGCTTTAGGTTTGCGGTTGTAGCCGCGTTCCCCGAAAGGTTGCTTGTCGCTCAGCCATTTTTCCTCCAGTTGTTCCAAGGCCTTCTTCTTGTTGAAGGAAGGGTCCTCGCTCTTTTCCAGCACTTCCAAAATCGTAAAGGTGAAGGCGTCCTGCCCGAATTGGTTCCAATCGGCTTGGAGTTCCTTATTGTTGTTCGCCCCCATGTTCAAAATATGTTTCATGCCGTTCAAGGTCTTCAGGTTCGGGGTTTTGCCGATGAAAATCTTTTGGTTTTCCGTGTTCTTTACTTCGTAAACGCCGGCTTCAATGGGAACCTCTTCAAATTGGCGACGCAGTTCTTTTTTCTGTTCCATTTCGCTTCCAACTCTCTTTATGGATTTACTCAAAAGCATACGCAAATTTTGATATTCCGTCAATTGCCATTATCCAAAGGGAGAGACAGCAATGGATAAAAACTGGATGATAAAATCAAGTACATTAACAAAGGTTTTATATCCTAACGTTCGGAAATGGAGGGATAAACAAAATGAAAACTAGGGAATTCTTTCCAAATTCTAAATAAAACCTCATTATTCTGTCGTTTTTGTTTGCTATAATTTTGATTATAGTGAACATTCGGAATTTTTGAACTCCTGCGCCAAAAGTAGAGTACACTCTATTGTCCGCATCCGGTTCATATTTGCGATCGAAGGGAAGATGGAAGATGGGATTACTATTATTCGATTTTGACGGTACCTTGGCGGAAACATGCAAAATTAGCGAAATGGCTACAATGGATACATTTGAACATTTCGGCTATCCCGTTCCAACCCCTGAGCAACTGCGTGAGGATAGAGGAAAGCCCCATTTTGTGAAGTTTATCGGCTATCTGAAGAAACATGCACTCTCTCCGGTCGAGCTGGACAAGCTGATGGAAGTCTTTTGGGATAAATACGAAAAATATGAAAATATGCTGTTGGAACCATACGATTTATCGCGGGAATCCTTAATGGAACTGAAAGGGAACGGACACCATCTCGGCGTGATTTCCAATAAAGCAACTAAAGCTTTGCTGAGGAGTCTTGCTGCAGTGGACCTTTTGGATCTGATGGAAGTGGTCATCGGATTGGACAACATGAACCAGCACAAACCGAATCCTGAAGGCATCTTCACCGCTTGGGAGAAAATTCCGATGGCGAAAGAAGAAACTGTGATGATCGGTGATACCATTTATGATATGCAGATGGGTAAAATGGCTGGCACTAAGACCATCGGCATCACTTGGGGAGGGAGTTCCGCCCAAACCTTGCGCGCGGAAAATCCCGATCGCATCGCCAACTCCTTCGTCGAACTGGAAATCATTCTTGCAAACCTGCTGGATGCTTAAATAGAGTTTAATAGATTGGAAAAGCCGCTGTCCTTTATTCGGGACGGCGGCTTTTTGGCGCTCAGAGGACAGTTTTGTTTTCGTTTCGTTTTGCCTGTTTGATGAAGTCCTGCATTTCGGATGCCAAAGCAGTCTTCAAAGCGGCCAAGTCTTGTGTAAGCAACTGTTTGCGGGAAACGATGGGAACCCCATTGATGAAGACATCGGATACATTCCCGGCATGTGCGGAATAAACCAAGACGGCATAAGGATCGAATATTGGAAACATATTCGCGGAGTCTGTTTCGATCAGGACAATGTCGGCCTTTTTGCCTGGTTCCAGCGATCCGATTTTGTCGGCCAAGCCCAGTACTTCAGCACCTCCAAGCGTTGCCAGGCGGACGATATCCCGTGCCGGGAAAGCAGCGCGATCCTGTAGATGGGTTTTATGGAAATTGGCGAACATGCGCATTTGGGTGAACAGATCCAATGTATTTCCGCTGCTTGGCCCATCAGTGCCGAGCCCGACCCGGATTCCTGCCTCCAGCATGGCTTTTACAGGCGCAACGCCTTTGGCAGATTTCGTATTTGCGCCGATGCAGTGAGCGACGGCCACATCATTTTGCTTCAAAAGGATGATATCTTCAGCTGTGACCAGAATGCAATGCGCAGCTATGAGCTGTTTGCTCAAGATACCCAAATCATTCAGGAAGGCTACCGGGGTTTTTCCGTATTCTTCCTGGAAGTGGCGGATTTCATAGTCCATTTCACTCAGATGCAAAGTGATTGGAACACCGTATTTTTCCGATATGGCAGCCGCTTTTTGCAAGGCTTGCGGGCTGTTCGTGTTGGGGGCATGCGGCGCGATGGCAGGCGTGATCAACTCGTGGTCGAGCCATTTCGGGATGAATGCTTCCGCGTAGCTCAAGCCGCCGTGCGGTTCGCTTGTGTCGCAAGTAGCGAAGTCGATGACCGTTTCCCCTAGGATGGCCCGCGCCTGCATTTCATCCGCTGCCTTTGCCAGTTCATCTTCAAAATAATACATATCCATGAAGGTGGTCACGCCCGCCAACTGCATCTCGGCGATGGCGTATTTACCGCTATGGTAAGCCAAATTTTTGGTCATGCAGGCTTTTTCCAAAGGGAAAAGGAACCGGCGCAACCGATCCGGAGTATCGTCGCCGAGGGAGCGGAAAGGAATCATACCGATATGGGTGTGGGTGTTCACCATGCCGGGCATGGCGATGGCATTCCTTCCGTCGATCATCCGATCATAGCCAGCATTCGGCTGCTGTTCCGCCGGCCCAACAGCAAGTATTCGGTCATCTTCGAACAGGATAAAGCCCTTTTCGAAGACGTCATAATCCGCGTTCATCGTCAGCACAGTGACGTTTGTGATCAGTGTTTTCATTTTTTCCTCGCAATCAACGGGATGGTTGCATGGGTATGCACATCCATCATTCCGTAGTCAGTAATTTTGATCGCCGGTGACACCGGTAAAGATAAGGTCGAGAAGCTCATGATTTCATTGCCGTTTCGGTACCCCAAGGAAACCATAGCGGAACGGACAGCATGAAGTTGGTGGCCCAATGTCTGAACCGGAACATCGCTCAAAATGCCTCCAATGGGGAGCGGACAGGATCCGAGGATATTTCCGTCCTGAACAACTACGTAACCACCATGCAAGGAAAGGAGTTCTTGTTGGGCGGCAAGCATATCCGCTGCATCGGTCCCCATCACCATCAGATTATGGTGATCATGCGCCCAAGTCGTTGCGACTGCGCCTTTTTGCGTCAACGCATTTTCGACCAAGCCGAAGCCAATATTTCCGTTTTTTCCGTAGCGCTCCATTACGACGATAAGCGCAAGTCCGCTGCTTTCCCAGTCCAGATAACCGTCTTTCACCGCGATTTCACGTTGGACCGGTTCGGTGAAAGTACCGACTTGTTGGATCTGGATGACATTGCAGATGACTGAGGTATCCGTGGTTGCAATGGGAATCCGCAAATCACCGGCAGTCAATTTGCGGCAGCGGACGGAGTCGTAAAAGTGCGCCGGAAAAGTCGGCTTTTCGGCAGGATAAGCAATAGTTGCCCCCTTTGTATGCACAATTTTTCCGTTTTTATAGACCGCGTTTATCTCAATTGTCGCCAGATCATCCAACAGAATGAAATCTGCTTTGAAGCCGGCAACGATGGCACCTCGGTCCTGGAATCCCATCCGTCTTGCTGGTGTATAAGTCGAGCAGTAAATGGCCTGTTCAATCGGCATGCCGGCTGCGATGGCTGTACGGACATTGGTATCAAGGTGGCCATCCAGCAGGTCATCCGCCATGATATCATCGGTGATGATCGCTACATATTCATAGAAATTATGTTCCTCCAGGACAGCCATGTTTTCCGGGGTGATGGATTTTTTCTGGAACTCCAGAAACATGCCGTTGCTGATTTTTTCATAGATCGATTCAGGGCTTTGGTGAGTGTGATCCGCTGTGATACCGGCGTACATGAATTTCGCCAAGTCGACTCCAGAAACGCGCGGCACGTGACCTTCCAGCGGCATAAACGGCTTCTTTAGCTGCGTTTCCCTGAGGATCTGACGGATCAAAGAGTCGGGCTCGCTGGTGATGCCTTTGAAATTCATGGCTTCCCCAAGGGCGATGACACGCGGATTATCCAAGAGGCTGCTCACTTCTGCCACTCCGATGAATCCGCCGGTGGTCTCCAGTTCGGGTGTGGTGGATGGGACAGATGACGGAATTGCGTAGTAGATGTCGAGGGCGGTATCTTCCGCCAGAAAAGCCTCCATGCCTTCCAATCCAAAAACATTGGTTATCTCATGAGCATCGGCAACAACGGTGGTGACACCATAAGACAGCGCTGCCCCGGAGAAAAGGGAAGGGGGGATCATGGAACTTTCGATGTGCATATGGATGTCGATCAATCCGGGAATCACATATTGTCCGGATGCATCCACCGTTTCTTTCGGTTGCAGCGCCTGCAGGTCTTCAGCGCTGATATAATAGAATTTTTCACTCGCGATGGCGATGTTTTTTCGTTCGAAAGTCTTCAGGAAACTGTTGAAGACGGACGCGTTTTCGATGATTAGGTCGATTTGCATAAGGGCCTCCTAAAATGGTCTTTTCACTATTATAGAATAAGGGATACAGTAAAAGCCACGGCTGCGCCGTGGCTTTTGGCTTTGCTTATTGATTCAGCGTTTTGTTCCATTCTGCAATCCAAGCTTCGTAGTTTTCGTTTACGAATGCGAAATCGATCGCTTTAGCGCGCTCGGCAACGGCGCCGTAGGTTTTGTTCATTGCTGTAGCTTCATCCAAAACGACCTCTTTGTTTGTCGGTGCTTCGTTCAACGAAATAGCAGTCACTTCCTGCAGTTCTTTGCTCAATTTCCAGTTGATGTAAGCATAGGCTAATTCTTTGTTTTCAGAGTTTTTGTTGACGTTCAATGTGTTGAAGTTAGCGTATGTGCCTGATTCAGGGACGACGTATTGCACATCCGGATTTGAACCTGAAATGATCGGATAAGCGAAGTCACCAACCACTGCGGCAACAATTTCACCTGATTGGAACATGTTGGCCAAGTCAGAAGATTTTGTATAGGTTTTGACGATGTTTGGTTTAAGTTCAGTCAAAGCCTCGAATGCAGCCGTACCATTGTCGGTTGTGATGTCTGTTCCTTTGAAGTCACTTGCGACATAGATCATGGCTGGTCCGAAAGTAGTTGTGATGTCTGGGATGGAGATTTTTCCTGCCAAAGACGGATCCCAAAGGTCAGACCACTCATCGATTGTCATGCCTGCGGCCGCTTCATCATAGATGATGCCGATGCTGTTGACGGTGTAGGCTGGACCTGAGCCATCTTCAGTCAATTCTTTTGCGCTATCGATCAGATTTGCGATATTCGGTACTTTTGTTGCATCCAACGGCTCGAATAGATCTTCAGTTACGCCAGACGTCGCATTGGCTTGGGATAATTCGATGACATCGATGCTGTTGTTCGGGTTGTTTTGGAATTTTGTGAAGCGCTCGCTGCTGTTTCCAACTTCGGCAACGATAGTGATGCCATTTTCTTCTTCAAATGGTGCGAAAACGTCAGAACGGATGACATCTTCTCCGATTGCGAAGGTCGAAACAGTCAATTGGCTGCTTTTCTCTGAGCTGGCTTCAGCCGAGCTGTCCGCTGTACTGCCGCCATTTCCGCATGCTGCCAAAAGTGCTGTACTTGCTAAAGATAGGCTGATCCATTTCCAATTTTTCATTTGATAAAACCCCTTTTTCTATTTTTTTGTTATTACACTAAAACAATTTTGGAAGGCGGCAAGTACAAATTCACCTTGTCGCCGGCTTGATGTGCAGCTTCATTGGTTCCGTTCACCAGCAGTTTTCCTAGTGGCGTTTCCACTTCATACTGGTAGCTCTTGCCTAGGAAAGTACGGACCAGGACAGTCCCCGCGATTGTATTGCTGGATTCTTCAGCAATGGTTCTAAGGACAATGTCGTCCGGACGGATTGTCCCTGTGACTTTTTCGCGATCAGTCGAACGGGTTGTGCTGAAAATAGAACCATCCGCTGCTGTGAAAGTGTGTGTCCCTGTTGTGGAAAGCGAGATAAAGTTTTCAAATCCGATGAAACGTGCGATAAATTCAGTGCTCGGATTACTGTAGATTTCTTCCGGTGAAGCGAATTGCTCGATTACACCTTTGTTCATGACAGCAACTTTGTCCGAAATCGAGAAGCACTCCTCTTGGTCGTGCGTGACGAATACGGTCGTTATCCCCAGTTGACGCTGGATCCGCTTGATTTCGATGCGCATGGAGATGCGCAGTTTTGCATCAAGATTGCTCAATGGTTCATCCAGCAAAAGCAACTTAGGTTCGATGACCAAGGCACGTGCCAAGGCGACACGTTGGCGCTGTCCTCCGGATAATTGTTTCGGATAGCGTTCGGCAAACTCAGTTAAGCCTGTGACTTCCAGCATTGCCGCAACTTTTTGATCGATTTGTTCTTTCTGTTCTTTACGCAGTTTCAAGCCGAAGCCGACATTTTCCCGGATGGTCAAATGCGGAAAAAGCGCATAGGATTGGAACACCATCCCGAAATTCCGCTTGTGCACCGGAACTTTCGTCAAGTCGGCCCCATCTACTGCAAAGGTCCCGTCGTTAGGTTCGATCAGCCCTGCAATGACGCGCAGGGTAGTCGTTTTTCCGCAACCGGATGGCCCCAATAAGGAAACCAGTTCACCTTTCTCCATCGCGAGGTTCAAATCTTTCAGAATATCGTTTTTCCCGTCATAACTGACGCGGATATCATTTAAATCAACAAAAGCCATTTATGCATGTTCCTCCTTCATAGTTTAAAAAATCAGGTAATCGAGGACAATCCAAGCGTCTTTTCAATCAGATACATCAAGACGATGGTCGCCAGCATCAACATTACCGAAAGTGCTGAGACGGTGGGATCATAGTTATATTCAACGTAACTCATCAAAGCAGTCGGTAATGTCGAAATCCCAGGACCTGACAAAAACTGAGAAACAGGAATATTATTGAAGGAATTGATGAACGCTAACATGAATGAAGCGAATATTCCTGATGTGATGTTCGGCAAAATTACTTTGAAAAAGGCGCCCGCTTTCGTGCTGCCTAATGTCCAAGCGGCTTCTTCAATCGAGAAATCCAACTGTTCCAGGCTACCTCCTACGACGCGGATGATGTAAGGCAGGCTGACCAAAAAGTGTCCCAACAAGAGACCTTGGAAAACAGGCAACTGCAGGGTGATGACAATGAACTGGAACAGCGAGTAGCCGACAACGACGCCGGGTATGATGGTAGGCGAAAGGAAAAAGTTTTTCAACCACTCACGGCCCATGAAGTTATTGCGGGATAAGGCATAGGATGCGGGAACTCCGACTAGGAGTGCCAGGATGGTGGCAGAGAATGAAATCTTTAGACTCAACAGGAAGCTGTTCACGAAAGCGGCATTTTCGAAGACGTTTGCGTACCATTTGAAAGAAAAACCTTCAATTGGGAATTGGATGGTCGGGTTCTCGCCGAAAGAAGTGACCACAATGATGAACAAAGGGATGAATAGGAATGCATAAATCAGTGAAACAAAGAATGTAAGCCCCTTTTCTTTACGCATGTTGTTCTTCACCTCGCTTATCGATGACGGATGCGATCAGATTGAAGATTTTCATGATGATCAGAGTAGTTACAATCATGATCAGTGCGATGACGCTGGCATTTGTCCAGTTGCCCAAGGTCATGGCATTTTGGTACAGGAATGTCGACAGCATCATGTTTTTGTTTCCGCCCAATAATTGCGGCGTCGTATAGGCGGTCAAGGTTCCTGTGAAAACCAGGATGCTGCCAACGATGATGCCCGGTACGCTCAATGGCAGGATCACCTTCAGGAAGGCGGTCAAACGATTGGCACCCAGAGTTTCTGCTGCCTCCATGATTTCGGTATCGATATTTTCGATGATCCCGACCAAGGTGATCACCATCAGCGGGAGGAACAGGTAGATTGACCCGATTGTGATCGCGAATTCGCTGTAAAGCATAGGGATCGGTGAGTCGATGATGCCTGTGTTCATCAAAAGGTTGTTGATTACCCCTTTTTGGCCCAAAATATTGATCCAGGCGAAGCTGCGGACAACCGAATTGGTCAAAAGCGGAAACAAGACCAACGCCATCATCAAGCTGCGGAATTTTTTATCGGCTCGGGCAATATAATAGGCAACAGGTACACCAAGCAGCGCGCAAAAGAAGGTGACAATCAACGAAATCCGCAACGTGCGCATGAAGATGCTCACATTATAAGAGTCCTGAAAAAAAGCGATATAGGATGCGAAAGTCAGGTTGCCATCAAAAAATGTCGGCCAAATAATGGAGACCAATGGCAACACGAGAAAGACGATCAGCAGGATGAATCCCGGTGCGATAAGCATGTACGGGATCGATTTTGACGACATGCAGTAATTCCTCCTTTTTAGTGAACAACCTATTTATATTATCCGGGTTTGGAGGACATAGAAAGGATGTTTGGAAATATCCAACCACTAACAAAAAATAATATAGTGCCGATTATATAGAATCGTTCGGCTTATTTCAAGGATAAAGCGAACAAATTAGAAAAAACTAATATTGAAAGTTCGTGTTTTGTTCATTTTGTCTGGTCAGTTATAAATTTTTCAGCTTTTTTGACAATGTTCGATTTAATCCTAACCATCAGCACAGCGATTTCTGACGAATGTTCGTGTTTGCCACAATCTGGCTGACGCACTGAAAGAGTTGGAGGAGAGTTTCCGTTTCAATCAAAAGATTGCTCAGTAAGAGAAACTACAAGAATCCCTTGTACAGACCGCTCTTTCAGGATAAAGTAGAGAGGTAGAAAAACAGACGAAGCCAATGATGAAAGGAAACACCTATGAATCCAGAACAATTTGCCGAGGCCCTTGCCGAAAAAGGGATCCTTTTGAATGAAACGCAACTCGAACAATACGCAACCTATTTGCGCCTATTGCGCGAATGGAACGAAAAAATCAACCTGACGGCCATCACCGAGCCGGATGAAGTCTATCTGAAGCATTTCTATGACTCCATTTCATTGGGATTCCATATGGATTTCACTGAAGAAGAAGTCACGCTTTGCGATGTCGGCGCCGGCGCCGGTTTCCCGAGCATCCCCCTCAAAATCGCCTTCCCGAAATTGCAGGTAACGATCGTGGACTCATTGAACAAACGGATCACTTTCCTGGAGACTCTGGTTGCCGAACTGGGTTTGACGGGTGTTTCCTGCTTCCATGACCGTGCGGAGACTTTTGGACAGAACAAGAAATTCCGTGCCCAATTCGATGTGGTGACGGCTCGTGCGGTCGCGCGCTTGAGCGTCCTGAGCGAACTGTGTCTGCCTTTGGCCAAAAAAGGCGGTACTTTCGTCGCGATGAAAGCAGCCAGTACGGAAGAAGAGCTCCGCGATGCAGAGCGTGCCATCGCAACTCTGGGCGGCAAACTCGAAGAGGATATCTTTTTTGAACTGCCGAATGATGCAGGTGAACGCCACATCGTGAAGATCAAGAAAACGAAAGAAACACCGAAGACCTACCCGAGAAAAGCCGGGACACCGAACAAAAATCCATTGTAAATCGTAAAAGGAACGGCCCGACCGTCTGCTTCTTTGCAGGCAGGCCGGGCTTTTTGGATTTGAGATGCGAGCATAAAGTGATTTTATGGCATCGGTTTTATCTATCCTATATTTTTCCAAATTTTTTTGTTACAATAGTCTGGTAAAGTTATAGCCTTTTTTATAAATAGACATACTGAGCGATAAATGATGATTCATTTTGAAGAAATGCGTAGGAGAAAAAGCGCAGGTATCGTTTTTTCTCTTTTTTTAGGCAAAAAAGTAGAACGGCGGCACAGCAGCTTCAAATGAACGACAGAAAGTGGAGGAGAACAGATGGCACGGATTATTGCAGTCGCAAATCAGAAAGGCGGCGTCGGAAAAACGACGACCACCGTCAATTTAGCAGCTTCTTTGGCCTACTTAGGCAAAAAAGTGTTATTGATAGATAGTGATGCCCAAGGGAACGCCACCAGCGGACTCGGCATTTCAAAAGCAGATGTTGAAAAAGATATATATGATGTATTAGTGAACCAAGAGCCCATCGAGAATGTCATCAGAGAATCCTCGCGGGAAAATCTATGGGTCGTGCCTGCAACCATCCAATTGGCAGGGGCTGAAATCGAGTTGACGAATCAACCGCATCGTGAGGCGCGCCTTTATGATGCAGTGCAGTCGTTGCGTGACGAATACGACTTCATTTTCATCGATTGCCCGCCATCACTGGGGCATTTGACGATCAATGCTTTCACCGCCAGCGATTCGGTATTGATTCCGGTCCAGTGCGAGTACTATGCCTTGGAAGGGCTGAGCCAACTGTTGAACACCTTCCGCTTGGTTCAGAAGCATTTCAATAAGGACCTGAAATTGGAAGGGGTCTTATTGACGATGCTGGATGCCCGGACGAATCTCGGCTTCGAAGTCGTTGATGAAGTCAAAAAATATTTCAAAGAGAAAGTATACAAGACAATCATTCCACGAAATGTCCGCTTATCCGAAGCGCCAAGCTATGGACAATCGATCGTTGACTATGATATCCGTTCAAAAGGAGCGGAAGTTTATCTTGAGTTGGCAAAGGAAGTGTTAGCAGATGGCGAATAAAAACAGCAAAGGGCTAGGACGCGGCATCGACGCGCTCTTCAGCAACTTTGAAGATATCGAGAAGATCGATGAAAAAACAGAAAAGGTACAGGAGATCCCTTTAGACGAGATCCGTCCCAACCCTTATCAGCCGCGGAAAACCTTCGATGATTCGACTTTGCGGGAATTGGCTGACTCGATCATGCTGAACGGCGTCATCCAACCGGTCATCCTGCGCCAATCCAGCGTGAAAGGCTATGAAATCATTGCAGGCGAACGCCGCGTCCGCGCGTCCCGTTTGGCCGGAAAAACAACAATCCCGGCAATCGTCCGTGAATTTGATGAAACAGCAATGATTGAAGTCGCCATTCTGGAAAATCTGCAGCGGGAGGATCTGACTCCGCTGGAAGAGGCGGAAGGCTACCAAACTTTGATGAACAAGCTGAATCTTACGCAAGTGGATGTAGCCCAAAGATTAGGCAAGAGCCGTCCGTACATTGCCAACCACCTGCGCCTGTTGAATCTGCCGCAGGACGTCAAACGGATGCTGCAAGAGGGATTGGTCTCCATGGGGCAAGCCCGTACGCTTTTAGGCTTGAACGATGAATCGTTGATCAGCGAATTGGCGAAACGTGCTGCCGAAGAAGGCATCACTGTCCGACATCTAGAATTGCTGGTCCAACAACTGAACAATCCCGGAGACGTCGCCAAAAAGACAACCAAGAAGAAAAAAGAAACGAAGCCGGTATACATCAAAGAGAGCGAAGAACGCTTGATGGACAAATTCGGGACATCCGTACAAATATCCAGCAAGGGCGAAAAAGGCAAGATCGAGATCGAATACCTTTCTCCAGCCGACCTGACCCGGATTTTGGATATCCTGCAAATTTCCCTGGACGATTAAGAATAGACGAAGACATCAGAAAGAGGTGCATCTAGCCTTGGTACAACAAGATTATGGATTGCATGATGTGGTGGAAATGAAAAAACCGCATCCCTGCAAAAACAACTCATGGGAAATTATCCGAATGGGTATGGATATCCGGATCAAATGCCTGAAATGCGGGCAGATGGTCATGATGCCGCGCCGCGAATTCGAGAAAAAAATGAAAAAAGTACTGACTAAGGCAGAAGAAACTGTCGAATAGGTCTTTGAAGGAATAAATATTAGCAATATTAAGTGGAAAGAGTGTGAAAAAATGTCATTAACAGCAGGAATCGTAGGATTACCGAACGTCGGTAAATCCACTTTGTTCAACGCCATCACCAAAGCGGGAGTGGAAGCTGCAAACTACCCATTCGCGACGATCGACCCAAATGTCGGAGTAGTCGAAGTTCCCGATGAACGTTTGAATAAATTAACAGAATTGGTGAAACCCAAAAAAACCGTCCCGACAACTTTTGAATTCACGGATATCGCCGGAATCGTAAAAGGCGCCAGCAAAGGGGAAGGTCTGGGGAACAAATTCTTGGCCAACATCCGTCAAGTGGATGCCATCTGTCATGTTGTCCGTTGTTTCGAAGACGACAACATCACACACGTCAGCGGGAAAGTGGATCCATTGGATGATGTCGAAACCATCAACTTGGAATTGATTTTCGCGGATTTGGAATCCATCGAGAAACGCTATACACGCATCAGCAAAATTGCGCGTACGAAGGATAAAGATGCTGTTTACGAATTGGCGATATTGGATAAAATCAAAGAAACGCTGGAAGCTGGTAAATCCGCGCGCACAATCGAATTCACACCTGAAGAAGAAGTGTACGTGAAAAACCTGTTCCTATTGACGACTAAACCTGTTCTTTATGTCGCAAACATCTCCGAAGAGGACGTAATAGCCGGCGGAGACAATGAAATGGTGAAAATTGTCCGTGATTTTGCAGCGACAGAAGGCGCAGAGGTTGTTACCGTCTGTGCCCGTATCGAAGAAGAAGTGGCCGAATTGGATGATGAAGAAAAAGCTGAATTCCTGGCGGAGTTGGGCATCGAACAATCCGGGCTTGATCAACTGATCCAAAAAGCTTACACGCTGCTTGGCCTGGGAACTTACTTCACAGCAGGCGAAAAAGAAGTCCGTGCCTGGACATTCAGATTAGGGATGAAAGCACCGCAGACAGCCGGTATCATCCATTCCGACTTCGAACGCGGCTTCATCCGTGCCGAAACAGTTTCCTACGCTGACCTGTTGGCTTACGGCAGCATGCAAGCAGCCAAAGAAGCAGGAAGAGTCAGACTTGAAGGAAAAGACTACGTAGTCCAAGACGGCGACGTAATGGAATTCAGATTCAATGTATAAGGATACGATGAATCCCAGGAAGGGATGAGCACTAAGAGGACAAACGACAAAGCGGCCGCTTTTTGTCCGTGTGTGTTTGTCAACTTAGGCGGAAGCTTCTGCAATTCAGAGTTCAACTAAGAGAGTGTGATGAATCTCCCGTTATTTCAGATTCAAGGATTCAGAACACGTTTGAAAAGGATGCCGCATGTAATCAAGGGAGGATTTACCATTGGAAGAAACGAAGAGCGTTGCACAAATGAAGGTCGAAAACAAAGCCTTATGGCAGAGTTTGACAAAAAGAAATGAACAATACATGCTGGGGCTGGACAGAACCTTGAGAGCTGCAAACCTGGAAGAGGCGCGCAGAGAGGAAATCTACAGCAAAATGATGCGGGAATTGTTGGACGCCCAAAAAACCGGTAAAACTGCCCGCCAATTATACGGCACAGTGTCTGAGTGCGCATCAAACATTCTGGTCAATCCGACAGACAACGAAGTGAAAGTGCGTTCGACTGATTGGTTGATCGCTTTGGATGGCGGCTTATTGCTGGGGTCTCTTTTCGCGATGATTTCAGGCGTTTCCTTGCTGACCAACAGTGGAGAAGACGTAATCGGAATGGGTCTGATCAGCTTGATCCTGAACTTTATCGTAGGCGGCATCGCCATGCTCATCATCTCCAAATACACACCGAATCCGGATGCACCAAAAGGTGAAAAAGGCTTCGGGAAATACATCTTTGCGACGACGGCCGCTATGTTGCTTTGGATGCTCATCATGACTGTTTCCATGATGCTTATTCCAGCCACAATCAATATCGCTTTGCCTGCATGGTTGTACCTTGGGATCGCTGGTGTAGGTTTTGGCGCAAAAGTATATCTGAAGAAAAAATATCATATCGTGGGCGGCATTTTGTAGGCCGTCAAGTGGTTGTAGGCCGAGATGCAAATAAAACTTGTATCTCGGCTATTTTCGTATATTGACAGAAAAAAACTGTATATGAATCTCTGGATGCAAACGTAAGTGCCAATTCCGAACGTTACGGCAGTTGTGAATCAACACCATTCGATAAAAACGCTTCTATATGAGAATTGTATGATAAAGGGAGCTTTGCGCTTGACGTAGGTTGTTGGTGGTGGTATTTTAGATGATAAAAATCAGCACAAATAAAAAGGAGTGTTCATCGAAAATGTCAAATTGGGAAACAAAATTCGCTAAAGAAGGTTTTACTTTTGATGATGTATTATTAGTCCCGGCTGAAAGCCATGTATTACCTAACGATGTGGATTTATCGATTGATTTAGCTAAAAATTTACACTTGAATATTCCTATAATGAGCGCAAGTATGGACACTGTAACCGATGCAGCAATGGCAATCGCAATGGCTCGCCAAGGCGGCTTGGGCGTCATCCACAAAAACATGACCATCGAAGCGCAGGCTGAAGAAGTGCACAAAGTAAAACGTTCCGAAAGTGGCGTCATCATCGACCCATTCTTCCTGACTCCTGATCACTTGGTTGCTGAAGCAGAGAATTTGATGAGCAAATACCGCATCAGCGGCGTGCCGATCGTTAACGATATGGGAGAGCGCAAGTTGGTAGGGATTTTGACGAACCGCGATCTGCGCTTCATTGCAGATTATCAAGTTCCGATCGGCGATGTCATGACCAAAGAACATTTGGTTACCGCTCCTGTAGGGACTTCTTTGAAGGATGCTGAATCCATTCTGCAAAAATACAAAATCGAAAAACTGCCTTTAGTGGATGAAAGCGGCCGTTTGGCTGGCCTGATCACGATCAAGGATATCGAAAAAGTAATCGAGTTTCCCAACTCCGCAAAAGATGCACACGGCCGTTTGATCGTTGCGGCTGCAGTAGGTGTGACAAGTGACACATTCGAACGCGCCCAAGCGTTATTGGACGCAGGTGCAGATGCAATCGTCATCGATACAGCGCATGGCCACAGCGCCGGCGTTATCCGAAAAATTAAAGAAATCCGCGAACAATTCCCTGAAGCGACTCTGATTGCCGGAAACGTAGCGACTGCAGCAGGAACCCGCGCACTTTTTGATGTCGGGGTCGACGTAGTCAAAGTCGGAATCGGACCGGGCTCCATCTGTACGACCCGTGTGGTAGCTGGTGTCGGTGTTCCGCAGATAACAGCCATCTATGATGCTGCAAGCGTAGCGAGAGAATACGGCAGAGCAATCATCGCTGACGGCGGGATCAAGTATTCGGGAGACATCGTCAAAGCGATGGCTGCCGGTGGACACGCAGTCATGCTGGGCAGCATGTTGGCTGGTACGGATGAGTCTCCAGGCGAATTCGAAATCTTCCAGGGCCGTCGTTTCAAGACTTACCGTGGTATGGGCAGTCTGGCAGCAATGGAAAAAGGCTCAAGCGACCGTTACTTCCAAGGCGGCGTGAATGAAGCGAAGAAAATGGTTCCGGAAGGTATCGAAGGTCGTGTAGCCTATAAAGGGGCAGCCAGCGATATCATCTTCCAACTGCTCGGCGGTGTCCGTTCCGGTATGGGTTATGTCGGTGCAGCTAATTTGCAAGAGCTTCGTGATAATGCGCAATTCATCAAGATGTCCGGTGCCGGATTGATCGAATCCCATCCGCATGACATCCAAATCACAAAAGAAGCACCAAACTACTCCATCCAAAGATAAAAACGCAAGAAACCAAAATGTCCGGGACACTGTCTCCGGACATTTTTTTCTTATGTTCACGGTTTGCTGGAGCTTTCTGATATAATTAAAACGGAATTTCTTTATGCTTCCTTAAGCAAAAATTTAGAACAATTTGGTACGATGAGGGAAAATATATATTTTTGGGAAAGGGTTGTCCTATATGAATAAAGTGTTGATCGTCGATGACGACAGGGAAATCGTGGATTTGTTGAGCATCTATTGCAAAAATGAAGGCTACAATCCGATAAAGGCCTACGACGGAACCGATGCTTTCCGTAAGCTTGAGGAAAATGCGGACATCCAACTGATCATTTTGGATGTGATGATGCCGAAGAAGGACGGCATATCGGTAGTGAGGGAACTGAGGGAACAGAATAATCCGATCCCGATTCTGATGTTGAGCGCGAAATCGACGGACATGGATAAGATCCAAGGCTTGACGACAGGTGCGGACGACTATGTTTCCAAGCCATTCAACCCACTGGAAGTAATGGCCCGCATCAAATCGCTCTTGCGCCGGACCAATATGCAGGCGGATGCTTCAGAGGTGGACTCGATCGAAATAGGTCCGCTGATCATCAAGAAGGATTCCCATGAAGTCAAGACATTGAACGGAAAGAGCATCCAATTGACCGCGTTGGAATTCGGTATCCTGCATTTATTGGCGAGCCATCCGAATCGCGTCTTCAGTGCCGATGAGATTTTTGAACGCGTTTGGCAACAGGAAAGCATCGTATCCGCCAAAACTGTCATGGTGCATGTGAGCCATCTTCGCGATAAAATTGAAGAGGCTACAGGCGGCGAGAAAGTCATCCAGACAGTATGGGGTGTAGGCTATAAGATTGGGGAGTAGGTATGCCTGCATAAGGGCTGGCCTGAAAAAATCAGCGGAGTCGGGAGGGTGCAGCTTTGTTTAGCAAGTTGAAGAAAAAAGAACTGAGTGAACTCGTTTTTGAAGGGGCCTTGACGCTGGGCATCGTCTATCTGCTCTACATCGGGATGGAGCTGATGTTCAACCGACTGGTCGCGACCCCTCCCTCGTTTTTGAGGGAAATCCCCTCATTAAGGCGATTCGTGATGGTGGTTGATGCATTTTTGACCATTTACGATGATGTTTTCCAATGGATAGCGGCGATTTTTGCGGCGCTCTTCACCGGTTGGCGGTTGGCCAGGAGATACAAGCAGATGCAGTTGACGCATATCCTGGACGAATTGCATTATATCGCAGCGGGGCACTTCGATCATCGGATCGACGCGAACAATGCCGGCAGCTATGTTGATGTTGTCGACAGCATCAATACGCTGGTGGAAAGTACGGTCCAAGCGATGGCAGAGGAACGGAAAATTGAACAATCGAAAGATGAATTGATCACGAATGTCAGCCACGATATCCGCACCCCTTTGACCTCCATCATCGGTTACCTGGGATTGATAGAGGACAAGCAATTTACGAGTGAAGAGGATGCCCTGCGTTATATCCATATCGCTTACACAAAGGCGCTGCAGATGAAGGTGCTTGTCGATGATCTTTTCGAATACACGAAAGTGCGTCAACCGACGACTCCGCTGCTGTTGAAGACGATCAACATCGGGAACTTTTTGGAGCAGATCGTCGCGGATTATGAACTGGAGTCGCGCAAACGCCATATGGAGACTGAGGTTATCATGAAGACGGATCCGTTGATGATCGAAATGGATGTCGATAAAATGGCCCGTGTCTTCAACAATCTGATTTCCAATGCCCTGAAGTATGCGCATGGCGGTACTTGGGTACACATCGAAGCGGAAAAGATTGGTTCTGAGGTGATCATTGCCGTGAAAAACAATGGGGAGCGCATCCCTGAAGAATCGTTGCAGGAATTGTTCGGGCGTTTTTATCGAGTGGAAAACTCCCGTTCGAAGGAGACCGGCGGGACCGGGTTGGGGCTGGCGATCGCCCAAAGCATCGTCACGCTTCATGGCGGGTATATCTATGCGGAATCGGATGAGGCGGAAACCAAATTCGTGCTCCATCTCCCGTTGAGACAGACTCCGCCTGTCAATGAATAAGGAACGTACGCTTTCTGTGTACGTTCCTTTTTTTGGTTGTCTTTTTCCAGTATTTCCGCTAACATAGAAGGGTATATGAAGCGAACGATATGACTGATTGGAGATAACTACAAACAATGATAACTATAAAAAACCAAAAAATGATTATGGGAACACTATCGGCTGCTGCTGTATTGGCGAACAGCCTGTTTGCTGCACCGGTTGCTTTGGCTGCTGAACAACCTTCTGTCGATGCGAAAGCCGCTTTCGTGATAGAAGACGAAACCGATAAAGTGCTTGTCAACCAAAACGGGGAAGAAGCGCTGGGCATAGCCTCAATGACAAAGATGCTGAGCATCTACTTGATACTTGAAGCCATCGAAGAAGGCAAATTGACTTGGAACAAGCAAATCACCGTCAGTGACTACGTCTATGAAGTCAGCCAGAACTACAATTTTTCAAATGTGCCTTTGCGCCAAGACATCACGTATTCTGTGGAAGAGCTGTACCAATCCGCATTGATCTATTCCGCAAACGGCTCTACGATCGCTTTGGCGGAAGCTTTGGCTGGTTCCGAAGCGAAATTCGTCGATTTGATGAAGGCTCAGTTGGATGAGTGGGGCGTAGAAAACTATGAGCTCTATAATGCAACCGGCTTGTCGAACAGCGATGTCGCGGAAGATAACCTATATCCAGGTGCACCAGCTGACGGCTACAATAAAATGACAGCGCGTGGCGTCGCGATGGTTGCGGATCATCTGATCGATGATTACCCTGAAGTTTTGGAAACGACTTCCATTCCTGAGTTGGCTTTCCAAGCGGGAACGTCCGATGAAATCATGATGCACAGCTATAACGTGATGTTGCCTGGCATGTTTTATTACCGTGAAGGTGTGGACGGTCTGAAGACCGGCACAACGCTGGAATCCGGCGCATCCTTTACTGGTACCGCAATGCAAGATGAAATGCGGATCATCACTGTGGTCATCGGCGCTGACGAGAGCACCAAACGTTTCACGGAAACCGATCGTTTGATGGACTATGCCTTCTCGACCTTCGAGAAGACGACGATAGCGGCGAAAGGCGATGCCGTTTCCACGCAAGAGCCGATTACCGTAGCCAAAGGGAAGCAAACTGAAGTCGGGCTAGTCTACAACGAAGACCTTGTGACTGTTACCGAAAAAGGCGCAGAAGAGCTGGCGCTCACAACTGTTTTCACACCGGCTGAAGAGAGCCTGAATGAAGATGGCGAGATTGAAGCGCCTATCGAAAAAGGCACAGAAGTCGGATCCGTCGCTGTGACGGTTGAAGGCGACGAGTTGGGCTATTTGGACGGAACGACTTCCGAGGATGTCAAAGTCGCGGTGGCAAGCAGCGTGGAGAAAGCCAATATCTTTGTGCGCGGCGGCCGCGTTGTCGCAGACTTGTTCGGTAAAGCTTGGGAAACAGTATCCGATTTTGTCGGAGGATTTTTTGACTGATCCGGAATAGCTGCAGGCTAATTTGGACCGGCCGCTTTGTTGACAGCATAGGGTTTGTTCAGTAAAATGAGGGTATCGAATTTTAAACTAATTGAATAGAGAAAGCCATGCATGTGACCAGTAGATGATGTGAAGCGCCCCAGAGAGTCAGTGGTTCGGTGAGAACTGACCCTTCACCTGTTGAATCCCCACATGAAGCGAACAATGAAAACAAGAAATTGACTAAATTGTTCCGGATCCGTCCGTTAACGCAATGAAGCGCAGCCAGACCTATTTAGGATTGGCTGAAGTTGGGTGGTACCGCGAACGTTAAAGCCATTTCGTCCCAGATTATTCTAGGGATGGAGTGGCTATTTTTGTACACATAATGAGGAGGAAAGAGTATGTTGGATGTAAAATTTTTGAGGGATGGATTTGAAGACACTGCAGAAAAGTTGGCTGCACGTGGCGTTAAAACGGAAGAGTTGGTGACATTCAAGGAATTGGATGCGCAACGCCGGGAGAAAATCGTTGAGACGGAAAACCTGAAGCAATACCGCAATGGCGTTTCCCAAGAAATTGCGCAATTAAAACGCAACAAAGAGAATGCGGATGATAAGATTGCCGAAATGAAAGAAGTCGGCGACAAAATCAAAGCATTGGATGAAGAACTGAATGAAATCGAAGAGAAGACGACTTTCATCGCAACAAGATTGCCAAACTTGCCGCATGCCTCCGTTCCTGTCGGCGCGGATGAAGAGGATAACGTGGAAGTAAGAAGATGGGGGACGCCGCGCGCGTTCGATTTCGAACCGAAAGCCCACTATGATATCGCCGAGGCATTGGATATCTTGGATTTTGAACGTGGCGCTAAAGTGACCGGAAGCCGTTTTGTCTTCTATAAAGGCCTAGGAGCTCGCCTGGAACGCGCTTGCTACAACTATATGCTGGACTTGCATACCGAAGAACATGGCTACACGGAAATCATCCCTCCCTACATGGCGAATGAAGCTTCCATGTTCGGTACCGGACAATTCCCTAAATTCAAAGAGGATGTCTTCCAGTTGACGGATGAGCGCAATTTCACGCTGATCCCTACAGCAGAAGTTCCTTTGACGAACTATTACCGCGATGAAATCATGAATGAAGCGGAACTGCCTGTCTATTTCACGGCGATGAGTCCGTCTTTCCGTTCTGAAGCAGGAAGCGCAGGACGCGACACAAGAGGCTTGATCAGGATGCACCAGTTCCATAAAGTGGAGATGGTGAAATTCAGCAAACCGGAAACTTCCTATGAAGAATTGGAAAAAATGACTGACGATGCTGAATCTGTACTGAGAGGCTTGAACTTGCCGCACCGCACCATCACTTTATGTACGGGTGACATGGGCTTCTCCGCAGCCAAAACTTATGACATAGAAGTCTGGATCCCAGCTCAAGATACCTACCGGGAAATCAGTTCTTGTTCAAATACGGAAGCATTCCAAGCCCGCCGCGCGAAAATCCGTTACCGCAACGAAGAAACAGGGAAACTGGAATTTGTGCACACGTTAAATGGCTCAGGGCTGGCTGTCGGCCGCACCGTGACTGCCATTCTGGAAAATTACCAAAACGAAGACGGTTCCGTCACGATCCCTGATGCACTTGTGCCATACATGGGTGGCATCACGAAAATAACCAAAGAAAACGCAAGCAACAAACGCTGATCGCAAGCAAGATATGCGAGTAAGCTTTTGGTCATGTGATACAATCATTTCAGACGAAAATGCGTACGAAAGGAATGATAATAGTGACAGAACCAAGATTGGAAAAAGCTACTTTTGCCGGAGGATGTTTTTGGTGTATGGTCAAGCCGTTCGATAGCCTTCCGGGCATCGAATCAGTCGTTTCCGGCTACACGGGTGGCCACACAGAAAATCCCACTTATGAAGAAGTATGTTCCGGAACAACCGGGCATACGGAAGCTGTCCAAATCACATTTGATCCAGCTTTGTTTCCGTACAAAGATTTAGTGGAGGTATACTGGCAGCAGACAGATCCCACTGATGCCATGGGTCAGTTCGTAGATCGCGGTGCTTCTTATCGGCCGGTTATTTTTTATCATTCACCGGAACAAAAAGAGATAGCAGAAGCTTCCAAACAAGCACTGCAGGACAGCGGGAAATTCACTAAACCAATCGTGACTTCCATTGAACCGGCACAACCGTTTTATGCTGCGGAAGAATATCATCAGGATTTCTACAAAAAAAGCAGTGCGCATTATCATGGGTATCGTTCCCATTCAGGCAGAGATTCGTATATCGAATCACATTGGAAAAAGTAGAAAGCTTTCCGAGACAACAAATAGTAAAGAAGAGCCCTTCCGAAGAAATTTCTTTGGAAGGGCTCTTCTTTTTTGCTGCCAATGGCAGGATTGGCTTATTCCAAGAACCTTTTAATTTCAGCATGCGACAAAAAAATATAAATAATCAAAAAAGACTTGCCAAAAACCCCTAGCACAGGTATGATAGATATTCGTTGACAGGCCAAACGGACA
>CAWFEB010000015.1:30000-32500 GCA_963814755.1 uncultured Carnobacteriaceae bacterium
GAGGAACACGCAGGGAACTGAAACATCTCATTACCTGCAGGAAGAGAAAGAAAATTCGATTCCCTTAGTAGCGGCGAGCGAAACGGGAAAAGCCCAAACCAAAGAGCTTGCTCTTTGGGGTTGTAGGACTGGGACATGAGACTGCAATGGATAGCAGAAGCCAACTGGAAAGTTGCGCAACATAGGGTAATAGCCCCGTATGCGAAATCCAAAACAGCTCTACCAGTATCCTGAGTACGGCGGAACACGAGAAATTCCGTCGGAATCCGGGAGGACCATCTCCCAAGGCTAAATACTCCCTAGTGACCGATAGTGAACCAGTACCGTGAGGGAAAGGTGAAAAGCACCCCGGAAGGGGAGTGAAACAGTACCTGAAACCGTGTGCCTACAAGTAGTCAAAGCCCGTTAATGGGTGATGGCGTACCTTTTGTAGAATGGACCGGCGAGTTACGATTTCATGCAAGGTTAAGTTGAAAAGACGGAGCCGCAGCGAAAGCGAGTCTGAATAGGGCGAATAAGTATGAGGTCGTAGACCCGAAACCAAGTGACCTACCCATGTCCAGGTTGAAGGTGCGGTAATACGCACTGGAGGACCGAACCCACGCACGTTGAAAAGTGCGGGGATGAGGTGTGGGTAGCGGAGAAATTCCAATCGAACTTGGAGATAGCTGGTTCTCTCCGAAATAGCTTTAGGGCTAGCCTCGGATATGCGAATCATGGAGGTAGAGCACTGTTTGGACTAGGGGCCCTTCTCGGGTTACCGAATTCAGATAAACTCCGAATGCCATTGATTTAGATCCGGGAGTCAGACTGCGAGTGATAAGATCCGTAGTCAAAAGGGAAACAGCCCAGACCACCAGCTAAGGTCCCAAAGTATCTGTTAAGTGGAAAAGGATGTGGGGTTGCACAGACAACTAGGATGTTGGCTCAGAAGCAGCCATCATTTAAAGAGTGCGTAATAGCTCACTAGTCGAGTGACCCTGCGCCGAAAATTTACCGGGGCTAAACAGATCACCGAAGCTGTGGATGGAACCTTCGGGTTCCGTGGTAGGAGAGCGTTCTAAGGGCATCGAAGCCAGATCGTGAGGACTGGTGGAGCGCTTAGAAGTGAGAATGCCGGTATGAGTAGCGCAAGACGGGTGAGAATCCCGTCCACCGAATAACTAAGGTTTCCTGGGGAAGGCTCGTCCTCCCAGGGTTAGTCGGGACCTAAGCTGAGGCCGATAGGCGTAGGCGATGGACAACAGGTTGATATTCCTGTACCAGTTGCTTTTGTTTGAGCGATGGAGGGACGCAGGAGGCTAAGGAATGCACACGATCGGAAATGTGTGTCCAAGCAGCAAGTCTGAGAACGAGTGAAATGCTTTTTCTCTCAAGGACAAGCTGTGATGGGGAGCGAAATTTAGTAGCGAAGTTCCTGATGTCACACTGCCAAGAAAAGCTTCTAGTGAGAAAGTAACTGCCCGTACCGCAAACCGACACAGGTAGTTGAGGAGAGAATCCTAAGGTGTGCGAGAGAACTCTCGTTAAGGAACTCGGCAAAATGACCCCGTAACTTCGGGAGAAGGGGTGCTGACCGCAAGGTCAGCCGCAGTGAATAGGCCCAAGCGACTGTTTATCAAAAACACAGGTCTCTGCAAAATCGAAAGATGACGTATAGGGGCTGACGCCTGCCCGGTGCTGGAAGGTTAAGAGGAGAGGTTAGCGCAAGCGAAGCTTTGAATTGAAGCCCCAGTAAACGGCGGCCGTAACTATAACGGTCCTAAGGTAGCGAAATTCCTTGTCGGGTAAGTTCCGACCCGCACGAAAGGCGTAACGATTTGGGCACTGTCTCAACGAGAGACTCGGTGAAATTATAGTACCAGTGAAGATGCTGGTTACCCGCGACAGGACGGAAAGACCCCATGGAGCTTTACTGCAGTTTGATATTGCGTGTTTGTATCACATGTACAGGATAGGTAGGAGCCAATGATACCGGGACGCCAGTCTCGGAGGAGGCAACGGTGGGATACTACCCTTGTGATATGACCACTCTAACCCGCTGCTCTTAGCGAGCAGGGAGACAGTGTCAGACGGGCAGTTTGACTGGGGCGGTCGCCTCCAAAAATGTAACGGAGGCGCCCAAAGGTTCCCTCAGAATGGTTGGAAATCATTCGTAGAGTGTAAAGGCAGAAGGGAGCTTGACTGCGAGACCTACAAGTCGAGCAGGGACGAAAGTCGGGCTTAGTGATCCGGTGGTTCCGCATGGAAGGGCCATCGCTCAACGGATAAAAGCTACCCTGGGGATAACAGGCTTATCTCCCCCAAGAGTTCACATCGACGGGGAGGTTTGGCACCTCGATGTCGGCTCATCGCATCCTGGGGCTGTAGTCGGTCCCAAGGGTTGGGCTGTTCGCCCATTAAAGCGGTACGCGAGCTGGGTTCAGAACGTCGTGAGACAGTTCGGTCCCTATCCGTCGCGGGCGTTGGAAATTTGAGAGGAGCTGTCCTTAGTACGAGA
>CAWFEB010000015.1:37500-144729 GCA_963814755.1 uncultured Carnobacteriaceae bacterium
GGAGAGGTTAGCGCAAGCGAAGCTTTGAATTGAAGCCCCAGTAAACGGCGGCCGTAACTATAACGGTCCTAAGGTAGCGAAATTCCTTGTCGGGTAAGTTCCGACCCGCACGAAAGGCGTAACGATTTGGGCACTGTCTCAACGAGAGACTCGGTGAAATTATAGTACCAGTGAAGATGCTGGTTACCCGCGACAGGACGGAAAGACCCCATGGAGCTTTACTGCAGTTTGATATTGCGTGTTTGTATCACATGTACAGGATAGGTAGGAGCCAATGATACCGGGACGCCAGTCTCGGAGGAGGCAATGGTGGGATACTACCCTTGTGATATGACCACTCTAACCCGCTGCTCTTAGCGAGCAGGGAGACAGTGTCAGACGGGCAGTTTGACTGGGGCGGTCGCCTCCAAAAATGTAACGGAGGCGCCCAAAGGTTCCCTCAGAATGGTTGGAAATCATTCGTAGAGTGTAAAGGCAGAAGGGAGCTTGACTGCGAGACCTACAAGTCGAGCAGGGACGAAAGTCGGGCTTAGTGATCCGGTGGTTCCGCATGGAAGGGCCATCGCTCAACGGATAAAAGCTACCCTGGGGATAACAGGCTTATCTCCCCCAAGAGTTCACATCGACGGGGAGGTTTGGCACCTCGATGTCGGCTCATCGCATCCTGGGGCTGTAGTCGGTCCCAAGGGTTGGGCTGTTCGCCCATTAAAGCGGTACGCGAGCTGGGTTCAGAACGTCGTGAGACAGTTCGGTCCCTATCCGTCGCGGGCGTTGGAAATTTGAGAGGAGCTGTCCTTAGTACGAGAGGACCGGGATGGACACACCGCTGGTGTACCAGTTGTTCTGCCAAGAGCATCGCTGGGTAGCTATGTGTGGACGGGATAAACGCTGAAAGCATCTAAGCGTGAAGCCCCCCTCAAGATGAGATTTCCCATCACTTTAAGTGAGTAAGACCCCTGAGAGATGATCAGGTAGATAGGTTGGGAGTGGAAGTACAGCGATGTATGGAGCGGACCAATACTAATCGGTCGAGGACTTAACCAATTTTTAAAAAGATGAAAACTCAAGCGGTGTTTTCGGGTTCCCTTTAATTTTGTAGATTCAGTTTTGAGAGAACAACGTTCTCTTGAAAAATGTGCGGTGACGATGGCAAGAAGGTCACACCTGTTCCCATCTCGAACACAGAAGTTAAGCTTCTTAGCGCCGATTGTAGTGAAGGGTTTCCCTTTGTGAGAGTAGGACGTTGCCGCGCTTTTTTTTTTGAAATAAAACTTATATATCAGAATCACCATGTGCGGTGATGATGGCAAGAAGGTCACACCTGTTCCCATCTCGAACACAGAAGTTAAGCTTCTTAGCGCCGATTGTAGTGAAGGGTTTCCCTTTGTGAGAGTAGGACATTGCCGCGCATGTTTTTATATAAATATTCAGAAGGCTATCGATGCAAATGTCGATGGCCTTTTTTGTTTGCCTCTGGGTTTACCCGGTTTGAGTCGATTTATTATATAAAATCTGGGAACCGTGCTAAACTATGTTTAAGGGTAGTTGTCAGAAGGTGAGGGGAATAAAGCATGGAAGATTTTGTTAAGACCAAAAATGGCTTCGCTTTGAATGATGAAAATGAATGTATGATAGCTGAAATTACTTATGCACCTTATGGCGAAGATAAAGTCATAGCCAACCATACTTATGTTGATTCCTCATTGAGGGGACAAGGTGTCGCTGAGATGTTACTGGACCGCCTTGTTGAAGAAATGCGGGCTGAAGGCAAAAAAATTGTTCCGCGCTGCTCTTATGTTGTGGCGATGTTCGATCGCAAACGCGAAAAGTATGGCGATATTAAGGCAGAAATATAAAACTGTTCTCTCTTATTTTAATATAGATGAGAGTAGCGGGTCGGAATTAGGGGAAGTAGTTCCGGCTCGCTATTTTTTGTTGCGGAGAAATCCGCTGAAGTTAGTGAGCCTGTTTCCGAAGAGTTCAACTGTGATCGGTTTTACCTATTGACAAGATTAAGAAATGATGATAATTTTAACTATATTAATACAAGTCTTATCTGACAATAGCATGGGCAGCGATGAGAAGAGTAACTTTGGGAAGTACGTAAAGAGAGCTCCTGATTTGGTGAAAGGGAGCGTACCGGAACAGAGTGAAGATGGTCTTGGAGCCTTTAATCGGGTGAATAATCAGCTCGATTACGTACGCAGGCGATATTCTGCAGAGTATAAAAGGGATATGCGATCACGCAATCACTTTATGTACTTTTTGAGGTAGGGATTGTGAGGTCCTTATAAAAATGGGTGGTAACGCGAAGCTTTCGTCCCATAGTCGCAAGACTGTGGTGAGGGGAGCTTTTTTGTGCATAAGCGAGCTGTTGAAGAGCCAAGAGGTACTGTTTAATTATAAAGGAGTGGAAAATATGCCGATCAAAGTATCGAAGGATTTGCCCGCCATCAAAGAGTTGGCTAAAGAGAATATCTTCGTCATGGACGAGCTGAGGGCAGTTACGCAGGATATCCGTCCGTTAAAAATCATCATCGTGAATCTGATGCCTACAAAACAAGCCACGGAAACCCAGTTCATCCGTTTGCTTTCGAACACGTCCCTGCAAGTGGAAGTGACCTTATTGAGGATGGAAAGCTATGATTCCAAGCATGTTTCGGAAGAATACTTGGACTATTTCTACAAGACCTTTTCGGATATCAAGGATCAATACTTTGATGGCATGATCATTACGGGTGCACCTGTGGAGAATCTTGCCTTTGAAGAGGTGGAATATTGGCCGGAATTGGTGTCCATCATGGAATGGTCCGCCAGCCATGTTTTCTCAACGATGCATATCTGTTGGGGAGCCCAAGCGGGTCTGTATCATCACTACAATATCGGGAAGTACCCTCTGACGGAAAAACTGTTCGGTGTGTTCAAGCACAGGATCACCGACAGCAGAACGATGCTGCTCCGCGGTTTTGATGATGAGTTTTTCATGCCGCATTCCCGCCATACGGATGTCCACAAAGCGGATATAGAGGCCTGCAGTGAGCTTGAAATCCTGGCGACATCCGAAGAGGCAGGGGTCAGCGTTGTCCGCAGCAGGGACAACCGTTTCGTGTTTGTGACGGGTCATGCCGAATATGATTTTGATACGCTCGATAAGGAATACAAGCGTGACGTCGCTTTGGATCGACCCATCAATATCCCGATCAATTACTACCCTGATGACGATCCGAGCAAGCGTCCGGTGGTACGTTGGCGCGGTCATGCCAATATCCTCTTTGTGAATTGGCTGAATTACTTCGTTTATCAAGAAACGCCATATGATTTGCAGCGCATCCATGAATTAAGGAATAAGGCTGTTAAAGATTAAATGTTTTGATGGAAGCTGTCGTTGTCGTGCTGACCTCTACAAAGGGATTTCTATAGGTATGCAAAGAGGACAATTTCAATTTGACGAAAATGTCCTCTTTACAAATCGATAAAATTTATTTATAATTTATTGTGTTGTGGCTCACTTAATGAGTGAATCCCTCGCAAGGCCGGCTTAGCTCAGTTGGTAGAGCATCGCACTCGTAACGCGGAGGTCACAGGTTCAAATCCTGCAGCCGGCATAATCATTTTTTCAGATATATCAAGTCTTTCGGGATGCTTGATATATCTATTTTTTTTTGGGGGAATTTTTAACCGAAATAAATTTCATATTTGTTGAAAAAGAAATTGCCTCCAGAATACGTATCTATTGAGTGAACGGCATTCATGAAGGGGACAGCACTATTACAGGAATGGCTGCAACGCATCCTCAGTTGGGCAATCCTTTTCAGTATGTGGTGTTCCAATTGTTGATGGACGAATGGAAAGGCGACAGGATCACTTTGGTTGTCGATTCCAAAGAAGTGAGAGAGTACTTGCTGAAGGAAGAGAAGTATGCGTTCTACGAGGGATACAAGAAAAAATTGTTACGCCGGAACCGGAAAGAAGCGGGGATAGATGTTGTCTCGATTGAGCTATCCGAAATTGTCCGCTGGAAGAAACAGTGGGGGGAGTTCATCAACCAATAAGCGTGCACCGCGCCTCTGATGCGCGGTATCATTGACCATTAAAAATTGAACAGTTCCCACCTATGCGCGTATGCACAGGTGGGAACTGTTCAATTTTTAGGCTTCTTCCTTTTGGAGGAGGTTGACAGAAGCGATAGCGCAAAAATAAGCAAAGAATTAAAAAGCATGCCCCGTTTGATCATTTTCCAGAGCGGGTCGGCTGAATAGTCAGTCGGTTGTTCTTAGATTTTTTCAGGAGACGTTGCTGCGCCGGTAGGCCACGGATCGGGTCACGCGCATGACGTTTTCTTCACCCGGGAAATGGACAGGGTTGATTGGGCTCCGGCTGTACATTTCGAGTACATCCAGAACATCGGTCGACAATTCGCGGATATCGATCAGGCCATACATGCGCGGCGGCAAGATGTAGATGGGTTTGTCGGGATTGGCGTTTTTGACCATCTTTTTGACGTCATAGGTCAGGTGCGGGCAGCAGACGACGATATCGAACCGGTCCATTTTTTCTTGGGCGATCATGAACGGGGAGAATTCAATTTCAAATTGGTCTTCCAACTGGTATTGCTGGATGTCTTTTTTTACTTTTGCCGCCAGCGCGCTGGATGAAAATCCGCCGCCGCAGCATAACAGGATATGGATCATAGGGTTTCCTCCATTTTTTTGATAGGTCCATCATAACATTCAATGGAAGCGCTTGAAATGTTTTTTTGTTTGGATAAAGGAGGCATAGGATTGACCTTTCGGCCGGATCGTTCCGGGATCAGCGAAGAAATCGTTCGTCAATGCGACGATAGGTCCGACCAGGCCAATCAAAGCGATCAGGTTCGGGATAGCCATCAGCCCGTTGAACAGGTCGGAAATCTCCCAGACGACATCCAGTGTCGCGACTGCTCCATAGACGATGGAACCGATGAAAAAGATCCGATAGACAAAGATCGCTTTTTGGCCGGCGATGTATTCGATCGCTTTTTCGGAATAATAATACCAGGCGATGATGGTCGCGAAGGCGAACAGGACGATGCCGATGGAAATGATGTATTCCCCGCCCGGAATGACAGCGCTGAATGCCCGGTTGGACATTTCTGTGCCATCGATTGAGGCGTCCTTCCAGGTTCCGCTGATGATGATCACCAAAGCGGTGATGGTGCACATGATGATCGTATCGAAGAAGACTTCGAAAGCCCCCCAACAGCCTTGGCGCGCCGGATGGTCGGTGTTGGCGGTGGAGTGGGCAATCGGAGCGCTGCCGAGACCCGCTTCATTCGTGAACACTCCGCGTGCGACACCAATCCGGGCTGCATACATCAAGGAGGCTCCCGTAAAGCCACCGACAGCCGCCGTACCGGTGAAGGCATCCGTGAAAATCGTGGCGAGAGCGGAGGGGATCTGATTACGCTGCAAGATCAGGATAAAGATAGCCGCACCTGTATAGATCAGCGACATAAAGGGAATCAATTTCTCCGCGACGCTTGCGATCCGCTTGATGCCCCCCACCACGACCAAGGCCACAAAGAGAGCCAGCAGTAGGCCGCTTGCCAAGGCGGGTATGGAAACAGCGTCCTTCAAACTGCCGGCTACGGCATTCGCCTGGACGATGTTGCCGCCGCCGATCGAGGAAAAGGCCGTCAACAGGCAGAAAAGATAGGCCAGCTTGGGAAAACCCAGGCCTTTGCTGATGTAATACATCGGGCCGCCCACATATTCACCCTTTGCGTTTTTCTCGCGGTAGGCAAGCGCTAGCGTGGTTTCCGCATATTTCGTGACCATACCGAGGACAGCGGATGTCCACATCCAAAAGATGGCACCTGGCCCACCGACGCTGATGGCCACGGCCACGCCGACGATATTGCCGGTCCCGACCGTTCCGGCCAGAGCCGTGCAGACTGCCTGGAAGGGGGTGATCGTGCCGGCTTCGATTTCCTTCGGCTTCCGGAACACCGTCTTCAGCGTGTTGGCCATCACTGTCCCGAAGCGAGTGAAGATGACGGCTCTGGTTTTGAACGTCAGATACAGCCCTGTCCCCAGCATCAGGACCAGCATGGGGATTCCCCAGATGATCGTGTCATTGAGCCATTTTACGATTTCCATCATGATTGCCTCCTTTGTCGGAGTACCGACAGGAACAATAAGCGCTTCAGCGGAAGGATAAATTTCTCCATAATACTTTATATTACTTTATTTTTGCGCCCGTACAGACTGCTGACGGTGAGCGAGGTGCCGATCAAGCCCAAAATGATGATGTAGCCGGCGATGAAACCGGCCGAGATGTACCCGCTGAGCGTCAATGCAAAAGCGGCCAACAGGTCAGCTCCTTGGTAAGAGAGCGAGCTGAAGGCCAGATAAGAAGCTTGCTTATCTTCAGGGACAAGGTCGACTTTGCGGGCATTGATGTTTGGCGAGGAAGCCAACTCGCCGATGGTCGCCAAGATCATTAACGGAATCAGGATGTAAATGTTGTTCATGACGGCAATCAAACCATAGCTGACGACATAGATCACAAGGCCGTAAAGGATCGTCGCCTTTTCGGATCTCTTTTCGGTGAAGCGCGAGACCAAGAAAGTGAACCCGACGACAAGCAGCGTGTTGAGGACCTGCAGCAGACTGAGCATCCTGACGCCATCGATCGGAACCGTGAAGAGCGTCAGCATTTCGAACTCTTTCGAAAGCCGGACGGCGGTGTAGGTCTTCAGCGAAAATTCGGCCGTATTGAAAAGCGCCATGCCCAGGATCAAAAAGAGCCAACGGGTATCTTTCGCGGCGATGCTGTAGTTCGAAAATAGGTCCTTCAGTCTGTTGTTATGCTGTTTCTGCGCGGTGGCATTCGTGTAGTCCAACTGGCTCCGAAACAACAGGGCCATCGCCAGTTGCGCTATCCCGGCCACCAGAAACAGTTGGAACAGGAAGTGCTGAAAAAGGAACCCGCCGAGCGAAAAACCCTAGCGCCATCGACAAATTGAAGGTCCAATATTGCCATTGGTAGGCCTGTTTCCGATTTTCGACGGTGGTGCAGTCCATCAGCACGGCGTCGTAAGCAGGCGAATAGAGATTGAAGGAAATGCCGCAGACAAGGTAACCGAGAATCAGCCACCCATCAGCCGAAAGCAGGCCTAAAAATCTGAGGGCGATCAAAAGCAAAGATCCCCCATACAGGCTCTGGAAAAGATACAGGATTTTCTTTCTTTGAAAATTATCCGCTAGATAGCCACCAACGATGCCGGCCAAGAAGCAGACGACCACATTTGTCATGACGAGCAGGCCGGTCAGCTGCGCATTGAAGATGCCGGCCAGATAGATGACCAGGAATGGGATCGTGCAGGAATAGATCAAACTGTTTATGAAAGAACTGGCCAAAGTCGATCGGATGTTCTTTGAGAATGTTGTTGCCATAAATCACCTGTCTTATAAAAGTTTCTATACATTGAAAGTATCACAGCTGCCGGGATTTTTCCAGCCGGAGCCGCCTGTCAGCGCAAGACGACCTTGCTTTTCCTGCGTAAGAAAATCTTAACTTACTTTTTTATGGACAAAACGTCGGGAAGTGTTTATAATCGGGGAAGAAAATCCGACTTTAGTCAGAGGCAGGCGCACGTTGTTTGCATTATACTGAAGACACAGAAAAAGGAAGCGCTGTCAGCAGGCGCAGTTCACGGAATCGATAAGGTAAATTCACAGAAAATTTATGTTTGTCAGGTATAATCGGAAATAAGGCAGCACCAAAAAGTGATAAGAGGTGAAGAAGTGGAATTGGAGAACACCACCCATCAAGGGATTGCATTGAACCGTAAGATCGTTCAGATTTCGACGGTAGTGGGAACAGTCGCGACACTTATCTTAGGCATTTGGATCTATCGGACAGGCTTTTTCGAAGCTGAAGGCAGTTTGAAAGCGTTGTTGGCCGGAATGGGCATTTATGCTCCAGTCATTTTCTTGTTGATCCAAATCATCCAGGTCGTCTATCCCATCATTCCGGGCGGAGTAACGGTCGTGGTGGCTCCTATGGTGTTCGGTCCGCTGTGGGGATTCACATACAGCTTCATCGGCGTGTTGATCGGTTCGATCATCAATTTCATCTTGGCCCGAAAATACGGCAAGACATTCGTAAGAGCGTTCGTTTCGGAAGAAACCTACAGAAAATATTATGGTTGGCTGATAAAAGGAAATCGTTTCGAATGGCTGATGGCCTCAGCCTTTGCGCTTCCCGGCTTCCCGGATGATTTTCTCTGCATGGTTGCCGGTCTGACGAAAATGTCCATGAAGCGTTTCCTGGTCATTTTCCTCTTGTTCAAGCCGATCACGCTATACTTCTATGGCATCGGCGGGGCATCGATTGTGACTTGGGTGTTCCTGAACATGCCGACCCTCATCAAAGGGTGGTTAGCCATTCAACCGGTCTTGCAGTGAAATCCAAAATAAAAACGATGAGCCACGGAGGCTCATCGTTTTTTTCGCTTATTTTCTGCGGACCTTCATCAAGGCCTTTGCGATGAATGGCGCAATCAAGCCGGCTGCGACGGCTTCGCCGATTCCGTTGGTTGCGACGATGCCGGCCAGCACCTTCAACAGGTTGGATGGATCGACATTCAGGGCTGTGGCGTATTCATTGCCGTAGAAGAGGGCGATGAATCCCAACACAAGCACCGTATTGGTCAAGGATCCCAAAACGGCCGCGATGACCATCCCGCGTTTTTCCTGTTTGCGTTTCAGGAAAGCATGGAAAACAAGTCCTGCCACAAGCCCTACCATGACGCGCGGGACGACTGCGATGATCGGATTGGTCCAGAGCAGCAGATCCAACGGGGAAGCCGGCAGCGTATAGGCTTTGACCATGCGCGCCAAGCCCCAGACAAGTCCGATCAGCATGCCATCCTTCGTGCTCAGGACGAAAGCGGCTACGATGACCGTGATGTGGATGATGGTCGGATTCAACGGCGGAATGGGAATATTGCCCAGGAAGGGAACGAATGTCTGGATGATGATGAACGCAGACAGAATGCCCAGAATGGCGATGCGGTACGTTTTATTTTTTTGTGGATTCATTAGTGCTCAACCTCTTTTGTGTTTGCATTTCGGCAAGCGCCGATATATAGGTATTCTACCAAATAGTTCCGAAAAAAAATAGCGGCAGCGGAAGTCCTTTTATTATGATACGCAATTATTTTATTTTAGGGAGAAAAAGGGTAAAATAGCAGTATAGAGCCAGAAAGGAAGCCGCCATGAAGAAAATTTTTATAGGTTTGATACGTGGTTACCAGAAATTTATATCGCCACTGTTCCCGCCGAGCTGCCGGTATTACCCGACCTGCTCGAACTATTCGGTCCAAGCCATCCAAAAACATGGCGCAATCAAGGGCAGTATAATGGGCATCTCACGCATTCTCAGATGTCATCCTTTCGTCAAAGGCGGGTACGATCCGGTTCCGGAACAATTCAGCATCCGCCGCAACAAAGAAGACGAACACAGCCACTCGGAGCATGAACATTTCCACGAGCACTAAGATTTTTCGGATTTTCCCATTTCAACAATCAAAGGAGAGATTAAAATGGATGAATTAAAGAAGATTTTCTTAGCAGGTGTCGGCATCACTTCCACTTCGATCGAGAAGGCTGAAAAGCTGATCAATGAGATGGTCGAAAAAGGGCGCGTTACGGTCCAGGAAGGAAAAGAGCTGCAGACGGAGTTGACTCGGAAAGCCTCGGGCATCGTGCCGGCGACGAAAGCGGAACTCGATAATCTGCCGTTCGCCAAAAAAGAGGATGTGGAGGCGCTGGAAGCCAAGATGGACGCGATCAACGCCAAACTGGATCAATTGTTGAGCAAATAAGCAATCGCAAAGATGAAGGAGGGGTCGGGATGGCAAGAGACGAACGGTTGCATGAAATAGTCCGGATCCTGTCCTCTTACGGGCTTCAATTCCTTTACCATAACCAGGTGAAGCCGAGCCGAAAAGATCAAGATCCGGAGAACCTTCGTCTTGCTTTCGAGAAACTCGGGCCAAGCTTCATCAAGATCGGCCAGATCCTTTCCACGCGGATTGATATTCTCCCGCAGGCATTCGTGGAAGAACTGGCGCATCTGCAGGACAAGGCGCCGGAATTCCCGTTTGCGGAAGTCGAACGCATCTTTATGGAAGAAACCAAATTGTCATTAGGCGAAGCCTTCCTTTCCATCGATGAAAAACCGCTCGCCAGCGCATCGATTGCCCAGGTCCATCGGGCGGTTCTCCGTACCGGGGAGGAAGTGGTCGTGAAAGTGCAGCGCCCGATCATCGACGATCTGTTGATCCGGGATTTGGATATCCTGATCCGCCTCAGCAGAAAAATCCCGAAGGAACTGGTTGAGGTAGTCGATCCCAAAGAAGCGTTGGAGCAGGTGAAGGCGAACACCTTGATCGAACTGGATTTCCGCAATGAAGCCCAGCTTCTGCAGCGTTTCCGGGACCTTAACGCCAACATCGCCTGCATCGGCGTCCCGAAGATCTATTCCGGGCTTACGACGCGCAGGGTATTGGTGGAAGAGTACATCGAAGGCACCAAAATCACCAACCGGGAACAGTTGGACTTGCTTGGCTATGATTCGGATGACATCAGCCGCAAACTGATGTTGGCCTATCTGAAGCAAGTATTCCACGACGGCTTTTTCCATGGGGATCCCCATCCCGGCAATCTGATCATCAAAGAAGGAAAAATCTATTTCATCGATTTCGGCATTATGGGGGATTTGTCGGAGGCCACGAAAAAATCGCTGAACGATATTCTCCAGGGATTGGCTTCGAAAGATCTGGATCGGATGGTGAAAGTCTGTCTGGAATTGGGGACGCCGAAAGGACGGGTTGATAAACGCAATCTGTACGCCGACGTCGAGATGCTGTTTGATATGTACCTTTCGAACAATATGCTGAACGTGAACCTTGGGACGTTCATCACCGATTTCATCAGAATGTTCAAACGGCATAACATCGCCATTCCGAGCGATCTGACGATCCTCGCGAAGTCTTTGTCGATACTGGAAGGCGTTTTTCTGGAAATTTCACCTGAGTTGAACCTGATTTCGATCGCGAAAGACTATCTGAAGGAGAGTTTTACGCTTACGACGCTGATGCAGAAATTTTCTGCGGAAAAGTTGGCTTTGCGGGGCTATGCCTTCATCAAGGACAGCAGCGAGATCCCAAGCAGTCTGCTGGCTCTGCTGAAGCAGACGGCAAGCGGCAGGACCATGTTGCGGATCGATGTCGATCAGTTGGACGACAAGTGGAAGGACGTCAAAAAGATGTCCAACCGCGTCGTCATCTCCTTGATTGTTGCCGGGTTGTTGCTGTCATCCGCCATCATGTCCGGTACGCCAGGAGGGCAATTCCTGGGCCAAGCAGGCTTTGTGATCGCCGGCCTGTTCAGCATCTGGTTGCTGATTTCGATTTTCCGTTCGGGGAACCTATGAGTGCAAAAGTTTGTGTTTTTTCAGAGTTGCCGCCGCATTAAAAACTGTTAAAAATTGAATTGTACCTCTTGAAAATCGATTGCCGCTGTTATATTATATATTGGTCAGCTTTTTAAGGAAAGCTTACGGAGGGATAGCGAAGTGGCTAAACGCGGCGGACTGTAAATCCGCTCTTTCGGGTTCGGCAGTTCGAATCTGCCTCCCTCCACCATTGGGCTATCGCCAAGCGGTAAGGCAACAGACTTTGACTCTGTCATTCGTTGGTTCGAATCCAGCTAGCCCAGTCAAACGAGCTTATGAAGCTCATTGGAAACGAATAGTTTGTCTAAAAGGCGTTCCTGAAATCATTTTTTAATGATTTTGGGGCGTCTTTTTGCATTCTGAGGCATTGATTCCTGCTTGTCATGATAGAAAAGTTCATAATTTAGTAAAAAGTTTAAACAAAAAAACGTGATATGATGAATGAGGCGTATGTTTCAAAAAAATAGACAATTATCGAAGAGAAAGCAGGGGAAATACAATGGCTAAATGCACAGATTGCAACGTTGATTTGATTGAAGGACTGGGTCTGTATTCGCAAGGGGTTTATCTTGTTGAGTTGGCGAAGGAAAAAACATTGAACGGACACACAAAAGCGGCTTTGGAAGCGGCTGTTTGCCCGCAATGCGGCAAAGTATCTTTCTACTTGCCTGAAGAGCAATTGGCGAAACTGGTTGATTGATTTTTATCATCACGAAAAAAACGAGCCCGGGATTAATTTCTCCTGGGCTCGTTTTGCTTTTCCTTATTAATGTTCGTTTGGATCGTTTTCTGCGTCTTCGTGGGTCGGGTGGACAGTGCCGGGCAAGTGGCTAGGGCCTGCATAGATTGTATACAGTTTAAGTGGTTTGTCCCCTGTGTTAGTGATGTTGTGCCATTTGTCGGCAGGGACAAAGACAGCATCATCGTCGGATACTTTCTGTTTGAAGTACAGATCGTCCTCTGAGTCGCCCATCACGCACACGCCGTCGCCTTCTTCGATGCGGATGAATTGGTCGATGCCATGGTGGACTTCCAATCCGATGTCATCGTTCGGTTGGATCGTCATCACAGTCACCTGTAATTTTTCGCCGGTCCAAATTGTTGTGCGATAGTTTTCGTTCTGCAGGGTTGCGTCCTCGATGTTCACTACGTAAGGTTTTTTGCCGTGATCCTTAAAATCGATACTCATTTGAATTCCTCCTAATTTAAATTAATTATCTTATTGTAATAACTATAAACTAAGTGTAGCAAAGTGAGCCGGATTTGCAAACGATATGATTCCTGTGTGATCGATTGCCCATCTGCTTCCATTGTAACGCTCCTGAAGCGCTTTCTCAAGGAATCAATGCCATTCGGCCGGATTATTTGTGATATAATTGACGATATAACTTTGAACGTGGAGGTGCGCATGTGTCAATCGATTGGGGAGAAGTGATCACCTGGAGCAATGCCTTTGATATAGTGGATATCCTATTGGTATGGTATCTGGTCTACAAGTTGATCATGATTTTAAAAGGTACGCGTTCCATTCAATTGCTTAAAGGTATCGGGATCATCGTGCTGATCAAACTGGCTGCTGTCACGCTTCAGTTGCAGACCATAGATTGGATCATGAACCGCGTCATCCAATGGGGTGTCGTGGCGGTCATTATCGTGTTCCAGCCGGAAATCAGAAGAGGTTTGGAGCATCTGGGCAAAACAGGATTCAGAAAGAAAGCCAAACGCTCGGTCAATATGAGCGAACGCTTGGTGACGGAGTTGGACAAGGCTGTCCAATATATGGCAAAGCGGAAAATCGGAGCATTGATATCCATCGAGCAGCAAGGTTTGCTGGATGAGTACGCTGCAACGGGGATAAGGATCGGCGGAGAGGTAACCAACCAGCTGCTGATCAATATTTTCATCCCCAACACGCCTTTGCATGATGGAGCGGTCATCATCCAAGATTACAAAATCGCGACCGCAGCCAGTTATCTGCCGTTATCAGAAAGTTCCTTCATCCCGAAAGAGCTGGGAACAAGGCATCGTGCCGCAATCGGCCTCTGTGAAGTCAGCGATGCCATCACCATCATCGTTTCGGAAGAGACCGGGGGCGTCAGCATTGCCCATAAGACGAGTCTGTTGCGCGAAATGAACCGTGATGATTTTGTCGCCTACCTGACGGATCAATTGGTCGTGGAGGAAGAGGAAGAAAAGACTACCAATTTCATTCAGGATTTCTTTGACAATACGAAGTGGGGTGGTTCTGAATGAGAAAGCAGCAAGACGATAAGTTTTTGGAAAACAAGTGGGTCGTCAGAGGCCTCTCTTTCGTGATTTCCTTATTGTTGTTCGCCTATGTCTACTCAGAAAACTATGGCTGGTCCACGAGCACCAGCAACAGTTCCATCAGCACAAGCAAGCGTGAGACCATTTCGAATGTCCCGATCCAAGTGAATATCGATACGGACGAGTATTTTATTTCAGGATTGCCGGAAACGGTGGTGTTGACCCTGACCGGTCCGGAGAGCGTACTCGTGCAGACGATTTCCGCTGCGGATTACCGCATCGTCACAGAAGACCTGGATGAACTGGGGCCAGGCAACCATACGATCCAATTGACGGCCGAAAATCTCTCGAATGAAATCGACTATGCGATCACGCCATCGCGTGTGAATGTCGTCATTGAAGAGCGGGTTGCCATCGAGAGCACAGTGGAAGTCCGCTTCGATGAATCATTAGTCGATCCGCTATATCTGGCGGGTGTTCCGGAACTGAGTGCGGATACCGTGACGTTAACCGGACCGGCCTCGACCATAAGCCGTGTGGATAGTGTTTACGTGACGGTTGCGGCTGAAAATGGCTTGACAAATACTGTGAATATGAATACTGTAGTACAAGTAGTGGACGCAAGCGGGAATAAGTTGAATGTTTCCGTCGATCCGCAAGAAATTTCCGTCCGGATTCCGATCTCCCTATACGGGAAAGAAGTGCCGTTGGTCATCCAACAGATCGGCGTTCCGCTTGAAGGCAAAATCTTTACGATTGAAGTGGATGGGGAATCCAGCGTGACCTTGACAGGCGATAAGTCTGTGCTTGCCGATATCGATGAAGTGATTCTGCCTGTCAGTGTCACGGGTGTGGAGAGCAACACCACCCAAACGCTCACGATTCCGGTCCCGAATGACACTTTGACGGCTACGCCGACCACAATCAAGGTAAACATCCGCGTGTCGGATGCTTCCGAGGCCGCAGCCGATTCGGAGGCCACCACTGATGAAGGGGAATCCTCCTCTTCCGCCGACGAAAGCAGCGCCATCGCATCTTCGGCTTCAGACAGTCAGGACAGCGAAGCGAGTCAATCGGAGAGCAGCTCATAAAATCAAACAAATCCATGCAAAGAAAATAAATGAAAAATCTAAAGGAGATTACAGGTAATGGGTAAATATTTTGGAACAGACGGTGTCAGAGGCGTTGCGAACAGCGAATTGACGCCGGAATTAGCTTTCAAATTAGGCCGTTTTGGAGGATATGTCCTAAGACAGCACGCTAAAGATATCGCACATCCGCTTGTGTTGGTTGCGCGTGATACGAGAATTTCCGGTCAATTGTTGGAATATGCATTGGTTTCCGGCTTATTGTCAGTTGGTATCGAAGTATTGCAATTGGGAGTCATCCCAACACCCGGCGTCGCTTATCTGACACGCATCCAAGGTGCCGTTGCTGGGGTCATGATCTCTGCATCGCACAATCCAGCAGGCGACAACGGCATCAAATTCTTCGGAGCTGACGGTTTTAAACTGTCGGACGAACAGGAATACGAAATCGAAGCCTATTTGGATCAAGAAGGGGACGATTTGCCGAGACCTTCCGCAGACGGCTTGGGTACGGTGGATGAATATCCTGAAGGCGTCCTGAAATATGCACAATATTTGCAGACGACCATCCCGGATGATCTTTCCGGCATCACAGTCTGCCTGGATGCGGCAAACGGGGCAGCATCACCGGTCGTCAACCGTTTATTCGCGGACTTGGAAACAGACTTCTATACAATGGGTGCAAATCCGGACGGCATCAACATCAACAAAGGCGTCGGTTCCACGCATCCGGATGTCCTAGGTAAATTTGTCGTTGAGAAAAAAGCGGATGTCGGCTTGGCGTTCGATGGCGACGCCGACCGCTGTATCGCTGTGGATGAGAATGGACGCATCATTGACGGCGACCGAATCATGTTCATCTGCGGTAAATATTTGAAAGAGCGCAATAAATTGAATCAAAACACAATCGTCTCGACTGTCATGAGCAACCTGGGTTTCCATTTAGCGGTGGAAGCTGAAGGAATGACTGCCTTGAAGACGCAAGTCGGCGACCGTTATGTTGTTGAAGAAATGCGCAAAAATGGCTATAATTTGGGCGGCGAGCAATCCGGACACGTTGTCTTCCTGGAAATGAACACGACCGGGGATGGCCTTTTGACGGGTATCCAATTGCTGAATGTCATGAAACAAACCGGCAAAAAACTTTCCGAATTGGCTGATGAAGTGACGCTTTACCCACAAGAATTGGTGAACGTACGCGTTTCCGAAAAAGAAGGTGTAATGGAGATTCCGGCTGTGAAAGCTGTCATCGAAGAAGTGGAAGCTGAAATGGCAGGCAAAGGCCGCATTTTGGTGCGCCCAAGCGGAACAGAACCGTTGTTGCGCGTTATGGCTGAAGCTGAAACGGATGAAAAATGCCATGACTACGTTATGCGAATCGTAAATGTCGTAAAAGCCGAAATCGGCATCTAAGATAGAAAGCCTGTAAAACATTTTAGGGTCGTGGAACACTGCTAGGGTAGTGTTCCACGGCGTTTTTTTGTTTAGCGGTTGGCGATGGACAGTAGACTCAATGAGTTGTTTGGAGCCGTCATTTAGAACAATAATTGCAAATATACACAATCTTAAGTTTATGGTTATAATGTAAGCGAAACCAATGCGATGCGAGGTTGGCAGGTTAATGATAGGGAGGTGCGATCATGATAAAATCAAAACGATCCTATGCACAGGAAGATCTTTTGGAATTGCCCAAAATAAGGAGAATTGGCCATTACCTCAGCGGAATGATCATGCCGAACGTGGGTGTCTTCATCACATGGGGGATCATTACGACGCTTATTCAATATCTTCAGGGGCCGCTCCAAGATTCTTTTCTTGAAATGGATCACCTTATGATTCAATTTCTCCTCCCAGTGCTGATCGCTTATACCGGGGGACGATTGATTGAGAATCGTGCCGGGGTAGTGGCGGCCATTGCGGTGATCGGTATGCTCGTGGAATCAGAAGACCCGCAAATTCTGGGTGCCATGGTAATCGGACCGTTGATCGGCTGGACCGTTTTTCTGTTCGATAAATATCTTTTGCCTAAAGTCAAAGCGGGTTACGAGATGTTGGTCCGTAATTTTTCGGCGGGAATCATCGGTATGCTGTTCGGCTATTTGAGTCTTGTTCTCATCGGTCCTTTCATTGCGAGCGTCACGCAGCAAGTGGGTCTGTTTGTCGGATGGCTGATCCAGCGGAATCTGCTGTTGTTCACCAACCTTTTTATAGAGCCGTTGAAGGTTTTGTTCTTGAATAATACGCTCAACCACGGTATCTTGACGCCGTTGGGGATTGAACAGGCGGGGGATGCGGGAACATCAATTTTGTTTTTGATCGAAACCAACCCCGGGCCGGGGCTGGGGGTTCTGTTGGCCTTCATCTTGTTCAGCCGAAAGGATTTGAAGGCCACAGCAAGTGGTGCTTTTATGATCCATCTGTTTGGCGGAATCCATGAGATCTATTTTCCATTTGTTTTATTGAATCCGCTGTTGTTTGCCGCAGTCATTTTGGGCGGTATGAGCGGCACTTTGATTTTCGAAATGTTTCAAGTGGGGCTGAAAGTTCCGGCTTCCCCTGGATCGATCGTGATGATTTTGGCGAATACGCCGCAAGAGATGCTGCTGGGAGTTGCTGGCGGCATTGCAGGAAGCACACTGGTAAGTTTTTTGATCGCTGCCCTCGTGATCAGGAAAGACCAGACAAAAAAAGAAATTTCAGAAAAGGTGACGAAAGTGACGGAAATTCGGAAAATTTTATTCGCATGCGATGCGGGTATGGGTTCAAGTGCCATGGGAGCCAGCCTGATGCGGCAGCAATTGAAGGAGAGCGGAATTTCGATACCGGTGGACTACACTTCCATTTACCACGTGAACGATGATCCGCACCTTTTGCTTATCACCCAAAATGAGTTGAAGCACTTAGCCGAAATCCAAGCCCCTCACGCACAACTTGTCACAATCGGAAATTTTTTGGACCAGGAAGAGTATGCGAGAGTTGTGGCCCTGCTGACCGATGAACAAGAAATAAAAGGGATTCCGGAAGCACTAGGAGAGACATTTCCTTATCAAAAAGTCGTCTTTTTGTATGCGGATGGTGTGCGGGGTTCGCAGACGATGGCGGTGCAAGCGTTCCGGAACTTAGCGGAAAAGCATAATATCAGGGTCGACATCGAAAAGCAGCCATTGGAACAGCTGATTGCGGATCAAAGGAATCTGTATATCGTCACTGAAGCTTTTGCAGCTGAGAATGTCCTGCCGGAGTGTCCGCTGCTGGTCGTCGGGCATCTTATCGCAACGAACAAATACGAGAAACTATTAAGGGGAGATTTGTCAGATGTTTCTAACTCCTAGAGAGACCATCATTTTAAAAGAATTGCTGCATTCCGCCTCGCCGGTTACTGTGGAACGCTTGATGAGCCTGCTGAAAGTCAGCAAGCGTACGGTTTACCGCGAGTTGGCAAATCTCGAGCTTTCTTTGGAATCCATCGGCGCAAAGCTGGAGAAAGAGAGCCGGGGCCGTTTCCGCTTGATTGCGGAGGATGCAGCAAAAGCAAAAATCCTATCCATTGTGTCTGAGGATGAGCCTTCCGAATTATCCGCCACGGAACGCCAACATGCCATTTTGCTGCAGCTGTTGAACAGCGACGAGCCGATCAGCATGCAGACATTCCTGGATGAATACTTGATCAGCAACACAACATTTTTTGCCGACATCAAACAGTTGGAGCTGCGTTTGGCGCGGTTGCCCTTGACGATCACGAGAAACCGCGGCTATGAACTTGCCGGCAGCGAAAAGTATCGTCGGCTCCTGTTGGCCAACATTTTGGGAATCGAGATCAACGAGTACCACTTTTTCCACTTTTCGGAATTGGAGGATAAAGAAAGTTTCTTTATGCAGTTCGTCAATCAGGAGCAGCTGCTTTTTGCTCAAAAATTGGTGCGGGAAATCGTCGAGCCTCGCTTTTCCGACTTGAGTGACCGGAAACTGGAGTTTTTGATTTTGATGCTGACGATTTCCATGGATCGCGTCCCGCGAGGCCGCCAACTGGTGGAAGATTCCTTTGCGGGACAAATCAATAAGGAACTCTTGGATTTGTCGAAGCAGATTTTTGCCAAAATCGCAGCCCACACGAAACAATTGTATGCGGTCAGCGAAGTCGTTTTCTTCGCTAATCTGTTGGGAGATTTTTTCAGTGACTTGGACAACGATTTTTTTAACGAAAGCTTCGATACGCGCTTGGCTTATCAAGTGAAGCAATTGATCGAAAACGTTAGCCAGGATGCCGAAGTCAATTTCTTTGAGGACAGCAATCTCTACAAAATGCTCTTGACGCACCTTTCCGCGGCGTTGAGCCGCGCCATCCTGAACCAAGGGAGCCTCAACAATCCCATCTTGGAGCGGATCATGGGCCAATATTCGGAAGTTGCGGGTGCGATCCGCAATGCCTTGCCGAAGGTGTTCCCGCAGCAGGAATTTTCCGAAGAGGAAATCGCCTATATGGTGCTGCATTTCGCCAATTCCCTCGAACGCAGCCCGAAAGTCATCGCGGTGGACATTGCCGGCATTTCCCCGAGCGGCTTGGCTTCGACGCGGATGCTGGAGATGCGCTTGCGGAAACATTTTCCTTTCATCAATGAGATCGTCTTTTTTCGCATAGCCGACCTCGGAAAACTGAATCTGGAAGAGAAGTTTGATTTGACCATCTCCACTTCATTGCTGCCGGGATACAGCGGCAAATATTTATTGATTTCCCCGTTGCTCTTGGAGGACGAAATCAAGCAGCTCAAAGAAGCGTTCCGTGCAATCGATCATACGAAGCGGCATGTTCAACCCGCGGCGAAGCCCAGTCTGCCCGAAAATGATGACTATCAGGAAGTCATGACGTTCATCGATGAAATCAACCAGTTGCTGAAGCACTTCTTCGTCAAGACGTTGGAAAACAGCTCCAGCATTTCCGAAACCGTCGCTTTGGCAGTGGAACAATATTTCAAGTGAAATCGTAGCGGACCCGGAAAAAGTCCGGGATAAATTGATGAACCGCTATCAGCAAGCGCCGATCGGGATACCCAATACCCATTTCGCTTTGTTCCACGCCTCCCATGCTGCGGTCCTTCAGCCTTGTTTTTGTGTCTTTGATCTGCAGACGCCCCTTGAAATAGTCGGCATGGACAAAGAACCGATGACTTTGACGCGGATGCTGGTCATGCTGGCCCCCGATCCGATTGAAGAGAATGTCGCTAAGATGCTGGGGAAAATCAGTGGAGCGATCATCATGAACGATTTGGGGATGGAGATTTTCAATTCCGGCAATGAAGCAATCATCTACCAACTTTTGTCGGCGCTCCTGATCGAAGAAGTCAAGAAGTAAGGAAGTGAGGAATCCGCATGATTACACTCAAAGATGAGCATATTCTGTTGAATCAAACGTACAGCAGCGCAGAAGCCGCAATCGTTGCCGCCGGGGAATTCCTGGTGGCGCAAGGATTGGTATCCCAACCTTACATCCAATCGATGCTGGCGCGCCACCGTAAAGTGAGTGTCTACGTCGGCAATTTTGTCGCCTTGCCTCACGGGGACAGCGACGGGCAACCCTATATTGAAGAAGAAGGCATCTGCTTGATTCAGGTGCCCGACGGCGTCAACTTCGGCAGTGACAAGGAACCGCAAATAGCGACTATCCTTTTTGTGGTGGCCCTCAAGGAAAAACAATTGGAAGCTTTGCAGGACATCGCTTTTTTCTGCTCGGATATCGAAAACGTGATGGCGTTGAGCGATGCCAAAGATCTGCGGGCGGTCCAAACCATTCTCCAAAACAGCTAGCAGATACAACTCAAAATAAGTGCAAAATGCAAGCAGCATCCCACCTGGTGGGAGGTTGCTTGCATTTTTTTTGCGCTTATTTCCGGGATTTGTCGGCCTGATCAACGACCCAATCAAGACCTGGCACAAATAAACGTGCCAAAGCACGACTATAATCCGGATTCGGAAGCGCATACAATAAAGACATCAAAAGAAACAGTTTGAAGGGAGAAACAAAAGATGGAACAGACACAACAAGCCTCGCTGAAGGCAAAGGTTCAAAAATTAGGCAGTACGCTTTCAAGCATGGTGATGCCGAATATAGGGGCGCTGATCGCCTGGGGAGTTTTAACGGCATTATTTATCCCGGATGGCTACTTGCCGAATGAATCCTTCGCTTCGATGGTCGGCCCGATGCTAACGTATTTAATCCCTCTGTTGGTCGGTTATACAGGAGGTAAAGTGATCGCAGGCGAACGCGGTGCGGTAGTCGGCGCCATCGCCACAATGGGTGTGATCGTAGGGACAGAAATTCCGATGATCATGGGCGCCATGATCATGGGACCGTTGGGCGGTTTCACGATCAAGAAATTTGATGCGATTTTCCAGAGCAAAATCAAGACCGGTTTTGAAATGCTCGTCAACAATTTCTCGGCAGGCTTGATCGGATTCGCTTTGGCACTTGTAGGGTTTCAGGCAATCGGCCCAGTAGTTGACCGTTTGACACAAGCAATGGCAGCCGGGGTTGAAACGATCCTGAACGCACAATTGATTCCTTTAACGAATATCTTCATCGAACCAGCAAAAATTCTTTTCCTGAACAATGCAATCAATCACGGGATTTTGACACCGTTAGGAACGGAACAAGTCAGCGAGACAGGACGTTCAATCCTCTTCCTGCTTGAAGCAAATCCTGGTCCTGGTTTGGGCGTGCTGTTGGCTTTCACACTGTTCGGCAAAGGTTCAGCAAAATCGACAGCGCCAGGCGCTATGATCATCCACTTCTTGGGTGGTATCCACGAAATCTATTTCCCTTACGTCATGATGAAACCGTTATTATTCCTGGCAGTCATCTCGGGCGGTGTTTCCGGAAGCTTTGTTTTCCAACTTTTAGGCGCTGGTTTGCGGGCTCCTGCTTCACCAGGTTCGATCATCGCGATTTTGGCTATGACGCCGATGGGCTCTTACTTGCCAGTCATTTTGGGGGTTGTCGCCGGTGCAGCAGCATCTTTTGCGGTAGCAGCAGTCATTTTGAAGGCCGACTCCAAAGAAGCAGTCGACACGTTTGAAGAAAGCGTCAAAGCGACCCAAGCCGCAAAATTAAGCGCAAAAGGCTTAGCAGGACAAACAAGTCTGACAAACATGACAGGCATCCAACACATCATTTTTGCTTGCGATGCAGGGATGGGCTCAAGCGCAATGGGTGCTTCCATTTTACGCAAAAAAATCAATGCAGCCGGGTTACCGCAAGACGTCACCAACCGCGCCATCAATAATCTGACGGATGCAGCCAACACGTTGATCGTAACCCAGGAAGAACTGAAGAATCGGGCCCAACAGAAAGCACCGAATGCAACTTTTGTAGCGATCGAGAATTTCCTGAATTCGCCAAAATACGATGAAATCGTGGCCACATTGTCCGGCACCGATCTGAAAGAAACAGTCGTTGCAAAACCAGCGCCGGTCCTGGACTTTGACTTGGCGAACATCAACGAAATCGTCTTGGTCCATGATGACCGCAAAGGCTCCGCCACTATGGGACAAAAAGTAGTGGAACGGATTTTGGAGAGGGAAGCATTGAACATACCTTTAAGAAAAGTGCATATCAACGAGCTTGAAGCAACACCGCAAACGTTGGTCATCAGCAAAAACAGTCTGACGCAAGCGGCAAAGCAAAAAGTTCCTGCAGCCGTCCATCTGTCAGTCGACAGTCTGATCACTACGCCTAAATATGAGAGCGTCGTAGCCAACTTGAAGCAAATCGCTTAAGGAGAGGAAGATTAAAATGAATAATTTAGATACAGAAATGATCGTTTTGAATAAAGCTTTTGCTTCAAAAGAAGAAGCCATCCGTTTTTGCGGCCAAAAATTAGTGGAAGCAGGCTGTGTGGATACGGATTATGTGGAGGCCATGGTGCAACGGGATCGGATGTTGTCAGTGTATATGGGGAATTTCATCGCGATTCCCCATGGCACCGATGCTGCCAAGGACCACGTAAAAAAATCAGGCATCTGCGTTGTACAAGTGCCTGACGGCGTTGACTTCGGCGACGAGCAGGAAGAAAAATTGGCGACCGTGCTGTTCGGCATCGCAGGGGTCGGCGACGACCACCTGCAGTTGATCCAAAAAATTGCGCTGTATTGCAGCGACGTGGATAACGTCGTGACTTTGGCAGACGCTTTGACAAAAGATGAAATCACTGGCAGCTTAGCCATTGCATAGGGAGAGATGAAAATGAAAGCAGTACATTTTGGTGCCGGAAATATCGGCCGCGGCTTTATCGGGGAAATTTTGAATCACAACGGGTACGCAATCACTTTTGTGGATGTGAACGATACAATCATCGAAGCCTTGAAATCGCGAGGCAACTATACGATCGAATTGGCGGACGAGTCACGCGAACAGATCCAAATCCAGAACGTCACAGGCCTGAACAATGCCAAGGAAGCAGACAAAGTCGTTGAAGCGATCGTAGAAGCGGATCTCCTCACGACTGCCATCGGTCCGAATATTCTGCCTAGAATCGCGCAATTGATCGCGCAAGGGATCGAGGCGCGTGCTGCCCGGAACATCCAGCAGCCCATCGACATCATCGCCTGCGAAAACATGATCGGCGGCTCGACTTTCTTGAAAGAGGAAGTCAAGAAACATTGCACGGATACGGCATATCTTGACCAATACGTCGGATTTCCCGATGCGGCGGTGGACCGTATCGTGCCGATGCAGCAACATGCGGATCCGCTCTTTGTACAAGTGGAGCCATTCAGCGAGTGGGTCGTACAAGGGACTGCCTGCAAAAGCCCGATCCGTCTGGAAGGCGTTTCCTATGTGAACGATCTGGAGCCTTACATCGAACGCAAACTTTTCAGCGTCAATACGGGACACGCTACGGTAGCCTATACGGGCGCTCTGCAGGGCTATGAAACCATCGATGAAGCGATGCAGGATCATCTGGTCGTCATCCAATTGCGCTCCGTCTTGCATGAAACCGGCAAATTGCTGATCGCTAAATGGGGATTCGATGCGGCGGAACACGAGAAATATATCGAGAAAATCATCGGTCGTTTCCAAAACAAATATATTTCCGATGCTATCTCCCGTGTGGCGCGTACGCCTTTAAGAAAATTGGGCAATCATGAGCGCTTCATCCGTCCGATGGTTGAATTGACCCAAATCGATGAGATGCCTTTCCACTTGCTGGAAACGATCGGCATGGTCTTCAATTACTTCGACCCGGAAGATGAACAGTGCCAAGAATTGAAGGAAATGATCCTGCAAAAAGGCTTGGATAAAATCATTTCGGAAGTAACCGGGATAGACAATCAAAAAATCTTGGGCAGCATCAAACAGAACGTCGAGAAGTACGCGTATAAGGTGGCTTGATCACCGCAGTTCTATCAGCAACTTTCAACTATGCCCGTTGTGCCGGTCAAGTGACGATTTGATGCATCTTGATGAAATCAAACGGCACAACGAGTATAAGTTTTTCTTAAATAGCGCTTCAAACCAGCGTTACAAGTGAAACCGGACCAAAAACGCTTTGACAAGGTCACTGTTTGTAGGATAAAATGCATATATTCTGGAAAATATAAAGCTAGGAGGATAGAGGAAGAAGCAAATGGATAGCGCCAGACTTCAGGGAGCACAGGAACATTGGCCCTGAAGTGACGAGGATTGGGTTTATCGAAGGATTCGGCGGATGACCCAAGGCAAGTGTAGTCTACAGGATTGAAGCAAAAAAGACCCTTATGCGGCTTCAGAGCCCGAAACGGTCTTACAGAGATCAATCCCCACACCCAGAAAAAATCGAGATAATAAAGGGGATTTTTACGCTTATGTGTGGAATAGTTGGATATGTAGGAAAAGGCAATGTACAAGAGGTATTGTTGCATGGATTAGAAAAATTGGAATACCGTGGTTATGATTCAGCCGGTATTTTTGTCGTAGACGCTGAAAACAAAGGTCATGTGTTCAAGGAAAAAGGACGCATCGCGGATTTGCGTGCAATCGTCGACAGACAGGTCGAGGCGCATACAGGAATCGGACACACAAGATGGGCAACGCATGGCGTGCCGAGTGCAGAAAATGCACACCCGCACCAATCTGCGGATGGACGTTTCACATTGGTCCATAATGGGGTCATTGAAAACTTCAAAGAAATCAAAGATGAGTATTTGCAGGATGTCACTTTCGTCAGCCAAACAGATACAGAAATCGTTGTGCAGCTGATCGGAAAAATCGCTGCCGAAGAAAACCTGAACGGAAAAGAAGCTTTGCGCCGCGCTTTGTCGATCGTAAGAGGCTCTTACGCTTTCGCTTTAGTGGATGCACAAGCACCGGACGTCTTTTACGCGGCCAAAAACAAAAGCCCAATGTTGATCGGTTTGGGTGATGACTTCAACGTCGTTGCCAGCGATGCGATGGCTACTGTTCAGATCACGAACCAATATGTGGAAATCCACGACGGCGAAATGATCACATTGACGGCTGATGGCGTCACAATCGAAAAATTGGACGGAAAAATCGTAACACGTAATCCGTATACGGCCCAAATCGATGCCAGCGACCTGGAAAAAGGGACATACCCTTACTACATGTTGAAAGAAATCGATGAGCAGCCTGCTGTTATGCGTAACATCATCCAAAAATACCAAAATGCAGAAGGTCGCCTGACTGTTCCTGAAGAATTGACCACTGCTATGTTGGAAGCTGACCGCATCCATATCGTGGCTTGCGGAACGAGCTACCATTCCGGTTGGGTAGGCAAACATTATCTGGAAAAAATTGCACAGATCCCGACAGAAGTGCATGTCGCCAGCGAATTTTCCTACAACCCGCCACTATTGAAAGGCAATCCGTTCTTTATCTTCCTTACCCAAAGTGGAGAGACTGCAGATAGCCGCCAAGTATTGGTGAAAGTAAAAGAATGGGGATACCCAGCTTTGACGATCACAAACGTGGCTGGTTCGACCTTGTCGCGTGAAGCGGACTACACATTGCTGTTGCATGCAGGTCCTGAGATCGCAGTCGCTTCGACGAAAGCTTACACGGCGCAAATCGCTGTCTTGGCTGTCTTGTCGGATGCGTTAGGCGCGAGAACGGGTCATGATATGGGAATCGACATGGTCCATGAATTAGGGATCGTCGCAAATGCGATGGAATCAATCATCGATGATAAAGAGCGCATCGCTGAATTGGCTGACATCTACTTGCCGAACACCCGCAATGCTTTCTACATCGGCCGCGGTTTGGATTACTTCGTATCGATGGAAGCTGCATTGAAACTGAAAGAAATTTCTTATATCCAAACAGAAGGTTTTGCTGCCGGAGAATTGAAGCACGGCACAATCGCCTTGATCGAAGAAGGAACACCGGTATTGGCTATCATTACCCAAGCAGACATGGCAAGCCATACCCGCGGAAACATTGAAGAAGTGCGTTCACGCGGCGCAAACACTTGCGTATTTGCAATGAAAGGTTTGGCCAACGAGAACGACCAAATCATCTTGCCTGCTGTTCACCCAGCCTTGGCGCCACTGATGACAGTAGTTCCGACACAATTGATGGCTTACTACGCAACGCTTCACCGTGGCTATGACGTCGACAAGCCAAGAAACTTGGCTAAATCCGTTACGGTTGAGTAATTTTAATTAAATGCATACTTATAACATCCTTTCGCTTATTATTTAATAAGTGAAAGGATGTTTTTTTGCGTTTGAATAGGTCCGATTAGTTCAAAGATAATAGCACTGCAGTGAAGCAATGGTTGCACTAATTCGCTTTTTTCACTTGAAAAAGTTTTGCTGCTCTGGAAACCGCAGGCGTAAAAAATCAGTTTTTCCCATTCGTGGCGCGCTTTTCCAGGAATCAGACCATCAAATATGATTTTTATCCCATCCCTCCAAATTCCAGCAGTTGAATTAGTTCAAAAATTGGACACCTTTTCCGGCCCAAGGACTGTATTAATTTATTTTTTATTTGGTCTATACTCTGGAATATAGAGATTGAAAGGGGATACAAAACATTATGGCAAACAACTGGTTGGAATTAGACGGAAAAACGGTTATCGTTACAGGAGGCAATTCAGGCATCGGCTTACACATCGCTGATCACTTGAAACAACAAGGCGCAAATGTCGTTGTGGCGGATTTGAGTGTTGAAACGGGAACAAATGTTTATGGTAAACTGAATGTGAAGACAGATGTGACTTCCATCGAGAGCATCGAGGCAATGGTCGAAAAAGCTGTTGAGAAATTTGGCAAAATCGACGTTTTGGTCAATAATGCAGGTATGAACTTGCCGCGTTTATTGGTGGATGTCTACAGTGATGAAAGAAAATACGAAATCGATGAAGACTCATTCAACAAAATGACAGCAGTCAATCAAAAAGGAATGGTATTCACTACACAAGCCGTCGTCAGAAACATGCTGAAGAACAAAGTGGAAGGCACGATCATCAATATCTCTTCCGAATCCGGCATGGAAGGTTCGGTCGGTCAAAGCATCTATTCAGCAACTAAAGGCGCTACGAATTCTTATACGCGTTCATGGGCAAAAGAACTTGGTAAATTTGGCATCAAAGTCGTCGGTATCGCACCGGGGATCAACGAAAAAACAGGATTGACAACTCCTGCCTACAATGAAGCATTGGCTTACACAAGAAACATACCGGTTGAGCAGTTGGACACAGGGTATGAAAAGAGCATTCCACTGGGACGCGTCGGAAAATTGGATGAAATCGGCTACTTGGTGGCATTCTTATCTTCCAACAAATCCGCTTATATCACTGGTACAACAATCAACATTACAGGCGGGAAATCTAGAGGATAGTATGGGGGCATTAACATGTCAACGGCAAGCGATAGAGAAGTTTTGCTGAGAAGTTTACTTTCAAATAAAGAAATGGATCTTCAAAGTCTCGAGGAAGCGTCGGGAAAAAACAAATACCAGATCAAAACGATCATTTCGGAATTGAACGATGTCTACGAAGGATTCTTAAAAATCCAACAAAAGGATGAATCGCAAGTAGCCATCGTCAGAAAGGAGGGGACGAACATATTCAACACACTTCATTACAATATCCATCAGGACTTCAATAAGGTAGAATGCAGGATCGCGTATCTGTTGTACCGCTTGATATGCACAGAGGAGTACCTGAATATCGGAGACCTCTCCGAAGAAATGAGCGTAAGCAGGAGCACGGTGAACAACGACCTCAAAAAGCTGAAGCAGCTTTTGGAGAAATACAACGCGAAAGTCGTCGGAATCCCGAACAAAGGCATCACCTTCCAGTGCAGCGAATTCGGCACCCGCTTGGTGCTGATCTATGAAGTCTTCGAGTTGCTGCAGATGACCTTTCTGCCGGACCAAGAAATCCAGGCTGCGCTTGACGGACTCAGCCAAGCCTACAAGCTGGATGAGCAGGCGAAAGAACTGCTTTATAAGGCGCTGGCTGTAAGCGTTCACCGGGTGTCGCATGAGCATACGATAGATTCCGAAATTCCGATGTACAAAAACTTCGAGGCGGATTCGGCGAACATCATCGCCTATACCCAACTGCTGCAGAAGAAATTTGCGGTTGCGTTGAATGACCATGAAATTGCTTTTCTAGCCTTCCCGATCAACACAAGGAACTCTGCCTACGTGAAAGGGACGGAAAATGCCGAAAACGAAGAGGTTCTCAGACAAGTCGTTTCCAGCATGCTGAAGACGGTACGCGATCAGGTCATGATCGAAATCGATGAAGAAGCTTTCTTCGACAAAGTCAAATATCATCTGCTGTTCTTGATAAACAGGCTGGTCTTCCGGATTCCGAACACGGATCTGTATCTGGAACAGATCAAACTAAAATATCCTTTAGCCTTCGAACTGGCGAAGATTTCGCTTTCGGAACTGAATCGCTTGTACCAATTGAGCGCCAGCGCGGACGATATCAGCTATCTGGCTGTCTATTACGCACTGATGCTGGATGAAAGGCAAGCGAACGATTCAAAAGGCAAAAGCACAAGGGATGTCGGCATCATCACCAACCTTGGAAGAGGGAGTTTTGAGCTGATCTGCAGGCAGATCAAAGAGATCGTCGGAAGTGAGATGAATATCGTCCACATCAATACCGACAGCCTGCCGAAAGAAAAATTGAAGCGGTTCCGGCTGCTTTTCACAACCGAAGAGATTTCCGTGGACACCGAAGTCCCTGTCATCAAGATCGACAGATTGGTCAGCCCGGACGATTTGGCCCAAAAGATCTATGCCGTGGAAAAAGATCAATACAACATCAAATACCTGACAAACGAGGACATCAGTTATCACCTCGTCAATCTAAAAGGTCAAATGGGTTACTTTGATTACGTGGAAGAAATCATGTCCTACCTTTCCAGAAGATACCGTCTGTCCGAAGATATCCTGGACCGGTTCGTGGAAAAAGAAGAAAGACACACAATGATTTATGAAAACAAGGTAGCTTTCCCGCATTTGACCGACCCAAACATCAAAAAGTTGGTGTTTGTCCTGGGGAACATCACGATGGCCAACCGCAACGACGCGTTTTCCTTGATGTTATTTCTAGTGACACCCGAGAAAATTTCTGAGCAGCAAGAGAGAATCTTGATGCAGGTATATGATTTTGTCTTTAAGGTCATCAATGATCCAACTCTGATCAATGATCTGAAAAAAGTGGATGATGCACAAGGACTTATTGAGATGCTGGAGAAAAGAGGTACGAAATAGATGAATAACATGCTTGCATTGGGTATTCTGGTTGTCGGCGCTTTTTTGATCCAAAGCGCATTGGGGTTTTTTCAGATCAGACATTTCGGCAATGAATACAACGAGTTGAAGGCGGACGGCAGAGTTGCGATAGGCAAACGGGCAGGGAAACTGACTTCCGGAACGATCATCATGTTCCAACTGGATAACAACGGCGTCATCGTCAGAGGCAAAAAGCTGCAAGGGACCACAATCTTGGCCAGGTTCAAACCATACAACAATTTCAACGGCAGACTGATCGAAGCCATCAAGGCAGAGGATCCGGATGTGCTGGCTGAAATCAAGATCACCCGCAAAACCATCATGAATGCGGTCACTAATTACAGGATGTTCATAAACGGAGAAATCATTCCGGAGAAAGAATCGCCATTTAAGGAACTGACCAAAAAAATTAGAAACATTAAGTTCGGGTAAATCGTGTAAGAAATAATACATATAATAAGGAGTGTTAAATATGGACTTTCTAGTTAAAGGTGCAGAAAGCTTTATCGGATTATTTCAATTAGGTGCAAATACATTTATGAGCTGGATGACCGGCATCGTCCCAATCGTATTGATGCTGATGGTATTCATGAACGTAGTGATCAAGCTGATCGGTGAGGAAAAAATCAATGGCCTCGCACAACGCTTCTCGAAATATTCCTTGGTCAGAAACTGTATCCTACCTTTCTTGGCAGCCTTCATGTTGGGGAATCCCGCATCATTCACCTTAGGGAGATTTTTGCCAGAATTCTACAAGCCAAGTTTCTATGCGGCACTTGCACAATACAACCATACGAGTAACGGCCTTTTCCCACATATCAATGCAGGTGAATTGTTCGTATTCCTGGGAATTGCTTCAGGTGTTGAAACGTTAGGATTGAGCACCACGCCACTGGCTATCCGTTATCTGCTTGTCGGGCTTGTGATGAATGCTGTAGGCGCATATGTAACCGACTTCACAACTGCTTATGTCTGCAAAAAGACGGGCATTCAATTGAGCAAAACAGCGAAAGTTCAATAATAACGATCAAGAAGATGTTGCATAAAACAAATAGAATGCGTATGAACGAGAGGGGTATTCATTATGACAAAATATAACAGCATCAAAGTCGAAAAAGGTTCCGGCGGCTGGGGCGGACCACTGATCATCACACCAACAGAGCAAAAACATAAATTCATCTACATCGTAGGCGGCGGAGAAAAGCCTGCCATCGTTGACAGAATCGCTGAACTTACAGGTATGGAAGCCGTAAACGGATTCAAAACATCCATTCCGGATGATGAAACAGCCTTGGCTATCATCGACTGCGGCGGAACATTGAGATGCGGCATCTATCCTCAAAAAGGCATCCCGACAATCAACGTCGTTGCCACCGGCAAATCAGGTCCTTTGGCTAAATACATCAACGAAGACATTTACGTTTCAAATGTTGGCTTGAATCAGATCCAAGTCACTGGCGAGACAGCAACTGTTGAGACAATCAACACAGCAGTTGCAGAACCAGTAGTAGAAGAGAAAGTCGCTTACACTACAGACAAAAAACTGACGCAACAAAACGCAGAAAAAGGCAGCATAGTGGCAAAAATCGGTTTGGCTGCAGGTAAAGGGATCGCTATCATGCTGCAATCAGCCCGTGAAGCGGTGCAGACAGTCTTGCAGACAATCATCCCGTTCATGGCCTTTGTAGCGATGCTGATCGGTATCATCCAAGGCAGCGGAATCGGCAATATGTTCGCGAAACTGATGATTCCGTTGGCAGGCAATGTCTGGGGATTGATGGTCATCGGATTCATCTGCTCCTTGCCAATCCTTTCTCCTCTATTGGGACCTGGCGCTGTAATCGCGCAAGTTATCGGAACATTGATCGGTGTTGAAATCGGTAAAGGCAATATCGAACCAAGCTTAGCTTTACCGGCTTTATTCGCCATCAACACACAAAATGCTTGCGATTTCATTCCAGTCGGGTTAGGCTTGCAGGAAGCAGAAGCTAAAACAGTAGAAGTCGGCGTGCCATCCGTTCTTTATTCTCGATTCCTGAACGGTGTGCCCCGCGTATTCGTCGCTTGGTTAGCAAGCTTCGGATTATATTAAAAAAACTAATAATCGGAAAAGGTGAAGAAAAATGTCAATTTATTCAACGGTAGTCACAGAAATCGGACCTAATGCTAAGGAGTTTTTAGCTGAGGATATGATGGTATTGTTCGGAGACGATGCTCCGGAAGCATTGAGACCTTATTGCTTCCTGATCGAACAAAATGCACTGGAGCAGGATATTCAACTAGGACACGCGTTGGTTATCGGCGACGATAGTTATCGCGTCACAGCCGTGGGTAATGTGGTCAACAAAAACCTCAGGGATCTGGGGCACATCACCATCAACTTCAGCGGAGAAACAGTCGCTGAATTGGCAGGCTCGCTGTATGTTGAAAACAAAACAGTGAACGAAATCGCGGAAGGCACCATCATCAAAATCACTGAAACTGTGGGGTAGTCGCTTATGTACATAGATTCGAACGACATCAAAGCAATCGGAAGTTTTTTGAAAAGCGGATTTCTGAAAGGAGTCACCACCAACCCGACGATTTTGTCGACTGGTTCCGGCAGTCGCTTCAAACAATTACAAGATTTATTGGCTTTGGAGCCGACGGAACTTTTTGTACAATTGCTGGGTACGACTTCTGAAGAAATGTTTGCCGATTATGAAGCAATAAAGACATTTGATGCAAATCACCGACTTTCGATAAAGATTCCCGTTACACAAGCAGGATTGGAAACAATCAAAAAAGTGAAAGAGGACGATCCGGAGAGAGCAATCCTCGGTACGCTGATCTACTCTGCGGACCAGGGGATCCTGGCCGCCGCAGCCGGATGCGATTATCTGGCACCGTATGTGAACAGGATGCTGAACAATGCGATCGATCCCTACAAGGCGATCCGTTCGATGCGGACGTTCATCGATGCCAGAGGCTACAAGACCAAAATCATGGCAGCGAGCTTCAAAAATTCCCAACAAGTCATCGATTCCTTGGAGTCGGGCGCGCATACTGCCACAATCCCTCCGGATGTCCTGAACAGTATGCTGAACAAAGATTTGGCATTGCAGGCATTGCAGGTTTTTGAAGCGGATGGACAAGCGTTGTTTGGAAAATACGGAGCGTAACCCACCGAACTTGATCATGTGGATTTCACTTACAGAAAAGACTGCCCCATCGGGACAGTCTTTTCTGTTTGGCGGTGGGTACTTGATAAAAGGCGATTTGGTCTAAGAGCGAGTTGACTTCAGAGGAAATTATGATACGATAGGAACAACAACAAATGAACTGAATATTCTTTTTTACCACTAGGGGTGCTTTACCGGCGGATGACTGTCCGCCAAAAAGCTGAGATCGAAGTAGGACTTCGAGACCCTTAGAACCTGATCTGGTTTGTACCAGCGTAGGGAAGTGGCAGCCTCTTTTGGCTAAGTAAGTCCCTATTGCATAAGGAACATACAACCACTTTTTTCCGTTGGGAAGAGAGTGGTTTTTTTGTTTGCAAAAATCAAGAGCGGCCGTCCGGATGAGTCGGGACCCTGGCGGAGCGTTCACAGCATATGGAGGGAAAGCAATGACATTTTCAGCAGAAATACGCCAAGCGGTCGAACCGATCTGGGCAGCCAGCATGGAGCATCCGTTCGTGAAAGGGATCGGGGACGGCACCTTGCCGTTGGAGAATTTCCGTTTTTACATCCAGCAGGATTCCTATTACCTGACGCGCTTCGCCAAAATTTTGGCTCTCGGCGCGGCCAAAGCACCGGACATCGCGACGACCAACCAGTTCGCCGACTTCGCGAAGCATACGTACAGCGCCGAAATCGGCCTGCATGAGCAGTTTTCGAAAAGGCTGGGCATCACCGCGGAGGAAAAAGAGCTTTTCAAGCCCGCACCGACCGCTTACGCCTACACGTCCCATCTCTATCACGCCGGCCACTCGGGGCATTTGGGGGATGTGATCGCCGCCGTTCTGCCTTGCTATTGGCTTTATGCCGAAATCGGCGACGCCTTCATTGATGCAGCGCCTGAAGAACCGATTTATCAGGAATGGATCGCCACCTATGGCGGGAAGGATTTTCAGGACCGGGTGGATGAGCAGATTGCGCATCTGGATAAGATTGCCGCAGCCGTGAGCGAAGCCGACCGCGAAAGGATGAAAGAGCATTTCATCATCAGCAGCCAGTACGAATACGCATTTTGGGAAATGGCCTATCGCATGGAAACGTGGCCAGTACCGTTGGAGCAATAAGAGACAAAATCAAACACAAAGAGGAGACAGATAAAATGAAAAAAGAATTGAAGCTTACAGATATTTTGGTGACAATCGTCATCGCCATCGCTTTCGGGATCGTCTACATCCTATGGGGAACGGTCTATTACGCGGTGCAGCCGTTGGGTCTGCATCTTGATCAGCTGCTGTACGGCATGTGGTTCATCGCCGGCACCGTCGCCTATTTCATCATCCGCAAGCCGGGTGTGGCACTGTTGGCGGAAATCGCTGCGGCTTCAGGCGAATTCCTTTTGGGTTCGCCTTGGGGTCTGACTGTCTTGCTTTCCGGTGTGGTGCAGGGATTGTTTGCGGAATTGGTGTTCATGGCTTTCCGCTACAAACGTTTTGACCTGAAGGTTGCCGCTTTGGCAGCTTCGGCATCTTGTGTGGGTTCGCTTTTGGTGGATGCTTTGAACGGGCAGATCGCTGAGCTGGCTCCTTGGAACTTGGCACTTTACTTGCTTGCCCGATTCGCGGGCTCGATTTTCTTTGCCGGCGTGCTGGCCTACTACTTGGCAGAAGTCCTGGAGGATACCGGCGTGACGAACCTTGTCCGTCCGCTTTCGACTGAAGATTTCACAGATATGGATTAAGGAGGATGGCGGAAATGGAGCAGCGAGCGTATGTCGAGAAACTGAAGTTGAAATTTCCCGGCGATGCCGAGTTGTTGTTCAAGGACCTTTCCTTTTCGGTCGCTGAAGGCGAAAAAGTGCTGCTTTTGGGGCCTTCCGGCTGCGGCAAATCCACGCTGCTGCAGGTGTTGAGCGGTCTGATTCCGCAATCGATCGAAGTGCCGATGAAGGCCGACAAGCTCGTGACACCGGCTTCCTGGGGCTATGTTTTCCAGGATCCGGACAGCCAGTTCTGCATGCCTTACGTCGATGAAGAGCTTGCTTTTGTGCTCGAAAATCTGTCGGTTCCGCGCGAGGAGATGGCTGCCAAAATAGACTTTGCGCTCCGGCAAGTGGGATTGGAATTGGCGGACAGCCACATCCCCATCGCAAGCCTTTCCGGCGGGATGAAGCAGCGGCTGGCGATCGCCTCGGTATTGGTGTTGGATCCGGAAGTGCTCTTTTTGGATGAGCCCTCCGCCATGCTTGATCCGGAAGGGACGGAAACGATCTGGGAGGTCCTGAAGAAAGTCTGCAAGGACAAAACGGTCATCATTGTGGAACACAAAATCGATCATGTCCTGGCATTCGCCGAACGGCTTGTATTGTTCGATGCATCCGGCCGCATCATCGCCGATGGACCGAACGAAGAAATCTTCTCGGCCTACAAGGACGAGATGAAGGAGCAGGGCATCTGGTTTCCGGGGGTATGGGACCAACATCTGGCGGAATCGCCGCTGCAACGGGAGCAGAAGTCCTTTAGATTGCAAAGTCCGCTGTTGGAACTGCGCGATTTCAAAGGCTTGCGCAATGGGGAAATAAAAATTCAAGGGGCCGGGCTGGCGGCCTATCCGGGTGAATGGGTCATCATCCGCGGCCAAAATGGAGCCGGAAAAAGCACCTTCCTCCATGCCGTCATGCAGTTCATCAAAACGAGCGGGGACTACGAGCTGGAGGGAAAGCCGATCAGAAAATTGAAGAAGTTGGCTGAACGGGTGGCTTTTGTTTTCCAGAATCCGGAGTACCAGTTCGTGGCGAATACGGTCTATGAAGAGATGGCCTATTCGCTCCGGATGGACGGCAAGGGAAATTCGGAAATCGAGAAGCTTGTGGAGGAATATCTGGAGCTTTTCCAGTTGAGCGGGCAGCGGGAGAAAAATCCTTTCCAACTTTCGATGGGACAAAAAAGGCGTCTGAGCGTAGCTGCGACGATCATCCAAGGTCAGCGGCTGATCCTTTTGGATGAACCGACTTTCGGGTTGGATTCCAAAAACACCTTTGCCTTGCTGGGATTTTTGGAGAGTTACCGGAAAAAGGGCGCCGTCATCCTGATGGTGACGCACGATGAAGTGCTCTCCCGGAACTATGGGACAACGTTTTGGACTGTTGTTGATGGCGAAATCCGGGACACCACCGGATCGGCTATGGACATGCGGACTGCATTCTCCGCTGATTTGCGCTTGGAAGGGGGACTGTGTAGATGAAGGAATGGGAATTAGTCAAACGAAACCTGGCTTCACCGTGTCAATCCCAGCCTGAAATTGGGCATGTCGCTGTTGCTCTGCATCGCGGTTATGTTTGTCCGCAATCTTGAAATCATGGCATTCATCGGCAGCGGGCTTTTGGTCCTGTTCCTGCTGTTTACGGGACAGCCGCTTGAAGCGGATCTTATTGCTGTTGATCCCTTTCTGCGCCATTTTCGTGTCGACAGCCAGCGCCATGATCATGTTCGGGAAAGGCGAAACGCTTTGGTTCGAATGGGGGCTGATCCGCATCACCGAGGAGAGCTTTTTGCGGGGCATGCTGATCGGTTTGCGCGCATTGGTCTTCGCTGTTTTGGGATTGACCTTCGCATTGACGACGCGGCCGGTCAACTTGTTTTATTCGTTGATGCAGCAGCTGCGGCTGGATCCGAAATACGCCTACAGCTTCATGGCGGCGCTGCGGTTGATCCCGATCATGACGGAAGAATTCGAAACGATCCGCAATGCTCGCAAGGTGCGCGGAAGCGAAAAGGTGAAAGGCTTGCAGGGTATCCTTTTCAAGATGAAGGTCTACACGATCCCGCTGCTTGTCAGGGAGCATCCGGCGTGCGCATCGCATCGCCGTGGCGATGGAAGCGAAAAGGTTTTCCGGCAATGAGAGCCGGACCTATTATTATAAGATAGGTTTTTCCGGCAACGATTTTGTTTTCCTCGCGTACATGGCGATGTTGCGGTCATGAGTTATGGGGTGAAGTGGGTTGGTTGGGAATTTGCATGGAGAAGTAGTGGGGGTACCCAGCTCCGGCCAAGGAGGCTTCGCCGGGGTTGACCCCAATTCAGATGCAGTCATCCAACCCGCCGAAACACTGTGGCGGGGAAAAAGTCCGCGGACATTACCGAGACTCCTCCGGCGAACGAAACCCTGTCAGGAGCTGGTGGAATCTTTTTGCAGCCTGGAACTCTCGATCTGTAGGATTTCAGCTGCAAAAGTACGAATATGCACAAAAAAGGGGCAGTCTCTTTACGAGACCGCCCCTTTTTGTTCGGTGCCTTCATATCGAAGTGCAATGCGATTTACTTGGCTGATTGACTGTTATTCAGTTTGGCAAGATTGATCGCGGACGCCGTTTTTGCCGTCATTGTCCGTTTCATCCGTACCGTATTGGTTGCCGTCGCCGTCTGTCTCGCCCGTGGCGTATTGGTTACCGTTGCTGTCTGTTCCGCCAGTGCCGTTTTGGTTACCATCCTGATTGGCTTGCGTACCAGTTCCGTCGCACGTTCCGCTTTTCTCGCGGGCACGTTTCATGGTTGCCTCTTCATTGCCTTGTTTTTTTGCGCCTTCATTTGTGCATTCGCCTGACTTGATTTGCTCTTGGGTCATAGTGCCGTTCTGGGCTGCTGTATCGCTCGCTGCCAGTACTGGTGCGGCACCTCCAACAAATAAGCCTGCAACGGATAGGATAGTCATGATTCTTGTCTTGTTCATTTTTGTTTCCCCCTGGAATGTTTTTTTGTTATTTCTTACTGACCTAAGAATAATCAAAAAGTATGGCAGAAGCGTGTTTTTTACGGCACATTTGTATGGTATTATCGGGGTGAAAACATAATCTTGCCATATTTTTCAAGTATGATTTCCCCGAGGAGGGATTCCGATGGTAAAGCTATTGATTGCGGATGATAATAAACAGATAACAGCCATCCTGAAGGAGTATTCAGAAAAGGATGGCTACGAGGCGGTCGTCGCCTATGATGGCGAACAGGCGCTGCAGGAATTCGGGAAAGGCAAATTCGATCTGATTTTGCTGGATGTGATGATGCCGAAAAAGGATGGCTTCGAAGTGTGCAGGGAAATCCGGAAAGTTTCCTCGGTCCCCATCATCATGGTGACCGCCAGAGGGGAAGATTTTGAACGGATCATGGGCTTGGATATCGGAGCGGACGACTACATCGTCAAGCCTTTTTCGCCGGGTGAAGTGATGGCGCGCATCCGGGCGATCCTGCGGCGGTTGGATCAGACACCTGACAATAAGGATCACCATAAACTCTACGTCCATGAAGATCTGGAAATCCGTCTGGATGAGTTCATCGTGAAAATTGCTGGGCATCAAGTCCATCTCACGAAAAAAGAGATCGAGTTGCTTTGGATTTTGGCGACGAACAAGAACAAGGTGTTCAGCCGCGACAATTTGTTGGACAGCGTTTGGGGCTACGATTATTTCGGCGATAATCGGACGGTCGACTCGCACATCAAACGGCTGCGGGCAAAGGTCGATCAAATTCCCCATCCGTCGTGGGATATCAAAACCGTTTGGGGCATCGGCTATAAGTTTGAGGTGAATCCGGATGAAGTATAAGATCACCCGCAAGCTGGTCCTCTATTTCACTTCCGTCATCCTGCTGTTTTCCTTGGTTGTCGGAGGGGCCTTCCTGCTGCTGTTCACCCGGCATACCGAAGAGATTTATCGGGCGGATATGCAGGAACGGGCTGAGGCGATCGCGGCCGGCGTAGCCGATTATCTGGAAGACGGGAGTCCCGCTTTAGATGAGGTTGCGCTCACTGCCAAGGGCAATGCCATCGGAAAGCAAACAGGAAATAATGCTCTGCTCGCGCAAAGTGGTGCCACGGGTACGACCGGGCGCAACAATGTGAACGGATACAACGCCTATATCACGGCCATTCAGGATATCGCGATGGGCGAGGTGTGGATCGTCGATCAATCCGCGGAGACGATCAGTGTCGGGACCGGCAAAAAAGAGATCACCTATGCGGAACTTCCAGGCGCTGCGCTGGCGCTTGTCGACGAGGTATTCGAAGGGGAAGTCGCCTTCAGCGAAGGATTCAGCCCGTTATTGGAGGATACCTCCATCACGGTCGGGGCACCGGTGCTCTCCTCAGAAGGGGAGGTCATCGCTGCGGTCCTTTTGCACGACTATATCGCAAACATGCAGACTGCCGTGCGGTCGGGATTTTCGACTTTGGGGATCAGCTTGGCTTTGGCTTTGATCGCGGCCGTCGGGATAGCGGTCCTGTTGGCGAAACGGTTCATCCAGCCGCTGAAAAGGATGGAAGAAACGACACAGCAGTTGGCGGATAACCATTACGAAGCCCATACGGGGATCATCCAAAATGATGAAATGGGTTCGCTTGCAGCCAACATCGATATTCTGGCGGACAAGTTGGCGGAAGCCGCGCAAGAGAGCGCCAAACTGGATAAGATGCGGAAGGATTTCATCACGAGCATTTCCCATGAATTGCGCACGCCGGTCACGGTCATCCGCGGCTCTCTGGAGGCCTTGAACGATCATGTGGTCGAGGATCCCGCCAAAATCGATGAATACCACCAACAGATGTTGACCGAAAGCATCCATCTGGAGCGGATGATCAACGATCTGCTGGAACTGTCACGGCTGCAGAACCCGGACTATCAAATGGAGATGAGTTCCTTGAATTTTGTGGATGTCGTGGAGAATGCCATCCGTTCCGTGCGCTATATCGCAAGGGAAAAGGGGATTACGCTGACTTTCTCGAAAGAGCCGCTGGCGTTCATGCTGATGGGGGATTATACCCGGCTGCGGCAGATGCTGCTTGCCGTGATGGAGAATGCCGTCAAATTTTCAGCCGAAAAGAGCGAAATCCGGATCACGTTGACTGCCTTGGGTGAAGGCTGCCGATTGGCAGTCACCGACAACGGGCCGGGGATCCCGGAAAAGGATCAACCGTACATCTTCGAAAAGTTCTTCAAATCAAACGAAGAAAGCAACAAGCAAGGCACCGGTCTGGGTTTGGCCGTCGCCAAGCAGATAGCCGATCGCCACGGCATCGTTTTGTCGGTCGAAAGCACACCGGGAAAAGGCTCCACCTTTCTTTTTGACCTGAAATTGCAAAAAAATCAGCCGCAACAGTAAACGTTGCGGCTGATTTTTTTGTTAGTTATATGTGAAGTCCCACTGCATATGGTCATAGACATGCCCGCTCAAAGTCCGCTCGGAAACGGTCCGGAAGCCGACTTTTTCGTAAAGTTTTTTTGCCTGCAGATTGTCCTTTTCGCAATTCAGGCCGATGACGGTTTCACCCGCGGCTGAGGCGAGTGTCGGCAGTGCCTGCAGCAATTGGTGGGCGACGCCTTTTCCACGCGCTGACTGCTTCGTCACGATGGAATCCAAATACCATTCTCCGGCAAACGTTTCGCTGTCGGGGAAAAGTCTGGGCGCCGTGACGTGCATTTCCTCAAAAGCGGTCCGGAGTGCGGCATCGATGATGGGTTCGGTTGCTCCCGGATAGCCGAAGCAACAGCCGAGGATTTCACCGTTTTCTTCATAGACGAGGCCATTCCGGTAACTGAACCGGTAGATATCCTCCCCCATAGCTCTGACCATCGCGGCTTTCAGGACATCCGGCTCCAACAGGTCGAGCAGCGGCAATTCCATATCCACAAAGATTTCGTGGATCAGGTCGTAGAGTTCCGAACAATCCTCTTTTCGGGCTTTGCGTATCATCTTGCATCGTTCCTTTCATTTTTTTAATTCCAGTATACCATTAGTTGCGGAGGCGCATCAGTTACTGTTCACTGCATTTCTGCTGTGGTAAACTGGTCGATAGAAGAAAATGTCTCGTTCAAAAGGAGGGATCGGTTTGGCGAAGATGAAGGACAGCGGGAGTGGGAAGGCAATGAAACGGATCGTCGTCATCGGATGCAGCGGATCGGGAAAGTCCACTTTTTCGCGCAAGCTGCAGCAATTGACGGGCAATCCGTTGCATCATCTCGATAAACTATATTGGCTGCCCGATTGGGAATTGCGCTCTGCTGAGGAACAGGACCGGATCCAAAAAGAACTGGTCAAAGAAGAGAACTGGATAATCGACGGCAATTACCAACGGAGCCTGCCGATCAGGCTGGAGCGTGCGGATACAGTCTTCTTTTTCGACTACCCAAGAAGGTTGTGCCTTTACCGCGCGTTGAAGCGGATCGTTTCGAACCGCAAACGCACCCGTCCCGATATGGGGGAAGGTTGCCCGGAGCGCTTCGATTGGGAATTCATGAAATTCATCTGGAACTTCAACAAAAACAACCGCCCGGGCTTGATCGCTTTATTGGATCAGGCGCCGGACGGCATTGCAATCCAGCATTTCCGCAGACCGCGCGAGGCGGCAAACTATTTGCGGGCATTGGAGGAACAAAAAGAAGAAGAAGTCGCTTAAAACAGCGGCTTCTTCTTCTTTTTGTTGTATTATTGGTTTCCTTGACGACGGTACTGTGAAGGCGTGCAGTTCGACAATTCCCGGAATGTTTTCGAGAAGTGTGACGGTGACTGGAAGCCGACCAAGTGTGCAATATCGGCGATTGCGATATTGGTGTTGCGCAACATTTTTTGCGCTTCATCGATACGGATATGGATCAAGTAGTCGATCGGCGACATGCCGACTTCCTGCTTGAAGATACGGATCAAGTAGAATTTGTTGATGTGGACCAGATCCACCAAGTCATCCAAAGTGATGTTCTTGTGGTAGTTCACTTTCATGTAATTCTTGACCGTTTGGATTTCTTTGTGGTTCTTTTTGTTCAGTGAGTTCCGGATCGAGAATTCTTCCAGACGCAACAAGTGGATCAGGATGATCTCGACGAAGCGTTTGCTGACCTCTTCGTAGCCTTGGTTGCGTGTGCTCATTTCATCCAGCAATAAATTCAGGAAGGTTGCGGTTTCTTTTTCACCATCGTTGTGGCGGTAATAAGAGAAATCGCTTTCTGCATCCCCGATTTTTGAGAACTCAAGTCCGTGGATACCGACTTCGATGATCTCTGCTGCTTTATCTCCTGTCAAGTCCCAATAGTACTCTACATTTGGATTCAATAAGATCAATTGATCTTTTGAAAGCTTTTCCGTCGTTTCTTTCATTATTAAAGAAACATCCCCAGATGTAACGTAGAAAAGTTTAACATAAGGGAATTTTTGGTAGTTTGTAGGTTGGGCGGCTGTGATTGTATTCTTTTCAGCGAGTACAATCTTCAAGGAGAGGTTTTTTATGTTGGACATGGTATACATAGTAATCCTCCTAACGTAATCTATCTGATAGCAACGGTTCGACAATTTGAAAATTAATTGACTCAAATTCCATATCATCCGAACGAGCCAATAACAATAATAATATACTATTTTTTTTGTTTGTCTAGTATATTTTATAAAAATATAAAAATTTAATCCTTGTCATAAAAAGGCTAGTTTGTAATATGTATGTAATTTAATCTGACATGTACAAACGGCAGGCTAAAAATGATAAGTTTATTGCGGAAAGTATGTTGCCGTTAACGAAACCAATTTATTGATGCGACAGAGGGGGCAAATATTTTTCCATTAAAGCGTATGGATTGAGGTATCGGCTCCGCTTCTCCCAATCGCGGCCGATTGCAATAAAAGTTTCAGGCTGAAGTGATCACTATCCATTTTTGGCGTGCAATTTAATAGCCCCTTTAACATGGATTATCGGTCCCAAGATAGCGAAAAGACTTTCGGATCATAATAGACAGAAACTCTGTTTTTGTTTATTAAAAGTCTTCTAAAAAACAAAATAGCTATAGTGGTTTGCGCTTAAAGGTTTGTTTATGGGCACTTTTGGTGTGAAAAGTTATTTAAGAAAAGCAACATAACTGATGTAAAAATATTTATTTTACTGTATGCTGGTATTTCTGCTCATCAAAAAGTGAGGGACGGGAGAGGACAGGAAGGGATGCTTTTCGGAAAATCCTTATAGGTTGGGATTCCTCAGGCACTGTGCTATATTTGTACGCGAATGTGACAAATGTCATTTCATGTATAGTATAGCACCATCGCGTGAAAACGTCATCTAATAACTGAACATTTTTATATCAACTGATTGGAATTTGTATAAATTTCAATGAATTCTATGTAGGATGTTTGTTTCAGCTTTCAGTTAATTGCACAATTTCCAGTATTTGGCAGCCGAACTGGTCAGGTGCGTAGGCTTTCTTGCTTTGTTTTGTGAGCAATATGGTAAAATGGACTTAGAATTGTAAGGGATTACGGTCCGGAGGTGCAAGAGATGAAAGGTGATTACGACCTGTTTTTTGAGTATTATTACGCGATTCATGACTATGTACTGGCTGACAAAGTCGCGGTGACAGAGCACACGTTGCATGATTTCCTGCATACGCAACAATATTATCGATTGTCCCATGAAGTGCAACGTTTTGCGAAACGGTTTGCCGAAGAAGACATCTCTGTGGGCCGGCTGTTGCTGAACGAACAAGAAGCGCATGAGTGGTACCTCTTCTACTACAAACAGAATTTTCCGGCAGGATATCCTTTCAATCATGCGAATGAGGAGTTTATGGAAGGGGAATATGAGTTGAAGGACTTTTCGCCGATAATCGGTCCTCTTGGGCACCAGCCCTTGCATACGGGGATTTTGCGTAAAAGGATGAATGAAGATTATTTTATTTTCCCTTATTTCAAGAATCAAGCGAAGTTATCACACCTCATTCTCAGGCCTATTGTAAACAAATTAATGACAGAAAACAAATATAATGTCAGGAAGTCGATTGAACTCGTTCAGCTGTTTGAAGCTGAAGCAATCGGATCAGGTTGGGAGCGCAACAGAATCAAGGCGCAGATGGAAGACGTGTTGCGGCAACAGTTACACTTCCGCGTCAGTTATTCTGACATAAAAAAACTGTGGCTGCAGATGATTTTCATCAGCTTCCGTTACGAAAAGGATGAGACGAGCTATATCCAGTGGGAGCATCATGATTATGCAGATACCGTCCGGAAATTGGAAAATTTTGCCGCGGTTTTGGATGGTAATCCGGATATTCAGCTGACTGCCGAAGAAGGCGCGTTGCTGAAATGGGTCCGTTTCGTCGTTTTTCGCTCCCGTGGAATGCATGACAGGGCGAAGGAAGAGGCGCACAAGCTGTTGGAACGCGAAGAATTGGTGTTGGGGGCAAGCAGGCAACCGTTGTACACTAAGTTGGACATTGTACCCATAAATGATACTTACAAGGATTTGGTTGTCCGCAAACTGTCGATCGATTTTCGGGATATTTTGGTTTCCTATTTGTTGGATAGCTACATAGCCGATCGGAAATATGAAGCAGCCTTCTTCCTGTTGCAGCAGTCCGATCCTTATTTCAAACAGTTCATCCCTCGTTATTACCGCAGTGCCAACCGCAACAAGTGGACGCTGGGGGAAGGTGAAGTTTCCACCGAGCAGCTTTTCCGGGAGCAAGTCCAGCGGGTGAGGATTGTTCTTGGGGATCATTGGGTCGATGCGTTGCATAAAGAGATTGAGGAAGAAATGAAGGAAGGCGTTACACTGAAGAAGGATGCATTTGATTGGTTATTGCGATACATGTACAATGTGATGAGCATTTTCCATGAAATGCAGGAGGATGAATTGGCCGATCAGATGAACGCCTTTTATGCGCAGATGCGCCTTGCGGAATAAATAAAAAGAAGCAGCCGACAAAATCCGGCTGCTTCTTTTGGTTGCTCGTAATGCTCGATTTCTGGAGTGGGATTCATCGTATCCTTATAGTTGAGTTCTGATTTTAATCGTGGCGGAGGGCTTCTACTGGGTCCAGGCGGGCTGCTTTTTGGGCAGGCATCAGGCCGGCTACCATGCTGATGATCACGCTGGTGACGATGCCGAATACCGCGAACGCCGGTGTCATATTCAGGATGGCCGTATCAAACAGATTCTCCACAACAATGTTTCCGACAACGGTGATGAGGTAGGCGATGCCTACGCCCAGAATTCCGCTGAACAGACCGATCAGGAAGGACTCGGAAACGAAGATGCGGCGGATATCTTTCTTCCGGCCGCCGATCGCTTTGATGACGCCGATCTCTTGCGTCCGTTCCACAACACTGATGTAGAGCACCGTCAAAATCATGATGGCGGACACGAACAAGGAGATGCCGGCAACCCCGGAAAGGATGTAAGTGAAAATATCCAGCATCTGGGTGAAAGTGGAAGCCAAGGCATCCGCTGATGAACCGCGGTAACCTAGAGCGGCTACTTCGTCTTTGATGGCTTGGGTATTATCAGGATCGTCAGATACCAAGTAGACAACATTGGGCTCCACTTCCATATTGTTCTCTGCAGTCAATGTTTCAAAGGAATCAGCCGACATGTATACAGACTCGAATGCGCCGATGGCTTGGCCGGCCGTGTAAATGCCGCTGATGATGTAATTTTTTTCCAAGGAATCACCGTCTATGGTTACGTCGAGGGTCACTTCTTTTCCGATGGCTTCTTCCGCAGTAGCGCACCATCTGATTGGCGATGCCTTCTGTGATCAGGATTTCGCCTTCTTCAGGGAAAGCGCCATACAGGATGTTGGAATCGGTCATGCCGGAGGTTGTCCCGAAAGTCATGAAGGAATATTTATTCTCCTTCAAAGATGACGTTGTCGCTGCCGATTGTAAGCGAAGTGTAGGCCTGATTGACTTCAGCCACATGCGGGATGTTCCGCAGTTGTTCCAGATCTTCTTCTCCGAACGGGTCGGATTGCGTCACCCCAGCGGGAGGTCCTGATGGCGCAGAACCGGCAGGTATTTCAGCACCGGCCGGGGTCATGATCATCATAGAGGAGTCAGTGTTTTCGCTGTTGTTGGTTTCCATCACGATCGGCATCCGCACTTCGCTGACGAGCGGGTTGACGTTGGCGTTCATCGTTTCGGTCAAATAATCATTGACGCCTTCGCCAAGGGACAGCATCACGATAATGCTCATGATACCGATGCTGCCGCCGAGAGCGATCAGGATGTTCCGGGCCAACTTTTCCTTCATATTAAGAAGGGCTAAGCGGATTGCCGCAAAAAAAGTGAGATTTTTGCTCTTGCTTTTCTGCTGCAGTTCAAACGCATTGTCGTGCAAGGCGATTTCGCCTTGACGGATATCGCCGATGATTTTTCCATCATCGATCGTGACGACACGCGTGGAACGGGCCGCTACTTTCTCCGAGTGGGTGACCATGATGACCAACTTGCCGGTTTTGGCGATGTCCTGAATGATGTCCAAAACCTGGTCCGTCGTCTGTGAGTCCAAGGCTCCGGTAGGTTCATCGGCAATGATGATATCCGGGTCGTTGACCAACGCGCGGGCGATGGCCACACGCTGCTTTTGCCCGCCGGATAACTGGCTGGGTTTCTTTTTGTATTGGTCGTCAAGGCCGAGTTGCTTCAGGACTTCTCTCGCCCTTGCGACCCGCGTTTTTTTGTCGACGTTCGAAAGCGTCATCGCCAATGTGACGTTATCCAGCACGCTCAGGTGGGAAACAAGATTGAAACTCTGGAAAACGAAGCCGATCTTTTCTTTGTGATAATTCACGAAATCTTTTTCCTTGAACGTGCTCATGTTTTGACCGTCAATGGTTATTTCGCCTGAGAACTGGCTGTCCAGACCGCCCAATAGGTTCATCAAGGTCGACTTCCCGCTGCCTGACTCGCCGACGATTGAGACCAATTCGCCCTTGTCCAGGGACAGGTTGACGTCCTTGAGTGCCTGAAAGTCTTCCGAGCCGCTGATCGGGTAAAATTTATTCAGATTTTTTAGTTCGACAAAAGCCATAGTGATGGATGCCTCCTTGTTATTTTAAAAGAAATGACGATGAGTGAGCATTTACTCACTATGCGATTAGTCAAGTATAGCGATTCGGCAAAGGGCTGTCAATGCTGTTGCTCATCGGGTCTGAGGCCTTTGACGATCTGTTTGGTCAAATAAGCGATTTCGGCTTCTTTGTCGCGCTTTGTATCCGTGAAAAGGACATAATGGGTCAGGTGATTGCCGAACAGGATGCTCATGATGAATTGCCAAATGACGGGGTTCGGCCAATCGACGATTTCGTTTTTTTCTTTGTAGCCGTCGAGGATTGCATAAATGCCTTCAATTAAGTCCTTTGGAATCATGGTAATGAATTCTTTGTACCGCTGTTTGTCGTACATCATTTCGCTGATGAAAATTTTGCCGGATTGGAAATGCTCTTCGGGCATCATAACATCCTTGCGCACGATGAATTCCACGAACCGCTCAAATGGCGCGTTCTCTGCAGAATTACGGAACTGCTGCACTTGGGCGAGTGCTTCCGTTGAGATGATATCGCGCAGAATCGGGAAAATCGTAGCGTAAAGCAAATTTTCCTTCGTCCCGAAGTGCTTGTAGATGGTCCCTTCAGCAACATTGGCTGCTTTGGCGATGTCCTTTGTGCTAGTGTTGGAGAATCCTTTCGTCGAGAACAGTACTACGCAAGCATCCAGAATATCCTGCATCTTGGGCGATAAGCCCTCTTTACTGCGAATTTTTTGTTTTAAAGCTTCCACAAACTTTTCCATTTAACGTATGCTCCTCTTGGTGATGTTGCTTCCATAGTACTCGGACGGACGGATTATTGCAAGCTGTCATCAGGACAAGGCCTCTTTCGCGAAATACTTGTGATAAATCGCCGAAAAGGTGCTAAGATGAAAGTATGATGAGAACTGGAGGGGAAAAGATGCACAAAAATAAACTTGTTGTGGTGGGTGTGGGTCACGTGGGTTCCTATGTGTTGGCTGACGCAATGAAATTGAGATTATTTGCGGAAATCGCGACAATCGATATTCTGAAGGATGTTGCCCATGGGGAAGCCTTGGATCAGGCGCATGCGACCGCGTTGACCTATATGTCCAATGTGGACGTACATGCCGGGGATTACGCCGATTGCGCGGATGCGGACGTCATCGTCATCGCTGCCGGGCCGAGTGTCCTGAAGGATGACAATAATCCGAACGCCATCCCGGATCGCGCTTCCTTGACCGGGAAAAATGCGGCGGTCATCCGGGAAGTGATGGCCGAAATCATAAAATATACAAAAGAGGCGATCATCATTCTGATCACGAATCCATTGGACACGGTGACTTATATCGCGGCCAGCGAATTCGATTACCCGGAAGGGCGGATCTTCGGGACCGGCACGATGCTGGACTCGGCCCGTCTGCGGAAAGTGATTTCGCAACGTTATGGTGTCGACCCTAAGAGCGTGACCGGCTACATGATGGGCGAGCACGGATTTACCGCCTTCCCGGTGGTAAGCAGACTGGCCATAAACGGCATCCGCTATGAGGAGTTCGGAACCCATTTCCCGGAAGTGGAGACGTTGGACCCTGAAGCAATCGGGGCAGCGGTCGTGAAGTCGGCCTATGATGTCCTGAACGGGAAAGGCTGGACGAATGCCGGGGTTGCGCAATCCGCCATCACCTTGGCGCAGGCGGTCCTGTTGGATGAAAAGAGCGTCCACCCCGTCTGCACGATTCTGCGCGGACAGTACGGTCATGACGGCGATGTGGCTTTGAGCATGCCTTGCCTGATCGGCCGCAACGGCGTGGAAAAACAATTCGGGGTCGCTTTGGATGAGTGGGAAACCGCCAAACTCAACGCTTCCATCGACTATATCCAATTGGCGATGAAGGATGCGAAGACAGGTCCGTTCAAAGATTAAGAAGGAGGGCATAGTGGAAAGCTATGCTCTTTTTTGAGTGATGGATTTTTTGGTGCGACGCCCTTAAAGGCATCGCAAAATTTGACAAAGGTGCGCATGGATATCCATAATTAAGATAAGCAAACTGTACGATTTCATCGGGAACAATAGAAGTAATGTGGGTGCAAAGGATAGGAGCTGGAAGGGGGAAGGTCTCGGAAAAAAGAATGCTATCCGATCATCCGAATGCCTGAAGGGAGTGGCAAAAATGAAATTCAAAGACTCATTTTGGAAAGCCTACAAAGGAATGGGGCGTTCCATCAGTCGTTATCCACTGACCGTGCTTTTTTTGATTGCGGTCGCAGTGTTGAACAGCTTCATGATCGAAAATCCGCGCGAGGATTATGCCCGCTATCTGTTCACTTTTTTGGTGGGGGCCATGCTGAGCATCGTCGGCCAAATGATTTACGAAAGGTTCTTTACGCAAATGAATGCCCGCTATCTGCTGATGGGCGGAGCGGTATTACTTGCAACCGGCTATTACTTCGCGGTAGGACCGCAGACACTGTATAACATCGCCATCAGCGTCAAAACCGGTGTGGCGCTGTTCGCCCTTATGATTGCCTTCATTTGGATACCTTCGATTGAAAATATCAAAGTGCCTTTCCACCGGAGTTTTTTGTCAGCACTGAAAGCTTTCTTTACGACCATACTTTTTTCAGGAGTGTTGTCAGCGGTATCAGCGCCATTTTTTACGCCACTGATTACCTTCTCTTCAATATCGATTTCAAAATTCTCACACATCTTCTGAACATAGTCGGTTCCTTGTTCGCGCCGATCTATTTCTTGTCGATGACACCGCTGTATCCGGGCAAACGTGAAGAAATGATACCGGATGAGGCATGGGCAAAGCGCGGGGAAACGCTGGATCGCCAATTTATGGTGCCGCGCTTCTTGGAAATTCTGATTTCCTACATCATCATCCCTTTGACTGCCATTTATACGTTGATTCTCGTGGTCTATGTCGTCATGAACATCCGAGGGGAATTCTGGACAGACAATCTTTTGGAGCCGCTGCTTGTTTCCTATGCGATCATCGTCATCATCGTCTATATCCTTGCCTGCAATCTCGAGAATAAATTTGCCGACCTGTTCCGCAAGATTTTCCCTAAGGTCCTGATTCCGATCGTCGTCTTCCAGACCATCGCTTCCTTCCTGAAAATCAGGGAGATGGGTGTCACGCATGGCCGCTATTATGTCATCCTGTTCGGCATCTTCGCGACGATAGCCGGGGTGATCTTCAGTTTCATGAAACCGAAGCACAACGGATTGATCGCCATCGCCTTACTGGTGCTGTCGGCTATTTCCATCATTCCGCCAATCGATGCCTTTACCGTCAGCAAGAATAACCAGATCAGTTTTTTGGAACGGAAGCTGATCGAAAATGATATGTTGGTGGATAACGCAATCGTGCCGAAAAGCGATGTTCCCCTCGGCGACAAGATTGTCATCACAAAGGTCGCTTCCTACATCGACAATATGGGCTACAATAAAGAGGTGGCCTACCTGCCGAACGACTTCAATGTCTACAGTGATTTCAGCGATACCTACGGATTTGACATGACCTACTCCGAAACGGATTACCCGCAGGGAGAAGGCGAGTTCGTCTACCTGAATTGGGATGCCGATCCGGTAGTTGGGATCGCAGGCTTTGATGTCATGCTCCACCAGTATCTTTACTACTCCGAAGTCGAAACAAACCCAGTTGAAACTACCGATTTTGAAGCGAATGGCCAACAATATCAATTGGAAAAAAGATTGGATGACGAGTACTATATTCTGACTTTGAAGGATGCGGCAGGACAGGAACTGATTGCCTATAATACCCGCGAAGTGTACGATACCATTTTCGAGCAGTCTGCAACGTCAGGCTTCGATAAAGGGAATCTGACAATCGAGGATGCGACGATAACCACCGAAAATGACCAGATCAGAATGAATATTTTGGTCAATTCCTTGGAACGCACACCGGATTTCACCGGTGGAGATCTCTACCTCTTCATTGAATTCAAGTAAGTCTTCCGGAAAAAATATTTCCGAAGTCCCGGCTGCGCATATACGGCGTAACCGGGGCTTTTTTTGGTTTTTTTTCAGCGAAGGGTCATGTGAGGAATGGTAACGCGGAAGAACGGCGAATGGATAGGGATTTGGGAAGTGGGTTTTAAAGTTGTGTGAGGTTTTGTGACCGAGTTTGTTATGGGAAAGTAGACATTGGCCAAAAAACCACCTTATAGTTAGTTTCATAATTGAATTGCATCCTGAAAACGAGGTGCTGATCCGACTCTCGTGTGACTAAAACTTACACGAGTGGGAAGGGAGAGATAATATGGTGTATGGGATGGAGATTGAAGGAAACAAAAAAATATATGATTTCGAATCGGTCATCAGCAGAAAAGACAAAGGCTCCGTAAAGTGGCAACAGATGTATCAATGGATGCCGGATGTAGCGGATGATGTGGTGCCTCTTACGGTGGCGGACATGGAGTTCCGGACTGCGCCCGAAATCACCAAAGGGCTGCAGGGATATTTGGAAGACAACGTATTGGGCTACAGTGTACCAACCGAAGGCTACTACCAATCAGTCATCGACTGGCAACGGCGTCGGCACAATTTTGAAGTGGAAAAGGAATGGATCCTGACCAGTCCTGGCGTCGTTTCTGCATTTTATGCAGCGGTCAGGGCCTATACCCAGCCGGGTGAGGGTGTCATCATCATGACGCCGGTCTATTATCCTTTCTTTGGAGCCATCGAAAACGCGGGGCGGAAAGTCGTCCGGAATCCGCTCTTGAATCGCGCTGACGACTACACGATCGACTTCAAAGGGCTTGAGCACCTCTGCCGCAAGAAAGAGAACAAGCTGATCATTTTCTGCAGCCCGCATAATCCGGTCGGAAGGGTGTGGACGGAAGAGGAGCTGGTCCGTTTAGCGGATATCGTGCTTCGCTATGACATGATCATTGTTGCGGATGAAATCCATCACGACCTGATCATGCCAGGATATGAACATAAGGTTTTCCAGACACTTTCCCACGCGGTGGCGGAAAGGACGATCACCTGCACTTCGCCATCCAAAACATTCAATCTGGCTGGGCTGTGCACTTCCAACATCATCATCCAAAATGAAACTTTGCGGAAGAAAATGTCCGATGCGCTCGCAAGTGTCGCCTGCGGTATGGTCGGGACACTAGGATTGGAAGGATGCCGGATCGCCTACAATGAAGCGGAACAGTGGCTTGATCATCTGATTCCGGTCATCGACAGGAACCAGCATCTGGTGCGTGATTTCTTCACCGCGAATTTCCCTAAGATAACCGCACCCTTGGTTGAGGGGACTTATCTGCAATGGGTGAACTTCAAAGCATTAGGATTTTCGGCGGAAGAACTGGAAAAGTTCATGCGCGAGGAAGCGCAGTTCTTCACTGATGAAGGCTATATCTTCGGAGAAGAAGGCGAAGGCTACGAACGCATCAACTTGGCGGCGCCGACCAAAGTGATCGAAGACACGCTCAATCGTCTCGGGCAAGCATTGTACCGAATGCAACAGTAACCAGTAAACCAGCAAGATGTGCGTTTCATCATGAAGGAGGGAGCAACACTATGAAAAATTTTATTAGATGGGAATCCGTTGTCCGTTATTTCGCTGGAAAGAAACCTGAAAAGGCAAAGAAACCAAAAAAAGTAGAAGAAATCAGGGAAGCTTCCATCATCACTGCGGCAATCGATTAGTTTCGGATGAACCCGCATGGGGAGCGCACGAAGCAATGGCTTAAGGGCAAATGATTCACTAAAAAATACGGAACGCAGATGGCTGCGCGTTCCGTATTTTTTTTGCGAGGAAATCATCCCCGGCCGGCAAACTCTGTGATATGATGGGTGTACTATTTTCATCAAATAAGGGAAGGTGTGGGGTTGTGTCGAAAGGAAAAGGGAAAGTGATGCTGTCGATGCTGATATTCGGGACGATCAGCATCTTCGTTAAGAATATTGACTTGGCTTCCAATCAGGTTGCCTTCTTCAGGGGCGCTTTGGGGAGTCTGTTCCTCTGGGGGACCTTGTTGGTGCGCAAGGAAAGGATCCCTTTGGCGTTGGTCAGGAAAAATGCCAAGTTCCTGTTGCTTTCGGGTTTTGCTGTAGGCATGAACTGGATCTTGCTGTTTGAAGCTTTCCGTTACACGACGGTATCGAATGCAACGTTGAGCTATTATTTCCAACCGATCTTCATGACGCTGTTGGCGCCGTTCGTCTTCAAGGAATCCTTGACCGCGAAGAAGATCGCTTGTGTCCTGTTGGCGATGCTGGGGATGTTCCTGATCATCGGAGTGAGCCCCAATGCGGGGGCATATAATCATCCGGTCGGGATCGGATTTGGATTGGCTGCAGCATTTTTCTATGCGGTGGCCATCATGTCCAACAAAAAAATCGCGGGTCTTGGCGGGATCCCTTTGACTGCTTTGACGCTCGTCATCGCAACCGGAATCCTGACCCCGTATGTCGCACTGACTTCCGGTTTCGGATTGGGACAATTGACTGGAGGCTCCATCACCAGTCTGCTGGTTTTGGGGATCATCCACACGGGGATTGCCTATGTGCTGATGTTTGCGGGCGCCCAGGCGGTCGAGAGCCAGACATTCGCTGTGCTCAGCTATGTCGATCCGGTGACGGCAATCGTGGTTTCAGCTGTATTCCTGAAAGAAGACTTGTCACCCATGCAATTGGCGGGAGGCGTGCTGATACTGGCCGCGATGTCATCCTGTTCGGCATCTTCGCGACGATAGCCGGGGTGATCTTCAGTTTCATGAAACCGAAGCATAATGGTTTGATCGCTATCGCATTGCTTGTGTTGTCGGCCATTTCCATCATTCCGCCGATCGATGCCTTTACGGTCAGCAAGAACAACCAGATCGGCTTTTTGGAACGGAAACTAATGGAAAATGATATGCTGGTGGATAACGCAATCGTTCCGAAAAGTGATGTTTCCCTCGGCGATAAGATTGTCATCACCAAGGTCGCTTCCTACATCGACAACATGGGCTACAATAAAGAGGTGGCCTACCTGCCGAGCGACTTCAATGTCTACAGTGATTTCAGCGATACCTACGGATTTGACATGACCTACTCCGAAACGGAGTATCCGCAAGGAGAAGGCGAATTCGTCTACCTGAATTGGGATGCCGATCCGGTCGTTGGAATCGCAGACTTTGATGTCATGGTCCATCAGTATCTTTACTACTCCGAAGTCGAAACGAGCCCAGTCGAAACTACCGATTTTGAAGCGAATGGCCAACAATATCAATTGGAAAAAAGATTGGATGACGAGTACTATATTCTGACTTTGAAGGATGCGGCAGGACAGGAACTGATTGCCTATAATACCCGCGAAGCGTACGATACCATTTTCGAGCAGTCTGCAACGTCAGGCTTCGATAAAGGGAACCTGACAGTCGAGGATGCGACGATAACCACCGAAAATGACCAGATCAGAATGAATATTTTGGTCAATTCCTTGGAACGCACACCGGATTTCACCGGTGGAGATCTCTACCTCTTCATTGAATTCAAGTAAGTCTTCCGGAAAAAATATTTCCGAAGTCCCGGCTGCGCATATACGGCGTAACCGGGGCTTTTTTTGGTTTTTTTCAGCGAAGGGTCATGTGAGGAATGGTAACGTGGAAGAACGGCGAATGGATAGGGATTTGGGAAGTGGTTTTAAAGTTGTGTGAGGTTTTGTGACCGAATTTGTTATGGTAAATTAGACATTGGCCAAAAAACCCCTTATAGTTAGTTTCATAATTGAATTGCACCCGAAAACGAGGTGTTGATCCGACTCTTGTGTGACTAAAACTTACACGAGTGGGAAGGGAGAGATAATATGGTGTATGGAATGGAGATTGAAGGAAACAAAAAAATATATGATTTCGAATCGGTCATCAGCAGAAAAGACAAAGGCTCCGTAAAGTGGCAACAGATGTATCAATGGATGCCGGATGTAGCGGATGATGTGGTGCCTCTTACGGTGGCGGACATGGAGTTCCGGACTGCGCCCGAAATCACCAAAGGGCTGCAGGGATATTTGGAAGACAACGTATTGGGCTACAGTGTACCAACCGAAGGATACTACCAATCAGTCATCGACTGGCAACGGCGTCGGCACAATTTTGAAGTGGAAAAGGAATGGATCCTGACCAGTCCTGGCGTCGTTTCTGCATTTTATGCAGCGGTCAGGGCCTACACCCAGCCGGGTGAGGGTGTCATCATCATGACGCCGGTCTATTATCCTTTCTTTGGAGCCATAGAAAACGCGGGGCGGAAAGTCGTCCGCAATCCGCTCTTGAATCGCGCTGATGACTACACGATCGACTTCAAAGGGCTGGAGCACCTGTGCCGCAAGAAAGAGAACAAGCTGATCATTTTCTGCAGCCCGCATAATCCGGTCGGCAGGGTGTGGACGGAAGAGGAGCTGGTCCGTTTAGCGGATATCGTGCTTCGCTATGACATGATCATTGTTGCGGATGAAATCCATCACGACCTGATCATGCCAGGATATGAACATAAGGTTTTCCAGACACTTTCCCACGCTGTGGCGGAAAGGACGATCACCTGCACTTCGCCCTCCAAAACATTCAATCTGGCTGGGCTGTGCACTTCCAACATCATCATCCAAAATGAAGCTTTGCGGAAGAAATTGTCCGATGCGCTCGAAAGTGTCGCCTGCGGTATGGTCGGGACACTAGGATTGGAAGGGTGCCGGATCGCCTACAATGATGCGGAACAGTGGCTTGATCATCTGATACCGGTCATCGACAGGAACCAGCATCTGGTGCGTGATTTCTTCACCGCGAATTTCCCTAAGATAACCGCACCCTTGGTTGAGGGGACTTATCTACAATGGGTGAACTTCAAAGCATTAGGATTTTCGGCGGAAGAACTGGAAAAGTTCATGCGCGAGGAAGCGCAGTTCTTCACTGATGAAGGCTATATCTTCGGAGAAGAAGGCGAAGGCTACGAACGCATCAACTTGGCGGCACCGACCAAAGTGATCGAAGACACGCTCAATCGTCTCGGACAAGCCTTATACAGAATGCAATAGTAACCAGTAAACCCGCAAGATGTGCGTTTCATCATGAAGGAGGGAGCAACACTATGAAAAATTTTATTAGATGGGAATCCGTTGTCCGTTATTTCGCTGGAAAGAAATCTGAAAAGGCAAAGAAACCTAAAAAAGTAGAAGAAATCAGGGAAGCTTCCATCATCACTGCGGCAATCGATTAGTTTCGGATGAACCCGCATGGGGAGCGCACGAAGCAATGGCTTAAGGGCAAATGATTCACTAAAAAATACGGAACGCAGATGGTTGCGCGTTCCGTATTTTTTTTGCGAGGAAATCATCCCCGGCCAGCAAACTCTGTGATATGATGGGTGTACTATTTTCATCAAATAAGGGAAGGTGTGGGGTTTTGTCGAAAGGAAAAGGGAAAGTGATGCTGTCGATGCTGATATTCGGGACAATCAGCATCTTCGTTAAGAATATTGACTTGGCTTCCAATCAGGTTGCCTTCTTCAGGGGCGCTTTGGGGAGTCTATTCCTCTGGGGGACCTTGCTGGTGCGCAAGGAAAAGATCCCTTTAGCATTGGTCCGGAAAAATGCCAAGTTCCTGTTGCTTTCGGGTTTTGCTGTCGGCATGAACTGGATCTTGCTGTTTGAAGCTTTCCGTTACACGACGGTATCGAATGCGACATTGAGCTATTATTTCCAGCCGATTTTCATGACGCTGTTGGCGCCGTTCGTCTTCAAGGAATCCTTGACCGCGAAGAAGGTCGCTTGTGTCCTGTTGGCGATGCTGGGGATGTTCCTGATCATCGGCGTGAGCCCCAATGCGGGAGCGTATAATCATCCGGTCGGGATCGGATTCGGATTGGCTGCAGCGTTTTTCTATGCGGTGGCCATTATGTCCAACAAAAAAATCGCGGGTCTTGGCGGGATCCCTTTGACGGCTTTGACGCTCGTCATCGCAACCGGAATCCTGACCCCCTATGTCGCACTTACATCCGGTTTCGGATTGGGACAATTGACTGGAGGCTCCATCACCAGTCTGCTGGTTTTGGGGATCATCCACACGGGGATTGCCTATGTGCTGATGTTTGCAGGCGCCCAGGCTGTCGAGAGCCAGACATTCGCTGTGCTCAGCTATGTCGATCCGGTGACGGCGATTGTGGTTTCAGCTGTATTCCTGAAAGAAGACTTGTCACCCGTGCAATTGGCGGGAGGCGTCTTGATACTGGCTGCGGCCTTCCTGAACGAATTTCTGGGCAACAAAGAGAAACAAGTAGCGACCAGCAAAGAGTAGAAAAAGCGGAAATGAGGTAGCCTCGTTTCCGCTTTTTGCCGTAAAAAACACAAAAAACCGGACAGATTTGTCCGGTTTTCGTAGAGCAGAATGCCTCATTGCGTATGGCAGTACGCGGTTGAAGGCCTTTCTTCTCAAGAATGGAGTCATTTTTTCCGACGCTTACTGACTGAGCGATCTCACGCCGGGAGGATTTCATTAAGAAATGAAGGTTCCTCTTTTATGGATGTACTCAGTATAATCCATAACTATTTGTGAGAAAAGATGCCGAGCCCCAAATGAAAGAAATCCCTCACAACTTGCGTCCTTACGCTTTGAATAGTGAGAGAATCTTTTCAGACAGAATAGCCGTTCCGATAATTGTCACCAGCTGATACGGCTGATTTTTTTGTAATAATCCATCTTCAGTGTGACATTATGCTCGTAGTCGAGTTTGAAATAGCTGGTATAGAGGCAGTCCAGCAAGAACAGCAAAGAAAGCCTGGTCGAAAATGAAGATATCTTATTGTAGTGGCTTTCGTTCGAGCTCATGTACAGGTGGTGCGTGGCCGCATCCGCGAAAGGGATCTCATCGGTGGATGTGATCAACAGGATGGGCGATCGGTTATTCTTCAGAATATTCACGATTTCGGGAATGACCGTGCCCCTGCCACCGTATGAAACAACGATGGAAAGGTGCGAAGGATCGCTGGCGGCCGCTGTCAGACGCTGATGATACTCCTCGATTGGGACATTGACGAATCTGCCGATTTCCTGCATCTGGAACTTGAAGTTCTCGGCGAAAAACAGATTCCCGGCGGAGGTGTATAGGTCGATGGTAGGTACCTTTTTCATCAAGGAAGCCGCCTGTCGCAGCTGCTCCAGATCCAGATTGTTGAGCGAGGACACCACGGTCTGCTCATAGAGTTCCTGCATCGTCCGCGTGATCTGGTATTGGGTTTCGTTGGGAGTGGATCGGATAGTTGAAATCCAGCGTCGTCCGTTCCTTCAGATAGTCGCCGACAGAAGACGAGACCAGTATCTTCAGTTCGGAAAGTCCGGCCAGATCCAATTTTTTGCACAACCGGTAGATCGTTGCGTTCGAAATGAAGCTGGCTTCGCTGATTTCCGAGGAAGTCATCTTCACGAATGCTTCGGGATTTTCTTTTATATAGGAAACCAAAATTTTTTCATTCTCGGTCAGGCTCACTAAATTGTCCATTTTGCTGAAGATATTCATCTGTTATCACCTCATTTTTTCAAAAAAATGCGCAGGAAATCCGATTCGGAAAGCAGGGTCAGATTGTGGCCGCTGCCTTGCAGTTCGCGGACGGCTTGGATTTTGCGGCTCTCGCTCGGTGTGCCGATTTTGCGCCAATCGCTATCAGCGACGACCAGGTAGAGGGTTTCGTAGCTCAGGTTGGCGTCGAAGTGGCCGCCGACATCGATGATGAGTTGCGCCAAATCATTGCGCTTCAGTTTCTGGAAACGGCCGGTAAAGCAGACGTGCTTGTCGTAAAAGACGTGTTCCTTGTCGAACAGCAGGCTCTTCGGCTTTAGCGGTGCGGCTGTTTTTGCTCGTTTGGCAGGGGAACTTTTGCCGCCTTTCGCCACTCCGAAAGCATGCGAGAACAATTTTCCCATCCGGTATTGGTATTCGTCCAGAAAGCCTTGGATGTCGTAGTCGTATTGCGCCAGCATTTTGCTGGTGATCAGCCCGCAGGCGACCGCATCCTCCACGGCATTATGGTGGTTATCGATGGTCATGCCGAAGTAGTCCAGAACGGTCGGCAAGCGGTTATTGTGCAAATCCAGCATGCGCTGGGCCATCTTGCAGGAACAGAAAAATTCATTCTGCATCTTCGGCAGTTTGTAGGTTTCGATCGTTTGCTGCAGGCAGCTCATGTCGAATTGGGCAAAGTGGGCCACCAGCGGATCTTCCCCGATGAAGGAACGGATGTCAGGATAAAGTTCGTCGAAGGAAGGTTCCCTGGCGACCATGGCCTCGGTGATGCCGTGGATTTGGATATTCCCGCGGCTGAAATATTGGCGCGGATTGATGAGCGCGTAATAGCGGTCGATTTCCTTCCCGTCGGAAAAGCGGCTCAAGCCGATGGAACAGACGCTGTCACCACGGCTGTTTGCAGTTTCAAAGTCAATGGCGACGTAATCCATGTGCATACATACTCCTTTTGGTTGTTTAGTGAAAAATGAATAGATGGCCTATTGCTGCTGCAAGGCCATGATCTGTTGGTAATAAGGGATCATGCTGCCCAAAGCCGCGCCGATGATGAAGAACAACAGCATGCGGATCAAAATGTAGGCCCAGCTTGCTGTATAATCGCGGGACGGGTTTTTATTGGAACGTCGGAAGAGGAAGAACATGCCGATACCCGCAATCCAACCGATGCCTGATAAGAGTGCTTGGGAAGTTGCCGGATTCAGGTAGCCGATCACGAAGCCGACAACCGTGGCAAAGGCCAACAAAAGCCGTTGCTTCATTTTTTCTGTCATCAAAATTTCCCCCTTTTTCGTAAACCCATTCTACCACAAAGCGCGCTTGCGGAATACGGTTGTGATCCGACAAAAAAGCCTTTCCCATTGATTCGGAAAGGCAGGAGTGTTTCATAAAAACAGCAGGCCATCGAGATCGAGGATGACGATTTCCCGGTGGCTCAGTTGTTTGATGAGGTGATGGTCCTCCAACGAACCCATCTTGCGGCTGATTGTTTCCGGTGTCGTCCCAAGGTAGGAAGCCAGATCCTTCTTCGACATCGGCAAAGTGATGGTGTCGCCGTCCTCGGTGGCCAGTTCAGCAAGATAGAGGGCTAAGCGGGATTCGACTTTTTCGGTCGCCACGTAGGTCGTCTGCCTTTCCGATTTTTCCAGACCGGTTGGAGAATTCCTGCAGCAATTTCAGGGAAATGGCAGGGTATTTCAACAAAAAGTGCTGCAGATCGCTCCTTTTCATCCGGCAGACTTGGGTCTCCTTCACCGCTTCGGCATAGGCTTCGTGCTTCGATTCGCTGAAGAGGGCCAACTCACCGGTGAAATCGCCCGGGTAGAGGAAGCGCACGAGCTGCTCCTTCCCGGATTCCGCCAGCCGGTAGATGCGGATCAGGCCGGAATGGAGGATGTAGAGCGTATCCGACGCATCGCCGGGGCGGTAGAGCAGTTCGCCTTTTTTGTAGGTCGCCGGATGGGTGACGGACATGATTTCGTCCATCTGATCCGGCTCCAGGTGATTGAAGATCGGCACAAGCGAGATGCAGGAACTTTGCGAGTTACAGGTGCACCCTGCGCTGCAATTGTGCGCCGGTTTATGGGTTTCGTTCATTTGGCAAATCCTCCTTTTCGGAATGGGACATGCAGTTGCTCGGTCATCTGAATTGTACCGCAATCCGGCAACTGCATGCGAATTTTATCTTGGTGCGGCATTCGTTTTTCCGGCCGAAACCGATCAGGCGCATGGCGTTCAGGATGACGGCCAGGATGCTGGCTTCGTGAATGAACATGCCGCTGGCCAGGTGGACGGATCCCATCAGGACGCCAGCCAAAAGGAATAGGACGACCGCTACCGCAATGGCGATGTTCTGTTTCATGTTGCGCATGGTCGCCTTTGAGAGCGAATAAGCATGGGAAAACTGCATCAGCTTGTCGGCCATCAGCACAACGTCGGCCGTCTCCATGGAGATGTCGGTCCCGCCTTCGCCCATGGCCAAGCCGATGTCCGCTGTCGCGATGGCAGGCGCATCGTTGATGCCGTCCCCGGCCATCGCCACGACGGCGCCATCTGCCTGCAGTTGTTTGACGAAACGCACTTTGTCCTCCGGCAACAGCTCGGCATGGAAGGCGTCCAAATTCAATTGTTCCGCGACCGCTTGGGCGGTATGGCGGTTGTCCCCCGTCAGCATGATGATCTGTTTGATGCCGTTGCGGCGCATTTCGGCCAAAGCCTGTGGTGCGTCCTCGCGGATCTGATCGGCAATGGAGAAGAGCCCGGCGAGCGTGCCGTCAATGGCTGCGAAAACGACAGTATTACCGGTTTTTTCGCGTGCAATCGCGTAGTTTTCCGTGGCTTCATTAATCGGGATTCCGGCCTGTGCCATCAGTTTGCGGTTGCCGGCGACGAGACGGTGACCGTCAACTGTCGCTTTCAATCCGTGGCCTTTGATGACTTCCGCATCTTTCGGTGCAGCTGCCGTTTCCAGCCCTTGTTGATGCGCGTATTTCACGATTGTTTGTCCGAGATGGTGTTCGGAAATGCGCTCCGCTGAAGCCGTCAGCTGCAGCAATTCACTGCGGTCGATGGCGCCGAGGATATGGATGTCGGTCACTTCCGGTTTGCCTTTCGTCAGCGTGCCGGTCTTGTCGAAAACGAGCGTATCGACTTTGGAGAAGCGATCCATGACCTCGCCGCCTTTCACCAGCACGCCGTATTTGGCGCCGTTGCCGATGCCGGCCACGTTCGATACCGGAGCGCCGATCACGAGCGCACCCGGGCAGGCGATCACAAGGAAAGTGATGGCAAGATGCAGGTCGCGCGTCCAAACGTAAACGATGACGGAGAGCGCCACAATGGCAGGCGTGTAGAAGTTGGCGAAGGCATCGAGGAAACGTTCGGCCTTGGATTTGGATTCCTGCGCCTCTTCGACCAATTCGATGATTTTTGCGAAAGTTGTGTCATCGCCGACCTTTTCCGCGATCATTTCGATGAAGCCATCGTCCACCAATGTCCCCGAAAAGACTTTGTCATCCAAGGATTTATTGGCCGGGATCGCTTCTCCAGTCACAGCGGCTTCGTTGATGGCTGCCTGCCCCTTCACGATGATGCCGTCAACCGGAATTTTGCCGCCGGATTTGATGAACAGCCGATCCCCGACAGCCACTTCCTCGACCGGCACAACGACCTGGTCAGTACCATGCATGACGATGGCTTCTTGGGGCGCCATGTCGATCAAGGAGCGTAGAGAAGAACGTGTCTTTTCCAAGGTGCGTGCTTCCAGAAAATCACCGAAAAGAAACAGAAAAGTCACAACGGAAGACTCCGTGTATTCACGGATGAACAGCGCGCCGATGACCGCGATCGTCACCAGCAACTCGATGCTGAAAGCCTTCATCCGCAACGCCAGATAGGCTTTGTACATGATCGGAACCACCGCGATGAGCGTCGCGAGGATAAGCGCGTAGTCAGCAGCTGCAGCATACCCAAGTGTTTTCAAAATAAAACCGATTACGATCAGGAAACCTGACAGTGCGGTGATGCGGTTTTTGTATTTGTTGATCCATTTGATCATTTAAATGACCTCCTCTTGTATTTCCTATAGCCTAATCATACGCCACCAGGCAGGAAAGCGACTTGATGATGGTCAAGCTTTGGTTGAGAAATTCGATCAGCAGAACCTCAGCCGTTCTCCTCCGGCGAACGGAGGCTACGCCGGAGTACGGCCCACATTTAAGTCTTGTGCTCCGACGAGAACCTGCTCGCAGGAGAAGAGCCCGCAAATTACCGCTGTTCTCCGGTATGGGAAGCCTCGCCGGAGGAACGCACCGCCCTCGAGCCACCGCTCAATGGTATCCGAACACAAAAAAGCTGCCTGCAAATTGCAGACAGCTGAGTCCTTCGGCAGGGCAAAATATTATATAGAAGAAAAGACTAGATGGCATCCCCATCGACAACAGCAGCGTCGTCGTTCAGGATGGAGGAGTCGAATTCCCCGATGTTGCGGGAAGAAACGACGCCCGCCAGCATGCTGTCGTTGACGTTGGTCAAAGTACGCATCATGTCGATGACTGGTTCAACTGAGATGACAAGTCCGGCAATCGTAACAGGCAAGTTCATGGCGCCCAGAACGATCAAAGCGGCGAAAGTCGCGCCGCCGCCGACACCGGCAACGCCGAAGGAACTGATCGTCACGACAAGGATCAGCGTCAATACGAAGCCGATGCTGGTGACGTCAATGCCCAAAGTCGGCGCCACGATGGTCGCCAACATGGCAGGGTAGACGCCCGCGCAACCGTTCTGACCGATTGACAGGCCGAAACTGGCAGCGAAGTTGGCGGAGGCATCATCGACGCCCAAAGCTTTCGTTTGCGTTTCAACGTTCAAAGGCAGTGCGCCGGCGCTGGAACGGGCAGTGAAGGCGAAGCTCAAAACAGGGAAGGCTTTTTTGAAGTAGGTGATCGGATTGACGCCGACAGCCGCCAGAATCAAGCTGTGCACCAACAGGACGACCAGCAAAGCGGCATAGGAAGCGACCACGAACAGTCCCAAGTTGACGATGGCTTGGTAACTGGATGTCGCCATCATTTTGGTCATCAAGGCCAAGATTCCGTAAGGAGTCAGGCGAAGAACCAAGGTAACGATGCGCATTACGATTGATTGGATGACTTGCAGCCCTTTATTGAACAAAGCAGCATTTTCGGGCTGTTTTTTCTTGATACCCATATACGCGATCCCGACAAAAGCGGAAAAGACTACGACGGCAATCGTACTTGTGCTGCGCAGACCGGCCAGATCCTGGAAGATGTTGGTCGGGATAAAGCTGAGCACTTGGCCAGGGATCGTCAAGTCAGCGACTTGCGTCTGTTGGGTAGTCAAGGCTTCGATCCTTGCGGTTTCAGCGGAACCTTGCGTGAATTGTGCGCCGTCAAGATTGAAGAGGATGACGGATGCCCATCCGATAAGGGCAGCGATGGCGGTTGTACCCAGCAAAGTGCCGAGTACGGATCCGCTGATTTTGCCCAGATTCTTGGTTTCTTCGATGCGGGTAAAAGCGCCCACGATCGACACAAAAATCAACGGGATGATCAGCATCTGCAGGAAGCGGACGTAACCGTTACCGACGATGTTGATCCAATCGATGGCAGTCAGTGTGATTGTGCTGTCCGGTGCAAAAAGCAACTGGATGGCGGCCCCGAAGATAACCCCTAAAGCCAGCGCGATGAAAACGCGTTTAGAGAACTTGACATGTTTGGCGCCTAAACGATAAAGTGCGAAAAGCAGTGCCACAAATACGGCTAAAATAATGACAATGGAAATGATGTCCATTTGAATTCCTCCTTTAATTTATCTATCCCGAGAACGTAAAAAAGCCCTCGTCCCTATACTCCAAATGCTTGGAATACAGGGACGAAAGCTCTTCGTGATCCACCCTTGTTCGCACGACCCTCGCGGATTGTGCCTTATGAAGTACGCAAAATCAGCCATACTTCTGTACGTTATCGGGTACAAACCGAAATGACACTAACGCATCATTTTGCTCCGAGACGCATTTTCGCTTTCCTGACCATGCCTCTTCTCACCGACTGAGGCTCTCTTTGATGACCCTGAAAGGTACTTCTTCTCTTCAACGCACAACTTATTTTCATTTGTGTTTTCATGATAACACGCTTATTTTTCGAAAGCAACTGATATCCCTCGGTTCAGGAATAATTGAATTTGCGGGAGTGATGGGCGCGGAAAAGATGGATAACTATCCGGAATCCATGGTTCTGGCCCCGAATCCGGGTGAAAAGATGAATAACTGTCTGGAATCCATGGTTCTGGCCCCGAATCTGGATGAGAAGATGAATAACTCCCCGGAATCCATGTTTTGGGAAACCATTGAAAAAAAAAACAGGGGCCGCCTCGAAATTGAGGCGACCCCTGACAGATAAGCTAGGATTCTTTGACCGATTGGACTTCGTAGCCCAATTTTTGGATCGTTTCGCTGATGTCGTTCCCTGAAGTTTTGTTGCCGTCGAATTCGGCTTTGACTTTGCTGGAGTTGAACAACACTTTGACGGTTTCGACCCCATCGATTTTGCTGACGGCAGATTCGATTTTCTTGATGCAGGATGGGCAAGTGACGGGTCCTAATTGGATAACAGCTTGGCTCATGATTCATTCCTCCTATTTGTCTGATATGACTATAGTATAAGCGGAATACGCCGGAAAGAACTTGACCGGCATCAAGTATTCAAAATCATTTTACGTCGTAATCGTAGAAGATGCGGCCTTCCAATTTGCAGCGGTCGTAATCCTCCAAAATGCCCTTGACTTGATTGGACAGAAAGAAGAGACCGAACAAGTTGGGGATGACCATCAAGGCATTGAACGTATCGGCAAGCATCCAAACGATATCGACTTCCTGAAGCGCACCCAGGAAGATGAAGATCGCCACCAGAATCTGATAAGGCAGGACACCTTTCGTTCCGAACAGGTATTTGATGTTCGATTCGCCGAAGTAGTACCAGCCGACGATCGTTGTGAAGGCGAAGAAGGTCAGGCAGACGGCCAAAAGGACGGATCCGCTGCCTCCGAACGCGATCGAGAATGCGGCTTGGGTCACTTGTGCACCCTTCAAGGCAGGATCCAGATAGGATTCGGTAACCAAAATGATCAGTGCAGTTGCGGAGCACACGATGACCGTATCGATGAAGACGCCGACCATCGCTGCCAATCCTTGTTGTACCGGATGATCAACGTGCGCGACGGCATGCGCGTGCGGTGTTGATCCCATTCCGGCTTCGTTCGAGAACAAACCACGGGCCACGCCTTTTTGGACTGCGGCTCTTACGGAAGCTCCGGCGATACCGCCGATTGCGGCTTGCGGCGTAAAGGCGCCGACAAAAATCATTTTGAAGGCAGGGACCACATTATCACGGAAGAGGAATAAAATAACGAGACTGGCAACGATGTAAACAAGCGCCATAATTGGGACGACGAATTCCGCGAAGGTAGCGATGCGCTTCATTCCGCCTGCGAAAATCAGGATGGCTGCCAAAGCGACCACGAGTCCGGTAACCCATTCCGGAATGGCGAATGCGGTAGTTACTGCCGATGCGATGGAGTTCGATTGCACCATGTTACCGATGAATCCTAGCGCTACGATCAGCGAAACGGAGAAGAATTTCGCCAAAGCATTGGATCCGACCCCTTTTGAAAGGTAGTATGCCGGTCCACCGACGAGGTCGCCTTTGTTGCGGTCGCGCATCCGGTAGACTTGCGCCAGGATCGCTTCATTGAAGATCGTACCCATGCCGAGGAAAGCGGACACCCACATCCAGAAGATCGCTCCCGGTCCGCCGCCGAGGATGGCCGTAGCCACACCCGCCACGTTTCCTGTACCGACTTGAGCGGCAACGGCTGTCGCCAAGGCCTGGAAGGAAGACATGGATCCTTCCTGGGAAACATCTTTTTTGAACAATTTACCGAAAACTTGTTTGAAAGCTTCCCACATGCGCGTGACTTGCGGGAACCCGAAGCGGATCGAGAAAAACAATCCGGCGAACAGAAGGCCATATGTCAAAAAGTAGTCCCATAAGAGAACATTCACATAGTCGGCCAAAAAATTATATATTGCATCCATCTAATACCAAATCCTCCAATAAGTGCATTCACACCATTTTCTTATGTATCTTTGATATTTTATCGATATCACACGGCTGTGTCAATGTAATTATGAAACGTGCATTAGAAAAAAAGTCCCCAGGCGAAGATAGGATTAAATTTTTGTGATTAAAAACACATGTTTATTTTGAAGGGTAACGTTTATTTGCATAGATACAAGCTGGAAATCAAACAAAAACGGATTGGAAGGGAGTTGATTTTCAGAAAATAACCCAAAATATATAGGTATATAAACTGATTAAAGTTATATGTACGCTTGCAATTGTTTGCGTGAGTACGAAGTGCAGTTTCAATGAATAAAAATTAGAAAACGATGAGAAATCCAGCTGTGGCAGAACAGGTTTGAAAGAAAATAAGCAACAGATAATATCAGAATGGTGAAAAGGCTCCAACCATCCAATGTCGATGGTTGGAGCCTTCCCTATTTGGATGGTGATTTGATGATTAAAAAAGATTATTTTCCATTTGCTTAAGGAGCCTTCTTAAAAACATCTTCTCATCCAAAGTGATATCCTTTAATAACCTATCTTGCTGATTTCTCCACATCTCAGTAACAGAGGTTTCCATATTTTTCCCAGCCTCTGTAAGGTAGATCCTATTGGTTCTTTTGTCATAGGAATCCTTTTTTCGCATAATCAGCTCTTTTTTTTCAAGAGCACTCAGCATATTGGTGACTGTAGGGGCCTCGCAATTCAACTTATTACAAAGTTCAACTTGGGTTAGGCCATCTGCTCTCCAAAGCTTACACAAAAGCTTATCTTGTCCAACATGAAGATTTAAATCATGCAGAAGATGATTATGATTGCGCCTTGTCTCTGACGAAAGTTTATCTAAGAGCACTCTGATTTCATCGTTTAACATGCAGAAATCCCTCCTAATATTAGTTAGTTAGCTAAGCATAAGGCTCCACGCTCATGCTAAAGGTGTGTATTCACTTTCTGGACACCGTACTCTTTACCAAAAATTTCCATCATATCCAGGACAGGAATTAAAGCTTTCCCTTTTTCCGTAAGGGAATATTCCACTTTTGGGGGCACTACTGGATAAACATCACGTTTAATGACGCCATCATGCTCTAATTCCCTTAATTGCTTAGTGAGGGAGCCTTGCGAAAGATCCTGCAGGTAATTTTTAATTTCGGAATAACGACGTTTTTCGGCCTTCAAATACCAGAGAATGAAATATTTCCATCGTCCTGATAAAATGTTTTGAGAAAATGCTATCGCGTACATATCTTGTTGCTCATCTATAAATTCTCTTTGAAATCCATCCATACAAACTCTCATTCTATCCGCTCCCAGTCTATAGTACAAATAAATGTACTAGGTTCATTTATATTGCCCACTTCACAACTGCATCCAATACCCTTATGATTGTACCAACAAACCAAAATAAACCATTTCGGCATGCAATAGGATGGTGGGCTTTTGGGTTTATAGTTAGCAAGCTAATTAAATTATAACATGCAAAGGGAGAAATGGATAATGAATAATCGCATCACAGAATTACTGGGTATGAGTCAAGGAAGAGTAGAAAGCATCTTAGGGATTAAGTATCCCATCATTCAAGGACCAATGGCATGGCTTACCAATGCGGAATTGGTGGCTGCTGTCAGCAATGCTGGCGGGTTAGGGATTTTAGGTCCGAATGCGGGACAGACAACTGTGACTACATCTATAGAGGAAACTGCAGAACGAATGAGACGAGAAATCAAAAAGACGAAGGAGTTAACGGATAAACCATTTGCGGTTACGTTAATTGTTGATTATGATTTATCCTTCACATCACCCATCTTACAAATTGTGATTGACGAAGGTGTTAAAGCCGTCTTAATCAATGGTATTTTGGATGAAAATATCTTCAAGCAGTTAAAAGAACACGACATTAAAATTATTTTCAGACCACAAACGCCATCCATTGCGGATGCACAAGCAGCTGAAAAAATGGGGGCTGACATTTACGTGGCCACAGGATTTGATGAAGGCGGAACAGTGCCGGACAGAGTCATCGGTACATTCACCGTAGTGCCAATGATTGTGGATGCAGTTCAGGATATGCCGATAATGGCTGCTGGCGGAATCGCAGATGTTCGCGGAGTGCGGGCCGCCTTCGCGCTTGGAGCAGAAGGGGTTTTTGCCGGTAGTCGCTTCATTCCAGTTACCGAAAGTCCAGCAGCAGAAAATGTTAAGCAATTGATTGTTGACTCCACTGCGGAAGACTTGCTGTTGTTCAGGACAGTACCATCTTATTACCGTTCCCTACCAGGAAAATTGGCTGAAAAACTAGTGGAAATGGATCAGCAAGGAGCAAGCAGAGAAGCGATTGCCCAGAAGATGAACGGGACTAGAAATATGAAAGTCGGGATGCTGGAAGGGGATACTGAAGAAGGCTATGTTTCTGTGGGGACAGGTATCACGCCGATTAAGAAGATTCAGAGTGTTAAGGAAGTTGTTTTAGAATTGATGCAAGATTTTGTTGAAAAGTAATTCCAATAAGAAAAGGTCCCAATCATCGTAAATACGGTGGTTGGGACCTTTTTTAATCTAGAATTGTTATATCCAACTGCATTTCCTTACACTCACAATGTCTTCAGTGCTTCCTCGATCGGATCGAGTTCGTCCACTTCGGTCACGGGCGCTTCCGTTTCGGCATCGAATTTTTCCTCAGCTTCAGGAGCTTTCGCGGCGAATTTTTGCTTCACTGTGTCGGTCGTTTCCTGGGCCTTTTCTTTGACTTGCTCGACGGCGTCTTTCGCAGTTTCTTTGGCGGTTTCTGTGGCCTGATCGGCGTAGTCCATCACCTTGTCCAACGCTTCATCGGCTTTGTCTGCCAAATCTTTGCGGATATCTTTTCCTGGCTTTGGTGACAGCAGCAGGGCGATTCCTCCGCCGATCACAAGCCCTTTGACGAAACTAGAAAATTTTCCCATTGTCGGTTCCTCCTTTATTCACTCCAAATACCACCATACAAATGAACGGATTGGATGCTTGAAGAAAAAACAAAGACGATTTTACACCTTCAGTATAAGTCACACCAAAAATTAAACAAAACAAAAACCACTGGCTCTCACTAAATATCGCTCATCTTCTTGTTGATCTGAACCATGCTCAACCGGCCGGTGTGCTCCAGCATGTATTCGTAGTTGGCCAAGTAGTCCTTTTCGAAGATGCCGCTGTAGAAAAGATCAAGGATATAGCTGAAACCGGCGGAAGAAGCGAATTGGCCGATTTTTGAATAATACTTTTCCCAAGGCGGGATGAAGAAACTGTAGTCGCAGGCTTCACTGAGGCTGTTCTGGCCGAATGACGTGATCGAAATCGTCTTCGTTCCACCGTAGCGGCACAGTTTGGCATCGCCGATCGTTTCATGGGTTTCGCCGGTATAGGACAGCAGAATCGCCACATTTTCCTCGGAGGAACGGCTGGCGTAATAGTCCTGTTCGCCCGGACCGCTGGCGACGATCACGCGCTTGCCGATGCGCATGCAATGGTATTGGAACTCCTTGGCATGGGCGATTGTCGAATGGGAGCAGTAGACATTGATCGTTTCGGCCGACTCCAAGAGCGCGATGACCTCCTGCAAGTGTGCGTAATCCAGCAGGCTCTTGGTCTCTTCGATGGCGGCTTCCTTCAAAGCCGCAATATTAGTCGCGATCGTCTGCACTTTGTCGCCGCTTTGGATCGGGAAGTTGGCATCCAATTTTTCGGCTGACGTGGAAGTCCGACTTCTGTTCCGTCAAGTATTTCAGTTTGAAATCATTGAAGCCTTTGTAACCGAGCTTCTGGCAGACCCGGACGACAGTGGCGTTCGATGTGAAGGTGTGCTTGGCCACTTGTAAAGTCGTCATGTCGACGACGCTGTCAAAATGATTGATGAAATATTCCACTACTGCCTTTTCCGTCCCGGAAAAGGATTCCGAAGCAAGCTTCGTCTGCAAATCCATTTTTCCATTCACCTCATTCGATATCATGTAATCCGTAATGCCGTTACAAGCAAACGGCAGGATGTAAACAAATTATGTAACCGCTTTCCGAATCCGTCCGGAAGTATATACGCGGGTTCTCTTAATGGTTATCATAGCATTAACGAATCGATTAGAGGAGGAAAAAAATGAGTAGATTTCCAAAAGGATTTTTGTGGGGCGGGGCGATCGCCGCGAATCAAGCGGAAGGCGCCTATCTGGAGGATGGCAAGGGCTTGGCCATCTCCGATGTGTTGACGAATGGCGTGCTGTCGCAACCCGATGAGGCAATCGATCCGGATAAATTTTATCCGAGCCATGAAGCAATCGATTTTTACCACCGTTATCAGGAAGACCTGCAGTATATGGAAGAAATGGGCTTCAAGGCTTTCCGGACATCGATTTCCTGGGCGCGCATCTTTCCGACAGGCGAAGAAGCGGAACCGAACGAAAAAGGGCTGCAGTTCTATGATGACTTGTTTGCGGAGATGCTGAAGCGCGGCATGGAGCCGGTTGTGACTTTGTCGCATTACGAAACGCCTTATGCCTTGGTTCAGAAATACAACGGTTGGGAAAGCCGCGAGCTGATCGGCCTGTTCGAGAAATATTGCCGGACCGTGTTCGAACGCTACAAGGACAAGGTAACGTATTGGATGACCTTCAACGAAATCAACAACATGCACACGATTCCGTTTGCGGCAGGCGCCGTGATTTTGGATGAGACGGACGAAAACGAGAAACTGCGCGTCATCTATCAGGCTTCCCACAACATGTTCGTCGCCAGCGCCCGGGTCAACAAGCTTTGTCACGAAATCATGCCGGAAGCCCAGATCGGCTGCATGCTTTCCTTGAGCGCGGTCTACCCGAACACCTGCAAACCCGAGGACATCTTCGGGGCGATGTCGTTGCGAAGACGTTCGTTGTTCTTCAGCGATGTGATGCTGAGAGGGAAATACCCGTCCTATGCCGATCGCATTTTTGAGGAGTACGGCATCCAGCTTGAGATGGACGAAAACGATCTGGCGGAAATCGCCGCTTATCCGAGCGATTACCTTGGCTTCAGCTATTACCGCAGCACGACCTACAAAGACGGCATGAAGATTTTGGGCAACACAGGCGGCATCATCGGCGAGAAGAATCCGTATTTGGACGAAACGCCTTGGGGTTGGCAGATCGATCCGTTGGGGCTGCGTTACGTCTGCAACGAGCTCTACGACCGTTATCAAAAGCCATTATTCATCGTGGAGAACGGCATGGGCAGCAATGACGAGGTGACGGAGGACAACAAAATCCATGACGACTACCGCATCGATTACACCCAGAAACATCTGGTCGAAATGGCCGAGGCATTGAAGGACGGGGTTCCGATCATGGGCTACACCTATTGGGGACCGATCGATATCGTCAGCGCCGGCACCGGCGAGATGAAGAAGCGCTACGGCTTCGTCTACGTCGACAAGGACAATGCAGGCAACGGTTCGCTGAAGCGTCTCAAGAAGGACAGCTTCTATTGGTACCAGGAAGTCATCGCAACAAACGGAGAAAGCCTGTTCGAATAGGACAGGTTGATCATAAGCAAGACAGCTTGAAACAGTTGAAGGAGGAATTATAAATGAGTTTCATGGACAAACTTAGCTCAGGGATCGATGTCGTCGCCGAAAAGGTCGAGGGGAACAAATATCTCCGCGCCATCAAGGATGCATTCACCGCCTACATGCCTTTCATCATCATCGGCTCGTTCGCGTTGCTGTTCAACGTGTTGTTGACCAGCCCGACGACCGGACTTGCCCAGTTCGCGCCGTTCAGTTTCTTGACCGCATTGGCACCGGCGTTCAGCACGATCAATTTCGCGACGATGGACATCATGTCCCTGCTCATTCCTTTATTTTTAGCCTCAAATCTTGCAAAAAGCAATAATACGAATCCGTTGATCACAAGCGCGGTTGCATTGATCGCTTACGTCATTGTGGTTCCGCAATTCTTCACTACGACAGTCGATGGCGTGCAGCAGGTTGTCAAAGGGTTGCCGGCTACCAGCACAAACGCTTCTGGCTTGTTCATCGGGATGATTTTGACGATCCTGGTCGTCGAACTGTTCACAAAATTATCCAATGTGAATGCTTTGCGCATCAAAATGCCGCCGAGCGTGCCGGGCGGAATTGTCGCTTCCTTCAACGTGCTGTTGCCGATTTTCGTGACGTTGATCATCGTGGCACTTGCAGCTCAATTGTTCCTGAACGCCACTGGCATGTACATGAATGAATTTATCTACAAAATTGTGCAGGCACCGCTGGAAAGATTGGTCCAAAGCCCAGGCGGCATCATGCTGCTGGTTATTGTCAGCCAAATCTTCTGGTTGGTGGGCATCCACGGCGGTTTGATTATTTCGCCGATCCGCAATCCGTTATTGATCGCAGCTTTGGCTAACAACATTGCAGCCGTCCAAGCCGGTGAGCCAGCAACGAATCCTGTCACAATGGGATTCTGGATGTCCTTCATCGTTCCTGGCGGAGCCGGGTTGACGTTGTCGCTGTTGATCGCCATCCTGATCGCTTCCAAGCGTGATGACCACAAGGCTGTCGCTAAAGTGTCCTTCATGCCCGGTTTGTTCGGGATCAGCGAACCTGTCGTTTTCGGTCTGCCTTTAGTATTGAACCCGGTTTTTGCGATTCCTTTCGTCTTCGCCTCCAGCATCGGCACGGCAATCGCGCTGTTCTTTAACCAGATCGGCTTCCTGCAACCGAATACGGTGGATGTGCCGTTCGGCCTTCCGCTTGGCGTAGGCGCCTTCCTTGGCTATGGCATCAACGGCGTCATCGTTCAGCTGCTGATCATGGCCTTGGGCGTCGTGATGTACATGCCATTCGTTTTGGCTGCCAATAAAGCGACTGTTGCGGCAGAGGAAACGGAAACCGAAACTGAAAGCCAAATTGCCACAGAAAAAATCTAAGCAGAGCATTACCAAAACAGAAAAGGGGACATAAAAATGAAAAGTTACTATCCGAAAGATTTTCTCTGGGGCGGCGCCATCGCCGCCAACCAGGCGGAAGGTGCCTGGAACGTGGACGGAAAGGGCATGTCGGTAGCCGATGTCGCCCGTTTCAAACCGAGCATCTCGGTCGAAGACTACAAATCGCAATGGCACGTTTCCTTGGAGGACATCGCCATCGCGAAGGAGACCGATGATGTCGTTTATTATCCGAAAAGAAGGGGCATCGACTTCTTCCACCGCTACAAGGAAGATATTGCCTTGTTCGCTGAAATGGGCTTCAAGGTGCTGCGCGTTTCGATCGCCTGGACGCGGATTTTCCCTAACGGAAACGAAGCGGAGCCGAACCAGAAAGGCCTGGACTATTACCGCGATCTGCTGGAAACGCTGCGGGCGCACAACATCGAGCCGTTGGTGACACTGTCGCATTATGAAATGCCGCTCTATCTGGTGGAAAACTACGATGGCTGGGTTTCGCGTGAAGTCGTCGGTTTCTTCACCAAATTCAGCGAGACGGTCTTCCGTGAGTACAAGGATCTGGTGACCTACTGGCTCTCCTTCAACGAAATCGACAGCGTCTTCCGCCACCCGTTCACGACGGTCGGTGTGGTCGAAGAAAAATATGCCGACAAAAAAGCCGCTGAAGAAGCCATCTACCAAGCGTTGCATCACCAGTTCGTGGCCAGTGCGCAAGCGACCAAGCTGTTGCGCGAAATCATTCCGGGTGCGCAGATGGGCGCGATGCTGACGAAGACGATGACCTATGCGGAGACTTGCGATCCGGATGAGGTGCTGATGGCGCAAAAAGCCAACCGCGACAACCATTTCTATGCGGATGTGCAGATTTTCGGGGAATATCCTAAGCATGTATTGAACTACTTCGAAGAGAACGGCTTCAAGATCGATAGGACTGAAGAGGACCTGCAGCTGTTGAAAGATTACACTGTCGACTTCCTTTCCTTCAGCTACTACATGTCGATGGTCGTATCGAAAAACGCGTCCCAGCGCGAAAAAGTCGGCGGTAACCTGATGACCGGCGTGAAGAATCCTTATCTGAACACCTCCGAGTGGGGCTGGCAAGTCGATCCTGTCGGGTTGCGCATTTCCCTGATCGACCTCTATGACACGTACCGCATTCCGCTGTTCGTCGTCGAGAACGGCATTGGCTCGACCGATGTGCTGACCGCAGACGGAACGGTCGAGGATGATTATCGGATCGCTTATTTCCGCGATCATTTCGAACAGATGAACTTGGCGATCAAGGACGGCGTCGAGCTGATGGGGTACACAAGCTGGGGCTGCATCGACATCGTCAGCGCTTCGACTTCCCAGATGACGAAACGCTACGGCTTCATCTACGTGGATGCCGACGATCTCGGCAACGGAACCTACGACCGCTACAAGAAAAAGTCGTTCCATTGGTACAAGGATGTCATCGAAACGAACGGAGCCAGCCTGTACACTGAACTGCAGACTGCATCAAAATAATCACGAGAACCATATCGTGTGGCGCGACATGCCATCCGATATGGTTTTTGTACGTTTGGAAAAATTGTACAGCCGCTCGGATGGGCGTATAATCGAGTTGAGGAAACTATCTGATAACACAATTGTAATGTGCGTCTGTTCTGGTACAGAAAAGAGGGAAAACAGTATGAAGAATCGATTTCTTCCGCAAACTTCCAAAGGCAAATGGTCCGTGGGTTTGTTTGCTGCCTTCCTTGTGCTGGGGATTGCAGGGAACCGGATTTCCAACGCGACAGTAAATACCATCGAATATCCCAATCCGATCAACAGCCCCTTGTTGGGGAGCGTGATCTATCTTGCTTTTACGGCTGCGATACTTGCTTCGCTGATGGGAATCCTGGCCGTAAAGAAGGATCATGAGCGCTCGCTTCTGGTGTTCCTATTGATACTGCCCGGCCTGTTCTTTTTTATCGCCATCGTGGGGTTTATGATTGCCAATCTGATCGGCCCGCCGGACTGATAAGACGGGTAAGGCGCTTTTAACAGGGGCGTCTTTTTGTTTGGGGATGTGGATGTGCTTCGAACATTCGGGAATACCAACTTGAACCGAGTTGCTCAACTCCGGTGAGCGGTTGCTGGCCGGAGTTGGACGTCTTGCGGGCGTCTGTCCTCCGGCGAAGCCGCCGTGGTCGAAGGTGATGATCTTTTTGGAATTCCTCCTCCGGCAGAGGGGGCGCTCACCGGAGGAAAAGGCCCTATGCTCTCCAGAGAAAGACAACCTCGCCTCTATTTTGACTGTGAGTCCACAATAATTCGACTTCTTGTCTAACAATATTTACATTGTCCATCCAAAAGTGTTAGTATTATTAATGTAACCGATACCGGAAAGATTCAAATGAATGGTAGCGGTTACGGAAAGCTTTTGCGCAAGCGAAGGCAATTAACAGTGTATTCAATTTTTATGTATAAAAGATCGAGGAGGATGGCAAATGGCTTTAAGAGAAGACTTTTTATGGGGCGGCGCTACTGCTGCCAATCAATGTGAAGGTGGATACAACGCAGGCGGACGTGGTTTGGCCAACGTTGACGTTGTTCCCGTCGGCAAGGACAGAGGGGCCGTCATCACAGGCAAAATGAAAATGTTCGATTTTGACGATGAGCATTTCTATCCTGCGTTGGAAGCCATCGACATGTACCACCGCTATAAAGAAGACATCGCATTATTCGGCGAAATGGGCTTCAAAACATACCGTTTATCAATCGCGTGGACACGCATCTTCCCTAACGGCGACGAGCAAGAGCCGAATGAAGAAGGTCTGAAATTCTACGAAGACTTATTCAAAGAGTGCCATAAATACGGAATCGAGCCATTAGTGACAATCACGCATTTCGATTGCCCGATGCACTTGATCACAGAGTACGGCGGCTGGCGCAACCGCAAAATGGTCGGATTCTATGAGAATCTATGCCATGCCATTTTCAACCGCTACAAAGGTCTTGTTAAATATTGGTTGACTTTCAATGAAATCAACATGATTTTGCACGCACCATTCATGGGTGCCGGTCTGTACTTCGAAGAAGGCGAAAACGAAGAACAAGTCAAATTCCAATCTGCGCATCACGAGTTGATGGCCAGCGCAATCGCTACCCGCATCGCGCATGAAGTGGATCCTGAAAACCAAGTGGGCTGTATGTTGGCGGCTGGGAACTACTATCCATATACTTGCGACCCTAAAGACGTATTCAAAGCGCAAGAAGAAGACCGTGAAAACTACTTCTTCATCGATGTGCAATCACGCGGCGAATACCCTGCTTACGCACTGAAAAAATTGGAGCGCGAAGGCATCAAAATCGAGATGGAGGAAGGCGACAAAGAAATCCTGAAAGCAAACACAGTCGATTTCATTTCCTTCTCCTATTATTCTTCACGCGTAGCTTCTGCTGATCCTGAAGTGAACGCAAAAACAGGCGGCAACATTTTTGAATCCGTCAAAAATCCTTATTTGGATGCGAGCGAATGGGGCTGGCAGATCGATCCATTGGGACTGCGCATCACGATGAATGCGATGTACGATCGCTACCAAAAACCATTGTTCATCGTTGAAAATGGTTTGGGAGCTGTCGATGTGCCGGACGAAAACGGCTATGTCGAAGACGATTACCGCATCGCCTACATGGCGGCGCATATCGAAGCCATGAAAGATGCCGTGAACTTGGATGGCGTCGATCTGTTGGGTTACACCAGCTGGGGCTGTATCGACCTTGTCAGCGCGGGAACAGGCGAAATGAAGAAACGTTACGGTTTCATCTACGTCGACCGCGACAACGAAGGCAACGGCACGCTGAAACGTACGAAGAAAAAATCCTTCGACTGGTACAAACAAGTCATCGCCAGCAACGGAGAAGATTTGTCCATCTAAGGGCCAATTGGTTCGCTTGCTGACGCAAGCGGAAATTGCATAAGACACAAAAATAGCAGCAGCGAGGCATTTTTTGCCTCGCTGCTGCTATTTTTTGTGGTGTGCCCGCTGCCGGGGTTGTCATCTCCTGCGAGGGCCTGTTCCCCGGAGGAGCCGGACGAAATCTGATCGCCATCTCCGGCGAAGACTCTGCTCATCGGAGATGCCGGACGAAATCCGGTCGTCAACTCCTGCGAGGATCTGCTCATCGGAGATGACGACTAAAACCTGATCGCCAACTCTGATGAAGCTGCCGCTCTTATTTTTTCCGGTAAAACGCGGTCGGTCTTCCGACCGTTCCGTATTCCAGCCTCATTTCGATGACCTGTTTGTCCTCCAGATAGCGCAGATACTTGCGGACCGACACATGGGAAAGATTCGCAAGACTGGTGATGTCGTTTACGGTGAAATCGCCTTTCTGTTGGTCGATGCAAGCCATGATCATGGCCAGCGTCGAAGGGGTCAGCCCCTTGTCGATGGCCTCGTCGTCCTTCTCATCCGGTTGCTTATCCAGCGAGTGGAGCTGGTCCAATTGCTTTTGTGTGACCGGATTGCGGGAATGCAGCAGCTCCTGGCGCTGCACGAAAGCCTCTATGCTCTTTTCGAAGCGTTTGAACTGGAACGGTTTGAGGATGTAGTCGACGATGCCGCACTGCAGGCCGATTCGGATCGCTTCCTGTTCGCCGGCCGCTGTGATCATGATCAGCTCGGCCGGGTAATCCCTTTTCCGCAGTGCCCGGATCAAATCCAATCCGCTTTTGCCCTGGATGTTGACGTCGACCAAAAGCAGGTCATAGGTATGCTTGCTGGTCAAACGGATGGCCTCGTCAAAGCTGCCGCAAGTCCCGGATACGATAAAGCCGGGTATTTTCTCCAGATAACGACGATTGATGGACAATACCATCGGATCGTCCTCCACAATCAATACGTGATAGACCATCAGTTACCTTCCTTTCGGTACGCCGTCTTCAGAGAAATCTTGATCCGGCGCTCATTGCTTTCGATTTCCAGTTGTCCGTCCACTCTTTTCAGCAGTTGGGAAATGACCGGCGCATGCAGTTCTTCCGTCAGCCGCTCTTTCATGGCGGGCTCCAGCTGCAATTCGTAAACAGTCTCCAAACGGTCGTTCCAGAAGCCGAAATGGATCTGCAGATCATCCGCCAATCTGTTTTCCAAAATGAATTGATCCAGGAAACGGATGATGTTGATCCAGCATTGGACAGCCGTATGGTCGGTGGTCGGCGGCACATCCGGGTAGACTTCGATCATGAACGGATAGTTCTGCTCCGTGAATTTGCTGCGCTCGCCGATCAGGAAGCCGGCGATGACCGGATTTTTGACCAGGAAAATCATGCGATGCGAAAATTCCTGCTCCGGTTCGAGGATTTTGCCTAGGTAGTCGTTCAATTCCTCGTATTCCTCCAGATCCGCCAAACCGTAGATGACATGCAGCTTATTCAAAAAGTCATGCGATTGCGTCTGCAGGGTGGTGGTGTAGGTGGCCGCGTTGAACAGCTGATCGGTCAGCAGATAGAGCTCCGTGGCATCGCGCATCAGGATGATCTGGCCGATGACTTTCTTGGCGACGGTGATCGGGGCTGTCGAAAGCAAGTAGTCCACGCCGTCCTGATGATAGATCCGATCGGTCGTTTTGTTTTGCCCGGCCAACAGCTTCAAGTCCTGCGCTACAGGCAAAAGCGATTGGATGGGCAGGCCGACGATGGCCCCGTCCAACTCGTCCCGTTGGAACAGTTTTTTTGCCTCCAGATTGGAGAGGACGACACGGTTGTCCTTGTCGGTGACGAGGATGGCGTCTTTCGTGTTCTCCAGCATTGCATTGCGTTCTTCCAATAATCGGGCTATTTCGATCGGTTCCAAATTGTACATTTGGTTTTTTAGCTGGAATGCCGTGAATATCGCGGCGGCGATGCCGAACAAGAGGCTGACGGCAAAGCTTACGGTAAATGGCTGCATCGTTTTCTTGGCGATCGAAGCGAGCGTTGTCGTCTTGATGCCGATCGCGACGACGCCGATTTCCACGTTTTCCGCATTGAAGACAGGGACGAAGGCGCGCAGCGATTGGCCCAGCGTGCCTTGCGCAATCGAAGTCGTCTCCTGTCCCGAAAGTGCGGCTTCTTCATCGCCGCCCTGGAAAGGGGCATTGATCTTTTCCGGATCGGGATGGGTCAGGCGGATGCGGTCCATCGTCATGACCACAACGAAGTCCAGCTGATAGGTTTCGGTTATCTGATTGGCGTAGGTTTGCACTTCCGGATTGGTGGCGCCATCGCTCAGCGTTTGGATCACCAACGGCTGCGCGGCCACGATTTCGGCGATGGACAGGAGCTGTTCCTCTTCCTGCGTCTGCGTCGCTTCATAGATGCGGTTCGTCAGCGAGAGGTAGAGGACGCTGACAGTCAGAGCCACCGTGACCAATACCATGAAGGTGAGCTTCACCCATAAGCGCTGGTTTTTCCATTTTTGCTTCAGTTTGATCATTCATCCATGTTCCCTTCCTATTACACAGCCATTATACCAAATGAAAAGTAGGCGTTCTCAATTTAATTAATTGAATAACGCTTAAATTAATTAAATAATCTATTTTAATTCTGTAAGCGGTAGCATAATGAAAACAGGTTAAAGAAAGCGCTTCAAGATTGCGGTTAATCAAAAGGAGGAGAAGGAAAGTGAGAGACACGACAAAAGAATTGGAGCTTGAACAGCTCCCGGGCATTTCCGAGTTGACGGTTTTCGACAGATTTAAAAATGCGAAGGTAGGCGCGATTCCATTGCCGACTTATCTCGTGATGTCAGCCATTATAATAGCTTCTGCGTATCTGGGCGAATTGCCCGTCAACATGCTGGGTGGTTTCGCAGTCATCTTGAGTTTGGGGTGGCTTCTTGGAGGGATCGGCGCAAGCATCCCGGGATTGAAGAATTTCGGGGGATCGGCCATCCTGTCGCTGATGGTGCCATCAATCATGGTATTCATGAATGTATTCAACCAAAATACGCTGGATGCAGCGAACATGCTGATGAGGGAAGCGAACTTCCTGTATTTCTACATCGCCTGTCTTGTCTGCGGAAGCATTCTGGGGATGCACCGCAAGATTCTGGTGCAAGGCTTGATCCGGATGATCATCCCGATGGCGGTGGCGATGATCGCTGCCTTGATCGTCGGAACTTCAGTAGGAACTTTGTTGGGATTGGGTTTTGAGCATACGCTCTTCTACATCGTGACACCGATCATCGCCGGCGGAATCGGCGAAGGCATCCTGCCGTTATCATTAGGCTACAGCGCCATCACCGGTATCCCGAGTGGGGAATTGGTTGGTCAACTGATTCCAGCAACCATCATCGGAAACTTCTTCGCAATCATCTGCTCCGGTATTTTGAATCGCCTAGGCGAAAAATATCCTGAGAAAAGTGGCAAGGGCCAATTGATCAAATTCGGCGGCGACGACGATATGGCTGATGCCATGCAGGAAGACAAGAGCCCGCTGGACATCAAATTGATGGGCGCCGGCGTGTTGACGGCCTGCACACTCTTCATCGCAGGCGGACTTTTGGAAAGACTTACGGGCTTCCCGGGACCAGTCCTGATGATCCTGATCGCTGCAAGCATCAAATACTTGAGCCTATTGCCTAAAGATGTTGAAAAAGGCTCAAAACAATTGTACAAATTCGTTTCCGGTAACTTCACTTTCCCGTTGATGGTCGGCTTGGGCTTACTGTACATCCCGCTTAAAGACGTCGTCGGCATGCTTTCTTGGCAGTATTTCGTGGTCGTGATCTCAGTCGTATTGACCGTTGTCCTGACCGGTTTCTTCGTCGGTGGAAAAATGAACATGAACCCGATCGAAGCAGCCATCGTAACGGCTTGCCAAAGCGGCATGGGCGGAACTGGGGATGTCGCCATCCTATCTGCTTCCAACCGTATGAACCTGATGCCATTTGCCCAAGTAGCCACACGTTTGGGTGGAGCCATCACCGTCATTTCCATGACATCCTTGTTGCGTTTCCTATTCTAACAACATAAAAAAACTAAAACGAGAAGAAAGAGAGAGTGTTCATTATGACAAATGTAAATGAAAAAGCATTGGCTATCAGCAAAAAATTCGGCGGTAAATTGGAGGTCATCTCAAAAGTGCCGATCGAAACAATGGAAGATCTGAGCATCGCCTATACACCGGGCGTCGCAGCTGTCTGCATGGAAATCGCGAACAACAAAGAATCCGTCTATACTTATACCACTAAAAAGAATCTGGTTGCCGTCGTAACGGATGGATCGGCTGTCCTGGGCTTGGGCAATATCGGACCGGAAGCAGCCATTCCGGTTATGGAAGGCAAAGCGGCCTTGTTCAAACGCTTCGGGAATGTGGATGCCGTTCCTATTTCCTTGAATACGCAGGATGTTGAAGAAATCATCTCGCACGTTGCTGCCATCGCACCTTCTTTCGGCGGGATCAACCTGGAAGACATCAGCGCGCCTCGCTGCTTCGAAATCGAACGCCGCTTGAAAGAGATGTTGGACATTCCGGTCTTCCATGATGACCAACACGGGACCGCGATTATTGTTCTGGCTGCCCTTTACAATTCCTTGCGCCTGACAGGCAAAAAAATCGATGAGATTCAAGTGGTCGTCAATGGCGGCGGTGCTGCAGGGATCGCCATCAGCCAAATGTTCCTTTCCGCTGGCATCAAGAACCTGATGGTCGTGGACCGCACCGGCATCATTTCCGAAACCGATCCTGAATTGGCCGAACGCCATGTAGAAATCTCAAAAGTTACGAACCGCAGTTTCAGAACCGGAACTTTGGAGGATGCAGTTGTCGGAATGGACGTATTCGTCGGCGTATCCGCGCCAGGCGTCCTGAAGAAGGAATGGATCGCAACCATGAACGAAAAACCGGTCATCTTCGCGATGGCGAACCCGACACCGGAAATCTTCCCGGATGAAGCAAAAGCAGGCGGCGCGTATATCGTCGGCACCGGCCGCAGCGACTTCCCGAACCAGATCAACAATGTGCTCGCATTCCCGGGAATCTTCCGCGGAGCCTTGGATGCCCGTGCCAAAGACATCACGATCGAAATGCAGCTTGCTGCAGCGCGCGGCATCGCCAGCATCGTCAGCGATGAGGAACTGAACGTCGACTACATCATGCCGGATGTCTTCACTCCGGGCGTAGCGGACATCGTAGCCGCCAGCGTTATGAATGCAGTCAAAAAAGAGGAAGTACTTGTTTAAAAAGTAGAGAACGAAGAAGCTGCCTCCAGAGTGAGGCAGCTTCTTCTGCGTCCGCCGGTGAAGGAGTTAAAATCCGACAATCTAATTGCGCACGGTCCAACAGATTCTTGTTTCGTCTGTCTGATTTGTCGGAAAAGTGTTTTTCCTTTGGTTTTCATGTCTCTATCATATATACAAAAAAACGTCTATTCTGATATGGTTGAGTCAACAATATTCTTTTTTGGGAAAAATCAAAAAAATGGAGGCATGAACATGAGCGAAAACAAGCAAAGAATGGGCTTCAGAATCTACAAGGACATCCCCAGACCGACACCGGACCTGCTGGAAAGACTGAACAAATTCACCGTGCCGGAACTGTGCGACGGGATGGACGTCTTCCGCGCAATGGATTACCAGATCAAGCCAATGGTGACGACGCAAAAAATTATCGGGCCTGCTGTCACGCTGCAGTTGCTGCTCGGCGACAGCCTGATTGTGCCGAAAGCTTTGGAGGTAGCGCAACCGGGTGACATCATCGTCATCGATGCGAAAGGCAGCTGCAATAATGGCGTTTGGGGCGATAACCGCAGCCGGGTGGCCAAGGCGATTGGTTTAGCCGGTGTCGTAATCGACGGTGCCTTCCGCGATATCGAAGAAAATGAAGCACTCGGCTTCCCGATTTATGCCCGGGCGAACACCTGCGGCAGAAGCACTAGGGGCGCGAAGGGGGAAGTCAATGTACCGATTTCCTGTGGCGGCGTGTCGGTGCGCCCCGGGGACATCATCGTCGGGGATCGTAATGGGGTCGTCGTGATTCCGTTGGAGCATGCCGAGGAAATCATCCAAGCAGCCCAAGAGCAAGTGGATAAGATGGAGGCGCAAATTGCGAAATTCGAAGCGACCGGCCAGATCGTCCCGGACAGCCTGGAAAAGGAATTGAAAAGATTAGGCTATTAAAAGCGGAAAAAATTCAATCAAAGAAGACAAAACCACCTGTGCAGGGAGCACAGGTGGTTTTGATTTTACCAGTCTTTATTCATTTTCAGGTTCTGGATGTTCAGGAAGTTCTGCGTGGACTTGGCCACACCCCCGAACAAGGTCGCTTTTCGCTTGAGCGAGCTGCTGACAACACTGGTATCGCACGATAATTTACTTTTGAGATCCCCCTTTAGGATGCTGATCAACTCAGGGATTTGCGAATAAATGGAGCTGTTGATCACCACTAGATCGGGTTCATAGATCACCGCCAGGTTATTGACGGCGATGCTCAAATAATGCGCATTGGTCCGAAGTGTTTTTTGGACAACAGGATCGCCTTTTTTGTAGCGTTCGATCACCACGGACGAATTGAGGTCAGGCAACGCAAGCATCTGTTCCAATTCGCTGTAGATGGCCTGATGGGATGCGTACTGTTCGAGGCAACCGTCATTGCCGCAAGGACACTTTCGGCCATCGGGGTAGAGGATGCTGTGGCCAATTTCACCGGCTATACCTTTTTTCCCGGTCCTCAGTTTCCCATTTTCGACAATTCCGGCTCCGATGCCCGTATGGATGCTCAGGCTGACGACGCTGTCCGAAATGGATCCAAAAGTATATTCACCGAGCGCCGCCAGATTCGCTTCATTTTCCAAATATACATAAAAGGGATAAATTTCTTCTAATTGTGCCTTCAGATTGCTCTGCAAAGTATAGTTGGGCGTAAAGATGATTTCTTCCTGAGTGACGAGTCCGTGGATCGCAACGCAGAGTCCCGTGATGCCGTGAGGCGTTTCCACCGCATGTTGCGTCAATTTTTCAACCATTTCCGTGATATAGGCGAGGACATTGTCGGAAGAAACTTTGATGCCTCTGATTTCGGACTCATAAAGGATCTTTCCATCAATGTAGGCGATGAGCCCTTCTACATAATTAGGTGCAACATCCAAGGAAAGGGTAAGCGCAGCTTTTCCATTAAAAGTGAGCATGATGGGCTTCCGGCCGCCAATTCGTGCGGCATCGCCAATCCGGTCCTCATGGATCAACTCGTCATCCAACAGTTTCTTAATGATCGAGGATACCGAAGCCTTATTCAGACCGGCAAGCACGGATAATTCAGCGCGGGAAATTTCTTTCTGGCTGATGATGGCATTCAAAATGGTCGCCTCATTGTTTTCGCGGATTGTATATTTGCTATGAATCAATAAAACCACTCCTTCTTCCTTCGTTATCTATCATATATCTTCTGAAAGCGCTTGACAACAAAAAAATAATCGTTTATATTATGTTCATGAGTTAGTTGAGCGAACTAACCCAAAGACAAGATAACATTTTTGAGGAGGAAAAGAAATGAGTTATTTTTCAACAGTAAATAAAATTAAATATGAAGGCGCTTCCGCGGTGAATCCATTTGCGTTCCGCCATTACAATCCATCAGAAGTGGTGATGGGCAAAACGATGAAGGAGCATTTGCGCTTTGGTGTCGCATACTGGCACACAATGACGCAGGACGGTTCCGATCCTTTCGGAAGCCCTACGAACATCCGCACATGGGAAGGTTCCACTCCAATGGAAACCGCAAAAAACCGTGTGGAAGCTTTCTTTGAAATTTTGGAAAAACTTGATGTTGAATTCTTCTGCTTCCACGATGTCGATATCGCACCAGAAGGAAATTCCCTGGAAGAATTTTTCAATAACATCGATGAAATCACGGATCTGATCAAAGCAAAAATGGATCAAACTGGTATCAAACTGTTGTGGAATACAGCAAACATGTTCTCCCACCCACGTTATGTGAACGGAGCTGCTTCCTCTAATAGCGCTGAAGTTTTTGCCTATGCGGCAGCACAAGTGAAAAAAGGCTTGGACATCAGCAAGAAATTGGACGGCGCGAACTACGTCTTCTGGGGCGGCCGTGAAGGCTATGAATCCTTGTTGAATACGGACATGAAATTCGAGCAGGACAACATCGCGCGTTTGTTCAAAATGGCAGTTGCTTACGGCGAGAAAATCGGCCATAAACCACAGTTCCTGATCGAACCAAAACCGATGGAGCCGTCGAAGCACCAATACGACTTCGATGCGGCAACAACAATGGCCTTCATCCAAAAATACGGTCTGGAAGGCGACTTCAAACTGAACCTGGAAGCGAACCACGCAACATTGGCTGGACATACATTTGAACATGAAATGAATGTGGCCCGCTGCTACGATGCGCTGGGATCGATCGATGCCAACCAAGGCGACATGCTGTTGGGCTGGGATACAGACGAATTCCCGACAAACATCTATGATACGACATTGGCTATGTATGAAATCCTTGAAAACGGTGGAATTGCGCCGGGCGGAATCAACTTCGATTCCAAAGTACGCCGCTCCTCATTCGAGATGGAAGATCTGTTATTGGCACATATCGCCGGGATGGACACTTTTGCCCGCGGATTGAAAGCTGCTGCCAAGTTGAAAGAGGAACGTTTCTTCGATGATCTGAAAGACAAACGCTATGCCAGCTACAATGAAGGTATCGGCGCAAGAATCTTGTCTGACGAAGAAACTTTAGAATCGTTGACAGAGTATTCCATGCAAAACGGAGACATCAAATTGGAGTCAAGCCATCTTGAATTCGTCAAATCCCGCTTGAACGATTACCTAGTATAATCCATTCCAAAGTCGTTCGGCTGATGGATGCAACAGAAGAGGAGCAGAAGTTATGGCGTATGTGTTAGGAATAGACTTGGGAACAAGTTCATTGAAGGGGTTGCTGCTGGATGAGCACGGTAAAGCAGTAGCTTCCGCCCAAAAAGAGTATCCGCTGATCCATCCGAAATCTGGATACAGCGAGCAGGATCCGGGACAATGGATCCTGGCCTGCGAGTATGTACTGGACAGGCTGAAGGATGAAGTTGCGGACTTCACCGAAAAATTGGAGGGAATCAGCTTCTCCGGCCAAATGCACAGTTTGGTTGTGCTGGATGAAGAGAATAACGTCCTCCGCAATGCGATTCTGTGGAATGACGTCAGGACAACCAAACAGTGCAAGGTAATCACAGATGCCTTCGGTGAAGAACTGCTTGCAATCACGAAAAACATTGCGTTGGAAGGATTCACTTTGCCAAAAATTCTGTGGATCCAGGAAAACGAGCCGGAAATCTGGGACAAGGTGCGACATATGCTGCTTCCAAAGGATTATCTGGGATATTGGATGACCGGCACTATGCATATGGATTACTCGGATGCAGCCGGCACGCTGCTTCTGGATGTGGAAAAGAAAGAATGGTCCAAAGCTGTTCTCGAAAAATTCAGCATCCCGGAAACCTATCTGCCTGATTTGATCGGATCATCGGGCAAGACCGGAAACCTGCGGCCGGAACTGGCGAACCGCTTCGGCTTTGAAAAGGAAGTAAAAATATTTGCGGGTGGGGCAGATAACGCCTGCGCTGCGATTGGCGCAGGTATCGTGAATGCTGAGACTGGCATGGCCAGCATCGGAACATCCGGTGTGTTCCTCGCATTCGAGGATTCGGCTAAGCAGGATTACCAAGGCAAATTGCATCTGTTCAATCACACCATTGAGGATGGCTACTACTCGATGGGCGTCACTTTGGCGGCGGGCCACAGCCTCAACTGGTTCAAGGATACATTCGCGCCGGACAGCACGTTCGAAGAACTGCTTGAAGGCATGGATGCGATCAAACCGGGTGCGGCCGGCTTGTTGTTCACCCCGTATATCGTCGGAGAACGCACGCCGCATGTCGACAGCAAAATCCGCGGCAGTTTCATCGGGATGGACACGAATCATACGATCAAACATTTTGCGCGAGCGGTTCTGGAAGGAATCACCTTCTCCTTGAAGGATTCGCAAGTATTGATGGAAAAAGTGGCGGGCAAATCCTTTAAGCGGGTTGTTTCCGTTGGTGGGGGCGCCAAAAATCCGGATTGGCTGCAGATTCAAGCAGATGTTTTCGATGCCGAAATCACTTGTCTGGAAGTTGAACAGGGACCTGGTTTGGGTGCTGCAATGCTGGCTGCGGTCGGACTCGGGTGGTTCCCGACAGTGACTGCTTGCGCGGACGTGTTTGTTTCCTACAAAGATGTCGTCCGGCCTATTCCGGAAAACGTTGCAGCCTACCAAAAAATATATGCACTGTATACGCAAGTGTACGGAGCGACAAAAGAATTGTGTCATGCATTGGCGAAAGAATAACAGTCTGTTTGTGCAGACGCTTGAGTGTGCAACGTTAAGATTTTGGGTTTGAATCATGGAAACGAATCGTGGCTGAATGGTTTCATACCATCCAGCCACGATTCGCGAAATGATGCCAAGGAAACGGACAATCCATTTAATGTAAGCGTTATTTTTGTGGGTGTGGTCAAGATGTGAAATTAATCAGCAGTGGAGGAATTTGGAATGAAATTCAGTTTGAAAAAAGGTATCCTTGCAACAGCAACTTTGTTATCTGCAGTAGTCTTGGGAGCTTGCGGAAGTGGCAACGCTTCTACCGGAGAAAGTGGTTATGTCGGGATTGCGATGCCAACGAAATCGATGGAACGATGGATTTCGGACGGTAACAACATGGTGACGGAATTGGAGAAGCTGGGGTATAAAACGGACTTGCAATATGGAGAAGACAAAGTCGAAAATCAGATTGCGCAAATCGAGAACATGATCACGAAGGGCGTAGATCTTTTGGTGATAGCCCCCATCGATGGTTCTGCTTTGACAAACGTTCTGGAAAAAGCTGCGAACGAGGATATTGAAGTCATCGCTTACGACCGTCTGTTGATGAATTCCGAGCACGTGGATTATTATGCCACATTCGATAACTTCGGCGTTGGCGTTCTACAGGCTTCTTATATCGAAGATGCACTGAACTTGAGTGAAGGTGAAGGCCCTTATAATATTGAATTATTCAGTGGATCTCCAGATGACAATAATGCATTGATCAATTACGATGGTGTGATGTCCGTATTCCAACAGTACCTTGATAGCGGTCAACTGGTTGTTCGTTCCGGTCAAACAAAATTCAGCCAAATCGCAACGCTGCGTTGGGACGGCTCGACTGCACAAGGACGGATGGATAATCTGTTGAGCGCAAACTATACAGATGAAACATTGGATGCCGTCTTGTCTCCCAATGATACGATCAGTCTAGGGGTTATCTCTTCTTTGAAAGGGGTGGGATACGGCTCCGCAGACAAACCGATGCCGGTCATCACAGGACAAGATGCAGACCAAGCCGGCGTGAAATCGATCATTGCAGGCGAACAAACGCAGACTGTATTCAAAGATACGCGTATCTTGGCTAAAAATACAATCGAGATGATCGAAGCGATTTTCAAGGGTGAAGAAGTACCGGTAAATGACACTGAAACCTATGACAACAGCGTTAAAGTGGTGCCGACCTATTTGGCAAACCCGATTTCTGTCGATAAAGAAAACTATAAAGCTGAACTGATCGATACGGAATATTATACAGAAGAAGATTTAGCGCAATAAATGATAGGAACGAACACAGGCTGTCTCATTTCGAGGCGGCCTTTCGTCGTTCTTCTCCGGCGAACGGAGGCTTCACCGGAGGACGGCCCGCATTTTGAGTCTGTGCTCCGATGAGGACAGGCTCGCAGGAGAAGGGCCCGCAAGTTACCGCTGTCCTCCGGTGTGGGGATCCTCGCCGGAGGCTGGCATCGATCCAGACGTGCAACTCCGGCCAGCGATATTCTGAGATGATTGTACAGCAGGGAATGGCTGATGTATGATGATGTTATACAACATTATCCAGGGAATCAGAATATGGCAGCCCGCTTTCAGCGGTCGGCGAAGGAAGTCCGACCGCTGCAACGAATATACCAGGATCCCTACAATTATGGGAGGACAATGCTATGACGGTCAGTTATGAGAAGTTTGATTTGAAGGAAGTCATCAATGCTTCCGGTCGGATGACGATTTTAGGTGTCTCGAAAGTATCGCAAGCTGTTCTGGCTGCCCAACAATATGGGGGAGAACACTTTTTTGAGATGGAAGATTTGTCGGTGAAAGTCGGCGCTTATTTGGCTGATCTGCTCAAGGCGGAAGATGCTCAAGTTGTGTCTTCTGCTTCGGCGGGCATCGCCCAATCCGTGGCAGGAGTCATCGGAAAAGGCAGTTTGTTTCATGCCTACCATCCTTATGCAGAAACGATCATGCAACGGGAAATCATTTTGCCCAAAGGCCATAATGTGGATTACGGTACGCCGGTTGAAGTCATGGTTCAGCAAGGGGGCGGCAAAGTCATTGAAGCGGGATACGCAAACATGTGCACCCCGGAACACGTTGAAATGCTGATTACCGAGGATACGGCGGCCCTCCTTTATGTTAAAAGTCACCATACCGTGCAAAAGAGCATGCTTACGGTGGAAGAAATGGTGGCCGTGGCCCGAAAGTACGAATTGCCGGTGATCGTCGACGCCGCAGCGGAAGAAGATTTGTTCGGCTATTATGCAGCCGGGGCGGACTTGGTGATCTATTCAGGAGCCAAAGCGATTGAAGGCCCGAGTGCCGGACTGGTTGTCGGGAAAAAAAGCGCAATCGGATGGGTGCGACTCCAAGGCAAGGGGATTGGCCGGGCCATGAAGATCGGCAAAGACAATATTCTGGGGTTTGCCCAAGCCGTTGAAGATTATCTGGCTAACGGCAGCGAAAGCGGAGAATCTATGAAAGCGCGCCTGGTGCCATTTATTGAAGCGGTCAATCAAATCCCCGCTTTGCAAGCTACTGTTGTTCAGGACAGCGCCGGCCGGGAGATTTATCGGGGCAGTGTCAAAGTGACTGGGACAATCAGCGCCAAAGAAGTCATCCGACAGTTAAAAACGCAAAATCCGGCGATCTATACGCGCGAATACCAAGCCAATAACGGCATCATTGAATTTGATGTCCGTTCCGTCAACCCGACTGAAATGGCGAAAATTGTCCAGCGATTGCGGGAAATTTTGGGAGAATGAGAATAAGGGATTCCCACCGCTTATCATCAAAAAAGAAGCGAAGGCAATGTATGTCGAAGAACCAGAAAAACAAAACAAAGAGCGAATGGACCGCCTAAAATTGGCTTTCCATTCGCTGTTTGTTTTAGCTGTATCCAATTGTTTTCCTCCGGCGAACGGAGGCTACGCCGGAGGACGTCCCACATTATAAGTCTGTGCTCCGATGAGGACAGGCTCGCAGGAGGAGAGCCCGCAAATTACCGCTGTCCTCCGGCCAAAGCAGCCTCATCGGAGGAGCGCACCGATTCCATCGCTCAGCTCCGGTCAACGGGCACCGCAGCAATTTCCTCAAACACCCAGGCATCATAAGGTTGCAGACGGACGCGCTTTTCGATAGCCGGCTGTTCCGAATTCGTCAGCAACAAGTGCCATTTTTTGTTGGACACCCTTGTCGGCAAATCGATTTGGCAAGGGTTCCGGCTAAGGTTCGTGAGAACGAGGACCTGTTTTGTATCCGATTTTCGCAAATAAGCGAAGACCTGTGGATGATTTTTCAGAATCAGTTCGAAGGTACTATCGGAAAATACGGGCTGATTTTTTCTTAACCGGATCAATTGTTTGTAATGACTCAAAACGGATTGTTCATCTTTTTCCTGCTCGGCGATATTCAAATGTTCAGCGTTACTGTTCACTGCCATCCAGGGCAGCAACTCGGAAAATCCGCCGAACATGCCGCCTTCCCACTGCAGCGGCGTGCGCGAGTGGTCCCGCGTCCAATGGGTGACGTTCCTTAACGCTTCTTCCGGGGACGAGCCGCTATCCAAGAGAATGCGGTAAAGATTGTGCGAATCCTGGGCGTCGACTTGTTCCATCGACTCGAAAGCGAAGTTGGTCATGCCGATTTCCTGACCTTGATAGATGAAGGGCGTCCCTTTCAGCAACATATACATCGTCGCAATCGCTTTGGCCGATTTGGGCGATTCATCCCCCAGAATCGAAGCGATCCGCGGATTATCGTGATTCTCCACGTATAAGGCGTTCCATCCATTCGACCCCAAGTCCTTTTGCCAACGGGAAAGCACTTTTTTGAATCCCAACAGATTGAGCCGCTCCGCGCCCGGCTGACCTTCGCGCACGTTATGTTCCAACTCGAAGATCATGTTCAAATAGCCGTCCTCTTTGGTCCAATTCACCGCTTTTTTGCTGGAGACGCCGCTCGCTTCACCGACCGTCATGATAGGGTAGGCATCAAAAATCTCCTTCAGTTCCTGCATATAGACTTCGATCCCCGAGACATTCATGAAGGGTGCCCAAGGATTGTCGGTGATTCTGAAATCCCAAGGTTCTTTCTGGATATGGCTGATCGCATCCAGACGGAAGCCGTCGATGCCCAAATCCAGCCACCAGCGGATCATCCGGTAGATTTCTTCCCTCACTTTCGGGTTTTTCCAATTAAGATCGGGCTGTTCCGGCGCGAAGACATGGAAGTAGGCCTGGCCCGAACCGTCGTAAGTCCAGGTCGAGCCGCCGAAGAAACTTTTCCAAGCGTTCGGCATTTTATTTTCCGTGGCATCCGCCCACAGATAATAATCGCGGTACGGGTTGCTTTTGCCTTTTTTCGCTTCCAAGAACCAAGGATGCTGATCGCTTGTATGGTTCACGACCAGATCCATGATGATTTTGATGCCTGCCGCATGGGCCGTGACCAATAATTCCTCGAAGTCGGCCATCGTCCCGAAATCGGGATGGATGTCCTGGTAATCGGAAATGTCATAGCCGTTATCGACATTCGGCGAAGCGTAGACTGGATTCAGCCAAATGAAATCCACGCCCAATGACTTCAGGTAGGGCAGTTTTTCGATAATCCCCTGCAGGTCGCCGATGCCGTCGTGGTTGGCATCCCGGAAACTCCGAGGGTAAATCTGATAGCCTACCGCATTTTTCCACCATCTGTTCATGTCTTCACCTTCACAACAAAGGCTTGCCAAGGCTTCAGCTGCAGGTCCTTCAAACCGGTAATCTCATCCCCGTCATTCTGGATGATCACTTCAACTATCTCGTCATCGACCGAGAAAGGCTGCGCAGCATCTGAGAAGTTGGTCACGACCAGCCAGCGTTCGCCGTCATATTCCCGGTAATAGCTGATGACTTCGTCGACCGTATCAACCAGCTCGAATTCGCCCCAAACCATGATCGGCTGCTCTTTGCGCAAGCGGATCAGTTTTTGGTACGTATAAAAAATCGAATCCGCATCCGCCAGCGCCGCTTCCGCATTGATGGCCGGATAATTCTCATTCACGCCGATCCAAGGCGTGCCTGCCGTGAAGCCGCCGTTCGAGGAAGCGTCCCATTGCATCGGGCGGCGGGCATTGTCGCGGCCTTTCGCGTTGATCGAAGCCAGGATCTCCGCCTCGGAATAGCCTTTCGCTAAGCGCTCGCGGTACATATTGATCGTTTCGATGTCCCTTGCTTCCGCTATGGATGTGATCGGCGTGTTGGTCATGCCGATTTCTTCGCCTTGATAGATGTAGGGGGTGCCTTTCATCATGTGCAACAGAATCGCCAGCATTTTGGCGCTTTCCGCGCGGTACGCCTGGTCGTTCCCCCAACGCGAGAGCATCCGCGGCAAATCATGGTTGTTCCAGAACAGGGAGTTCCAGCCGTCCTGCCCGAGTTCGGTCTGCCATTTCGCCAGAATCCGCTTCAGTTCGGCCACCCGCATCGGCTGCAGATCCCATTTTTCGCCGTCCGGTTTTTGGTCCAGGCCGATATGTTCGAATTGGAAAACCATGGACAATTCGTTGCGTTCGGGGGCGGAATACAATTTGGCGATTTCCGGGGTCGCTCCCCAGGTTTCGCCGACGGTCAGCAGATCGTGGTTGCCGAAAGTCGCTTGGTGCATTTCCTGCAGGAATTCATGCAGCTGCGGGCCGTTTCCGGTGATTCCCTTTTCGGGGATTTTTCCGATCAGGTCGATGACATCCATGCGGAAGCCGCCGATGCCTTTGTCGATCCAGCGGTTCATCATCGCGTAGATTTCCTGGCGCATCTTTTGGTTCTGCCAGTTCAGGTCCGGCTGTTTTTTGCTGAAAAGATGCAAGTAATATTGACCGCTCGCCGCATCCCATTCCCAGGCCGGGCCGGAGAAGGCTGAGCCCAATCCGTTCGGCACGCCGCCGTCCGCGGCAGGGTCTGCCCAGACATAATAGTCGCGGTACGGATTGTCTTTGCCTTTTTTGGCTTCGACGAACCAAGCGTGTTCGTCCGAAGTATGGTTGACCACCAGATCCATCACCACTTTGATGTTGCGCTTGTCGGCTTCCGCGATGAAATGCTCCATCTCTTCCATCGTGCCGAATTCGTCAAGAATGGCTTCGTAATCGGAAATGTCATACCCGTTGTCGTCGTTCGGCGACTGGTAGACCGGCGAAAGCCAAATCGCCCCGATCCCCAATTTTTCCAGGTAGTCCAATTTTTCGGTCATGCCGGCGATATCGCCGATGCCGTCGCCGTTGCTGTCCCTGAAGCTCCGCGGATAGATCTGATAAACGACAACCTCTTGCCACCAATGTTTTTCCATGCTGCAACCTCATCCCTTATTCATTTGAGAAAATCTATTGCCTAACTGCTCACCGTAACGTGCAAGTGGTTATTCTTTCATCAACACAAAACCTTTGCGTTCCAATTCGACCGATCCGTCCGACACGTCCGCAAGGTTTGCAGAACAAAGCCTCCCCGATCAGCTCGACCCGTGCCGTAGTGTTCGCCGGTATTGAAGGCACCGCGGATGACCTCGCCGCCCAGCATGCGCTCCAAAATGATCACGCCCGATTCTTCGGACACTTGCCGCCAATAAACGGTGCCTTCCGAAAGGATCTTTTGCTGCTCTTTGCGGATGCCATTCAGTTCTTTCACGAATCGGTGCAGATTGCGGTCCTGTTTTTCTTCTTCCCAGACCATGCATTTGCGGCAATCCGGGTCCATCCCGCCGGTCAAGCCGATTTCATCTCCATAGTACAGGCAAGGGACCCCAGGCTGAATATAAGTAAAGGCCATCGCTTGTTTCATGATGTCTTTGTCCTCGTTGGCTTCCGTCAACAGACGCGGCGTGTCATGGGAATCCAAAATGTTGAACTGCATCTGGTTCGTCTGATCGCGATAGAGCATCAGCTGGTTGTTCATTTCCGACACCATTTTACTCAATGATAGTTCATTCTTCACGAAATAGCCCATGATTGCGTCGGTGAAGGCATAGTTCATGACGGCGTGGAATTCGTCGCCCTGCAGCCAGTTTTGGGAAGAATGCCAAATTTCGCCGAGAATGTAGAAATCTTTTTTGGCTTCATCGCAGATGATCCGGAATTTTTTCCAGAAAGCGTGGTCGACTTCGTTCGCGACATCCAAACGCCAGGCGTCGATGTCGAAGGCTTCGATCCAGTAACGGGCGATGTTCAGCAGATAATCCTGGACTTCCGGATTGGCCGTATTCAGTTTCGGCATATGCGGGTTAGCGGCAAAGACATCGTAGGTGATGTCATAAGCATCCTCGAAATTTTCGCCTCGTTTGTACGAAGCCGGGAACTCATTGATGTGGAACCAATCGACATATTTCGAATCTTCCCCATTTTTAAGCACGTCTTGCCATTGCGGAGAAGAGTCACCGATATGATTGAAGACGGCGTCCAGCATGACTTTCATGCCGCGCCTGTGGCATTCATCCACGAGTTTTTTGAAGGTTTCGGCATCGCCGAAAGCCGGATCGATTTTCAGATAATCGATCGTGTCGTACTTATGGTTGGAAGAAGCTTCAAAAATCGGGCAGAAATAAATCCCGTTGATTCCCAGATCCTCCAAATAATCAAGCTTGTCGATGACCCCCTGCAGGTCGCCGCCGAAGAAGTTCTGTCTGTTCGGGTCTTCCGAGCCCCAAGCCAGCGTGCCTTCCGGATCGTTGGCTAGGATCCCCATTGGCGAAACGCTCCGGGAAGATCTGATACCAAATGGTTTTTTTGACCCATTCAGGTGTTTTGTAGCGATCGACTTCATGGAAGAAGGGCATCCGGAAGTAATTATTCGGCATCCGCAAATATTCTTCTTCTAATGGGTAAACACCGTGATCGCCATAGAAGACGGAGATTCCGTCATGGCCTGTTAAGGCGAACGCATAGGCTAAGCGTTTTAAAGGTGCGTTCACTTGCACAAACCAGTAATCGTAAAGATCGGTGGAAAGTGTTTTGATCATCTGAAGCGGTTTGCGGAACCACTCCTCTTTGTCCAAAAAATAAGGGTCCCCGTAAAGCAACCCCATCTCTCTAACGTCTCCGCGAGCGGTACGCAAACGGACGTGCATCGTTTCTGGGTCATATAGATAGGCAAACTCGCTTTCGGGACGATGGTAAAGTGCTGAAGTGTTCATAGTAGTATCGGCTCCTTTTCATTCTTTGTTTTCCCACATTGTGGCACATCGCATAATCGGTTGCAAGAACTTTTAGCAATCGGTTGCATTTTATTTTTGGTGTGGGAATTTATTTCCGAAGCATATATTTTTGTTAAAAACCCTTGATATAACTATATAAATAAGCTTTTCACAAGCGTTATTTCTCATCAAAAAAATAAACCGTTTTCTTTTTATGAGAAATAACGCTTGACTATTAAAGCAATCGGTTGCATAATCAAGCATGTAATCGAAACTCATTTCAAGGGGGACAAGTAAGTGAAGACGAATTGGAAAAAATATTTTGGAAGCGGTTTAATCTTGGGGGCATCTGCTTTAATCTTGGGTGCATGCGGCGGCACAGCTGATACAAGCGACACAGGTTCGGCTGAGAACACATCCGGGGAAGTCGTCGTAGAAGGCGATGTTAAATTGTGGGTGGACACGGATCACGTGGAAGTCTTCAAAGGAATCGTAGCTGACTTCGAAAAAGAATTCCCTGAAGTTACGGTTGAAGTGGCAGCAGGAAGCTCAGCGGATGCAAAAAAAGATGTCTCGAAAGATCCGAAAGCCGCTGCCGATGTTTTCATGATGCCGCATGACCAGGTCGGTCAAATGGCTGAAGCGGGTCTGTTGTACCCGAACACAAAATACGCAGATGAAGTAAAAGCAAACAACGTGGAATCGGCTGTTGAAGGCGTAACGTGGAACGATGAGCTTTATGGCTACCCATACGGCGTTGAATCGCAAGTTCTCTACTATAACAAAGCGAAACTTACTGAAGACGATGTGAAGAGCTGGACGACATTGTCTGAAAAAGGCAAAATCGGCACAAACTTTGCTGAAGCCGGAGCCAACTATATCTTTGGACCGCTGTTCATGAGTAACGGTCTTTACTTGTACGGTGAAACCGGTGAAGATCCAAGCGGAACCAATTTCAACAGCGAAAAAGGTGCTGAAGTACTTGCCTGGATCGCAGCTCAAAAGAACAATCCAGGCGTGATCCAATCCGGTGCTGAAGCTTTGGCCAACTTGGAAGCAGGCGTTTCCGATGCTTTCCTTTCCGGTCCTTGGTCCAAAAATGATGTCACCAAAGCATTGGGCGAAAACATGGGCGTTGCGGCTTACCCGACAGTCGATTTCGGCAGCGGCGAAGTTCAAATGAAAGCTTTCTTGGGCGTCAAATTGTTTGCCGTAAACCAACAGACAGATGCTCCTTTAGCATCCATGGCTTTGGCTAACTACCTGTCCAACGAAACTTCTCAAATGACTGAATTCCAGGAAATGGGCGTCATCCCATCTAACAAAGTCGTTCAGGCAAATGCGGAAGTGCAAGAAGATGTTGTGGCGAAAGCGGTCATGGAAATGTCCCAATCCACTCATTCAGTCGTAATGCCTAAAGTTCCGGAAATCGTTTCATTCTGGCCAGCAATGGATGCCATCATCAATGATGCATACAAAGGCAACATCACCGAAGCCGAATACATGGAAAAACTGGACAAATTGGTCGAAGACACATCCAAAGTGACAGAACCTAAGGAAGAAAAAGAATAACAAAAATTAAAAAGGGAGGGCGAAAGATCACGCATCTTTCGTCCCTCTTATTTAAATCATGAAAGTGAGTGGGGAAGCCATGTTCAAGAAAAAAAGTTACGGCCAGCAGATGACCTTTCGGGAATTGTTCAAAGAAGGGGACGTCGCAACAAAACTTTCCTTTGTTGTCATGGGAGCTGCCAATCTTGCCAATAAACAATACTTAAAGGGTTTGATTTTCCTGTTTTCGCAGATCGCCTTCTTCTATTGGCTGATCCGCAACGGACTGCACGCGCTGGCCATGTTGGCGACGTTGGGTACTCAGGGGCAAGGGCTCGTTTTTGACGAACGCTTAGGGATTGAAGTGCTGCAAGAGGGCGACAACTCGATGTTACTGCTATTATTCGGCATTGCTGCCATTGTGATTTGTGTGCTCCTTGTTGGTTTGTACATCATCAATCTGAAAAGCGCACGGCATATCCATGAGCTGAAAGCAGCGGATGAAAAGATTCCGAGCACGATGGATGATTTGGCGAGTCTGCTGAACGAACGGTTCTACCTTACCCTGATGACGATTCCGTTGTTGGGCGTACTGCTGTTCACGGTCCTGCCGTTGCTTTACATGATCTCGATCGCCTTCACGAACTATGATCATACGCACTTGCCGCCGAAAAACCTCTTTACCTGGGTCGGCTTGGTGAACTTCGGTAACGTCATTTCCGGAAATATGGCAGACACCTTCTTCCCTGTATTGGGCTGGACGCTGATCTGGGCTACGCTTGCAACGGTCACTTGTTTTTTCTTCGGCATCCTGCTCGCGCTTTTGATCAACACCAAAGGCCTGAAATTCAAAGGCGTTTGGCGCACGATTTTCGTCATCACAATGGCAGTGCCGCAGTTCATTTCGCTGTTGGTGATGCGCAATCTGTTGAATGGCGCGGGTCCCATCAACGCAACGCTGCTGAGCCTGGGCCTGATCGATTCCGCCATTCCGTTTTTGACGGATCCGATTTGGGCAAAAATTACGGTCATCGTCGTCAATATGTGGATCGGTATTCCGGCAACGATGCTGGTTTCGACGGGGATCATCCAAAACCTGCCGACTGATCAGATCGAGGCGGCACGGATCGATGGCGCCAACAAGCTGCAGATTTTCAGGAACATCACTTTCCCGCAAATTTTGTTCGTCATGATGCCTGCGTTGATCCAACAGTTCATCGGCAACATCAACAACTTCAACGTTATTTTCCTGCTGACTGGCGGTGGACCTTCGAATTCCGACTTTTACGGAGCGGGTTCGACGGACTTGCTGGTTACGTGGCTGTACAACTTGACAGTCAACACGATGGACTACAACTTGGCGTCCGTCATCGGTATCCTGATCTTCATCCTGTCCGCAGCTTTCAGTCTGCTGGCCTACACAAGAACGAATTCATTCAAGGAGGGCTAAAAAAATGGCAAAAGCAAAGAAAACAACAGGATACAAAGCGCAGCGGCGGTATTCGCTGGCTGCAGTCTACGCCATCCTGGCTGTCCTGTCGGTCGTTTGGCTGTTCCCTATCGTGTGGATCGTTTTGACCAGCTTCCGGGCAGAGGGTGGGGCGTTCGTTCCTTACATCATTCCAAAATCATTCACTTTGGAAAACTACAGGATTCTGTTGCAGAACACAACCGGAAATTATCCGTTTGTGCGCTGGTTCCTGAACACGCTGTTTGTTTCCGTGATCAGCTGCATCCTGTCGACTTTCATCACGATCGCAATGGCGTACGCACTGTCGCGCCTGCGCTTCAAGATGCGGAAACCGTTCCTGAAAGTTGCGTTGGTCCTGAACATGTTCCCCGGATTCATGAGCATGATCGCCGTGTACTACATCCTGAAAGCCCTGAACCTGACGGAAAGCCTGCTTGCTTTGATTCTGGTCTATTCCGCGGGCTCCGCGCTGGGCTTCTACATCGCCAAAGGATTCTTTGATACGATCCCGATGGCATTGGATGAATCGGCCATGATCGACGGCGCGAACAAGTGGCAGATTTTCACGAAAATCACGCTGCCGTTGTCCAAACCGATCATCGTGTACACGTCCTTGCTGGCTTTCATGGGACCGTGGATGGACTTCATCTTCGCAAAAATCATCATGGGCGACAACATCCCGAACTACACGATAGCGATCGGGCTGTTCACGATGATGACCCGCACAACCGCGAACTCGCTGTTCATGGCGTTCACCGCAGGCTGCGTGCTGATTGCCATCCCGATCACGATCCTGTTCATCTTCATGCAACGCTTCTATGTGGAAGGCGTGACTTCCGGATCAGTCAAAGGATAAGAATGTATAGTGAAAAAGCCCAAAAGGCGCTCTTGCCGGAGCGCCTTTTGGGCTTTTTGGGTTTTGTTGGAGTGGGGTTGGGCGATTTTGTCGTGTGAACATGGATAATTCGTAGTTATCCATGTTCTGGGCAGTATTCGGGCTCGAAAAGATGAATACTTTGGAATAATTCATGTTTAGGACGGTATTCGGCTCAAAAAGATGAATACTTTGCATTTATTCATGCTTTCAATCAACATTCCGCCGCGCGTTCAATCAGCCAGCGGTCGCCAAGCCCTTTACGATTTGCGCCAATGCTTCATTGATCGGAGTGGCTGGACGGCCGAGCAATTTTTCGAAATCGTCGCTTTCGACATCCAATGAACCTTCGCGGATGCTCTTTTGGATAGCGAGCAGGATAGGGATGACGAAATCCGGTACGCCGGCACCGCTCATCGCTTCGGCATAAGCGGCATCATCAAGCTGCAGTACGGTGACTTCTTTCTCCAAAACGGTTCCAAGAGCTGATGCGATTTCTTCCTGAGTCAACGGCTTGCCGGAGAGCTCATAGATCGTGTTTTCGTGTCCGCTGCCGGCCAACACGGCAGCCGCAGCTTCCGCATAATCTTGTTGCAGCGCCCAACCGACCTTGCCGTCGCCTGCGGATGTCACCCAAGGAGCGCCTGCCAGGACGCCCTGGATGCTGGAAACCTCATTCTCCAAGTACCAGTTGTTGCGCAGGAAGGAGTAGGGAATGCCGGTTTTCAGGATGGCGTTTTCCGTAGCCTGATGCGTCGGGGCGAACAAGTTGGTGCTTTCCTGTGCCTTCGCCAGACTGGTGTACGCGATGAAGCCGACTCCGGCGCGCTCTGCCGCAGCCACAGCGTTGGCATGCTGGCGGATCCGTGTTTCGTTGTCTCCGTCCGCAGAAACAAGCAGGATGCGATCGACGCCTGCGAAAGCGGCGTCCAATGTTTCCGGATGATCAAAGTCGCCTTTGCGGACATCAATCCCGCGAGCACTCAATTCTTCCGCCTCCCTAGCACCCACATAACATTCTACTAATCTCCACCGTTTGTAAAGCGAATATATGCCCCTTTTTTGAAAGGAACAAGGAATTCATTGACACGTCCTAACTAATTTATATATATTGATAAGAAAAGAAGTGATACTATTAAAGAGTTCCTAAGAACAAGGAGTGTAAATACACTTCGTAACATAAATATTGCATAGAAATATTCATGTGCCCAATTAGCGCCTGTGAATATTTTTCAATCAAAAAATATACTTTAATTCAGTCGTTTCTAGAAAGGAGCATTCAAGTGAGAGAAAGTAAAACAACCCTTATATTTAACCAAATGAAAAAGGACATTAACGAAGGTGTTTATAGCCCCAATGAGAAATTAGTAGAAGCTGATTTAGCTGCTAGATATCAAACGAGTAGAAATACAATTCGAAATGTTCTGTCCTTGTTAGAAAAAGATAATTTAGTAACCATTGAACCGCATAAAGGAGCAAAAGTTGTTTCACTAAATTTAAAAGAAATCATCAATTTATTGGATTTAAGAGCTGAAGTAGAAGGGTACATTTTTAAAAAAGTAGCTCCTACAATTCTTCAAGAAGATATTCTTGCTATGGAAAAAATTTACAAGTCCATGGAAAAGAATATCCATGATAAAGATTTTCAAGATCACTCGGATTTAAATAATGCTTTTCACGAAGTTATTTATAGTAAATGTGATAACGTAGCTGCAACCAATCTTGTAAGAGATTTGAAAAGCCAAGTATCAAAGTATAATTTTAAAACTATTTTGATTCCAGGAAGACAAGAAGCTACGCTTACTGAACATAAAAATATTTTAGAAGCAATCAAATCAAAGAATGGTGAGTTAGCCTCGCAAAGGGTAAAAGAACACATTTATAGTGTTCGGGATACGTTAACACATTACAATAGCTATTTAAACCAATAAGATAAAGATAAATAAGGTCAAACTTATTTATCTTTATTTTTTTTTTGATTACCTATTGACTCTTCGGTAGAAACCGATTACAATCTACTTATCAACAAAATTGTTCAACAATAATGTTCAACAGGAGGAAGACGAAATGACAAATATTTTAGAAGGTGCTTATGATTTACATGTCCACGCTGGCCCAGATATCATGCCTAGAAAGTTTGATGATTTAGAATTAGCGGAACGTATCAAAGAGTCAGGAATGGCAGGATATGTGATTAAATCACATTACTTCAATACTGCACAACGAGGATATCTCGTTAACAAAATGATACCTGAATGTAATGCTATTGGAGCGATTGCCTTGAATCAATCTGTCGGTGGAATTAATTCTATCGCTGTTGAGATGGCTGCTAGATCGGGTGCAAAACTGGTTTGGTTCCCAACAACGGATTCAGAAAATGAAATCTCACATGTAATGACCGGAGATCCTAATAAAAAATTACCTTATTGGGCAAAAATCGTAAAAGAATTGAAAGAAGAAAATGTGATTATCCCAACAATCAACATTTTAGAAGATGGTGAATTGACAAAAGCTACATTGGATGTAATTGATACTATTGCAAAATACAATATTATTTTAGCAACGGGTCACTTATCTCACGAAGAGACATTCGCGTTGGTTAAAGAGGCTCAAAAACGTGGAGTAAAGAAAATAATCATAACACACGTTGACTTTCCGACTACATACTACAGTGTGGAAGATCAGAAAGAATTATCCAAATATGGCGCTTATATGGAACATTGCTATGTAACTTGGAAATCAGGTAAAGTTGAATTTGCTGAGACAGCTCGTCAAATTAGAGAACTCACCCCTGAAAAAGTAATTTTAGCAACAGACTTAGGTCAGTCAACAAATCCATTCCCTGATGAAGGACTTCGTGAATTTGCAGAGCGTTTAATCAGTGAAGAAGGATTCACCGAAGATGAAATCCGCACTATGATTGTAGATAACCCATCCAAATTACTTGCAGAATAGGAGAATTTTTCATGATTAAAGATAAAAACTTACTTGTATTTAGCGCACACGCCGCTGATTATGTCTGGAGATCCGGTGGAACGATTGCCAAATATGTTGAAAATGGTGCCAATGTAACAGTAGTCGTAATGACTTTTGGTGTCCGTGGTGAATCAAATGGTCTCTGGAAAAAAGCAAATCAAACATATGACTCCGTTAAAGAAGTTCGGAAAAAAGAAACCGCAAATGCTGCTGAAATCTTAGGTGTGAAGAATATTGAATATTGGGATTTAGTAGATTATCCTATTGAAATCAATCAAGAGTTGGAAGACCGTGTAGTTGAAACAATTAGACGAATTCAGCCTGATATCATTCTTACACATGATAAAAAAGATATTTTGAATCCTGATCATAATAATATCCATGATTTAGTTTGGCGTGCAAGTATCTTATCCAATTCAGGTGGCGTAATTACTGAAGGATACCCGGTTACAAAACAAATGCGTCTTTTCGGCTTTGAACCTCACCAAACAGAAATTAGTGGGTATGTACCCGACCAGTTCATTGATATTACAGATGCATATGACAAAAAAGTAGCTGCAATGAATTGTTTTGAAGGACAACATCATCTAATCGAATACTATAAACAAAGAGCATTTATGCGGGGAAATCATGCACGACGTCTTTCCGGCAACGGAGCGTACAAATATGCAGAAAGCTTTGCAAACTTTTATCCAGTAGTTTCTGAAGAATTAATTTAACGCTAATAAATAACATTGTGTCACTCCTTTGTAATGAGGAGTGACATAATATAAAGGAGAACAATATGAATAAAGGTAAATTCGGCTTCAGAATTGGTCAAGATATCAATCGTCCTGGAGATAAATCAATTTTCACTAAATTAATGAGTTATGGTACACCCCCATTAAGTGATGGCCTAAATAAATTCAATACTTTGGAATCAGGAATTAAACCGGTTTCACCTGGTTTGAAACTAGCTGGTCCGGCCGTAACTGTAAAACTACGTCCTGCAGATAATCTGATGCTACATAAAGCAATCGATCTTGCTAAAGAAGGCGATATTATTGTTGTTGACACTGGTGGTACAGTTAATTATTCGATTTTAGGGGATTTAATGTCCAGCTCAGCATTCCAGAAAAAAATTGGAGGTTTCGTTATTGATGGCGCTATCCGTGATATCGAAGAACTGACTGAGAAAAGATATCCTATATTTGCTAAAGCGATCACGCCAGCAGTAGGTGATAAAGAAGGCCCCGGTGAAATTAACTATCCAATTAGCTGTGGTGGCGTTGTAGTCATGCCTGGTGATTATATTGTTGGGGATGACAATGGTGTAGTTGTTATTCCGTCGGATCAAATTGAAGAAATAATCATTGGAACAGAAAAAAAATTGGCTTATGAAGAAAAAAGAAAACTTGAAATTGAAGCGGGACAAATAACTAAACCTGATATTGATGAGAAACTTAGAAAATTGGGAATTATTGAATAATACAACTAGGAGGAAAGCTAATGTTTTTTAACTTCACGGAATTTATCTTTAATCCATTTGTCCTTATATTCGCTTCCATATTTTTAGGGATGTTATTTGGTAAATTAAAGATAAAAAGTTTTTCTTTCGGAGGGTCAGGTGTATTATTTGCAGGATTATTTATTGGGTATTTTGTTTTAAAATACGCCCATAGTTTTACTGAGAGTTCTGAAAAATATATATCTGCGCAAGCCTTTATCACTAAAGGCGTCATCGATAATCTTCTATTCAATACCTTCCTTGTTCTATTTGTAACTGCAATTGGTTTGTTGGCATCTAACAGCATTAAGAAGGTTGTTAAGAAATATGGGTTTCAATTCGTTATCCTCGGTTTTTTAATTACTTTTGTGGGAGCAGCTACCAGCTATGTATTAACGGAATCCCTTCCCCAAAAAGATATTTTTAAAGTATCAGGTACCTATTCAGGGGCGATGACTAGTTCACCATCACTCGCAGCAGCCCTTGAAACGGTGCAATCAACCACTACAAAAGATGCAAAAAACTTTTCATCATTGCCTGATACAGAGAAGCAAATGATTCTTGACGTTGTTAATAGTGGTAGTGAAGAGGTACTGACAATCGAAAATACTGTCAACCTTACTCAAGAACAACAAGCTTCATACGTACAGAAGGCATCTGCCGACGTAGGAATTGGTCATTCTATATCGTTTCCCATCGGCTCTTTAGTAGTGATTATCGCTATGAGCTTCTTACACAAAATATTTAGAATTGATATTGAGAAAGAAAAGGAAGAATTTGCAAGAATTATGTCCGACGGCACTCCTGATAATGAAAACGATGCCAAATTATCTAAGAGTGTTTTGTTCGATGTTACTGGTTTTGCTTTCGCTGCCTTAATCGGATTAATTATCGGAAGTATAGAAATTCCTTTAGGCCCACTTGGCTCTTTTAGTTTGGGTACAACTGGTGGTGCACTAATGGGAGGTCTATTACTGGGATCAATGGGTAAGATTGGATTTATTAATTTTCGAATGGATGACAAAGTATTACAAGTTTTAAGAACATTGTGTTTAGAGATTTTCTTGGCCATCGTAGGACTGAGATATGGCTATGGTGTAGTCGAATCTATCACTGGATCCGGATTAACATTCGTTGTCGTTGGCTTTATTACCGCGGCTGTTGCACTAATGTCTGGTTTTTTTGTAGGACGCTATGTCATGAAAATGAATTGGGTATTACTTTCAGGAGCTATCTGTGGCGGTATGACGAATACAACCGGTATGGGAACACTTCTAGATGTATTAGATTCTGATGATGCTGCCACTGGGTATGGCGCGACATTCCCATTCGCTATGATTCGGATGGTTTTATTCACAATAATCCTTCACCAATTTACGGCATAGCTAGACTCATGCCGATTCTAATCTCAAAGGCATGAATAATGTCTTTGAGAGTTTTTTTCAGAATATAGCCCAATGAAAGGACAATTAACATGAATTCCAGAAAAATATCTATTACTGAGACGGTCCTTCGAGATGCCCACCAAAGCTTAATGGCAACGCGCATGTCAACCTCAGATATGATCCCCATCATTGAAACTATGAACAAAGCAGGATACCATGCTCTAGAATGTTGGGGCGGGGCTACTTATGACGCTGCCATCCGCTTTTTAAACGAAGATCCCTGGGAAAGATTGAGAGAAATAAAAAAAAGAACGCCTAATGTAAAATTGCAAATGCTGCTACGTGGGCAAAATTTAATTGGCTATCGGCACTATGCTGATGATATTGTTGATAAATTCATTCAAAAAGCTGTAGACAACGGGATCGATATATTCCGCATTTTTGATGCTTTGAACGATACACGTAATCTGCAGGCTTCCCTGCAAGCTGTCAAGAAATATGGAGCCCATGCACAATTGACGATCTGCTACACGATAAGTGATGTCCACACAATCGATTACTATACAGCGCTTGCGGAAGAAATGTCGGAAATGGGAGCCGATTCCATCTGCATTAAGGACATGGCGGGCATTTTGACGCCAAAAATAGCAACGGAACTCATTCCCGCAATCAAAAAGGTCATCAATAGTCCCTTGAATATCCATACACACGCAACGGGCGGCATTTCGCAGATGACCTATATGGCGGCGATTGAAGCCGGAGCTGATATCATCGATTGCGCCATCTCGCCTTTTTCAGAAGGAACGAGTCAACCTCCGACCGAATCGATGGGATTGGTGCTGGAGGAATTGGGCTATGACACCGGCCTGAATGTCTTTAAATTGGAAGAAATAGCCGATTATTTCAAACCTGTTCGGGATAAATACCTCGTTTCCGGGGAATTGGATCCGAAAATGATGGGGATCGATCCCCAAGGCATTGATCTATCAAGTGCCAGGCGGCATGCTATCAAATCTGAATTCACAATTGAAGCAGGCTAAAGCCAGCGATAAATACGAGGAAGTGTGAGGGAAATTCCTCGAGTCCGTGCTGATCTAGGCTATCCACCTTTGGTGACTCCTATGAGTCAAATGGTCGGAACGCAAGCGGTGTTCAACGTTTTAACCGGGGAACGCTATAAAATGGTACCAAATGAAGTAAAGGATTATCTTCATGGGAAGTATGGGAAGACGACCGTTCCTGTAGACGAGGATTTCCGCTTCCAGATCATCGGTGATGATAAAGTAATCACCGATCGCCCAGCTAACCATTTGGATCCGGAATTGGAAAAACTAAAAATGGAATTGGGCGAATTGGCACACAACGATGAAGACGTTTTGACCTATGCTTTGTTCCCGCAAGTGGGCAAGGCCTATTTGGAGAAAAAATATGCCTCTGAAAAATCACCCGAAGATCCTGTGACTGTCAAAAATGCAACGCAAGGGTCTCAGGAAGAGGTCATTCGAATTCAAGCACGGTACCATAAATAGAGAGAAGGGTAAATTGAATGGGAACATTTAGTCTGATTGACGGTCTCGTTGTTACAGTTGTCGCGATGGTCGTGGTTTTTGCAGTATTGGCCAGTTTATGGTTTTTGGTCGAACTGACACACAAATTGGTTGGTGAACCGACAGCGAAAAAGACAATGAGTGATAAAAATGAACAGCAGCGGACAAGCGCAACGCCAACTGCTATAGCCGATTGGGGTTTAGATGGAAAACGGGCGGAGGTTGCCGCCAT
>CAWFEB010000016.1:0-8214 GCA_963814755.1 uncultured Carnobacteriaceae bacterium
TCTCTGGATATATTGCCGTTTTTTCCCTTTAAGTATATAATGAGGAACATTCCAAATAATCCTGTTGGAAATGTTTGGGGAATACGCTGTTGTAGAGGGAGTAGCAGGCAGTCTGGATGGGTTTCAGCTTTCTTGACTAGTTTGCCGCAAACGTCCTCGGATAGCCCTTTCTATTTGACAGTTATGTAGGAATAGCATAATATAAATATATAATAGTCAAAATTAGTCAGGGGAAGGGAGGCGTCCATTCCATGCATGGTCAGAACATGTCAGATATCATCGAAGCGTATATCAAAAAGATTCTGAATGCAGAAGAGCAGATTGAAATCAGAAGGAATGAAATGGCAGATCGTTTTCATTGTGTACCTTCACAAATCAACTATGTCATCAATACCCGTTTTACGGAACAGCAAGGCTACTCGGTCGAAAGCAAACGCGGCGGGGGCGGTTATATACGCATCATGAAGGTGAAAATTCTGGATCAAGCGGAATTGTTGGATAAGCTGATCGCTATAGTAGGCGAAAGCATCAACCAGAAAGATGCGTTTGCGGTAACCCAAAATTTATACAGTCGCGGTATCATCACGAAACGCGAAGGAAACCTGATGTTGTCGGTATTGGATAAGTCACTTGCCCCATACACAGGCGAACACGAAGAAAGAATACGAGCCCTGCTGTTGAGGAATTTTTTGAACAGCTTGCGCTTTGAATAGATAGCCCGTAGAGGAGGCGTTAAAAATGGATGAATTATTTACAGATAAAGCCAGCCAAGTATTGTTGTTGGCAACAGAAGAAGCGCACAAATTTAAGCATCAATCCATCGGAACGGAGCATATGCTTCTCGGACTAGTCCGGGAGCAAGAAGGCATTGCCGGAAAAGTGTTGCGTGGCTACGATATTGATGAGGAAGGAGTCCGCGAAGAGATTGTCCATCTGACCGGTTTCGGCCAAATGAACACGGAGGACTTCAATGCGCCGTTGCCATTTTCTCCTCGGGCTAAAAAAGTCATTATGTATGCGACAAATGAAGCGCACAAATTGGGGGTTCCTTTGGTAGGAACCGAACACCTTTTGTTGGGCTTATTGAAAGAAGAAATTCTGGCAGTCAAAATCATCAAAAATCTGCAGATCGATCCGAATCTGCTGCGTAAGTCTCTTTATGAGAAACTGGGCATCAAACAACCGACAAAACCGGATATGCGTTCAGCCAAAAAGACGGAAAAAGTGGAAGAAGGAACGCCGACTTTGGATTCCTTGGCCCGCAATCTGACGGAATTGGCCCGGGAAAATCGGATGGATCCGATCGTTGGCCGCGACAAGGAAGTCCGCCGCATCATGCAGATCGTTTCCCGCAGAACGAAGAACAATCCTGTTTTGGTAGGGGAACCGGGTGTCGGCAAGACCGCCATCGTGGAAGGTTTGGCCCAGAAAATCGTGGCTGGTGATGTTCCGGATACGTTGGCGAATAAACGCATCATGATGTTGGATATGGGCTCACTGGTGGCAGGTACGAAATACCGCGGTGAATTCGAGGAAAGAATGAAAAAGATCATCGACGAAATCTACAATGACGGCAATGTCATCCTCTTTATCGATGAGTTGCACACCTTGATCGGTGCAGGCGGAGCAGAAGGGGCAATCGATGCCTCCAATATCCTGAAACCGGCATTGGCAAGGGGCGAACTGCAGACAATCGGTGCCACCACCCTTGATGAGTACCAAAAATATATCGAAAAAGATGCGGCGTTGGAAAGACGTTTCGCACCTATCCATATCGATGAGCCCACACCGGAGGAATCGGTTGAGATCATGCGTGGTTTGCGTTCCCGTTATGAGGAGCACCATGGCGTGGAAATCACTGATGAGGCGCTGAAAGCTGCTGTCCAGTTATCCGTGCGCTACATCACTTCCAGAAGATTGCCCGACAAAGCGATCGATCTGATCGATGAATCGGCGGCAAAAGTCCGTTTGGATGTCACACACGGGGATACGCCGATCGGGAAAATCGAGTTGGAAATTGCGAAGTTGTCGAAAGACAAAGAGGAAGCTATCCTGAATCAGGACTTCGACAAAGCTGCCCGCATCCGCAAACGCGAAATGGCGAAGAAGCAAAAATTCCAAAAAATGGTGGAACAACAAGCCCAAACAATCACGCACTACGATCTGAAAGTGACCGAAAACGACGTAGCCGAAGTGGTGGCTTTGTGGACCGGAATTCCGGTCAACCAGATGGAACAGAAGGAAAGCGACCGTTTGATGAGGCTGGAAAAAGTGCTGCATGAACGTGTCATCGGCCAATCCGAGGCCGTCAGTGCGGTGGCCCGCGCAATCAGACGTGCACGTTCCGGGTTGAAGGATCCGAATCGCCCAATCGGTTCGTTCCTATTCTTGGGTCCTACCGGTGTCGGTAAGACAGAGTTAGTGAAAACGCTGGCTGAAGCGATGTTCGGGACAGAGGATGCCTTGGTTCGTTTGGATATGTCCGAATACATGGAGAAATACAGTACCAGTCGTCTGATCGGCTCCCCTCCCGGCTATGTCGGCTATGATGAAGGCGGCCAGTTGACGGAAAAAATCAGACAAAAACCCTACTCGGTCATTCTTCTCGACGAAATTGAAAAAGCCCATCCGGATGTCTTTAATATCCTACTGCAAGTGCTCGATGACGGTCATTTGACCGATTCCAAAGGACGGAAGGTCGATTTCCGCAACACGATTTTGATCATGACTTCCAACTTGGGTGCAACAGCTTTGCGTGATGAAAAATCGGTCGGATTCGCGGCGAAAGACCTCAAGCATGACTATAAAGCGATGGAGAAACGCATCCGCGAAGAGCTGAAGAACAGCTTCCGTCCGGAGTTCCTGAACCGTATCGACGAAACAATCGTCTTCCACTCCTTGGAGAAAGACGAGTTGCATGAAATCGTCAAATTGATGGCAAACGGCATCGTGAAACGCTTGAAGGATCTTGATATCCATGTGCGCATCACGCCTGCAGCCATCGATGTCATCGCAAAAGCCGGTTTCGATCCGGAGTACGGTGCACGTCCGATCAGACGCGCAATCCAAAAAGAGATCGAAGACAAATTGAGTGAAGAAATGTTGAGCGGCTTTATCAAATTCGGTGATACCGTCACGATCGGTGCCCAAAAAGGCAGTATCCGGATCTCCGTGAAGCCCGCCAAGGCAGAAAACAAAGACAAAAAAGTGCCGGTAAATTCTTAAGAGCAGCAGGTCCTCATTTGGCAGACAGGGTTATTGTTCGGTTATCGCTTCCGTTTATGTTAAAATATAGTTACGGAAGTTAGAGGAGGGAACTAATAAAATGAAGAATTCTAAAAAGGCATTGTTGATCGGTTTGGGTGCTACAGCAGCGATTGCGGCAATTGCGGCAGCCTTGGCATACGAGGAAGAAGCAGTGGACAAGATCGGCTCCTATTTGAACCGTCAACGCATGAAGAGCTTCGTGAAGGACCATCTGAAAGGCAGCCAAAAATTTTTGAAGGCAATCGAGGATTTGACTGATGATGAAATCGACGGATTCTTGCGTGTTGTGGATAGAGCAGGCGATTGGAAAGAATCAGCAATGGACCTATTCTCTGATTTAAAGGACAAAGCTGGCGATGTAAAAGACAACGTAGGCGACAAGTTTCATAGATAAGAATTGAAAAAGACTGCCGGAATCGGGTATATCCCCATTTCTGCAGTCTTTTTAGTTGGTATGAGGAGCCGTTACTGCAGCGATGGCGAGATAAGCCAAGGCCAGGTCGTCCATGCTCTTCAAGGCCAGGCCAGTCGCATCAAAAAAGCGATCGATCCGGTACTGGAGGGTGTTGCGGTGCAGATAAAGGTCGGCTGCCGCTTTCGACAGGTTTCCTTGGTTCTGCCACATGGCCGTGATCAGTTCGTGCGTGCCGTCGATGGAATTGATCGCGGTCTGCAAGGCTTGCAGCACCGGATTTTGGGTTCCTGCTTCCGAGATGAAATAAGGAAGCGCGATGGCGGCAAGCGTTATGATCTTGCTGCCTTTGGCGATCGTTCGGCTGGCCGCGAATATTTTCCTTTCCTCCTCGAAAAGGAGCGGCAGGCGGGCGTCGACAGGCCAGCGTTGGCCCAGATACAAGTCGGTCCGCAAGCTGAAGTCGTCATCCAGAATATCGAGCACCGCCGCCAATTCCTCATCGATGCAGTAGGGTTCCGGGCTGTCGAGAATGAAGACACCGCTTTTGCCGTTCAAAAAGAAGCATTCGCGGACAAGCGGCAATGTCTGGCTGAAGGCATCGAGCCACAGTGTCTGATCGAAAGACCCGGCGTCCTCTTCCCGGTACGAGAGTCTGAATTGGAGCAGTTGGGTCTGCGCCAGTCCGGTCGGAATTTCGGTCGTCTGCCCCAACAGAAACTGGGCCCAAGGATTCTTCGGGATGTCGGATGTCGTCTTGGCCTCGTTGAGCAGCAACTGCTTCAAAAGGGCTTTTTCGCGTCCGCTCAGCGTATGTTCAGGGATATGCAGCCATTTGTTCTGGAAAGGCAGCGTGAAGTAAGCTGGCCCGAGATTGGCCGCGGTCGTTATCTTGGCTTCGGGGAATAGTTGTTGGAGTTCGTTTTGATTCAAACTTTCACCTCATTTGTAGGCTGGTTGTTTTAGCTTTGAAAGGCTTTTCATCCATTTTAGCATTATTATCATTAATTTGCTAAAAAAATATGAAATATGCTATGATTAGGGAATCAAAAGGGACGAGGTATCTGAAGATGGATGAGTTGAAGGAAGAGTATATGCGGGAAGCCATCAAGGAGGCGGAAAAGGCTGCGGCCATGGGGGAAGTGCCGATCGGAGCGGTGATTGTCTGGAAGGGCGAAATCATCGGGCGCGGGCACAATGAGCGCGAAGTGACGAATGATGCGACGACGCATGCGGAAATGACGGCGATCAAGCAAGCCAATGCGTTCAAGAAGAATTGGCGGCTCGAGGAAGCGGAGCTTTATGTGACGCTTGAGCCATGTCCGATGTGCTGTGGTGCCATCCTGTTGTCGCGGATCAAAAAAGTCTATTACGGCGCATCCGACCTGAAAGGCGGGACGGCAGGTACTTTGATGAACCTGCTTCAGGATGAACGCTTCAACCATCAGAGCGAGGTCGAACGCGGTGTCCTGGAGGAAGAGTGCCGGACGCTGCTGCAGGATTTTTTCCGGGCGCTGCGCAAAGAACGCAAGGAAAACAGCCGGAAGCATCTCCGCGAGCACATGCAGGATGAAAACAAAGGCTAGCTTTTTCTTTTTGGCTATGGTATGATAAGAAATGCCGAAAGGCCTTATGGCAATGGCGATCTTATGAATTGAGTCAGATCCGGAAGGAAGCAGCTATAAGTAGGTATCGCCATGTGCTGTAAGTTATTATAACTTATACAAAGAAGCAGGAAAAACCGTCCAACGGTTCTCCTGCTTCTTTTTTGCTTCGATTTTGTTTTCTTTCGCTAAACTGGATGCTGCTGTTCCGCATCGTCAACGATGATCAAAATATTCCCTTCCTCCAATTCGGAGAAGTATCCTTGCATCTTGCGTTCTTGCTCTTCTTCCTGTTCCGAGGACAACTGCGGATAAGGATGCTGAGGGGATGGCTCGAAAAGGGCTTCCTCATCGAAAGACGGGTAGAGCGGGGCGAGTTCCTTCCAGTCGAAGTTGTCATCATGTCCTGTTTCGCTGATGACTTCAATACCTGTTTCTTTTGCCAACCGCTCTTTTTTATCCGGTGAGTTGGTCACCAACAGGAGATCGGTTTCATTGTGTCCTTTCTCGAGCAAGCCTTTGACGGCTGTTTCCACAGCTTCGACGGTTGCGTACGAACCTGCCACAAATTTTGACATATCACATCAGTCCTTTCATTTTTCATGGTTTACAGAGCTGCTTGATGAGTCGAGCAGAAAACTGTTATTCGTCTGCTTCCTTCGTAATGATGACGATGCTGCCGCTTTCGATGGCAGCGATGCGGTCCGCAATAAAATCCATGCCGTTGGGGAAAGTCCCGGTCTTTTTTTGGAAATATTCGTATTGCTTCAGGTTGAACAGATTGTTGACCTTTTCCAGCAACGAGTGGCTTGAGAAAATCGCACCGTCCGCACCGCGAAGGTCCCAATTCTCCAAGATGGCTTCTTGGCTTGCATTGTTCGTCACCAAGGTGATCTGTTCCTTCGTATAGCCTTTTCTATGCAGTTCCTCAACAGCCCGTTTGCACTCTTCAATGGAATGGACGCTGGTCTGGATGGTATAAGTCATGATAATGTCCCCCTTCTCAAGAGAAAAGAAAGCGTTCTCTTTTGACTTGAGTATAAGCCTTCGCATCAAAAAAGACAACAATCGCACTGTCAATGCTGTTCGCGTGCCGCTTCCCTTTTGGATCAGTATTGATTTTGTTTGAACACCGCCACTTTTGACCATTTATCCTGGTACAGAATATGCACATTGCGGATGCGGTCGAGCGGAACCCATGCTTCGCCGATCAGGATTTCATCCTCGCCGCAATAGCCCTTGAAAAAGCCTTCAATGGACTCTGTTTGGCGCCCAAAGCGATCCTTTTGGTTCAGTTGGATCGATACACGGCGATTTTTTTTCAAGGCTACCGCCAAGGTTTCATCGATTTCGGCAGGGCTCAGCTGGGGGAGGATCGGGATGTCCTTCATGGCTTCCGCTTTTCCTGCAGAGATGGACTTCACAAGTTCATCCATCGCGTAGGCCGTCACCCATTTGATCATGCCGCGGTCATGGTAGTCGTTGTAGTCCTCAAACACCTTATCCGTCCGTTTTCTTGGTTCTTTCAGCATTTTCTTCACCTTCCTCCAATCCGGCCATGCCGCCCGCGTGTCCACCCACCAACGAGCTGCGCGCTATCGCACGGCCGCCTTCCAATAGGCTGACTGCCCGCACCAGTGAGCGGAACCCGTATTTTTTGCGGATCGAATCCACAATCAGATCCTTCTTTTGCTCGTTTACTTGTTCGTCAGGCTCCTGAAACAGGTCCAGCTGCAGAAAATCCGTGTAGATCAGATTTCCGGCACCTACGCCGACGTTCCGGATCGACTGGTCTTTGTAATGCTGGTCAAAAATCATCAGGATATGGGCCACGAGTTCACTCGAGGCGTTGGTGGGCGGGATTTTCAGCTGCTGATGGAATCCGGTCCGGCCCAGCTGATCGATGTAGTTGATACTGTAGCCGATGCTCAAACTCACAAGCTGGGTCTTGGCTCCGGATTTTCGCAGGCGCGTCGCCACCTGGTCGGCCATTTCGATCAGGACGATCTCGATTTCCGATCGGACCACGTAATCCTTGTTGAGCACCTGTGAATTGCCGATGGATTTTGAGCTGACTTTGACTTTTTCGCCCAGAAAGCTGCGGTCGATGCCCCAACTGTGTGCGTACAGCTGCGCGCCCATGACGCCGAGCTTGCTCTTCAAATAATAGTAATTGGTGTGCGCCAAGTCATAGATCGAGGAGATGCCCAACTGGTTGAGCCGCAGCTGGGTCCGTTTGCCGATGCCCCAAAAATCGGTCATGTCCGGGATCTTCCAAATGGTTTCGGGAATATCCGGATAACGCCATTCAGCGATCATGTCCGGCTGATGCTTGGCCGCGTTATCGAGCGCCAGCTTGGCCAGCAGCGGGTTATCGCCGATGCCGATCGTTGTGTAGATGCCGGTCGTCTGCAATACGTCGGCCTGGATGAGTTTGGCCATTTCGTAAGCCGAATTTTTGCCGAAAAGTTTCTGGGCGCCGGTGATGTCGACGAAACTCTCGTCAACCGAATAGACATGGTGATTGTCTTCATCCGCATACTTCTTGTAGATGTTGTTGATTTCAGTATTTTTCTGCATGTACAACCGCATCTGTGGCGCCGCAATCACCAGTCCCGGCGGATAAGGGAAGGGCAAGTCCCTGGCCCGACTGATGTTCGATATCCCGTAAGCCTTTTTGGCAGCGGGAGAGGAGGCCAAAATCAGTCCACTGCCGCGCTCTTTCGGATCGGCTGAGGGATAGCTCATGACAACCAATTTTGTTTCGAGCGGATGCAGCCCGCGCCGCACGCATTCCACGCTCGCATAGAAGGATTTGCAGTCGATGCAAAGAATGTCGCGACTGGGCTCCTTCGCATAATCAAAAACCAATTCCGTTTCGTACATAAAAATCGTCTCCAATCTCTATGTCTCTATTATACGAACGTATGT
>CAWFEB010000017.1:0-190889 GCA_963814755.1 uncultured Carnobacteriaceae bacterium
AAGGTCGTCAGCACGACCGCCGAGGACACTTCCATGATGAACGTGGAAGATCCCAGATTGAGGATGTCTTTGATTGCCGGACGCGTCAGCTTGTGCTTCAAAATAGCGGGCCGGGATTTCTTTCTTGCGAAATGGATCGAGAGAATGCCCAGACTGATGATCGGGGCAAGACTTGTCGCAAAAGCGGCACCGAACATTCCCATTTTGAACGGGAACAGGAAAATGTAATCCAGGATGACGTTCGAAACACTGCCGCCAAGCATCGCCAGCATAGCCAGTCTGGGATTGTTGTCGTTCCGGACGAAAGCCAGGACCGTATTGTTCAGGATGAAAAATGGCGCAAACACCATAATCGTGGCCATGTAGGCATGTGTCAAAGGCAATGTGACTGCATCGGCACCCAAAACCGATGATAATGCCCTCGATCCGAACAACCCGAGTGCAGCGAACAGCAAGCCTGCCAGAGTGCCAAACTTAAGCGCACCTGCGAAAACCGCTTCTGCTTCTTTATGTTTGTTCCGGGATTTCAGGATACCGAAACGGGCTGCCCCGCCGATACCGATCATCAAACCGATTCCGTGGATGATGCTGAAGACCGGGATGGCGAAATTCAGTGCCGCAATCCCGGTGGCCCCCAAAGCTTTTGCGATATAGTACGTGTCGGCCAAAATGTAGAACGACACGCCGATCATGCCCAAAATATTCAGGCTGACGTACTTCGAAAAGTCCTTCAATAATGATTTTTCCATGCTGCAGTCTCCTTCCAAAATAAAAAAGGTGTCCCGGAAACACTCCTTCAAAGACCTACGGAATGTTTCTGAACACCTTGAACTCTCTGCCCGGTGGCAAAAAGAGGATTATCTATTTGATTAATATCATTTGATTATAATTTTTCGGAGACTGATTGTCAATACCGCCATTGCATTCAAACGGGTTGAATGGATGTCTGATTTTTTCAGCGTTAACAAATAAGCAACCAACCCTATCAGCAGTGCATTATTTCCCTGAACTACTCCCCAAGCGGTTGATACTCCGCTGCCAGCCCTCTTTGAACACCTGGTCGTTCTGCAATACGCTTAGACCATTCCAAGAGATGAGGGTATTCATCCAGATTTAAAAATTCATAAGATCCTTCATATAGTTTCCCTAAAGCTAAACGACCGTACCAAGACCATATGGCAATATCCGCGATGGTATAGGTATCGCCAGCTATATAAGGGCGTTGCGCTAAGGTTTTATCGAGCAAATCCAGCTGACGTTTCGTCTCCATCGTGAAGCGATCAATCGGGTATTGCATAGGCTCCGGAGCATATGCGAAAAAGTGACCAAATCCTCCACCAACATACGGGCCTGCCCCTATTTGCCAGAATAACCAATTCAGGGTTTCGGTCCGGCCATGGATATCAGTCGGAATCAGTTGGTCAAATTTCTCGGCTAAGTAAAGAAGAATGGAGCCTGATTCAAAAATTTCCACACGCGGACTTAGACTTTGGTCAACAAGCGCCGGAATTTTGGAGTTCGGATTAATCTCGACGAAATCCGAACCAAACTGGTCGCCTTTCGTAATATTAATAGTGTACAGGTCATAGTCTGCGCCCTCTACACCTAATTCTTTCAGTTCTTCGAACATGATCGTTATTTTAATGCCATTCGGTGTTCCTAATGAATAGAGTTGGAACGGAGCATCTCCGACTGGTAATTTTTGTTCGAAACGACTGCCGGCTGTTGGACGGTTGCCAACTTTATTTGAATTCTCTTCTTCCCACTGCCACACTTTTGGTAATTCATATGCCGCATCATACCACTCCTCTTAATATTTATTCGTAACTTCATCATACTACTCATGCACCAATGTGCCCAAATTTTTGCTTATCCATCTATCTCAATTATTGATCAACTTATAGTTTCTTTGGTTCACATGGCTGGATAACTTCATCATGGAACAAAAAATCACTTCCGAATATCATCTGCAGCAGCGCTTTACTGATCCTTGTACACTTCGGTCATGCCCTGTTTTTCTTTGTACAAGCAGATTTCACGAATTTCCTGATCGACTTTCGCATTAAATTGCTTGCCGAAAACCCCAAATGTCACTAGACCGATCATCAGGCCCAGAGCAATGATGACTACTTGTGCCAGATTACTTCCTGAAAGTGAAACCACTGTGTACAGCAACCCCAACGATGCATTCCCAATACCATGCAAGGTTGCCGCCGTAAAATAATTGCGTTTGGAAATGATGTATCCGATCGAAATAACCAAGCTCGACAGCATACATTGCAGGATAAATACAACAAACCAAAGCGGCGACAGTTCAAAAGCTTGGCTCTGCCACTGGGTAGCATAAAATATCCACGGAAGGTGCCAAATACCCCAGATAAAACCGAGTATCAGCGAGCCTTTTACAAAACCATACTTTACCAGCATTTTGTCGAGGGCATATCCGCGCCAACCAAATTCTTCATTTGCCGGTCCGTAAAGGTACATAAAAAATATGAAGCTCAGTACCGATAGTGGATTTTGCACAAAGCCCTTGAGCGTTTGGAAATCCGGATATTCTCCTAAAGCTAAACTTAGCGCGCCAGCCATGAGCAAAATAAATAAAATCAAGTATAGGAATACGAACCAGGCTCCATGCCATGTCGGTATAAACCGCTCAAAATAATCCCTACGTGCTTCTTTCGTATATGTTTTCAAAACCATGATGATCCCGACGCAAGAAGGTGCGATGCCGGCGGTGAAGACAAATAGATAATCACCCAATGTTGTGTTGTTGATGCCAATCATTACCGGTATCATACCGACTATCCAAGTCCACAGAATTGTCGCTGCAAAGAAAATCCACAAATGCCTTGTTTCCTTCTTGCTGAGTTCATTTTTCATTGGTTTCCCTCAATTCCAGATCTACAAATTAGATTTATGATTGCATTTCTCTGCGATGTTGCAAATGGATCCCAATATGACCTATCCCGAAAATAATGACGGAAACAATCAGCCAACTCACTCTCCCATATATTCCCAGAAAAAAGAAGGCGACAACCGGCAATATCGCACCTGCGACGGGTAATCCATAAAAGCTGCTATAAAAGTCCTCCCACGTCCTGTTGCTCTTGAAATAGCGTATCCACCAGCATTCATACAGAATCATGAGGACAAATGCCGCAATCAGCCAGAAACTCCAAACCGACCAGCCGTGAATATCGAAATCGGAAAATACAAGAGTCGTGGAGGTAATGCCAACTTGTCCGACTCTCTCAAAAACAAGCAGTACTTTATTTTCATCCTTAAAGTCGTATTCTTTGGGCTGATACTTTGTCCATACCAGATTCGGAACTATCAACATCAGCAGAAAGACAAGTCCAACGTAAGAAAAGCCAAAATGCCCCATATATGTATCTCCCCTCTATTCCTATGAAGCATATTTTTGCATAGAGACCTATCTTTTCTGACAACAAATCCGTTCACTTTGGATGTTAGCTGGATATTGCTTATACTATATCCAAATTCAGCGAATCCCATACAGCTACAGTCTTTATTAGTGCGCAAAAAACCGCAAGAACGGTCACCATTCATGACATTCCTTACGGATTTCTGCTTTTTCCATTAATTGCGTATCCATGCCATCATGCTTTCAACATGACTCAGGAATTGCGGGCAAAGCCACTCCAATTTGACGTGCGCTTGCCACCAATCATTGATATGCTTAATAGTCTGTCTTCTTTACTGGAATCCAGATTTCGCTTCTATATTTCGGGTTTCCAGTGTCCGGGCTCTCATTCCACAAAATTTCAGGGCCTTCAACCGCCTCATATCCTGAAGACGGGAACCACTCTGAGTATATCCTGCCCCACACATTTTGAAGGGTTTCCGGGAACGGTCCGATCGCTTCAAATACCGCCCAGTTGCCAGCAGCAATTTCTAACACATCAAATGCTGCGGTTTCATCATTTGATGTTGCTACTCCGATGTAATGATCCAGCTCTCCCTTTCCTTCCATTCTTCCCTCTGAAAAATTAGCAGAAGCGCTGATAATCCCTTTTGGTTCTACATTTGAGAGAGTTTTCAGTTGTTGGATAACCTCAGGGGTCAATAGTTCAGTCATTTTTGCAATTTCTGGATTGACACCTTCAAAAATAATTGGAACTCTCTTCTTGAATCCGACTAGCTTAAAGGATTCTTTTTCAACAATGCGATAATTCATTTCACTGCCTCCTCTAATTGATAATTGAAAGGTCATTCTCGGATAAGCTTTTAGCTGCGCATCCTCACTTCTTGCTTCAGAAGGGAGAATGCCATGAATGGAATGAAAAGCACGGGAGAATGAATCAGCTGAACTATACCCGTATTTGACTGCGACATCGATTATTCTCAATTCACTATCTTTCAAATCAAGCGCAGCCAGCGTCAGTCTCCTTCTCCGAATATATTCCGATAAGCTTATTCCTGACAAAAAGGAGAACATCCGCTTGAAATGATACTCGGAACAGTAGGCAATTTTAGATATTTCGGTATAATCAATATCCTCCGTTAAACGCTCTTCAATGTATGCCAACGCATTATTCATAGTGCTCAAAGAATCCATCAAATGACCTCCTTTCATCATCAATAGTATCAGAGGATCTATTTATCCATCCGACAATCTGTGCACAAATTAGTCGGCTATAATTTAATTGTTGATTTCGGGGTTCATCCTATTTTTTCCGCCAGCGTTTTTATACGCTCCAGTGCTTCTGGAATCCTGATTCTGAATGTCTCTTCTTGTTCTTCGGGAACATCTGTTTTGACAATTAATGTGGTTACGCCTTTTTTTTCGGCAAGAGAGTAACTCTCTGTGCCCCCGGTCCACTCTTTTTCGCGTTCCTGTTGCCCATTTTCTTTTGTGTCCATGCTATGCCTGAATAATACATATTCATTCGGATTAAATTCCGCTACCAGACTGGTCACACCGTAACCATTTATGGATGATAGGAACTGGATTTCATTTCCCTCTTTCATGATTCCCTTCATATACGTTCCTTCATCAATAATACTTGCCCAGTCACGGAATGTTGCATCCTCCCAAAGCGTTGCCCACACTTTTTCTTTAGCGGCATTTATTTCAATTGTAAATTGAATATTTTTCATACTTTCCTCCTTTGACCGACAATTAGTTTATATATCGGAATGGAAACAAATGCCAACGCAATGAAAATCAGTCCTACAAACATGAAGACGTCGGCTTGATAATGCCAATTTCCCCACATGTTCAAATCCTCAAAGGTTCCTCTCAAGGACGGATCCGTTGCCGAAAGATCGAAATCGGATGTAACTACCATTCGTACTCCTTTGTTTATCAAAATATATAATCCGATATTGGCGAAATAGGAAACAGCAATGACCGCAAAGTTCGATATAAATTTCTTCGTTTTATCCTTTTTCGGACTGTTCTCCTCGTCCAAATCCTGGGATATGCCGTAAAAAATTTTGAAAAGGCTGAAGACTACGTAAAACAGCAACTTTAAAGAGAATGACCCTAGCAAAGCCAATGGGTCTGACGCCAGCAAATTCGTTGAGATTGTCCCGGGGGCCGCGAATACATTTAGAATTCCAGACACAAAAAGCATCGTTGATACTGGATTCCCCAGCATAAAATCAGTTGCTCTTTTTTTGAATCCCAATAGTATGCTGATAAGCAAAATGAGGAATATCTGGATTGGCAACGTATAAAAAGTTCCTGCCTGGTCTCCAAAGCTGGTGAAGAATAGAACGGGTATGGAAATTAGCAAAGGACGCCACTTAAATTTTCGCTTCGTCATTGTATCTGCCCCCTTTTGATCTACCAGTAAAAAGAGAAAAGTCACTTTCAGGTCTGTGCGATTTACAATATACCCCCTTTGAAAATTTCGTAAATATGCTATCAAATTCTCTTCTCAAATCTGTGATTTGCTTGATGGAAATCTTGAACGTATACTTTAGTTAGGGCATGCACAAAACAATTGTCCATCTCCTGTGTTTTATTATATGTCTTCATCCAGATACATATCAAAAATTAAATCGATCCAAAGACCGTGCCGCCTGACTCATGACTGAAATAAGGAGCTTGCAGTGGCACTTATTCAATCTTGCAGATCACTAGCTATCCGGATTTTCCGAATAAAGTATGATACATGGAGGTTATTTTATGTCTGAGCAAGTAAGCGTTGAAACATTGAAGGACTTTCTGGAAGCATTCAATCGTCACGACCTGGATTCCATCATGAGCTATTTCGCAGATGATTGCATCTTCTATATGCCCCGAGGCACCAAACCACGTGGCGATCGATATGTCGGAAAAGCGGAGGTCAGAGCAGGTCTGGCAAGTCGATTCGAGGGTATCCCGGATGTGCATTATGGAGAGGATCAGCATTGGATCTGCGGCGATTTGGGAGTGTCGGAGTGGACTCTCACTGGTACGACTAAATCAGGGCAGCAGCTTGAAGTGCGAGGTGTTGATCTGCTCGAGTTCGCTGGAGGAAAAATTATCCGCAAAGATTCTTTCTGGAAGATACTGGAGTGAGATAAAGGGATGGCCGGATTTAACGTATAGGTAATCGTAGATGAATTGAGAGAAGTGTTGAAGGCTTTAACGGTGAGTATAGTCGCCAATCGGAGGTTCGCGCTAAACCTGAAGATAAATCGAAAAGAAGAAGCTCGGTTTGTCAAATATATATAAAAAAAAAAAAAATGGCATCTTCTTTTGTGCTTTTATTCATTGTGAATTCGGAGAATTCGCGTGAGAGGATTAAATCACATATTAGTTAATTTATTTATATAAACTAATTTTTTAGCATCCATAATAAATAAAGATGCATCTTGATTCATGAATAGTTTGTTCACTTAATGGTTTGTTCAGAGTCCTGAAGCTATTTAGATTTTTTGATAGGCAAATGTGTCAATCACCTATAATCCTCGTGATATTGTCAAAGGCAGCCAACAATATGTTGACTGCCTTTATTTATAATACTTTATCATAAACTCAAAGTTCCCTATATCAGCCTGTCTTTGCGAAAGCCTGCCGTTATAAAACGCCAAGCAGCCTTTCGTTTTGTCAGCCAAGCGATTTGGGCGTCATTCCTGGTGTTGCTGAGTATTCTTGTTATTAAAAATTTTGCGACTGTGGCCGGTTTATCGGCCAATATATTGAATGTCTTTCTGAATTTCTCATCTGCGATGACCGGAGACGGCTCACCGTTAGGCGTTTTTGTGATAAAATCAGTCAGCACCATTCCCGGAGATAACCGCCCCGCTATTACATTGGTACCATCCAATTCCTTGGCGAGCCCTTTCATAAAGTACGTTAATGCGTGCTTGGTGGTGCCGTACAATATTGTTTTTCTCTGTATCATATTGTTTGAACCCAGGCCCTCCATGCTGTATATCGCGCCTTGTCCCTGCTTTAGCATTCCCGTTGCCGCAATCTGTGAACCGTATATCATACCAATAAGATTAGTCTTAATAATATTTTCGGTGTCTGTTTCGCTCATTTCCCACGAAAACAGGTGCGGCGAATTTTCCCCCGCGTTATTGATCCATATATCTATCTTGCCCCATTGTGCCAAAGAAGCGTCCCAAAGTTTTTGCAGATTTACTCTTTCTTGGACATTGCATGAGACATAGATGTATTTCCCCTCAAAGGGCGACAGTTCCCTTTGAGTTGCTTCCGCGAGTGCTTTCCCTCTGCCGGACAGCGTAACATTGCATCCGGCTCGCAGAAACTCGGTTGCCATAGAAAAACCAAGGCCACGAGTACTACCCGTTATCACAATATTTTTCATAATATTCCTCCGTTAGTGTGGATTCAGCCATTCCCGAATTGGCAGGAGATTCCCTCTCTTGTGCCGTCAAAACCGTTCATTATAACATAGTTTTGTAACCGTTCTCTTTACAACTCATTATATCATACCGCTATAGACTGTCCTTGCGGCTTTCTACTTTATCGTGATTCATTCTCACTTTGCGAGTCAACTTGATCTGCTACCTTGATTTGCCATATCCGTCAAAATTTGCAGCCATACTGATGACGCTCGGCGATGCAACCGGATTTACTGTATATGGTAATCCGTCCGATGAACTGAAAGAAATGTTGAGAGGCTTCAACGGTGAATATATGACGCCTATCGGAGGGTTTTCGCGCTAAACCTGAACGGTAAATCGAAAAGGAAGAGGCTCGGACTTTTGTCCTGGCCTCTTCCTTTTGTGTTTTTATTCTTTGTGTATCAAATTTCGAGAGAATTCCCGCGTGGGTGTCGCACCTCAGTTTACAATCTGCCATCACGCTTGAATTTGGGCAAATATCTTCCCGTATATTCCATGTACTTTTTATATTCATCGCCGAAATAACCTATCAACATTGTTTCTTCCTTCGAAATTCTTAGCGGAGTCCACAGGATCACCAGTGCCGTGAAGCCCACAAAAAACGTATTAGCCGTATAGAGTGCAAGGCCTATTGACCATAATATCATGGCGGTATATATCGGATGCCGCATCACTCTGTATGGTCCAGAGGTGACCAATGTATGCTCTTCCTGTATCTTTAGATTCACGGACCAGTTCTTGTCCAAAACTTCCTGCGAATAGCTCCAAAAAAACAAGCTGATTGAAGAAACGATAACGCCAATCCATCTTAATCCGCTCGGCAAATAAAACTGAAACCTGATATTATATGTTGGAAAAAATGTATATATAACAATCACAACTGCCAACAGGATCCCGGCGATGACCCTGAATGCAAACAAAAACTTCCCTTCATTCTCAATCGCTTCGTAATCAGGTGATAGTTTGGCTCCGGATTTTTTTGCTCGAAGTGCCGGAAGTATGCGATTAAAAATCATGATCAATATCAGATGGCTCCAGAAAATTAACCTGAACGTAAACTCTGCATTCAACTTGTCACCCCTCTTCGCTTATTTACTCTAAGGCAGTTCACTTGAATGTTTTTCACCACACCCACGGAATCAAGCGGTACTTCGTTTGAAGCGCATATTCTTCATAACCGGGTAGCTTCTTGAGCAATGTTTCATCTTCCAGCTTGGTGCGGATAACAAATAGAGTCATCGTCATTAACGCAGGTATCATTGCCCACCAGGAACCTAGTAAGAGCGGAGTGGCCAAATAATATACGATCATCCCGAGATATCCAGGATGACGAACATACTTATATGGGCCGCTGCTGCAAACCTTGTGTTCCTTGTCGAACTGGATCCTTACAACATCGGAAAAGAAAAGATTCACTCTCATCGCCCAGATTTCTAGAGCACAGCCAAGAATGAATACAGCAATTGAAGCAAGATGCAATCTAGAGTCTATGTCTTGGGACCAGTTCCAACGGTAATCAAGCCCGGCAATCAGGAATATGCTCAACATGCTCAGGATGATGAATTTTCCCATAACCTTGTCCCAATTCTCGACATTTTCTTTTTTACTGCCTCGTTCGGCCAGGACTTCCAATGGTACGAACGGCAGACCGATCAGGTCAACCGACACCAGGAGAGCCATAAACAACCAGGCAAACGGCCATTTTATGGTTCCGGCTGAGATAAACAACAATAAAGCGATAAAAACCCAAGCTGCCGGCAATTGTACAATTCGTCGGATGACGTTTCGCTTGATTTCAGGCTTGCTGTCTTTCAGCTTTCCCATCTGCTTCCCCCTCCTTTTGTTTATTTCGCTCAACCCATAACTTTAATACTTTAGGGACTCAATAAATTAAGGGTATAATCTTTTTTGTCCTCTTCATATATGCCTTGTATTCATCACCGAATTCCTTCAAGAGCATTTCTTCCTCTCCCTTTATTCTCAATACTTCAAAGAATACTATGAAGATGACAAACATCAGCGTAAGAATGCTGCTCAAAGATAATCCTATGCCAATAATCGTTATGATGTAGCTGAGGTAGCCGGGATGTCTGATAAAACGATAAAGCCCACTTGTAACAAGTTTTTGTTCAGGTTGTGTGCCAAGTCTTACAGTATAAAAACCTTTTAGTTGCCACATTGCAACCGACTGAATGATTATTCCTGATGCAAATAAGATTATTCCTGCCCAAGCTAGAACGCCATCACGTGGTATAGGACCTTGAAAATTAGAATATTCCCATACTGGAATATAGATCAAAAAAGGAATTGAGACAATACCCGATATAATTACCAACATCTTTTGGCCCTTATTATATATTGTATCTTCACCTTTCCGACGCCCAATAAATGTTATGGTCCACCATAATATCCAAAGTATCAAATAGCATGCCCCGATAGATTTATTAAAGAAAGCTGACCATCCACCTGTAAGTAAAATAACCATGCTTGTGACAAGTATATAAATCAGTCGTCCTAGAATAGCTGAGAATAGTTTCATTCTTTGCATCAAACAATCACCATGCTTTCTCTTTCCTCCATTATATCCCTTTGGAAGGCTATCGCTAAGCGTGACTTCTTTTTGGGCGCACAAAAAGCCGTAAGGACAGTCACTTTAAATGACAGTCCTTGCGGCTTTCTACTTTTTTCTATTATTTGTTGCGTGTCAACGCAACGACAGAAACATGACGCTTTATGAATCCAGATGATAACTATTATTTATAGTATTTGTCGATTCCTCCATACCCAATAAGTTTGTTTTCCTTTGTTTTCCTGATAAAGTTATCCAGACGTTTTTTGAACTCCATAGGACGCTTCCTCGCTCCATCAATATAGGCAATCCGAATCCTTTTGTAGGCTTCCGGAAATTTTCCATAGTTCTCCCAAGCCTTTTTATCACACCTGATTAGTTCAAGAATATCCGCAGGAAATTCGTAGGGTACTCTGATTACTTCAAGAATGGCGTCTCTGACCTTAGGATGAATCATCCCCTGTCTCTCAAGCCAAATCAGCCTTTCAATATTTGCTCTAGAGTATCCACTGCCTTTTCTTCTTGGAGAAAACCGCTGAACTCTATGTAATGAATCTAATTTCTTAACAGTGCTGTCAATCCAGCCGAAACAGAGTGCCTCTTCCACTGAGTCGTTATAGGAAAGACCTTTCTCTCCTGACTCTTTCTTTGGAAACACGAGCCATATTTCCTTTTCTTTTTCAAAGTTTTCAGTAAGCCATTCCCTCCACTTCTTCCTTTCACTTGTATAAAAGGTGTTTGAAAGTTCCATTTATTCTCCTCCCCGAACTATTTCCATACCTGCATTATTGCCGTTTCCATTAAATATAAGGTTTTCTTTATTATCTTTCAAACTGAATCTCCCATGCCTAAAAGCAAGGTTGCCATAGGTCACCTCACATTATTATTTCATCATGGACTTTAGATGACTACCAATACACTCAGATGGCGATAGGAAGCAATAAAATTAGCCGCAGAGATCAATATTACTGTCTCAACGTGCAGTGTCTGCGGGAACAAGTCCTTCGGCTGGATGCTGCATAAGCTGTAGCCGCCTTCGTGGAATAACTGAAGGTCGCGTGCCAACGTAGCTGGGTTGCACGATGCATCAGGGGCTATTCCCCAAGCCGCTTTGATAAACGAGTTTGGTCCTTCACAATCATTATAGCCCCTTTGGAAGGCCATCGCTAAGCGCGACATCTTTTTGCACATAAAAAGCCGCAAGAAAAAAAAAGAGGCTCACAAAAAGCCGTAAGGACAGTCACTTTACATAACGGTCCTTGCGGCTTTCTGCTTTATTCTATTTATTTGTTGCGTGTCAACGCCACGACAGATTCTACATGCAGTGTTTGTGGGAACAGATCCACTGGTTGGATGCTGCCTACGCTGTAGCCGCCTTCGTGGAATAACTGTAGGTCGCGTGCCATTGTAGCTGGGTTGCAGCTGACGTAGACGATACGCTCTGGAGCAATTTCCAAAGCAGCTTCGATGAAGGCCGGTTCCAAGCCTTTGCGTGGAGGATCGACAACCAAGACATCGGCTTTGACGCCTTCAGCAGCCCATTTCGGCATTACTTCTTCGGCAGCGCCGATTTCGAAGGTAATGTTTTCGATGTTGTTTGCTGCAGCATTCATTTCAGCCATTTTAACGGCATCCGGAACAACTTCCATCGCATAAACGTGTTTCGCTTTTTCAGCCAATGACAAGGAGATCGTTCCGATTCCGCAATAAGCATCGATGACGGTTTCTTCGCCTGTCAATTGTGCAGCTTCAATCGCCAATTTATAAAGTTTTTCCGTTTGGATCGGATTCACTTGATAGAATGAGCGCGAAGAGATGGCGAATGTATGGCCCATCAGTTTGTCGTGGTACACATCTTCACCGTGCAGGACGATGGTTTCGTCACCCAGGATGACATTGTTTTGTTTCGGGTTCACGTTTTGGACGATGCTGACCACTTCCGGTAAAGCTTCCAAGATAGCTGGAATGATTTTGCTTTGTGGGAACAGTTTCGCCGTACGCGTCACCAAGACAACCATCATTTCGCCTGTGTAATAACCGCGGCGGATCATGATGTGACGGATATTTCCGGTATGTTTCTTCTCGTCGTATGCTTTCACGTTGAATTCTTGCAGAATGTCACGGACTTTTACGATGGCTTCATCGATTTTTGGATCCTGGATCTGGAAGTTTTCCATCGGGATCAATTCATGTGTGTTGGTGCGGAAGAATCCGGTAACCAATTTGCCGTCTTTTTGACGTACCGGGATCTGTGCTTTGTTGCGGTATCCCCATGGATTTTCCATTCCGATTGTCGGTTTGACTTCGACTTCAGGCATTTTGGCAATGCGTTTCATCACTTGCTCGACGTTGTTCTTTTTGAATGCCAATTGGGCAGAGTAACGCAAGTTCTGCAATGGCATCGTACCAACGCGTGTTCCTTTAACATCGCGTGTCGGAATACGGTCAGGAGAACTGCTCAGTCTTTCCTCAATGCGGGCGAATCCAAAAGATTTGCCGACTTTCGTCACTTTGATGGTGGCCCTTTCGCCCGGTAGTCCATCCGCTACAAATAATGGATAACCCTCAACTTTTGCGACACCCATACCTTCTGACGTTAAGTCCTCAAATGTTACAGTCATCTTCTCATTTTTTATTACCGGTGCTACCGTATATTGTTTTTTCATGTGTACTCCTCAGTTCATAATTTTTCATTCGGATTCATTATACCAAAAAAGAAGGCTACCCGATACAGCAAGCCCATTTGTTTGGAAAAAATAAGTACTTTCTCATAATATCGCCTGATGCAGCGCGTCTTATCAATAGGAAGTTTCGCTCGCGTTCAGTATAATAGAAGTATATAGACCAGTTACTGACAGGTATAGGAAGAAAGCGAGGATGACAAAATGAGCGGACAACGGATTATTCCCTTTTTGACGTTACCGGGGACTGCAGAAGCAGCGATGCACTTTTATGTTTCCATTTTCCCGAATTCCAGCGTGACCTCCCTCACCAAGATCGATGAGGACGAACACGGGGAAGGCGGTCGCGTGATCAATGAGCAGTTTGTTTTGAATGGACAGGATTTCATGGCGATGGATATGGAAGAGGATTTTTTGCCGGATATGACTTGGGCTGTTTCCCTCTATGTGGACTGCGAAGATGAATCCAGCTTCGACAACTACTTTGATTCCTTATCCGCGGATGGTGTTGTGATGATGGGCCCTGAAGCAGTCGGCGAATTGCGCGCGGTAGCTTGGGTCACCGACCAATTCGGCGTTACCTGGCAATTGGTGTGGAAATAATGCAAATGGGCTGCTCCGGTTGGGGCAGCCCATTATTTACGGTTATCGGACAAAATCTGGCTGAATCGCTTGCCGGGTGTCCGATTCTTTGCGGTTATCAGACATTCTCAGGCATTCTTGCTTCTCGGTTGTCTGACTCTTCATAGTTATTGGACATCCTAGGACATTCTTGCTTCTTGTTTGTCCGATTCTTTGTGGTTATCGGACAATCTCGGACATTCTCGCCTGCTATTCTGCCGCCAATAATGCCGGCAGGTCGGCAACGGTGTCCAGATTGACGGACCCGACCGCTTTGCCATCCTCCAGCTTGATCAAGAGCGGAACGAACTCGACGCCGTAGGTATCCAGCACCTCATCATAGTTGGCATCATTGACGCGCTTTTTCGTATTGTAATAATAAGCGATCTGCCCGGTTTCCGTCAATTCCTCTTCCAGTATCGGACGGAATTCCTTGCAGTAGGGGCAATCGTCGAAGCCAAAATAGAGGTAGGCCACATCCTGCGCAACCACTTCTTCGTATTCCGATTCATTTGCGATGGCCACTATCGGAGAATTTCCCGATTTCCCGCAGGCCACAAGCAGCATCAGCAGTCCACTCAAAAATAATATGGACAAAAATTTCTTCTGTTTTTTCGGCATACGGCAGGTCCCCTTTTGCATAAATGCTTCTTTTTTCCAGTATATCAAAAAATGCCCGATAGCTCTCGTCGTAACACCGAGAGACCGGGCATTCTTTCTATTTTCATTTGTTAGTTCTTGCCGTCGTAAGGCAAACGTTTGTCGTTCACTTCATCCGGGTGCAGGGTTTCAACTTCCTTCATGAAGCCTGTGCCGGCGCCTTCCAGAATGCCTTCATCGACTTCTTCGATTGGATCAGCGTAATCGGAAGTGTTGCCGATGATTTTGATGTGCTGCTGGTGGTTCGTGAATGTAGTCGGTGCATCACCACCGTACTCCCCATCCAAGTTGATCATCAAACGCGAACCATCCATGGATTCTGCTTTCACAAAGCTGGTATGTGTATAGAGGACGTTCGAATTTTCGAGATGTCTGCCCCCGTTCAACACTTGGGCCAACAGTTGCAGAATTTCGAAGATGTTCGCTGTCTTCACGACAAAAAGCGTGAACTTGCCATCCCCCAAAACGATGTTCGGATCGATCGTCTCAAAGCCGCCTACCGAGTTGGTCAAGGCTACGAAAAACATGGAAGCCATGCCGTCGTATACGCCGTCTTCATACTCGATGCGCATGTGCATCGGTTTGAGCTGCGGGATTTTTTCAGCGCCTTTCACCAGATAGGCAAGGTAGCCAAAAATGGTCTTCAGCTTCGCAGGGACGTCGTAGGTCAAATCCGTCAGATAGCCGCCTGCTGCGATATTTATGAAATAAGTACCATTCGATTGACCGATATCCATCGGGATGACATTTCCGTCAGCAATGACGCGGGCTGCATCCAATAGGTTTGAGCGCGGAATCTTCAAAGCACGGGCATAGTCATTTGTTGTCCCTGCAGGTATGATGCCGACTGTCGGTCTGTGGTCCAATCCGGCGATGCCGTTGACGACTTCGTTTACGGTACCGTCTCCGCCTGCTGCAACAATCAGGTCGAATCCGGCCAAAGCGGCACGTTCCGCTTCTTTTGTTGCGGAAAGCGGTTCTGGTGTCGTGGCATAAGCACTGGCCTCATAGCCTGCTTCTTCCAATATTTGAAGGATGTCAATCATGCTTTTTTTCAGCATTTCTCTTCCGGAAGTAGGATTGTAAATTACTCTTGCTCTCATTCTTTTCCTCATCTTTCTAGGCTCATCTGTTATATAGGTCACAATTTATCTTTTCTTTTCAAACCACTCAATTAATGATTATATCACCAAAATCAGAATAATACTAATTGCTGAACTGGAAAAAGATAACTTTGTTGCGATTTTTTTAAGAGTGTATTATTTCAGAAAAAAAGCCAACCTCCGGAAGGAAGTTGGCTGGAATGTGTTCAACGCAGACGCGTCATCCGCCTATCTAGTCGAGCTCTGAATCGCAGAGGGTTCCGCCTAAGTTGACAACCACACACGGACAAAAAACGTCCACTTTGTGTTTGTCCTCTTAGTGCTCGACCTCTACCCGCGATTCATCACATCCTATCTTTTTTCTAGTTCTTGTGCTAGTAGTTGGTTGACCATGCCTGGGTTGGCTTGGCCTTTGGTTTGTTTCATGATTTGGCCTACTAGGAAGCCTTTGGCGCGGTCTTTTCCGGCTTTGAAGTCGTCAACGGATTGTTGGCTGTTGTCCAAAACGGCGTTGATGATCGGCAACAGTTGCGACGGATCGCTCATTTGGATCAGGCCTTCTGATTCAACGACTGCTTTTGCGTCGCCGCCTTTTGTTGCCAACAGGCGGAAGACTTTCTTGGCGATCTTCGTGCTGATGGTGCCGTCTTCGATCAATGTGATCATGCCGGCAAGGTTCGCTGGCGTCAGTTTCGTGTCGGCCAGTTCCACTTTTTCGCTGTTCAGGTAGGCTGATACTTCGCCCATCAACCAGTTGGAAGCCAATTTGGCATCCGCACCGGCAGCAAGGGTGCCTTCAAAGAAGTCGGACATTTCTTTCGAAAGTGTCAATACCATTGCATCGTACTCAGGCAGGTCGTATTCAGAAATGTATCTTTCGCGGCGTTTCGCAGGCATTTCCGGAATGGTTGCTTTTACGCGGTCGATCCATTCTTGGGAAACGGTCAAGCCTGGCAGATCCGGTTCAGGGAAGTAACGGTAATCACTTTCGCCTTCCTTGACGCGCATCAGGATTGTTTCGCCATTTGTTTCATCGAAACGGCGTGTTTCTTGTTGGATGACCCCGCCAGCGTTCAATACTTGCGCTTGGCGTTTTTCTTCATGAGCCAAACCTCTGCGGACGAAGTTGAAGGAGTTCAGGTTCTTCAATTCTGTCTTCGTGCCGAATTTTTCTTGGCCGAATGGACGGATGGAAATGTTGGCATCGCAACGCATGGAGCCTTCTTCCATCTTCACATCGGATACATCTGTGTACATGATGATTTGGCGTACGGCATCCAGATAAGCATAAGCCTCTTCAGGGGAGCGCATATCCGCTTCCGATACGATTTCGATCAACGGCGTTCCTTGACGGTTCAAATCGACATAGGAATAGCCGTCCGATCCGTGCATGTTTTTGCCGGCATCTTCTTCAAGATGGACGCGCTCGATGCGGATCTTTTTCTTGACGCCTTCCACTTCGATTTCGACCCAGCCGTCATGGCCGATCGGGTTATCCAATTGCGAAATTTGGTAAGCTTTCGGATTGTCCGGGTAGAAGTAGTTTTTGCGGTCGAAGTGCGTTTCCGTCGAGATTTCGCAGTTCAAAGCCAAAGCAGCCTTCATGCAGAATTCGATAGCTCTTTTGTTGATGACAGGCAAGACGCCCGGGTAGCCCCAGTCGATGACGTTTGTGTTTGTGTTCGGTTCTGCCCCAAAGTGTGCTGGAGATGGGGAGAACATTTTTGATTCAGTTTTCAATTCCACATGGACTTCCAGTCCGATGACTGTTTCATAATTCATAATGTTTTCCTCCTACAGGTTTGGGTGTTGATCAAGATAGTCGTTCGCTTGTTCCAATGCAAAAGCGGCTTGATAGATCTTTGCTTCTTCGAAGTAGTTACCGATCAATTGGATACCGATCGGCATGCCGTCAGCCGAGAAACCGCCAGGAACGGAAATAGCCGGAACGCCCGCCAAGTTGATCGTTACGGTCAACAAGTCGTCCATGTACATAGCCAATGGATCGTCGTTCTTTTCGCCGATTCCGAAAGCAGTCGTTGTGGTGGTAGGCCCCAGGATCAGATCGTAGCCTGCGAAGATGTTCGCGAAGTCGCGTTTGATCAAAGTACGGACCTGACCTGCTTTTTTGAAGTAAGCATCGTAGAAACCGGCGCTCAATGAGAAGGATCCCAACATGATGCGGCGTTTCACTTCCATCCCGAAACCTTCGGAACGGCTCTTGATGTACAATTCATCCAATGAGTTCACATTTTCTGCGCGGTAGCCGTAACGCACACCGTCGAAACGTTGCAGGTTGGACGAAGCTTCCGAAGAAGCGATGATGTAGTAAGCAGGGATTCCGTAAGCCAAAGTCGGCATGCTGACTTCTTCTACGGTAGCGCCCATTTCTTCGAATTGGGCAGCTGCTTTTCTTACAGCCTCTTGGATTTCAGCGGATACGCCCTCTTGGAAATATTCTTTCGGCAAAGCAATCTTCATGCCTGCGACATTTCCGTTCAGGTTCGCGCTGAATTTAGGCACTTCCAGCTTCATGCTGGTCGAATCTTTGGCATCATAGCCGCTGATTGCTTCCAACAACAAAGCGTTGTCGGTTACGTTGCGTGTCATCGGACCGATTTGGTCAAGGCTGGACGCAAAAGCGATCAAGCCGTAACGGGATACGCGGCCGTATGTCGGTTTCATGCCGACGATGCCGTTGAAGGCAGCCGGTTGACGGATACTTCCGCCTGTGTCGGAACCCAATGAAGCGACAACTTCACCGCTGGCAACCGCAGCAGCAGAGCCACCGGATGAACCGCCGGGAACTTTTGTCAGGTCCCAAGCATTTTTGGTTTTTTTGTAGTAGGAGTTTTCCGTGCTTCCGCCCATGGCAAATTCGTCCATGTTCAGTTTTCCGACGTTGACTGCGCCGGCTTGCTTCAATTTTGTGACGACGGTTGCGTCATAGATCGGCATAAAGTCGCCCAACATGCGGCTCGCCGCTGTCGTTGTCACGCCTTCTGTGACGATGTTGTCTTTGATCCCTAAAGGAATACCGTTCAGGACATTGCCGTCCGCGTAGCCTTTTTCGTCAGCTGCTTGCGCTTGTTTCAAGGCTCCTTCTTCGTTCAAAGCCAAGAATGCTTCCACTTTTCCGTCTGTTTCAGCGATGCGTTTGAAGGCTGCTTGTGTCAGTTCCACGGAAGAGAATTCTTTGTTGACTAAACCTTCATGCAGGCTCGTTAGCGTTTCATTGAAAATACTCATGCGCCTTCCACCTCGTTATCTAAAATTGCCGGCACTTGGATCATGCCGTCTTCGGCTGTTTTGACGTTTTTGAATAAGAGGTCGCGATCCGTTCCTGGTTCCGCTACATCTTCACGCATGACATTCTTCAATGCATAGCCATGAGAAGTCACGGGTACATCCGTTGTATCGACTGCTTCCAATTGTTCCACCATGTCGATGATGTCGCCCAATTGTTCTGTAAAATGTTTAATTTCGTTAGGAGCGAATTCCAGCTTGGCCAGTTTTGCTACGTGACGCACTTGCTCTTCAGTGATTGCCATGTAATACCCTTCTTTCTGTCGTTTTGTGTAGTCATCGTTTTTTTACATACTTGTTCATTTTAGCATAAAAATCATCGGTTTGTGGGAGTTTTCTGATGTTTCCAGCACTTTCTGAAAACTAATGAAAGCTGAACGGGTCGCTCAGCCCTGATTATGGAAAACTGTCCGCTAATCGAAGATATGGTAACTGAAGCCCTGGCTGTCGTTTTCCCTTGTCAGGAACGATTCAATGCCGTTGATCGATTCAACCGTGATCTCAACGGGAATGTTTTGGGGCAGGAAACGCCCTGCCGCATCCGTTACGTGCTGGGTGAAGGCGATGATTTCCGTTTCCCCGTAGAACTGCGTCGTGATGTCGATTTCGAGCGAAAGCAATTGTCCATCGACATATTTCCCTTCACCGACGATACCGTTCAGATTCGGGAAGAAATCCTGCACTTCATTCTTGAAGTTATCGAAGTTGGAAGATTCTTCCGTCTGCGTTCCGCTTTGCAACGGAAAGACGACTTTGCTTTCATTGCGGGTGATCCATTCGCCGATCGCAGTCCCTTCCGTGGAGACGCCTTCGAACAGATAGACGCCGCCGACCGGGCTGTCCTGCGCCGATTGTTCATAAATGCCGATGACGATCGGAATGCTTTCCAATCCCTCGGTCTGGCGCAAACGCGTAATGATCGTATCTGCATAGGCTTTGGCCTGTTCTTCCAGTTTGTCGCGGGAAATGGCTTGTTCCATCGGCACATCATTCACCTTGTAATAGTCGACCGAATTCATCGCCAGTCCGATGGCCATCCCGGCCAATTCGAAGCCATTTTCATTTTGGATCATATAGTCCTGTTCCAAAATCTGCTCCAGATAAATCGGCTCTCTGGTTGCCGCGTCGGTGCTGCCGTTATCGGTCGGATTCAAACCGTCCGGATTGGAGTCGCTGTAACGACCCAACCATAACCTTGTCGTATCATAATCGATGACTTGGCCTTCCTGAAAAAAGTATTGGTCAGTCGGAAAAACATTTTTTGCTACATCCAACAGATCCGCCTCAAAGTCTTTGATGTTGGCTGTCGAGTTCAGCGAGAGGCTGACGCCGCGATTCTGGCTGAATTGGTACTTGCCGTCCACGATCAAGGCCGGGTAAAAATCGGTCGACAACTGATTCTGTGTCGTTTGGACAGTCACTTTTTCAGGTCCGGTATTGGTTGTGTTCTCCGTCGTTTGCGTCTCTGATAGCTGTCCGCAACTGGCCAACAGGAACATCGCTGCTCCGGAGACAGTCATTAGGATGACGCTTTTCGCTTTATTCACTGCTGTCACTTCTTTCCAAGTTTTTCACCATATCTTCTTCTGTCCAGACAGGGATGCCCAAAGATTGGGCTTTTGCCAATTTGCTGCCGGCTTCTTCTCCGGCGACGATCCAGTCGGTCTTTTTGGAGACACTGCCGGTCACTTTTCCGCCGAGTGCTTCGATCATTTCCGTTGCTTCGGTTCGGTTATAGTGCGTCAGTTTACCCGTCAATACAACCGTTTTGCCGTTCCATACGGAATCTACTGCAGCCACCTCAGCCTTTTTCTTGCCGAGGTACGTCAGATTCACGCCGTTCGATCGGAATTCTTCGATCAGATCCTTCACTTCAGGCAATTGGAAATAGGCCACGACGCTGTCCGCGATGATGTCGCCCATGCCTTCGACGGCCATGATTTCTTCTTTCGTCGCCTGCATCAGACGTTCGATGGTTTCGAATTCCGCTGCCAAGCTGGCTGCAGCCTTCGATCCGACATGGCGGATGCCCAAACCGAACAGCAGACGTTCGAATGAGTTCCCCCGGCTCTGATCGATGGCGGTCACAATATTATGGGCAGACTTTTCTTTGATTTTATCCAATTGGTAAAGATCTTCTTCCGTCAGTTTATACAGGTCGGCTACGTCTTTGACGAGACCCTTTTCGAACATTTGGCTGACGACGCGAACACCCAGACCGCTGATGTTCATCGCATTGCGCGAAACGAAGTGGGACAGGCCCTCTTTGATTTGGGCAGGGCACTTCGGATTGATGCAGCGCAAAGCTACTTCATCCTCCAAATGCACCAAGTGGCTAGCGCAGGCCGGGCACGCTTCCGGAATGACATAGGGTTCACTTTCCGGATCTCTGCGGTCGATAAGGACATGCTGGATTTCCGGGATGATGTCGCCGGCCTTGTGGATCACGACCGTGTCGCCGATGCGCACATCCTTCTCGCGGACGAGGTCGACGTTATGCAGGCTGGCGCGTTGCACGGTGGAACCGGCCAAGAATACAGGATCCATCACGGCTGTCGGCGTCACGACACCGGTGCGGCCGACTGTCCACTCGATATCAAGCACAATCGTTTCGGCTTCTTCCGCCTTGAATTTATAGGCGATCGCCCATCGCGGCGCTTTTACCGTATAGCCGATTTCTTCTTGGGCAGCGAAGGCATTGACTTTGATGACGATGCCGTCGATTTCGTAAGGCAATTCTTTTCTTTTCGCTGCGATTTCTTCCGTGAATGCCCAGACTTCTTCGATCGAATCGAAGAGTCTGCGTTCCGGATTGGTCCGCAGGCCGACCTGAGCCAATCGGTTCAGTAGCGCATCCTGCGTCTCCACAGCCAATTGTTCAAAATTGGTGGCGCTATAAAGATAGATGTTCAGGTTGCGGCTGGCTGCAATGCTGGAGTCCAGTTGACGCAGACTGCCGGCAGCGGCGTTGCGCGGATTCGCGAAAATTTCCAGGCCTTTCTCATCGCGGTCCGCATTCAATTGGACGAATGAGGCTTTCGGCATGTAGCATTCGCCGCGGACTTCGAAAGTCAGCGGCTCATTCAGGCGCAACGGAATGGCTTTGACCGTCCGCAGGTTCTGCGTGATGTCTTCGCCGGTGTTTCCGTCCCCACGCGTCGCGCCTTGGATGAACAAACCGTTTTCGTACTTCAATGACACGGCCAAACCGTCGATCTTCAGCTCGCACATGTACTGCAAAGGCTGATCGGTCAATTTGCTGATCCGTTGGTGGAATTGCAGCAGTTCTTCCTGATTGAAGGCATTCCCCAAGCTCAACATCGGTGAATCGTGCTGCACCTTTGTGAAGCCGGGCAGGATGGTACCGCCGATGCGTTGCGTCGGTGAGTCCGTGGTTATCAGCTCAGGATGGGCTTTTTCCAATTTTTCCAGTTCTTGATAATGCTGGTCGTATTCTTTATCGGAAATACTGGGCTTGTCCAGTACATAATACTCGTAACTATAGCGGTTGAGGAGCGTCTTCAACGTCTCGATGCGCTCTTGGGCTTCAGCTGGACTTTCTTTCGCCATGAATGATTCCCCTCCTAAATTATGCTTTTTCGATCGGTGCAAAGGATGCCAACAGGCGTTTGATGCCGATGTCTTTGAAGGCGATATCCAATGTCAAACCATCGCCTTCTCCGCTCGTCTGAACGACAATGCCTGTGCCCCATTTCTTATGGCTGGCTTTGTCCCCGACAGCCCAGCCAAGGTTGGCTGCACCGCTGCTTCCGGTTTGCTTGACGGACTGCGTCGTTTTTTCACGCGGTCCGGCCGAAAACGGCTGACTGAAGGCTTTCTCCTGGCGGGTATCGCTTGCTGTTTTCCAGCGGCCGCCCGAGCTTGCCGGTTTTGAAGAATACATACTTGACGTGGATCCCGAACTGTCCTCGCGGTCCAGAACGGATCCGTCCAATTCATCAAGGAAACGCGATGCCGGGTTGGACATCGTACGTCCATAAAGCATGCGGGAATAGGCATTCGTCAGGAACAGTCTTTGCTCCGCCCGCGTGATGCCGACATAGGCCAGGCGCCGTTCTTCTTCCATCTGGTCCTCATCCATGAAGGAGCGGGACGACGGGAAAATGCCGTCTTCCATCCCGATGATGAAGACGATCGGGAATTCCAATCCTTTGGCTGCGTGCATCGTCATCAGCGTCACTTCGCTCTGCGGTTCTTCCTCGATCTGATCCAAATCGGAAACCAGCGCCAAATCGGTCAGGAAGGAGGTCAGATCAAAGTCTTCTTGATTCATTTTATCGAATTCCTGTGTTACCGACAGGAATTCATTGATGTTTTCGATCCGTGCTTCCGACTCCAGCGTCTTCTCCATTTCGAGGGCTTCCAGATAAGTGGTCTGGGAAAGCAACTCCTGGACCAATTCTGTGATCGGCAGGAATTCCTGCATTTTATGCAGATTGTCCATTATGGTAGCGAATTTCTTCAATTCCTTCGCAGCTTTTCCGGATACACTGGACATTGCCACATCATGGGCAGCCTGCAATAAGGTCAGGTCATGCATGTTGGCGAATTCGCGCAGTTTTTCGACACTGGCATCACCGATGCCGCGTTTCGGCACATTCACGATCCGGCCGAAGCTCAAGTCATCCGATGGGTTCACGATCAGGCGCAGATAAGCCAAAAGGTCTTTGATTTCTTTGCGGTCGTAGAACTTGCGCCCGCCAACCATCTTGTAAGGGATGTTCGACTTCAGGAGGTTCTCTTCGATGACACGCGACTGGGCGTTCGTCCGGTAGAGCACTGCGAAATCCCCGTACTGGCGTTTGTTTTCGCGGACTTCCTGCTGCATCTTCGAGATGACATAGCGCGCTTCGTCGTGTTCAGACTGGCCCCGGTAGTAAACGATGTTCTCGCCATCCGGATTGTCTGTCCACAACTCTTTTTCTTTCCGGTTGACGTTGTTTTGGATCACATCATTGGCTGCGCGCAGGATTTTTTTGGTCGAACGGTAGTTTTGCTCCAGCAAGACTACTTTTGCGTCAGGATAATCCTTTTCGAAGTTGAGGATGTTCTCCATGTCGGCACCGCGCCAACCGTAGATACTTTGGTCCGCATCGCCGACGACGCAGATGTTTTTGAATTTGCTGGCCAACAGCTGCACCAATTGGTATTGGGCGTAGTTGGTATCCTGGTACTCGTCCACGTGGATGTAATGGAATTTATTTTGGTAGTAAGACAACGTTTCGGGATATTCCTGGAACAGTTTGACCGTCAACATGATCAGGTCGTCGAAATCCATCGATTGGCTGTTTTCGAGCGCTTTTTGGTAATCCTTGTAGCATTCATAAACGATATTGTCGATGTATCCGCCGGCCAGATCGCCGAATTCTTTTGGTGTCTGCAGCTCATTTTTCGCTTGACTGATCCGACCCAGAATCATGCGGTGATCGAATTTTTTGGAATCCAGATTCTTTTCGCGGATGATGCGTTTCATCAATGTTTCGGTTTCGCTCTGGTCGCAGATGGTGAAAGAGCGCGCATAGCCGAGCTGTTCGCTCTCTCTTCTTAGGATCCGTACGCACATGGAGTGGAAAGTGGATACCCACATGTCGTTGCCGACTGTTCCGACCAAGCGGATAACCCGCTCTTTCATTTCTTTTGCCGCTTTATTCGTAAAGGTGATGGCTAAGATGTTCCAAGGGTTTACTGATTTTTCTTCCAGTAGGTAGGCCATGCGATGGGTCAGCACACGTGTTTTGCCGCTGCCTGCCCCCGCCATGATCAATAGTGGCCCTTCCGTCGCCAAAACGGCTTCTGCTTGCCTTGGGTTCATTCCTTTTATGAGATCGTGTTTCTGTTGCACAATTGCCATCCTTTCTTTTGTTGCCTTTGTTTCGGAGTATGTATGGGTGCGTTCTTTTTTGATAGGTTCAAGGCGATGGTACAGCCTTATCGTTTCTGATTTGCATCATGGTTTAGTCTATCATTTTAGAGCGTGGCTATCAATGAATCCCCGGATATTTTAAATAGTTTTTAACCCTTGTTCCCCTCGGTGACCCTGAGGTTCTTTTCAACCCATTATGCCATTCTTTTTGGCTATTTATGGCAAAAGAACTTCCTTTTCCGTATGTCAGGGGTTACAATGAAGACAGTGGTCAGCATACCGATAGGAACCTGTTTGATATTAGCCTAAGGGGTGGATTTCATGACGAAAAAAGGGTTAGCCTTTTATCTGGTAAGTTTGTTTATCATCTTAATGATTTGGACGTTCCAAATCCCATACTCGCAGGCCCTTTCAAGGGAAGTCGCACAAGGTATCCGCGATTCCCAGGAACAAAACTTGCTTGTCTCGGACCCGGAAAGCAATAAAGTCTACGTTACGCCTGTCAGCACCAGCGAAGGCGTCATCTCCCCCCGTGCACCGAGACGTAACTGATCCCTCCATCTGTCCCCATATGGCTGCCATGCCATCCAAAATAAAAGTCCTGCCGCTGAATCATTTGCTTGATTCAGCGGCAGGACTTTCTTTTCGGGCTATTGGGCGAGGATGTCATTTGTGTCTTTCAACGTTTCGAAGAAGAAGATGAGGTATTCGCCCATCTTGTCGTAGTCCTTATTGCGCATACAAACCGCTATTTCCTTGTATAAGGCGAGCAACTGTGCTTCGCTTTGATAACGTTCTTCATCCATCAGATCACTGTTGTCGGAATAAGTGTTATGGATGTCGCGGGCTGTCGTCATGATCACTTTCTTCAGGAACTGATTTTCACTTTTGGCGATGAATGTCTCAAAGATTTTGTATTCATTCTTGAAATACCCCGCAGCATCCCGGTAATTCAGATACTCCTCTTGTTTTTCAAGAATCTTTTCAAAAACCCTGTAATCCAAGAAAATGTCGTTTTCCTTCAGATATTGCATGTAGTTCATGATAAGACCGGCGATCAGTTCCAAGCGTTCCAGCAGGCCTTCATTTGAGATTTTCTTCTCGGCTACGATATAGCCTTTGTAGGTGATGGATTTCACTAATCCTTCTTCCTCCAGCAAAAGCAGCGCTGTGCGGATTGGTGTCCGGCTCATGAACAAGGCTTCCGAAATCAGTTGTTCGGTTATTTTGGTTCCCGGAGGCCAGCAATTACTGTCGATTTTGTCTTTTATGTAGTCGTATGCTTTATTGAATAGTCTATCCTCCATGAATTGATTCCTTCCTTCATATAACAGAGCGGACACCTGTTTCCGTTACTCTGTAGATTCTAACAAGCCGTTTACTTCCAATTCGTTGATGAGGATATCCGGATTGTCACCCAATAATGTGACGTGTCCCATTTTCCGTTTCGCGCGGTGTTCTTTTTTTCCGTAAAAATGGAAGTGCCAATCCGGTTTGGTCAGCAGCAGAATCAGTGCTTCATCAAGTTTTTCTTCCATGATGTTGAACGTCACGCTTGTATCGTACAGCTGGATTTCCGGAATGGGCAACCCACAGATGCAACGGACAAGGATTTCATATTGAGAGATGCTGCAGCCGTCCAACGAATAATTGCACGAATGGTGTGGACGGACGACCAAACGGTTCACATAGAGGGAACCCGACGACGTCATGAATGTCTCAATCGTCAAAATTCCTGTCAGATTCATGGCCTTCGCAGCCAGCTTGCCGATATGCTCCATCTCTTTCTGGATATTTCCGCCTACGCGTGCAGGCGTGATGGTCTTCACAAGTTTTTGCTCCTGGTAGACCGTCTCCGTGACGGGGAATGACGTGAACACATTGTTCGCGTCCTGTGCGACTGTAATGGTCAACTCCATCTCGAATGGGATCCATGCCTCCAAAATGCACGTTCCTTTTTTCAGCAAGGCTGACGCCCTTCCAAAGTCCTCTTCGCTGTACAAAAGATGCTGTACCGGTGTGGCCGCTTCCACACGGATCGGCTTCAGCACACACGGGAAGCCGATGCTTTTGACGGCCTCTTCCATGTCTTCGATGGCGGTTATCGTCGCGTAAGGCGTTACGTTTATGTTCAAGGATTCCAAAAACGCTTTTTCGATCAACCGGTCTTGGGTGATGGAAAGGCTGTCCGGATCCTGCGGTATAGCGATATAAGGATTGATTTGCGTCAGCAACATCGTATCAACGGCTTCGGATTCAAAGGTCAGCACGTCCGATTTTGCCGCGAAATCCGTCAGCGCATCGAAGTCCGTATATTTCTTGGTTATCTGCCAATCAGCTATTTGCCCAGCCGGACAGGCAGGATCGGCGTCCAAGATGCCTATTTGGTAGCCCATTTTTTTGGCTTCCAAAGCAATCATACGGGCGACATGTCCTCCGCCAATAATACCGATTGTTTTCCCGGGTAAAATTTGATTCGGCATGTGATCACACTACTCTCTTGGATTTTTCGTTAGAATTAGGAATAAGTTAAAAAAAAAGTCTTCACCAAATCATTTTATCACTATATTCGACGAATGTCGCCATGCAAAAAATGTCTGTTTGTAGAATTTTCGAGAGAAATTAGGGTAGTTGAGCCAAAAAACGCGCGGACACTAGGTTACCTCCTCAAAAGGGCCCAATCTGTCCGCGCGTTTCTGTTTGTATGCTTCAACTATCATATTCATAAAGTGCATGCTGTTCGATGACTGCTATCAGCTTGGCCGCATAATCCGGATCGGTCGCATAGCCGCAATCCTGGAGAGCCTGGGCCGCTTCCTGATAGGTGGTTGCCTGCAGAACCGGCGCGTATTGGCTCGGATTCCAAGTGGTGCCGTTGACGAACAGCAACGCATGGTCCTGGACCGATTCCGTCCAGCTGCCGTAGACCCTGAAGTTTGCTTGAATGCTTATCCACTGGCCGTTGTAGTATTCATTGGTCGTCAAGAGGACCGTATTTCCCGGGTCATCACCCTTCATGCCGTAAAGATTGTTGTAGACGGCAGACAGTTCGCTCTCTCCCCAATCCGATTCGAGGATTGCTTGCGCGATGCTGATGCTGGCATGGACACCATATGCTGCTTGCATCTGCTGTGCGGCAGGGGCGACAGTGGCGATGAAGCCGGTCCCCTGATTACTGTCGTACTCCGGGATATCCGGAACAATTGTAGAAAAATCGCCGATGAGCGACAGACTTGCCATAAAACTGATCAACAGGAAAAATAAAATCTTGATTGCTTGAGCGGATGCCGATTGCGGTTTTTTCCGAGTCCGCTTTCTCTTTCGTGCCATATGTTCCTCCATCTATTTGGTTGTGCTGCTTTACCTGCTATTGTTCGCTGTTTCCGAGCACTTCATTTTGCTTCAGGATCGCTACATATTCCTCCAACGTCAGATTGTTTTCGGTCATGTAAATAGCGTTCTCGACGCCTACATACCGAAAATGCCACGGTTCAAAATTGATGCCGGTGATGGCTTCTTTCTCTTTTGGGTAACGCAAGACGAAACCGAATTTGGATGCATTTTCTTTCATCCACAGTCCCTCCGGATAATTCTCCAGATCCTGTAGCAAGCCTGATCCGCCTTCTTGATTCGCTAACGCAGTCGATGTGATGTCCACCGCGAGTCCGGTTGTGTGTTCGCTGGCATTGGGCAAGGCAATAAACTCTTCCGTCTTTGCGCGCGCCTCTTCTTCAGACAAACCTGAGGCCAGATAATTTTGATAGTTAACGTCGTAGTTTGCTTGCTGTTGCTCGATGGAGCGGTAACCTGAAATCATCGTGAAATCCATTCCGGCGGCTTTCCCGGCTTCCAACAGTGCCAAGTATGGGTCCTTTATCCTGCTGTCCACCTGATAGCCGCTCTCGGTCAGGTAAAACTCCATTGCGATTTCTGCAGCAAGCTGATTTTCCCTGTTCACCAAAACCAGATTCCAATCAGTTGAGGAAGCGGCCGGTGTCACGATAACTTTGGACTCGGCTTCATCGACTGCAGCTTCGGAAGAGGCTTGCGATTCTTCGGAATGATTGCTTGTTGTCGAATCCTGCTGACTGTTTGACGGTTCATCGTCATCGGTTGTGCACCCTGTGAAAAAGAGCATCGCCAGCAAGAGCCCCGCTAGGAAACGCAGTCTTTGTGCGTACCTCTCAGGTGTTTGGGAGTATTTTTTATTCGTTTCCATCTTCTACCCTCTTCTGGTCTGTAATTTTTTGTTATGCCTATTTTAGCACAAACGCCCGTCAATCCACACCCAAAAAGTAAGCCTACGCTCAAATCCAAACGAAAAGCCAAGATAGTATCATCTCGGCTTTCCGGTTTATATTCTGTTATTCCGTAATTTTTGTGATGGTATCAGGCGTATTTTCATTGAACCATTCAAGCAGATTGATTTTTTCCGAATCGATCTGATGGCGGATGATGCTAGGCAAGCGCAGATCGATGATATCTTTGTAACTCCAGAAATCATAATTGCACTCAAGTCGGAGCGTGGTGATTGCCGGTCTATGGATTTCGGAATCATGGACGGTCTCATCGGTAGTGTACCATTTGAAATCGGCCAAATCCGTCGCTATCCATTTTTTTGCGACTTGATATTTCAGGAAATGATATTCTCTTACAGGGTTCTCTGCCACTTCGGGTAGAATTTCAGCATTTCGGCAAACTTTCTGGACAAGCATCCATTCATAATCGGTGAACAATTTTGAAATGATCTGCATGTTCTCTGGTTTTAAACCATGCTCTCCTTTTTTCCAGCGATCCCAGCTCTGCGGCGAGATCCCTAGTTGATTGGCATAAAAAGCTTTTTCACTGACATATTGCTCTTTGATCGTATACAAGACAATTGTTATAAGTGCATTATTCATTTATGTAACCTCCAATCTATCATGTTCTCATTATACACTTATTACGTGATAAAAGAAATAATTTACTCAAAAAAACCGCCCACTCCGTTTATGTTGGAGTGAGCGGCTATTCATTTGCATGATGTCGGATATACATTACTAAACAGTCGGCGAATCATCACATCCTTATACTCTTTCTGGCTTGTAGATAATTGATCCAATCTCGTAGCCGTGTTCTTCCAGTCTGGCACGGATGCCGTCGATGTCTTTGCTTTCCAACTGGATGACGACCTGGACATAGCCCATTTTGCGGTAAGTCGCGATCTGTTGGATGTTGATGTTCTCATCGGAGAAGATATCCGTCAGGTCTTCGAGGACGCCTTTTTTGTCTTCATGGATATTGACGACAACGCGGACGCCAGGTGTGTAGTAGCCCAGCACATCGATGAAGGCAGAGAAGATATCCTTTTCGGTGATGATGCCGATCAGGCGGTTGCCTGCCTCAACGACTGGCAATACGCTGATGCCATTCTCACGCATCATTACGGCAGCTTCTTCCAAAAGAGCTTCCTTGTTGATCGTAACGACACGTTTTTCCATGATGTCGGCAACTGTCGTTTTGTTCAACAGATAGTTGACTTCATGCATATCCAAGCTGGTCATGCTGGAAGGTGTGTTGCGTTCGATGATGCCCTCCGTGATCAAGCCCACGATGGTCTCGCCTTGAACGACCGGCAGACGGTGAATCTTATGCTCTTTCATCATATCCAAAGCTTCGATGATTTTTGTTGAAGGTTGAATCGTTACTAAATCCGTTGACATATAGCTTTGTACATCCATTGTTTAGCCTCCTAAGTAAGCTTTCTGAACTTCGTCACTTGCTAATAATTCTTCCCCGGTTCCGGTCAATACAATATTTCCCGTCTCCAATACATAGCCGCGATTCGCGATTTTCAGCGCAACGTTGGCGTTCTGTTCGATCAGCAGGATTGTCGTGCCTTGTTTCTGGATATCCTGGATGATATGGAAGATTTCCTTGATGAAGATTGGCGCCAGCCCCATCGAAGGTTCATCCAGAAGCAACAGCTTCGGCTTCGTCATCAAAGCGCGGCCCATCGCCAACATCTGTTGTTCCCCACCGGACAAAGTGGCCGCATCCTGATTTTTTCTTTCGCGCAAAATCGGAAAACGTTCGAATACCGCTTCCAGATCACCGGCAAGGTTCTGTTTGTCTTTGCGGGTAAAGCTTCCCAGATCAAGGTTTTCCTGTACGGTCAAACCTTTGAATACATGGCGGCCTTCAGGAACTTGGGCGATCCCTTGTTCAACGATTTTTCTGGTCGCCACATTATGGATAGGTTTCCCCAAATATTCGATTTCGCCTGAAGACGGTTTTACCAACCCGGAAATCGTACGCAAAATGGTGGACTTCCCTGCTCCGTTGGCTCCGATCAAAGTCACGATTTCGCCTTCATTCACTTCAAAGCTGATATCTTTGATGGCTTGGATCATGCCATAATGCACAGATAGATTTTTTACTTTCAGCACGTTAGTCGCCTCCTAGATAAGCCTTGATTACGGCTGGATTTTTTTGGATTTCTTCCGGTGTTCCTTTGGCAAGCAGAGCGGCCATATTCCAACACATAGATTCTTTCGCACACATTCATGACCAAGGACATATCATGCTCGATCAAGACGACTGTGATTTTGAAATCTTTCTGTATTTTGCGGATCAAAGCGGTCAATTCCGCGGTCTCTTGCGGATTCATGCCGGCTGCAGGCTCATCCAGGAAGAGGATTTTCGGATTCGTCGCCAAAGCACGGACGATTTCCAAACGACGTTGTTCGCCGTAAGGAAGATTTTTCGCCAAAACATCGTATTTCTTTTCCAATTCGAAAATGGCCAACAATTCCAAAGCTTTTTCGCGCATTTCAGCTTCCTTGCGGTAATAAGTCGGCGTGCGCAGCAAGCTGTGGAAAGTATTCTCACCCATAGTGCTGTGCATCGCGATCAGTACATTGTCGATGACCGTCAATTCCTTGAAGAGGCGGATGTTTTGGAAGGTACGCGCCAAGCCGAGATCCGTAATTTTGTAAGGCGCCTTTCCGTTCAACAACACTTTTTTGTTGTCGATCTCCAATTCGATCGTGCCTTCTGTCGGAACATAAACACCGGTCAGCAAGTTGAAGAATGTCGTTTTGCCAGCACCATTGGGACCGATCAGACCGACCAATTCATTTTCTTCGATCGCAAAATCGACATTGGATACCGCGGCCAAACCGCCGAAGTTTTTGGTCAATTCTTTTACTTCTAATAGGCTCATTATTGGACCTCCTTCTTAGCAGAATCTTTTTTCCCAAAGCGCTTCATCAAAGCGGACATCGTGAATTCGCGGTTTCCTAATAACCCGCCTGGACGGAATACCATGATGGCGATGATGGCCAGAGCGTAGAAAATCATCCGCAACTCGCCGAACGCTTGCAGATACGTGTTCAGGACACCCAACACAACGGCTGCAACGACTGTGCCGGTTACACTGCCGATACCACCGAACACAACGATGATCAGCACGTCGATCGATTTTTGGAAAGTGAAATCGCCCGGATTGATTACGCTGAAATAAGTGCCGTACATGGAGCCTGCGATGCTGGCAGTCGCCGCACCAATCATGAAGGCGATGACTTTGTAAGTCGTTGCGTTGACACCCATCGACTCGGCAGCGATCTCATCTTCGCGGATGGCGATAGTCGCACGGCCAGGGCTGCTGTTGATGTAGTTGACTGTAAGGATAGTCGTTACGATCAAGTATCACGAACAAGACCATGATGAAACCAGTATTCGATTCGAAAGGGAAAGAGATGCCGCTGATTCCGCGCGCGCCATTGGTTAGTTCACCCATGTTCAGAATCAGGATACGGATGATTTCCGCTACCCCCAATGTCGCAATCGCCAAATAGTCTCCTTTCAGACGGAGCGTCGGTATTCCGACGATCAAAGCCACGATGATGGAGATGATCATGCCCACGAACAAGCCGACAAAGAAGCCGGCCAAGCCTTCCATCCTATCGCCGATGATGGCGCCACTATAGGCACCGATTGCCATAAAACCGGCATGTCCCAGTGAGAACTGTCCGGAAAATCCGATGACCAGATTCAGTCCGATCGCCAGGATGATGTTTATCAAGATTGTAACTAAAGTGATTTGGTAGAAGGGAGAAATCATATTTGTGCTGACGCCGATGAACAGTACGACAGCCATCACAGCGATAAGAATGAGCCAACCTAGATTTGTTTTATTGAATTGTTTCATTTTTATCACCTACACTTTCTCTTTTGTATTTTTCCCGAAGATTCCGGAAGGTTTAACGATCAGGATGATGATCAGGATCAAGTACACGACTGCATCTTTGAACATCGATCCGCCATAAGCGCTGACCAAAGTCTCGATGATGCCGATGACATAACCGCCGACCATGGCCCCAGGGATGATGCCGATGCCGCCGAACACTGCCGCAACGAAGGCTTTCAGACCTGGTGTGACACCCATCAATGGCGAAATCGAATTATAATAGATACCGACCAATACGCCTGCCGCTCCGGCTAAGGAAGAGCCAAGGACGAACGTAAAGGAAATGACGTTATCCACGTTGATCCCCATCAATTGTGCTGCTTCAGGATCGGTACTGACTGCCCGCATCGCTTTTCCCATCTTTGTGTACTTTACGATGACCTGCAGAGCGATCATCAGAATGACCGTCGTCAGGAAAATCAGGATTTGCTGCGAGTTGATGGTCACACCGCCGAATGTCCAATTCCGGACTATCAATGCTGTCGGGAAGGCCTTCACCTGCGGCCCCATTATATAAATCATGACATTTTGCAATAAATACGAAACCCCGATGGCTGTAATCAGCGTCGCTACCCTTGTTGCGCCCCGCAACGGTTTGTAGGCGACCTTCTCGATGACCACCCCTAAAATGGCACAAAAAATCATTGAAATCAGAATGGCTGGGAAAAGGCCAAGGCCAACGTTTTGGATCAAAGCATATCCAAGGTACGCGCCCACCATATAAATGTCCCCGTGGGCAAAGTTAATCAATTTGATGACGCCGTATACCATGGTGTACCCTAGCGCAATCAAGGCGTAGATACTTCCCAACGATATACCGTTTATCAGCTGTTGAACTAAATTTTCCATTTTACACCTCTCTTTTCTTCTGCTATGCAGAAGTTTTTCTTTCATTATACTGTATTGTTCGCCTATAGTTTACTATTATTCACGCACGATGAGGGATTCTCTAATGATGAGGTTAAACATAAAGAAAGGTGCTAAGCAAATTCTGCCAGCACCTCATTGTGTTACTTTAGAATCAAACGGTCTATTCAGGTTTCAATGCCGCAATGTTGTGCGCCAGGCTATTTTTATTTAGCTGGTTCCACAACAGAGTTGCCGACTTCTACACCATCTTGTAATTCAATAACGAAAGCGGATTTGATAGGGTTGTGGTTCTCGTCAAATGAGAATTTACCCGTTACTCCTTCGAAATCTTCAGTTGCCGCTAAAGCATCTGTAATTGCTTGAGGATCTGTGCTGTCAGCAGTCTGGATTGCGTCGAATACTAATTGCGCAGCATCGTAAGCCAAAGCTGCGAATGAATCTGCAGGTTTGCCGTACTCTGCTTCAAAAGCAGCCAAGAATTCTTGTACTTTAGGGTCTTCACTGTTCGGAGTGAAGTGGCTAGCGTAGAATACATTATCAACGTTGTCGGCACCTGCCAATTCAACCAATGTTGAGTTAGCGAAGCCATCCGGTCCAAGGATCGGTTGCGTGATTCCCATTTCGCGGGCTTGCTTGATGATCAGTCCGCCTTCTTCATAGTACCCAGGCAAGAAGATGACATCATAATCCATTTTCGCAATGTTCGTTAAGATCGCTTTGAAGTCTGTGTCGCCGGCTGTGAAGTTTTCTTCCGCTACGATTTCTCCTTCAAATGTTTCTTTGAATGCATCCGACAAGCCGATTGCGTAGTCAGTGGAGTTATCCACTAAGATGACAGCTTTTGTAGCTTGCAGATCTGTTTGTGCGAACTCAGCCAATGCTTTACCTTGGAAAGAATCTTGGAAACATACGCGGAATACGTATTCCAACACGGAATCGCCATCCATTGTTACGCTATCGCCTGTAGCAGCAGGAAGGATTGCTGGTACTTTTGCTCTTGTGACTGCTGGAGATTGCGCATTTGCTGCACCCGTTGTAGCAGGTCCTAGGATTGCGACAACATTATCTTCAGTAGCCAAACGAGTCGCAACCGATGTGGATTCTGAAGGCTCGGATTTATTATCGTAAGATACGTATTCAATCTCTTTGCCCAATAAGCCATCTGCAGCGTTCTGTTCTGCAACGGCCATTTTGATCCCTTCATCCATCAGCGTACCGTATGCACTCGCACCGCCTGATAATTCGAAGTTACCACCCAATTTGATTGTATCGCTCTCTTCTGTCGCGCCATTGCCGCATGCTGCAAGTACGAATACAGATGCCAAGCCCATCAATAATTTCTTTTTCATCTAAATAATCCTCCCCATCTCACTATATGTTAATAATTCGTTGCAAATCCAAAGAAAAGGCCCTCATCCTTCTCCTTAAAATTTAATGTCATTAGTATAGAATATTCTGACAATTTAAGCAACCCAATTTTGCCCTTTTTTGGCAAAAAGCGAATGTTCTTTTTTCACCCTACCTCAAAAAGGCGCCGTTGCAACAAAACCAATCAAATGGCTTGCCTGACAAAGGACATTTTTTGTCCAAAAACAACTGCTCTTTTTTTCTCATTTTCCGGAAAGTCATACTGAACAAAACCGCAAATGCAGGTGTATTATTTGCACAATAATACGAAAATGACTTGATAAAAATTCAAAAATGCTTATGATTGAGATATTATTTCATTTCGAGAGGAAGTGCAGTACTTACTATGTTCCATTTGGATAAGGAGAAGTTCCGCGTAGGCATGCGTACGACCAAATCCGGCGTTGCTGTCGGTTTTTGTGTCCTGCTGTTCAAATTATTGGACCGAGGTTCTCCTATGTTGGCCGGTTTGGCGGCAGTCTTTGCTTTGCGTGAAGATTGCTCGCAGTCACTCCATCATGGAATCCGTCGTGTCGGAGGCAATACTGTCGCCGGTATCCTCGGTGTCACCTTGATTGCCATCAAAGATTTTCTGGGACTGGATTTTTCTGTGGATTTCTTCGGAACGATCATCGCCGTCATCATCCTGATCATGGTCTGCAACATCTTGGACATGTCAACGGCTATCGTCGGTGCGACCGCGACCTTCCTTGTCGTTTTCTACAATATAGACGACACCGAAAAAATCACCTATGCCATCCAAAGGGTACTGGACACAGTCATCGGCACTTCCATCGCCATCGGGGTCAACTACCTGCTGCCTGGAGCGCCTCAAGCACCATCCGAAAACTGAGCAACTGCAGAAGAAAAACGCGCAAGCCGCCATCCATTGGCTGCTTGCGCGTTTTCTATTTTCTTATTCGACTGACTTCAACGCTTCGATCATGTCCACTTGTTTCAGCTTGCGGTGCATGATCAGCATGACGACGCTTGAGAACAATAACGACAGCAGGCCTGAGTAAAGGTAACTGATCGGCATGATGGTCGGCGGGAACATCATGAAGTCGATTTCCACCATTTTAAGAACGACTGTACTCAAAATTTTCCCGAGAACAAAACCGGAAAAAATGCCCAACAAGGTTAAGATCAAGGACTCTCTGTAGATATACATGCTCACTTCCACATCATAGAACCCCAACACTTTGATGGTCGACAGTTCCCTGATCCGCTCCGATACGTTGATGTTCGTCAGACTGTACAGGACAACGAAAGCCAATGCGGCTGCCGACACAATCAATACCAACGTGACGATATCAAGACTCCCTAAGGTTTCAGCGAAGCTGCGGTCGACAGAATTGATGAACGTCACCAGTGCGACCGCCTTTTCTCCCATCGCTTCGGATCCGAAGCTCCGCTCCCAACTTTCCGGTTCTTCAAACAGCAACAAATCCGTTGTCGGTTCCGCGGCTTGGATGAAAACTTCTTCGTAAAGGGCTGGCGTCAAGTAAATATAATGGTTGACGTAGTTCTCGGTGACAGCCTGGATCGGAACCTGATAGGTCTGCATTTCATCATTCCGTATTTCGATGCTGTCTCCAGGTCCGACGCCTGCCAAATTCGCCAATTTTTCCGAGATGACGGCTCCCTCATCCGTCAGCGCGATCGGTTCTTGCGTTGCGCGGTCACGCAGGCTGACAAAATCCGAAAGATTTTCGGTTTCCATCGGAGCAAAAACTGTCACGTTCTGCAGGTTCACACCTTTTTTATCCAGCTTATAGCTCTCCTGGACCACTTTGAGATGGTCCGTTATTTCAGGAGTCGCAGCGATCAGTTCGTCATAGGAGGCGATTTCTTCCTCGCTTGCTTCCGGACGCATCGCCGTGATTGCATTATAGCGCATCACATCATTGAACTGTGTATCAGCCAATCCGGAGATGGAATTTTTGATGCCGTAGCCGGTCAAAATCAAGGCGGTACAGCCGGCCACACCCAGTATCGTCATCATATTGCGCGCTTTGTAGCGCAGCAAGTTGCGTACCGTGATCTTCGAATTGAAGCTCAGGCGATCCCAAACGAACGTCAGTCGCTCCAAAAGCACCCGTTTGCCGTTCTTCGGCGCTTTCGGCCGCATCATCGCAGCCGGATTTTCCCGGAGCGACGTATGGGCAGCCCATGCTGCCGGGCCGATGGTGCAGAGCAGCGCGATAGCTATGGAAATCAGTGCGTAGGACAGGTAATAGGTGATCTTTACGGGAGGCAGGCTGTACATGGACCCATAGGCATCAAAGATGACCGCAGGGAAAATATTATAACCGGCCACCAAACCGAGGGATGTCCCCACGATGCAGGCGATCGCTGCATAGATCAAATATTTTTTGGCGATATCGAAATCGCTGTAACCGAGTCCTTTCAACGTCCCCATCTGCTGGCGCTGTTCATCCACCATCCGGGCCATCGTCGTGAAGCTCACCAAGGCAGCGATCAGGAAGAAAAACACCGGGAAGATCTCTGCGATTGCCGAGATGCGGTCAGCATTGTCGCGAAATTCCTGATAACCGGGATTGCCGGACCGGTCCGTCACATAGTAGACAGGATCGATCAGATCGGACAAAGCTTGTTTCGCTTCCTCGACCTGCCGTTCCCCATCGGCTATCTCCAGTTCGGCATCGGCGCGTTCAGCTGTGAAGGTGGCCAAGCCTTCCAGATACTCCTCTTCGCCCTGCTGGATTTCCTGCCAAGCTTCAGCAAGGGCCTGTTCACCGCTCGCACGTTGGCTTTCCAACTCGGCCCAGCCGTCGTTGATCTGTGCCTGCCCGTCCTCCAGTTGGGCCAATGCTGACGCCAATTCCAATCTGCCGTTCTCCAACGCTGCCCCTTGTTCGGCGAATTGGGCATCTGCGGCTGCGATCTGGGCTTCGGCATCGGCCATGAATGCCGCAATCTTTTCTTCCAGCAGTTGTTGTTGCCCCAGCAATTCTTCTCCTCTGGCAGCCAGCTCGGCTCCTGCTTCCTCCAAGAGGCGCTGTTCTTCCAGAAGAGCGGCCTCTTCACTGGCCCGTTCCGTCTGGAAAGCCGCGGCAGCTGCGGTTAAGGCTTCTTGCCTGCTTGCTAATGCGGCACCCGCTTGCTCCAGTTCGCTTTGGCGGATGGCCAAATCCGCTTCTGCTTGCGTTAGTGCGGCCTGTTCTGCATCCAAAGTTGCCTGTTGATCGGCCACTGCCGCTAAGCGTTCCGCAACGCTCGGGTCCGTTTCCGGATCCAAACTTGCCAATGCTTCCCTTTCAGCATCGATGGCGGCTTGCCTTGCCGAGAACTCCGCTTGTTTGGTTGCTTTTTCCGTTTGGAAGGCTGTCATGTCAGCAGTGAAGATTGTCAGTTCGTTCTGATAGGTTGCCGCATCGGTCTCCAGACTTGTCTGCTCGGCCAAAAGCAGTTCGCCTTTTGTCGCTAATGCGGTTGCCCGTTCCTGCAGCTCCACACCCTTGGCCTCCAGTGAGGCTTGGGTCGCTTCAACTTCGGCTTGCCCATCCAATAAAGACTGCGCCAAATCAGCGATTTCGCGGCCTTCTGGTGTATCGGGCAGGCTCGCCAGCAACACATCCAATGAAGCCTCCGATGAAGCGTCCGAACCGGTTTGTCCTTGCAGGGAGTCTTTCTGCGACTCCCAGGCTATTCTCGCCTCGTCGTATAGCGCTTTGTTTTCCAGATAAGTCGCCAAACCTGCACGGTATTCGGCCATGCCCGCATCGATTTCAGCCTGGCTGGCAGTTAAGGTGTTCTCGGCTTTTGCGATTTCGTCCAGAAACAACTGGCGGTTTTCTTCATAGGCCGCTGTGCCGTCATCCAATTGTTGCCGGGCATCCTGCAGTTCCTGCTCGGCTTCCGCAAGTTTGTCTTTCCCTTCCTGCAGTTCATCTTCCGCATCTTTGATTTTCCGCTGCCCTTCTGCACGGATTTCGTTGATGCGTTCCAACGGTCTCCCGTTCAAGGCGAGCTCCACTTCATCGGCCAGGCTGTCAACCTGATCATCATAGCTGTCCGTGTAGCCGGTTTCCGCCGCATCGGGAGCAATCGTCAGGTAAGCCTCCGTGTAGATGCTGCCGAGCATGTCCGAATCGGGCACGACAACGAAAGCATCCAAGCTGCCTTTCCCGACGTTCGTAGAGCCGCGCATCATCGTTTCGATGTACATCGGCGAATCGACGAAACCGACGACCGTGTATTCCTGCTCTTTCAAGGAAATGCGATTTTCCTTTTCTTCCTCGGTGAGCCCTTCCTCGGATTCATGACGGAAGCTGATCGTATCCCCAATCTGATAAGTATCCATCAGATTCTGTTTCGCATCCAAAGCGATTTCCCCGCTTGTCTCCGGCAATCTGCCGTCGACGAGCGCATATTCATTGACCGGATCCGCACCGCTTTGCAACGGGAAGACTTTTACGAGGAAGTCACTGCCTTCCATTTCGATATCCACCGTTCGCATCGGATGGACAGCCAGATCGTCCGTTTTAGCCAGAATGGCGATGTCCGCTTCTTCCAATCCGTAAGTGGACAGCACCTTCAGGTCATACAGGTTATTTTCTTCATAATATTGGTTGGCGGTATCCAGCATATCCGGACCCGCCGCTTTGATGCCGGCAAAGAAGGCCACCCCCAAGGTGATGATGGCCAAGAGCGCGAGGAAGCGCGCCTTACTTTTGCCTATCTCTATCCAAATGTCTTTCCGGAGCGCCTTCTTCTTCATCGTCGTCTCCCCCTCCTACCATTCGATTTCTGATACTGGTTTGGGATTCGGATTTTCATGGACTGCCCTTACTTTGGCATTGTTGATTTCGATGATCCGGTTCGCCATGGCTGCGATGGCTTGGTTGTGCGTGATGACGATGACTGTCGTTCCGGTTTCGAGGCAAGTATCCTGCAGCAATTTGAGCACTTGTTTGCCCGTTTCGTAATCCAGTGCCCCTGTCGGCTCGTCGCAAAGCAACAGCTTGGGCTGCTTCGCCAAAGCGCGGGCGATGGCGACGCGCTGCTGTTCGCCTCCCGAGAGCTGCGCCGGGAAGTTGTCCATGCGCTCGCCCAAGCCTACTTCCCGCATGACCTCGGCGGCGTCGCGGGCATGCGGGGATATCTGCGAGGCAAGCTCCACGTTCTCCTTTGCGGTCAGGTTAGGCACCAGGTTATAGAATTGGAAGACGAAACCGACATCCCGCCTTCTGTAGGTCGTCAAGGCTTTTGAAGTGAATTGGGAGATGTCCACCCCGTCGATGCTGATGTGTCCTTCATCGGCATCGTCCATCCCTCCAAGAATATTCAAAACGGTGGATTTGCCGGCTCCACTGGGCCCCAGTATCACTACAAACTCTCCTTCGTTGATGTCGAAGCTGATTTTGTCGTTGGCTGTGATCCGTGTTTCGCCCATCTGATAGAATTTGCTGACATTCTTTAAGGAAATGTACGCCATCATGTATCCCTTCATTTCTTGATTGATTTGTATTTTGAAGCTTTTCGGAAAAATTATCCGCAATTCTGCAATATAGTTAACTGTTTTATTAGTACAATCGTATCCAAAAGCGCGCAGAAATGCAATCGGGGCCCTCATCTTTGGTTAAGCCCACCTCAGACGGGTATGCAAAAAACGACCCGGGAAACCTGAACGTTTCTCCTGAGGTCGTTTTTCATTGCCTGAATCGTCCTATTCGACGATATTGCTGGCGATTTTTTCCAATGTGCGCGGCCGGTCATGCAGATAGCCGTGCGGGTAGCCCGCCACCATTCCGGCGACAGGCGTGAAACCGTCGGGAATCCCCATTTTTTCGCGGATCCCTTCAGCATCCAAGGTGCCGTTCGCCATGAGTCCCATCAGGAAGCAACTTCCCAACAGTTCTGCGGTTGCCTGCAGGTGCATATTTTCTACGATTGCGGCTGCGCTTGCGATGCTGCCTGGTTTAGCCGGTTCCTTAACGGAAACAACGAAAAAGGCAGGTGCTCCGTACAAGGGATCTTTGTCCTTATTGCCCGTCACTTCCTTCGCCGCGGATGTAATCGCTGCCAAAATTTCCGAATTTTTTATGACCGTGATATGGTAATCCTCAAAGCGGCCGCGGCTGACTGGTGCATTTTGCCCAGCTTGCAGTATCAGTTCCACTTGACCTTGCGACAGCTCTAACGTTTGGTAGCTGCGTGTGGTTTGTCTCGTATGCATTACTTTCATGAAATCCATTTAAATTCCCTCACTTCTCAAAAAATAACTGTACTATATGGCTATTATACCCTTTCGGGCACAAAAAATGAACGGAAATCAAGGCTTACAGAAAAAAATCATTCTGCACGATCGCTGCTTAGCTGTTCAGCAATCAAAGCCCCGTTTCCGTCCAAGAGGGAGGAGTTCTTCTGCGGGTACAGAAGATGAAAAAGAAACGATTATCTATGGGTATGAACACAGTATAGCCGCGATCCTTGAATATTTAATGAAGGAAAGCCTGTTTTTTCGTGATCATTTTGGGAAGAAAGCCGTTTTCAGATGGACATATCTGTGATAAAGTAAGTGCAGCAAAAGAACGGAGAAAATATATATATGAAAACACGCATCATTATTGTCGGTGGAGGTTCGAGCGGTCTGATGGCGGCTTGCACCGCTGCCGAAGCAGGAGCTGAAGTGACGCTCCTCGAACAAAATCCAAGTCTCGGGAAAAAATTGCTTTTGACAGGCGGTGGACGCTGCAACGTCACCAACAATCGTCCCGAAGAAGAAATCATCCGGCACATTCCCGGAAACGGAAAATTCCTGCACAGCAGCTTTACCCAATTCAGTCAATATGACATTATGACCTTCTTTATCGAACGCGGAGTCGCCCTGAAGGAAGAGGATCACGGCCGGATGTTCCCTGTCACGGACAAAGCCCGGACTATCCTCGAAGCATTCATCGAGGAACTGAAGCGGCTGCAGGTCCAGATCCGGACCAACATCAAAGTGGAACGCATCCTGATCGAAAACGGACAGGTGACCGGTGTCCTTTTGGAGGATGGCGAAATCCTCCCGGCCGATCGGATCATTCTGGCAACCGGTGGGAAGGCTCTCCCGCGCACAGGATCCAAAGGCGATGGCTATAAGTTCGCCAAGGCAGCTGGACACACCATCACGGAACTGTACCCGACCGAAGCGCCGATCACATCCGATGCGGACTTCATCCGTTCAAGCGAACTGAAGGGACTTTCCTTGCGCAATGTTGCCCTCAGCATTAAAAATAAAAAAGGCAAAACAGTCGTGTCCCACCAGATGGATATGATCTTCACCCACTTCGGCGTGTCCGGACCCGCCGCTTTGCGTTGTTCGATGTTTGTCCACCAGACAATGAAGCGCGATAAAACCGAGACCGTCACGATGTCCTTGGATGTCCTGCCGGAACTTTCATTGGGTGCCGTCGAGCAACAGTTGCAGAAGCTCATCAAGGACCAACCGGAAAAGAGCGTCAAAAACGGCTGGAAAGACCTGATGCCGGAGCGTTACCTGTTGTTCGGTTGCAGCCAGGCCGCTATCGATCCGCAGAAGTCCCTGAAGGAATTGACGCCGAAGGAAATCAAAGCTTTCGCCGACTTCTGCAAAAATTTCTCCTTCGAAGTGAACGGCACGCATCCTTTGGATAAAGCCTTTGTCACCGGCGGGGGCGTCTCCACGAAGGAAATCAATCCGAAGACGATGGAAAGCAAACTGACGCGGGGTCTTTATTTCTGCGGCGAACTGATCGACTACAACGGCTACACAGGCGGCTACAACATCACCGGCGCCTTTGTTACAGGGCACACTGCCGGTCAGCATGCCGCTGCAAATCTGCACGAATAACAGCATTCATCAGCAAAGAGAACGGAGCCACCTCATTTCGAGGCGGCTCCGTTCTCTTTTTTCATTTTGCCAGTTTCTTGATGACGAAGACCTTCAGGTAATCGCTGGTCTTGCTGCCTGCCGGAACAGCGAAGTCGCTCGGCAGATGGAAGGTTTCCAGGATACGGTAGTCACAATGGCTGTTCTTGAAGGCTTGGGCGATGTCCTGTTTGAAATTCTTTTCCTTGTAATTGGCGGCGTTGGAAGAAACAATCAGCGTACCATCCGGCGCGGTGATCTGGATCAGTTCTTCCAACAACTGGGTGTAATCCTTCGTGACCGAGAAAGTGCGCTTTTTGGTGCGGGCAAAGCTCGGCGGATCGATGATGGTCACGTCATACTGCAATTCCTTGCGGATGGCGTAGCGGATGAAATCGAAGACATCCATGACATAGATTTTCTGCGCCTCGCCATCCAGGTTGTTGACGGCGAATTGTTCTTTGGTCCGTTCCAATGAACGGTTCGCAACATCGACACTTGTTGTTTCGATTGCTCCGCCCATGGCTGCGGCGACCGAGAAAGCGCCCGTGTAGCTGAAGGTGTTCAGGACCCGTTTGCCTGCCGCATATCGCTCCGTCAGAGCGCCGCGTACGTCGCGCTGATCCAGGAATATGCCCGTCATCAGCCCATCATCCAGATACGTCGCATAGTTGATGCCGTTCTCCTTCACGATCAGAGGCGTCGGGGCTGCTTCACCCGTGACGAAGCGGCTGATCAGGCTGTCTTTCCGTTGGTAACGGAATTTTTCATAGATGCCCTTCGTTTCCGGGAAGACCGCTTGAAAAGCAGCGATGATGGCGGCTTTGTAGCGGAAGATGCCTCCGCTGTACCAGGACACCACCGCAAAGCCGTCATAATGGTCGATTGTGACACCAGGAATGCCGTCACCCTCCGCATTGAAAATCCGATAGGTAGTCGTTTCCGGATCCGATTGCAGATCCGTGCGCTTGCGTTTCGCTTTTTCGAACTGGTTTTTGAAGAACGCTTCATCGAAACTATCCGCCTTATCCAACGAAAATACCCAGCCTACTCCTTTGTTCTGTTTGGCCAAATAGGCTCTTGCTACGAATGCCTGGCGAGAATCGACCAGTTCGACGATTTCGCCCTCAGAGAAGCTGAGTTCATTTGGAAAATCCTCGAACTGCAGCAAGGGATTGCCTGCCTTAATTTTTTTTTCGCTTATTTGCGTAATGATTATTTTTTTCATTGTTTTCTTCCTTTATAGTCAATTGTCCGTTCTGTACTACTTTGTTTTTTTGAAGATACCCAGATGCCGTAGCCGATTGCAGCACCCAACGTATTGAAGAAGACATCATCGATATGCGTCACGCCCGTCTGAAAGATGAGCTGGAGGAACTCGATCATGGCGGAAAAAAGAAAGCCGATCGCCGTCACTTTGAGGAAACTGCATTTTTTCCTGAACAGATACGGACCCATGAAACCCAACGGCATAAACCAGACGACGTTCCCCCATGAATTATACCAGGCCGAAAATCCCGAGTCTCCGTAAAATAGTTTGACCGTATCCACCAACGGCAACCAATGGATCGCCGACCAATCGATTTTATGATACTCGACGGTCCAGAAGGTCTCCTCGTTGCGGAAAACCGTCAGTTGAAGCAGCAGCACGATGTAGATAAACAGAGCATGCAGCAATCCTTCCTTATATAAGGGGATTTTTTTGCCCGTCTTGCGGTGTCTGTGCAGCAGATAAGCCGCCCGCAGTACCAGCCAAATCAAATAATACAGAATGGTCTTGTCCACGCTGTTGAAAACTAATTGTATGAGCGGAAAATGATTGACGGATGATTCCAGAGAAGCAGCCACCCACTCATACGGTCCTTGTAAAAATATCATAATCTATGCTCACCTTTGTCAGTTTTGTTCCTTTGATCAGATACATGGAAAGACCCATTTTCTCGAAAAATCCTAAAAAAAGCAACCATTCTTGATAAAAACTTAGGAAAAACTTTACGGTGCTTCGATTGACTATCAAAAGCATTCAGAATATAATGACACTAGCTCATTTTACATAAAATTCACAAACAACACACATTACCCTTAAAAATTCACATGGAATTTACATGTGTTCCACAAGATATCATAGGAGGTCTCTTTTTTGAAACAAAAATTAACTGAACAGTTGCAGACGCGATTCGGATTTTTCCTGTTCGCCGTCGTCCTTTTCTGGCTGAAGACCTATTTCGCTTACCACACAGCGTTCTCTTTAGGCGTAGATGGCTGGTTCCAGCAGCTGATTCTTTTCATCAACCCGATCGCAACGACCTTATTGATTCTGGGGATTTCCCTTTTTGTGAAGAATCCTAAAAAAGGTTACCGAAGCTTGATTGCTCTGTATATGCTGAATTCGATCCTGTTGTTCGCTAATATCGTCTATTACCGCGAATTTACGGATTTCTTGACGATCAAGACCATTTTCGGTTCTGCCAACGCAACCAAAAACCTGGGTTCCGGCGTCATCGCCATGATGCAGCCGATCGACCTGTTCTATTGGATCGATGCTTTCGTTCTCGTCTTTGTCTATAAGAAATTCGTCAGCAAAAACCGCGACGAACGCAACTTCAAGAAAAGATGGGCATTTGCGACAATCGCCGCTTCAATCGCTCTCTTTGCCGCTAACTTGGGTCTAGCTGAAATCAGCCGCCCACAGTTGCTGACGAGAACTTTTGACCGCAACTATATCGTAAAATACTTGGGCATCAATGTCTATACGCTTTATGATGGAATCAAAACCGCCCAGGCCAACCAAGTGCGTGCAAGCGCGGACAGCTCGGATATGGCTTCCGTTCTTGATTATATGAGTAGCCATTACGCCGAGCCGAACGAAGCCTACTTCGGCCAAGCGGAAGGCAAAAACGTCGTCTACATCCATCTGGAAAGTATGCAGCAATTCCTGATCGATTTGTCGCTGACGGACGAAACAGGCACGACAGCTGAAGTGACGCCGTTCCTGAACAGCTTGTATCACAGCAGTGATTCATACAGTTACAGCAACATTTTCCACCAGACCGGACAAGGAAAAACAAGTGATGCCGAACTGATGCTGGACAATTCCCTGTTCGGATTGCCTCAAGGTTCAGCCTTCACACAGATCGGCGCGGATAATACGTTCCAATCGGCACCGGCCATCTTGAGCGAAAGCTTTGGCTACACGTCAGCTGTTTTCCACGGCAATGTCGGCTCTTTCTGGGATCGCGATAATGTTTACAAATCCTTTGATTATGATTATTTCTTCGATGCCGACAGCAGTTACACGCTGACGGATGAAAATTCAGTCGAGTACGGGTTGAAGGATAAATTGTTCTTCCAGGAATCGGCTCAATACCTGGAACAATTGCCGCAGCCTTTCTACGCGAAGTTCATAACTGTTTCGAACCACTTCCCGTTCCCTGAAGACGAGATGAACAACACCTTCGCTTTGGATACCGGCGACGAAACGGTTGACGGTTATTTCAATACCGTCCATTATGCCGATGAGGCCTTGGCTGAGTTCTTCCAATATATGAAGGATGCAGGACTTTATGATAATACGATTTTCGTATTGTATGGTGACCATTTCGGTATTTCCAGTTCACGCAACGAAACGGTGGCGCCGCTCATCGGAGCGAATGCAGATTTGTGGAGTGCCTATGATGACACCATGATGCAACGGGTTCCTTTCATCATCCACAATCCAGGTTCCGGTACCGGACAAATCAGCGATGTCTATGGCGGCCAGATCGATATCTTGCCTACCGTGATGCATCTTCTGGGTGTCGATACTTCAGCCTATGTCCAGCTTGGACAGGATCTGTTATCGGCGCAAAATGAGGGAATCGTTGTTTTCCGTAACGGCAGCATCGTAACGAGCGAATACACCATTTTAGGAAACAATGTATACCATACACAAACTGGTACACTTGCTTATCAGACCGAAGAAGTTATCCAAAAGGTTGCTGAAATCCGGGCCCAAGCTGAACTGCAGCTGGCGATCTCCGATCAGATCATCAACGGCGACTTGCTTCGCTTCTACACACCTGACGGATTCGTGCCTGTCGACAAGAGCCTGCACAACTATGTGGATTCTCCAGCCGAATTGGAAGAGGACATCGCGGAATTGGGCGATCTGAACACTTCCTTGTACTACACGAACAACGGCGTCTCAAGTGTTCCGCTTTACCAGACGGATGCCCCTGAGTTCCCTGCCAACCAAGCAGCTGCTGAAGGAACCGTAACGGAAGAACAACCCGTTGCTGAGGAAGCCCCAGCAGAAGGACAGACAGAAACAGTTGAATAACCAAAATAGCTGCCGGAATTTAAAATTCCGGCAGCTATTTTTTTAACTATTTTTTTCGAGTGCTGCTTTGGTGGGCAATGTAATCGTGAAAGTCGTTCCCTCGCCTGGATCGCTTTCCACATCGACAGTCCCTTGATGGTTCATCACTAAGGATTGGACCACCGCCAAACCGATTCCCGATTCGCCAAATTTCGTGTTCTTTCTGGAAACGTCCACTTTGTAGAACCTTTCCCAGATGCTGGTGATATCCTTCTTCTCGATGCCGATTCCTGTGTCCTTGACTTGGATGATTTGCTGCTCGCCCTCCCGGAATGACGACAGGATGATGGTGCCGTTTTTCGTGAACTGGATAGCGTTCTGGGTGAGGTTCACCATGATCTGGATAAAACGGTCATAGTCCGCGTAGATTCGGTCCGCCGCATCCACCTGGACGATGATCAGGTCATCCTTCTCCTGCGCTTTTGCCCGCATCTGCTCCGCGACATTCTCCAATGCTTCTTTAGCGGAAAATTCCTGTTTCACTAAAACGATCTGATTGGAGCGGATTTTTTCATAGTCCAGGTTTTCGTTCACCAAACGGATCAGCCTTTTGGTTTCTTTCTGCATCAGTTGCATGCTCCGTTCCCGACGTCCTTCGGGAATCATGTGGTGCTGAATCCCTTCCAGGATGCCATTGATCGTCGTGAGCGGCGTGCGCATCTCATGGGCAACATCCATCATGAACTGACGCCTTAAATTCTCTTGGCGTTCCACTTCCTCGTTGGAGGCTTTCAAAGACCTTGCCATTTGGTTGAAATCCTCAGACAGCTCATCAAATTCATCTTTGTGATGATTCTCCAGCGAAATATCAAAATTGCCTGAAGCAATCTCATGGGTGGCCCTCCGCATGCGTTTGATGCGCCTTGTCAGATAATTGGCGATGCCGAGGCTCAATACAATCGCGATGCCCCCGGAAGTCAGCACAGCCACAAGCAGGTTGTGCTCAATTTCGTTGATTTCATCCTCGATGCCTTTTACCGGCGAGCCCACCGCTATGAAGCCTGTGAACTCGGCCGTAGTCGCATTAAAAAGCGGGAGATAAACCGTCAAGAAGCGCTTCTTTTCGTTCAGGAAGCCGCGATCCCGTTCCGTCAAAGAAATCCGTTCCCCTTCTGAGAGCCTCTCAAAATCCTCCGTGCTGATTCCGCTCGTATACAGATCCGTTGCTTGCGGGTAAACCATATGGTCTTCTGCATCAAAGATGGCAAACGAGACGTCCTGGTTGGACACCAAAGTCGAACCACTTTCCAGTTGCTGGATCGTCATGTTCTGATCGATGATCGATTCGGCATATCCGTACAGCTGCGCCTCTTTCTCGTCGTAGACATTACTGGTGACGTATTGGATGATCAGGATGCCGGTCGTACTGACGGTTATTAGAATCAATGCGAAAAAAGCAAGGATTTGTTGATAGACGTACTTCATTTTTCCTCTACTCCGCTGTCGTCGAATTTGTAGCCGACTCCCCAAACCGTTTGGATCACTTGCGGTCCGACCGCTTCTATTTTTTGCCGCAATTTCTTGATGTGGGCATCGATTGTGCGTTCATCCCCGTAATAAGGATCTTCCCAGATCCGGGTCAAAAGGTGTTCCCTCGAAAATACTTGTTTCGGGTGTTCGGCCAGCAACGCGAAAAGTTCGAATTCCTTCGGCGTCAAGCTTTCGATCTGGTTCCCGTCAAGATAGGCTTCGCGCGTGATCGTGCTGATTTTGACATGATCGGTGAGCACATCGAAATCATCCGCGGCCTGCACCTGCGAATGATCGACCTTAGCGCGACGGTGCATCGCTTTGATGCGGGCTATCAGGGTCAGCGGGCTGAACGGCTTCGTGACGTACTCATCCGCGCCGATTTCCAGACCGATGACCTGGTCGCTTTCCGAATCGCGCGCCGTCAGCATGATGATTGGCACGAACTGGGAAATCTTTCTTATTTCGCGGCAGACCTGCATCCCATCCATGCTTGGCAGGTTCAGATCGAGGATGATCATATCCCATTTTTTGACTGCAGCCGCGAACGCCTCCAGTCCTTCTTTCCCATCATGTTTGAATGCAGCTTGCCAGCCTTCATTCTCGAAAAACATCGCCATCATTTCGCAGACGGCTTCATTGTCTTCTATCATCAAAATTTCCATAGCGACTCTCCTTTTCATTTCCTTCATTATATCTTTTTTTCCGATAAGCGGCATCATTTCCAGTCTACGATACCACATACCTTTGAAGTTTCTATGAATAAATAGGGAAATCGGCGTTTCCGACAGAAAAAGCCCCGGAATCCGGGGCTTTTGCGAGGGAGCATCAGACTGCTTCCTGTTCTCTTTTCGCTTCCACGAAATACAATTCTTCCACGACCAATTCGATGACATAGACGTGCTGTTCCTGCTTATTGACGTAGGAACGCGAAACCAAATGGCCGTTGACACCGATCTGGTTGCCTTTGGCGCAATACTGTTCAACCAGATTTGCGGTTGCTCCCCAAAACACGACAGGTATGAAATCCGCCTGCGGTTGGCCTTCATCCGCTTTCCTTAGGCGCTGCACCGCCAGTGTATTGTTGCAGACTTGCCTTTCCCCATTCACCTGTTGCACTTGGATGGGCCGCACCAGCCGCCCGATCAATGATACTTGATTCATCCTTTCATTCCTCCTTCAGCTTGACTTACTGTCTATAATATCCGCAAAAAAGAAGGTCTGATTTTTTATCAAAAAAAATAAACCTGAAGACTTTTCTTTGTCTCCAGGTTTATTTTTCTGTGTCAGCGGATGGCTTTCCCCATCCGCAACGAATCTGCGTAATCGTTGATTTTTCGCAAACGGTGGTTGATGCCGGATTTGGATATGACGCCGCTCGGTATCATTTCGCCGAGTTCTTTCAGGCTGATGTCGGGATTCTCCAAGCGGATCACGGCGATTTCCTTCAGCTTGTCAGGCAATCTCCCCAGGCCCACAGTTGCTTCGATGAATTCGATGTTGGCGATCTGTTTTGCCGCCGCATCGATCGTCTTGTTCATATTGGCGTTTTCGCAATTCACCAGGCGATTGACGGAATTGCGCATGTCTCGGATGATCCGCACGTCCTCAAACTTCATCATCGCGTTATGGGCACCGATCAATGCCAGAAAATCGGCAATCTTCTCGGCTTCCTTGAGATAAGTGATGAATCCGTTGCGGCGCTCGATCGTCCGCGCATTCAGGTCAAAGTGATTCATCATATCGCAGATGTCCTGGTTGTGGTCCTCATAGTTGGAATAGATTTCCAGATGGTAACGGCTCGTCTCCGGGCTGTTCACCGAACCCCCGGCCATAAAGGCACCGCGCAGATAAGAGCGTTCCTTCTGGTTATTGTTCATGATATCTTCGGAAACTTGCGTCTTGAAGGACAGCCCGTCGAAAATGCTCAGATCGCTCAGCAATTCCGTGACGCCCTGTTTCAGGCGCACAATATAGACGTTATTCTTCTTCAGCTTCATCTTTCGGCGCACCAGCAATTCGCTTTCGAATGAGTAGTGATCCTTCAAGAGAACGTACATCCGTCTGGCGATTGCCGCATTTTCTGTCTGGACATTCAGGACAAATGATTGGTTATAGATGCTGACCGATCCGCTCATCCTGATCAACGCGGTCAGTTCGGCTTTCGCATGTTCGCGGTGCACTTCCAATGTTGTTAATTCTTTTTTTACTTCAGATGCAAAAGACATATATGCCTCCTTTCCGACAGCTTCTTTCCATCAGAAAAAAGGTCAACAGATAGTTTTGATATTGGAGATCAGATTAATCAGTTCCGAAACGACTTTTTTGCCGTCGTGGTACACGCCGCCGTTCTTCATATCCAGGAAATCCGCAGAAATGACCCGGCAGTTTTCTTCGCGCAACCCTTTGAAATCATGGCGTACCTGCAACAGATATTCTTCGTCGGCTTGTTGATTGAGGTATTCATCCGGCACTTTTTCCGTGTTCACCAGGACGGTGTCGATGAATTTCGCTTTCAGATGTTCATGCAATACCTTGATGTGCTCAGCATCACTGAAGCCCTCTGTTTCGCCCAATTGCGTCATGATGTTGCAGATGTATACTTTCTCGGCTTTGGTCTCGATGACCGCTTGCCCCAGATCACTGATCATCAGGTTAGGCAAAATGCTCGTATACAGGCTTCCCGGTCCGATGACGACCATATCCGCCTCCAGAATGCTGTTGATGACATGACGGGAAGCGACGGCCTCCCTAGTCTCATCCAACGGTTTGACATACACCCGTTCGATTTTTTTGCGGCCATTTGCGATTTTCGACTCGCCCTTGATGACCGTACCGTCCTTGAACTCTGCGTAGAGTGAGAGCGGCTCGTCAGCTGCGGCGTAAATTTTGCCTTTTACGCCCATCATGACGGACAGCAACCGAATGGCATCAAAAATGTTCCCTTTCATTTCAGTCAGGGCCACGATGATCAGGTTTCCGATTGCATGCCCGGAAACGAAGGAATCCTTTGAATCGAAACGGTACTGGAAAATGTCCTTTTCCAATTTCGGCATATCAGAGAGCGCAATCAGGCAGTTGCGGATATCTCCGGGAGGCACAATGTTGACATGGTCGCGGATGATGCCGCTGCTGCCGCCGTCATCAGCCACCGTGACGATGGCCGTGATATCCGTGTTGTGGTTCTTCAGTTCTTCCAGAATGACCGGCAAGCCCGTTCCGCCGCCGATAACGACGATTTTCTTCGTTCTGCTCGGATTTTGACTCATGACCGATTCACCGTCTCTTTGCGTTTATTCCGATCACGGTGGGTCGTATTCACTTGATAACCCGCACTCTTCAATTGGAGGCTGGTGCGTTCCGCCAAAGCGACAGAGCGGTGTTGCCCGCCTGTACAACCGATGGCGATATTCACGCTGGTCTTGCCTTCTTTTTTATAGCCAGGAATGATGTATTCCAACAGGTCGATGAATTTTTTGTAAAAAATTTCCGTCTCCGGTTGCTTCATAACATAATCATAGACTGGCTTATCCAACCCCGTCAACGGACGCAGTTCATCTACGTAATGCGGATTGGGCAAAAAGCGGACATCCATGACGATGTCGGCATCGATCGGTAAGCCATACTTGAACCCGAAAGATACGACTTCGATATGGAAAACATCCTTGTCGTCGACTTTGAATGTATCCAGCAGCCGTTCCCTTAATTGGCGCGGTGTTGTTTCGCTCGTGTCGATGACCAATTGCGACCGATTGCGGATGTCCTCAAGCAGTTCCCTTTCTTTGTGGATCCCTTCCAGTACGGTTCCGCCCGATTGGGTCAGGGGATGGCTTCTTCTTGTCTCTTTGTATCGGGAAACAAGCACATCGTCCTTCGAATCAAGGAAGATGACTTTGGTTGTGATGAAGGAAGTATTGTCCAAACTGTCCACAGCAGACATGATTTCATCAAAGAATGCACGGGAGCGCAGATCGATCACTAAGCAGATTCTGCTTATTTTACCCGATTCCTTTACAAGCTCCCAAAATTTCGGTAATAAACTTGGGGGCATATTATCTATACAGAAATAGCCTAAATCTTCAAATGTCTGTAACGCCACCGTTTTCCCGGCGCCGCTCATCCCCGTAATGACTACCAATTCGAGAGTGTCTGCCATTGTAATTCCTCCAGTTCAAAAAGTCTTTACAGTCATTATAACATACCGGGTGTATCATTTGTCTGTTTCTGAATATTTTAGTGTTTCTTAAGTTTTGGCTTATGTTTGAAGTGGCGGGCGGCGGCTACTGCGTTTTGCCAGCCGGCATAGAGGTCTTCGCGCACTTCAGTAGGCATATTCGGATGGAAGTCGCAATCGGGTTCCCAGTTTTTGATGATGTCGTCGGTATCCTTCCAGAATCCTACTGCCAAACCTGCCAAGTATGCGGCTCCCAGTGCGGTTGTCTCCATCACTTTGGATCGCGTCAAAGTTGTGTTCAGAAGGTTGCTTTGGAATTGCATCAGGAAGTTATTATGAGCCGCTCCCCCATCGACGCGCATGTTCGTGATGACCAGTCCGGAATCCTTCTGCATCGTATCCACGACATCCTTTGTCTGATAAGCCAACGATTCGAGCGTCGCACGGATCAGGTGCGCTTTCGAAGTCCCTCTCGTCAATCCAAAGAAAGCACCACGCACGTCCTGATCCCAATACGGTGCCCCCAAGCCGACAAACGCCGGAACCATATAGACGTTCTCGTTCGATTCAAGCAATTCAGCATATTCTTCCGACTCGGCTGCAGTCCGGATCAACTGGGCTTCATCGCGCAGCCATTGCAGAGCGGATCCGGCCACAAAGATGCTCCCCTCAAGGGCATACGTCACTTCGCCGTTCAGCCCGTAGGCGATGGTAGTCAGCAATCCATTTTCCGATTTCACCGGTGTAAGGCCGGTGTTCATAACAATGAACGCACCGGTCCCGTACGTATTCTTCACCATTCCCTGTTCAAATCCGGTCTGCCCGAAAAGAGCGGCTTGTTGGTCGCCGGCGATTCCGGCTATCGGGATGCGCGAACCGTAAAAATCATTTTCTTCCGTATACCCGTATATTTCCGATGAAGAACGGACTTCAGGCAGCAGCGTTCGCGGAATGTCCAGCAAATCCAGGATCTGCTGATCCCATTTCAAATCGTAAATATTGAACAGCATCGTCCGGCTGGCATTGGAAACATCCGTTACGTGCACCTTTTTTCCTGTCAGTTTCCAGACGATCCACGTATCGATGGTTCCGAAAAGCAGTTCGCCCTTTTCGGCCCGCTCACGAGCATTCGGGATATGATCCAGCAGCCATTTGATTTTAGTAGCGGAAAAGTAGGAATCAATGATCAGTCCGGTTTTATCATGGATGAAGTCGTTATGGCCTTCTTGCTTCAGTTTGTCGGCGATTTCCGAAGTCTGGCGGGATTGCCAAACGATCGCATGATGGATCGGCATCCCAGTAACGCGGTCCCACACAACCGTTGTCTCGCGCTGATTCGTTACCCCTATTGCGGCAATTTCCTCCGGACGGATGGCCCCCCTGATCAAAGCATCCGCTATGACCGACTGAACACTGATCCAGATTTCATTCGCGTCGTGTTCCACCCAGCCTGGTTCAGGATAATATTGCATCAATTCTCGTTGCGAAGAAGAAATGATTGTGCCTTTCTTGTCCCAAATGATTGCACGCGTGCTGGTTGTCCCTTGATCTATCGACATGATGTATTTTTTTTCCACTTGTATGCCTCTTTCCTGATTTTAAATTTATCATTGGCCAAAAACAAGAAACCGCTCTCATTTTTTTATCGTCTGCGCGTATTTGCCTCTACCATTATCCTAGCATTCTTTTCGACGAATCCCAATTATTTTTCTTTGTCATCAGCCAGATTCAGGAATTTCATATTAATTATATTGGAAAGTCATTTTGTCAATTTTATAACATTTCAAATGAACGGATTTGGAAATATAAATATTTTCAAAAAATATACCGTCACCACGAGGATGAAAACCCTTCCGAAAAAGCATGTTTTTCACAAAGTTCCAGCCATAACATTTGCAAAATGGCTTCCTTGCGCGGTAAGGTAGAGTAAGGAATTTGTGAAATTAAAATAATTAAGAGGTGAATCCATGATAGAATTCAAAAATTTAACCAAAAAGTTCCCGGGCGGGAAAATCGCAGTGGACTCCCTTAACCTGACATTCAATGATGGAGAGTTCATTATATTCATCGGAACAAGCGGCAGCGGCAAAACAACCTCCATGAGGATGATCAACCGCATGATCGAACCTTCCTCCGGTGAAATCCTGATTGATGGGAAAAATATCAAGGACATGAATGCAGTGGAATTGCGTCGCCAAATCGGCTACGTCATCCAGCAAATCGGTCTGATGCCACACATGACCATCTTCGAAAACATCGTCATGGTTCCCAAATTACTGAAATGGCCTATTGAAAAACAAAAAACAATTGCAGAAGAGCTGATCCAAAAAGTCGATCTTCCATTGGATTTTCTGGAGCGCTACCCATCTGAACTATCCGGGGGCCAGCAACAACGTATCGGTGTTATCCGTGCTTTGGCAGCCGATCAAGACATCATTTTGATGGATGAACCTTTCGGAGCATTGGATCCGATCACCCGTGATTCGCTGCAGGAACTTGTCAAACAGCTGCAGCAGGAATTGGGAAAAACAGTCATCTTCGTCACCCACGATATGGATGAAGCTTTGAAACTGGCAGACCGGATCGTCATCATGCAGGAAGGAAAAGTTGTCCAATTCGACACACCCGACAACATCCTGATGGATCCTGCGAACGAATTCGTCGAAAACTTCATCGGCGAGGAACGCCTCAGCCAAGCCCGCACGAATTTCCGCACTGTGGAACAAATCATGATCCGTGGCCCGGTATCCGTTTCGACTGATCAAAATCTCTCAGAAGCGATCAAACTGATGCGCACCCGTCGTGTTGACAGCTTGTTTGTGACCGATGCAGAAGATGTCTTGTTGGGCATGTTGAGCGTCGAAGCGATCAACCAGAACCGCCGCAGACCGGTCACTGCTGGCGAAATCATGAGTGAAGTTTCTTTTGTCCGCGAAGGCACGCTCGTTCGGGACGCTTTGCAGCGTATCCTGAAATTGGGTTACAAAAACATTCCGGTTGTGGATGCAAAAAACCATCTGATCGGCTTGATCACCCGCACTTCCATCGTGGACATGGTATACGATACGATATGGGGAGACATAGAGCCTGAAATGCCGGCTGAAGAAGTAATCGAGACGACCGCAGACAACGAAACGGTTAAGGGGTGATGATGATGGACTTTTTGACAACGAACGGTTCCGAGTTGCTCTTTAAAACAGGTGAGCATTTCTACATTTCAGCCTTGGCCCTGCTGCTTGGCGTTCTCGCCGCTGTTCCTCTGGGCATCGTCTTGACGCGCTTTAAACGCTATTCCGGTTTCATCATCAGTTTTGTTTCGATTCTCCAGACTGTCCCTTCCTTGGCTTTGCTGGCCCTGATGATTCCTCTTTTCGGGATTGGAAAACTTCCCGCAATCGTAGCTTTGTTCATCTATTCCTTGTTGCCGATTCTGCGTAATACGTTCATCGGCATCTCGAATGTGGACAACAACATCATCGACTCAGCAAAAGGGATGGGTTTGACCGATAATCAGATCATTCTGCAGGTGAAATTGCCTTTGGCTGCACCGGTCATCATGTCCGGAATCCGCTTAGCGGGAGTGTACGTCATCGCTTGGGCGACGCTTGCTTCGTATATAGGAGCCGGCGGTTTGGGCGATTATATTTTTAACGGATTGAATGTATACGATCAGGAAATGATCATTTGGGGAACTTTACCGGTGACCGTATTGGCTTTATTGGCTGATTTCCTGCTTGGAAAGCTTGAACGATTCGTTTCTCCACAGACAACATCTGCAAAAGGAGGAAACTGATCATGAAGAAACACATGAAGAAATGGTTGTTGTTTCCGCTGACGTCACTTTTGTTGGCCGCCTGCTCCTTGCCTGGGCTTGGCGCATCGGTGAACGATGAAGGCATCGTCATCACCGGTGGGACAACGACAGAAATGCAACTATTGAGTTATATGGTCAGAGGGATGGTCGAACATTACCTGCCGGATGCTTCCGTCGATATGGTCAATAATCTTGGTTCATCGACCTTGAATCACCAAGCTATGATCGGCGGGGATGCGAATGTATCGGCTGTCCGCTACACAGGGACGTCCCTGACCGGTGAATTGGGCATGGCGCCACTTACGGATCCCGCATTGGCTTTCGAGACGGTCGTCAAGGGTTTCGATGAACAATTCGATCAAGTTTGGTTCCCATCCTATGGCTTTGCCAACACGTATGCCTTCTTAGTGACACGTGAATTTGCCGAAGAAAATAATTTGGAAACCATCAGCGACTTAGCGACATTGGCCCCGGATTTGAGGGCCGGCGTCGACAACTCTTGGATGGAGCGGGAGGGCGACGGTTACGAATCCTTCAAAGATACCTATGGCTTTGATTTCCAGCGCGTCTACCCGATGCAGGTTGGTCTCGTCTATGACGCTTTGCAAGCGGACGAAATGGACATCGTTTTGGGCTATTCCACAGACGGACGGATCGCGAGCTACGACCTGGTCGTTCTCGAAGACGATCTGCAGCTGTTCCCACCTTATGACGCCAGTCCTGTCGCCACAAAAGAAATTCTGGAAGCTTATCCTGAACTGGAGACTATCCTGCTGAAATTGGAGGACACGCTGACTGACGAGATGATGCAGGCGATGAACTACGAAGTCGATAACGACTTGGTGGAAGCCCAAACTGTCGCCCAAAATTTCCTTGAAGAGAACAGCTATTTTGAAGATAAAGAAGTCACATCCTTAAAGGAGGGAGACTGATGAACCTAAGTGAAATGAATATGCTCCAGCAGCTTCTTTACTATTATAGAGAAAATGGTAGCTATGTCTTCGAACAGTTCACCCGCCATTTTCTGATTTCCATTTATGGGGTGCTGTTCGCCGCAATTGTGGCGATCCCACTCGGTTTCTGGATCGCACGCAATAAAAAACTGGCGGATTGGATCATCGGCGCCGCCAATGTCATCCAGACCATCCCTTCCCTGGCCCTGTTGTCCATTTTGATGCTGGGACTCGGGCTCGGGTCGGATACCGTCATTGCGACCGTCTTCCTGTATTCGTTGCTGCCGATCATCAAAAACACCTATACCGGTGTGCGAAATGTGGATGCCGCTCTGTTGGATACGGGTAAAGGCATGGGGATGACGCGGATGCAATTGACTTATCTGGTCGAATTGCCGTTGTCGCTTTCCGTCATCATGGCCGGCTTGCGGAATGCCTTGGTCGTTGCAATCGGCATCACCGCCATCGGCACCTTCATCGGCGCCGGCGGTTTGGGGGATATCATTTCCCGCGGCGTCAATGCGACGAACGGGACAGCGATCATCCTTGCCGGCGCAATCCCGACCGCCTTGATGGCCGTCCTGGCCGATTGGTTGCTGGGCCTTATGGAAAAACGTCTGGATCCCTCCAGCAAAGTTAAACGTACCCGTTGAACGCAAAAAATAAGCAGTGAAATCGAAGGACAAGGCAGTTCCAGACAAATTGGATCGCCTTGTTTTTTTGATTTTTGGAAATTCCGCAGAGCTTTGCCATCGGATAATTTCTTTTAATGATTTTCCATTTGTGATAGAATAGATTGGACTCTAGACGGACAGACATTCTGATCTAGCAAGAGATACTTAAGGAGTGGTATAAATGTGTGGTTTTGTTGGATATATCCATGGATCGACAGCATGGAACCATCAGACTGTAATTGAAGGTATGATGAACAGAATCGTCCACCGCGGGCCAGACAGCGGCGGCATGTATTCTGATGACAAGGTAACGTTAGGCTTCCGCCGATTGAGCATCATCGACCTTTCCGATAACGGGAAGCAACCGATGTACAGTGCCGACGGAAATTTGGTATTGGTGTTCAACGGCGAAATCTTCAACTTCCAGGAGTTGCGCGAAGATCTGAAGCAAAAAGGACACATCTTCCATTCCAAAACGGACAGCGAAGTTTTGATCTACGGCTACAAAGAATATGGTTATGATTTCGTGAAACAACTGCGCGGCATGTTCGCGTTCGCGATCTGGGATAAGGTGAACGATACGATGTTCATCGCCCGTGATGGCTTCGGCATCAAACCATTGTACTATACAACAAACACAACCGACGGCAGCTTGCTTTTCGGTTCTGAAATCAAGTCATTTTTGGCTCACCCTGCTTTCATCAAAGAAGTGAACAAGGATGCTTTGCGCCCTTACTTGACGCTGCAATACTCTTCAATGGGCGAAACCTTCTTCAAAGGCGTCCACAAATTGAAACCGGCGCATTATATGGTGCTGAAAGGCAACGATATCCATACGGTCGAATATTGGGACAAGAAATTCCATGCCGAAAACGGCACTTTGGAGAGCTATGTGGAGGAAATCAAAGCAACGATGGCCGATTCCGTCCGCGCCCACAAAATCAGTGACGTGAAGACCGGCGCTTTTCTTTCCGGCGGCGTTGATTCCAGCCTGATCACAGCTCTGATGAAACCGGAAAAATCTTTCTCGGTAGGATTCTCCGAATATGAAAAAATGTTCAACGAAACCAACCAGGCTGCCGATCTTTCCGAAATCCTCGGCATCGAGAATGTCCGCAAGTACATCTCGCCAGAGGAAGCTTTCCATGCCCTGCCTACCATCCAATACCATATGGATGAACCGCAATCGAATCCGTCTTCCGTTCCGTTGTATTTCTTGGCCGAATTGGCGAAGAAAGATGTTACGGTCGTGCTTTCGGGTGAAGGCGCAGATGAAATTTTCGGCGGCTACTCTTGGTATGAACCATCCAAGAAAATGGAGACCTATGAAAAGGTCCCTTATAGCCTGAGAAAAGGCATCGGCAAATTGGCCCACAAACTGCCGAGGAATACGCTGACGACCTTCTTGGTCAAAGGCGGCCAAAAAGTTGAAGAACGCTTCATCGGCCAGGCCATCGTCTGGGACGAAGAAGAAGCTGTGGATATCCTGAAACCGGCATACAAAAACGGTCCGGATATCCGTTCGATCACCAAACCGATCTATGACGAAGTCAAAGGCCAGGATGATGTGACGAAGATGCAGTATCTCGATCTGAACCTTTGGATGCCTGGGGATATCCTGTTGAAAGCCGACAAGATGAGCATGGCCCACTCGTTGGAGCTGCGCGTACCTTTCCTGGATAAAGAAGTCATGGAATTGGCGAAACGCATCCCTTCCGATTACCGCGTCAACGAAATCGATACGAAATACGTGCTGCGCAGAGCGGCTGCCGATGTCCTGCCGGAAGAATGGGCGAAACGTCCGAAGTTGGGCTTCCCTACTCCTATCCGTCACTGGCTGCGTGAAGAAGAATTCTACAACGAAGTCAGAAAAGCTTTCGCTTCAGACTATGCGGCAGAATTTTTCGACACCGACAAGCTCGTGCAGATCCTCGATGACAACTATACGAAGAAATTGGATTACGGCCGCCAGATCTGGACTGCCTACATCTTCCTCGTCTGGTACAAACGTTTCTTCATCGATGAAACACCTCTTTCTGCGGAAGCTTTCGTAGCTTAAGATTATTGATTGAAAATGCAAAAGAGAGTTGCCCGACAAGGGTAACTCTCTTTTTTTACCTGTTCCTCTCGTTTTCAGGCAGTGGTTAGGCTTTATCATCTGTGCATGTAAATGGTATCATGTAGGTATAACAAATTGGAAAGAAGGTTATTCTATGGCCAGAGTTTTAGTTGTGCGTGCGCATCCTTTCGACAGCAGCGTCTCCCGTTCCATGAAAGTCCTGGATGCTTTTCTGGAGGAATACAAAGCTGTGAATCCTTACGATCGCATCAAGGACATGAATCTTTATGAAGTCGCCATCCCTGAAATCGACCGGGATCTTTTGACTGCCTGGAAGGAATTGTCGAAAGGCGTATTATTTGATCAATTGACTTCCCGTCAGCAGGAAAAAGTGACGCTCTTCAATCACTACACTGATGATTTCTTGTCCATGGATAAGATCATCATCGCCAATCCTTTGTGGAACATGCACGTGCCGGGTCGCCTGAAGACGTGGATCGATACCATCACGGTCGCTGGACAGACGTTCCGTTACACGGAATCCGGAGCTGTCGGGATGGTCCCGGATAAAAAATTGCTGCATATCCAAGCGAACGGCGGTATCTTCGACGGACGTGACCCTGCCAGCCAGTACATCAAGAGCATTTTCCGCTTCTTGGGAGTCGAAGAAATTTCGCAACTTTTCGTTGAAGGTATGGACACATACCCGGACCGTGCCGATGAAATCGTTGCGGATGCGATCGAAAAAGCCAAACAATTGGCCAAGACTTTCTGATGAACCTTCAAACAAAAAAGAAGCCCGCGGGCTTCTTTTTTTGTTGCATTGCTTATTCAGCGGTCAAAGTACGGATGCTTGCTTCGAAAGCAGCGACTTTTTCGTCGACTGCGGATTGGCTTTCCGCTTTGGCGCCAATGTAGAATTTGATTTTTGGTTCTGTTCCGCTTGGACGGATGGCGATCCAGCTGCCGTCTTCCAGGAAGTATTTCAGCACATTCGAGCTCGGCATATCGATGCTCTCAGTTGAACCATCAGGGAATGTCTTCGTCGAGTTGCCGAAGTCTTCCGTGATCGATACGGCGATGCCTGCGAAGTCTGCCGGTGCTTCCGAACGGAATTTGGCCATCAATGCTTTGATCTTCTCTGCTCCGGTGATGCCGGACATCGTGACTGAAATCGTCTGTTCTTTATAGTAGCCGTGCGTTTCGAAGATTTCTACTAAGCCGTCATACAGCGTTTGGCCTTTTTTCTTGTAGTATGCAGCCACTTCAGCAATCAGTACAAGGGCTTGGATGGCGTCTTTGTCGCGGACGAACGGTTTTGCCAGATAGCCGTAGCTTTCTTCGAAACCGAACAAGAATTCCTTGCTGTGGTCTTCTTCGTACTGTTTGATTTTTTCTGCGATGAATTTGAATCCGGTCAGAACATCAACCATATCTGCACCGTAAGATTTTGCGATTGCGGTCGGCAACTCGCTGGATACGATCGATTTCAGGGCTGTTCCGTTGGCTGGCAATGTACCGGCCGCTTTTTTCGCGCGCAGCAAGTAATCCAGCATCAATGAAGCAATCTGGTTACCAGTCAGGACAACGTACTCGCCTTTTGCTTTGCGGACGGCCGCACCCAAGCGGTCAGCATCCGGATCGGTCGCGACCAAAATATCGGCATCCAGTTCCGTACCCAGTTTGATGGCGTATTCGAATGCGCCTGCTTCTTCTGGATTCGGTGATTTTACGGTGGAGAAGTTCGGATCGGCCACTGCCTGTTCCGGCACGAGATAGATGCCTTCAAAACCGGCGTTCTTCAAGGCACGCTCACCCATCATCTGACCAGTTCCATGAAGAGGCGTGAAGACCAATTTCATCTCTTTGCTCATTTCATGGACAAGGGCAGGATCGACAGTCACTGTTTTGACCAACTCAAGGTAAGCTGCGTCGACCTCTTCCCCAAGCATTTTGATCAAGCCGGCCGCTTTCAGCTCTGCTTCATCACCGACTTGGATCGTCAGTGGATTTTCGATTGCTCTTACGTATTCAGTCAAAGCGTCCGCATCGTCAGGAGTCATCTGGCCGCCGTCGTCTCCATAGACTTTATAACCGTTGTAATCAGCCGGGTTGTGGCTCGCTGTGATCATGATGCCCGTTAGCGCATTCATATGTCTTACCGCAAAGGACAATTCTGGTGTAGGACGCAAGCTTTCAAAAACGAAAGCCGGAATGCCGTGCGCACCCAATGTCTTCGCTGCCTCCATCGCGAACTCCGGAGATTGGTGTCTGGAATCGTAAGCGATCGCGACGCCACGTTTTTTCTCTTCTTCACCTTTCGCCTCCATCAAACGAGCCAATCCTTCGGTCGCTTGGCGTACTGTGTAGATGTTCATCCGATTGATGCCGACTCCCAGGATGCCGCGCATACCGGCAGTCCCGAATTCCAGCGGAGCAAAAAAAGCATCTTTCAGTGCTTCTTCATTTCCCTCCAAAGACTTTAATTCTTCTTTTAATGTAGGTTCTAATAAGGCAAAATTATTCCATTGTGCTATGGTTTCTTGATAAGACATTTTCATCATCCTTCCATATTAGTTTAATCATATTATAACATTATTTACATGCCATATGAGCGAAAAGCTGGAATCTACAAAAAAAGTTCACGCTCTAAAATCAGAGCATGAACTTTAGCGATGTTTATCGGTGTGACAACAAATATACTGTTGCTCTGATGATTGCTCAGTCAGCTGTCTCGGCAGCCGCTTCAGCAGCTGCCATACGGTCATGCAGATCTTCGATGTAAGAAAAAGCGCGGTTTCCGGCTTCCCCGCCATCTCCGACGGCAGTCGTGATTTGGCGCAGAAGCTTCTGGCGCACATCCCCGATGGCAAAGATGCCCGGTACGGCCGTTTCCATATGCTCATTCGTGATGATCCAGCCTTCTTCATCCGTGATCCCCAGATCAAGGAAAGCATCCGATTGCGGCAAAATGCCGACGTAGATGAAGACGCCGTCCACAGCTTTTTCGTTGATCTCATTGGTATTTTTGTTCCGGATCACCACACCCGTGACTTTTTGTCCATCTCCCTTGATTTCTTCCACAAAGGAATCCCACGTAAAGGAAACTTTCTCATTCTTGAAGGCACGGTCCTGAATGATTTTTTGGGCGCGCAAGGTATCCCGTCGGTGCACGATGTTAACGTCCTCCGCGAATTGCGTCAAGTAAGTCCCTTCCTCCACGGCAGAATCTCCACCGCCGACCACGGCTAATTTTTTGCCTTTAAAGAAAGCACCGTCACAGACGGCACAATAAGAAACGCCGCGGCCGTTGTACTGTTCCTCCCCGGGAACACCCAACTTGCGGTGGTAGGAACCGGTGGCAATGATGACGGCACGTGTCTTATAGGTTTTTTTGCCTGCTTCAACGATGCGGTAATCGCCGTCGACAACAATTCGTTTTACATCGCCATAAACATGCTCCGCTCCGAATTGCATTGTGCTTTCGTACATCCGTTCAGCCAACTCAGGGCCTAAAATCGATTTGAAGCCAGGGTAATTCTCAACTTCAGCTGTATTGTTCATCTCCCCACCGGGAATACCACGCTCCAGCAATAACGTCTTCAAATTGGAACGGGATGCATAAAGGGCTGCGGTCATTCCGCCTGGTCCGGCTCCGATGACGATGACGTCATAAATTTTTTCAGTTTGTTCCATTTTTTTTGTATCCCCTTCTTGTGTTAAGTCTGTTCCGGTCAGGTGCCGGAATCTGGTTCTAATACAGTTTACTCTGACTTTATTGTTTGTGCCACAATTCTGCTCATGGCTTCAAAGTCAGCGAGAAGAAGCCGAGCCATGAATCGCAGAACGATTGATGGCTCGGCTTCTGTTGTTTATTACTGAACAATCGACTGGCTTCGGATTGCCAAAAACGGCTATTTGCCTTCGTCCTCGGCAGTCAATTTTTCGCCCAGCTCCACCAGATAATTTTTCAATTTATCCTTTATTTCCGGATGGGTGAGGCCGTAGGAAATGCTTGTCGTCAGAAAGCCGAATTTGTCTCCGACGTCAAAGCGTTTGCCGTCGAAGCGTTTTGCGAAGACGCGCTGCGTTTGGTTCAAAGTATCGATGGCGTCGGTCAATTGGATCTCTCCGCCGGCACCCGGATTCTGATTTTCCAGAATTTCGAAAATTTCCGGAGTCAACAAGTAGCGGCCGATGATAGCCAAATTGCTCGGCGCGTCTTCCGGATTCGGTTTTTCGACGAATCTGCGGACGTTGAACAGGCCTGGTTCCAGTTCCTGATCCGGATCGATGATGCCGTATTTGGATGTTTCTTCATGCGGCACTTCCATCACGGCGATGTTCGAAGCATGTGTGCGCTCGTAAGCATCCATCAACTGTTTGGTCAACGGCACTTCGTCTTCCATCAGATCATCCCCAAGCATGACGACGAAAGGCTCATCCCCGACAAAGGCTTTTGCCTGCAGGACCGCATGGCCCAATCCCAATGGATAAGATTGGCGGACGAAATGGATGCGCAAACCGGTCGTTTCCTGCACCAATTCAAGCAGTTCATTTTTGCCTTTTTCGCGCAGATTCGCTTCCAACTCAATGTTCGAATCAAAATGGTCTTCAATCGGACGTTTGCTTTTTCCGGTTACGATCAGGATATCTTCGATCCCTGATGCGATCGCTTCTTCGACGATGAATTGAATGGTAGGTTTATCGACGATCGGCAACATTTCTTTTGCCATCGCTTTCGTTGCCGGTAAAAAACGCGTTCCGAATCCCGCAGCAGGAATCACTGCTTTTCTGACTTTCTTCATATCTTCTGGCTCCCCTTTTCCACATTTTGAGAAGATTGCTCCGCTTTGCCTTCGCGCAGCATCAATTCCTCGATTGCTTTTTTGACATCGACTTTCTCATACAACACTTTATAGATGGCTTCAGTGATCGGCATTTCGATGCCTTTTTCCTGTGCCAATTCATAAGCGGCTTTTGTTGTCGCCACGCCTTCAACGACCATGCCCATATTGTTCAGCACTTCATCCAGATCATGGCCTTTTCCGATCAGATCCCCGGCTCGCCAGTTCCGCGAATGGCGGCTTGTGCCGGTAACGATCAGATCGCCAACCCCGCTCAGACCGAAGAAGGTCATTGGATCGGCTCCAAAGGCTGTGCCGAGGCGGCTGATTTCAGCCAACCCGCGCGTCATCAAAGCCGCTTTGGCATTATCGCCGTAGCCCAATCCATGGAGCGCTCCGGCACCGACTGCGATGATGTTCTTCAAAGCGGCACCCAGCTCAACCCCGATGACATCCGTGTTCCGGTAGACCCGGAAGTAGGGATTCATGAACAGTTTTTGCACATAACCTGCATCCTCTTCATTTTCGGATGCGGCAGTGATCGTGGTGATGTCCTTTTTGGCGACTTCTTCCGCATGGCTCGGTCCGGAAAGGACGACTAAGCTATCGTATTTTTCAGCTGGAATCTCTTCCTGGATGATGACGGAAATCCGTTTATGCGTGTCCTGCTCCAAACCTTTGCTGGCGTGGATCAGATGCGGCTTTGTTTGTCCGTCCAACAGCGTTGCGACTTCTTTCGCGACCACGCGGATCGCTTTTGTCGGCAGAACGAACAAGAGCGCGTCTGCTTCTTTGATCGCGGCTTTCAGATCCGTGTACGCCACAATCGCTTCACTCAACTTGGCACCCGGCAAGTAATGCTCATTCGTATGCTGTTCGTTGATTTCTTTGATTTGTTTCGGGTCATTCCCCCAAAGGCGGACATCATGTCCATTCTCATCCAATACCATGGATAAGGCTGTACCCCAAGATCCTGCCCCCAATACGGCAACTTTTTGTTTCATTTTGCTCGCTTCCCCTCCATTAAACTCTCACGCCGGAAAGAATGAACTCTTCCAACTCCTGTGGATCTTTGACTATTTTTGTTGGCCGATATGGTTGGATGAAGTCAGTCGTTTTTTCCGACCAGCCCACAAAAATGCTTGTGATGCCCGCATTATTGCCTGCGACTATATCGTGGTGATTGTCCCCGACCATTACGCTGGTTTCCCTTTCGGCGTCCAGACGATCCATAGCCAGGAAGAGTGACTCCGGATCAGGTTTCGGTTGCGAAAAATCGCCTGAGCCGAGGATCGTATCAAAATAATCCGTGATGCCGAGGATAGCGATACCCCTGTTTCAGCACATCGCTGCGCTTCGTTGAAACGACGCCCAAGCGGAGGCCTTCCTGTTTAAGATTTCTCAAGCACTTCTTTGATGCCCGGAAACATGCCGATCATTTCATCATGTTTCTCCAGCATGACCTCCCTGTAGCGGGCGACCAGTTCATCCTGTCGGCTATGATCAAGATTCCCGTATATTTCCTCTAAACTGGGACCGTTGAATTGGGCCATTTCCTCTTTTTTGAACCGGCCCGGAAAATTTTCCTCCATGACGACAAAGTGGCTTTCGCTGATGAGCCGGTTCGTATCGGCAATAGTGCCGTCAAAATCAAATAAAACCGTTTTGAAATTCATTCTTATATTATGCTTCCTTTCTGGTGATGTTCGTGTAAAAGGGATCAGGCGGATAATTGTTTCTGCGTCTGTAAGCCCAGACTCCCATCGCTCCGAGGAACAGCAGGATGGACAGCGCCTGTGAAACCCGGATCGGTCCGAAAAGATACAGGCTGTCCGTGCGCATACCTTCGATGAAGAAGCGGCCGAACGAGTACCACATGACATAAGTGAACATCACTTCACCGACACGCAACAGCTGTTCTTTTCTGCGCAGGAACAGAATCAGCACAAAACCGGCCAACGACCAGAGTGATTCGTACAAGAAGGTCGGGTGGTAATAAATCCCATTGATGTTCATCTGTTCAATGATGAATTCGGGCAGGAACAAATTCTCCAAAAAGGCACGGCTGACTTCCTCACCATGCGCTTCCTGGTTCATGAAATTCCCCCATCTGCCGATGGATTGCGCAATCAGCACTGCGGGTGCCAAAATATCCATCGTCAATGCAAAAGAAATCCCTTTTCGTTTTGTGTACCAGTAAATCGTCAAAATACCGGCTATCAACGCCCCGTAAATGGCGATGCCACCATTCCAGATCTGAATGATTTCGCCTGGGTTCTGCAAATAATAATCCAATTCAAACAATACATAGTAAATGCGGGCGCCGATGATCCCGATCGGTATCGTCCAGAACATCATATCGACAATGAAATCCGGATCCAACCCTTTTTTTTCGGCCTCTTTTGTCGCCAATGTCATGGCAATGAGGATGCCTGCCGCGATGATGACGCCGTACCAACGGATTTCCAACCCACCGAACGACAATGCGACGGGGTTCAATGCGGCTATTAAATTATTCATCTCATTCTCCTTTATGCAAGCCTATTCACCTTTTTGAGCATTTTCTTTTATCAAAGCTTCCAAATTTCTTTCAAAAGTCTCAGCGGCATTGTAGCCCATGGTTTTCGCACGGAAATTCATGGCCGCCACTTCGATGATGATGGCAAGATTTCGCCCTGTCTTAACCGGAATCGTGATTTTAGGGATGCCGACATCCAGAATGTTCACGATCTCCTCCGTGCTGCCCAGACGTTCAAATTTCTTGTCTTTGCTCCAAAGCTCCAGGTTGACGATCAGATTGACTTCATTGGTCTGTTTGACTGCACCGGCCCCGAACAGCGTCATCACATCGATGATGCCGATTCCGCGGATTTCGATCAGATGGCGAAGGATGCCCGGTGCCTCACCGATCAGCGTATTTTCATCATGTTGATACAGATCAACGCGATCGTCAGCAACCAGACGGTGTCCTTTTTGGATCAATTCCAAAGCCGTTTCCGACTTCCCGACGCCGCTGTCCCCTGTGATCATGACGCCCATTCCAAAAACGTCCACGAAAACCCCGTGCATCGAAACCCGTTCCGCCAACTTGCCTTCAAGGAAATTGGTGATGTTACTGGATACTCTTGTCGTTCTGGATTGTGCCGAAAGAATCGGTATGCCGGCTTCCTGCGCGGCTTTCGTCAATTCTGCAGGTGCCTGCAGCTTGCGTCCGATGACGAAGCAAGGCGTCTCTTTGCTGCAAAGTCGCCTCATGACGATCAGGCGCTCTTCGGCGGTCATCCTCTCGATGAATGTCAATTCCGTTTTCCCCAACAATTGGATGCGGGCCGACGGGTAGAAATTAAAGAAACCTGTCAACTCGACGCCGGGTCTGGAGATTTCGCTGGTCGTGATTTTGTTTCCCAAAAATTCTTCTCCGCTCAGTACAATATAACCTGAAGAATCCACTAATTCCTTTACAGTGACTGTATTCGCCATTCTTATCCCTCGCTCTATCATTTAATTTCCTGACCCAAATCGGGCAGGATTTTTTTACATTCTCATCTTGCCGCAAACAATGATTGAATCGCTTGTGGTTTATTGTATTCCTATCCATCATAACATTTTATGGGTGCATACGAAAGAACAAAAAGGCAGCTGAAACAATCGTTTCAACTGCCTTACTTTATGTAATTTGGAGCTAAGTGCCGTAACGGAACCCTGTTGGTTAACGCACGTCGTCCCTGCTCAGGAACATATGCACGACCGACATGATCAGAGCCACCAGGAATGCTGTGCCGTAGCTCGTGAAGTGGAATCCGGGACCGACCAACCAAGACGTCAGATACAGCATAAAGCCATTGATGACGAAGCTGAACAAGCCGAACGTCAGGATTGTGATCGGGAACGAGAGGATCGAAAGCACCGGTTTAATCAAAAAGTTGACGATGCCCAAGATGATGCTGGCCCAAAAAGCCGTCCAAAGGCTATGCACATAGAATGAAGGTGCCATGAAATAAGCCAAAGCGATGAACACTAGCGAGTTGACCGCCGCTTTTTTCCAAAAACCCATCAGAAATCACTCCAGTCATCCTCTTCTTGTTTGTCCACTGGTTTTGCTTCTTTTACAGATCTTGAAGCATCGGAACTGCGGCGGGAAGATGAGGAACCATACGTTCCGCCGAATGATTGTCCGCTGTCGCTTCGGCCCGGTTCAGGCATCAGTACAGCCATCAGGATGTACAGCAATACGGGCGATCCGACTCCCGCAAATACGGCAATCAGAAATACCACACGCACAATCGTCGAGTCGATGCCGAAGTATTCGGAAATACCTCCCAGAACACCGCTGACTTGTCTGTCTGTAGCAGATTTGGTTAATTTTTTCATTTTCGTTCTCTCCTTATGTGTGCCATTTATTGTAGCTATTTTTAGTTATTTTTTAAGAATATGTTTCCTGTTGTTGTCTTTAATTCTACCATAACCGGCGATTCCTCGTCCATTCGTCTGAATTCCAGGTACTTGTTTGTGTGTTCATTTTTTTGGCGGATGATTTCGATATTTTCCATCCGGTTCAAGATTTTCCCCAACGAACTGCTGGCTTTCACTTCTGCGCTTTTGGCAGCAGGCAAAGAAAGCTTGACTGACCCGTTGACGGAGCTGGCTTGGATCTGTTTGGCGTTTGTTCCTGGATAGGACAGTTTCACGTCGCCGTTCACAACGGAAACCGTTGCGCTGATGACATCGCTCTTGATCGTCAGACTGCCGTTGATGGTCTTCGCCAGCACATCAACAATCGTGCTTTCTGAGACATCCAGATTCCCGTTGACGCCATCCGTCTCCAGCATGATGGCCTTGAGACCTGAAATGACCATATTGCCGTTCGTGGATTTGATGTAAAAATCTTTTCCTTCAATGTTTTTCAAGGTCGCATTCCCGTTTAACATCTTGATTGCGACGTAATCGTATTCGCGTTTCGGCAAAGAGACGACGATATCGCATTTCACCCGTTTGTTTGGAACGCGGAAAGTGAATTTATCCTCATCCATCACCAGCGTGCTCCGAGCATCGAATGCTTCCTTCGCTGTTGCTTCATCGGTTTTCCCGTAGATTTTCACATCCGCGGCGACCGAAATGGTTTCGTTATCCCAGCTCTGCAACGTCACATTGCCGTTTGCCAATTGAAAATCAAGGATTGTCGCTGTGTTTTGATCGAATGTGAATTCATGCTGGAATTTGCTGGTGATCAATCCAGGGATCTTGATGTTGAAATCAGTGTCTTTCCAATCGACATTCTCAACGACCGTTTGCACCGTATCAGTCAAAAATTTACTTAATTGTGCGCCTGCTTTGGTGAGGCGATCCGTAAAATTGGTGGCTGAATCTTTCCATTCCTCTTTACTGCCCAGTTTCTCGCCAAAGGATTTCACGCTGTTTTCCACATGTTCCTTCTTGAGGCTGCGCATTTTTTGTTCCATCTCGACTTTTTCGGCTTCCAGTGCGGCAGCTTGTCCGCGCAGACCCTCTAGCTCTTCATCCAAGCGCATCAAGGTGATTTCTTGCTCGCCCGTCAAATCGCCCAGTTCATCGGCTGTCGCCAATTCTTGTCTTTTTTCGGCTTTGTCGTTGATCTGTTTTTTCAGCGATTGTAGCGCTTCGCCTTTCGCATCGATCTGAGAGGAGAAATAGGAAATCTCGCTGGCCAATTCATCCAAAATCTTTTCCAAATTTTTGCGGTCCTCCCGCTCTTGATCGGATGCTTGATCCGTTTGCTCTGTGTATTCTGATGCAGTATCAGTATCGGGTGCATCTGTGAAATCTTGCTGCTGATTCAATTTCACTGCATCTTTTCCTTCACGCTTCGCCAAGTTTTCCAAAAGCACCAAGGCTTCTTCGGTAGTGATGATGCCTTCTCTTACCAACGCCAAAATACGGTCTCTTTCATTCATGGTATTTCCTCCTTGATGGTTATCCATTTATCTATTCACTGACATGGGACAGTTTGCCTATTTCTGATTATCTGTTGCTTATGTCCTTATTATGCCCAATTTCTTTTCCCTTGTCATAGGTCTAAAGATTGATTTTCCCTTCAGCAGAAATGACTAGAGGACTGTAAAAAAGGCCAACCGGAATCGGCTGGCCTTTCGCTATCTATTTTGTCTTTTTGTTTCTTGCTTTATCCCGTTCGAGAATGGGTTTCAGGAATTGGCCGGTGTAGCTTCCCTTCACTTCGGCGATTTCTTCCGGAGTGCCGGTTGCGAGTACGGTTCCCCCGCCGGCTCCGCCTTCAGGACCCATATCGATGATGTAATCGGCCGTTTTGATCACGTCCAGATTGTGTTCAATCACGACGATCGTGTTGCCGGCTTCCACCAAGCGATCCAAAACCTGCAACAATCTGGCGATATCGTGCGTGTGCAACCCCGTGGTAGGTTCATCCAGTATGTAGAATGTCTTTCCGCTTGATACGCGTTGCAGTTCACTGGCCAATTTCATCCGCTGGGCTTCACCGCCGGATAAAGTCGTGGCTGGCTGCCCCAATGTCACATAGCCGAGGCCGACATCGACGATGGTCTGCAGTTTGCGCCTGATTTTAGGGATGGCTTCAAAATAGGCCAAAGCTTCCTCAATCGTCATATCCAGCACTTGGGCGATGTTCTTACCTTTGTATTGCACTTCCAAAGTTTCGGAATTGTAGCGTGTGCCATGACAGACTTCGCAAGGCACGTAGACATCCGGCAGGAAATGCATTTCGATCTTGAGAATGCCGTCGCCGCGGCAGGCTTCACAACGCCCACCCTTGACGTTGAAGCTGAAACGGCCTTTTTTATAGCCGCGTATTTTGGCTTCGTTGGTGCTGGCAAAAAGGTCGCGCATGTCATCGAAGACGCTGGTGTAGGTTGCCGGGTTGCTTCGCGGCGTCCGTCCGATTGGGCTTTGGTCGATATCGATGACTTTCTCCAGACCTTCGAAACCGCTGATTGTCTTGAACTTGCCCGGTTTTTCTTTCGTACGGGTCAATTCTTTGGCCAGGGCTGTCTTCAGGACATTATTGACCAGTGAGCTCTTTCCTGAACCGGAAACGCCGGTGACTGCCACGATTTTCCCTAAAGGAAAGGCAGCATCCACATTCTTCAGATTGTTTTCAGTGGCGCCGGTGATTTGCACGGCCCCTTTGTCTTCTGTCCTTCGCGTCTCCGGAACCGGGATGAATAATTTTCCGGACAGATATTTCCCTGTCAGCGATTTCTTGTTTTTCATGACTTGCTCGGGCGTACCGGCAGCCACGATTTCACCGCCGAGTTCACCCGCACCCGGTCCGATATCGATCAGATAATCCGCCTGCATCATCGTGTCTTCATCATGTTCCACAACGATCAACGTGTTGCCGAGGTCGCGCATGTTTTTCATTGATTCGATCAACCGATTGTTGTCGCGCTGATGCAACCCGATGGATGGCTCATCCAAAATGTAGAGCACACCGGACAGGTTGGAGCCTATTTGCGTCGCCAAGCGGATCCGCTGCGCTTCCCCACCGGAAAGCGTGCCCGCTGTCCGGCTCAAGGTCAAATAGTCAAGGCCGACGTTCTTCAGGAAAGTCAATCGGGACAAAATTTCCTTCAGGATAGGAGCGGCAATCTGTTTCTCTTGTTCCGAAAGGGAAATCTCCTCGAAGAAGGCGACCGCATTCTCGATGGAAAACTCCGTGACTTGACCGATGTCGTGTTGGGCCACCTTCACGGATAGGGCCTGCTCATTCAAACGATAGCCGTGGCAAGTGTGGCAGGGCAGCTCGGTCATGTATTGGCGCATCGCTTCGCGCGTATAATCGCTCGATGTCTCTTTGTAGCGTCGATTGACATTGGTGATGACCCCTTCAAAAGGGATATCGACATCCCGGACACCGCCGAATTCATTCTGGTAATGAAAATGGAACAATTCGCCTCCAGCACCATAGAGCAGTTTCTGCTGGGTATCGGTGCTTAGTTCAGCGTACGGAAGGTCCATATCGATCCCGTTCTGCACACAAAATTGGCGCAGCATTTCCGGGTAGTAATTCGAACTGATCGGGTTCCAAGGCACCAGCGCCCCTTCATTTAGGGAAAGCTGCTTATCCTGAACAATCAAGTCAGGATCGACTTCCAATTTCATCCCCAGCCCATCACATTCGGAACAGGCTCCGTAGGGCGCGTTGAAAGAAAACAGGCGCGGTTCGATCTCACCGATCGTAAATCCGCAATAAGGACAGGCGTGGTGTTCGCTGAACAAAAGCTCTTCACTGCCGATGACATCAACGATGGCGTATCCATCGGCCAAATGCAACGCGGCTTCGATCGAATCGAAAATCCGCGAACGTATGCCCTCCTTGATGACCAGCCGATCCACAACGATAGCGATGTCATGTTTTTTGTTCTTTTCCAATTCAATGTCCTCAGAGACATCAAACAATTCCCCATCGACGCGGACGCGGACGTAGCCTTGTTTTTTGATGTCTTCGAACACTTTTTTGTGTTGCCCTTTTTTCCCTTTGATGATCGGTGCCAGTATCTGCAGTTTTGTGCGTTCCGGCAGCTCCAGAACCTGATTCACCATCTGTTCGGGCGATTGGCTGCTGATCGGCGTGCCGTCATTCGGACAAATCGGATGCCCGACACGTGCAAAAAGCAGGCGCAGAAAATCGTTGACTTCTGTAACTGTGCCGACTGTTGAACGCGGATTGCGGTTCGTCGTCTTTTGATCGATCGCAATCGCCGGGCTCAGGCCATCGATGCTGTCCACGTCCGGTTTGTCCATCTGGCCCAAAAACTGACGCGCATAGGCGGAGAGGCTTTCCACATAACGTCTTTGCCCTTCCGCATAAAGCGTATCGAAAGCCAGCGAGCTCTTGCCCGATCCCGAAAGACCGGTCATGACGACAAGCTTGTCTCTCGGGATGGTGACATCTATATTCTTCAAATTGTGCGAACGGGCTCCCCGTACGATGATTTGGTCTTTTGCCATATTTTCAGATCCTTCTTTGACTTATTCTTTGGTTTTCGTCTGCTTCCTAATTGTCTGTAGTATACCATATCCAAGACTAAAAAGAACATTAGTTCGCACGAATGTTCAAGGCTCTTTTTTGTCTGTTGCGGCTGTATCAGCCTCTTTATGTCCATCATCCCTGCCGTGTTCGGCATGTTCGACAGCCAAATGCAGGATTGCGTAGACATGCTGATCATCTTGACTGTAGAGGATATTTTTCCCGCTTCTTCTGCTCTTCACCAACTTCGCTTCGCGCAGCTTCTTCAGCTGGTGCGACACCGCGGATTGCTCCAAGTCCAGTTCCTCCGCAATGGCATTTACGTTCAGTTCCCGATTTTCCAATACATGGAGAATCAAAAAACGGGTCGGATCGCCGATCAATTTGAATATTTTCGTAACTGCCTGTATCGTTTCTGTATTCAAGTCTGACATCATCTCACTTAGACCCCTATTCCTTACTTCAATCCTTATTTTAGCAAATTCATCCGTTCTATGAAAGCTATTGCCCTTGCTGTTCGAGTAGGGCAGCTGCAAGGGAACCCTCTTTGCATAGGTTCTGAAAGGGCCCGGAAAACAAAAAAACGTTGCGGCACCTTTCGGCATCACAACGCTCTTCTCATTAAATTTTATGGTGGACATTCAGTTCTACGACTTCTCCGGAATCCAAGTAAATGATCCACTCGGAGATATTCGTTACATAATCGCCTATTCTTTCCAAATAAGTCGAAATGCGCATGTAATTGGTTCCTCCGAAAATGATGTCAGGATCCTGTTTCATATGCTCGATGCAGCTTTCGTAGATATTTTTTGCACGTTCATCTATTTCTGTATCCCTGGCCGCAATCTCGCGTGCCCGTTCAACATCCATTACGACATAAGCATCCAGAACTTCCCTTGACCATCGCCATGACCTTCAAGGCAGCTTCCGCGATGGCCGTTTCGATATCGGCATCATGCTTGGTGCCTTTCACTTTGATCGTCGACTTTGCGATACTGACTGCATGATCGCCGATCCGCTCTAAATCCGCACTGGCTTTCATCACGGTTACGATTTTGCGCAAGTCAGTGGTGACCGGCTGTTGCAAGGCTATCAATTCGAAACATTCGAGCTCCAAATCGTTCTCCAATGCATTGATGGCTGCATCTTCATCTATGACTTGCTGCGCTAATTCTTTGTCGTGCGTGACAAAAGCATCCACTGATTTCTGGATCGCTTCATTGACCAACACACCCATCTTCAAAAAGTGAGCGTGCAAACTCTTTAATTCCTCTTCAAACACTCGTCTCATCACAAACCAACCCCTTTGTAAATATTTTTCATTATGCAACGGATCAGCCGAAACGTCCAGAAATATAATCTTCCGTTTGTTTTTCCTTTGGATTGGTGAAGATTTGGCTCGTTTCACCGAATTCAATCAATTCTCCGCTCAAGAAAAAGGCAGTATTATCAGAAATCCGCGATGCTTGTTGCATATTGTGCGTAACAATGATCATCGTGTACTCGTTTTTCAATTCCATAAGCATCCGTTCGATCTGAGCACTGGAAATCGGATCCAACGCGCTCGTCGGTTCATCCAACAAAATGACTTCAGGTTCGATCGCCAAGACCCGGGCGATGCAGACACGTTGCTGTTGACCACCTGACAAAGATAAGGCGCTCTGATCCAATTTATCTTTGACATCATCCCAGACAGCTGCTTTCTTCAGGCTTTCTTCCACGATCCGGGCGATTTTTTCCTTGTCCTTCATCCCGGCGATGCGCAAGCCATACGCCACGTTGTCGAATACCGAAAAGGGGAACGGATTCGGCTGTTGGAAAACCATGCCGACCTTTTTCCGCAACTCTACGGTGTCCATCTGCGGACTGTAGATATCCTGACCATTGAAACTGATTTTCCCGGTGACCGTCACATCCGGAATCAGATCGTTCATGCGATTCAATGTCCTTAAGTAGGTGGATTTTCCGCATCCGCTCGGCCCGATCAGAGCCGTGATTTCTTTTTTATGAAAATCAAGCGAAATGCCCTTCAACGCTTCGTTCTTTCCGTAATATAAATGTACATCACGCGTTTCAATAATGGGTTTTGTGCTGTTCACGTTGCTTTCCTCCTAGCCGAAATGCCCAGAAACATAATCTTCCGTCTGTTGAATCTTCGGACGGGTAAAGATTTTTCTGGTCTCATCATATTCAATGACATTGCCCAAATAGAAGAACGCCGTATAGTCACTGATCCGCGATGCTTGTTGCATATTATGTGTAACAATGATGATCGTATACTTTTCCTTCAACTCCAGCAAGGTTTCTTCGACTTGAGAAGTCGATATCGGATCCAACGCGCTGGCAGGTTCATCCAAAAGCAGGATATCCGGTTTCAGTGCGATCGCACGTGCGATGCAGAGACGTTGCTGTTGTCCGCCAGAGAGCGCTAAGGCGCTTTTGTTCAACTGGTCCTTCACTTGGTCCCAAAGGGCAGCTTGTTTCAGGCTGGTTTCGACGATTTCATCCAATGCCGACTTATCTTTCATGCCATGCCTTCTCAGCGCAAAAGCGATGTTCTCATAAATCGATTTGCTGAAAGGATTCGGTCTTTGGAATACCATCCCGATATTTTTCCGCACTTCGAATACATCGACTTCAGGCTACGTTGACATCAATGCCTTGGTAAATGATTTCCCCAGTCACTTTTGCGCCGGGAACAGCATCGTTCATCCGGTTCAGCGAACGAAGATAAGTGGATTTCCCGCACCCGCTCGGTCCGATCAGCGAGGTGATTTTATTCTTTTCAAATTCCATGGAAACGCCTTTGATTGCTTCAAAATCGCCATAATGAACATGCAGATCATTTGTCTTCAGGGCAACTTCAGCCTCAGGACGCATCCGGATGATATTCGTTTCCAGTGTTTTTTCATTCCCCATCAAGGGTCCCTCCTTCAAATCAATTTTCCGGTTCTATGCTGAAGTAGCCTTCTTCTGCAATCTTCTGCCCAAACTTCTGGCAGTCAGATTGAAGATGAGGACCGCCAACACCAGTACTGCTGAGGCACCAGCGGATACTTGCGCTCCATCCGGTTTCACGCCTTCACTGTTGATTTTCCAAATGTGCACAGCCAATGTTTCGGCAGGCCGGAAAATATTCAACGGACTTGTGATGGATTGCGGATTCCAGTTTGTGAAATCCAAAGCCGGCGCGCTCTGCCCAGCTGTATAGATCAATGCGGCTGCTTCACCGAAAATACGGCCCGCAGCCAAAATCATCCCGGTCAGAATACCCGGCAAAGCAGCTGGCAGAATGATCAGCGTCACTGTCTCCCAACGGGAAAGCCCCAACGCCAATCCAGCTTCACGCTGGGAAGACGGGATCGCCCGCAAGGAATCTTCGATCGTCCGCGTCAAAAGCGGCAGATTGAAGATGGTCAGGGACAAGGCTCCCGAAAGGATCGAGAAGCCAAAACCATACTGGATGACGAAGATCAGAAATCCGAAGAGACCGACTACAACAGACGGTAAGGAACTCAAAACTTCGATAGCAGTACGGATGATGTCGGTAAACCAATTTTGAGGTGCATATTCCGAAAGGTAAATCGCCGCTCCCAGTGCAAGAGGCGTGCTGATCAGCAGCGTCAGGACCAATAGGTAAAAGGAATTGAATAACTGCACTCCGATTCCGCCGCCTACCTGAAAGGATTTTGCCGGAGCCGTCAGAAATTCCCATGAGAACTGGGGCAGGCCGCGCCATAGAATAAAGAGCAGTAGACTTGCCAAGATAAGGATGATCGTTCCGGAAAATAAATAAATCAGGCCGACCATAAATTTGTCTACTTTTTTGGGATTCATGTTCATTTTTTAACGGCTCCTTTCTTACCGATGTAGCGTGTCAAAATATTGAAGAATAGAGCCATCAACAGGAGGATGGTCGCCAATGACCAGAGGACATTGTTTTCCAGGGTTCCCATCACGGTGTTCCCCATGCTCATCGTCAAAATACTTGTCAATGTCGAAGCCGGCGTCACCAGGCTATTCGGCATCAACGTTGCATTCCCGATGACCATTTGAACCGCCAAGGCTTCTCCGAACGCTCGCGCCATCCCGAAGACGACCGCAGTCATAAGGCCTGGGGTAGCTGCCCGCAAAACCACCTTATAGATGGTCTGCCAGCGCGTCCCACCCATAGCAAGGGAAGCTTCCCGGTAATGACGGGGGACTGCGTTCAACGCATCCACTGACATGCTGGTCACGGTCGGCAAAATCATGACGAACAGGACCAAGGTGGAAGAAAGAATACCGAATCCGGTACCGCCGAACAACGAGCGGACAAACGGCACTACAACCGTCAAGCCGATGAATCCATATACGACAGACGGAATACCAACCAAGCAGTTCGATGACTGGCTGTAGTATTTTTTTCCCGGATTTCGGTGAAATTTCCGTCATGAACAAGGCTGCAGCCACGGCAAACGGTGTCGCCAAGGCTGCGGAAATCAAAGTGACCAAAAATGAGCCAGCGATCATCGGCAAGGCGCCGACCAACGGGGTGCCGTCATCAGCGACGGTACCGGGGTTCCAGATGCTTTTCGTCAAAAAATCCCCTAGCGATACGCCATCCGTAACAAAGGTGGATATCCCTTTGCTGGTAACAAAATATAGAATGGACAGCACAATGAAGACGATGACTGCCGTGCTGATCAGACTGATGGTACGTCCAAATGATTCCAATCTGCGTTTACTTGACTTTTTCATTAAGTTTCCTGGTGTCATTTCCAAGAGAAACCCTCCTCTTAAACTTTGAGCCGCAACGAAAGGCGCCGTCCTCCGAAAAGGCGGAGCCTTTCATCACAATGATATTTCAGTTGCTGTTATTCGATCGGTGTTACGTTTCCTTCAATGTCCCTATCGACCTTCATTTGCGTCGAAGGAATGTATCCCAATGCTTCGATCAGATTGCCTTGCACTTCTTCCGACAGCATGTAATCCAGGAATTCTTTCGTCAATCCCGTCGGTTCGCCATTCGTGTACATATGTTCATATGCCCAGATGACCCATTCGTTTGTCGCAACGTTCTCTGGTGTCGGCTCTCACCCCATCGATGGAAAGCGCCTCGACATCTTCGTTGACGTACGAGAACGATACATAGCTGATGGTGCCTGGTGTTGAAGCAACGATTTGACGGACGGTTCCGTTGGATTCCTGCTCCTGGGTGATGATGCTTTCTTCTCCGGCCAGAACCCATTTATCGAATGTCGCCCTGGTTCCGCTGCCCTTCGCACGGTTCAATACGACGATTGGCAGATCCTTTCCGCCCAATTCGGACCAATTGCTGTATTTGCCGGTAAAGATGCCGCGCAACTCTTCCATGGAAAGATCCGTTACACCGACGCCAGGCGTCACGATAGGCGTAATCCCGACGATGGCGACACGATGGTCCACCAATTGGCTGGCATCGATCCCTTCCCTCTCTTCGGCAAAAATATCCGAATTGCCGATGTCTACCGCACCTGCGGCAATTTGGCTCAAGCCTGTTCCGGTACCGCCGCCTTGGACATTGACGAATTTACCCAGATTTTCCGCACTGAATTGTTCCCCTGCTGCCTCGACTAACGGTTGCAGCGCAGAAGAGCCGACCGCGGTGATGGATTCCTCATCGACTACAGGTCCGCAGGCAGATAGCGCAAAAACGGCAGCGAGACTGACTATGGCTGAAACGTATCTTAATTTCATTGTGTACCTCCCATGTATTTACCTTGAACACATACTTATCCATCGTAACGAATATTTGTAAATGTTTCGTATCTCTTTTGTAAATTTTATGTAAATCCACCATATATTTTATTGATGGAACATTGTAACGTTGATTTTACGTTATTTTTCTGTAAATTTACTCTATGATTATCCATATTATAACAAATCGGCGGAACGCTTGTCTTACATATAGCACAGAAATATTTATTACATTTTCATGAGTGTTTTCAATCAGCCACTTCTGGCTGCCCTTACTGAATAAAGCAAAAAAAAGCCGGGAAGATGCCGCACAATCGGGTTCGATTGCGCGTTCTTCCTGGCTTCAGCTTTTCTCATCCTGCATTCATAAATCTGTCAGTCTTCGAACTTGTTGTTTGTGTTCAATTCGATGATTTTCCCTGTACCCAAATAAATGATCCATTCACAAATATTTGTTACATAATCGCCGATCCGCTCGAGATAGCCGGCAACCATGATGTAGTCGGTCGCTCCCAGAACCAGCTCCGGATCAAGCTTCATCTCTTCGATGGCGCGTCCGTAGATATGTTCGGCGGCCTGATCGACCAGTTTATCGCTTAGAGCAACTGTTTTTGCTTTTTCGATGTCCGTTTTGATGTAGGCGGCAAGTACTTCCTCCACCATGACTTTCACTTTTTCTGATTGCTCTGCTATCGCTGCTTCGATATCGGAATTGCGCTTATTGCCTTTAACACGGATAGTTGACTTCGCAATACTCACGGCGTGATCTGCCATACGCTCCAGATCCGCGCATGCCTTCATGATGGTAACGATTCTGCGGAGGTTACCAGTGACTGGCTGATGCAACGCGATCAATTCAAAGCATCTTTTCTCGATTTCCGCTTCTCTTTGGTTGATGACGATATCACTCGCTATCACTTCTGCAGCAAGCTCTTTATCATGATTCACAAAACCTTTAACAGATATGTAGATTGCTTCATTCACCATTTTCCCCATTTCAGAGAAAAGTACGTGCAAATCCTGCAATTCTTCTTCAAAAATCTTTCTCATCTTTTCGCCCCCTGTTACATGTCATTATGCATCACAGTGCATCTCTTATCCCATTATAGCCCAGTCTTACCCGAATTTGCCAGAGATATAATCATCTGTGCGTTTGTCATTCGGATTGGAGTAAATGATTTCCGTCTTATCATATTCTACCACTTCTCCATTTAAAAAGAAGGCCGTTTGGTCCGAAATCCGGGCTGCCTGTTGCATATTATGGGTAACGATGATGATGCTGTAGTCTTTTTTCAAAGTCTGGATAAGTTCTTCGACTTTGGACGTCGAAATAGGATCCAATGCGGAAGTCGGCTCATCCATCAAAAGGACTTCCGGTTCCACCGCCAGACTCCTGGCGATGCACAAACGTTGTTGTTGCCCACCGGATAACCCAAAGGCATTCTGCTTCAGACGATCTTTTACTTCATCCCAAAGAGCTGCACCTTTCAAACTTTTTTCAACAATCTCATCCAAAATGGTTTTATCTTTGATGCCATGGATTTTAGGCCCGTATGCGATATTTTCATAGATCGATTTTGGGAAAGGGTTCGGTTTTTGGAAGACCATCCCCACATCCGTACGCAGCTGTTCCACTTTGTATCTTGGATCAAAAATGTTTTGTTCATTGTAATTGATTGATCCCGTCATTTTTACGCTCGGAACCAACTCGACCATCCGATTCAAGGTTTTGATGAAAGTGGACTTGCCGCATCCTGATGGTCCGATGATCGCCGTGACTTCTTTCGTTGGAATATCAAGTTGGATGTTTTTCAGGGCGTGTGTATCTCCATACCATAAGTTGAAATCTTTCACGCTGTAAATCATTTTTTTATCTTTTAAGCTCACTTCTGGATTCAAATGAGTACCCTCCTAATTTAATAACGCTTCGAGAATTTATTGCGGATATAGATCGCCAGTGAGTTCATGATGACCAACATAAGCATCAAGACAATACTTCCTGCTGCAGCGACCGCCTGGAATTCTTCTTGGGGACGTCCTGCCCAGTTGAATATTTGGATCGGCATTGCCGTGAACCCGGATAAGATGCTTTCCGGAACATAGGCAATAAAGGTCATCGCTCCGATCATCAATAGCGGTGCAGTCTCCCCGACCGCCCTTGAAAGAGCCAATATCGATCCGGTAAGGATGCCGGGTACAGCTGCCGGAAGAACGACTGTACGAATCGTCTGCCATTTGGTGGCACCCATCGCATAAGAGGCCTCATATTGTTCCTTTGGAATGGCGCGAATCGCTTCTTGGCTGGAAACAACAATTACAGGCAAAATCATCAAGCTCATGGTCAAACCGCCCGCCAGGACGCTTCGGCCCATTTCCAGCAAGCGGACGAATACAGTCAGCCCCAAGAGCCCGAAAACAATGGATGGCACGCCGGAAAGATTCGAAATGTTCAACTCGATGAAGTGCGTAAATTTATTATCGGGAGCATATTCCTCAAGATAGATCGCCGTTCCGACACCCAGAATGAGTGATACTGGAGCGACAATGGCCATGATCCAGACGGTACCATAGATGGCGGCTTTGATACCGGCATCTTCCGGTCTTCTTGATGCATAATTGCTCAAGAAATCCCAATCAAGATAGCTGGCTCCTTGCGAGACGATCCGCATGACCAGGATAGCCAAGACGACGATACCAAAAAAGGTGGCCAGAAAAAAAAGTCCCTTGAATAAATTGTTCAGCATCAGCCGGTTGTTGATTCTTTTGTTGTTCTTCTCTACTAATTTCATCAATATTCCTCCCTAAAACGACGAGACACATAATTCGCCAACAGGTTCATCAGCAAGGTGAAGAGGAACAAGGTCATCCCTACTGCATAGATGCTGTAGTAAATGGTTGAACCATATGTGGCATCCCCCATGCTGACCTGGACGATGTAGGAAGTCATCGTCTGGATGGATTCTGTTACATCAAGCGTAAATTTAGGCGTGGAGCCAGCAGCTGTGGATACGATCATCGTTTCGCCAACCGCACGCGAGATTCCCAATACAATGGAAGAGATGATCCCCGACAAGGACCCCGGTAAAATGACTTTCAGCGCCACTTCCAAACGGGTAGCCCCCAAAGCTAAGGCCCCCTCACGCATGGCGTTCGGCACAGCGCCCATCGCTTCTTCCGACAAGGACGTGATCTGCGGGATGATCATGATCCCCACGACAATACCAGGGCTCAGCGCATTGAATATCGGCAAGTTCGGGATAACTGTCTGCAGCAAAGGGGTAACGAACGTCAAGGCGAACAGCCCGTAGACTACCGTAGGAACCCCGGCCAAAACCTCCAGAACCGGCTTGACGATTTTTCTGGTCCGTTCGGTTGCATATTCGCTCAAATAGATGGCTGAGGCTAGAGCCGAGCGGCACGGCTACGAGCATCGCAATGCCTGCTATCAAGAATGTTCCACTCAATAACGGCAAAATCCCAAAACTGGGATCATTTTTGAAGAAAGGATACCACTCTCTTCCGGTAAGGAATTCCAGGATCGGAACATCATTGAAAAACGTGAACGTTTCTTTTGCCAATGTGAACACAATCCCGAATGTCGTCAGGATCGAAATGATCGCACAGACCAGAAAAAAAAGAGGCATTGCTTTTTCTGTAAATTGCAAAGATTTTTGTCGTGAACTTTTTTCGTTCATCAAGTCTTTGACAGATTTGGACATATTGATTCTCCTCTAATAAAGATGAGATGCAAGGGAAGCAAAACGCTCGCTTCCCTTACATCCCTTAGTTATTTATTTGGTTTTGTTTATTTCAAGCCTTCCAATGTAGTCAAAGCTGCTTCATAAGATTCAGCCGGTAGTGCTACATAGCCAACTTCAGCTGCCATTTCGGCTGCCATTTCCAATGTGTATTTCGTGAACTCGTAGACATTTTCATTTTTCAATGACTCGTTCTTCACGTAGATGAACAATGGGCGAGATAGCGGCTCATAAGATCCATCTTGAACTGTTGTGTCGTTAGGTGTGACTGCAACGCCTTCACCGTTTACGATCGGAACAGCCTTGACGATGTCACTGTTTTCCAGGAAGTATGCATATCCGAAGTACCCGATAGCATTTGCGGATCCGGAAACACCTTGTACCAAGACATTGTCATCTTCAGATAATGAAGCTACTTTGTTGATTTGTTCGCCATCCAAGATCACTTCATCAAAGTAATCGTACGTTCCTGAGTCAGTACCTGGGCTGAACAACTCGATTTTTTCTTCCGGCCAGCCTTCACGGACATCCGCCCATGTTTCTACGCCGGTTCCTTCTGTCCAGATCATTGCTAATTCTTCGATAGTCAATTGATCTACCCAGTCGTTATCGCTGTTCACAACTACTGTCAAGCCATCCAAGGCAATTTGGAACTCTGTATATTCGATGCCTGCTTCTTCCAACAAGGCGATTTCTTCGTCTTTGATCGGACGTGAAGCATTACTGATGTCTGTTTCGCCTGCGATGAATTTCTCAAATCCGCCACCTGTACCGGATACACCGATAGTCGCTCTGAGATCTGGATTTGCGATTGAAAATTCTTCTGCTACTGCTTCCATGATCGGGAATACTGTGGAAGATCCATCGACTAAGATATCGTTGCTTCCAGTTGTGCTTTCTGTTGCCGCACCACTCTCTGCAGTTGTGCCGTCTCCGTTGCCACAAGCTGCCAATGTAGCGCCGATAGTTAAAGCCATTGCGAATTTAGATAATTTGCCAAAGTTCATTTTTTACCATCCTTTATGTTGAGGTTATTTGAACGTCATTGCCTGTTCACAACCCTAATATTAACGGTCTTTTGTTAATTTCCTTGCGGTTTCGTGTAAAGTTTTTGTTGAGTTGCCCTCTTTTTTGTAAATGTTTTGTAAACAAGCCCTCGGAATCCTAGCAAAAAAGCTCTACAGACGCGTTTCTCGCCTGTAAAGCTTTTGTATTTGAATCTATTTTTATAGGGGCAACGTCACCGTAAAGGTCGTCCCTTTCCCCTGCTTGCTTGCCACAGTCACCGTTCCGTTCATGTTTTCAACCAAATACTTCACGATCGACAAGCCTAATCCCGTACCTCCGGAGTTGCGGCTCCGGGCCCTGTCGACGCGATAGAAGCGTTCAAAAACTCTTCCCAGATCGGCTTCCGGTATCCCGATGCCATTATCGGCAACGTGCAGACGCACTTGTTCCGCCATCCTCTCGACTGTGACCGTAATATGCCCTCCGGCTTGCGTATAGACTACGGCATTGTTGATCAGATTCGCCAGTATTTGCTTCAAGCGGTTCGGATCCGTATGTAAGGTGACGTAATCCTTTTCGACTAATTCCAGCGTCATGTTCTTCTCTTTGACTTTCTGGTTGACCAACTGGAATGTCGCCAGCACCGCTTCCGAAACGTTCACTTCTTCCACTGTGAGCGGAACTTGGCGCTGCTCCAACTTCGATAGTTCCAATATGTCATTCACCAAAAGATTCAGACGTGTACTTTCGGATAAGATGATTTCCAAAAATTGCTTCAGGATGACGGGATTTTCCATTGCACCGTCCAACAACGTTTCAGCGAATCCTTTCAAAGCAGTGATAGGAGTCCGTAGCTCATGGGATGCATTCGCAACAAAGTCGGTACGGACTTTTTCCAATCGCCGGATTTCGCTTATGTCGTAGAGGAGGACGATCAGGTTCATTTCGCCCGGCTTCTTGCTTGTGATCGGGACGATGTTGGCATCGACGACCCTGTCTTTCGGATAATAAAAGTAGATTTCGTCATTCTGCGGCTCTCTGTAAGTGTACGCTCTTTCAATCATATGGCTGAGCCCATAACTGCTTACTGCCTCAACATAGGATTGGCCGACCAATGATTCTTCGCTTTCGCTCAATATTTCCTGCATAGCAGCATTGACCATTGTGATTTCCTTATTTTCATCCAAAAGCATCACGCCGATAACAAGATGGTTGATCAACCCCGTAAGGCGTTCATCATTTTGCTTGATTTCATTCATTTGATTATCCAGACTCTCGGCAAGCTCATTGATGGTTTCTCCCAATTTCTGGAAATCGCCGAAGCCTTGGCCTTTATAGCGCGCATCATATTGGTGATCAGAAAGATTTTTGGCAACATCCATAACGGCATCAATCGGTCTGCCTATGCGTTTCGTCAAAGCATAAGTGAGTATGAACGCTACCACCAAAGCCAATAGGATAAAAACGTAAAGGGACTGTTCGATGCGTTGGCTGACCGTCAAGGCGCTCAGCGGTCTGGATAATCGGATAATCGCAACGATGGTGCCTGCCTCATCATAGATGGGTACAGCTACATAATACAGCTCCTGATTGGTGCTTTCGCTCTTTCGCTGACCTGTTCCGTACGGCTCCCCGGATAGAACCTCCTGGATTTCTTCCCGTCGCAGATGATTCTCCAGATTAACTGTAGTGATCTGCGAATCATAAAGCACGACCCCATCAGTATCGACCAAAGTGATCCTGTCTTCCGTGAAAGCATCGATTTTATCCAGTTCTTCTTCAACAAAAATCCAATCACTGCCATCCGTGCTGTTTTGGAGCAGTGTACCCACTATTTGAGTCTGTTCAACAAGCAGCTCGCTGTGCAAGTTCCGCGTGTAATTGCCTAACACTGTCTCCAGAAATATTCCGAAAGCCACACTGAATAACGCGAAGATCAGCACAAATGTGGCAAGCATCCGCATTTGCAGTTGCTTCATGGCTTAGCTACCTCGAATTTATACCCGAAGCCTCGGACCGTGCGGATGTATTGCGGATTTTTGGTGTCTTTTTCGATTTTTTCGCGGAGATGGCTGATGTGCACATCAACGATGCGCGTTTCTCCCGCGTAATCAAAATTCCAGATGGCGTTCAACAACTGTTCCCGGCTCAGGATGCGATTGGCACGCTTCGCCATGTAGAGCAGCAATTCAAATTCTTTCGGCGTTATTTCAATCAATTCTCCCTCAACATGAACCTCATACAGTTGCGGGAAAATAGTGATTTCGCCCACTTCAATTTTTTCTGTTTCATCTTCCGTCAGTTCCTGTTGGGCAGTCGTAACCGGTTCAGCCGGAACAGCTTTGTTTGTCCTTCTTAAGATAGCTTTCATCCTGGCCAATACTTCACGGGGGCTGAACGGCTTCGTCATATAGTCATCCGCACCCAACTCAAGCCCGATGATTTTCTCCAATTCATCATCCTTCGCTGTCAAAATCATGATCGGTGTATCAAATTTTTCCTGTCTCAGACGTTTACAGATATCCATTCCGTCCATTGACGGCAGCATCAGGTCCAAAATGATGAAGTCAAAAGGATTCGAGATGGCCAAACGGTAGCCTTCCGCTCCGTCGGTGGCAGTTGTCACCTCGTAGCCGTCTTTTTCCAAGTTGAAAGCCAACAATGTAACGATGGATGGTTCATCATCCACTAGCAAAACCTTTTTCATGTTTCCTCCTCTGACCTATTGGGGTCCGGGATGGCGAATGGCCACCCCATGTATTTTATGAATACCTGTATTCTAAGCGCCTCAGCTTCCCGCTAGACTCGCTCTCTGTTTTAGCATACTAAAAATGTCGGGAAACGGCAATTCAGATTTCACCGCCTGATTTTAGGTTTCCAAACCAGCAGACTCCAAAAAGTGCGCTGTATATGAAATTTCTTGAGGTTTAAGAGAAATATCCGAGAGCGAAAATAATAATTGTAGCTTGTCGATTTTCAGGGCTAGTGCAGTGATTCATGCAACAGAAAAAAGGTTCCAGCCATACAGTTGTTGTATGACTGGAACCTTTTATGGATACATTCTATTTTGTTAAACTTTCAGGAATCTGCGCATCGAGAATACGGAACCGAACGCCCCGATAAAGATGCCGATGCCAACCATCAGAAGGCTGATGTAGAGAAGGAATGGATTCGGAGTCAAGAGCCCGAAGTTTGTGCCTGCCAAGTAATCCCCGCTCACATCAAAAATGAAGCGGTAAAGGAAAATGAGGAAGGTTGTAGGGATCAATGCACCTATCAAACCAATGATGGCTCCTTCAATCAGGAACGGCCATCTGATGAAGCTGTTTTTTGCCCCCACCAACCGCATGATTTCGATCTCAGTGCTCCTTGAAAAGATGGTGATTCGGATCGTGTTGGAAATCAGGAATACGGCAACCAACAGCAAGCCGATGATGATGACAAGTCCGATTGTACGGATCGTTGCAATCGTCTCGAACAATTTATCCGCTGTGGCACCGCCGTATTCGACCTGAGTGACATACTGCATGGCGGATGCTGCTTCAGCTACCGCTTTCGTCTGCTCCGGAGCCGTCGTATTCAGGACATACGCATCATACAACGGATTGGCATCCCCACCGAACAGGTCGAACTCATCGCCGTAGCTGCCGATGATCTTATCCAATTCCTCGTCCTTGCTTGAGAAAGTGATGGATTCCACATTGGCGATGTTCTCCAGTTCTGTCTTCAACACTTCCTGTGCGGCCGGATCAGCCGCCAGATCGATGTAAACTTTTACACTCACATCATTTTCGACGTCGGAAGCCAATTTGTTCACGTTCAAGAGAATACCGGTAAAGGATCCCACAAGCAACAAGGTCAGCGCCACCGCACTGACGGAGGCTATCGACATCCAACCATTCCGGAACAGGCTTTTGAACGCATCTCTTATGTGTCTCATAAATGTTCTAAATTTCATATCCATATTCTCCTTCTTGTTGATCTCGGACAATACGGCCATTCTCTATTGCTAATACACGGTGTTTGATGTCATTAACGATTTGGCTGTTATGGGTTGCCATCAGAATTGTCGTCCCTTGGTTATTGATTTCTTCCAGAATGCGCATGATTTCCATCGACGTATCCGGATCCAAGTTACCTGTCGGCTCATCCGCAATCAGGACGCCTGGCATGTTCGCAATCGCACGCGCAATCGCAATCCGTTGCTGTTCCCCGCCGGAAAGTTCATTCGGGAACATCCGGACTTTATGCTTCAGGCCAACCAAATCAAGCACTTCCAATACGCGCTTCTGGATGACTTTCGGACTTTTTTCGACTACTTCCATCGCGTAGGCGATGTTTTCGTATACGGTCAGTTTAGGTAATAATTTGAAATCCTGGAAGACTACGCCCACAAAACGACGCAACAATGGGATTTCCTTTTCCTTCATGGTCGTTAAATTATATTTGCCTACTTGAACTGTTCCTGAGGATGGTTTTACTTCGCGGTACATCATTTTGACAAAGGTTGATTTGCCGGCTCCACTGGGGCCTACAATATAAACAAATTCCCCTTGCTCGATCTTCACGCTCAGATTATTGACCGCCGTAATGCCGTTGTTGTATTTCTTAGAGACATTCAGCATTTCAATCATTTTATCACCTGTCTTTTCTTTTTTTCCTTGCTGCCGCTCTGAAAGCTTCAGAGGCCGCAAGAATGCTTCCCTATTATAGCACGTTGTGTAAGTATGTCTGTTTTAGTTTCTTTACAAGTATGTGTCAATAGTTTCTCAGAAGTCCAGCTGAATCCTCACTATTCCTGCTCATGTCTGGCCATTTTTTCTTTCGTTGCGGATCTTACAGTTCTTCCTGATCCATCGTCATTTTCAGATAAGCATCGATAAAAGCGTCCAGGTCCCCGTCCATGACGGCTTGTACGTTACCCGTTTCATAGCTGCTTCTGTGGTCTTTGACCATGGAATAGGGATGGAATACATAAGAACGGATCTGTGAACCCCAACCGATTTCTTTTTGTTCTCCGCGGATGGCTGCCAGTTCTTTTTCACGCTCTTCCTCTTGTAGTTGATACAGTTTTGCCTTCAGCATCCCCATCGCGGTGTCCCTGTTCTGGAATTGGGAACGTTGCGCCTGGCTCGCCACAACAACGCCGGTCGGGATGTGCGTAATCCGGATGGCTGAGGATGTTTTGTTGATGTGCTGTCCGCCTGCTCCGCTCGCGCGGTAAGTGTCCACACGGATGTCATCCGGACTCACTTCTATCTCCGTATCGTCGGCAGCGATCTCCGGCATCACGTCGATCGAACAAAAAGAGGTGTGTCTTCTTCCGGCCGAGTCGAATGGCGAAATGCGGACCAAACGGTGCACGCCCCTTTCCGAACGCAGGTAGCCATAGGCGTTCAATCCTTTGATAAGGATCGTTACGCTCTTGATTCCGGCTTCATCCCCGCTTTGATAGTCCAGCGTCTCCACATCGAAGCCTTTTTTATCGGCCCAACGTGTGTACATGCGGAAAAGCATGCTTCCCCAATCCTGGGATTCCGTTCCACCGGCACCCGGATGGATTTCCAAAATGGCGTTGGATTTGTCGTGCGGTCCGTTCAACAGCATCGTCAATTCATATTTTTCCAGTGCTTCCGTAAATTCTGTCGTTTTTTCGTTCAATTCTTCCAGGTATTCCGGCTCTTCATCCTCTTTCACCATTTCATACAAGACTTCAAGGTCTTCATACTGCGCTTCCAAACTCTTGAACGTATTGTAGACTACTTTTAATTGGTTCGATTGGTTGATGACTTCCTGCGCTGCTTCGGCATTGTTCCAGAACTCAGGATCCAGCATGCGATCGTCGAATTCCGCAATATCCGTTTCCAGGCCATCTAAGTCAAAGAGACCTCCTGAAGCTTGAGATTTTTGTTTCTGAACTTTCCAATATTGCTTTGATTTCACTTAATTCCATTTGATTTCCTCCTAGATTAGGCAAAAGAAGGATGGGTCGGGATAAAAACAAGCTACTGTTTTTTATCCCGACCCTCCTCGATTGGCGTTGTATCCGATTAGTGTGTGTTTGACTCGGTTTTGCTGGTTGAAGTGTGGATTGCTTCTATCGCTTTCCGCTTATTCTTCGGTGGGCGACTCTTGTTTTTCTGCTGCTTCAGCCGCTTGTTTGGCTTTTTGGATTTCCATCAGTTTTTGCATTCTCATTGCGGCAATCTGGGCTCTGCGCGCCTGTTCCTGTTGCTCCGTTTGGGAAGCGACTGTCTCACGCGTCGGCATGATGTTCGAGCCTTGTCCTACTGATTGTCGTTGCAGATTTTGGCGGATTTCTGATTTCATCACGATACGGGTAACGTCATAGTCGATGGTGGCGATCATTTCTTGGAAACGATCATAGCCTTCGGTTTGGTACTCGGTCAACGGATTGTTCTGTGCGTATGAACGCAAGCCGATTCCTTGGCGCAGCTCATCCATATTGTCGATGTGATCGGTCCATTTGCTGTCCACGACCCGCAGAATGACAACTTTTTCAAACTCCAAAATTTGTTCCGGACTCAATTGTTTCTCTTTTGTCTTGTACACTTCCATTGCGCGTTCCACCAAGTATTCCTCGATTTCATGCGCAGTTTTGCCTTCCAGATCGGCCAAGCTGATGCTGTCGGGATGCACGAGGGCAGCTCCGGCAAAATCGCGGATCCCTTGCAGGTTCCAAGTCGCCTTTTCCCCGATGGTATGCGTTTCGACCACACGCGCAATCGCACGTTTGATCATGGCTGTTGCAACATACTTCAGCGATTCGGTTTCATTGATGACTTCCAGACGCTGTCCATAAATGATTTCACGCTGTTCACGCATGACTTCATCGTATTCCAATACATTTTTACGGGTATCGTAGTTGTTGCCTTCCACTCGTTTCTGGGCGGATTCCACTTGTTTGGAAAGCATTTTACTTTGGATGACCACATCTTCTGCTTCATCATCCAAATTCAATTTGCTCCAGACTTGCTGGATGCGTTCCGATCCGAAGCGTCTCATCAAGTCGTCTTCCAGCGACAGGTAAAATTGCGTTTCGCCGGGATCCCCTTGACGTCCGGAACGTCCACGCAGTTGGTTGTCGATCCGGCGTGATTCATGGCGTTCGGTACCGATGACGCAGAGACCGCCTAATTCCTTGACGCCTTTACCCAGCTTGATGTCGGTACCACGACCGGCCATGTTGGTGGCGATCGTGACGGCTCCGGGTTGACCGGCTCCGATGATGATTTCCGCTTCCCGGAAATGGTTTTTGGCATTCAATACTTGGTGCGGAATGTTTTCTTGACGCAGCATATGCGAAAGCAGTTCCGAAGTTTCCACGGCTACGGTACCGACAAGGATCGGCTGCCCTTTGGCATGGCGCTCTTTGATGTCGCCGACGACAGCCCTGAATTTGCTCTTCAAGGATGGGTACAACAAATCCGGAAAGTCATTACGGACGATTGGTCTGTTTGTAGGAATCGAGATAACGTTCATGTTGTAGATTTCCCGGAATTCTTCTTCTTCCGTTTTCGCCGTACCGGTCATACCGGACAGTTTTTTGTACATACGGAAATAGTTCTGGAAAGTGATGGTGGCCATCGTTTTCGATTCATTTTCGATTTCAACGTTCTCTTTCGCTTCGATGGCTTGGTGAAGTCCGTCCGAGTAACGGCGGCCTTCCATGATCCGGCCAGTGAATTGGTCGACGATTTTTACTTTTCCGTCTTCCACTACGTAATCGATATCCACAAGCATGATGAAGTTCGCGCGCAAAGCTTGATCCAAATGATGCACCAAGCGGGTATTATCCACATCGTACAAGTTCGGCAAATGGAATGTTTTTTCGGCTTTCTCGATGCCTTCATCCGTCAATGCAATCGATTTGGATGTCAGATCGATCGTATAGTCTTCGTTCTCTTTCAATCCTTTGATGAAGAAATCGGCTCGGTTATAGAGTGCTGTCGATTTTTCGGCTTGTCCGGAAATGATCAGTGGTGTACGGGCTTCATCAATCAAGATCGAGTCGACCTCATCGACGACCGCAAAGTTCAGCGGGCGCTGCACCATTTGATTCTTGTAGACGACCATATTGTCACGCAAATAATCGAAGCCCAATTCATTATTGGTGCTGTAAGTGATGTCGCAGTTATAGGATTCTCTTTTTTCTTCAGAAGACTTGCCGTTTGTGTTCAAGCCTACCGTCAACCCCAGGAAGCGGTACAGTTCACCCATCTCAACAGCATCGCGGCTTGCCAGATATTCATTGACGGTGACAACGTGAACGCCTTCGCCCGATAAGGCGTTCAGGTAAACCGGCATTGTTGCAGTCAAGGTTTTACCTTCACCGGTCTTCATTTCGGCGATATTGCCTTTATGCAGGGTGATCCCCCCCATAATCTGCACTTTATAAGGATACAGCCCCAAGACGCGTTTTGCGCCTTCGCGGACTACTGCAAAAGCTTCAGGCAGCAGGTCATCCAAAGACTCCCCTTTTTTATAGCGTTCTTTATAGGATTCGGTCAGTTCGCGCAATTCTTCATCATCCAAAGCGGCCATTCGATCCGCGTAGGAGATGACCTTATCCGCTACTCCTTCCAAGGAACGTAGCTCTTTCTTATCATTCTCGATGAGTTTCTTTAAAAAGTTGGCCATTCTATATCTCCTCTTGCTGTTTGATTTCATTCCAGCAATCATTTTCACTGGGTATGCGTTCGTGTATATGTCGTTCGTTGCTGATGCAAAAATAATTCTTATATCTCTTCTATTCTATCATTACTTTTAATTAATGTGAACTACTCGCCATCAACTAAACCTTGCAGCAGTTGCCTAATAAAAAAAGCCCCCCGCCGTTTATGGGCGGGGGACGTTATTTTCAGATTTAGTCAGTTTCGATCAGACCGAATTTGCCGTCTTTTCGGCGGTACACGATACTTGTGCCGTTCGTTTCAGCATCTTCGAAGATAAAGAAGTTGTGTCCAAGCATATTCATCTGTAATACAGCTTCTTCACTGTCCATCGGTTTGAGGGAAAGACGTTTAGTGCGGACGATTTCAAGCGGATTCTCATCGTCTTCCATTTTTTCTTCGATCAGATTCGGCTCGTTACCGATATCAAATCCTCTCTCTCTGGATTTGCGGTGAATCTTCGTCTTGTACTTACGGACTTGGCGTTCAAGTTTGTCCACGACCAAATCGATGCTTCCGTATAGATCGTTGGAAGTCTCTTCGGCTCTTAAAACCAGGAAAGGTAGCGGAACCGTAACTTCCACCTTAGCAGATTTTTCGGCTGGGAATGGATATACTTTTAAGTTGACATGCGCAGTTGTTTCAGGCACGTTGCTAAAGTATTTTTCCAGTCTGCCTAATTTTTTCTCGGCGTAGCTGCGGATCGGTTCTGTAACCTCAATATTTTCTCCTCGGACATTATACTTAAACATAGCACTCTCTCCTTTCGTCTGACGCATCGTCAGATAAAGACAACCCTCACCTATGGACCACTCATAGGGGGTTTCTTTAACTTCATTATAATGTAAGCGCCTTAACATTTCAATGTTTATGATTTATTATCTTGCGATCGTAATCGAACGAACCGATCTGAATCCTTGCTTGTACAGGAGGGTTTTCGCGTGGTAGAGCGTTCTTCCGGTAGTATAGACGTCATCAAAAAGAATAATTTCCTGCTGAAGATATTTTTTGTGACCGTCCAGCAATAAAAATGGTTGCGTTGTCAACAGTCGTTCCTGTCTGTTTTTTTCGGACTGTTTTGCTCCGGCATGTTGGTTTTCCAGTAATTGCACGTAGCGGATCCCTGCTTGTTTCAGCATCTCTTCGCATTGGCTGAAGCCTCTTTCCTCGTAACTGGCTAATGATATCGGCAACGGGAGGAACAGCCCTTTTGGATGCGCCCTTTGGAAAGCCTGCAGATCATTCGTGAAGGCACCGGCAAGACGGTAATCGCCTTGGAACTTGTAGCGTTGCAGCCAGTCCTTCACGACACCTGTGTAGGCATAACAGGCATGATGCGCGATCGTCAGCTCCGGATAGCGACAGCTCCAGCCCCGGCAGTCCACGCACAACTCAGTGGCTGTTTGCGGCCGCATGCAGCCCGGGCAGCACGTTTGACCGGCTAAACGCGGCAACTTTTCGTCGCAGGCTCGGCAGATTGTTCCGCAATCTTTTTTCCCGAAACCGAAAAGTTGCTGAAGTGTCAAAACCTCGCGGATCTCATTTTGGCAAAACAGACACTGACCCATTCAGCAGCCCCCTTCTTCCCGCATCCCGGTTCATCGAGCGGATCTGCCGGACCGCACCCTGGATGGCTTTCGTTTCGCCAGTCATGGGCAAAGCAGACCCACCCCGTCGGAAAGTCTTTGTGCCTGCCTGCCCTGCCGGCAATCTGCACCAACGAGGCTTCGGTGAAGACCCGATCTTCCGCGCCAAGCACGATGACATCGATGTCCCTGAAAGTCACGCCGCGCTCCAATATGGTCGTCGTCATCAAAAAATCATATTCCTCGGCCCGCATCCTTTTCACTTTCTCCTCGCGGTCAGGGTCGCTCGCCGAAACGCAAGTGAACTGTTTGTCCGGAAAAAGTTCGCTCAACCATCCGTCCAGCTCTTCCATCAGTTGGATATGCGGCAAAAAAAGCAGAAAGCGCCGATTCGTTTGGAGCTGCCTTCGGATCAGGGTAAGGAATCGGGCCGTTTTCCTTTTGTTGATGGCCTTGCGCCAATTCCCGACCCACAGACACTCTGGTTCGGGCAACGCAAAGCCGTGATAGCGGGCAGGCAACACCGTCGCTGCCAATCTGCCGCGCTTGATGTCATTTTGCATGGCCCGTGACGGGGTTGCCGTCAAATAAATCAGCGCGCTCGCTTTTTTTCTGGATTTTTGCGCCCCGAACTGGAGGCTCGCATCGTTATGGAACGGGAAGGAATCGATTTCGTCGATGATCAGGAGATCGAACGCTTCCCGGAAACGCAGCAGTTGATGGGTCGTGGCGATGACGAGCGGCGTGTAGCTGTAGCCCTCCTCATTGCCTCCATACAGCAAGGCCAAAGGGACGTCCGGGAAAGCTTGCTTGATCCGTGGGGCCAGTTCCAGACAAACGTCCACGCGCGGGGAGGCCAGGCAGACTCTCCCGCCTTTGCGCAAACAGGCTGCAATCCCTTCAAAAATCATCTCGGTCTTCCCGGCACCGGCGACGGCCCAGATCAGGCGTGTCTCTTCAGAAAGGACCGTCGCCACGATTTCTTCAGATGCACGTTTCTGTTCCGAAGATAACTGGCCCTTCCAGTGCAGAATCGGCTCCTGGGGCCGTGCGAACGAGTTGGTTTCCGGCAGATGATGGAGGATTGTGCAGCTTTTGATTTTCCCCATGTTCAGGCAACTCAAGCAATAATGACAAGCAGCTCCGCAAGAACATGGCGCTGCCTGAATTTTGTTCCGTTCCTGGTTTCCGCAGCGGGTACATGCGAACTTCCCGTTCACGCTGACCAACCCGGGCCGCTTCTCAGCCAGATCCAGCAGCGCTTCGTTTGCGCTGCGGCACTCGCTCCTCGTCAACTCCCTGCCGTACAGTTCCTTCCCGTCCATGCCATCCTCCCCTTCCCTGGATAGCATACGCAAAAAAAGCCGCCACTCTTCCGCTGATTATGCGAAGAATGGTGGCTTTCTGTTTCCGGTCAGGGATTTGTTTGTTTGCTGGAAATCGTCCGGCTTGTCTAACCATGGAACGGGAAATCAGCGATCGGGCGATAAACCAGCTTTCCGTTCACCCGCACACTTTCGAACAGCGTCAGCGCGGTGACCGGGATTTTCTGGTCAGAGGGCAGCGGCACTTTGCTGAGTGTTTCCCACTCCTGCGAAAGCACGATCCCCCGACCGAGCGTAAGGTGCGGAATGAAGGCAACCTCGTCGGCGACTGTCGTTGCTTGCGCCAAAATTTCCGCGTTAAGCTGATCAAAGAGTTGATGGAGCTGTCTGTTTTCTTTGATGCCCAGCCAGATGATCCACTTATTTTTTTTGAAAAAATAACCCAATCCCGCGGTTTCAATCTGGAAGGGAACCTGTTCTTGCGTGCAGCGGGCCAGCGCTGTTTCGATTGCACTTTTCTGTTCCGGATTCACTTCCCCGATAAAACGCATCGTCAAATGAAAGTTGTCCGGATCCGTGAATGATCCTTTGAGGCTGGCACTCTTCACTTCTTCCTGAACGGCACCCAGTTGTTCTTTGATGGCTTCAGGCAATCTGACGCCGATAAATACTCTCACAAAAGCACCCCCGCTATCCGTTTAAAAACCAGTCCGAAATTCCTCCAGAAAAAAACAGGAAGGCCAGGGACCCAAATGGCCCTTCCTTCCGGATGAATGTATGATTGCCGCAAATAGTTGTTGCCTATATCGGAAAGCTCAATTCGGTGTCTTCCGTCCAGGTCAATCCCAACGCACCCTCGCCCAAATGCGTACCGATGACGGGGCCGAAATAACTCAATTCGAAGCGGATGTCCGGAAATTCTCCTTGGAGATGCTCCAGCCAATCTTGCCCTTTTTCGGGAATATTTCCATGGATGACGGTTGCGATGATCGGATAATCCGCCTTTGAAGCCGTCTGGCCCAACAGTTCTTCGATCCGTCGCAATGACCTTGCATTGGTCCTGATTTTTTCGAAAACGACTATCTTTTTGTCCGAAAAATGCAAGACCGGTTTGATCTTCATGATCGAGCCGATGACAGCCGCCCCACCGGACAGTCTGCCGCCGCGCTGCAGGTTCATCAGATCGTCCACCATAAAGTAAGCGCGGGAACGTTTCTTCATATGGTCCAATCGCGCTATGATCTGCTCCGGGTCAATACCGGCAGCAGCCAACCTTGCAGCCTCCAAGACGAAACGGGCCTGCACGTAACAGCTGATTTCAGAATCGAAGGCATGGATGTTGAATTCCGGATATTCCCTGCTTAGAGCGGCAGCATTCTGGTATGTGCCGCTGATGCCGCTTGAGAGATGGATGCTGATGATCGCATCATGTTCCTTCGCCAATTCTTCATACAGCTGATGCATGGCACCAACTGCTGGTTGGGAGCTTTTTGGGAAATCGCCAGATGATTTCATCAAGGCATAAAAGTCCTCAGCAACCAGATCTATTTCTTCTTCATATGATTTTTCTCCGATATTCACGACTAATGGCAGCATATGAATATGGTGCCGCTGGCGTATCTCAGCCGTCAGATAAGCGGTACTGTCCGTAACTACTGCAATTTTCATGGAAGTCCTCAATCTTTCTGCTCGTTGCGCAATTCAATCGCTTCAGCCGCCACTTCACTGTCCAACAGGCGGATCATTCTGCCTCTGTCGTTGTAGTCAGCCTCATGCCCACGGCCCAGCAGGATGACCGTATCTCCCGGTTCTGCGATGGCGATGGCATGCTGGATGGCTTCCTTGCGGTTTTCGATGTATTCATAGTTGTCCTTTTCGATGCCGGCAAGCATCATCGCGATGATCTGTTCCTGCGGTTCTTTGCCGGTATCGTCCGTCGTCAGGACCACATAATCGGAAAGTTCCGTACCGATGCGGGCCATGATCGGGCGTTTTTCATGCTCCCGTTCCCCGGCGCCGCCGAAAACGGAAATGACTCTGCCTTGAGTAAATTCGCGCACCACACTCAATACTTTTTCCATCGCGTCGGGCGAATGGGCAAAATCGACGTAGACGCCGATGTCGCTCGCGCCAGGCACGATCTCCAATCTGCCGGTAACACCAGCCAATGACGTTACCGCTTTTGTTGCATCCTCCAACGGAATGCCCACTGCATAAACAGCCGCCAGCGCAGCCAATGTATTGGAGACATTATAGAGTCCCACCAGATTCGTCACGACCGGATAGCGTTCCCCATTGACGATCAGATTGAAGCGTGTCTGCGTCCGGCTGTATGTGATATCCGCTGCAAAGAAATCAGCCGTTTCATCCTTCACGCTGTAAGAAATGACTTCTGCCGCCGTAGCGATGCGATAGCTGTGGATCGTTTCATCATCCGCATTCAGTACCGCCGTTTTCGTCCGTCCATTTTTGCGTCCGTTCCCCAATTGGGAGAAGAGCAGCTTTTTCGCTTCGGCATAAGCTTCCATCGTGTGATGGAATTCCATATGTTCATGCGTCAAGTTCGTCATGATCGCGACATCCAGATCAAGGCCCCATGCTCTGCCCATTTCCAACGCAATCGAGGACAGCTCCAGCGTGAAGTATTCCGTCTCCTTCTCAACCATAAGGTGCAGGGCTTTTTGCATCGTGATGCTGTCTGGCGTCGTGTTTTTCGTTTTGTGCACTTCGTCGCCGATATGCATTTCGATGGTGCCCATCAGTCCGGTTTTTTTGTCCATCGCCTTAAGGATGGCTTCCACCAAGTAGGTTACCGTCGTCTTTCCGTTTGTCCCCGTGACGCCGATGACTTTCATCGCCTCGCTCGGATAAGCATAAAAATGATTCGCAAGCAGACTCATCGCTTTGCCCGTATCGGGAACATACACGACCGGGACAGATCGCTGCCACTTTTTCAATATCCCTATGGGCGACAATCAAGCCCGCACCATTGGCGACCGCCGTCTCAACGTAATTGTGGCCATCGACTTGCGTACCGTCGATGCAGATAAACAGATCCCCCGATTGGATATCGCGGGAATCCTGACTTATTTTTCCAATATTCAAAGCGGGATCCAAGCTCCCGACAACTTTTTTCATTTTGAGTACATCGATTAAATCTGTAGCTTTCACGCAGATCACCTTTCCATCGACCCCTGTGGCCGTTTGGTCTATTCCATCTAACAATACCACAAATGGAAATGTTCGGAAAGTCCCTTTCCTTGTTCGTGGCCTGTCATCCGAGCGTCTCTGTGGTAAAATGAGAATAAAAAAACTTGGAGGGGAAAGGATATGCTGACAACCTATCACACTATCGCAGAGAGCGGCGTTACAGAGATCATCATCAAGGGTTCCCGCTTCATCTGCAGCCTCAAACGTGTCCATTCCGAGGACGAGGCCAAAGACTTCATCCAAGCCGTCAAAAAAGAACATTGGAAAGCGACGCACAACTGTTCCGCTTACCTGATCGGCGACCAGAACGAAATCCAGCGCGCCCATGACGACGGCGAGCCATCCGGAACAGCCGGCGTCCCGATGCTGGAAGTGCTCAAGAAAAACGAGCTGCGTTACGTCGCAGCCGTCGTCACCCGCTATTTCGGCGGGACAAAGTTGGGGGCCGGCGGATTGATCCGCGCCTACAGCCGATCCGTGTCGACCGCACTGAAGGACATCGGCATCGTTGTCCGCAGCCTCCAGACAAAAGTCGGCTGCATCGTTTCCTATGCCGCATCCGGAAAATTGGAGAATTACTTGGCGCAGTCGCCCTACACTCTGATTGAGGCCCAATACACCGACCAGGTTTGTTTTTTGTGCGGCATCCCTGCTGAGGACATCAGCCGTTTCCAGGATGCTGTTACGGATGTCATGAACGGCCGTGTCGTCTTTGAAATCGGCGAAGAGGAGTACGTGGAGCGTCCGGTCTCCCCAGCTTACGACGAAGCCGATGAAGGCGAAATCGAATAGATTTTGAATAAAAAAATGAACAAGCGCGTGATAGCCTATTTGGCTTTCATGGCTTGTTCATTTGTTTTTGTCGTCCTTTTCCCTCAAAAGGCGATACAATGTCTTGCGCAACTTGGAGCGGTTGCTGTCCAACAAATTGAAGGAAGCGATGAAGAGCATCACGCCGAAAATCAGACCGACTACCAAAACGACCGTTCCCCAGAAAGATGAAATCGGGAACAGGATGGCAGTCAAGGAGAAGATGATCGCCAAAGCATAAATGACCAAAACAGTCTGGCGGTGCGTAAACCCTAAGCGCAGCAAACGGTGGTGCAGGTGGCTTTTATCCTTCGCGCTGATGGAACGCTTGTGCAAAGTCCGGCGAAGGACAGCGGCAATCGTGTCAGTCAACGGAACCCCGAGAATGGCCACCGGTATCAGGAGCGATACGAAAGTGGCATGTTTCAGGCCGTACAAGGACAGCACCGCGATCATAAAGCCTACGAACAGCGAGCCCGTATCCCCCAGGAAAATGGAGGACGGGTAGAAGTTGAAAGGCAAAAAACCCAACAAACTCGCAACCAAAAGGAAAATCATGACGACGGTGGCCACATCCATATAATCGGTGAAGAAATAGCTGACGAAGCCCATCGTCGAGAGGGAAATGATTGAAGTGCCCGTCGCCAAGCCATCCAGCCCGTCCATCAGATTCACCGCATTCGTGATGACCACAATCCACAGCATCATCACAAAGTAACCCGCTTCATGGAATTCGATCGTTCCGAAATAATCCAGCGTCAGGCTGTCTATTTTGATGCCCGTAAAGAAATAGAGGACATTCGCCGCAGTGAGGATGCCGATCATTTTCTGCCAAGGCCTCAGATCATAGGTATCATCGATGATCCCCGTCACGAGAATGATCAACGAACTCAAAAACATGATGCCTGCAAACCCTGAACGATTGCTCAGAGGGACCCCAAGGAAAAAGGCACCCCAATAAGCTGCGAATATGGCTACGCCTCCCATCGTCGGCGTCTCCTTGACATGCACTTTCGCTTCGGATGGCTTATCCGTCCAGCGGAACCGTCTCGCTGCCGCACGGAAAAGATAGGTGAACAGCATACTGGCCAGGATCGTCGCACCGAAAAGAAGCATAAAACGTATAAAGAAACTCACCGGACCCCTCCTTTCACCCTGTATTTCCTTAATCATAGGCGATTCCGGCCCTACTTGCAAATCCAACTCTTACACAAGCCGCAAGCCTGCGGCAATCTGTTTCAATCGATCATTCGGAAAAAACCGTTTGATTCTGCGTACCGGTTTCCGGTGGTCGTGTCGTACTGGATCAGATCATAATCCGCCAACAGGCTTCTGGCCTGATCGGACAGTCCTTCTCGGCTCGAGACATATTCACCGGTATCGCCATTCACATACAGCGTCTTTTCGAAAGCCGGCACCTGTTCCTGCAGCGCCATCAGCAAGGCTTCAAAAGCGGTAACGCGGCTGCCGCTCAACTCCAGCACTTCCGGGAAGAAATAGATGGGACTGGTGACCCCCAAATCCTTTTGGGCTTCTTCCGTGTTGCTGTAGACGAACATAGGCGTCTCATGCATGTTTTGGATCGTATTCAGCGCATAAAGATCCTCTCCGAAAACGCTCGGCCAATGATCCCCCCAAAACACGACGACTGTCGGCTCATCCCATTCCTTGAGAGCTGCCAACAGATCCGCCAACGCTTGATCGCTGTACTGCAGATCCTGCAGATAGTTCCGGATCGTCTGGCTGGCTATGCCGGTTTCAGCAGCAGATGGCGTTACCGTGTATTTGTTTTGATAAGGCGTATGGTTCTGCATCGTCACCAAATGGATAAAATCTTTTTCCTCGCTGGCTTTCAGGATAGCCGTTATTTCAGCGTACGCGGCTGCATCCGAAATATACGGATTGGTATCCAGCTTTTCCGTATTTTTCATCGTGTCCTCGTAAAGGAAGGAATCGAATCCCAAAGTCTCATAGTTCTCCAACCGCTTATACATGGTCGTATTGTAGGGATGGATCGCTGTTGTGCGGAAGCCGGCTTCTTCCAAACGGGACACGACGGAAGGGAAATCGTCTTGCGAAGACAGGAATTGCGTATAGGGCGTCGTGATGTTCGCAGCGAACGGCTCCATCGAAAAACCTGTCAATGCCTCAAATTCGATATTGGCGGTTCCGCCGCCATAGCCCTGGGACAACAGTTCGCCGCTGTAGCTTGTGTCCATCAAGGCTCTCGTGAACGGAATCGGATCGCTTTGCAGATCCAATCCTTCCAATTCAAGCGGGTCCGCAAAACTTTCATTCATGATGTAGATGACATTCGTTTCAGGCAACACTGCCGTCCGTTCTGCGTTGATTTCGTCAGCAAGTTGTTGATAGGTTGCTTTCAACTCATCGATTTTTTCCTGTGAATAATCCGTCGGCAGCTCCATCGGTGCAGCCGAAAGGTTGTATAGGAAGCCGGCCACAAAGCCGGTGTTGTAGTAGTTCATTTGTTGGCTGTACGGAATCCAATAAGCCGTCCGGTCATAGGCTTTCTTCAGCAGGTTGCCTTCCTGCTGGAACTGGCCGGCATAGCCGAGCGCCATGCTTGTTGTTATGAGAATCAGCACGCGCGATTTCCATCCCAATTTTACGGTTTTCTTGGACTTGGCCTGACGCAGGGAATAAAGCACAAATGCCAGAAATAGCAGGAACACCAAGCTTAGTGCCGCCAATGTCCGTCCGTTCAGCATCTCCAAAAGGAAGGTGGCCTCCGTCAGCATCTTCAAGTCGCTCGGATAAACGGGCTCGTTGCGCTGCAGCATCTTTTCATAGGTCGCCATCCCGAGGATTCCTCCCGACAGCAACAGCAGTGCGTTCGCCAAGCGGATGTTCCCCACCAGCGCCCAAAGCCATAGCCCCAGCGTCACCAATACGCCCGTGCTGATCAGAAACTTCTCGGTATGCCAAGCAAATACAAAATTCACGACCAGTCCGGCATCCAGATCATTTTGAGTCCATTGAAGATAGAGATGGACCACGAATACGGTCGCCAACAAGCTGAAGCAGTGCAAGAGCAGGATATGCCCCCTGCTCTTGCACTGCAGCTCTTGCTTTATCTTGCATCATTTTAAATTTTTTGCTGATTTTCACTGCAAAACCCCACTATCTGAACAGATTAGGCTTCTTTCCAAAAACTGTCATAGACCGTTATCGGCAAGTGACGTTTATGCTCTGTCTTCGTGTACCAGCCTTCGATGACTTCAGCGTCCTTGTCCGGTATTTCTTTGCCTTCCAGATACGCATCGATCATCTCGTATGTCACGCCCAGAGCCACCTCATCAGGCAATGCGGGACGATTTTCTTCCAAGTCCGCTGTCGGCACTTTTTCATAGAGCTCTGCCGGTGCGCCCAATTCTTTCAGCAACTGACGGCCTTGACGTTTGTTCAAGCGCCAAATCGGCAACAAGTCGGCTGCGCCGTCCCCGAATTTCGTGAAGAAACCGGTCACGGATTCTGCCGCATGGTCAGTCCCCAAAACCGCTCCGCTGCTGTCGCCCGCTATCGCGAACTGAACGATCATGCGTTGACGTGCTTTGATGTTTCCTTTGTTGAAGTCGGTGATGGTAAGGCCGGCTTCTTCAAGCGCATCGAGTGCAGCATCCGCCATTTCTTTGATGTTCACGACCAATTTTTGGTCCGGCGAAATGAAAGCTAGTGCAGCCTGGGCATCGTGCTCATCGAATTGAATGCCGTACGGAAGGCGGACAGCAATGAATTGGTAACTGTCGTCGCCTGTCTCATCGCGCATTTCCTGGATCGCCAACTGGGCTAAACGCCCCGTCAAAGTGGAGTCCTGTCCTCCGCTGATGCCCAAAACGAATGCCTTCAAAAATGGGTGTGCCGCCAAATAATCTTTCATGAAATCGATGCTGATGCGGATTTCCTCTTTTGGATCGATTTCCGGTTTCACTCTTAATGCAGCAATAATTTCTTTTTGTAATGGACGCATGCCTATTCCCCCTTGATTGATCTGATCGGTTATTTAGTGCTTTCCAATAATGACGCTTCTTCCTTGATCTGCTTCTTGATGTCTTTGATGGTGGACATCTTGTGATCGTACGTCTTCTGTGACAAGTCGACCGGATAGTCTTCCGGATTCAGGATACGTTTGTATTCATCCCACAAACCGCTCATCTGCGCTTCCGAGAAGGCTTTTACTTCTTGGAGAGAAGGCAATTCGTAAACCAGCTCACCGTCCACGATGATGTCCTGCAGAACAGGACGCGCCTCAAAGTCAGTGATGGTCTTGTTGATGTAAGTGAAGACCGGATGGAACATATACAGTTCCGCCTCTTGATCGGGCTTTTCTTCCCAAAGCGCAATGTAGTCCCCTTCCGACTTGCCGTCACGCTTGCGGGTGATCCGCCACACTTGTTTCTTGCCTGGTGTGGAGACTTTTTCGGCGTTGCTGGAGATTTTCATCGTGTCCACCATTTTGCCGCTCTCATCCGCGATCGAAACCAATTTGTAGACCGCTCCGAGCGCCGGTTGGTCAAAGGCGGTGATCAGCTTGGTGCCGACACCCCAGACATCTATTTTTGCGCCTTGCATCTTCAGGTTCAAAATGGTCAATTCATCCAAGTCGTTCGATGCGTAGATTTTTGCATCGGTAAAGCCTGCCTCGTCCAATTGCTGACGGACTTTTTTGGATATGTAGGCCATGTCCCCGCTGTCTATGCGCACGCCGAGGAAGTTGATTTTATCGCCCATTTCCCGCGCCACTTTGATGGCATTCGGCACGCCCGATTTCAACGTATCATAGGTATCCACCAGGAATACACAATCCTTGTGGGAACGCGCATAAGCCATGAAGGCATCATAATCATTGCGGTAGACTTGCACCATCGAATGGGCATGTGTGCCGGAAGCCGGAATGCCGAACAGTTTGGCGGCTCGGACATTGCTCGTTGCATTGAATCCCGCGATGTAGGCTGCGCGTGTGCCCCAGATGGCGGCGTCCATTTCCTGCGCTCTTCTGGAACCGAATTCCATCAACGGCTCGTCATCGCAGACGTAGCGCAGACGTGCGGCTTTTGTCGCTATCAGCGTCTGGAAATTCACGACATTCAATAAGGCCGTTTCGATCAATTGGCATTCCGCCAACGGACCTTCCACCTGGACGATCGGTTCATTCGCGAAGACGAGATCCCCCTCCAGAGCGGAACGGATCGTGCCCGAGAAACGGAAATTTTTCAGATACTCCAAAAAACCTTCTTCGTAGCCGACATGCTCACGCAAATAGGCGATGTCCGTATCCGTAAAGCGTAAATTCTGGATATAGGATACGAAACGTTCAAGGCCCGCATAGACTGCATAGCCATTATTGAAAGGATACTTTCGGAAGTACAGTTCAAAAATTGCATGTTTTTCGGTAATGCCTTCATCCCAATAAGTCTTCATCATGTTAATTTGGTACAAATCAGTATGCAAAGCTAAACTATCATCGTTATAATCAAAACTCATCCAACTCACTCATTTCATCTTTGATCGTAGGCCTCCGCATCCTTTTACGGTCCTGCAGAAGGAAGTGCTCTATTTACCTATTGTAACGCAATTCCCCATACATTTCCGCTTTTTTGTCCAAAATCCATCAGATTGATTATAGTGATCGGCCCGCATTCCCGCAAATACAACCGGCATTTCTGTGTAAACAAAAAACCATCCTTGCGGGCGGAAAAACGCCCGCTAGGATGGTTTGCTATTTAATATATGACTCTGATGCCGCGTGCTTCAATCTCTTGCTCGGTCAGGATCTGCCCGTTCGCTTTCATCCACTCCGCGGGATGATACTTTATCAAACAAGATTTTGACGGTCTGCAGCATGATTTTCAGATCCAGTATCAAGGAATACTTCTTGATGTAGATCAGATCGAAGTTCAGCTTGCTGTTGAAGTCGGAAGCGTACTTCCCGTAAACTTGCGCATATCCGGTAATTCCGGCGCGGACGTTGTGGCGCAGGTAATAATGCGGGTTCAGTTCCTTGAATTGATCAACGAAGAAAGGACGTTCCGGCCGGGGACCGACCAAGGACATATCGCCCAGCAATACGTTGAACAACTGCGGCAGTTCATCGATGCGCAGGGAGCGCAGATATTTGCCGACTGTCGTTACGCGCACATCATTGCTTGTAGCCAAAACTGGGCCTGAATCTTTCTCAGCGGTCACACCCATGCTGCGGAACTTCAGGATTTCGAATTCCTTGCCGTCTTTGGTGATGCGTGTCTGCTTGTAGAATACGGGACCTTCGGAACTTTTCTTCACCAAGATAGCCGTAACAGCCATGATCGGCGAAGTGATGACGATACCGATGAGCGCAACCGCAATATCGATGATCCGTTTCATAAGGCCATCTTCTGCCGAGATACGGAACGGGGAAACTTCGATGATGCTTTCATCCTCGATGTTCATCATATTTGGATTGACCATGATCAGATTCTCGAAACTCGTATTCAGGAACATCTTCTTCTCTTTGCTCGTCAACAGATCGTATATCTTCAGTTTTTCGGATTCTTCGATTTGGCTCGCTAAGTAGACGATATCAATCTCTTCCAGATGCCGCAGGACATTTTCGTAATAATCCGACAGGACGACATGCGTCACGACATGGCGGATGCTTTTTGTATTCGTGAAGTTGTCGACTGCCGCAAACACTTCCTTTTCCATCCCGACAATCATGACCCGTTTGCTGCCGCTCACGCGTTGGTACATTTTGAACACCATTACGCGGAACAGGAACAACAGGATCGTTCCCACAAAAAAGTTGATCAGAATGACCGATCGCGGGAATGCCAACCAGCGCCCGGCAAAAGTCAGCGCCATGATGATCAACGAAAGGACAAATTGCCCGATGACCGTTATGAACAAGAAGTCACTGATCGATTTGTTGTAAAAGATATACGTACCGAACAGGATATTGACGATGATGAAAATCACTGAGACATAGGCAATGCTGCCCTGAAAGGCATCGAAGTTTATCAATGGTATATTTCTTCCGAATTTTAAATAAAAAGATAGCAGCAATGATCCGATGAACAACAGCACATCAATGATGCCGATGATAATTTTACGGGCTTTGTTCCATTCACCTGTTTGATTCACGCTTAATCTCCTCCTCCTTAAACTAGCATAATATGAATGCATTCATTTTATCATAGTTTATTCTTTTGTGATATGAAAGTTTGGCCAGGCAATATCCCTCCATTCCAGGATGGGAGCATGCTTACGGCATCATGATCCAGGTTTCATCCAACAACTGAAAAAGAACGTCCTCATCAGGACTTATGGCCTGATGAGGACGTTCCGGAGCGGACTAGCTGTCAACAAACACTAATACCGGTTGTTTATTTTAATAGATCTTTCAATTCTTCGTGTGTCGCTTGATCTTCAGCTTGCTCTTTCATGACACGGATGGATGTAGGCAATCCGAACAGACGGATAAAGCCGGCTGCATCGGTATGGTTGTATACATCGTCGCTCTCGAAAGTGGCAAAGCTTTCGCTGTACAAAGATTTCGCGCTGACTACGCCAGCATCGGTGATGTTGCCTTTATAAAGCTTCATCTTCACGAAACCTTCGACTTTCTGTTGTGTTTCGTCAACAAATGCAGCCAATGCTTTGCGCAATGGTGTATACCACAATCCGTTGTATACAAGTTCTGCATATTTGTTGGCCAGCAATTGTTTGTATTGGAAAGTATCCTTGTCCAGGCAAAGCTGTTCCAATTTGTCGTGGGCATGATACAGCACAGTTCCGGCAGGCGTTTCATAAACGCCTCTTGATTTCATGCCGACCAAGCGGTTCTCCACGATATCAATGATGCCGACGCCATTCGCGCCTGCGATCACGTTCAATTTTTCGATCAGGGCGATTCCGTCCATTGCTTCACCGTTCAGGCTGACCGGTATGCCTTTTTTGAATTCCAACGTGACATATGTCGCTTCGTCCGGAGCTTTCTCAGGCGTCACGCACATCTCCAAAATTTTATCGTAATCAGGCTCATTGGCTGTCATTTCCAGATCAAGGCCCTCATGCGATAGATGCCACAAGTTTTTATCTTTTGAGTAGTTTGTTTCCAACGTAATCGGAAGCGGCACGTTATGTGCAGCAGCATACGCAAATTCATCTTCTCTGGAAGTCAGTTCCCATTCTCTCCAAGGGGCGATGATCGTGATGTTCGGATCGAATTCTCTGATGCCGACTTCAAAACGGACCTGGTCGTTCCCTTTCCCTGTTGCTCCGTGAACGATCGCATCAGCATTTTCCAAATGCGCAATCTCTACCATTCTTTTGGCAATGATTGGACGGGCGAAAGAAGTCCCCAATAAATATTGTCCTTCGTACTTAGCGCCTGCTTGCAATGTCGGCCAAATGAATTCTTCGACGAATTCCTTCTTCAAGTCTGCAACATACAACTTCGATGCGCCACAGTTGATCGCTTTTTCTTCCAATCGGCTGTAGTCATCACCTTGTCCTACGTCTCCTACTACGGCGATTACTTCACAGTTGTTGTAATTTTCTTTTAACCAAGGGATGATGACGGACGTATCCAATCCACCTGAGTAAGCCAAAACCACTTTTTTGATTGATTCCTTTGCTGCCATGCTTTTACCTCCTTATACAGATTTCAATATCCGTTGCTTTTATGCATGAACTGATATCTACATTTTCGTTTATTTAACAATATGCATTATAGCATATCTGCCATGAAAATCATCCCATTTTTTTACATTATTCTCATTTATCTGTCATACCGTTTTCATTTATGCATCTTACATTCGGGACATTAAAAAAGAGAGAACAGAAAGGAGGTTCCCAGTCTGTTCTCTCAATGAATGATTTAATTTATTTTGCGACTTCTTGTGTCTTATCTTGTTTCCAAAAACCTAACATCAATGCTGAAACGGCTGTACCGATCAACAAAGCCAGCAAGAACATCAACGGACGGTTAGCCAATGTGATTACGAACAACCCACCATGTGGTGCAGGGATTGAAACTGCCCATAGCTGCGTCAAACCACCAGCAATCGCTGAACCAACGATTGATGAACCGATTACGCGCATCGGATCTGCCGCAGCGAATGGAATCGCACCTTCAGTGATGAAGGATAGGCCCAACAGGATGTTGGAAAGTCCGGATTTTTGTTCGATATCCGTAAATTTGTTTTTGAAAATCAATGTTGCGATACCGATTGCCAATGGAGGAATCATACCACCAGCCATTACAGCGGCCATCAAGCTGCCATCGCCAGTATCAGTGAAGATACCGATTGAGAAGGCGTAAGCTGCTTTGTTGAATGGACCACCCATATCGATTGCCATCATGCCGCCAAGAACAGCACCCAACAGCACTGCATTACCAGTACCCAAGTTTTCCAGGAATGTGATCATAGCTGTATTGATTGTGGAGAAGACAGGACCTACCAAGAAGTACATCAACAAGCCAGTGATCAATAGACCGAACACAGGGTACAAGAGAATTGTCTTCATGCCATCCAAGGTACGAGGCAATCCTTTAAAGGCTTTCTTCAGATAAACCATGATGTAACCGGCCAAGAAACCAGCAATCAACCCGCCCAAGAATCCGGCATTTGCTTGCACAGCCAAGTAACCGCCCGCCATACCTGGGAGTAACCCCGGACGATCTGCGATACTCATTGCGATGTAACCGGCCAAAATTGGAATCAGGAAGCTGAATGCTGCTCCACCAATTGCCATGAAGGAAATGAACAACGGGCTATCTGCACCGAATGACGTTTCGAACAGGAAGGAAATCGCAATCAGGATACCACCACCGACAACAAACGGCAACATGTGTGAAATACCGTTCATCAAGTCTTTGTAGACTCTTCCGATGATGGATTGCTTTTCGTCGCTTTCGCTGGCCGAGAATATATCGCCTTCAACATTCAGTATTGGCGCTTCTTTACGCATTGCTTTTGTGATCAATTCTTCGGCTTTGTTGATGCCGTCGCTTACCGGTCTTTGCAGAACGTGTTTGCCGTTGAAGCGCGCCATTTCAACTTTTTTGTCAGCTGCTATGATGACACCATCAGCACGGCGGATTTCGTCGGCTGTCAAGGCGTTCTTGACGCCATCCGAGCCGTTTGTTTCAACGCGGATATCGACGCCCATTTTTTCAGCCATCAATTTCAATGAATCTTCAGCCATATACGTGTGTGCGATCCCTGTAGGACAAGCCGTTACTGCAATGACGAAAGGTCTCTTCGTTTCGGTTGCTGCTACTGGAGCTGCCTTCGCTGCTGCTTCAGCTTGCTCTTTGGCTTCGCGTGCAGCTTCTGCTGCCGCAAATAATCCTTGCACTTCTTCTGGAGTCTGAGCTTTTTTCAATGATGCAGTGAAATCAGGATTGATGAGTAAACGGGATAATGACGCTAAAACTTCCAAATGAACATTATTTGCGCCTTCCGGAGCCGCGATCATGAAGAACAGATGTGCTGGTTGACCATCCAATGATGCATAGTCCACACCGGCTGCACTTTTTGCAAAAACGACAGCGGGTTTGATGACTGCTTTGTTTTTGGCATGCGGCATTGCGATGCCATCGCCCAAACCAGTGGACGTTTGTGATTCGCGCTTCATGATGCCCTCTTTGTAAACCGCAGCATCATTGATGATGCCATTAGTGGAAAGACCTGCGATCATTTCATCGATAACGCCCTCTTTGGTTGTTGCTTGCAAATCCATAATCATCAATTCTTTTAGTAAGATATCATTGATTTTCATATTAATAAGTTCTCCTCCCTATAGCTGACTGATAGTGACTTGTTTGACTAGAGCATCAATTTCTTCGCGTTTGGCTAAATCGTCGGCAAAAGCGGTCGCGCTTCCGCAAGCGATACTGACTTTGAATGCTTCCAACGGGTCGTGCGTCTTCATGTATGTCCCAACAAATCCGGCGATCATTGAATCTCCGGAACCGACTGAATTTTTAAGTACACCTTTCGGTACTGTTCCATGGTAAACACCTTCCGGAGTGAAAAGGATCGCTCCTTTAGCGGCCATAGAGATGATCGCGTATTGCGCTCCAGCTTCAAGCAGCTTCTTCCCGTATGGCAAGATGTCCTCATCCGTTTCGAAAGTAGTATCGAACAATTCAGCCAACTCGTGGTGGTTCGGTTTTACCAATAACGGATGGAACGGCAACGCATTTTTTAATTCTTCCCCAGTCGTATCGATCAGGAACGGTACGCCTTTGTCCGTCAGTCTGCGGATGATGGTCTGATAATAATCATCCGGCAAGCTTGTAGGTTTGCTTCCCGCCAAGACTACGATGTCGTTTTCCGGATCAAGCGCATCGAATTGTTTCAGGAATTCTTCGGCGACTGCAGGCTCGATATTCGGGCCCGGACCGTTCATTTCCGTCTCCATCCCTGACTTGATTTTGACATTGATGCGGGTTGCTTCATCTACATGCGTAAAGTGCGTTTTGCTGTTTTCTGCTTCCAGCCAGTCTTCGATGTATTTTCCGGTGAAACCGCCAAGGAAACCTAAAGCGGTGTTTTCCACTTCCAGTTCATTCAGGATGCGGGAAACGTTGATGCCTTTGCCTCCCGGCAGTTTGAAATCCTGTTGGATGCGGTTCACTTCACCCAACTCAATAGCGGGTAAATGGACGATGTAATCGATGGATGGATTTAATGTTACTGTATATATCATTATTCAGCCTCCCAAATAGTTGTACTGTCTTTCAGGTTACGTTTGATTTCCGACGGGACATTGTAGCTGATGATGCCGCAATCCTCAATATCGCAGACCTTCACGAAGCTGACTTGCTTGAACTTCGAAGCATCCGCTACGACATAGCTTTGTGCGGCATTCTCGATGGCTATCCGCTTGATGGCCGCTTCTTCGGTGTCCGGTGTCGTGAAGCCGTACTGCTTATCGATGCCGTTGATGCCAAGAAAAGCTTTGCTGAAACGGTAATTTCTCATTTGCATTTGGCTGACCGGTCCGATGACTGCTTTTGTCTCCATCTTGATTTTGCCGCCGATAAGGATCGTCTCGATTTGCATATCCGATAATAAACTGGCATGTGGCACCCCATTTGTAACGACCAGAATGCTTTTGCCTTTCAGGAAAGGAATCATCTCATAGGTGGTCGATCCAGCATCCAAAAAGATGATGTCTTGATCACTCACTAATTGAGCGGCTTTTTCGGCGATCCGTTGTTTATCCCGAACGTTTTTGGACGTTTTGTCTTCCATCCTGTCTTCAGCGGAAACACTGTAGTTTCTCTTTGCTCCGCCATGGACGCGGATCAGGAATCCGGCCTCTTCAAGAGTGCTCAAATCCCGTCTGATCGTGGATTCAGAACTGCCCGTCTCATCGACAAGGTCCTGCAGTTTTACGATATTGTCTTTGGCTAAAGTGTCTAGAATGATTTTATGCCGTTCTTCTGTAAGCACTTTCTATCACCTCTCGAACAAAAATATACCACCTACACGGGAATAAAGCAATCATTTTCCTCCAAAAACATTAACTTTCATTCAAAACCATTCAGACGGGGATATTCTGAAATTATAGATAGAAGTTTTCATTATTAAATTGCATGATTTTACGTTCATTTCTATAAAAAAATAAATGCAGGCTCCATTTCCGGTAGAAATGAAGACTGCATTTGATTTTCTGTGGATGATTTTGATGACTTCAATGGTTACTTTTCATTATTCAGGGGATGCCATGCTTCGATCGGATATATTTTTCCTGAATCGATAGACCAAAAAGAGCGAGCGTATGTAAAGATCGATTCCGATCGAAATCCAAACGCCGGCAATTCCCCAACCCAATACTCTTCCTAAAACGATCACCCCGATTATGCGCAAACACCACATCCCAAAGGCGGTGCTGTACAGTGGCGATTTGGTATCGCCCATTCCTTGCAGGGAGCCTGTCGTGATGAGGCTGATTGCAAGGCCAGGCTGGTTGAACGCATCTATTCTCAGTGCTGTCACGATTTGATCGATTGCCGTAGTGTCCGAGGTGAACACTTTGGCAAAATAGGGGGAGCCTACAAACAGGATCATCCCCAAGAAAGCTCATAGCGATGACGCCAAATGTTGCCGATAGGAATGCGACACGTTTTGCCTCCTTGAAATCCACTGCGCCTGTACTGTTCCCGACGAGAGTGGCAGCAGCAGTGGCCAACCCGTATGCCGGCATATACACAAAGCTTTCGATATTTCCCGCGATAGAATGTGCCGCAAACGTTTTCGCACCAATCGCAACGATCAAGCCAAAATAGACTACTTGTCCCATCCGCATAACCAATCTCTCAAGCGCTGCTGGAATCGAAAGCCGCATTAATGGTGCATAATCACTTTTTACAAATATGGATTTCAACTCAAATGAAACAGGGGATTTTTTTATCTGTTTGTACAACAGCAGGCATCCCAACATTCTTGCAACTGTTGTGCCTATCGCCGTCCCGGCAACACCAAGAGCCGGAATCGGTCCGATACCAAAAATCAGAATGTAGTCTAAACCTACATTCAGTATATTTACGATTATGCTGACTTGCATTGGGGACTTTGTATTCCCGGACGCCCGCAGTATACCCCCAAAAATGGTCATGACCGCCAAGAAGACTGAACTGCCCCCCACAATGTAGAAAAATACAGTAGAATAAGCCATTACTTGATCATCGGCGCCCATCAGCGCCAAAAACGATTTTCCAAATAGCGAGCGTCAGTAACCCAAACAGCAGGCCGATGATCAACGCGGAAAATGTTGATTGCTCAGCAATTCGGACAGCTCCTTCCCTGTCCTTCGCTCCTAGTTTCTGGGCTATCAGGGAAGAAGTTCCGATCCCTAATGCTATGAATATCGCCAAATACACATTCAGGATTGTGTTGGCTACACCGACTGCTGTGACAGCCATAAGCCCTATCTTCGCTATCAGTAGCGTATCAACGAAACCGACCAATGTCTGGAGCAGATTTTCGATTGTTGCAGGTATTGCTAAATTCAGAATTTTCTTTCCTGTGCTTTCTTCCATCTCATCACCTAGTTCATTTTGTTGTACTGCGAAATCACTTTTTGCAGTTTCTTCATTTCATCATCCAAATCAGCGCCTTCACTGACATGCATAAGAGCGTGCTCAGTTTGGGCTTCCAAAAGGATGTGGCTGATTTTCTGAATGGCCGATCGAGTCGAATTTAACTGGATGATAACGTCAGCGTACTCTTTTTCTTCGAGGATCATTTTTTTGATTCCCGCTACTTGTCCTTCAATACGATTCAAACGTTTAACAAGACTGTCAGTTCTGTGTTCCTGTGAATGAGACATAAGTTGCACCTCTTGTTTATATAGGATATGCCCCCATAGGGCATATAAAATTATATAAAAAAATTCATCAGGAGTCAATGCCACTTCGGCAGCAGTTGGGTTTGAAAAAAAGAGCAAACAAAAAAGGACCGGATAACCATTTCTGGCCATTCGGTCCTTTTGTTTGTAGAATTCAGTGCTTCCACATCTTTTTAGAACGGTTCTGAATCCTGTTTAGTTGAGTTCTGATTCGCAGATACCGCTCCCGTTTCCCACCCAGCGTAGTGAACAAAAGAGGTTCACTTCGCTGGGTGCTCCAACGTCCGGGTATCTAAACGCGAATCATCACATCCTGTTTTTTTACATCATGCCCATGCCTGGGTCCATTGATGGGGCTGTTGCTGGGGCTGGATGGTCGGCTACGATAGCTTCTGTCGATAGGATCAAAGCAGCTACGCTGGCTGCATTTTGTAAAGCGGAACGTGTCACTTTTGTAGGATCGACGATTCCTGCTTCGATCATGTTTACCCATTCGTCGGTTGCGGCGTTATAACCCATGCCAACTTCAAGGCCTTTGATCTTATCGGCTACAACGGAGCCTTCTTTTCCTGCATTTTCAGCGATTTGTCTCACTGGCTCTTCTAACGAACGTGCCACGATGCGTGCACCTGTCGCTTCGTCGCCGGTCAGTTCCAACGCTTCGACGCATTTTTGAACGTTAATCAAGGCTGTACCCCCACCGGATACGATACCTTCTTCAACAGCAGCACGTGTTGCGTTCAAAGCATCTTCGATACGCAGTTTGCGTTCTCTCAATTCAGTTTCTGTAGCCGCTCCGACTTTGATGACGCCGACGCCACCGGATAATTTCGCAAGGCGTTCCTGCAATTTCTCACGGTCAAACTCTGAAGTTGTTTCTGCTGATTGCGCACGAATGACCGCCACACGTTGTTCGATGGCTGCTTTTTCGCCAGCTCCTTCAACGATTGTTGTGGAATCTTTGGTTACGACAACTTTGCCTGCACGACCCAAATGCTCTACGGAAGCATCCTTCAATTCCAAGCCTAAGTCTTCAGCGATGACTGTACCGCCTGTCAGGATTGCGATGTCCTGCAGCATTTCTTTACGACGGTCACCGAAACCAGGTGCTTTGACTGCCGCTACGTTGAATGTTCCGCGCAATTTGTTCAATACTAATGTAGGAAGTGCTTCTCCGTCAACATCATCAGCAACGATCAATAATGGGCGTCCTTGTTGCAGAATTTGTTCCAATAAAGGCAAGATGTCTTGGATATTGGACAATTTGCGATCCGTGATCAGAATGTATGGTGCTTCCAATTCAGCTTCCATCTTGTCATTGTTTGTGACCATGTATTGCGACAGGTAACCGCGGTCGAATTGCATGCCTTCAACAACATCCAATTCAGTTTCGATCCCTTTAGATTCTTCGATAGTGATGACCCCGTCGTTGCCGACTTTTTCCATCGCTTCAGCAATCAATTCGCCGATTTCTTTCGATCCGGATGATACGGCAGCAACTTGCGCGATCGATTCTCTTGAATTTACCGTTTGGGAAATTTCCGCCAAACCTTTTACAGCTGCTTGTGTAGCCAACTCGATACCGCGACGGATGCCCACTGGGTTTGCGCCTGCAGTAACGTTTTTCAGCCCTTCGCGAACGATGGCTTGTGTCAAAACAGTGGCAGTCGTAGTACCGTCACCGGCAATATCGTTTGTTTTGGAAGCAACTTCGGCAACCAGTTTCGCTCCCATATTTTCGAAGCGATCTTCCAGTTCGATTTCTTTGGCGATCGTAACGCCATCATTCGTGATCAACGGAGAGCCGTACGCTTTTTCTAAAACGACGTTGCGTCCTTTGGGTCCTAAAGTCACTTTTACGGTATTTGCTAAGATATCCACACCGCGAAGCATTGCTGCTCTTGCGTCTTCTGAAAATTTAATGTCTTTTGCCATTTATCGATTCACCTCATGAATTATATTTTTAGTCCAGGATTGCTACGATGTCGCTTTCTTTGATCACTAAGTATTCTGTTCCCGCATATTTAACTTCTGTGCCTGCATATTTTTCGAAAAGGACAGTGTCTCCCGCCTTAACGGTCATTTCGATTGTTACGCCGTTATCTGTCACGCGGCCTGCGCCAACAGCAATTACGGTACCTGTTTGGGATTTTTCTTTAGCGGATGACGGTAAAACGATGCCGCCTATAGATTTTTCTTCTTCTTTGGCAACTTCTACAATAACACGGTTTCCTAATGGTTTTAACAAGATGATCCCTCCAAAAATAAGTTCATTTTAGCACTCATCAACTTAGAGTGCTAAGTTACATTTCTATATTAATCAATCTCCAATTAATTTGCAAGAGGGAAGCCGATTTTTTCCGATTCTATTTTTATTCGCTGTTATGCTATACTGTTTTTAAGCGCAAAAACGTCAGTTCTCTCAGAAAGGTACTATTAATATATGAATAAAAAAATACGTTCAAGGTTAACGTTAGCCATACAGATCATCCTCATCTATCTCGCTTCTCAGCTCTTGCCGGTCTTAATGCTTTTTTTCATTCCGGAAGCAGATCGCATCGCAGCCGCCATGAATCTCTCGTTATTCTTTGCTTTCCTAGGAACTGTCCTTATGGTAGCATGGAATAGCAGAAAAAAATGGACACCACAAAACAGTCTTACGGATCAACCGTCTGCCCCAATCGGAAAAACGCTCACTACCGGACTCTTCGGTTTCATGGGAGCCGTCCTGATTCAGATCGTCGCGATGAATGTGGAGTATCTTTTGTTCAAGATGCCAGTCGTTTCCGAAAATACGGAAGTGTTGCTGGACTTGACAAACCGCTACCCGTTCTTTATTTTCAACATCATCATCTTTGCACCTGTGATGGAGGAATTTGTATTCCGTAAAGCGATTGTCACGCATCTGGTTGACGGAATCGGGATAGTCGGCGCAGCCACTATCAGCGCTTTGCTTTTTGCGATTGCGCATAATGATGGGCACTATTTGGTTTACGGCTCTCTGGGGCTATGGTTTTCTTTCCTTTATTACAGGACAAGAAACATAGCGACTCCGATGATTGCGCATGCGTTGATGAATGCCGTGTCCGCCTTGCCGATTCTGTCCCAACTCATTTCGTAAGGCACGTGAAGCCCGCTATTTAGGAAAAAGAAAGGAATAACATGACTTTAAAAAATCTACTAATTCAAATAATCATCCGCTTCGTTTTCGCCATCCTCTTCATCTGGTTGGCAGTCGATGCCGTGAATACTGCAGGCTGGGGATTCATGGCCATCGTCAGCGTACTGTTCGCAACAAGTGATGTTGTCAAAGGCGTACGCATGTTCAATGCCTACGTGAAAATCAAAGACAGCATCGATAAAAACTAGGAAAAAAGAAGGATGAGGCAGCCTCATCCTTCTTTTTGCGTTTACTTCTACTCGGCTATCGACTTTGCTCAGCCGATATCATTGTCCAAGAAATAGATCAATGTCTGCAATTCATTCGTCAAGTCCACATTCTGAACGCGGACATTATCCGGAACGGAAAGACGGATCGGGGTAAAGTTCATGATGCCGCGAACGCCCGCTTCGGTCAATCGGTTAGTGGCATCCTGCGCCACTTCTTGGGGAACGGTCAAAATGGCCACATCAATCTGTTGGATGCGCAATTGCTCAACCATATCCGTCATCGGGTAAACCGGCACACCGCTGAGGATTTTGCCGACGATGCCTTCATTGACATCAAATGCGGCACTGATGCGCACATTATTGCTTACATGGAAGTTGTAGTTCAACAAGGCATGTCCCAAATTACCCACACCGATCAGAGCCACGTTCGTCAAACGGTCCTGGTTCAAGGTTTTGCTGAAGAAATCCAACAAATACTCGACATCATAGCCGTATCCTCTTTTACCCAGTGCGCCAAAATATGAAAAATCCCTACGGATAGTAGCACTGTCCACTTTTACTGCTTCACTCAATTCAGTGGATGAAACGCGTTTTTTACCAGCGTTGTGCAAAAAGCGCAAATAGCGGTGGTAAATCGGCAACCTCCTTGCCGTAGCTTTTGGAATATCATTCGTCGACATTATTTTCTCCTCTTCTTTCCTCGTTCATTTCGTACCTCATATTGTTTGTCCGAATGCACAAACTTTAAAAAGTATGTTCACATACTTAAGCTTTCATTTCATATTGACTATTATATCACCTGATTGTGAAAAATCTACTAATTTGTTCGAAACCGGACTTGATTGTGAAGCCATTTTTGAACAATATGTGAAATACAATACTAATTGTAAGCGGGATCATCCATAAAATTCACATGCACAAATACGTGAATATAGCAATAACTCTGCTTGTCCCTATCGAATCAGTGCTTGCTGTGATAAAATGGAAAGGATAAATGCGAGTATTTGTTTAGAAAGAGGACACTACATATGATTTTACTGCAAGGACAAAATTTGGCGCGCCTTTTTGGGGCAAGCGTTTTATTCGATAATATTCAAATTACCGTCCAGGACCATTCGCGCATTGCGCTCGTCGGCCGAAACGGAGCAGGGAAATCAACCCTGCTGAAGATCTTGGCGGGCATCGAAGCGACGGATGCCGGTTCTGTTTCCAAAAGCAAGGAAGTCACAATCGGCTACTTGGATCAGCATAGCGCGGTCGATTCCTCAAATACAATTTGGAAAGAAATGTTGACCATTTTTGCCCCACTCATCCAATTAAGCAAAGAAGCTGAGCAAGCCGCTTTCGCTCTGGGAGATCCGGACCTGCTCGAAGACGAGGAGGCGTATAAAAAAGCTTTGGAACGCTATGACCATCTTCAGCATACCCTGCATGAAAAGAACGCTTACGGCTATGAATCCGAGATCCGTTCGGTGTTGCACGGATTCCAGTTCTACGAAGAAGATTACGATCGCCCGATTTCCCAATTGTCAGGCGGCCAGAAAACAAGGCTCGCCTTGGCCAAAATCCTGCTTGAGAAGAACGACCTGCTCATTTTGGATGAGCCCACCAACCATCTGGACATCGACACGTTGGCTTGGCTGGAAAATTATCTGATCGGTTACAACGGCTCGCTGTTGATCGTTTCCCATGACCGCTATTTCCTGGATAAAGTCGCCACTGAAGTCTATGAAATCAGCCGCCACAAGATCCAGCACTACAAAGGGAACTACTCCTATTATCTGACCGAGAAAGCCGCCCGCCTGGAGCAGGAATTGAAGGCTTACGAGAAGCAACAGGATGAAATCTCCAAATTGGAGGATTACGTCGCCCGTAACCTGGCGCGCGCCTCCACGACCAAGATGGCGCAGAGCCGCCGCAAACGCCTTGAGAAGATGGACCGGATGGACAAGCCGAAAGGCGACGAACGGTCCGCCCGCTTCTCCTTCGAGATCGCCAAAGAGAGCGGAAACGTCGTCTTGACCCTTGAAAACGGCGCTGTCGGCTATGCCGATACGATCCTGGCTGACCCGATCAATCTTGACATCCGCAAACAGCAGGCGATCGCGATCGTCGGGCCGAACGGGATCGGCAAGTCCACTTTGCTGAAGTCGATCATTTCCGAGATTCCGCTTTTAAAAGGCAGAGTCCAGCTCGGTGCCAATGTGGACCTCGGTTATTATGACCAGGAATTAGGCAACCTTTCCAAAAACAAGAGCGTTCTCGCTGAAATTTGGGATCTTCACCCCACGCTGAACGAAAAAGATGTGCGCAGTATCCTGGGGAGCTTCCTGTTCTCCGGCGCCGATGTCGAAAAAACGATCCCGGCATTGAGCGGTGGCGAGAAGGCAAGGCTTTCGCTCTGCAAGCTGGCTTTGGATCAAAAAAACTTCCTTGTCCTCGATGAACCCACGAACCATTTGGACATCGACAGCAAGGAAGTGCTTGAAAATGCCTTGATCGATTATGACGGCACCCTGCTTTTCGTTTCCCACGACCGCTATTTCATCAATCGGATTGCGACAAGCATTGTCGAGCTCTCCGCTGAGGGAAGCAAATTATACCTCGGGGACTATGATTACTATATTGAAAAGAAACAACAAGAAGCGGCGTTGGCAGCTCTGCAGCAGGCCGAAAGCGCCACGGAAACAAACACTGCCGTTGAGCCTCTTTCGAAAGCCAAAGGGGATTACGTCTCTTCCAAGGAAAAGTTGAAATTGGAAAGAAAACTGGCCAGGCAAGTGGAGGCTTTGGAGGATGAATTGGCGACCGTCGAGGAGGCCATCGCTGCAATCGAGCTGCAATTGACCGAGCCGGAAGTCTACGGTGATCATGAAAAAGTCCAACAGTTCAACCAGCAATTGCTCGCCCTACAGGCACGGCAGGATGCGCTGATGCAGGATTGGGAAGATCAGACAACTGCGCTTGAGGAACTGAGTGAATAGTCACGCGGATAACCGTTCCGGCTCACGCGCTTTCTGTTTCAGTTGAGGAATGCCGGAACTTTTGTTAAGATGCACTGGAACAAGTACGCATAACATGGAGGTCAGAATATGTTGGAAGCCGTTTTATTTGATATGGATGGTGTCATCATCGATACGGAACCATTCTTTTTGCGATCAGAAAGTATGTTATTGAAGGAATTCGGAGTGGACACCGAGTTGGAATACCATTTCCGCTACCAAGGAACGACGCATGAGTATATGTGGGAAACAATGAAAAATGAATTCAATCTGGATGCTCCTGTCGGAGAATTGGTGGAGCGGGCGAACGTCATCCGGAACCGCCTGATGGAAGAAGATGGCCTGCAACCGATCCCGGGTGTGATCCCATTCATTGCACGTCTGCATGAAGCGGGTGTTCCATTGGCGATCGCCTCTTCCTCTCCGTTGACGGATATCCATAAGGCTGTAAAAGCATTGGACATCGAAAAATATTTCAGCTATTTCGTTTCGGGAGAGAGCGTTGCGCACTCCAAGCCTGCGCCGGATATCTTCCTGGATGCTGCCGAAAACCTGAAAGCCAATCCGGAAAATTGCGTCGTCATAGAGGACTCCAAAAACGGGGTTGCCTCTGCATATGCGGCCGGCTGCAAATGCATCGGTTTCCGCAATCTGGAGTTCCCGCCGCAGGATCTATCCTTGGCAACCGTCATCGTCACCGATTTCTCGGATCTCGATGCCGATTACTGCAGAGCACTGGTCGATTGAGAAGCACAAAAAAGAGAACGCTGGCCGACATAATCGGCCAGCGTTCTCTTTTTTTTATTCTCCGAGCACCAATCCGGGATGTGCATTCAGATCGTATCCGGCAAAATGTTTTTGTCGGTATTCGGTGTAGGCCGCAGCCCCGATCATCGCCGCATTATCCCCGCAAAGCGACAATGGTGGAATGACGACTTCGACTTCCGGAAGCTCTTGTGCCATTTTTGCGGACAAAGCCTCACGCAAGCCTCTGTTGGCGGCGACTCCGCCAGCCAACAGCAGCTGCTTGATGTTCTTTTCCTTGGCCGCACGCAACGTCTTATGCACCAAAACCTCCACGACACTCGCCTGAAAACTGGCAGCCAAGTCGTAGGGATTGATGTCATCCCCTTTTTGGCGCGCATTGTGGACAGTATTGATGACGGAACTTTTCAATCCGCTGAAGCTGAAATCATAATTGTCCTCTTTGATCATAGCGCGCGGAAAATGCATCGTTTCTTTGCCTTCATGAGCCATTTCATCCATTTTTTTCCCGCCTGGATAAGGCAAGCCCAAAATGCGTCCGATTTTGTCGTAAGCCTCTCCCGCAGCATCATCCCGCGTTTCGCCGATGATGTCGAAAGAGCCGTCCTTTTCCATATACACCAATTCCGTATGCCCTCCGCTGACCACCAAAGACAACAACGGGTAGCGCATCGGCGTCACCAACTGGTTCGCATAGATATGGCCGGCCATATGATTGACCGGAATGAGCGGTTTCTGATGCGCAAAAGCCAACGCTTTCGCTGCACTGACGCCGATCAGCAACGAGCCGACCAAGCCTGGGCCATGCGTTACCGCAACCGCATCGATGGCATCGAAAGTGACCTGGGCCTCATGCAATGCCGCTTCAACGATTTGGGTGATCTGCTCGACATGATGACGGCTCGCCACTTCCGGCACGACCCCGCCAAAGCGCATATGGCTTTTGATCTGGGAAGCGACAACATTCGAAAGGACCGTATTTCCATTTTTCACCACAGCTACACTTGTTTCATCGCAACTGCTCTCAATCGCGAGTATGGTCACATCTGTTTCTGTCAACAGCCTTCCGCCTCCTCTTTATTTTCCGATATCAGCGCCAATTCCATGATGTAGGCATCCTCGATCGGATTCTGGTAATACTCTTTTCTTCGGTATATTTCTGTGAAACCTATTTTTTTGTACAGGTTACAGGCAGCTTCATTGGAGACACGGACTTCAAGCCAAAGCCGTTCCATCCCCTTCGTTTGCAGCAAGACGATCATCTCCTGCAACAATTTTGTTCCGATGCCTTTTCCTTGCTGGTCAGGCGCTACCGCAAAATTATTGACCGACGCCTCATCCACAACCGCCATGCAACAAATATAGCCAACTAACTTGTTTTCTTCCATGCAGCCTGTATAAAGGGAATGATTATCCTTCAATTCAGACAGGAACGAGGATGCTTTCCAACTGGAATGCCCCTCATTGGCCAGCAATGTAAGTTCATACAAAGCCTGTGCATGTTGCTCCAACTTGCCTGCGTCCGCCTTCAGGTCGCAGATTTCAAACGTGCGTTGCATGAACATCTTCCTTTTCTTCCGATTGTTTTCCCGCTAACGGCCATACCATCTCCAAAGCGTCTTCGCCATCGCCGTGATAATAATGCTGCTTGACCCGCTCCGGCAGAAAACCCATTTTCGCATACAAAGCCTTCGCTCTGTGGTTTGACATCCGCACTTCCAGGCTGATGCTTGCGGCTCCTTTTTCGTCCGCAAAACCCTTCAATACCCGCAACAACAAAGTGGCAACACCAATCTGCTGAAATTCGGGCACTACCGCCAAATTCGTGATATGGATATCTTTCCCATCCAATCTGACACCCAAAAAAGCGATGGGCGAATGCCCTTCATACAGAACGTAATACAGCGATTTGGGATTCTGCAGCATATCATTCTCCAATGCCGTCCTTCCCCAAGGGGTCGCGCCATCATAGCTCATCCGCTCGATATAGAGAATATCCGGAATATGCTGTTTTCTGCCGACCATCAATCTGACGGGCAGCTGATTACGCAGCAGATAGGTTTCCTCATCGGAGGGAACGCGCTTTGAAAGGAATTTAGCCAGAACATCAGCTTGAATTTCCTTGTACACGGATTTAAATCGATGAATCCACTCTTTCAACGTAGTCTTCCCTCCGATTACTGTGATGCTGTTCTTCCCATTTTTCTTCAGCTTCCGGGTTTTTCAAGTAAGCCGGCACAAATGTGTGCGGATCTTCCGCTGTTCCGGATTCCGAAAGTGTCGCCAGAACGCTCGCGCGCGGCAAAGCCTGTGATTCTCCCGCAAACAGTGCGCGTTCCTTGAATAATGCAACGATGCGCTCGCGGTATTTGCTGACGTCCTCTCCCACGAACAGATAGGTGCCTTCTTCCGCCAACAAGCGCTGGAACCACTCTTCGCTGGCTGTATGTGTGTCGGCAATCCGTTCCACCAACAAGTTGTCCTCGAATTGATAAACCGCTGTGTAACAGTTGCCCCGGCGCGCGTCAATCATAGGGACAAGCTTGTGCGCAGCCCCTTCACAATTGCCGGCGATAACCTTCAGGCTGGAAACCGGCACTAACGGAATCGCCAATGTCCATGCCAAAGTCTTGGCGATGGTCGCTCCAATCCTGACCCCTGTGTAGGAGCCTGGACCCTTAGCGACTGCGATGCGTTCCAAATCGGCAGGCTTCCATCCGGCAAGTTGCATGACATGGTCAACGGCAGGCATCAACTGGGTGCTGTGCTGAAGATTTCCGTTGGTGGTGACTTCTGCGAGTAAGCGGCCATTTTCGCATACAGCCGCACTCATGGTCTGGTTTGAGGATTCGATGGCTAATATTTTCATCAATAATAGCCTCCTTTCACTGATTATTCTGCTCGTCTAGTATAGCATTTAATCAGAACGATAAAAAGCATCCATCCTTCCGAATACTTTCCGAATGACGTTGGATGATGCAGTCCGACTCAAGGGCTATTGCTTGATTCTAAAAATAAATGCTTTAAAATAGGTTATAGTAAGCGTAGTCAAAAAGTGTGACATCAAAAAGGAGGAGACATCATGGATTCAAATTTGGGCGATAAAGCAAAAGGCATGAAGGACAAAGTGGTCGGCAAAATCAAAGAGGAATACGGCGACTTGGTGGATGACTCAGGAAAAGAATTAGAAGGTAAACTCCAACAAGCACGCGGCGAAGCAATACAAAAAAAAGCTGAAGTCGAGGAAGATCTCCATGACAAAGCCGATGATTTAGTAGACAAGGCAAATGATAAAATCGATGATTGGAAAAAATAAGACTCATTTTTGATATGATATGAAAAGAAGCCGCCCCAACAACCTGTATACGGTTTGTTGGGGCGGCTTCTTCTTTTTTCCAAAGTGTTTCAGCATTGATTTGGTGGAATCACTTTGTCGATGCGCGCTTGATCCATTCAGTGGACAAGCTGATTTTTTTGGCTATTTTCCGCGGATAGGCAATGCGGTCCAGCAATAAGGATACACCTGTGTTGCCCATCTCGCGCGTATCGACACGGATGGTCGATAAAGTCGGGTAGACGTATTTGGCGACCTTGCTGTCGTTGAATCCGACTACCGAAATTTGATCAGGTACCGCGATATCCGCTTCCTGCAAAGCACGCAGGGCACCTATCGCAATCGCATCGTTTTCGGCAAACAGGAACGTCGGAAGCTGTTCCCCGTTGTCGCTGAGCAACTGATTCATCATCTCGTATCCTGAAGAAGTGCTGAAGCTCCCGACGCGGTGATACTTGTCCCGGTACCAGCCCCGCTTGCGCAGTTCGGCAAGAAATAGCTCCGACCGCAGATCGCGGACCAGCATTTCTTTGTCGTTCGTCAGTTCCTTACCTTCCAAAAAGCCGATTTTGGAGTGTTCGCCTCTGTCCATTTCGGCAATGACTTGTTCCATCGCGGATGCAAAATCGACAATGACGCAATCCTGTTTCCATTTGAATTGATCCGAGTCGATGAAGCACAACGGCTTGCCGAAATCCATCAGCCTCTGTACCTGTCGCTCTCCGAATTTACCGATTGCGACGATGCCGATGACGTCCTTTTCGATATCGAAGGTCACATCATGGAAAACGCGCACGACATCGTACCCTTCGGCTTCGGCGCGTTCTTCGGCCCCTAAACGGATGCCTTGATAATAGAGGTCATCCAACTCTTCCTCTTGGGTATACCACTGCAGCAGCAGGATCTTTTCCCGGCTTTTCTTTTTTTTCGTTTTGGAATAATTCAGCTCTTTTGCGGCTGCGAAGATCCGATCTTTCGTTTCCTTGCCGACAGAAAGCGTCTCATCATGGTTCAGCACGCGCGAAACCGTTGCAGTCGATACTCCTGCCCTTTCGGCGATGTCCTTCATGGTCGCCATACGTACTCCACCTCCGTCGTTCTTCTGTGTATTTTTATTGTTGCTTTTCAAGTGTGTTCAAGAAGCGATCGAAGCCCGCTTGCCCTTCCGGTGTCTGCTTGTACACGCCCGCATCCTCGATCACGCGCAGGAATTTTTCACCGACTGCCTCATGGACCATTTCCATGACGGAATCTGCTTCGAAAGGCCCTTGCTGCTTCAGTTCTTCGGCCCACTCCCGATGGCAGGAGGCGACATCAGCGGTTTTCCCCAGCAGATAGTCGGCAACTTCGTTGAGCTCTGTATCCAATCGCGGCGGCAGGATCGCCAGGCCGAGCACTTCGATCAAGCCGATGTTTTCTTTTTTGATGTGCTGGACATCCGGATGCGGATGGAAGATGCCGTCAGGGAACGCTTCGCTTGTCCGGTTATTCCGCAACACCACATCCAACTCGTAGGCTTCTCCGACACGGCGCGCAATGAGGGTTACCGCATTATGGCGCATGCCTGCCGATTCCGCTAAGATTTCGGCTTGCGGGTCGCTGTAGCTTTGCCATTCTTCCATAATGGTGCACGCGGCGGCAGCGACCACATCCCTATCCTCTGAACGGAGACGAATGACCGAAAGCGGCCAAAAGAGTACTTCGGCTTCGACTTCCGGGAAACCTTCCAGCGCCAAGGTCCGGAGAACTTTGGCAGCTTCCATGGGAAAATGGTGACGCCCGCCTTGATAATGTTCATGGCTGAGGATGGAACCTCCGACTATCGGCAAACCCGCATTGGATCCGATGAAGTAATGTGGAAAAACCGTCACGATCTCCAACAGGTTCGCAATCGTCTCTTCATTGACATGCATGGGCACGTGCTCTTCGGAAAGGATGATGCAGTGCTCGTTATAGTAGGAATAAGGCGAATATTGAAAGCCCCAGTTTTCCCCGAACAAAGGAAGACGCACAATCCGATGGTTGCTTCTCGCTGCCGCACCCGCTCTTCCTTTATATCCTTCGTTTTCCATGCAGAGCGCACAAACAGGATAGTTGCCGCCTTCCGATTGACGCGCAGCTTCCATCTGTTGGCGCGTCTTCTCGGGTTTGGAAAGGTTTATCGTGATCTCCAGCTTGCCGTACTTGGAATCGATCGAAAAATGTTTGTTTTTTGCGATTTTCCTAGTCTTGATGTAGTCATTGTCCTGGCTCAAACGATAGAATTCATCGGTTGCCCGCATCGGTGCTTCTTCATAATGCATCCAGAAACGCTTATTCACCTCGGAAGGCAAAGGTGTGATCAGCTCCATGACTTGCGCTTCCATGATTTCGATTTCCTCAGGAATATCCGAAATCAGATGCTTTTCAATCGCGTAGCTGATCATCCGATCCAGTGAGTCCAGTAAATTGGGCAAAGGAATGGAAGGTATTTTTTGAACATCATAAGCGTCTATCCCTAATAAACCCAATAAGTGATTGATGGCGTATCGCTCATCCAGGCTATGGATGCGATGGGCCGCAATGCCTTTACTGACAAAATCCCGTATGACTTGGTCGATGCTGCTATCCTGCAAATTTACCCCTCATTCCTCTGTTGTTGTAGGTTTAATTATAGCATATGCCCCGCGGTAAATTTTACTGCTATCTTAACTTTTTATTTACCGACTGCTTCACGCTTACTATTTGACAGCGTGATTTTCTCGTGTTATTATTATTTCGAATTCGAGATAATAAATTTACTGAACCCAAAATTATTTAAAAGGAGTGTCTTTTATAATGAAGAAAACAGCAGGAATCCATCATATTACAGCCATCGTGGGTCATCCACAGGAGAACGTCGACTTTTATGCCGGCGTGCTCGGAATGCGCATGATCAAACAGACCGTCAACTTCGACGATCCGGAAACCTATCATCTTTACTTCGGCAACGCGGACGGCGATCCCGGGACCGTCATCACATTCTTCCCGTGGGCCAAATCCCGCCAAGGCAGCATCGGCGATGGCCAGGTCGGCATCACCGCTTATGCAGTTCCCGCAGGATCACTGTCATTCTGGGAAAAACGCCTGTCCGATTACAACGTTCCGTTCGATAAATCGACCCGTTTCGGGGAAACTTATCTGGACTTTGATGATCCCCATGGTCTGCATCTGGAATTGGTGGAACGTGAAGACGGAAAAAATAACCCTTATTCCTTCAACGGCGTCCCATCAGAACACGCCATCAAAGGTTTTGCGGGAGCTGTCCTGTTGACGGGAGCGCCCGAGGAAACTGCAGCTGTCGTCGAAAAAGTGATGGGCTTGGAACGCATCGCCCAGGAAGATGACCTGATCCGTTTCCGTTCCGAAGCTGCTCTCGGCAATACCGTCGACATCAAGATGACTTCCGTCGGCGCCGGCGTCATGGGCGTCGGAACCGTCCATCATATCGCATGGCGAGCCAAGGATGAAGCGGATCATCTGGATTGGCTGAAGCATGTCACCGCCCTTGGACAGCACGCCACACCTGTCCGGGACCGCAATTATTTCAAAGCCCTTTACTTCAGGGAAAAAGGCGGCATCCTTTTCGAAATCGCTTCGGATTCTCCGGGATTCGCCATCGATGAGCCCCGCGAAACAATGGGCCAAAAATTGATGCTGCCGCCGCAGTACGAAAGCAGACGTGAGGCATTGACGGCAGGACTCATCCCGTTCGAAGTCCGCAACGTATAAACAGAGAGGATTGATTTAGATGAATCATCAACATATTTTCAAACAAGGGAATCCGGAAAGGCCTTTGCTGCTGTTATTGCACGGCACAGGCGGAACCGAACACGACCTGTTTTTCCTCGGAGAGGCGATCGATCCGGAAGCTTCTCTGCTGGGTGTGCGCGGAAACGTGACCGAATCCGGCATGAACCGTTATTTCCGCCGTTTGGCAGAAGGCGTATTCGACGAAAATGACCTGGAATACCGCACAAAGGAATTGATTGCGTTCCTGGATGACGCATCCAAGGAATACGGTTTTGACCGGAATAACATCGTAGCGATCGGATACTCAAATGGTGCAAATATAGCCGGGAGTATGATATACTCTTTCAAAGATGTTGTCAAAGGGGCCATCCTTCATCATCCGATGGTGCCGTTCCGCAATCGTCAATTGCCTGATCTGCATTCCCTTCCTGTCTTTATCGGTGCGGGCACCAATGACCCGCTTTGCGCACCGGAAGAAAGCACGGAATTGAAGGCAACACTAGAAGGAGCCGGCAGTGAGGTATCCATTTATTGGGGAAACGCTGGACACTCACTGACGAATGAAGAGGTTGTTGCAGCGAAAGCTTGGTACAACAAACACTTCTGATATCTCCTTCCACATGAGAGGAGAAACATATATGGAAAAACTGTTAAACAGAATCAATGAATTGGCCCGCAAAGCCAAAACGGCGGATGGTCTGACCGAAACCGAAAAAATCGAGCAGCAACAACTGCGTCAAACCTACATTAAATCGTTCCGCAGTTCTTTTGATGAAATCCTTTTGAATTCAAAAGTTTACGATCCCGAGGGTAATGACATTACGCCTAAGAAACTGGTCGAAGCTCAAAAAGACAAACGCCGGACTGATGTGAAAAACATTTTGGGCGGGAAGAACATCGTGCACCTGCACCCAGAGGATGCCGACAAAAAGTAATGCCGAAAAGACAAACAGGACCCACTCCGAATTACTGGAGTGGGTCCTGTTTTTTAGTATGCTCTTGCTAACCAGACTGTGTGTTTGGCTGGTTTTCCTGATACGATACAGGTTGTTTTTTCGACTGGCGGATTGAAAGGCATGTTGCGGGTTGTGAAGCCAGTTTCTTCCTTGATCTTCGCTTCCGTTTCAAGCTCGCCGTCCCATCCTGCCAACACGAATCCAGGCACTTCGCCTGCTGCTTTCTTCGCTTCGATATGTGCTTTCAGTTCGTCCAACGTATCGATGTTGGTGTATTCATTGGCTTTGCGGTTTTCGCGGGCCGTTTCCAACAGACGGACTTGCATTTCGTCCAATGCTTTCGGCACGAAGTCCATGATCTCATCCAAGGATACAGCCACTTTATCGGAAAGGTCACGCATTTTCACCATCACTTGGTTGTTTTCCATATCGCGCGGTCCGAATTCGATGCGCATCGGTACGCCCTTCAGTTCCCACTCGTTGAATTTGAATCCAGGCGAGTTGTCGCTGTCGTCCAAGAATACGCGGATACCGGTAGCTTTCAGATCTTTTTGCAATACTTCCAGACGTTCCACGATTTCAGGTTTCTTCTTCCATGGGCCAACCGGCATCAGGACAACTTGTTTCGCTGCGACTTTAGGAGGCAACACCAATCCTTGTTCATCGCCGTGGACCATGATCATTGCACCGATCAAACGTGTGGAGACGCCCCAAGAAGTAGTATGCGCATAAACGTGCTCGTTATCGCGGTTCAAGTATTTGATGTCGAATGCTTCCGCGAATTTCGTGCCCATATAGTGGGAAGTGCCGGCCTGAACCGCTTTTCCGTCTTTCATCATCGCTTCTACGGAGTAGGTATCAACCGCACCTGCGAAACGTTCTGAAGGCGTTTTTTGCCCTTCGTAGACAGGCACTGCCAACAAACCTTCGATGACTTCTTTGTAGACTTGCAGCATACGCATAGTGCGACGGCGCGCATCTTCTTCATCAGAATGGGCAGTGTGGCCTTCTTGCCAAAGGAACTCGGAAGTACGCAAGAACGGCAAGGTTTTCTTTTCCCAACGGAACACGTTCGCCCATTGGTTGATTTCCATCGGCAGATCGCGGTAAGAATTGATCCAGTCACCGAAAGCCGTACCGATCATCGTTTCCGATGTTGGACGCAAGGCCAAACGCTCTTCCAATTTTTCGCCGGCAGCTTCCGTTACCCATGGCAATTCCGGGCTGAAGCCTTCGATATGGTCTTTTTCTTTTGTGAAGAATGATTCCGGAATCAGCATCGGGAAGTAAGCGTTGCGGATGCCTTCCTCTTTGAAACGTGCGTTGAATTCCTCTTGGATATGTTCCCAGATTTCATAGCTGTCCGGTTTAAAAATGATGCAGCCGCGTACAGGTGAATAATCCATCAGATCAGCTTGTTTGATGGTTTGGATGTACCATGCCGAAAAATCTTCTTTTTGTAAGTTACTCATGTTTTTCCTCCTGATTTTAAAATATTTTTCTTATTTGATTGCAAAAAAATAAGCATAATCCATCCTTAACAAGGACGAAATATACTTTACTGATGTATTTCCGCGGTACCACCTTCATTGGCCTTCATTATTTGCGAAAGCCCAACTCAACATCTGGTAACGGCAGAAAACCGGCCATATTTCTATGGCATACTGTCAGGTAGGTTCAACGAATCAGTGGGGGTCCCTCTTCCAGCCTAGGAAAGACTCTCTTTACCCATCATCCATTTACTGTTCCTTACATTCAATCACTAATTATTGTATGAGAAAAGCTCCGAAATAGCAATGCTTTTTTACGGTTCAGACTTCCCTTACTTGTTGGAAATATTCTTCCTTCAAAATTCCGTAATAAGCCATGTCGCAGCTGCGCCCTTTGAAGACTTTGTGTCTGCGCAATATCCCTTCCGGTTGCATCCCGATGCGCTTCATCACTTCGCCCGAAGCCGGGTTCAGGATATCATGCATCGCAAAGACTTTTTCCAGTTCCAAAACTTCAAAAGCCAGAGCCGTGATGAGCTTGCCGGCTTCCGTCATATAACCGTTTCCGCGGTAATCCTTGTTCAAGGTGTAGCCTATTTCCGCAATGCGGTCAGTCGGGTTCGGACGGATATCGATCGTCCCGATCATCTTTTTGGTGTCCCTCACTACGATTGCATACTTTCCCGCTGGTGCCGCCATGAAGTAATTCGCGATGGCTTCTTCCGTCATCGCCCGATCGCGGTGCGTTTCGAAGACAAACCGGGTCGTCTCCTCATCGGAAGCATACTCGAACATATCCGGAGCATCCGCCAAACCGACCGGACGCAGCAGGATCCGCTCGCCTTCCAAAATGCTGTGCTTCATCAATTCCAAGGTAATATCCATGTTTAGGCCTCCTATGTTTGTTCTGTTTCAAAACAATAGACAACAAAAGCGGATCGACTGGACTTTCCTGTCGACCCGCACTCCGTCGGAAAAAAATTATACCATCTTCATCGGATCCACGTACTTATCGAACTCTTCAGCAGTGACATGCCCCATCGCGACAGCCGCCTCTTTCAAGGAAGTGCCGTCCACGAAAGCCTTCTGGGCGATCTTGGCTGCTTTCTCATAGCCGATGTACGGGTTCAACGCAGTCACCAACATCAAGGAATTGGTAAGGTTATGGTTGATTTTGTCCTGTTCGGCCTTGATTCCGCTCGCACAGTTTTCATCAAAGCTGATCAGCGCATCCGCAAGCAGGCGGACAGACTGCATGAAGCTGTTTACGATGAGCGGCATATAGGTGTTCAGCTGGAAAGAACCTTGCGAAGCCGCAAAACCGATGGCGCTGTCGTTGCCCATCACTTGGATGCAAGCCATCGTTACGGCTTCGGATTGGGTCGGATTGACTTTTCCGGGCATGATCGAACTTCCCGGCTCATTCATCGGGATACTGATTTCACCGATTCCGCTTCTCGGGCCGCTTGCCAGCCAACGGACATCATTGGCGATTTTGTAGAAATTGGCCGCCAATGCTTTGACTGCACCGTGCGTATGCACGAAAGCATCCTTGCTGGTCAGCGCATGGAATTTGTTCTCTGCACCTACGAAAGGCTCGCCCGTGCGTTCCGCAACCTTTTCGATCGTTTTTTGGATGAAGATCGGATCGGCGTTCAGTCCCGTTCCGACCGCTGTCCCGCCTAAGGCTACTTGTCGCATGTATTTCAAGGAGTCCTCGATCATGGACTTGGTTTCTTCCAGCATGACGCGCCATGCACTGATTTCCTGGCCTAATGTCAATGGCGTCGCATCCTGCAGATGGGTACGGCCCAATTTGACGATCGCCGCATTTTCCCGCTCCAAGCGGGTCAGGGTGCCGATCATTTGCTCAATCGCCGGATACAGCTTGTTTTTTATGTAGAGTACGCCGGCAATGTGCATGGCAGCCGGGAATGTATCATTGGAGCTCTGGCCCTTGTTCACATGGTCGTTGGGATGGATGCCGCCGTCAACAAGCTGGTTGCCCCGGTTCGCCAGCACTTCGTTCACGTTCATATTGGATTGCGTGCCGCTTCCGGTCTGCCATACGGATAAAGGAAATTGATCGTCCCATTTGCCTTCAAGCACTTCATCAGCCGCCAAAAGGATGCCCTTTGCCACTGTCTCATCCAACAAACCGACTTCATGGTTTGAGGCTGCGGCAGCCCGCTTGATTTCGACCAATGCATAGATGACTTCCATCGGAATCTTTTCGATTCCGATCTTGAAGTTTTCCAGGCTGCGCTGCGTCTGTGCACCCCATAATTTATCCGCTGCTACTTTTACTTCCCCTAATGAGTCATGTTCAATCCGATATTCCATTCATCCCGTTCCTTCCTGTCGGTTCTTCCGTTTTTGGACGTGCTTTTTGTCCTAATATTCCGCTTTCCAGATGGCAGCTTCGACAGCTTCCATCGGGTCCGTTATTTCAACACCATTTACGCCGTCTTCGATGGCTGCTTGGATGACGGCTGCCGCAACCAATTTCGATGCTTCGCGCAACTGGGAAACCGGCGGCAAAATCGCTGCTCCCGCTTCATCCAAGTTCTGCAGGGAAGTGATGCCGTGCGCGGCAGCAGACAGCATTCTGTCCGTCACTGTCTTGGCTTTTGCGATGACGATCCCGAAGCCTAAACCTGGGTACAATAAGGCATTGTTCGCTTGGCCGATTTTATAGTCCACGCCATTGTATGCGATCGGATCGGATGGGCTGCCGGTAACGACCAACGCTCTCCCCTCGGACCAAGCAATGACATCCGAAGCCTTTGCTTCGCATAATCTGGTCGGATTCGAGATCGGCATGATGGCCGGTCGTTCATTGTATGCTGCCATCTTTTCGACGACTGCTTGCGTAAAGGCACCGGCTTGGCCTGATGTACCAATCAGCACGGTCGGTTTGACGGCATCGATGATTTCAGCCAAATCGGTCAGCTGTGTGGAGAATTCATCCGCGGCGCGCGCATACTTTTGCTGGCCCGGCGTAAGGTCTGCCATATCATCAGTGACCAGACCGTAGCGATCGACCATGTAAAACTGTTTGCGGGCTTCCTCGCTGTCGGCACCTTGCAGCAGCATCTCCATGAGGATTTGGTCGGAAACGCCGACACCGGCAGTTCCGCCTCCGAAAACAAGGATTTTGTGTTCCGTGATCGGCTTATCGGTGATCCTGACCACCGAATCCATCGCAGCCGACATCATCACGCCGGTCCCCTGGATGTCATCATTGAACGTGCAGATTTTATCGCGGTACTGTTCCAGTATATTGGCGGCGTTGTCGCGGCCGAAATCTTCCCAGTGGAACAATACATCCGGGAACAGCGCGGAAGCCTCTTCAACGAACGTTTCGATGAATGGGTAATAAGCCTCTCCGGTCACGCGCTTGTGCTTGTTGCCGAGGTAGAACGGATCTTCCAGCAGCTCTTGGTTATTTGTGCCCGCATCGATCACAATCGGCAACACCTGTTGCGGATTCAATCCTGAAGCGACTGTGTAGACGGCCAGTTTCCCGACCGAAATCGCGATGCCCTGGATGCCCCAATCGCCGATGCCAAGCACCCCTTCGCCATCCGTGATGACCATCATTTTGATTTCTTCATCCATACCTTTGCTGCCGTTCAGCAAAGCGGTGCGGATAGCTTCCGGACGATTCACATCCAAATAGACCGCATCCTGGGGAATCTGGTAATCCCGCGAATAATTCATGACCGTGTCGGCGATGGTCGGCGTATAGATGACCGGCAACAACTCAGTCACGTGTTTCCCGATGACATGGTAAAAAAGCACACGATTCTGGGCGTAGATATTCATCAGATGCTTCTGTTTGGAATAGGCATCGGTCAGTTGACCTAATTGGGCATAGACAATCTCTCCCTGCTCTTCCAATGTACGGACTGCGGTCGGCAATAAACCTTCCAGTCCTAATGTTGCCCGTTCTTCCAAAGTGAATGCGGTCCCTTTATTCAAAAATGGATGACCCAATAAATCTTTTCCGTTAGTTTTCGACACGTTGACACACTCCTGCTCCATCATTTGTATATATTTCTTTCCATGCTGTTCAAATCAAGGCTTGCCGCGCTATTTCTGCCTGCAAACGCTAATCTGCCCAAGGTATTTCAGTCGTGAGATGTTCATGCAGCTCTTTTTGGTAGTCCAGATCGGCTCTACGCTTTTGCCGTCTTTCTTCATATCCGCTGTTGATGAATTTTTCCTCGACCGTTTCCGGTACGATTTTCGGAAGACAGACTTTATCCCCATTTTCATCAGGAAGCGCCACAAAGGTCAAAAAGCAGGTCGCCGCCAAGTAACGTTCACCCGTCCGAAGATTCTCCCCGGTCACTTTTGTGAAGATTTCCATGGAAGTCTTCCCTGCTCCGGACACAAACGTATCGATGCAGACCGAATGCCCGGTCGGAAGCGGCTTGATGAAGTTCAATGTGTCCACCGATGCAGTCACATTGGTCGTACGACCGAAACGTTCTCCAGAAATTGCCGCACAATCATCGATCATGCTCATCAGCTTACCCCCGAACAAAGTACCGTGGTAATTTGAATCGAAAGGAAAGACATGGTGAGTCTGGATCACCTTCGTCTGCCTGCAATATCTGATCTCCCGCTCTTGGTTCGCTTCCGTCATATCAATCTTCATCCCTTTCTTTTTCGTAAACTCATTTTAGCATGCTTCATTTATTTTTAATAGTTCTGCCAACCAAACAATTCTCGTCCTTTTCATGTGTTTTTCACATGTTTTTCCCGTGTACCCCGCTTTCCTTTCAAACAGTGTTGTTGTAAAATTAACTTAGGAAGCGTTTTCTGAACAAAAATCAAAAAGGAGCGGGTAGAAATGTTAGCAGAATACAAAAATATTTTGGTTCCCGTTGACGGTTCAGGTCAGTCAGAAGATTCGTTCAAAAAAGCTGTTGCCATTGCCAAACGCAATAACGCCGCGTTACATCTTATCTACGTCAAGGACACACGCAATGTTCCTCTTAGCCCTGAATATGAATCCAGATTGACGGAAGCATACAAGGACATGGAATATGAATTCCTCGATGAAATGATGACATTCGCTACAAATGAAGGGATTGAAATCAAGAAGTCTGTAACCAACGGCAACCCAATGACGTTGATCGCTGAAGCATTTCCAAAAGAATACAACATCGATCTTATTGTCATCGGAGCGACCGGCAAAGGTGCGATCACCAGGGCTTTTGTTGGATCGGTCTCTAACTATGTGGTCCGTCATGCACCGTGTGATGTTTTGGTTGTCCGTACCTAAAAGTAGCGCACAATTTTTGCAGCCGTACCTCAGAAAACGTAAGAACAGCCCTGTTCAGCTTTCGCTGCACAAGGCTGTTTCCTTTTATCCATTAATTAGCACAATCCTTTTACGGGACAATTTTCCGTAGTTTTTCGATATCCTTCAGTCAGCTAGATATCATTGACTGTCCCGCCCGCTTCCTCGCTGTCGATCCAAGCACCATCAAAAAATTGGATGGCATACGGCCCTTCACTGGTGATGTCAAAATAAACCTTATCTGTGAAGGACTCCCCGGGTGCGACAGTATGCAGCCAGAAATGGGTATAGCGCAAAGGCAGGTTTTTCCCCTCGGCATCAAGTGCCGAAAAGTAGTTGGGCGCGATATAGGTATCGACGCTGCCGTTGTTGACATATTGTATTTCCACTTCCAATAGTTTTTCCCCAAGCGGGTTGAGTTCCTCCAGCGCATCTATTTCCCGGATTTCCGTTACCGTTACCAATTCATTTATCCCGGAATCGTCGCTCAAAAAGTTTTGCGCTTCACCCTCATTGACCGTAAAAGCAGGCGGAGTTATCGTTGGGTTCTCATTGGGCATAAAAGTTATGGTGACATAACTTTCAGGAGCAAGATCAGCCAGTTCGATCCCGGTATCGCCATAGATGACTGATGTATCCGTCGTGAAGGTAATTTCCGTTTCTACACTAGGTCCTTGATAAGGATAATCGAACTCCCACACGTTGTTCGTCTCGCGGTAGTCGACAGCCGTCCCTTCGATGATGGTCGTCACTTGATCATAGCCTTCAGCGCTACCTTCTAACGCAAAATAATTATATTTGTCGCCTCTGGTGATTCCGTCCTTTACACCTCTTGAAAAAAGGATCGTTTTGGTTACACTTTCCTCAGCCTCGGCAGCAACCGTAGATTCTTCGCTCACCAAAGAATCTACGGTCGCACTTTCAGTTTCATTTTGGCATGCAGCAAAGACACCGACACAGGCAACAAGCAACAATCCAAACCTTTTGTTCATAGGAATTCCCCCTTCAGCAATCCGCACAACAGGTTTCCATCTTTCAATTCTTACCCCCATTTTAGCAAATTACCGATCAAAAAACGAATCCCAGACTTTCTTCAGGACATTGTGCCGAGAATTGACTATAATGGAAACATACTTGAATCTACTGGATATTTTCCAGTAATAAACTATCCGAAAATCTGAAAGGAGCGGTGCGGATGCGAATCATTAGAGGCCTGCTGTTCACTGGCATAGCAGCGTTGTTGGTCGGATACGGAATAAACCGTAATGCTTTGAACGAAAAATTCCCGTTTCTCGAGCAAGCAGTCCAAACGGATGTGGCTGAGAAAATCCAAGTGCTGACAAGCCCTGAAGGCGTCGACCTGCTCATAGCGCCCTTCACCCGACCTGATGAAATCGACTATACCCTAGTGGAAGATAAAATCATGGTTTTGCTGAATGAGCTTCGCCTGGAGCAAGGCTTGCTTCCCCTTACGAAGAACGAAACGCTTAAAGCGGCGGCCGATCATCGGGCCATCGAAACCCAGACATCATTTTCGCACACCCGGCCGGATGGAACCGATTTTTACACGGTCATCCAGACCGATGATTACTGGTACCCTTATCAAACGGTCGGAGAAAATCTGGCAATGGCGACCTATTTCAAGGACGAAGCAGGTATGGCCGAATTTTTGTTCGATGGATGGGTGGAAAGCGAAGGGCATTACGCGAATATGATTCATCCCGATTTCCTGGAGGTAGGCATCGGCGTCCATTATGACGGGGAATTTCTGTACGCTGTGCAGCTGTTTGGGAAACAAAATCAATAACTGGGAGTGATCCCGAAAAAATGCAAAAAAAAAGCAAGCATCAGGGATACCCTGCATGCTTGCTTTTCGTTTGCGCGGCAACGTCCTACTCTCACAAAGGGAAACCCTTCACTACAATCGGCGCTAAGAAGCTTAACTTCTGTGTTCGAGATGGGAACAGGTGTGACCTTCTTGCCATCGTCACCGCACATTTTTCAAGAGAACGTTGTTCTCTCAAAACTGAATCTACAAAATTAAAGGGAACCCGAAAACACCGCTTGAGTTTTCTTCTTTTAAAAATTGGTTAAGTCCTCGACCGATTAGTATTGGTCCGCTCCATACATCGCTGTACTTCCACTCCCAACCTATCTACCTGATCATCTCTCAGGGGTCTTACTCACTTAAAGTGATGGGAAATCTCATCTTGAGGGGGGCTTCACGCTTAGATGCTTTCAGCGTTTATCCCGTCCACACATAGCTACCCAGCGATGCTCTTGGCAGAACAACTGGTACACCAGCGGTGTGTCCATCCCGGTCCTCTCGTACTAAGGACAGCTCCTCTCAAATTTCCAACGCCCGCGACGGATAGGGACCGAACTGTCTCACGACGTTCTGAACCCAGCTCGCGTACCGCTTTAATGGGCGAACAGCCCAACCCTTGGGACCGACTACAGCCCCAGGATGCGATGAGCCGACATCGAGGTGCCAAACCTCCCCGTCGATGTGAACTCTTGGGGGAGATAAGCCTGTTATCCCCAGGGTAGCTTTTATCCGTTGAGCGATGGCCCTTCCATGCGGAACCACCGGATCACTAAGCCCGACTTTCGTCCCTGCTCGACTTGTAGGTCTCGCAGTCAAGCTCCCTTCTGCCTTTACACTCTACGAATGATTTCCAACCATTCTGAGGGAACCTTTGGGCGCCTCCGTTACATTTTTGGAGGCGACCGCCCCAGTCAAACTGCCCGTCTGACACTGTCTCCCTGCTCGCTAAGAGCAGCGGGTTAGAGTGGTCATATCACAAGGGTAGTATCCCACCATTGCCTCCTCCGAGACTGGCGTCCCGGTATCATTGGCTCCTACCTATCCTGTACATGTGATACAAACACGCAATATCAAACTGCAGTAAAGCTCCATGGGGTCTTTCCGTCCTGTCGCGGGTAACCAGCATCTTCACTGGTACTATAATTTCACCGAGTCTCTCGTTGAGACAGTGCCCAAATCGTTACGCCTTTCGTGCGGGTCGGAACTTACCCGACAAGGAATTTCGCTACCTTAGGACCGTTATAGTTACGGCCGCCGTTTACTGGGGCTTCAATTCAAAGCTTCGCTTGCGCTAACCTCTCCTCTTAACCTTCCAGCACCGGGCAGGCGTCAGCCCCTATACGTCATCTTTCGATTTTGCAGAGACCTGTGTTTTTGATAAACAGTCGCTTGGGCCTATTCACTGCGGCTGACCTTGCGGTCAGCACCCCTTCTCCCGAAGTTACGGGGTCATTTTGCCGAGTTCCTTAACGAGAGTTCTCTCGCACACCTTAGGATTCTCTCCTCAACTACCTGTGTCGGTTTGCGGTACGGGCAGTTACTTTCTCACTAGAAGCTTTTCTTGGCAGTGTGACATCAGGAACTTCGCTACTAAATTTCGCTCCCCATCACAGCTTGTCCTTGAGAGAAAAAGCATTTCACTCGTTCTCAGACTTGCTGCTTGGACACACATTTCCGATCGTGTGCATTCCTTAGCCTCCTGCGTCCCTCCATCGCTCAAACAAAAGCAACTGGTACAGGAATATCAACCTGTTGTCCATCGCCTACGCCTATCGGCCTCAGCTTAGGTCCCGACTAACCCTGGGAGGACGAGCCTTCCCCAGGAAACCTTAGTTATTCGGTGGACGGGATTCTCACCCGTCTTGCGCTACTCATACCGGCATTCTCACTTCTAAGCGCTCCACCAGTCCTCACGATCTGGCTTCGATGCCCTTAGAACGCTCTCCTACCACGGAACCCGAAGGTTCCATCCACAGCTTCGGTGATCTGTTTAGCCCCGGTAAATTTTCGGCGCAGGGTCACTCGACTAGTGAGCTATTACGCACTCTTTAAATGATGGCTGCTTCTGAGCCAACATCCTAGTTGTCTGTGCAACCCCACATCCTTTTCCACTTAACAGATACTTTGGGACCTTAGCTGGTGGTCTGGGCTGTTTCCCTTTTGACTACGGATCTTATCACTCGCAGTCTGACTCCCGGATCTAAATCAATGGCATTCGGAGTTTATCTGAATTCGGTAACCCGAGAAGGGCCCCTAGTCCAAACAGTGCTCTACCTCCATGATTCGCATATCCGAGGCTAGCCCTAAAGCTATTTCGGAGAGAACCAGCTATCTCCAAGTTCGATTGGAATTTCTCCGCTACCCACACCTCATCCCCGCACTTTTCAACGTGCGTGGGTTCGGTCCTCCAGTGCGTATTACCGCACCTTCAACCTGGACATGGGTAGGTCACTTGGTTTCGGGTCTACGACCTCATACTTATTCGCCCTATTCAGACTCGCTTTCGCTGCGGCTCCGTCTTTTCAACTTAACCTCGCATGAAATCGTAACTCGCCGGTCCATTCTACAAAAGGTACGCCATCACCCATTAACGGGCTTTGACTACTTGTAGGCACACGGTTTCAGGTACTGTTTCACTCCCCTTCCGGGGTGCTTTTCACCTTTCCCTCACGGTACTGGTTCACTATCGGTCACTAGGGAGTATTTAGCCTTGGGAGATGGTCCTCCCGGATTCCGACGGAATTTCTCGTGTTCCGCCGTACTCAGGATACTGGTAGAGCTGATTTGGATTTCGCATACGGGGCTATTACCCTATGTTGCGCAACTTTCCAGTTGGCTTCTGCTATCCATTGCAGTCTCATGTCCCAGTCCTACAACCCCAAAGAGCAAGCTCTTTGGTTTGGGCTTTTCCCGTTTCGCTCGCCGCTACTAAGGGAATCGAATTTTCTTTCTCTTCCTGCAGGTAATGAGATGTTTCAGTTCCCTGCGTGTTCCTCGATACACCTATGTATTCAGTGTAACGTAATATCCTATCAAAGATATTGGGTTGCCCCATTCGGAAATCTCCGGATCAAAGCTTACTTACAGCTCCCCGGAGCATATCGGTGTTAGTCCCGTCCTTCATCGGCTCCTAGTGCCTAGGCATCCACCGTGCGCCCTTATTCACTTAACCTATGGTTAAGCTCGCCATTGCTGGCTTGCTAACTTATTTCGTTAAAAACTCATTTAAGTTAACTTAAAACGCGGTAAAATGTTTAGGTTTCTTACTTTATTTTTGTAGTATTCAGTTTTCAAAGAACAAATTTTCTTGCTTGAGAGATTGATCTCTCAAAACTGAACAAAGAATGATTGAACCAAGCAAGGATTCCATTATATTCCTTAGAAAGGAGGTGATCCAGCCGCACCTTCCGATACGGCTACCTTGTTACGACTTCACCCCAATCATCTGTCCCACCTTAGGCGGCTGGCTCCAAAAAGGTTACCTCACCGACTTCGGGTGTTACAAACTCTCGTGGTGTGACGGGCGGTGTGTACAAGACCCGGGAACGTATTCACCGCGGCGTGCTGATCCGCGATTACTAGCGATTCCGGCTTCATGCAGGCGAGTTGCAGCCTGCAATCCGAACTGAGAATGGCTTTAAGAGATTCGCTTGACCTCGCGGTCTTGCTGCTCGTTGTACCATCCATTGTAGCACGTGTGTAGCCCAGGTCATAAGGGGCATGATGATTTGACGTCATCCCCACCTTCCTCCGGTTTGTCACCGGCAGTCTCATTAGAGTGCCCAACTGAATGCTGGCAACTAACAATAGGGGTTGCGCTCGTTGCGGGACTTAACCCAACATCTCACGACACGAGCTGACGACAACCATGCACCACCTGTCACTTTGTCCCCGAAGGGAAAGTCCTATCTCTAGGATTGTCAAAGGATGTCAAGACCTGGTAAGGTTCTTCGCGTTGCTTCGAATTAAACCACATGCTCCACCGCTTGTGCGGGTCCCCGTCAATTCCTTTGAGTTTCAGCCTTGCGGCCGTACTCCCCAGGCGGAGTGCTTAATGCGTTAGCTGCAGCACTGAAGGGTGGAAACCCTCCAACACTTAGCACTCATCGTTTACGGCGTGGACTACCAGGGTATCTAATCCTGTTTGCTCCCCACGCTTTCGAGCCTCAGCGTCAGTTACAGACCAGAGAGTCGCCTTCGCCACTGGTGTTCCTCCATATATCTACGCATTTCACCGCTACACATGGAATTCCACTCTCCTCTTCTGCACTCAAGTTCCCCAGTTTCCAATGACCTTCCACGGTTGAGCCGTGGGCTTTCACATCAGACTTAAGGAACCGCCTGCGCTCGCTTTACGCCCAATAAATCCGGACAACGCTTGCCACCTACGTATTACCGCGGCTGCTGGCACGTAGTTAGCCGTGGCTTTCTGGTCAGATACCGTCAAGGCCGGAGCAGTTACTCTCCGACTTGTTCTTCTCTGACAACAGAGTTTTACGATCCGAAAACCTTCTTCACTCACGCGGCGTTGCTCCGTCAGACTTTCGTCCATTGCGGAAGATTCCCTACTGCTGCCTCCCGTAGGAGTTTGGGCCGTGTCTCAGTCCCAATGTGGCCGATCACCCTCTCAGGTCGGCTACGTATCATCGTCTTGGTGAGCCATTACCTCACCAACTAACTAATACGCCGCGGGTCCATCCATAAGCGACAGCACAAAGGCCGTCTTTCCTTTCTCAATCATGCGATCAAGAAAACTATGCGGTATTAGCACCCGTTTCCGGATGTTATCCCCCTCTTATGGGCAGGTTACCCACGTGTTACTCACCCGTCCGCCACTATCTTCTCAGTGGAAGCAAGCTTCCATAGAAAAGACCGTTCGACTTGCATGTATTAGGCACGCCGCCAGCGTTCGTCCTGAGCCAGGATCAAACTCTCATGTAAATGTGGACTCTTGTACAGAAATCCTACATGTTAAGCTGATAGCTCTTAATTTCTTGCTGACTTTATGTTTGCGATACTAAGTATCGTCTTCGTTTGCTTCGACCGAAGTCTAAGCTCCTTGCACATTTGGTTCGTTCATTCTTTATTCAGTTTTCAAAGGTCAATCGTGTATCACGTGTTACGTGATTGCTTATTTATATTAGCACGGCTTCGTTTATCCGTCAAGCCATTTTTGAAATATTTTTCAAAAATATTTACTGACGACCGCTCGAAGCAGCAACTTTTATATCTTATCACCCACACGATTGCATGTCAACAATTTTTTTCAATTGTTTTCTTTGCTCTCGTGGACAACTTCTAAATACTACCACCCGGCACCTACTGTTGTCAACACTTTTTAGCAGAGAAAAGTCCATACGGCCGAATAAATGATTTCGTTTATGCATTCCTTCATTAGAGTGCGAAGCAAATAAACACGAATAAAAAAGCGGATATCCGGTTTTCGCCGAATATCCGTTTGCATTTGATTTGTTATTTACTGATTTTCTCGTAGATTTCGACGATTTCTTTCGCCAAGTCTTTGAATGCGATCGACGTCATCAAATGATCTTGTCCGTGCACCATCAATAACGACAGTTCCACTGCATCGCCTGATGCTTCTTGTGTCAACAGACCGGTCTGTGCATGGTGGGCTTCCACCAATGCTTTTTCCGATTCGCCGATTTTTTCGTTTGCTAATGCAAAGTCTCCTGCTTTTGCCGCTTCGATCGCTTCAATCGCATTTCCTTTTGCATCGCCCCCATGCATGATCAATTGCATGATGACATCTAGGTTTTTTGGTTCTGCCATTAGAGTTACTCCTTCAGTGTTTTTATTATTCGCCCATCAAAGTAAGAGCTGTTTTCAATACTTTTTCGCCGTTCATCATGCCGTAGTCCTGCATGTTGATGACATCCATTTTTGTATCAGTGCCGGCTACTTTATCTTCGAATTGTTTTTTCATGTATTTAACTTGAGGTCCCAACATCAGAACGTCGATTTTTTTCTTAGCCAAGTGTGCATCTGCTTCTGAAGCGGATACTGCGAAAATATCAGCGTCCAATCCTTGTGCCACCGCCGCTTTTTGCATTTTTGATACAAGTAAGCTGGTGCTCATTCCAGCTGCACATACTAACATGATTGTTTTATCTGCCATATTCATTCTCTCCATCCATAAAATTAATTTGATATGCAATTATTATAACACAGATGACAGCGTTTGTCGAAAACACTTACATAAATTTACAAACGTTTTCAGAAAATCGCTTTCTTTTCGCTTCCGCGAAGGAAAGACCCTACTTCAGGTTCTTGCCGTTTTGTTCTATGACCTCTTTGTACCAGTAATAGCTGGCCTTTTTGTAGCGTTTCAATTCTTTCGGACTGTCTTCATCGCGGTCTACATATACAAAACCATAGCGCTTTTGATAACCATTCAACCAACTCAACAGATCGGTATAGCTCCAAGTGCAGTAGCCAAGCACTGTGACCCCATCCGTGATGGCTTCCTGAACCGCTTTGACGTGGTCGTTCAAATAGTCGATCCGGTATTGGTCATGGATCTCTCCGTCTTCAAGCTTGTCGTATTCGCCCAATCCGTTTTCGGTTATCAATATCGGCAATCCGTAGCGGCTGTTGATCCGACGCAAGGCAATCCGTAGCCCAACTGGATCGATATCCCAATCCCAATTGGTTTTTTCGACGAATGGATTCAGCACTTCTTTGAAGACGCCTGGAGTCCCGCCTCTTTCCGTACTTCCCTTTTCGCCGGAATAGTTCGGCGTCCCGATGCCGACGCCATCCAATGGGTTCGCGGCAACAGTTGATGTCTGATAATAATTCACGCCCATGAAATCCGGTTTACCGGCTTTCAATACCTCAAAATCTTCCGGCAGCGTTTCGGGCAACAAATCATTCTCTTCCAACCAATTCCAGATGACCGAAGGGTACTCCCCCTTGGCATAGACATCCATCCAAAAATAAGCATTCAGTTCATCGAAGTTCTCCGCCGCCAAAACATTCTCGGGCCGGGCATCAATAGGATAGCCTGGCGAATAAGCGAAACTCGGACCGATTTTCCCTTGCAATCCAAGCGAACGGTATTTTTTTATGGCCGATGCATTCGCTAAATTTGCATGATGGTTGGCTTGGTACATCCGTTTCGGATCTTTCACTGCCGGCGGATGGGTCGCCATCAAGTATCCATGGGAAATGAAGACATTTTGTTCGTTCAAGGATACCCAATAATTGACCCGGTCGCCGTATCTCCGGAACACAGTTTCTGCGTAAGTGGTAAAGTCTTCGATTATCTGGCGGGATTCCCATCCCAGATACTCGTCCTGCAGATATTGCGGGATATCCCAATGATACAACGTGACAACCGGTTCAATATGATTCGCCAGCAACTCATCGATCAGGTCATCATAAAACTGCAGGCCTTTTTCGTTCACTTCCTGCATGTTGTGCGGGAAGATGCGGCTCCAGGCAATCGAGAAACGATAAGCCTTCAGCCCCTGTTCAGCCATCAGCGCGACATCCTCTTTGAATCGGTGGTAGTGATCAACCGCTACATCCCCGTTCGTCCCCTTAAACGTCTTGCCGGGAATCCTGACAAAGGTATCCCAGACAGATGCGCCTTTCCCATCTTCATCCCAAGCCCCTTCGACTTGATAGGCGGCCGAGGCAGAACCCCATAAGAAGCCTTCCGGAAAATCCTTCAGTTTTTTGTGTTGCATAGTATGACCCGCTTTCTGTTTAGTTTGTTTCTGCTTTACAAAATACAAAATGGACCATAAATCATATGAGCGATTTATGGTCCATCTATGTTTGGTGATCAGTGACTATTTTGCGATTTTCTCATAGATTTCGACGATTTCTTTCGCCAAGTCTTTGAATGCGATCGAAGTCATCAAATGATCTTGTCCGTGGACCATCAATAACGACAGTTCCACTGCATCGCCTGATGCTTCTTGTGTCAACAGACCGGTCTGCGCATGGTGGGCTTCCACCAATGCTTTTTCCGATTCGCTGATTTTTTCGTTTGCTAATGCAAAGTCTCCTGCTTTTGCCGCTTCGATCGCTTCAATCGCATTTCCTTTTGCATCGCCCCCATGCATGATCAATTGCATGATGACATCTAGGTTTTTTGGTTCTGCCATGTTATAGAACTCCTTAGTGTTTTTATTATTCGCCCATCAAAGTAAGAGCTGTTTTCAATACTTTTTCGCCGTTCATCATGCCGTAGTCCTGCATGTTGATGACATCCATTTTTGTGTCCGTTCCGGCAACTTTATCTTCGAATTGTTTCTTCATGTATTTAACTTGAGGTCCCAACATCAGAACGTCGATTTTTTTCTTAGCCAAATGTGCGTCTGCTTCTGAAGCGGATACTGCGAAAATATCAGCGTCCAATCCTTGCGCTGCCGCCGCTTTTTGCATTTTTGATACAAGTAAGCTGGTGCTCATTCCAGCTGCACATACTAACATGATTGTTTTGTCTGCCATAATATTTTCTCCACCCTTATATATATTTGAGCCCCTATAAAAGGGGCTCATTGTGAGGCTATTTGATTATGCTACTACGTTTCCTGAAGCATCAGCTTCAACTTCACCGATTTCAACACTGTATGCTTTGTTGTCTTCGATTTTGAAGAATGGGTAGAAGATTGCAGCACTGATGACTGTTTCGACGATTTGCCATACAGCACCTCTCCATCCGCTGATCAAGAAACCAGAGAATAGTGGAGGAGTTGTCCAAGGAATGTTTACCCCGTTAGTAAGAGGAACCAGACCGATGCTCATCACGAAGTAAGTAAGGATAGCCAAGATTACCGGAGTCAAGATGAATGGAATCATCAAGATTGGGTTCAATACGATTGGCATACCGAAGATCAATGGCTCATTGATGTTGAACAATCCAGGTCCGATTGCTAATTTTCCGAGTGTTTTGAATTGAGTCGATCTGGCTACGAATAAGCATAGCAATGCTAAACCTAATGTTGAACCGGCACCACCGAGTTTGATGAAGTTTGCATAGAATTGGTAGTTGACGATGTTCGGCAATTCAGAACCTGCAGCGTAAGCTTCTGCATTTTCTGCAGTCAGAGTCAACCAGATTGGTTGCATTACAGCACCCAAGATGTTTGGACCGTGAAGACCGAATGAGAACAAAAGTGTTTCCAAAATCAGTACCAAGACAGTTGCAGGTAAAGTTGCACCTAAGCTAGTCAGTGGCGCTTGGATGATTTCGAAGATGAATGATTGAGCTGTTTCGTAAGGTGTCAAAGCGAATACCATACGCAAGATGTTGAAGATCAGGATGACGAACAATCCAGGGATCAAAGCGTCAAATGATTTTGCAACGTTTGATGGCACTGAATCAGGCATGCTTAATTTCCAGCCGCGAGCCAATACCCAACGGATGATTTCGACTGCGAATACAGCACTCATCATACCAAGGAACAATCCGCTTGCGCTCAAGTTACCCATTGGGATTCCTGATGCGTTTTCAGCACTCAATAATGTTGGAGTCAAGATAAGGAATCCAACGATACCGTAGATGATTCCTGCCAGATCATCCAAGCCATAGTGTTTTGACAAGTCTTGGGAAATCCCGATCATAACGAATAATGTCATGATGTTCATTGTCATGTTGTAAGGTACCATGAAGAATTGCGTCCAGTTAGCGCCGAAGACGCCAGCCATCATATCTGCATAACCAGGAATCGGTAAGTTAGCGAATAATAGGAAAATCGATCCGATGATCAGTAGGGACATTGCTCCGAAGAACCCGCTCTTGATTGCTGAAAGGTAACGGTTTTCGTTTAATTTATAAGCAATTGGTCCTAATTTTTCTTGTAATGTATCTAAGAATTTATCCATAATAAAATCCTCCTCTGTTAGAACACTTGTGAAGACAGCGTGCCGTCTTCAAAAACAGTAAAATAAATTGATATGATTGCTTGTCCGGATTCTGCCAGTCAGTCTCAGAACAATGGCGCCTTCGTCTTCCGCATTCACTTGCCGCTGTTCTTTATCAACAACGGATGGTGCGAAAAACTCTTCTTGCTTTCTACCTCTAACCTTCCAGTTTTTCCCCGTTTGACGCGATCACTCCTTTATACCAATAGAAACTATCTTTCCGGTATCTCTTCAGATCTTTTAGATCGAAGTCTTCCCGGTTGACGTAAACAAAGCCATAACGCTTGCGGAACCCTTGGTGGGTGCTGATTAGGTCGATCGCACTCCATGTGCAATAACCGAACACATCTGCTCCATCCGTAACAGCCAGGTTCATCTGTTCGATATGGTTGCGGAGATAGTCGATCCGATAGTGATCATGGACCTTCCCATCTTCCAGCTTATCAATACCGCCTAAACCGTTTTCAGTAACGATCAGGGGTTTACGATAACGAGAGTAAATTTGGTTAATCGTCGTGCGGAATCCAGTGGGATCGATCTGCCAACCGAATTCAGTATAAGGAAGATGCTCATTGTCGGATCCTGCGAAGAATCCTTCTTGGCTATCTGATAATTGCTGATCTTTTTTGCCTGTTGCGCGTTCCGTTCCGGCCGGATAGGCTTGAACAGTCGAGCTGTTGTAGTAGTTGAAGGCGATGAAATCGCATTCCGCGGATTTCAGTATCTCCAAATCACCCGGCTCCATATCAGGCAATGCATCATTTTCTTCCAGGTAAGCCCACACTTGGTGATTGTATACACCATACACGGCGATATCGAGATAAAGCCAGTTACGGATTGCGGTATACAGATCGGCTGCTTGGACATCCGCTGGGTTGTTCGATTTCGGATAGACGGCCGAAATGTTCGGTGCCGGTCCGATTTTCACATGCGGTAATTTTTCGTGGCAGTTGTTCATCACCATCGCTTGCGCAACAAGCATGTGGTGGTTTTGTTGGTACAAGGATTTCAAGGTGCTCTCACCTGTACCGACTGCAGCGCCGTGAAGAATCATCATGTTCTGTTCATTGATCGTCAGCCATAATTTGACGCGGTCTCCTAAGTTATCGAAGAGGACATCGCAGTAGCGGACAAAAGCATCGATTGTGGCGCGGTTTTCCCAGCCACCTTTTTCAGCAAGTCCTTGCGGCAAGTCAAAGTGGTAGACCGTCACTAACGGTTCGATACCGTATTTCAGACATTCATCAATCAAATCGCTGTAGAACTGAAGTCCTTTCGGATTGACTTCTCCGTCACCGTCCGGAATGACCCGTGACCATGAAATCGAGAAGCGATAGGTTTTGAATCCCATCTCAGCCAACAATGCGATATCTTCCTGCATGTGGTGGTAATGGTCAGTAGCTACTTTAAAATCGGAAGTATCGGGAACGATTTCCTTCGCGTCCTGAACAGATGGTCCTTTTCCGTCTTCGTTCCAAGCGCCTTCAACTTGATATGCGCTGGTTGCGGATCCCCATAAAAAATCTTCTTTAAAAGGTTTCAATTTCTTATGATACATACTCTCATTCCTTCCCTATCGATTTCCACTCAGGAAGCCGACTGTCTTTAAGCGGTTACATATCTTTCAAAAGCGAACTCTCTTCTTTTCAAAAAGAGTCGTTTCCAGATCGCGAATGCGCTTTCTGTTTTTCAATATAAGCTTATTATAGAGTTTGTGAACGAAATGTAAACAGTTACATGCATTAAAGGAACAATAATCAGCTTTTGGAATGATGTTTCAGAAAAGAAACGTTTTGTTTCAACTTAACCCTCTGTTAAAGCTTATTGTTAAGCATTTGTTGCATGTAGTTATAATTGCGTCTTGCCAGTGTTTCAATCAAAAACACGACCGGCAGTTGGGAAGTCACGTTGACCTCTTCGTCGACATATTCAGGAGTCAGGTGATAGGCAAAGTTGATATCTGACTGTCTGGCCAATGAATTGGTGGAGGAATTCGTGATGCTGATGATTTTGCTCCCCAGACTCTTCAGATCTCCCACTTTCCTTAACATGATTTCTGTTTCTCCTGACACGGAACAAACAATTGCCACCGTGTTCGTATATTGCCGGCTGATCAAGTGAAATGGATAGTAGGGATCTTGGATATGGAAAGTGCTTTGACCCAAGTTTGAAAACTGTCGGGACGCATAGGCAGCAATCAGGCCCGATGTGCCGATGCCGAAAAAGAGCGCAACGTCGGAATTGGCTATCATTTCGACTGCAGCTTGTATTTTTTCTTCGTATTCCGATTGCATGGAACGGCTGAAAAACTCTTCGACGATTTCGGAAGTTTCAAACACCTTCTTATTGTGTTTGCGGTTGTCCATTTCCTTCAGATGCAGTTTGCACTCCCAGATGTTTTCGAAACCCAGCTTGCTGATGGTCCGCGTAACCGTCGCCGGCGATACATGGGTCTCGGAAGCTATCTCGCGAACGCTCATACGGATGACTTTTTGGGTATGCTGTACGATGTACTCGTATACCTTTAACTCTGTATTCGTCAGTAACTTCACATTCTCTTGATTGAACACGTAAAAACCCCTTTATCCGGAACAAAATAAGCTCTGAGGCGTGCATTAGTTCGTTGTCTTTTCTTCTTAACCATTTTACCATTTATTTTGAAAAAAACAAAAAACAAAACAATTTTACGGAACGCAAAATTGTTTTGTTTTTTTGTGATGCTTATTTCAGAAAAACAGGCTGTTTATTTAGAAGATATCTTCCGCAAGGCTTTTGCGGAATGCCTCGATTTTGCGTAATTTGCTCTTTTCGCTGTGTGCGATGTCCAGCTCATCCAACAAGGGAACCAACATTTCGTAGGTTTCCAACACGCTGTCGCCGCGCATCTCGATTTTTGCAGGGAAGACTTTCGCTTCAAACAGGTATTTGTATAGTTCGAATTGGATATCGCGTGATTTGTCGGAAGTCAGCACAGTCGCCAGCAGCACTTCACCTGATTTTTTATCCGCGATGGCCATCATCTTCACAAAACGCGGCCGTTCCCCTTCTTTGAAGGTGATTGGTTGCGGTAAATAGAACAAATCTACTTCGAAGGTGTTTCTCAGGAAGTTTTTCTTCTCCATCATCAGACGACGGATTTCGAACTGGGAAAGCATCAGATCGTATGGGCCTTTCGTCAATTCGCCGCCAGTCAGGAACGCGAGGATATGTTCTTCTTTCAATTTCCAAACGCTGTCCTTTGTTCCGGCTTGGTAATAGTAGCGCGTCGGAACGTCATCTGCCGCAAAGGACTTGTCAAAGTCCAGTTTGCTGTAGGTGGGGAACATTTCCAAAAAGCTCTCCAGTACCCGCTCAAAAAGAGCGATGTCCTCTTCGGTAGCCGACCAAGGAACAAAGCCTGGCGTAAAATCCAGCAGTTCCGGCCAAGCTTTCTTGCCGCGGAATTTGACATCCGTTGTGCGGATGCGGTTATAGTCGATTTCTTCCAGTTTGCTTCGGTCGACGAATTCAAGTCTGATGTTCTTCAGCTTTTCGGTGTATTCCCCGATGCCATCCGCTTCCGTGAACTCCGACTCCAGCAGATCCAAATAGAGGATGTATTCCGAAACATCCCTGAACACGCTCAGTCCGATGCTGTCCTCATCCAGCCCATCCAAAGCAAAGAATACAGGTTCCTTACGATCGGAATATTTGATTCCGACGACGTCCGTGTCTTTCATTTTGTCCCAAGGTTTCAATTTATGAAAAGCCTTTATGTTCTCGTACAATTTTTGATAATCTCTCATTTATATCTCCTATCTACTAAAAAACATAAGCGCAAACACTTGATAATGGTCGAACGCGGAGCACACGCCGCTGCTTTTGGCATGTGTTTCCAGCGATTCCGCCGCTTATCCTGTTTCGGCTTATTGTAACAAATTCCTTTCCTATGCTATCATATCTTGAAGCGTGCATCAATTTTTCTTTTTAAGGAGTCCAAAAATGACCTTTTCTTTCAAGGATATCGAACACAGCAAGTCCATAGTCAAAGAAACCTCTCTGTACACGCACCATCGCAATGAAGAAGCTTTTTTCATGCACATCGAGAATTACGTGATTTTCCATCGCGTCCCCACCTTCGCTGAATTCGTGGAGACGGAAGCCTATTTGAAATCAGAGCACCAAAAATATGGCCAGGATTTCATAAAGTTCATTTGGCCCGAAGATTGCGAAATTCCGCAGCCAATCATTTCCTATCTGGGATCGAACGACTTCAGCCTGGATGTATTGGAGCTGTACGCGGCCCCTCCCGGAACCTTTGTGCCGACGCGGGTTGATGAAACGCCTTCAGACGTCAGAGTGGAATGGGTGAACGCCAATAACCGCAGTGCCTATCTGGCTTTGTCCGCACGGGCAGACAAGGAAGTCAGCGAGGAATTCGCGAAACAGAAGCAACCCTACACCCAAGCTAAATTCGAAAATCCGGCCTTCCGTCCCATCGTGGCCCTATGCTCCGATGAAGCGGTCGGTTCCATCGACCTTTATCTGAAAGAGGACAGCATTGAAATCGACAATTTCTACGTCGGCATAGATTCCCGGTGCAAAGGGATCGGAACGGCGCTGCAACAATTCGTGATGGAGCATGCCGACGGGAAGACCGTCCTTTTGGTGGCTGATGCAGCGGATACGGCGCGCGAGATGTACAATCGTCAAAATTACACGTATATTTCTTTCCGCTACGAGCTTCTGAAAGTCTTCAAATAACGGATCAACGGGCTGTCACATACGTAGACAGCCCATTCTTTGCGGTTTGGCGGTGGGATTCCCCTGCCAAATGGGTTTTGACGGGTTATATCGTACTGTCCGCGGACGTTTTCCCGCGCCAAAATGATTTTGGCGGGTTATCTCTGAGAATAAATTCAATTCCCATACAAAAAGGGCTGTATCAAAACCAGAACATCCTATTCCGGTTCTGATACAGCTCCTTCAGCTTCTTATTCGATTTCGTTGATTTGGTAGATTTCCACAGGGTAATTCGATTCGATTTCCTGAATGATTTTATCCACGATTTGTTGGCAGAGGACCCGTGAGCTGTTGACAACCGCCAAGCCGATGACGGCTTGGTTCAACATATCTTGTGCCGATACTTCCGCAATGCTGACATTGTAACGTTGATGCATCTTGGCAAGGATGCTTTTCACAACGCTGCGCTTATCCTTCAAAGAATTGGAATCAAACAGCCGCAGAGACAGTTCAACAGCCAATACGTTCATCATCATCGCCCCATTTTCATTTGATATGGAAACCACTCTCTTCAAGACAAAAAATAACCGAAACTGGCCCTTATGTCAAGGGATAGCTCCGGTTATCGGATAAAGCAGAATTTGGGATTCATCGTATCCTAGTAATTATCTACATCTTTTCGTTCGCCTTTGAAGTTGTTTTTCTTTTGGTGGCGTTCGATTAGGACTTTGGTCACATCGGCTACGTCGACGCCTTGGTCGTACAGGAGTACGCCAAGGTGATAAAGCAAGTCTGCCGTTTCGTTGGCGACTTCTTCTTTGTCGTGGTTTTTTGCGCCGATGACGACTTCAAAAGCCTCTTCGCCGAATTTCTTGGCAATTTTATCTGTACCTTTGTCCAACAAATAGTTCGTGTAGGATTTTTCATCATGTCCGACAGCGCGTTGGCGGATGGTCTCTTCCAAGTCATCCAGACCAAAGGCAACCGGGACATCGAAACAGCTTTCCGTGTTGCGGTGGCAAGTCGGACCGGCCGGGTCGATCATGATCAGCAACGCATCCTGATCGCAGTCCAGATACATGTCCTTCACGAACTGATAATGCTCGCTGGACTCGCCTTTTTTCCAGAGTCTGTCCTTGCTTCGGGAAAAGAACCAGACAACCTCGTCCCGTTTCGTCAATTCGAAGGCCTCTTCATTCATGAAGCCGACCATCAAAACATTTTTGTTCGTAAAGTGCTGAAGAACGACAGTCAATAACCCTTTCGAAAAATCAGGCACTAGTGCATCGTATTTAGACATTGCGCATATCCACTCCATTCTCCGTGCAGCATTCTTTCACTTCGGCGATCGACACTTCTTCATCATGGAAGATGGAAGCTGCCAATCCAGCCGATACATCCGTTTCCTTGAACAAGTCGGCGAAATGCTGGGCATTGCCGCCGCCTCCGGAAGCGATGACCGGGATCGATACCAAGGCTTGGATTTTGTTCAGCAAACGGTGATCGAAGCCTTGCTTCATGCCGTCATAATCCATGCTGGTGACCAATAATTCGCCGGCCCCCAGCGCTTCAACCTGCTGCACCCAGTCCAACGTCTTGATGTCGGTCCGTTTTTTGCCGCCGTGGGTATAGCAATACCATTCCTCTTTATCGGCTTCCCATTTCGCATCAACAGCGATGCAGATGCATTGGCTGCCGAACTTGTCGCTTGCTTCCTTGATCAGCTGCGGATTCGCCAATGCTGATGAATTTAGGCTTACTTTATCTGCTCCGGCATTGAGCAAACGGGAAATGTCATCCGTCGACTTGATGCCGCCGCCGATCGTCATCGGGATGAACAGCTGTTGCGCCGTTTTGCGGATGACATCGATCATCAGATTGTGCCCGGTTTCGGTTGCGGAGATGTCCAGAAAGACAAGTTCATCCGCACCCAAAGCATTGTAGCGCTTCGCCAGTTCGACCGGATCGCCGATTTCACGCAATCCCTTGAATTGGATCCCTTTTACGACGGTACCGTCCTTCACATCCAGGCAGGGAATGATCCGTTTCTTTATCATGCCAAGCCCTCCCAGAAGGCATCCGTATTGGCCGCTTTGCCGACGATTGCTGCCGCCACACCCAAAGCTTCCAATTTTTTGATGTCTTCGATGTTGCGGACGCCGCCTGATGCGGTGATGGGATGGGTCGAAAGTTCGACAAGCTTGCCCGTCAACTCAAAGTTCGGTCCGGCCATCTTGCCGTCTTTCGAGATATCCGTATAGATGATGCCACCCAAGGCCATCGGATTCGTCGCTTCCACGACATCATAGATGGTTTGGCGGCCCGTTTCGGTCCAACCGTTCACAGCTACCAGTTCGCCTTTAGCATCCAGACCCAAGTAGATCTTGCCGGGATATTTCGCCGTCATCTCAGCCAACCATGGCAGATCCTGCAGCCCTTTCGTCCCGACGATCACATAGCTGGCGCCTTTTTCGAAATAGTGCTTGATGGTTTCTTCGGAACGGATGCCCCCGCCGATTTCGACAGGCAATGCGCTCTGTTGCAACAGTTGCTCGATGAACGGTGTCTCTTCCGGTTTTTGGTTCAAGGCGCCCATCAGATCCACGATATGGATGCGTTTCACTTGTTCATATTGCGCATAAAAAGCGATGGCTTCCTGAGGCGTGCGCTGCATTTCTTCTTTCGTGCCGTAGTCCCCTTCGGTCAGACGGACACTCTTGTTGTCGATCAAGTCGATCGCCGGCCAAATCTCTATCATTTATTTCCATCCCCCTTGCAAAGCTTGGTTCAAAATTTCCAGACCGTAATCCCCGCTTTTTTCCGGGTGGAACTGGATGCCGATGACGTTATCCTTCTGGACGATCGCCACGATTTCCTGACCATAATCCGCCGTTGCCACAACATTTTCGTCGGTCACTACCTTGTAGGAATGGATGAAATAGACATCCTTGTCCAAGCCTGGTTGGCTTGAATGCAGATTGTTCCAGCCCAAATGCGGAACCGGCAAGTCGCTGACGATGTATTTCACTTCGCCCGGCAAAAAGCCTAAACCATCGACATCGCCTTCTTCGCTGTGTTGGAACAGGAGTTGCATCCCGAGACAGATGCCGATGAACGGCTTTGTCTGCTCCAATTCAGTCAGCAGTTCCCGCAAACCGATCGCATCGATCCGCTCGATGGCATCCTTGAAATGTCCCACGCCCGGCAGGACGATGACGTCCGCCTTGCGCAATTCTGCTTCGTCATGCGTCAGGACCGTTTCATAGCCCAGAAAACGGATGGCGTTCGTCAGGTTCGCGATGTTCCCCAAACCATAATCAACGATTGCTATCATTCGATCACTCCTTTTGAGGAAGGCAAGCGCTGCACATCTGAATCGGCCATCGCGATGCGCAGGCTTTGCGCAAAAGCTTTGAAGACGGCTTCGATTTCATGGTGCGTGTTGCCGCCGCGGATCAAGTCGATATGTGCCGTGTAACGGGCATTGATGACCAACCCGTGGAAAAATTCTTCAACCAGCTCCACATCAAAGCTGCCCACTTTCTCTTTCGAAAACGCGGCATTGAAGCTCAGATAAGGGCGGCCGCTGATGTCGATGACGGAACGGGCCAAGGTTTCATCCATCGGCACATAGGCACTCCCGTAGCGGTTGATCGCCCCTTTGTCCTGACCCAGTTCAGCCAATAACTGCCCCAAGACGATGCCGACATCCTCGGTTGTGTGGTGATCGTCCACATCCGTGTCGCCGTCCACCTGCACATCCAAAACGAAGTGGCCATGGAAAGCGAACAGATCCAACATATGATTCAAGAAGCCCACACCTGTGTTGATGACGGAAGGTTCCAACCCTCGTTTCAAGGTGATGGCGATTTTCGTTTCTTTGGTAATGCGCTCTTTTGATACGCTCACAGCTGTTCTCTCCATTCTCTGATGATTTCGGCTAAGGCATCCAACTGTTCATCCGTGGCGATCGAGTAACGGACAGCCGTTTCGATGCACGGGATACCTGATTTTTCATAGGTGCGCGGCTGATAGCCGTGGTCGATGATCCATTGGCCCAAATCAGGCGCCAATTCACCGTAAGTGAAGACGAAATTCGTTTCGCTCGGCAGCACGGAAAGAATATCCCCTACGCCTTCATTGAATATTTTCTTCAATTTGGCGGAAAGCCGGCGCTGATCAGCCATAAAGGCCCTCAGCCGTTCCGGATGCTCCAGCAAGTAGGCCGCTATGCTCAAAGATAAAGTATTGAGCGGATACGGATGCGCGATGGAGTTCAACAACTGCATCGTCTTCTCAGTCGAACTGGCGATGCCGATGCGCAGACCGGCCAAGCCGTATATTTTTGACAAGGTACGCAAAAGGATGACGTGGTCACCGACCGGACGAGCCGGTGGGTTGTCCACGAAATCCATGTAAGCCTCGTCCAAAATCAGATAGCCGCCGGATTCAGCCAACAAATCCGCCGTCTTTTGGATGAAAGCTGCAGGGTGCAGCCCGCCCAGCGGATTGTTCGGTTGCGAAACGATGAAATAAGCAGGCTTTTCCTTCTCGATGACGGCATACACTTGTTCATAGTCAAAGGAATAATCCGCTCGGCACGGCACTTTGATGATTTCGCGTTGGAATTGTGCGGCATACTCTTCGTACATCACGAAATCCGGTTCCAGCATCAGGATCGGGCCGTCCCCCAAAAGGATTGTGCACTTCTGGATCCATTCATCCGATCCGTTGGCAAAAGCGATCAGGGCTGGATCTTCGCCGTGGAAAGCGGCGTACGCTTCCGTCAGGCGGTCGATGGCATCGTCCGTATACTCCTGGAAGCGCGTCGCTACAGCTATTTCCGCAATTTCTTCATTTGTCAGCGCACGGATGGGACTCTCATTTTTGTTGATGCGGATCATTTGTCGTCCCCCATTCTGACAGCCAAGGAATCGTGGTGGGCTTGTAGTGACTCTTCGGTCGCAATCAGCATCCCGGCCGGAGCCATTTTGCGGAACGTTTCTTTCTTCAGGTTCAAGACAGAGTTCGGGCGCAGGAAGTCGTTTACGGACAAACCGTTCGCAAAGCGGGCATTGCCTCCGGTCGGCAGCACGTGGCTAGGGCCGGCAACATAATCCCCGATCGCTTCAGGCGAATATTCGCCGATGAAGATCGCTCCGGCTGTTTCGATGGCATCTATGTAATCTTCTGCGTCTTTTGTCTGGATCGAGACGTGCTCGCCTGCGATCAGATTCACGACTTCGATGTTCTCTTCTTTTCCGCTCGTCAAAATCGGGAAGTGGTTGTGTTTCAAACTTTCCTCGATGACTTGGATGCGGCTTTGTTTCGCTTTTTGGACAAGCAGCTCGGCTTCGATGGCGGCCAATTTCTCTTCGTTGTCGCAGACAAGGAAAGTGCGGGCCAATTCATCATGCTCGGCTTGCGCCAGCAGGTCGATGGCAACCCATTCGTTGTTCGCCGTTTCGTCTACGACTACGACGATTTCGGATGGTCCGGCAATCGAATCGATGCCGACATCTCCGTAGACCAATTTTTTGGCCAAGGCGACATATTGGTTCCCGGGTCCGACGATTTTGTCGACGCGCGGAATCGTTTCCGTACCGTAAGCTAAGGCAGCAACGGCTTGGGCGCCGCCTACTTGATAAACGTGGGTCACGCCGCAGATATAGCAAGCGGCCAAGGTTGCCTGATTGATGGCGGTCTTTTGCGGAGGGGTCACGACGATCGTTTCCTTTACGCCGGCTACATTAGCCAATACGGCAGTCATCAGGACTGTGGAAGGATAACTCGCTTTGCCGCCCGGCACATAAATGCCGACTTTGTTCAATGGATGGATTTTCTGGTACAGTTCCCCTGCCGGAGACTGTTGCCATTTGATGCTTTCTTGGTAGACCGTGATGTTGTCGCGGGCTTCCTCCAAAGCAGCGCGCAAGTCCGCATCCAAGGTGTCATAGGCTTCCTTGATGACGCTCCGCGGCACTTCCAATTCCGTGATGTCCGCCCCATCGAAACGTTTTGCGTATTCGAACAGAGCCGCATCGCCTTTTTCCTGGACCGTCTGGATGATTTCCATAACGGCTTGCGTCTTCGAAAAGTCGATCGTGTTTTTTGTTTTGTAAGCTTCCTTGAACGTTTTAGTTGTGTACATTATTCGTCACCTTCAATTGGTTGATTATAGTCTGGATTTCATCATATTTGGAGAAATAAGCATGCTTGTTCGAAATCAGGCGTGCGTTTATGTCATCAAGCCGGACCTGCTCGCTCAACCCATTATCATGCAGCGTTTTGCCGGATTGGACGATATCCATGATCGCGTCCGCCATATCGATGGTAGCGGCCAATTCTACGGACCCATTCAGCTTGATGATCTTCACGGGTTGCTTGATGGAATCAAAATATTGTCTGGTGAAGTTCACGTACTTCGTCGCAACTACTGGATAAACGTCTTTCTTCTCTTTGCTGGCGATGGCGAAATGGCAATAACCGAAAGGCAGATCCATCAGATTGTTGATGTTGCAGTTCTGCTCGATCAAAATATCGCTTCCGGTGATGCCCAGATCCGCGATCCCTTCCTCCACATATACGGGCACATCTTCCCCTTTAACCAAGATGAAGCGGGTGTCTTTTGTCTGAATGACCAATTCCCGAGAAACGGACTTCAATGCTGTCGACCATTCCGTCAGGTTGATTTCATCCAAGTATTGGATAAAATCCTTAAGCTGTCTGCCTTTTGATAGCGCGATAGTAATCATTTTTTCCCTCCGTTAATTGTTGATGGCCATTCCGAATGCTTTGGAAGAGCTTGTGTATTGACCGCCCGATGCTACGGGTTCCGTTTGGTTTTCTCCGTATAGCTGGATAAAGATTCCCTTGTAATAAGATTGGTTCGGCAATGCCAGCATATCCGCGTAGACGTAATCCACGTTCTTGCTTTTCAGCGTCGCTTCCCATTCCGCCAGTTCATTCAAATGTCCGGTCAGTTCAGGATAGTTTTCCTTCAGATAGCCGGCCTGTTCCGTAGGTGCTTGGTCCATCAAACCGATCAGCGGATGGTCCGCACCCAAACGATGCTTCAAGGCATCCTGGTTTCTTTCGCAGATGAACTTGCGGACGGAAGGATCTTCCAACTCCCGCGGGCTCAGAATTTTTTTCAGTAATTTGTTATGGCTGACTACCGCAACCGATAAGGAAAGGTCCAATTCCTTCTCCATGAAGGTGATCATATCGCCCAAAACCTCGATCTGTTTCGGAATCGAGTCGGTAAATGTTTCCACACCCAATTGGTGACGCTCTTTCAGCAGCGAATAGACCGGGCCGGAATAGGCTATTTTATCGGCGCGTAAATGGTACTGCTTGCGGTATCTCACGATGGCATTCGTCCAGTCACTGCGCAGGGCGAAAAGTTTATCGCCGCTTTGCCATTTATGCCGGTTCAGCATCAGATGCAAGTCATCATGAGACAGTTGTGTCCACTCAAATTTCTCTACGACTCCCAGGTCTATCAGATCGTACCCTAAGTGGTGGAAATGATGGAGAAACCCCATCTCTCTTTGTTTCTTCGCTAGCAACGATTCATTCGTCATCATTTCGTCCAAACTGTCTCACTCCCATTTCTTTTTGATAGTCCATCTGTTATCCTTAGAATATCGTTAGAATACCATTAGACGTTGGTGTTATCATACCATAGAAAGCCGCCACATTGTATCCTAAAATGATGACACTTTACGAAGGAAGGAAGATAGAAGATGCTCAGCGACAGACACGTCCATACCCCCTATTGCCTGCACGGTTCATCCGATGCATTGGAAAATTATGTGAAGGTTGCCATCGAGGCCGGCCTCGAGTCCCTCACATTCACGGAACACGCCCCTTTACCGATGGAAGATCCGCTTCCGGACAAAGACAGTTCGATGCGTCCTGAAGATGTCGATGCCTACCTTTCCGAAGTCCGCGCCCTTGCCAAGAAGTATCAAGGCAGCATCGAAATCCATGCCGGTTTTGAATTGGATTATCTGGAAGGAAAAGAAACGGAAACACGCGCCTTCCTGGAAAAATACCCGGAGACCGTCCCCCACTCGATTCTGAGCGTGCATTTCGTGCAGCTCGCGCCGGAAGAATACTTCTGCATCGACTTGGACCGCGAATCGTTCACGCAAAAAGGTGCAGAAATCGGCTACGAAACGCTCTACAGCCTTTACGAAGCGGCAGTCAAAAAAGCTTTGGCACTTCCGTATGGAGAATTGACCCCGAAAAAAATCGGGCACATCAATCTGATCCATAAGTTCCAAAAAGCTTACAGCGTCAGCGATCCAATCGACTGGAAGCTGCTGTTGGATAAGGTGAAGGAGAGCGGGTACACCCTTGATTACAATTTTGCCGGAATCGACAAACCGGACTACGGCAAAACTTACCCGGATCCGGAAATGATGGCTTACGCCATCAAGATCGGCCTCACCTACGAGAAGGGTTCCGATGCCCACGCCTCCCATGAAGTCGCCCGTTATTTCGGTACGGCAACAGAAACGGAATATGATGACTGGAAAGAAGCCTGAAAATGGCTTCTTTTTTTTAGTCTTATCCTATCAGCGCCGAGCTTTCGGAATTGAATTTTCTGTCGAATACTGGTACATTTATCTAGTAACCAAAAGCATTACATCTAGTATCGAAAACTAGATTAAATTTTCTTTAGTCCAGAAAGCAGGTTTTCCCGTGAAGCTTAAACCAGAATTGGAAGAATATCAGCAACAGCTGCTCGACTTGACGTTCATCCGATTTGACGAGCTGCCTGATTTTGGCCTCTACAGCGACCAAGTGATCGCCATCATCGAAAAGCAATTGAGTTTCCTGAACGCCACCCAGGAAGAACGCATCATCACACCGGCTATGATCAATAATTACGTAAAACTGCAGCTGATCGATAAACCAGAGAAAAAGAAATATTTCAAAACCCACATCGCCCAACTGATCGTCATCACCTTGCTCAAACAGGTGTTGCCGTTGTCAGAGGTGAAAAAAGGACTGGAACTGCAAGTCTCCATCCGCGGATTCCAGATCGCGTACGACACCTTCTGCCAGGAATTGGAGTATGCCTTCCGGATGCTCTTCCGTGATCTCGACAAGAAAGAGCATTTCACCTATACCTTGGAGGATATCCACAGCGAAAACATCGCTTTGAAGATGATCACGCTGTCGCTCGCTTCGAAATTGTTGACACAAAAAATCATATTGGTCGATGGCGTCAGTCATGCATCCAATAAAGGGGAGAATACTAATGACGAAAGCTAATTCCATTGCCGTCTTGGCCGATTCCTGCAACGATATTCCGCAGGAGCTGCTCGACAAATACCATATCTACACCTTACCGTTGATGATCAATTATAAAGACGCGAGCTATCGCGATCGGGTCGACATCACACCGGAGCAGGTCTACGAAAGATTCCAGGAAGAGATCCCGAAGACAAGCCTGCCTTTGCCGGAAACGATTGCCGACACTTTCGCCAAGATCAAAGCGGACGGCTTCGATCAAGTGATCGTATCCGCCATTTCCAGCGGCTTGAGCGGCACCTGCCAAGCCATCAAATTGTTGGCGGAAGATATCACGGATATGCAGATCGTCGTCATCGACACGCTGAATATCGCCATCGCATCAGGATTTGTGGCGCTTTTCGCCGCCGAGCAGATCGAAGCGGGACTTCCGTTCGAGGAAGTCGTTTCGAGAACACAAGCAGCCGTGAAAAAGTCCACCATCCTGTTCGGGGTCGGCACCTTGGAATACCTGATGAAAGGCGGCCGCATCGGTAAAGTCTCCGGAATCCTCGGAAGCGCCTTGAACATCAAACCGATCATCTCCTGCAACGAAGAAGGCATCTACGACACGGTCGCAAAAGTGCGTGGCCGCAAACAAAGCATCCAGAAACTGATCGACATGACCCGCGAAAAACTGGGTCAGCACAAAAATTACTACTTGTCGATCTGCCATGGGGATGCCTACGAAGAGATGCTCGTTATGAAAGAACAGCTGAAGGATCTGGTCGCCGGCGCCAAAATCTACGCCGAAGGCCAAATCTCGCCGGTATTGGGTGTCCACACCGGACCCGGATTGCTTGGAATCGGCATCATGGTCCTTGAAGATTGATTTGTAATTAAAAACAATACGAGGAAGTTGCTTGTCGGAGAACTGCGGCTGAATCTGGGTCCAACTCCGGCCAGGCCGCTGCGGCCGGAGGAAACAGACGATATGATCAGCCTCAGCTCCGGCGAAGCCTCCGTTCTCCGGAGGTCTCAAACACAAAAAGAGTGGCTGCCCGAAATGGCAGCCACTCTTTTTGTGCTATCTGTTTTTAGTTTGATTTCATCAATTCATCGACGTAAGCAACTGTTTCCGGTTGGTTTGCTTCGATTTCAGCGATTTTTTCTGCAAATTGTGGCAAGTGCTCTTTGTGTGCATACAATAATTCATCCAACAAAGTCTTAGCTGTTGTACCGCCCGGCACTAGAGGGTTGATTGTGAATGCTTGCAATGCCGCACCGTAGCTGCCTGTGATGGCTGCGCGGATGACTGTTTCTTCCATCGCTTTCATGCCTTGCAATAAGCCACGGGCCGCTGAAGGCATTTCGCCCCAGTTGTATGGTTCAGCGCCATGAGCTGTGATCAAGGCGGAAACTTCTACGACGCAATCATAAGGCATATCTTGGATCGTGCCGTTATTCGCTGTTGATACGACCATATCCGTGCGTTTGTCATTTTGGATCGACGCGATCACTTCGCAGGCTGCATCGCTGTAGTGCGTACCGCCGCGTTGCGATAATTCTTCCGGCTTGTAGTTCAAAGCAGGATCTTTGTAAAGTTCGAACAAGCGCGTTTCTGTTGCCTTGACGACTTGTGCACGCGTTTCGCCTTTTTCGAACTCTTCGATGGAATGCTTCAACATTTCATCTTCGATATAGTAATAACGGTGGTATCCGCATGGAAGCAATCCTAAGTCCTTCAATTGCTCATAGTGGAATTGCGCACTGTGGATATTTTTCAGATGGTTTTCATCTTCTGTTTTTTGCGGTCCGTAAACCATATCGATCACTTCATCTGTGCGTTCAGCGCCCTTGTCATCCCAGACACGGTGCCAGTGGAAGTGGTTGATTCCGGCAAATTTGAATAATAATTCCTCTTCAGGAATCGCTAATTTTTCTGCTGCGACTTTGCGGTGTCCGATCGGAACATTGCATAGGCCGATTGTTTTCTTCCAACCGAAATGTTTGATGGCTGCTTCAGTCACCATACCTGCAGGGTTCGTAAAGTTGATCAACCATGCATCCGGACATTGCACTCTCATATCCGCAATGATCTGGCCGATGATCGGAATCGTACGGAAAGCTTTGAACATTCCGCCTGCACCATTGGTTTCTTGACCCAAAACACCATGGGACAATGGAATGCGCTCATCTTTGATACGAGCATTCAGTAAACCTACACGGAATTGCGTCGTTACGAAATCCGCATCTTTCAAAGCATTGAAACGATCCAATGTTAAGTGGACTTCCCAGTCCAATCCAGCCGCCTCGACTTGGCGTTTCGCCATTGCGCCGACGATCTCCAGTTTTTCTTTACCTGCTTCGATATCCACCAACCAAATTTCTTTGATAGGCAATTCATCTTTTCTTAAGATGTATCCTTCAATCAATTCCGGTGTGTAACTGGAACCTCCACCAATCGTAACAATCTTCAAAGCTTCTTTCGACATGCATGCTTCCTCCTATTTTTGGTTTCTTTTTGCTTTCCGGCTCATCCGGCTCAAAAATTCTGTCGTGACAATGCATTCCTTAACAAAAGCGGCTATAATTCTGCACAACCCATCAGGAAAGGCTTTCATGATTTCATTTTAGCACAACACCGGCGCATCCGGAGAATCCCCTTACATTTTGATTGCAGGTTTACCTTAATGATTTTTGTTTCAGAAATGAAACGATTTGTTTCATCCTTAAAGGATATCCAACGCCGTTTTACGAGTGGGCGCCGGGAACCGTGCATCCAATCGTTTCAGATCTTCATCATCCAGACGGATTTTGGAAGCCTGGGCATTGAGATACGTGTGGTCGGGATTCGATGAGCGCGGTATCGCTGCAATGTCCGGATGGATGATGCACCACGCCAAAATGATCTGGATTGCTTCGACACCGTGTTTTTTTGCGATGCTCTGCACTTCTTCGCTCTCCAGCAGTTGCTCGCGCAACCTGCCTCCCTGGGCTAATGGCGAGTAGGCCATGATCGGAATGTTGTGCTCCCGTTGCCATTTCAGCAAATCGTACTCTATCCCACGTGAGCCCAAATGATACAAAACTTGATTCACTTGGCACTGGTTCCCGTGTTCCATCGACAAAAGATCCTGCATATCATGGATGTCGAAGTTGGAAACGCCCCATCTGCCGATCTTTCCTTCCGCCTTCAGCTGCTCCATTCCGGCTATCGTTTGCGACAAAGGCACATTTCCGCGCCAATGCAGCAGATAAAGGTCCAAGTGGTCCGTATCCAATCTGCGCAAGCTTTCGGCACAGGCAGCCAAAATTTCATTCCGGCTCGCCCGATGGGGATACACTTTGGAAACAAGGTAAACCTGGTCGCGGATGCCTTTGATCGCTTCACCCACCAAGTGCTCCGACTTCCCGTCCCCGTACATTTCGGCTGTATCGATAAGGGTCATACCCAATTGCACACCTAAACGCAAAGCCTCGATTTCCTCTTGCCTTTTTGCAGAATCCTCACCCAAGTACCATGTTCCTTGCCCCACTTGCGGCATCATGCTGCCATCCGGCAACGCCACCATCCGATTGGCATTTTCCCTCTGCAGAGACGCCATTGTATGTTTTCGTCTATGTTCGTCATTTACAGACACCATCCTTTCTGTTTTCGACAATATTCCTTACATCAAGTATACCTTTTTTTGTCGTTAATACAAAAATAATCATAGCGCTTCCATTTTTTTCGAGTTTGGTGGCCTTTTCCTTTGGCGATTTCGATTTTTGTGGCTTATGATAAGGATAGAAAGCTATTATATTTATCATCAAAGTCTGATTAATGGCTCAAAGATTGTCATCATAATCAAGGAGGACGAATGGATGAAATACAGGAATCTAGGGAAAAGTGGTTTGCGCGTCAGCGAAATCGCACTGGGCAGTTGGTTGACCTATGGAAAATCAGTAGCGGATCAGACAGCGGAGGAATGCATCCGGACCGCGTATGATGCAGGCATCAACTTTTTCGACACAGCCAACGTTTATGAAAAGGGTGCTGCTGAGACCGTGCTCGGAAAAGTGCTGAAGGACTATCGGCGCTCCAGTTTGGTCGTCGCCAGCAAAGTCTACTTTCCGATGGGTGACGGTCCGAACGACAGGGGCTTGTCGCGCAAGCACATCATCGAATCCTGCGACGCCAGCCTGAAACGCCTGGATATGGATTATCTGGATCTCTACCAATGTCACCGTTACGATCCGAGCGTACCGATGGAGGAAACACTCTGGGCGCTCGATGATCTGCAGCGTCAAGGCAAGATCCTTTATGCCGGCGTCAGTGAATGGCCGGCCGACAAAATCCAGAAAGCCCACCAGATCGCAAAACAGCATAATTTCCGGCCGCTCATTTCCAACCAACCTATCTACAATATGATTGAGCGCTACATCGAGGTCGATGTGCTGCCCGTCTCCGTCGCCAATGGCATGGGGCAAGTCGTCTTTTCTCCATTGGGACAAGGCATCCTGACCGGCAAGTACAAATCCGGCCAACAAGTTCCGGAAGGCAGCCGTGCCGCCAACAGCAAGCTGAACAGCACGATGCAAAAATATCTGGAAAACGAGTCCCTGTTGGAAGCCATCGGGGAAATCGAAGCCATCGCGCATGAATTGGAAATAACCATGCCGCAACTGGCCTTGGCCTGGATTCTGCGCCAACCCGGCGTCAGCTCCGCCATCATCGGCGCCAGCCGTCCGGAACAGATCGAGGATAACATCAAGTCGGTTGATATCGAATTGACGGACGAACTGCTGCTTGGCATCAACCAAATTTTATTGAAAGTAAGCAGCTTCAAACCGAGAAGTTGAGAAGAAGCAACACCGGCAACCACGCAAGCCAAAAAGGCCAACCTTTCTCGGGATGGCCTTTTTGGCTTACTTGCTTATCCAGGATTCCGCTTCTGTCCTCCGGTGAGCGGAGACTTCGTCGGAGTTCGGACAACCTTTCATTTGTTTCCTCCGATTGGAGCGGCTTCATCGAAGCTGAGATGGAGCATTACCGTTTTTCTCCGGCGGGCGCAAGCCTCGCCGGAGCTGAAGCCCACACATTTCAGATCGCGTTCCTTAATCCAACGCCAAAATTTCCAGGATGGAACGGACATCGCGGACAGACACTTGCCCGGGCGCGGAAACGTCTTTGGCCGCCGCAAAAGTCAGGCACGAACCGAACAGTTCTCCTGCCAACCGCGAAATGACGCCGTATTTGCCCATCGACATCGTGATGCACGGGCGGTCAGCTTTCGTTTTTTTCATTTCCAATGTCGCCGCCAGCAGCGTCAGGACATCTTCCTCGCTCTGCGGCATGACCGCAATCTTCGTGATATCCGCCCCGAGTTCCTGCATCTTCACCAATCTCGCGACGATTTCCTCTTTAGGCGGCGTACGGAAAAAATCGTGGCTCGACAGAACGACTTTCACGTTTTTTTCATTCGCTTCGGCAATCAACTTGATTACGTCTTCTTCGGAACTGAACAGTTCGAGATCGACCATGTCCACCAGCCCGCTCCGGATCGCGAAACGGTTCAGTTCAAAATAGCGGTCCAAGCTCAGTTCGCGCTCGCCGCCCTCTTTTTTGGTGCGGAAGGTGAACAACAAAGGCTTTTTGTAAATGCTATTGATTTCGGCCAACAATGCTTCGACTTGCTCCGGGTGCTCTACCCCTTCGAAAAAATCGATGCGCAACTCAGCCAGATCGAAAGCGACGTTTTCCAGCATTTTGACTTCTGCGATGATTTCCTGTTTTGTTTTGCCTACCAACGGCACGCAGATTTTCGGCCTGCCTTCGTTGAAGACAACATCTTTCACTTGAACGGTTTTCACTGGTGTATCCCCTCCATGGCGCATTCCCGTCCCTCTCCCTTGAATATTTCCGGGCAAAGGAAGCTGAACTTACGAGTATATGATACTTCCCATTTTATCGTTAATCGCGCCAAAAGCATAGGAGCACTTTACGGAAGTTTTTCGATCTGCTCACTTTTCCGTCCTGTCTCTACTTGGAAACATAGAGAACGACACCGTGCGGAGCGATAAAAGCCGTTTCCGCATCCGTCACCGATACTGCCCTGTTTGCCCAAACCTCATGCAGTTCCCCGCCGAGGGACTGCAGCCATTCCCCGGCGGCAGCAGGCAAGCCTGCCGGGCGATCCGCAAGATTGAAGCAAGCGACATATTTCCTGACATCACTTGCCGAAACCCAGATCACCAAATCGTCTTTCCGGTACACTTCCCTTGCATCGCGCCCGTTCTGATGCGCATCGATCAAATAAGGATCGGTCAGCAGCGACCGCGTCCAATCATCCAACTTCCGCAGATCGCCGCCGAACAGCAGCGGCGATCGGAAAATCGACCAGAGCGTCATCAAGGAACGCTGCTCATCTTTCGTGAACCGCGTCATGCGCGCTTCGGATCCGTCAGTCGCGGTCCGGGTGCCGATATGTCCCAACGGCAGCATATCGCAATCCGGCCAGGCGCCGGCACCGACAAAAGCCGACCATTTTCCGCAACGCCCGAACATGTCATAAAGCTGATACCAATTGTCCCACAGATCGTCCGTCAGCCGCCACATGTTGGCATGCCGCTGGAAAAAGGTGCCTGCCTCGATCGGGGCGGGTCCCGGCGAGAGGCTCAGCACCATCGGCCTGCCGCAGCCGTCGATGGCTTTCCTGATCAACTCGATTTCGCCTGTGTGCGTTCCGTATAATTTCGAATCGGCGATATCATCCACTTTCAGGAAGTCGACTCCCCAGGAAGCGTATAAAGCCAGCAGCGAATCATAATAGGATTGTGCACCTTCCTTCGACGCGTCCACGCCGTACATATCCGTGTTCCACGGGCAGATGGAATTCGCATCCGCAATATCTCGGGCCATTTTTTGCGTACCCAAAATTTTTGTATTGTCGTGCACCGCCTGCCTCGGGATGCCGCGCATAATATGGATGCCGAATTTCAGCCCCATTGCGTGCACCGCATTCGCCAGTGGTTTGAACCCTTGTCCCCCGACACTCGAAGGAAACCGGTTTTCGGCTGGGATCAATCGGCTGTATTCATCCTGATGAAGTTCAGTGAACGGATGATAGGCGCAGGAGTCCGCGCGTGGTTCGTACCACTGGATATCAACGACAACGTATTCCCAACCATAATCCTTCAAATTTTTCGCCATCACTTCGGCGTTGCCCAACACTTCCGCCTCCGTGACGCTAGCTCCGAAAGAATCCCAACTGTTCCAACCTTTTGGTGGTGTCTGCGCGTAAGTCCTAAACATGCGCGTCCTCCTTGTCGACCCATACCTGCATTTCTCCCAAAGAGCGATTGCCCCAGCTGTAGTACGGGATGAACGTCAGCTTTTTGGGAGTGGTTTGCGGGTTCTGATGGACGCGGTATAACGTGTCCTGCCAACCATCCTCCATCACGTTCATCTCCCCTTCGGCTTCCAGGCAGACGATATCGCCGAGAATCATATCCGATCGGAAACGCGGCCGGATCGCTCCGGTCAATGCCAGCAGATGCAGCTGTTTCCCGTTGTCCTGTTCTTCCAGGCAATAAATGAACGGTCCGCGTTGCAAGGCGACTTTGCCCTTATCCGCTTTGACGAGCGGGTGCGCCTCGAGTTCATTGATTGCGATGGTGTAGGTCAATTCGATAGCCGTCGACTCGGCCTTTGCGGTCACATAGGTGTAGCCATTACGTATGTCAGCAATCGCTTCTTCGCCGTCCACAACCAGCACGGGATTTTCCGCCCAGTAAGGGATACGGATGCCCAAGCTTAGCTGCTCGGAGGATGCTTTTTCAACCGTGATGAGGGTCCTTCCCTGCTCGGAAAACGTATGGCTTTGTCGAATCGTGTATGGTTTGCCGGCTTGCTCCCCGGCCAACTCGCTGTCGATGAACAGATTCAGCAGCACTTCATCTGCCTTTTGCGTGAAGGCGTACCTCCCGACAGCGGGCAGCGTGCGCGCCAAGTTTGGCGGGCAGCAGGCACAACCGAACCAGGAAGGCCGCGTCGCCTTCACATGGCTCTTATCTGGATTCTCGGCGCTCGCTTGGGGATCCACTTCCAACGGATTGACGTAGAAGAAGTGCTTGCCGTCCAAGGCCATGCCGCTGATGATGCTGTTGTAAAGTGTCCTCTCCATGATGTCCGCATATCGGCTATCGGTTTCGGTCTTCAGCAATTCATTCGAAAAATTCAGCAGACCGATCGCCGCGCAGGTTTCGCAGTACATCAGATCGTTCGGCAAGTCATAATCATAGGTGAAGGCTTCCCCGCGAACGGTCGAACCGATGCCGCCCGTGATGTACATGCGCTTTTGGACGATATTCTCCCAGATTTTTTTCGCGGCGCCAACCAATCTTTTCATTTTCCTGGTAATGTCCGGCCCCAGCCATTGCCTGCGCCATATAAACCAGCCGGACAGCATGCCCTCTGGCCGTATCCTGTTCGATCACCGGTTATCCGCTTGATGGTAGACGGCATTGATGATGGGCTTGGGTCCTTGCTGCAATCCCAAGCGGTCATTATCTTCCAACTGCTCCGCAAAGAAATGCGGGTTCTGTCCGCGTACCTCCAGGAAGTAGCTGCTCAAATCCAAATATTTCCGGTTGCCCGTCAACTCGTACAGCCGCACAAGCGCGAGTTCGATTTCCTGGTGGCCATCGCTACCGTCGATTTTCCCTTCCGCTTTGCCGAAATGCGCTTCGATGCAGTCGATCGCTTTGTCGGCAATCTGAAGCAGCCGATCTGAACCGATCGCTTCATGATAGGCGATGGCGGCTTCGATCAGATGACCGATACAGTACAGTTCATGGCTTTCGAACAACCTTCTGAACTTTAGTTGCGGAGCATCGATCTGATAATAGGTGCTCAAATACCCGTCATCAGCCTGCGCCGCTTCCAGGAGGTCGATCGTTTCCTCCACTTGGGCGACCAGAGCTTCATCCGTTTCCAATGCGAGTGTGTTGGCTGCCGCTTCGATCCATTTGTACAGATCGCTGTCCTGGAACAGCCATCCGTAATGGTTGCCTTCCTTCAGCCCAGCCGCTATCTTGAAGTTTTCGATCACATGGCTTTTTTCCGTCGGGATGGTCGCATCGTCCCTTTCGCTTTCGATGGTGATGTTCCCTCTGTCGTTCAGGACCTCCCATTGGAAGGGGATCATTTCCTCCTTCACCAGTTGCCTGTACTTCAGCCAAAATCTGTCCGATACTGTCACTTTCGGTTGTTGCTGCAGCAATGGTCTGTTCATTATGTATCCTCATTTCATTCAATTTTTAACCTGATTTTATGCCAGGATACAAGAAAAGCCACCAGCAAGCCGGCAGCTATTCCTGTTGATATGAGCGTTAATGCAAAAGCGGTGCCTGAAACGGATGGATTCACCACTTACCCAATGGGCAGCGTTTGTCCTGCAGACTGGCACGGAAACGCACGAAGCAGCCGCAATGCCGGCACGTATGCTCCGAAAGCGCGGGACAGACACTGCAGGCAGCCAGCCGTTGATCCCTCAGCTCTTCGGAAGCGTGGTTCAGTTCCATCGACAGTTGCTCATCGATGGCGCTCTCGATATCCATCTCCATCATCTGGTTGTTACGTTCGCAGCCTTTGCAGGTCATGTCAGTTTTCCTTTGCGTATACGGAAACGACACTCATCGGAGGCAGCGTGATCGTCAATTCGTGGCCATCCACCTTGAACTCAGTGAATGCTTGTTTCGAAACGGCTTCAGGATTTTCGAATGAGTTATGATCATCCGTTTTGTTTCCGAAAATCCCCTCTGCTTCCACATCCCCGAATGCGCCATCCACTAGGCTCATCGTGACGGTTTCCGCGTCGGTCAGGCTGTAGTTGCAGAAGGATGCCGTCATGACGCCGTCTTTTTTGGATACCGTGTAACTGGTCGTGCCGGAAACGACGCCATCCGCGTCCACAAGGGTTGCGTCCTGGTGATTTTTATAGAGATCGAACACATGGTAGGTAGGTGTCTTGATCATTTCTGCGCCCTCGGTCAGGATCATGGCCTGCAGCACGTTGACCATTTGGGCAATGTTCGCCATCTGCACGCGCTCTGCATGCTTATGGAAAATATTCAGAGTCAGACTCGCGATCATCGCATCCCTGATCGTGTTCTGTTGGTACAGGAAGCCTGGGTTCGTGCCCGGCTCAACAGCCAACCAGGAGCCCCATTCATCCACAATCAGACCGACACGTTTGTCAGGATCGTATTTGTCCATGATTGTGCTGTGGCGCGTGATCAATTCATCCATCTTCAAAGCGCTGTCGATCAGCGAGAACCATTCTTTTTCAGGGAAGCCCAACGCCGGGCGCTTGTCTTCCCATACGGAAGCCAGCGCATAATGGTGCAGGCTGATGCCGTCCATGAACGGTGCCGCATTCTTCATCAGCACATCCATCCAGTTGTAATCGTCGATGTTCGGACCGCAAGCGATTTTGTAAAGTGGTTCTTTCGTGTACTGTCTGACGTAGGTTTGGTAACGGCGGTACAGATCAGCGTAGTATTCTGGACGCATGTTGCCGCCGCAGCCCCAGCTCTCATTGCCGACGCCAAAGAATTTGACTTTCCAAGGCTCGTCCTGGCCATTTTCGCGCCGCAACTTCGACATCGGCGAAATGCCGTCCATCGTCATGTATTCGACCCATTCTTGCATCTCCTGGACTGTGCCGCTGCCGACGTTGCCGTTGATGTAGGCTTCAGCCCCGACCTGTCTGCATAATTCAAAGAACTCATGCGTACCGAAATGGTTGTTCTCCGTCACGCCGCCCCAGTGCGTATTCACGATTGTGGCACGCTCTTCGGTAGGACCGATACCGTCTTTCCAGTGGTACTCGTCCGCAAAGCAGCCGCCCGGCCATCTGATTACCGGAACCTGAATGGCTTTCAGCGCCTCCACAACGTCTTGCCTGATGCCATTGACATTCGGGATTTCCGAATCGGCTCCCACCCAGACTCCTTCATAGATGCATCTGCCCAGATGCTCCGCAAATTGACCATATATATAACGGCTGATGTTTCCTTTTTCCCTGTTCAAGGTTACTTGTATCTTATTCAAATCGCTATCCATCCCTTCTAGTCATTGTCTGTTCCGGGCTCACCGAAAATCGGAAACCCGTTATCGCTCCATGAAAACACTTGCGCATGCGCATGACGGTCGGGCACATCCAAGGGATCGCCTTCCGTCACGATTTTCGGGCGCGCGTGGTAGATCAGCACGTCGTTTTCCCCGTCTTCGCTACGGGTGAAGCTGTTGTGCCCCGGCCCGAACAGTTGGTTTTTTGAAGAACTCTGGAAGACCGGTTCCGCCAGTTTGTGCCAGTTGTAGCCGTTCAACAAGTTGGTTTCCGCATCCGCCCACAACAGGCCCATGCAATAATTTTCATCTGTGGCACTGCCGGAATAGGTGATGAAGACTTTGCCGTTGCGGATGATGACCGCCGGCCCTTCGTTCACCAGGAAACCGACTTTTTCCCAATCATGTTCCGGAATGCTCAGGAGCGTCTGCTTGCCGCAGAGCGTCCAAGGGTTCTGCATTTCGGAAATGTAGAGATTGGAATTGCCCGGGATGGCCGGATCTTTCTGGGCCCAGACATAATAGAGCTTGTTGCCCAATTCGAACACAGTCGCATCCAGGCTGAAGCTTTCGAATGCCGTTTTGACCTGGCCTTTTTCGATCCAATTGCCTGTCAACGGGTTTTCACCGTCGCATTCCAGCACGTACATGCGGTGCTGGAACGTGCCTTTGGCGACTTGATCCGTTTCAGCCGCGGCGAAATAGATGTACCAGCGCCCTTGGATCAGATGGATTTCTGGCGCCCAGATCAGGCTGCTCATAGGACCTGTTGCATGCGCCTGCCAAACGCTGGCGCGTTCGCCGTTTTCAAGCTCGTTCAGGCTTTTCGCGCGGCGCACTTCGATTTCCTGATAGCCCGGCACCGAGCCGGTGAAATAATAATAGCCGTCCGTATGTTTGTAGACCCAAGGATCCGCTCTTTCGATCACGATCGGGTTTTTGTAAGTTGTCATAGCCTTAACCAAAGCATCCACCTCTTTATTCTTTACTCTAATCTTCTATTTTTTTGATGCCGAACAGGGCTTCCCCTTCAGCGGACAGGCCTGAAAAAGTCGTCGTTTCGACGCCGTTCACTTCATCCCATTGTCTGATGAAGTAGCCATTGTATTCGGTGAAATTCACGACCAAACTGGATTCGTTCGGCAATTCCGACCCTTTCCAGTAACCGCTGCCTTGACCGTAGACAAGGTGCGTAGCGGTCAACGTCAGCGCGAGTTCCTCTTCATAGTCGGCATCGATTGCATTGTCCATTTTGTAGAAGCGGTAATCCCCTGCTATATCCGCTGTTTCCAAAGTATCGAGGGACTCCCCGGCATATCTCATCGGCGCAATCACCGGCCACCCATCCGAATTAAAGAACAATTGATGCACCCGCACTTCATTATGCTCGCCCTTGTTTGGAAAGCGTGCGTGGAAAATGATGTAGTACTTGTCCTCAACTTCATCGTAGTAGGCTGAATTATGCCCAGGCGACACATAGCCGCCGACCGGGATATCCTGTTCATTCGTGATCTCAAAATTACCGATAAGCTTGGTTCCGTAGTCTTCTATCGCCTTATCATCGAAGAAGCTGCCTTCTTCACCTTTGGCTTCCATCATCGCATTGCCGCTTGCGTCCTCATACGGCCCATCGGGATTCTTCGATCGCGCGACCCTTATGTTGTAGCCGCCGCTTGCGTCCAAGCCGCCAAAGGACAGGAACAGGTAATAATACTCGGTGTCTTTGTTGTATAAAATATAGGGGGCTTCAATCCTGCTGTGGTTGCCGCCCAGCAATTTTTTGCCATAGCCTTGATTTTCTTTCGGAAACCCGGTTGCGGAGTCCATCTCAAGTATAAAAATACCTCCCGAGTAGGATCCATATACCATCCACAGCCTATCTTCCTCGTCGTAAAAAACGTGCGGATCAATGACGTTCGGCTCTTCCGTCGCATCGAACGCCGCACCGGTAACGCTCTCGGTGCCCGATGTCAAAAAGATGCCTTTGTCCTCGTAGGGGCCTTCGATTGAATCCGACACTGCCACTCCCAGCGTCGACTGCGGGCTGCTGCCTTCACAGAAACAATAGTAAAGATAGTATTTCCCGTCCTTCAGTTGGGTTATGTCGCTTGCCCAGAGCGTATCCGTTCTGGCATAATCGAAACTTTCCGCCAACGAAACGGTGACGTCCTCGAACAACTCGCTTGTCGAAACACTCGTAGCCAATTGATCCCAATTCATCAAGTCCGGACTCTTCGCGAATGCCAGATGGGACCCGATGACATAGTATTGCTCCTCCGCAAAAATGATCGACGGGTCATGGACGGAAGCTTCCTTGAAATTTTGATTCAGGCTGACATCCTGGTTCGGTACCGCTGTCGCATTTTTTGCTTCTTCCCCGCAGCCGGCCAATAATGCCACAGCCGACAGACTAAACAGTATTTTTTTCCGCACAATCACAACCTCGACTTTTCTTTTCATTTCTATTTTTTTAAATCAAAGGGACATTTGGTTTGCCAATCGGATCGCTTTATTGCGCGATTGATAGATGACGAACAGCACCGAGTAGATGATGATGCCGATGACATCCAGCGTGCTGATGGAGAAGAGGAGCAATCCCCCCAGCCAAACAACGACCCTTTTCTGTATTTGATTATTCCGCATACGGCGCACAATAATGATATTGAACACACCGATGATCAACTGCAGAATGCCGTACCCGACTGCAATGGTGTAGACGGAGTCGATCAAAGAACCGTCGAAATTGATATCGGATGACATCCCGGAAGACAGCGCACCGATTCCGGATGTTTTGATCCAGGTTGCATATCCCAGTATCGTGACCATCCCATTGATGAGATTCCAGATGGCACCGCCTCTTAATAGGTTTCTTTCCAAAGTTCTTTTCATCTTTTAACACCCCGTTACTTAATGCCTACATTTAGGTTCAATGAATCAATGAAATACTTCTGTGCAAATACGAACAGCAGCACTGTCGGGATCATGGCGATGACTGCAGCCGACATCAGTTGCCCGATCATCACATAGTTGCCGTACAAGTCCTGCAGCAATTGCAGACCGGCTGTGATCGTCATTTTTTTGACGTCGCTCAACACGATGGTTGGCCAGAGGAAGTCATTCCATGAGCCGACGAACGAGAACATTCCCGCAACAATCAGGACTGGCTTCACTAACGGAAGGATGATGTTTTTGTAGATCACGAAATCCGAAGCGCCATCCATTCTTGCGGACTCATCGTATTCTGCCGGAATGTTCTGCATGAATTGGCGGACCAGAAACACATTTCCGACGCCTCCCAAGCCCGGGATGATGACCGCCAAGTACGTGTTCACCCAACCCAAGGAATCCACTATTTTATAGGAAGGGATGATGTTCACGGCTGATGGGAACATCGAAATGGCAAGGACGCCATAGAACAAAGCATCGCGGCCTTTGAAATTGACCCTTGTGTAGCCGAATGCAGCCAAGGAGACGACTACCACAACCAACAAGGCATGTGTGGTCGAAACGAACAGTGAATTGAAGAACCACGTGATGATTGGTGCGCTCGATGTATTCTGCAGCAATTTCAGGTAATTGGTGACGATCCAGTTGGCCGGGAACATCCGGAAGCCCACTTCCATGATGTCACCTTGGGATTTGAAGGATGTGAACAGCCCGAAAAGAGCCGGGAACAACCAGACAAGCGCCAACAGAATCAGGAAGGCATAAGCCAAATATTTTGAAACATTGTTTTTTCTCATCTTTTTCACCCCTTCGATCTTTTCGTCATGACATAGAATTGCAAGGCTGAGACTGCCAGAATGACCAGACCCAACAGGACTGCCATTGCGGAAGCCATACCCGCAACCGACTCGCCCGATCCGAATGCCAAGTTGCGGATGTACATCATCAGGACGGTGGTGGACTGATTAGGTCCCCCGTTGGTTGCCATCAGCGGTTGAACGTACACATTGAAGGCACCTGCAGTGGACATTACGAATGTATAGAACAGCGGGAACCGGATGGAAGGCAACGTGATGCTGATGAATTTCCGGAACGAACCCGCACCATCAATTTCAGCGGCTTCGTAAAGGTCCTCCGATACGCCCGCCATAGCGGAACGATAAATGATCAGGTTGCCGCCGATCGCTCCCCACATCGACATCACGAAGATGACGATCCAGGCATACGGTTGCTGGGCTGTCCAAACGACATCCGAAGCGACCAAGTTGTTCATGGGCCCCAATCTCGGATTAAAGATCAATAGCCAAATCAAGGCACCTGCCGAGGCGGAAACGAGTCCTGGAACATAAAAGATGGCTTGGAACAAGCCTTTGAATTTCAGTCCTTTATGCTGCATGACGGTTGCGATGATCAGCGGGAACAGAATTTGGAAAGGGATCGTGTAGAGCACAAAGAGCAAAGTGTTTTTCAGACCATTCCGGAATTGAAAATAGAACGTCGACTCCTGGTCCAATAAAATCGTTTTGTAGTTGTTCAAGCCTACCCAAGTCTGGTCGGAAATAAGGTTCCACTGTGTGAATGAAGAATAAATACCGTATATGATCGGCAACAGCACGAATACAAAGAACAGAATCAAGTGGGGACCTATGAAGTACAGAAATTTAAAGTTTTTTTTCTTGTTGTCTTTAGCGTTGACTTTGGTGGATACAGCTTCAGATGTTTGCATATTATCTTCCTTTCAAAAAAATCCATACAGCGATTCCGGTTAAGAATGCCGTATGAATTTTTGAATTACTTCCTTGTCACTCCATTGCGGTTGGATGATCAGCTTGCGTTTTCGGCAATCAGATCTTCGACTGTTTTTTGCGCTTGATCCAGACCTTCATCGATTGTGATGTTGCCATAGATCATGTCAGATAAAACGGTAGCCAAAGCTGATTCGACATAGCTGTAATATTTGTACTCAAAGATATAGGAAGCTTCTTTTTCGACATCTGAGCTTGTGAAGAAGGATTGTGGGTACTGTTGATATTCCTCGCTCTCGAACACTTCTTTACTTGCTACGATTTGACCGGCACCTGCCCAGTCGATCGAGTTTTCACGCATCCAGCTCAAGAAGTCTGCAACCCCTTGTTCTTTTTCATCGGTTCTGTCTTCGTTGTTCAACAATGAGAATAAATGGGCAGAAGATCTGTTTGTGAATTTGTCAGGCGTCACGGAATAAATGTTGGTCACTCCGAAGTTCAATCCTTCAACAGAGCCGTGAGCTGTGGATGTCCAAGTTCCGTCAGTAGAGAACAACACGTCTCCCGATTGGAACATCGCATAGCCATCTTCTCCATAAGGTGACATCAAGCCTGCATCTGCCACCGATTTCAATTGTTCGACTACCGTTTTCATCGCATCCGTATTGATGGTAGGATTGCCGGCTTCGTCGGAAATATCCCCACCTACGTTGACGACGTTCGCCAAGGCAACCCATTCGATCAAGGCATTATTGATGGCATACTGTCCTTCATCCAATTTCCCATCCAACGATAGGATTTCTTCGATCGTCACCACATCATCATCCAGGAAAGTGTTTGCGTCATATTTATCCAGCAGATCGGTATTGTAATACATCGCATTCCCGTGGATATCCAATGGAACCGTGTATTGCGTTCCTTCATAATTGCCTGCATTCCAGGCTACTTCAAGGTAGTTGTCCGCTGTCAGATCGGTATTCGTTGCCATCAGACCTTCGACAGGCTCCAGCATATCCAAATCAGCGAATTGGGGTACACGGTCCGCGTGAATCAAGGTCAAATCCGGAATGTCTTTGCCGGAGTTCATGACTGTGTAAATTTTGGTGTACATATCCGCAGTGATGACGCTCTCGACGGGAAATTCGGGGTCTGTCTCATTGTACTCGGCCACTAACGCATCCATGTAGGCACCGTCGTCACCGGTCAACGGGTTCCAGAAGGTAATCGTATTTGCGTTCCCGCAACCTGCCAATAAGGTGATGCCTGCCAAAGTCGCTGCTGATAAAAATTTTCTGTGTGCATTTTTCATTTTAATGCCTCCAATTTTATTTTGTTTTTATTCTGATGACATTCCAAGATAACGGTTTCAAAACAGTGGACAGCCTACCATCCTTCAGTTCCACATCCGACTTTTCCTTTAATTTGACCAAATCATGATCCGTTGCATTTGTATCTTTTTTATCATATCCAGCCAACTCGGTCGCTTCGGTGATAGTCTCCAACTCGAACCCTTCTTCTTCGAAGGTGAAGGCGATGTCCGTATCTTCCGATCGGTTCACCGCAAAGACCACCAGTTCATCCGTTTCATCGTTGTGGACTGCAATCGTTTCGATATACGGCACTTCGGCAAAATCCTTCGAACCGTATGTTTCCGACTCGACATGCGGAGTCAGCACCACGCCTCTTCCATAATTGGATACTTGCATAAACGGATAGAAGATGGTTTGTTTCCAGGTGTCTCCGTTCTTTTCCGTCATGATCGGTGCAATGACATTCACCAATTGGGCCAGGCAGGCAATCTTGACGCGGTCGGCATTTTTCAACAACGTGATCAGCAAGCAACCAACCATCAAGGCATCCTCGAAATTATAGATGTCCTCCAATAAAGGCGGCGCGACTTGCCATGGTTCCAATTCCTTATCCTGATCATTCGAGTGATACCATACGTTCCACTCGTCAAACGACAGATTGATCTGTTTGTCGCTGCCTTTTTTGACCTTCACGAAATCACAGATGGAAACGACTGTCTTGATGAAGCGGTCCATATCCAAAGATTGTGCCAGATAATTGCCTATATCATTTTCCTTATTTCCATAATAGCAATGCAATGAAAGATAGTCGACATAATCATAGGTATGTTCCAAAACGATCCGTTCCCAGTCACCGAAAGTCGGCATTTTGCTGGTCGAACTTCCACAAACGACCAATTCGATGCTGTCATCGACCAACTTCATCGCTTTAGCGGTCTCTGCCGCCAAGCGTCCGTATTCTTCCGCGGTCTTATGGCCGATCTGCCACGGTCCATCCATTTCATTGCCGAGCGACCAAGTCTTGATTCCGAAAGGTTCCGCTGATCCGTTCTGCTTGCGCAGGTCGCTCCAGTGGGTCCCGCCTTCAAAATTGCAGTATTCCAAGCATTCCACAGCTTCCTGGATGCCGCGCGTGCCTAAATTGACTGCCATGTTGACTTCAGCATTGACTTCTTTTGCCCATTTGGCGAATTCGTGGATGCCTACCTGGTTCGTCTCCAGAGAGCGCCACGCCAAGTCCAATTTTTTGGGACGCGTCTCTTTTGGCCCGATTCCATCCTCCCACTTATACCCTGAAACAAAATTCCCTCCAGGATAACGGATAAGCGGTACATTCAGTTCCGCCACTACCTCTTTGACATCTGTCCGAAAGCCCTCTGCATCGGCATTTTTGTGTTCCGGTTCGTAAATGCCGTCATAGACGGCCCTTCCCAAGTGTTCTATGAACGAACCATACAAACGCTTATCTATCTTGCTGATGGTATTCTGCCTGTTGATCGATAATTTCGCTTCCATTTGTCCTCCTCACCATCTTAGTTAACCTTTTAGTTTACTAAGATTAATAAAATTAACTTATGAGGTAATAATATCGAACTATGCAAACGTTGTCAACACTATTTGCGTTGTTTTGGCAAATATATTTTAAACTTAATCAACACATTTGTTAATCATGTCCATAACCACTGCCATTACGCTCTTTTCAATCAGCATTTTCATAAACCTATGGGAAATATATCTTTTTTAGTTAACTCATAGAGTAATCTAACCTAACCTATTGACAGACAAGTGATAAACTTTTATATTTATCACATACAGTGATAAACAATATCATTAACATAAATGAAAAATGAGGTGAGCTTATGCAATTGGACATATCCGAATCATCTTTGGCTGTATATGAGGCATTGGCCAGCGATATACGCTTAAAGATCATCCAATTATTATCCAAACAAAAAATGAATGTGAAAGATCTCGCGCTTGAACTTGAATCTTAAGCAGCGCCATCATTTCAAAGCACATCAAAAAACTTGAAGCCGTTGGTATCATCAAAACGGAAAGGATCCCCGGCATATCCGGTCTCCAAAAAGTATCCATCCTGAAAGTCGATCATATCGACATCCATTTTCCGAAGAAAATCTACCACTCCTTCGAAACCTTCGATACCGCCATTCCAATCGGGCACTACACGGATTATCACGTCACTCCGACTTGCGGCTTGGCTGATTCCAAAGATTTCATCGGAAATGTCGATGAACCGAAATACTTCATGGACTCCGGGCGAATGGACGCCAGCATCCTTTGGTTCACTGCAGGCTATGTGGAATACAAAACCCCCAACTTCCTGACGCCTGATGACACGCTGGAGCAGATTGACATCAGCATGGAAATCAGTTCGGAATTCCCTTTTTCGAATGATGTTTGGCCATCCGACATCACATTCACCTTGAACGGAACAGAGTTGGGCACGTGGACGAGTCCAGGCGACTTCGCGGACACGCGCGGGAAGCTGAATCCATCTTGGTGGCCTTCGAATTTGAACCAATACGGTTTGTTGAAGACACTAAGGGTAACCCATCACGGCACTTACATGGACGGAGACCCCCTTTCCCAAGTCAGCATCTCTGACCTGAATAAGACAGCCGAAACATGGGAAATCCGCATCGAAGTGAAGCCGGATGCTGAAAATGTCGGAGGCGTAACCCTGTTCGGCAAAAAATTCGGGAATCATGACCAGGACATCAACTTCAAAGCCTACTATTCCTGAAAAATAAGAAAAAAAGCTGCAATCCGCTCCGAGAGGAGTGGGTCGCAGCTTTTTGATTTCTTAAATTGAAGTTTATTTTGCGAATTTTGCTTGATAGGCTGCAACCACTTTTTCAGTAGTGAAGCCATATTCCGCCATTACCACGTTGCCGTTGCCGCTTGCACCGTAAGTGTCGATGCCGTAAGTTAGGCCATCCAGGCCAACATAACGTTCCCAACCGAAGGTCGCGCCCATTTCGATGGACATGCGGTTGCGGACTGCGCCAGGCAAGACTGTTTCTTTGTAGGCTGCATCCTGCGCTTCGAACAGATCGAAACTCGGCATGGAGACAACAGAGACGTCCACTCCGGCTTCACGCAATTGTTGCTGCGCTTCCACAGCCAAGCTCACTTCCGAACCGGTTGCGATCAGGATGCCGGCAGGCGTTTCGCCTTGTTGTGGAGAAAGTACGTAAGCACCCTTCTTCACGCCTTCGCGGGCCATTTCTTTTGTGCCTTCCAAAACAGGTAAGTTTTGGCGCGTCAGCACCAACATAGTTGGTTTGTCTGCTGAAGACACTGCGATTTCCCATGCCGCGCTGACTTCGTTGCCGTCAGCCGGACGCAGAACCGTCAAGTTCGGCATGCCGCGGTAGCTGGACAAGTGTTCCACCGGCTCATGTGTCGGGCCGTCTTCGCCGACCGCGATTGAGTCATGCGTCATCACGTAAGTGCCTGGCAAGTGCGAAATGGCAGCCAAACGCATCGCTGGGCGCAAGTAGTCAGTGAAGACGAAGAATGTTCCTACATACGTTCTGGTTCCGCCATGCAGAACGATGCCGTTCATGATAGCGGCCATCGCGAATTCGCGCACACCGTACCAGATGTTGCGGCCGGCATAGTTCCCTGGCTCAAAATCGCTTGCCGATTTGATCATTGTGTTGTTTGAAGACGATAAGTCAGCAGAACCGCCCCAGAAATAAGGTACAGCTTCACCCAATGCTTGGATCGCTTCAGCACTGGTCACACGGCTTGCTTTTGCTGCGCTGCCCACTTCATAAGTCGGTAGTTTGTCTTGCCAGCCTTCAGGCAATTTACCGTCGATGGCAGCTTCAAATTGTTGCGCCAATTCCGGATAAGCGGCTTTGTAGTCGTTGAACATTGCAGTCCATGCTGCTTCAGCCTTTTGGCCTTCTGCAACCATTGTTTCGTCGAAACGGGCAGTCACTTCAGCCGGTACGCAGAACGCTTCGTCCGCACATCCGTACGCCGCTTTCGCAAAAGCAACGCCTTCCGCTCCAAGGGGAGCGCCATGCACTTTATGCGTTCCTGCGTCAGGAGCACCAAAGCCGATGATGGTTTTGATTTCGATCAAAGTCGGTTTTTCGGTTTCAGCTTTCGCTTCTTCGATGGCTTTCGAGATGGCTTCCAGATCATTGCCGTCCTTCACCAAGATATGTTGCCAACCGTACGCTTCGAAACGGGCAGCAACGTCTTCTGTAAAGGATTTCGATGTTGGGCCGTCAAGGGAAATGTCGTTGGAGTCATACAAACCGATCAGTTTGCCCAATTTCAGGTGGCCAGCCAAGCTGGCTGCTTCATGGGAGATGCCTTCCATCAGATCGCCGTCGCCGTTCAGGAAGTACGTATAGTGATCCACAACCGGGAAGTTCTCTTTGTTGTAGGTAGCAGCCAAGTGCGCTTCTGCCATTGCAAAACCGACCGCATTCGCGATTCCTTGTCCCAAAGGACCAGTCGTCGCTTCCACGCCGTCCGTGTCATGCACTTCTGGGTGTCCAGGTGTTTTGCTGCCGAATTGGCGGAAGTTCTTTACGTCGTCCAGGCTCACATTGAAGCCGGATAAGTGCAACAAGCTGTACAACATGGATGAACCATGTCCAGCTGATAATACGAAACGGTCACGGTCTGCCCACAAACTGTTCTTAGGGTTGACTTTTAAATGTTTTGTCCAAAGCGCGTAGGCCATCGGAGCCGCTCCCATCGGCAAACCAGGATGCCCTGAATTGGCCTTCTGTACGGCGTCTATGCTAAGTGTACGTACTGCATTAACTGCTAACTCATCAATTTGATCAAACATTTTTTTCCTCCTCAAGATAGTGAATCTAGTATTGAACTCCTCAACCAACTTTTATAATCATGATTTAATCTTATTATAACATATTCCGAATCGGTTTATATCAGTTTATTAACTTAGATATGCAGCAATAATGGATTATCAATCCGACAATTCAACCAATCGCTCACCGTCGGCTTCCTTGCGCCTGTTCTCTTCCAATGAAGTCAATTTCCTTTTCAACTGACGATAAGCGTACATCATGGGAACGGCAGCTCCCACCCAAGCAACGGGATTGGCAAAGGCGACAGCCTGGTAACCCAGCAGACCGGAAAATCCCAACGGAACGAGGACGCGTGCGACCATCTCCATCACACCCCCAAAGGTAGGCGCGGCATTGTCGCCCACACCTTGCAGCGTATACCGCAAAATGATCAACGTCGTCAACACGAGATAAAAGCTGGCCGTCGCAATAAAATACGTATGCGCATACGCCAATACGGCCGGATCATTCTGATTGAACAACAGCCGGATGAGATCCGTCCCGAAGAACAAAAGCGCTCCTCCTAAAACAATGCTGTAGACAAAGGACAGCAGCAAACTGATGCGCGCGCCTGCCCAAATACGCGAATACAATCCGGCCCCGTAGTTTTGGGCTGCGAAAGTCGCCATCGCGATACCGATGGAGGCTATCGGCAAAGTTGCCATGATGTCCAATTTTTGGGCGATGGCGTATCCACCGACCGCTTCCGGTCCAAAGCCATTCAGACTTTTCTGCAATACAATCAAACCGATCGAAATAATGGAGGCTTGCAGACCGATCGGGAGCGAAATTTTCAACGGCAAAGAGAAGTCCGCGGGCTGCATGCGCCAATCTTCTTTGGAAAAGCGCAGAATCGCCATTTTTTTCCGGATATATACGAAACAGAGAAAACTGGCGAATAATTGCGCCGCAACTGTCGCCAGCGCTGCTCCTGCAACCCCCATAGAAAACCAGACAATGAACACATAATCCAATACCACATTCAATATGGAAGAAACCACCAGGATGACCAATGGAAGTTTGCTGTCACCCAGTGAACGCAGGATGTTGCTCAACAAATTGAACACCATGATCGCCACCGAACCCCACATCAAGGTCAAAAAGTAAGCTTCGGCTTCCTTGCGTATTTCTGCCGGTGTATCCATGAACAACAGGATATCTTCAGCTAGCCAAACGCTCAGGATGGTTATAAGGACAGTCATGAAAAGAGTGATCCAGACGCTTATCGTGATGCTTTTCCGGATCCGCTCTTCATTTTTCGTGCCAAAACGCTGCGCGATGACGATTCCCAAACCCGAAGTGACCCCAATCCCGAATCCATGGATAAAAAAGAGCACCCCGCCGACCGATCCGATGGCCGCCAGTCCGTCCACTCCCAATGTCCTGCCGATGATGATCGTGTCCGCTAAGCTGTACAGTTGTTGGAATATATTCCCTATCAGCATCGGAACCGCGAACAGCACGAGCAGCTTCGCAGGACTGCCGGCAGTCATATCTTTTGTCATCCTTCACCTCCATTTGATGAATCCTTGGCCTTGCTGTTTTATATTATACCAGAGATGTACGAACAAATTAACAAAAATATATAAATTGTACCTACAAAAATTCCGATCTATTCGTTTGGCTTACTTCCGAATCCGTTGTCGACGAGAATTTTCTCGCACAAAGAGTGGCTCAGGTAGCTCGAATCTGTGGAGACGGGGTTAATATGTTCCTTTATGCCTGCGACAAACGAACCGATCAACGGTGCGAATCCTCGCTTGCGGAGCGTCCCTTCCCAATCGCCAAAAGCAATTTGCTGCTTGCCATTTTTTTGTTCAATGGTCATGTCGGTCAAATTCAGGACGCGCGCAATCCCCTCAGGACTTTGGACTTCCATGACTTCCTGATTGGCTCCCGCTTCATAGTTCATCGAAACGAAACAAGTGGTGCTCTTCGTTTCGAGCATCAGCCAGAGCCGTTTCAGTTCACCTTCATTTTCGACCAGATGCGATTGCACCGAAATGACCTCATCATCCAATAAATACAGGGCGGTATCCGCGATATGGATAAACAGATCATAGACAGCGAAGCGGACAGATTCCACGTTCTTGACGCGATCCTTCTGGATCAGGATCATCTTTTTGTCAGGGATCCCTTTCAGCCGTTCCACCATCGGAGCAAACCGGCGATTGAAGCCAGCGGTAAGGAGCAATCCCTTGGCATCCGCCAACTCGATCAGTTGCTTTGTTTCTTCCAAATCATCACTGATGGGCTTGTCCACATAGACCGAAATGCCGCGCTCCAATAACTTGCGGATGATTTCCGCATGAGCAACGGTAGCTACGTGCACAAAGGCAGCCTCGATTCCGCTGTCCAACCATTCCTCAATCGAAGTGTACAAATGTCGGAAGCCGAATTTTTTCCCAACAGTTTCCAGCGTCTCCCGATTCCGCGAGCACAGATGCCATTCCACCTCATCCTGCATCTCGACCATGACCGGAAGATACGCCTTTTGCGCAATGTTCCCTAACCCGATGACTCCAATTTTCATCACCTATCGCCTCCAAACCTGTTTGTTCTCTTTATACCATAATCAACTCCCCAATTCTCGTCAGAACGTGAAAATAATTGAGAAATAATAAAAATATATATTTTTCGTTGAAATCGATTGCATTTTCTTTTTCTGTTTTGTATAATTCTATTTGAAGTTATGTATAGACATAGAAAAGGGGTTGTTTAGATGAAATACGAATTTCCTGCAGGTTTCTGGTGGGGATCGGCAGCAAGCGGACCGCAGACAGAGGGCACGGTTGCCGGAGACGGCAAGGGGGACAGCATCTGGGATCACTGGTACAAGCAGAACCCGGAACTGTTCTTCAATCAGGTCGGCCCTGAAGACACATCCTACGTATACAATCGCTACAAAGAAGATATAGCACTCATGAAAAAAACGGGACACACGACGTACCGAACCTCCATTCAATGGAGCCGTCTGATTCCGGACGGGATCGGCGCAGTGAATAAGGAAGCGGTGGCGTTCTACAACAGCTACATCGACGAGCTGTTGGCCAACGGCATCGAACCTTTCATGAATCTTTATCACTTTGATATGCCGTTGTCATTACAACAGAAAGGAGGCTGGGAAAGCAAAGAAGTCGTGGATGCCTATGCGGATTACGCGCGCATCTGCTTCGAGCTGTTCGGCGACCGCGTAAAAAAATGGTTCACCCACAATGAACCAATCGTTCCGGTCGAAGGCGGCTATCTCTACCAATTCCACTACCCTAGTGTCGTGGATATGAAAAAAGCCGTTCAAGTCGCTTATCACGAAACTTTGGCAAGCGCAAAAGCCATCAAAATTTATCATGAAATGAACCTTGACGGGCAAATCGGCATCATCCTCAATCTGACGCCTAGTTACCCGCGCAATGAGAATGATCCTGAAGACGTCAAGGCAGCCCGTCTCGCTGATGCCTTCTTCAACCGTTCCTTCTTGGATCCTGCCATCAAAGGCACCTTCCCCGAAGATTTGGTTTCGCTATTGAAGGAATTGGATTACCTACCGGAATATACGCAATCGGAATTAGAACTCATCAAACATAATACCATCGACATTCTGGGGATCAATTACTATCAGCCAAGACGCATCATGAAAAAAGAAAGCACGGAACGCTTGTCCGACAAGCCGATGCCGGATGATTACTTCGACAATTACATCTGGCCGGAACGCAAAATGAATCCGTACCGCGGCTGGGAAATCTACGAAAAAGGCATTTACGATTGCTTGATCAATGTCCGCGACAATTACGGCAACCTGCCCTGCTACATTTCCGAAAACGGGATGGGTGTGGAAGGCGAAGAGCGCTTCATCAACGCGGATGGCATGATCGAAGATGATTATCGTATCGAATTTGTCCAAGAGCATCTGAAATATGTCCATCAAGCGTTGCAGGAGGGTTGCAACGTGAAAGGCTATCACATGTGGACGTGCATGGATAACTGGTCCTGGACCAACGCCTACAAAAACCGCTACGGCTTCATTGCGGTCGATCTGGCGGAAGAAGGAAAACGCACAATCAAGAAAAGTGGCTACTGGTTCAAAGAGGTTTCTGACAATAATGGTTTTGACGCATAAGTTTTCTAAGAGAGGAAAATGACTAATGAATAATTTTATTGATAATTTAGCCGAAAAATTGACTCCGCTTGCCGGCAAGCTCGGCTCAAACAGATACTTAGCAGTATTGCGTGACGCTTTTATGCTTTCTTTCCCACTGACGATGTTCGGTTCCATCGTAGTGGTGCTGAACAACTTGCCCTTCTGGAGCGATGACTTGAAAGGCACTTTGGGTGGTCTCTTCGGAAACGGCCAAAATGCGACCATGTCCATCATGACGATCTTCATCACGTTCGGTATCGGGTATTACCTGACCCGTTCCTATGATGAGGACGGCATCTTCGGTGGAGCTGTTTCACTGGCTTCTTATCTGATTTTGACACCTTTCAGCTTCACGACTGCAGACGGCGCTGAAGTAAGCGGCGCGCTGTCCTTGGATCGCTTGGGCGCAAAAGGAATGTTCATCGGCATGTTGGCTGCCTTCATCGCAGCTGAGATCTATGTGAGAATCACCAAAAAAGGCATCGTCATCAAAATGCCTGAAGGTGTTCCTGATGCCGTTGCCCGCTCATTCGCTGCCCTGATTCCGGCAATTTCGACACTTACCGTTTTCCTGATGCTTAATGCATTGGTTTCTGGCGTCTTTACAACAAACTTGCATGATGTCATCTACACAGTCATCCAAAAACCGCTTGTCGGATTGGGAAGCAGCTTGCCTGCTACTTTGGTTTCTCTATTCTTCGTGCAAATCCTTTGGTTCTTCGGCTTACATGGCCAAATCATCGTCAACTCCGTCATGGATCCGATCTGGAACACCTTGGCTTTGGAAAACTTGGATGCTTTTAAAGCTGGCGAAGCACTGCCGCACATCATCACAAAGCCATTCATGGAGACATTCACAGTCGGTCTGGGTGGTTCCGGTATGACGTTGATGGTAGTCATCTTGATGGCATTCGTCATGAAGAGCCGTCAAATGAAGGACATCGGTCGTCTGGCGATCGGACCTGGCTTGTTCAACGTTAACGAACCCGTCATCTTCGGCTTGCCGATTGTATTGAACGCATCCATCGCTATCCCTTGGATTTTGACACCACTGATCGTAACGACCGTAAACTACTTATCAATGGCATCCGGTTTGTTCCCTACTCCAACAGGCGTAACGGTTCCTTGGACTGTTCCGTTGTTCTTCAGCGGTATGATGGCCACCAACTCCGTTATGGGCGGCGTGCTGCAACTGATCGACTTCGCAATCGTCGGAGTGATGTGGTATCCATTCCTGAAGGTTGTCGATAAAGCGAATTTGGCACTAACTGTTGAGGAAAATAAGCCAGCATCTGACCGCACTTCCTTACAAGGCGCGCAATCAAAAAACTAAGCTGACTCATTCCAGAAACTACATTCTTTGATCTTTTCGAGCAAATGGCCTGAGGCAACCCGCTTCAGGCCATTTGCCTTTCCTTAATTTGCCAAATGTAAAGGTTAGCTTGTTTCAAGTCTAGCCATTACGGTATAATGGGGAATGAAATCGTGCAATTCCCGGGAGGATCGACTGTAATGAAAAAATATGAAGAAATCGCGGATGAACTGCGGCGCCGCATCGCTGATGGGGAGTATGCGGAAGGTGAAATGCTCCCGGACCAGATCGCTTTGGCGGAAGAATTCGGCGTCAGCCGGATGACCTTAAAGAAAGCCATCGACATGATCGCAATGGAGGGACTGATTTTCCGCAAACGGGGTGTCGGCACCTTTGTCATCAAGAGCGCCCTCTGGAACAGCGGAGATTCCAAAGCAGATGAATATGCTGGCTTATCCAAACAGTTCCCGAATAAGACTGTAAAGAGCAAAATCATCCTTTTTGATATCATGTTCCCTCCCAAAACCATCCAAGCCTTATTGATGCTGGAGGACAATCAACCTGTCTATCATCTGCAGCGGTTACGGATCATCGACGACAAACCTTATATACTTGAAAACACCTACTTTGTGGCTGGATTGGTGAAGGACCTGACGGAGGACATCATCCACCGTTCCATCTACGACCATATCCGCGATACCTTAGGGCTGAAAATCGGCGGTGCCTACCGAAAAATCCACGCCGACCGATCCAATGAACTGGATTGGCAAGAACTGGAGTGCGATCAACATACTCCGATCCTTGAAGTGGAGCAAGTCGTTTATCTAACGAACGGGACTCCTTTCGAATACTCGACTTCCCGCAGCCGCTTCGATACACGTTCCTACACCATCACCGACATCATCAAA
>CAWFEB010000018.1:0-88945 GCA_963814755.1 uncultured Carnobacteriaceae bacterium
TCTCATGTAAATGTGGACTCTTGTACAGAAATCCTACATGTTAAGCTGATAGCTCTTAATTTCTTGCTGACTTTATGTTTGCGATACTAAGTATCGTCTTCGTTTGCTTCGACCGAAGTCTAAGCTCCTTGCACATTTGGTTCGTTCATTCTTTATTCAGTTTTCAAAGGTCAATCGTGTATCACTCGTTACGTGATAGCTTATTCATATTATCACGGTCACCGCATCTTGTCAACAGTTTTTAAAATTAAATTTCAAACTGTTTCGTTGGATGAATCAGCAACTTTCATATGATAACATCGTTTTATCTTGCTGTCAACAATGATTCTTATCTTGCCGCTGCCTTACAAAAGACAACTTCATAATACTATCATCATTTCAAACCTGTGTCAAACAGATTTCAGAATAAAACGCATCGGATTACCGAGGAACTAAACTTTACCACAAAAATGTAAGCCTTGTCAACACCAGTGCATCAGCATTACTATGGATCCGATATTTTGTGGAAAGCCCGATTATTTTTTCAAATATAGGGCTGCATATGCTGCATTCCCCAAAAATACTGCTGAAGCAGCGCGAGAAAATCAAAGAGGCAACCTCAAACTGCGAGGTTGCCTCACTTCATGCTTGTAGCACTAGTTCCTGTTAATTTATCTACCAACAATGTATCCGTTGGCATTTAAAGTTAATGTTCTTTGACATGATCTTCGTTCATGTGAGTCTTACAAACTTCCGGACTTCTTTTCCACTGAATGAGGAACATGGCCACAATATGAAGTTGTAGTACTGAAGATTCATCAAACATTTAAACGGGGCATCTCGCCACTCACATTTAAACACGAATCTTCTTCGAGATAACATTTTAAGTTTACTCGCCTAAAATGTTTCTCACTTCTGAACCTTTATCCATTCTATTACGGTTTTAACTTCACAGGTTAAATCAATTTTTCATAGTTTTTCAAGCTAATCTAAATCTTTTCTGCTGCTACGTTACTTTTTTCATTCAATCTGTCATGTTGAATCTTTTCTAGATTTTTCGGGTCTATACTTAAAGTCTCTACTCGATCATGAATGAAATTAAAACCATAAGATGCAAGAACTTCAATTGGTTCTATGTAAAGAATTCATTTTATACAACCCTTTCGAGTTATATACCCTTCCTTCTTTACACTGTAATAATAACATGAAAGCGCTTGCTTTGCAAGCGAATGTTGCCCGTTTTTTTAAATTATTTGAATTTTTTTTGTTTATTCCTCCAGGTTTCCGGCTGACTTTATGGCTACAATTCTAGCGTCTGCATCCTCGCAGACTATCTTCAGCTTCGATCCAAAACTGCCCATACACTTTCATGACAGTATGGCTCTTCAGCAATGATAGAACGCAAATAAGGGCCGCCTCCCAGCAGCCCCCAATTAGATCACAGCTTCATCTTGACGACGACAGCTTCCTTCACTTGCACCAATTCATCATTTAAGTAAACGTCAAGCTCCGGCCCTTCTTCAACCGTGAGGGTCACTTCTCCCTCGATGACTTCCACATCAAGCAAGCTGCCGCGGAAATTGATTTTGAAGTCATAGCCTTGCCAACTTTTGGGAACGAATGGTTTGAAATGCAGGACGCCCTCTTTCACGCGCATTCCGGCAAAGCCTTGGACGATAGCCAACCAGGCACCGCTCATCGAAGTGATGTGGAGCCCGTCATCCGTATCATTGTTGTAGTTGTCAAGATCGAGCCTTGCGGTGCGTGAATACAATTCGACCGCTTTTTCTTCTTTGCCGAGTTCCGCAGCCAGAACGGCATGGACGGAAGGCGACAAGGAAGATTCGTGCACAGTCATCGGTTCATAGAAATCAAAGTTGCGTCTCTTTTCTTCCATGCTGTACCGATCATTCAGGAAATAGATGCTCTGCAGCACATCGGACTGTTTGATGAACGGGGATCGCAGGATTTTATCCCATGACCAGTGCTGATTCAAAGGCCTTTCGCTCGGATTCAACGTATCGGCAGGACGAAGATCTTTATCAAGGAACGTGTCATGCTGTACGAAAACGCCGAGTTCCTCATCATACGGATAATACATCCGGCCAATGATATCTTTCCAGTGGTCCGTTTCCGTTTCCGTAAGGCCATGCTCTGCCCATTTCTCGGGGGACACTTTTTCAAGTGCGTCCAGCGTGTACTGCAATGTCCACGTCGCCATATTATTGGTGTGGTAATTGTTGCTTACGTTGTTTTCGTACTCATTCGGGCCAGTCACGCCATGGATCATGTATTTTTGATTGCGTTTTGAAAAATGGACCCGATCCGCCCAGAAACGGGAAATACCGACAAGGACATCGATTCCCGTTTCCACTAGGTAGCTTTCATCCCCCGTGTAGTTCGTGTAGTTGTAGATGGCATGCGCTATCGCCCCGTTGCGGTGGATTTCCTCAAAAGTTATTTCCCATTCGTTGTGGCATTCGATTCCGTTGAAGGTCACCATCGGATACAAAGCGCCTTTGAGCCCCTGCTGGCGTGCGTTGTGGAAAGCACCCGGCAACTGCTGATGACGGTAGCGCAACAACTGGCGGGTGACTTTCGATTCGGCCACGGAAAGGTACATCGGCACCATGTATGCCTCCGTATCCCAATAGGTGGCGCCGCCGTATTTCTCGCCGGTGAAGCCTTTCGGACCGATGTTCAAGCGTTCATCTTCTCCATAATAGGTAGAAAACAATTGGAAAAGGTTGAAGCGGATCCCTTGCTGCGCTTCCTCTTCGCCCATTATTTTCACGTCCGCTTTCGCCCATCTCGCTTCCCAAGCACGTTCATGCGCGGCGATAAGCATGTCATAGCCTTCCCCAGCTGCTTCACTGGACATCTTTTTGGCGATGAACGCCTGCTCAGCATCCGGAATGTCCCGGCTGGTGATGACAGCGACATACTTGTCCAAAACGACCTTTTCGCCCGCGGAAACGAGTCCTGAAAAAGTTTCTTCTACTAAAAGGCCGCTTTCGTTGCTGCCGGTTTGCCCTAATCCAGAAACACGGTTGCTCATCGCTGCAGTGACCGTGAACCGGTCGATCCCGAACGGATTCGGAATCGTTTTGGCACTCAGGCTGACTGGTGCATCCAAGGTACGTCCCGCTTCTTCCCAGAACATTTCTTCGTAATTCGCATCCTCATTCGTGACGTTCCCGTCCAGACGCGGATGGAATTCCAAATCAGCGGAACCTTTCAATACTTCTGCCGTGACCCGCACGAGGCAAAGTTCCTTCTGCGAGATACTGACGAAGCGTTCAAAAGTGAACTTGATTTCCGCAGCATCGCCCTCGCTTTTCCAAATGAAGCTGCGGTTCAATACGCCACGATGCATGTCCAATTCCATGTGAAAATCCGAGACAGGTTGCTTCGCCAAATCAAGCGGTTCGCCATCGATGAGGATGCCGACAGCAATGAAGTTCATGGCGTTGATGACTTTCCCGAAATATTCCGGGTAGCCGTTCTTCCACCAACCCACACGTGTTTTGTCAGGATACCAGACACCCGCCAAGTAGGTCCCTTCATGGGTGTCGCCTGAGTAACCTTCCTCAAAATTTCCGCGCATCCCCATATACCCATTGCCGATCGCGGTCAGGCTTTCCTGCAGCCGTTTCTCTTCTTTATCCAATACAGCTGTCTTTATTTTCCATGGATCGATATCAAACAGTCTTTTCATGAACAGTCCTTCTTTCCGAGATCAGATGCCGGTCCTTCGCGGAGCCCGCATAAGAATGATTGTTTTGATGACTCTATTATCCCAATTCTGACCACTCTATTGCAAGCGCAATCACGGTTAATGTTACTATGTTTTCCATCTGATTCAAATATTTCCCCCTGTGAACTCAAACTTCGGTCAGTAGCGCTTCGCCGTAGCTCTTGAACAATATCGGCAAACTTCGTGTCTCCAGCATGCCTTCACTGATTTGATACTCCTGGTCATCCAGCAGATTCTGGTACCCACCATCAGGCAAATCGACGGCAACCTTGGCCGCTTTCCCGTCCAGACAAAAAATACCCGTCAGCCTTTCATTTCCAAGCCGGTAATAGCCGATGACCGTCTCCGAACCAGTGGCTGCCGTCAGGTCATAACTCCCCTCCCGAACTGCCGTTTCCCTTTTGAAACGTTGCAGCCGCTGCAGCAAGGGCGTCAGGTCTTCCTCATGGTTCCACAAAATCGGATCCTTTTCGAACAGATCCGGCAGATGCGCCGTAGCGGTCTCCTGTCCGCCGAAGAGCAGCAAGGTCCCTTTCTGGAAATAGGTAAAGGCGGTCCAATTCCGCAGTCTGCCGATGTCATCGATCTTCGAACGGATGCGCGGATGATCATGGTTCTCCAGGAAACGCAGTTTGACGTAATTCACGGGATAGATGCCATCCTGGAACAGAAGGACATCCAGATAGTTTTTGAGGCTGATTTCCCCCCAGAAGTAATCCTGCTGGAAATCGTGCACATCATAGTCGTAGGTGATATCGAACGCTTCATACAATTCACTGTCGGAGTGGCCGATATTGCCGCGGTCCCGATTCATCCGCAGAAAAGTCGGGTGGACCGACTCGGCCAACCAGACGACACCCTCTTTGACTTCAGCGACTTCTTTTCTGGCGCGCACCCAAAAATCCAACGGCACGAGACTCGCCACATCGCATCGGAAGCCGTCCACAATTGAAGCCCACTGCTTCAAGGTTTCGATCTGATAATCCCACAATTCCGGATGACTGTAGTCCAAGTCGACGATGTCGTACCACTCGCCGACTTTGTTGCCCATTTCGCCGTTCGGTCGGCGATAGAACCACTCCGGATGCTGTTCGACAAGCTGTGAATCAGGCGAAGTGTGGTTGTACACAACATCGATCATCACCTTCATGCCCAATTCATGGATTGCGGCGGCCAGCGCTTTGAAGTCGTCCATTGTTCCGTAGGCAGGATTGACAGCACGGTAGTCTTTGATGGCATAGGGACTGCCTTCCACCCCTTTGCGCTTCGTTTCTCCGATGGGATGGATCGGCATGAACCAGATGATGTCCACACCAAGCCCCCGGATCCGTTGCAGGTCCGGGATGACGGCAGCAAAAGTCCCTTCAGGCGTGTGGTTACGCACATAAATGCAATAGATGATTTCATTTCGTAAGTTCAAAAGTGTGTCTTTTGCCATAAGAATCCCCCTTGACTAGTTTAACTATTGTAATCGGTCTGGAAAACAGCTACGCCATAAGGCGCCAGGTACAAGGTTTCCCCTTCCATTCTGTTCCCTTCATTCTGCAACAGAATCTGGCGGTAACCATGCTGTTCCAATGGGTGAAGCACAAACTCCCTCGGTTGGTCCGTGACGTTGCAGATGACCAAACCGACTTTTTTGTCCACCACACGCTCATAGACAAAGAAGTCATCGTGCGTGTCCCAAAGATGATAGTCGCCCTCGACGAACAGATCCGTCTTCTTCAGATCCAATACTTTCCGGTAAAAATGCAAGATACTGTCGAAATCGGCTTCTTCCGCGGCTACGTTATACTCCGCTTCGACGTTGACGCCACTCCACGGGGCAACCGTCGAAAAACCGGCAAAAGCCGACTGATCCCATTGCATCGCACCCCGGCTGGCGTCTTTGGAACTTTCCCGCAGATTGTAGAGGACAGCCTCTTCGCTGTACCCCAATGCCAAGGCATCCTTATAGAACGTTTGCGCTTCCGGTGAACGGAAATTTTTGATGTCATTCAGGTAAAGGTTCTTCATCCCAAGTTCTTCCCCGTTGAGGATGAAGGGGATGCCCTTCTGAAGATACATCAGAGCCGCCAGCATTTTCGCGCTGTTATCGCGGTAGACAGTGTCATCCCCGATCCGGGAAACGACCCGAGCCATATCGTGGTTGTTCCAATAGAGAGTCGGACCGCCGACATCCGCCATGACTTTCTGCCACTCCTGCAGATTTTTCTTGAAGGCACCGTACAGCAGCTTCGTCTTCTGCATATTTGAGGAAAGGCGCGGGTCTTTCGATTTTTCATCCATCGTGAAATAACGGAAAGTGATGACCGTATCGCAGCCACCGAGAACAGGATCTGTATAGGAACGCGCCAGCTCCACTGTGGCCGAGGCTGCTTCCCCGACGATGAACGTGTCCGGATAGCGTTCCCGCAAAGTCGAGGTGAAGAATTTCATGTATTCATTGATTTTTGGAAGATTGGCGTAATAGTTCTCGGCCAGACCGATTTCCCCTTCATCCAGCCCTTCCACATCCGGGAAACCCTCTTCCTTTTGCAGATGGATGAAAGCATCCAAACGGAAACCGTCGACTCCTTTATCGAGCCAGAAAAAGGCGATATCGACCATCGCGCGCCGCACTTCCGGATTGGCCCAATTCAGATCGGGCATTTCCTTCGCAAACAGATGGAAATAATATTGGTCACCGGATGGTTCCTTTTCCCAAACAGTTCCGGTGAAAAAGGATTCCCAATTGTTCGGCAGATCTTTCCCGTCGTTTTTTCCGTCCGCCCAGATATAATAATCGCGGTGCGGATTGTCTTTCCCCTTTAAGGCTTCCTGGAACCACGGATGCTGTTCCGAAGTGTGGTTCATCACAAAATCGAAGATGATTTTGATGCCGCGTTTGTGCGCCTCTAGGATCAACTCTTCAACTTCAGCCATCGTCCCGAAAATCGGATCGATTTCGAGAAAGTCGGAAATATCATACCCATTATCGACTTTCGGCGATTTGAAGATCGGATTCAGCCAAATCATATTGACGCCCAAATTTTGAATATAATCCAAACGGTTGATGACGCCGCGGATATCCCCGACACCATCCCCGTTGGAGTCCTGAAAACTCATCGGATACACTTGATACACAATCAATCCATGCCACCACTCACGCACATTACCCATACCAAAAACCTCACTTCTTATGATAAAAAATAGCAGGAACAATACTTACCTTAAGCTTACCCAAAAGGCCTAATAAAAACAAATCACAGGATGTGATGATGCCCATACTTTGCAGCATTCCATCATTTTCTGTACGATTTCCCCATTTCCTTGGTATAATGATGAAGTTAAAGCAATTAAACTAACTTACTCATCATCCAAAAGGAGTCCTCATCCATGAAAAAAACAATCGGATTCATCGGCAGCGGGAATATGGGCGGAGCTATCATCGGCGGGCTTGTCGGTTCTGCGCTTGTTGCACCAAACCAAGTCATCGTATCCAGCCAAGACAACGAAAGTCTGCAAGCTTTGAAGGAACAACACGGCATCCGCATCGCGGCCGACAACAGACAGGTCGCAGCCGAATCGGACATCCTTTTCTTGGCAGTCAAACCGAATATCTACAACATCGTCATCGATGAAATCAAAACAGCCATCAAAGAAAATGTCGTCATCGTAACGATCGCAGCCGGCAAAAGCTTAAGCGACATCGAAGAACGCTTCGGTCGCAAGTTGAAAGTAGTCCGCGCCATGCCGAACACACCTGCTTTGGTCGGCGAAGGCATGACCGGCATCTGCGCCAATGAAGTGGTGAACGTCGCGGAGCTGACGGATGTCAAAAATATCTTTGACAGCTTCGGTCGCAGCGAAATGGTTGCGGAATACATGATGGATGCGGTGACAGGCGTCAGCGGTTCATCTCCGGCCTTGGTCTTCATGTTCATCGAATCTTTGGCCGATGGCGCCGTCCGCGGCGGCATGCCTCGCCAACAAGCCTACAAATTTGCGGCACAGGCAGTCCTTGGTTCCGCAAAAATGGTGTTGGAAACAGGCAAACACCCCGGAGAACTGAAAGATATGGTCTGCTCCCCGGGCGGAACGACAATCGAAGCCGTTGCAGAATTGGAAAAAAATGGATTCCGATCTGCTGTCATTTCGGCAGTCCAAACAACCATCGACAAATCCATCGCCATGAGCAAACCGAAAGAGAACTGAATCTATCCAAAACGAACCCCCTGAGCCGTGGCATGCGCTCAGGGGGTTCGTTTGTGATATGAAAAAAGCCCTACCCCACAATCTCGGAGTAAGAGCTCTTATGCTATATAATTGTTAATGATGGTGGTGATGTCCGGCAGCTTCGGCTCCGTCATCGATGTCTTCTTTTTGGACCCCTTTTTCCTGGCACTCAGGACAAATGCCGTAGACTTCCATGCGGTGATGGCTGACTTGGAAACCGGTCAAATTCTCGGCGACCATCTCGACATCATCCAATACCGGATAATAAAGATCGACGATTTTTCCGCAGCTTTCGCAGATGGCGTGATAATGCTGCGTATTGCTGAAGTCAAAACGGCTTGAAGCATCTCCATAAGCCAATTCCTTCACAAAACCAATTTTCACAAAAAGTCTCAAATTGTTGTAAACAGTGGCTGCGCTCATGTTCGGAAAGCGATCGGCCAACGCTTTGTAGATGTCATCCGCTGTCGGATGCATCTTGGACTCGACCAAATATTCCAAAATCGCGTAACGTTGCGGTGTAATTCGGATATTCGCATTTTTCATTTTTTCGATTGAATCATTTACGACTGTACGGTGCATGGTGTATCCCCCCTCTTCTGGAATCACTTGTATATGATAGTCATTATAATTTACATTTAGCTGAATTCATCATATATCGATTTGCCGAAAATAGCAATACATAAGCCTCTAACATTCACAAAAAATGCTTACTTTTTATTATCTCGCCGCTGATGATAGCGGATGCAAGGCAACACTTGGCTTAGGATACTTTCATCCAATCTTTACACCGGCTCCGGATTGGTATATCCTTAACTTGAAATGCTATTATTAGTCATCTACACAAATTATTGACATGGAGCTGAAACTTATGAAACTTGGCGCCCGCACCTTTAAAACGGGTCTCGCCGTCGCATTATCAATGATTGTCGCCCAATACTTCGGATTCGAAGGAGGAGGCGTCATCGCAGGTATTGCAGCCATCTATTCCACCCAGCCTTCACTTGGCCGTTCCTATACCAACCTGAAGAGCCGAATCATGGCCAATACAATCGGTGGCTTGGTGGCCGTTTTCGTTGTCATGACGCTGGGATACAACATCTATCTCCTCGGCATTTCGGTCATGCTGTTGATCGCCATCCTGAATGCCCTCAAGCTCGAAGACGTGATCGGGCTGTCGATTGTGACATTGATCGTCATCATGGTGGGCACGGATGACAATTTGATGTTAAGCGCCACCTACCGCGTATTGGAAACATTCATCGGCGTCATCATTGCCTTTTTGGTCAATACATTCGTCGCCCCACCGCGATACGATGAACGCTTGTACCACACGGTGGATTATGCCACTACCGAGTTTCTGATTTGGATCCGTGCCGGTTTGCGCAAAAACACCGAGTACTCCATCATGAACAACGATCTGAAATGGGCGCGCACGCAGCTCAAAAAAATGGACAATCTCTATCAGTATTTGACTGAAAGCGGCTTGTTCAACAAAAAAAATAAATACCAGAACAAAAAAATGCTGGTCGTCTACCGCAAAATGATCCAAACGACGCGCTCCGCCTTCCACGTTCTGGAAGTCCTGCACGATTACGAAAATGTGTTCTATCAGTTCCCAGCCGAAATGCGCATCATGATCCGCGAACGTTTGGAAACGCTCATGAGTGGGCATGAACAGATCATGCTGAAATTCAGCGGACGCGTTCGGGCCAATCAAGTCAATTTCTTTGAAGCCGATAAGGCCCAGCGCCATGAAATGATGGACGTCTTTTTCCAACGCGCCCAGGAAGAAAGTGATTTCGGCAAATACAGCAGTTCCGAAAGCTACGGCATCATCCATCTGATGAGTGCCATTCTGGCCTACGAAGACGATCTGGTTCACTTCAACAAACTGGTCCGCAGCTACAAAGCGACTCCGGGCAATATATCCAAGAACATAAAAAATATCGAAGACATCATCCACTGACTTGCCGTTATGACTTGTTCGGTGGCAGCAAAAAGAGGCACGCAAGCGACGAGGAATACTCTTGGTCGCTTGCGTGCCTCCTTTTATATATTCCGGAAACATTTTTCCCTAGCTTTGGAAAGCCCACTTCTCGATGGCATGGGCCACGCCGTCTTCTTCGTTGGATAAGGTGATTTCGTTCGCGATGCTCTTCAGATTATCGGTTCCGTTCGACATCACGACACCCAGACCGGCAACTTGGATCATTTCATAATCGTTCTCGCCGTCGCCCAGCGCCATTACTTCCTCCATCGCAATACCCAAATGATCTGCCAATTTAGTCAACGCGGTGCCTTTATTCGAGCTCTTCTCCATTACTTCCATAAGGAAATCCTGGCTACGGACGATATAGAAGTCATCACGCATCTTGTCGGGAATGGCCGAATCGATGACGTCCACCTCATTCGGTTCGCCGATGTAAAGGATCTTCATCAAACCCATCTCTTCGCTTACCGCTGCGGGATCCAATACACTGATGTCCATGTTGACGAGGGTGGCATCCTTCTGCATCGATTCCGTCACTTCATCTTCCAAGCTGTAATAATGGTGCTCACCCACCAACAGCGTGCCGGCGGAAAAACCTTTTCCGAACTCGTAAATTTCCTGCACTTCAGCAAGCGTCAACGTTTTTTTGTAGACCGTTTCGTCCGTGTCGGCACGCAGAATGTAGGCGCCATTCTGTGCAATGATATAGTCCTCATGTTCCCCAAAACCCAATTCATCGGCATACGGCTTGATGCCCGCAGGCGGACGGCCGGTGCAAAGCACGATTTTGATGCCGCGGCGCATTGCCTCTTGGATCGTCTCTTTTACTTTTTGCGTCATTACTTTCTGTTCATTGACCAACGTGCCATCGATATCGATCGCTATCATTTTTATCATTTGTATATCCCACCTCATCTTTATCGTTCAACATCTTACTCTGTCCATTGTACCAAAAAATGCTTCGGGATGTGACAATCTTGCATCAGTCCGAATGGAAAATGCCGCAAAGAACAGCACGCAAGCTGTCACCTGGGTCCGCTAACTCCGGCGGCGCAGGCCTTGACCGGAGCTAGGCAAGCATTCGGCGGCTCTTCTCCTGCCAGAACCCGGCAACCGGAGAAGAGCGCGGATTCGACCGCTGTCCTCCGACCACACCTCCCTAGGCCGGAGGACAGCTCCGGATCGTTCTTTCATACCAAAAAACGGTCGCCTCAAGTGAGACGACCGCCCGGACTACCATCATTTATTTTTTACAAGCACTGTAACGGAGAGGTATTCCACCCGGATGCGGGATAGTCCTTCGACTATTCTCGGTTCATCCAAGTTCGCTTTGCCGTCTTCGATCAACACCCGATAGTCTCCGGCTTCAACATCAAAATCGATGGCATTCGTCTGGCCATTGAAAATGACGTAGTATAACTTTTCCGTGTCCTCCAACTGATAGACGACGATCTGATAATCGGCTTTGAGTATATTCATGTGCCCTTTGACATCATCGATGGTTTGCAAGCGGAATAAGGACTCCTGCTTGCGCAATGCAATCAAGCCTTTCATGTAATCCACAGCTTGTTTCATCTCGAAACGGCGGTGCCAATCCATGCGGTTGATCGAATCCGGCGCATTGTAGCTGTTCTCCAGCCCGTTCTTTGTGCGCAAAAACTCTTGCCCTGCATGAATGAACGGAATGCCTTGGCTCAACAGAACGAAGCTGCTTGCCAAAAGATGACGCCGCATACGGGAATCTTCCTCATCCCACGGCATTGAAATCTTCAATTTGTCATAAAGCGTCAGATTGTCGTGCGCCTCGACATATTGCACTATCTGAGCCGGAGTCTTGTAGTTTCCTCGACTAGCGGGATAATACGCTCCGCCCTGCAGATTGGTTGCTACCCAACCTTCCATGAACGGTTTGCCGGTGACAAACCCGGTATCGTTCCCGCTGTTGAAGTCGGAACCTTTGATTGCTTCGCGCAACGCATCATTGAAATGAGCCACACCGGGCATGCGGTCCGCATTCTGTTGGACAGCCTTTTCGGAAGGAGGCAGATTGGTGTTCAAATTCCACCCTTCACCGAGCATAATGATGGAAGGATCGATTTCATCCAAAGCGACACGGATTTCATTCATCGTTTCGACATCATGGATTCCCATGAGATCAAAGCGGAATCCGTCCATATGGAAGTTCTTCGCCCAATACGTGATGCTGTCGATAATGTATTTGCGCATCATATAACGCTCCGAAGCGGTATCGTTACCGACACCCGTCCCATTGGATAGCGATCCATCAGCATTTTTCCGGAAATAATAACCTGGCACAGTTTTTTCCAACGCATGCAGTTTCGGTAAATAGACGTGATTGTAAACGACGTCCATGATGACACGGATTCCCGCATCATGCAAGCCTTGGATCATTTCCTTCATTTCCAGGATCCGAACTTCCGGTTGATAGGGATTGGTGGCATAAGATCCTTCCGGAACATTGAAGTTCTGCGGATCATAGCCCCAGTTGTATTGTTCCAACGGTTTCAACTCATTGACTGTGGAAAAATCGGCCATCGGCAAAAACTGGACATGCGTTACGCCCAGTTCTTTAAGGTAATCCAGCCCGGTCTTGTCGCCATCCGCAGATAAGGTACCTTGCTCGACCACTCCAAGGAATTTGCCTTTGTTTGCAATCCCGCTTGTTGGGGAAATCGTGAAGTCACGAATATGTAATTCATAAATAATGGCGTCGACTGGTGAAGCGATCGGCTCCAATCGGGCTCCCCATCTTTTTGGATTCGTGTTTACTGCATCCATAATGACGGAGCGTTCTCCGTTTGCGGTGGTCGCATAGCTATAGGGATCGACTGTTTCAACCACTTTGCCATCCGGAAAAGTAATGGCATATTTGTAGGCAGTGCCCGCATAGTCCCCAATCATAATGAGTTCGTGAGTCCCTCTTCCACCGTTCCCCATCGTGTGTCTTTTTTTCTCTTTGCGATACAGACTTTCATAAACGATTACTTCTACGCTGAGCGCAGTCGGAGCCCATAGCCGCAGAATAGTTCGTTGCGGTGTATAGAGTGCTCCCAATTCTCCATCAAATGAATATTTTTTATCAAAAACAGGCGACTGTACAAATTGCTCTAGTCGATTATCTAAATTATCCAAGTCATATTGATAATAAGTAGTCGATAGAACGTCAGTCCGTTTCCGTTCATCAACTTGTATGTACATGACATTACCTCCGAAAAATCTCTTTTCTGATGAAATTGCGTTTAGGCGGATGGCTATCGTGCGGCGGTTTCCAAATTTGGCTGCATATTTGTGAAATACATAGCTTCGGACCTACACAGAACCCCTTTTATAAAAACGCTTACATCTTTTTATTACGCCATTATTATACAATAAAAACGCAATAATATCAATCTTTCAAGGGTATTCTTAATAAGTAAAAACAATTGCGTTTTTGTGTAGTCAGTTGAGGTCATGATTGTGAATACTGGATTAATAAAATTGACTTCCTCACATTCTTGTGAATTTGATAATATAAAATCAGACAAAAAGTCTGCATTCGCCAATCAAACCGGCAAATGCAGACTATATTTTTTTGTGTTTAAAATGTGAGGATTTAATGAGAAGCCATCACTTTTACGTAAGTGCAATAATTTTTTTATGAAGCTGAATCTCCGGTTGTGCTTTCCGCTGGTGTTTCCGGGGTCGTTGGCTCTGTCGGTGTTGAGGTATCCACACTTGGAGCAGGCTCTTCGACAACTGGGGCTTCGTATGTCGGTTCCACATATGTCGGTGCAACGTATGTTGGAGCAACATACGTCGGTGCCACATATGTCGGTGCAGTGCCTCATATACAGAAGTCTCATCCGCCGTCTCTTCGGTCTCCTCACTTACAGCCTCTTCGCTGTCGATTACAGTCTCTTCCGGAACGGCTAAAGTTGTAGCAATCGGTGTGCTGGCAGGTTTCTCACCTTCTACATACAACCCGGTTGTCGTATCGACCATTTTGGTCCGTAAGCTATTCGCAAACATCTCACTGAATAGTTGCTGTCCGGCTTCATTCAATTCCACTCCGGCTGCATCCATTAAATTCGTTAAGATTTCACTGCGATTCGCCACCTCAGCAAGAAAATCCGCATGGAGGTCATATAATGGAACAGTGAAAGCAGCGTTTTCTTCGACCAGATTATTGGTGTAGTTCTGATAATCTAAAGTGCGTGAATTCCAATCAGACATTTTTACTTCTGCAGGAGGTGGGGTCACCAACACGATCAACGCATCAGGCAAAGCTGCTCTGATTTCATCGTAGACTGTATAGATAGATTGCGTGGATTCAGCTAAGCTGATATCGACCGTCTGATCCGTCTTGGTAGGAATGGTGTAAAATATAACATCAGGATTACTTTCTACCAATTCTTGAGCATATTGGCTGCTCAGAAAGACGGAACTGCTGTCGGACGGGTGGCTGAAGAATGACGTCGTCAGATTCTCAAGCGGAAAATCGGCCTGGATATCCGCAATAGCTGACTTCGCCCAAGCCGCATCTGATGCGACATCCCCAAAAAAAGCAACATTGACTGCATTCTTATGATGATGAACATATTGCAGATAATCAACGACCGTCGCGTTACTTCTGGTCTCGGAAAAAGCGGCCAAAAACTGCGCATAAGCTTCTGATGTGTCGCTCTCTGCAACCACTGATTCTTGCGACGAGGTCACTTGAAAAACTGACTCTGTTCGCTTTTCCCCTTCACTCAACAAAGCTTCTTTTTTCCCGGCTGCATATTTATATCCAAATAGAACAATAGCAATCGTAAGGATGCCCATGAGGGAAACGATTATTATTTCCTTCTTCTTCATTCTAACGCCTCCAAATTTTTTAAATAACTATAATATTGACTCTTTATTCCAGACTATAACAATCATAATATAACAGTTGCGTTATTGCACGGAATTTTTTGGACGTAAATATATTTCCGATAAAAAACCAGCCGATCTATAAGCTCGACTGGTTTTTTATAATTTGGATTCATCACGAGTTTTGCTGATTATGCGACAGCTGACAGTACCGCTCATACCATAAGTCGACGTATTCTTTGGAAAATGGACCTTTTTCTTCGTTGATCCAGCTCACCAAAATCTTTACGTTCTCTTTCAGGATATGATCGATCTCTTTTGGGTAATTCATGCGATTGCGATGCAATTCATACTCATCTACATCAAGCAAACGTTTTTCACCATCAGGAAAAACTTTAATGTCCAGGTCATAATCGATGTACTTCAGTGCTTCCTGGTCGATTACATAAGGCGATGCCAGATTGCAATAGTAGGAGACACCCTTTTGGCGGATCATGGTGACGATGTTGAACCAATAATGTTTATGGTAATACAACAATGCAGGCTCTCTGGTGACCCAGCGACGCCCATCTGCTTCCGTTACTAAGGTGTGATCATTACAGCCGATTATGGATTGGTCACTAGTTTTTAATACCATGGTGTCACGCCACGTTCGATGCAGGCTGCCGTCATGCTTATAACTCTTTATGGTGATGAATTCTCCCTCCCGAGGGTTATGCATCACGGTGCCCAACTTTCTTCAACTATTTGAGCCCTCGCCGGAAATATTTTCGGCGGAACTCTCAACTTTCAGTTCATTGAACAGTATATCATAGAATGGAAATAGATTGCGAAACTTTAGCCATTATAGACCAAATTCTTTTCGGGTTTGTTGCTGGAATTGTTGCCACATTTTTTGCTGCGGCACCGGGAAGGCATAGTCGGCAAAATCATTTTCGCTGACCCAACGGCATTGTTCTGGCAATGGGCTTTCATCGTTCGTCAACACGCGTCCGTAATAACCGGTGATGTGCCATTTGATGTGACTGAAGACATGATTGACCGATCCGGTTTCCGCCTTCAACCACACGGGCTTCAAGCCGTATTTCTCAGCCACAACCGCTGAAAGCTGGGCTTCGATCTGGTTAAAGGACGGCAGCTTTTTGTCGGCCTTACTTGCTGCTTCCGTCAGCTTCGGGAAATCCTCCGCGACCAGCAATTCCGTCTGGAGGCTGGCCGGTTCAATAGTTCGCATCCTCCGATCCGGGAATCGCATCGAGGTCCAGCTGGATCAACGGGAACGTCCAAAAATCCGCCAGCAGGCCGCTGCTCGGGCGCTTTTCCAAAAGGAACTGCTTCTCCCTGTTCTGCAGGATGACGCCCTGCAGGTTCATCGGCACCGGCCTTTTCGCTTTACTCTTGACCGGGTACAGATGCATCGTTCCGTTTTTGTAGGCGGCATTGAAGGCCTTGATCGGGCTGATCTCAGGTTGCGGATTCAGCGGCGAACAGATGCTTGAGCCCAGATCCATCAAGGCTTGGTTGAAGTCGCCCGGCCGCTCCGGGTCGATCAGTTCGCGCACGACCGCCTCGAAGATTTTCCGGCTGGCCGGCTTGGCGATATCGGCATCGATTTCGAACAACCGGCTCATGACGCGCATGACGTTGCCGTCGACTGCAGGCTCTGGGATCTGGAAGGCGATGCTGGAAACGGCCCCTGCCGTATACGGACCGATTCCCTTCAGCTTCGCGATTTCCTGCGGATCTTCCGGAAAAACGCCGCCGTATTCGGCGACAATCTGTTGCGCTGCTTTCTGCATGTTCTTGACGCGGGAATAATAACCAAGCCCTTCCCAAGCCTTCAGGATCGCGTCTTCCGGCGCTGCCGCCAATGCTGCGATGTCCGGGAACTTATCCAGGAAATTGTGGTAATACGGGATCACCGTGTCCACCCGCGTCTGTTGCAGCATGATTTCCGACACCCAGATGCTGTAGGGATCGCTCGTCCGGCGCCAAGGCAAGTCGCGTTTCTCTTTTTCGTACCAATCCAACAAGGCTTTGCGGAAAGCCTTTATTTTCTCGGCCGGCCACATTTCGATGCCGGCTGCTTTGAATATTTTTTCGTGCTCCGAATTTGTCATTATTCTGCTTCCTGTTCCTTTTCTTCGATATAGGCGGAGATCATATCTCCCTGGTACCCTTTTTGGTAAAGGCCCGATCTCACTTTTTGCTGCAGCTCACGGCCTTTCGCTTTGCGCTCATAACGGCGCCAAAGCTTGTCCCCCTGCATGCGCAGTGCGGCCATTTCGTCATCTTCCTCTTTTTCCGTTTCGATCTCCCCCATGACTTCCAGGACGATATCGGAAGGATAGCCTTTCTGATGAAGATGGAGGCGGATTTTCGACGCCGCTTCATGCGAAGAGACCCGACTTTGTTTGCGGAGCTGCTTCTCGGCGATCGTTTGGGCATTTTCCAGCTGCAGCTCATGGGGATATTGTTTCAGAGAAAAGGCGATATCTTCTTCTGATAGTCCTTTCCCTTTCAATTCATTGGCGATGAGCTGCGGTCCCTTCAAGTTCAGGTTCGCCGCCGTACGCGTGTAGCTTTCGCCATAGCTGCGGTCATTAACGTAATTCTGATCCACCAGCCGCGTCAGCGCACGTTCGATCGCGTCCGGACTGATTTCTTCATCATGCAGCTTTTTGCGGACCTCTTTTTCGCTGCGCAGACTGTAGGACAGGTAATTGACTGCCGTCGTGTAAGCCATGTAGTCGTAATTTTCCTTCTCGATCTCGGCGCTGCGCTCTTTCGTGAGCGTCATCCCTTTATGCAAGCCGACCTTGATGAGAACGGCTTCCGATATCGGAAAGGAGTACTCCCCGTCGATAAAGACATTGAAGCGGTCCTTCCGTTTTTTCTGGACGGTTATTTTTGTTACGACAGGCAATTTTTCAGCCTGTTCTTCGGTATGATCCATGTTCTACATCCTTTCGGCGAATCTCACTTGCTATTATACATGCAAAACACAAAAGGAACAAAACGTATGTTCGAAATCTTTGTTTGGACCGGTGATGGTTCGAACGGATTTCGTTGTTGTGGCAGGCGATGATGGATAACTCACGTTTATCCATCCTATCAGTCTCTCCCCGCCAAAAACACCAATGGCTGCCTCATTTTCGAGGCAGCCATTGGTGTTTTCATCTATCATAGAGCCGGTTTTGGTTTGTCCGTCTCGTCATAATCAGGTTCGATGTCTTCCGCGTCCTCCCCGGCTTCGGCAACAACCGTGTCGCCTCCGAACGGGTCTTTGGAAAACTGTTCCTTCTCTTCATTCACTTCTGGAAGGGAAGCGTCTTTGTCGAACTGCATTTCAGGCAAATGATGACTCTCTTCCGCCATCGCAGGATCCGCCACCGTTTCCGCTTCGATCGGTTGGCCGGTGATGTCGTCGGTCACATCGGCTGGCTGAGTCGGCGCCGCAGCTCCGGCTTCGGTGACTTCCAGTTTTTTCTCGGCTTCGATGGAGTGAGCCGGCACATCACCGACTTCCTCGCTGTCGGCGGATGTCCAATCCGGTTTCGTGGCAGTGACAGCTGCGACTGCTTCGACAGGGATGACTTTTTCGTCAGGCAGAATGCCATCGCGCACGAGAAATTCAGCATGCTCATCATTGATCGGAGCCGCATCGTCGATCAGCAGCAACAATTCCCCATCATCCAACGCATCCTCAAACCGTTCGTACGTATCCTCGTCAATGCCGTAGCGTTCGAAAATCGCTTCTTCCTCTTCTTCGTCCAAATCAACCGTAAAGAATTTTACGATCTTGTCCCATAAGGAATCTTCCTCGCGGTCTTCTCCGGTTATGATGACCTGCACCGCCGTCTCCTCCGTGATGAAATTGCTCTTGCCGTTGCGGGTGATGACCAGCAATTGCTCCGGTGCATAGCCCTCATGCTTGATCAAATGCGTAATTTCATCGATCACCATTTCCTGATTAGCAAAGGTACCTTCGATTCTCTTGTCCATTTCGATTCCTCCCGTTACTGATGATTAGTTCTTTGCATTCATTGTAAAATACTTCCACCTGAATCACAAATGATAGCCTTTTTCATAATTGTGCGTTTTCTCAATCCGTGTGGGCGGCTAGCGGCTAGCGTTCCTGAGATGAGGCAGATCGTCGTAAAGATTCTCTCTCAAGAGGTGCAGCGCTTCGTCCGTCACTGGATTGTCACGCAACGAAGGATGCTTCAAAGCCGTCTCTGCAAAGGAAAATTGAAAAATTCGGATGTAATCTTCCATCGAGATCAGCGAAATCCGATCGGTGTGCGCATGAAAAGCATTCCCCAACAGATTGTTCTCCCGCTCCGCTTTCCTTCCGTCGACATAATCGAAATTCTTTAAAACATTGCGTAAAAGATGCTCTTGGCGATGGATAGCCTGGCCAGCCTGTTTGACCTTATCGGCAAAAAATTGCGGGCGCACCGGCAGCTGGAAAACATGTTGATTTTCACAATGGATTTCCACCCCATTTTCCCCTTTCAGAGACCGATAATGCTGCACCTTCGAAAGGTTGATCCACGAACTCTGCCTGCGGGTCGGTCCGCTCAACGGCAAAAAACTGTATCTCCCGAGAATATAAGGCACGCAATGTCCCTCTTTTCCGTTGACTCGCGTCGAGATCCCTCGAATGAAATCATAACTGAACCCGATCAATTTAAAAAACGAACGCATCACATTGTTGCTGCTTTCGCGTGTCTTGATGAGGCGACCGTCCTTGAAGAAGATGAGCGTACGAAAATCGGTCCGGTGCAGCTTGGGGTCTAGGCTGAGCAGGTAGAGAAAACTGTTGTCCAGCACAAACCGGTCCAGATCCCAGGCCTTTTCCAGATAGCTCTGGATACTTTCCGGATCGAGCAGGACAAGGAATGGTGCTACCTCCTCCTTCTTCTGGCTTTTATTCGCAAAAGATTCCTCCAGCGATGTGCGGAAATGCGACATGATCGCATCCAATGTTGCCGGATCGAGTATTTTGCCCACATCTTTGGTTGCCGCCGAATCGCTTATGTGATGCTCTTTAGTCTGCTTGCTTCTCTTTTCAGTGGATTGGTGCGCCAATTGCCGATTCAGCTCCTTACGATATTTTTTAGCTTCTTTATTTCCCATAAAATCCCCCCAACAAGGAATGTCTAACAAAAATATATACTACTTTTTTTCAGAATGATATAAGAACGCTTACATTTTGTCGCGTATTCGGAAAATTTGTATGCAAATGTTTGATTGTCTTCGGTTTTGTCGCGTTTTTTGCCGCATTTGCCGTTTTGACCCTTGCGCCTCCGGACCGCTAATATGGGCATCAGCAAGCTTGCCGGGCCGTGATGAGCATGCACAGGGACATCCCTGCATCACGCCATCCACTACATTACGGAGGCAAAAACATGAATATGAAAAAAAGAATCTGCACCGATGAAGCCGCCACCCTATTGAGCGAGCTGTACGCGGGTGTCATCCATCATTGTCTGAAAAAAATCAATCGGTATCCGGACCACAACGACTATGACGATTTCTACCAATTAGGGCTGATCACCCTTTTTGACACGTACGAGACTTGCCTGAAGGACGCGCTCGCAACCGAGAACAGCTTTTTGTTCGTCAGCTATGCCAAACAAAAAATCCACTGGATCTTCCTGGACCAAATCCGCAAGGACCGGAAAAAAGAAAGCCGCGAAGCCTTCCTTTCCGAAGAGGAGCTGGAGGAAATCCCCAATGCAGTCTCGTTTGAAGACCAACTGGAGCAAGAAGATCTGCTGCAACGCCTTTGCGCCTGTCTGACAGCCGAGGAGAACGCCTATCTGCGGGACGCGCTGGAAGGACTGAACATCACCGAAATCGCCAAAAAACAAAAGATTTCGCGCAAAACGATCTACAAAAGAAGACGCCATATCCAAACCAAAGCCAGCCCTTTTCTGAAGGGCTGAAAGACGGGGTTACAAATCACCTATCCCCCTTCGTCGTTATAGGTGTAAGCAGTCATGACACTTACCAGAAAAGAAAACGGAGGAATGCCAAATGGTGAAACAATACGAAGAAGGAAACATCGAGCTTTATTTCAATGATTTTGCAAACGAGAAGGAAGTCAAACAGTCATTCGCGAACCTGAAACCAGGCGTCACTGCTGAACAGGTCCAATCCTTCCAAACAGCCGTATCCGGTCTCGTCGATTTGCCAGCTGCCTACGCAGTCGTTGTCGAAAAGAACCGCTACTCCATCGCCTAAGCCAACCGAAAGCAGCTCAGTAACCACTACCCATCAGACATCTAGGAGGAAATGAACATGACGACAACAGTAACCTTGGAATTGAAATTTTTGACGGCCGACGGGAAAACCCGCAACTTGAGTGTCAAGAACCCGAAAAGCGGCTTGACATCGGCTGAACTGCAACCGGCAATGGATGCCATCATCGGCCTGAACGCGTTCGAAGTGAAAGGCATCAACCCCTTCACGGCAGTCAACAGCGCCCGCTACGTGGAACGCACCATCACCGACCTGATCGCCGAAGCCGAATAAAAATTAGAAAAGCAGTACAAGCCGCTTGGACTGCTGGACAACTTAAGTATTCATCAACAATAAACAGCCGCCCGGATGCGATTCCGGGCGGCTGTTTTACAAATTAGAGGAGGAACAGTATGAACTACACAATCGAAAAACGGATCTTTTCCATCTACCAGAATCCACTCACCGCAAGCAACCTGATCATCGCCCATGAATCCGGCAACCCGAACAACGTCGGCCGCAACAGCCTCGAGAACGAAGTCAGCTACATGCTGCGCAACTGGCAAAACGCCTTTGTTTCCCACTGGGTCGGCGGAGGCGGAAACATAATCCAGATCGCCAACACCGGCAAAGTCCAATGGGGTGTCGGCCCGAAAGCGAACGGTTATGCCTATGCCCAAGTCGAGCTGGCGCGGACGAACAGCCGCCCCATCTTTGAACAGGACTACAAAGCCTACGTCTGGCTGCTGCAGAAATTGGCGCTGGAAGCCGGCATCCCCTGCACGCTGAACAGCGGAGCGAGCGTGCATGACAGAGGCATCAAAACCCATTCCTGGGTTTCGAAAAATGTCGGCGGAACCAACCATACCGATCCGGATGGCTACCTCGCGAGTTGGGGTGTATCGCAGGCCCGGTTCCGTCAGGATATCGAAGCCGGCCTCTCCGCGCTGCCTCCCCTTGCGAGCGCGCCCGGCACGTTCCTGCTGCACCGCGTCGTGAAAGGCGAAACGCTCTGGGGCTTGTCGCGCAAATATGGAACGACACCGGCTACGCTGAAGCAGCTGAACCAGCTGTCGGGCGATCTGATCTTGATCGGTCAACAATTGAAGGTGCGCCAATACTGAAAGATGCCGGAAATCGCAATAAATGCAGAGGATCCGGATTCCCGGTTGCTTCCGCAGATATCGTTGAATGTGCATTACGCTCTCTTCTCCGGTGAACGCAGGCTTCGCCGAAGTTCAGCCCACATTTTTCGACTGCGTGCTCCGATGAGGCCGGCTTCGCCGAAGGTGAGGCCGATTATTACCGGTTTCCTCCGGCGAACAGGACCCTCGCCGGAGCTGCGCACCCGATTCCGACGCCACAAAAGAAGGCCAGCCCCGAATCATACCGGGGCTGGCCTTCTTTTGTTGTTTCCATCAATAATAAGCGCGTTCGTAGTTGAATTTGCCGATATCCAGATCCAGAAACTCTCTGATGATGGCATACTGGACCTCTAGCGGCTCCTCTTTGACCTCATCGCACAAGTTCTGGCAGCTCCTGAAAAATGCGGCCGCCTCATCCGTTGTTTCGAACAGATACTCCTCCGCCACTGCGTCGTCTTCTACAAAGTGAATGACGACCCCTTTCTTGTCCTCCGTGAAATCCATCCCTAATACCGGTGTCATGAACATATGCAATCGATCCCTTCTCGTCTTGTTAAGTGGCCTTTGCTGCTTGATAAGACCTACACTGGTATTATCCGCAAAAATTCGCGCCAGCTTTTTTTATTTTTAAAAATATTTCCTGCATCTAAAAAATTTGGCTAGCTACACGGGTAAGCCCTTCGGAAATTAGATAAATCGCACCTATTGCGCTCTACGATGCTCAGTCGGCACGATTTCCTAAATTTCTTTCAGGGCTGAGCGAACCCGTTCCGCTTTTCTGATTATTTTCGCAGATGCTTGTTGAGTTCCTCAACCAGCATGAAGACGGTCGTGGATGGGTTATCCCGGGCTGGCGACGGCGAGCGCTGACTGTAGAGTTTCTTGGCGTTCTGGATGGCTGCCGGCTGCCTTGATAATAATACGTTGTACATGTGCGGATGATTTTTTTTGTAGAAAAAACCGAGCCGTTTCGACAGCATATCGGGGTAATGGAAGCGCGAAATCGATTTTCTGACCAGTTCGAAATGCAGCAGATACCAGATTTCGAAAGCTTCGTTGCTGTAGGCGGCGCGGAACCCTTGCCGGTAATGCGTCTCGCAGAAAAAGACGGCTTCATTGAAGATATCCCGGTCAAAGGAATCCTTGTCGAATACCAGCCAAATTTCATCGTATTCATCAGGCCGGGCATCGACAACGTCGCGCGCATGGTTGACCAAGGACATCGTGTTCATCGCCGTCCCGACGATTTCGACCTGCGCCGAGATGACGTGAAAACTGCGGAAGTAGTTCGGCTCGGTCTTGGTGCCTTCGCAAAGGATCAGGAAAGTTTTTTCCGGCCGTTTGGTTCCGACCGGACGTTCGAATTTTCTCTTGTGGCCTCTTCTTCTATTTTCCATTGTCGACCCACCAATCCACCGGCAACGGGAACGGGATCGCCCCGTATTTGCCGTTCAGGTAGTTGCGGTAAAATTCAAAACTGTTCTTCCTTTCCTCGTCATCAAAACGATATTCCACCAAGGAAGTCAGGTGGCTGGCGCTGTAGCTGTCCTTCTCCACGAACCAGACCTGATCCCTGCGGAAAAGGCTGCTGGACAGGTTCGTGATGTCGTGCGTCGAATAGATCATCTGCGCGCCTTTGTCGTTGACGTCGCCGGAAAAAAGTTCCAGCACATAGCGCGTCATCAATGTATGGAATTGCGTATCCATCTCATCGACCATCAACAGACCGCCCTTTTCGAGCGCCTCGATGATCGGACCGGCCAATGCCAACAGTTTGACGGTCCCGGCTGATTCGGTATCCTGGAAACGGAAATTTTCACAATGCGGCTCCGCCTCCCCGGCTTCGTTGCGCCGGGTTTTGACGACGAAAAATGCCAGTTCTGGCCGGCCATTGCGCGTATTGCCCAGTTCGTGGACAACGATGTCCTGGATGGAAGGGTCGGCAACGCGGATCAAGGCCAAGAGATTATGTTTGTATTTGGACAGATGCATCTTCGCCATCGAAATGGACAGGCCAATTTTCGACGCATCGAGGATGATGCGCATCTCCGTAAACCACTCGAGAAACAGTTTCAACTCCGGATGCTCGGCTGATTCAGGTGCGGAAAGCAAGGATGACAAGGCCAACCGCGTATCATCCAGAATGATGTGGCGGAACAGTTCGGCCCATTCCCCGCCGACATCTGCACCGGTCGCATTCCGGAAGAACAGATCCTTCTGCTCTTCGCCTTCCAGATAAAGGAATTCCTCGGTCACCCGTTTGCGATTGACAAAAAAACCATAGCGATAAAGTTTCCCGGCCAAAAGAAAGCTGGCTTCCAACATTGTGTCCTTTTTCTCGGTACGCGCATCCAGATGGAACGGTTCGATGTGTTCCAACCATTCCGAGGACGTGTAATTCTGCAACAGTACGCCTTCCTGGATCATCTTCATTGCCTTAAGCAGATTGCTTTTCCCGCTGGCGTTGGCCCCATAGATCGTCGCCAATTTCGTCACGGCTATATTGTCCTTGCCGTAAACGGACTCCGGGTGTTCAGCGATTGGGCTGGCGACCATCGAAAAAGTAGCCTCATCCTTAAAGGAAAAAAAGTTCTCCATCACAATTTCCACGAGCATTTCGACACCTCCTATACCAAAAAGTATAGCACCACAGAGGCGTTTCTTCTAAGAATAACCGTCAAGAATGCAAAAGCAAAGAATGATTTTGCAAACGGATACACGAGTGCGGATTTGTATGTATTTTTTGGATGTTTGCATGAGGAAAATCCCCCATGAAATAAAAAAAGGCGCGCTCCCCATTCACGAGCCGCCTTCCCCTATATCGATGAAATTATATAACCCTAACCAATAGCCGACTGTCTTAAAAATCTCATACTGAGCCAATCGCCTGCCGAGTTGGGTCTCGATCCATGGCAGGCCGTATGGGCCGCCAGCGGAAACATAGATGAACTTCAAGCCCTTCCCCTCCGCCGCTTTCTCGAAACTGAATTTGACCCGGTTCATATGGTAATCGCTCGAAACAACAATCGCAGTGTCGTAGCCGTTCTCTTCCATCAACGCGATGCTGAAGACGGCGTTGGTCCAAGTGCTGGTCGCCTGATAATCCGCGAGAATGTCTTCATCCATCATTCCCAGTTCGCCGTATGGCTGCAGATGCAGCAGCTCGGCTTCCACCAGCAGCGGCGAAACGATGATCTTGCCGGACTCGGAATAACCTTCTTCCAACAGCTCGGAGGCCTTGACTCCCCGTTCCGGCGCGCCTTCCGGTACGATGATGATGTCGGATACTGCCGGTTGTTCGTTTATTTCCAGATTGGCGAGGATGTAGAAGCTGATCACCAACGCGACAGCAGTCACAATTAAAAAAGCATTCAGCAGCAGCATTGTTATTCTGGTCGATTCGTCCGTCTTAAGGAGGCTGCGCTCCTTGTCGAATGGATAATTTGCCATCTTCCGCTTTCCACACCCTTTCCCCATGCTATTATCACTCTATTTTATCCGAAATGAGGAAATAAGCCATCGCTTTTTGTATTTTTTCTTCACCACAGATCTTCACCCGATACTTGTAAGCGCTATCGTGATATGATTGAACCAACAAGTCATGAGGAGGAAATCAACATGAGACTGACGAACAAAGTTGCTGTTGTGACCGGAGGAGCTTCGGGTATGGGCGAAGCCATCTGCCGCAAATTCGCAAAAGAAGGCGCAAAAGTAGTTATTGCTGATTACAACTACGAGGGTGCACTGAAAGTCGCAAACGAAATCAACGCCGAAACCCTGGACGCTGCCGCTGCCATAAAAACCGACATCTCCATCGAAGCCGATGCCGACGCTATGATCGACACCGCCATCGCCCTCTTCGGAAAAGTGGACATCCTCGTCAACAACGCCGGCATTATGGACGGCTTCGAACCGGTCGGGGAAGTCTCGAACGAGCGCTGGGAAAAGGTCTTCGCCGTCAACGTCAACGGTCCGATGTATGCGAGCCGCAAAGCCATCCAATATTTTCTGGAACAAGGCAGCGGCAATATCATCAACATCGCTTCGATCGGCGGTATGCACGGCGGACGGGCCGGTGTCGCTTATGTCGCTTCCAAGCATGCTGTCATCGGGTTGACGAAAAATACAGCCTTCATGTACGCGAAAAAAGGCATCCGCTGCAACGCAATCGCCCCTGGAGCTGTCGCTACCAATATCGCCCAATCCATGGGCACTGTCAGCAAATTCGGCCAGGAAACGACAGGCGTCGGCATGGCCATCAATCCGGCTTTCGGGACGCCCGCCCAGATTGCTTCCGTCGCGCTCTTTCTGGCATCCGACGACTCCAGTTTCGTCAACGGCGCCGTCGTGACCGCGGACGCTGGCTGGACCAGTTACTGATTGAAAAGTGCTATATCAACAAAGCAGGGCCGTCTCGGAAACTGAGACGACCCTTTTCCTTTTTACACAATTATACGGAAACAACTGAAAAACGAAGCGGCTCCTCCGGCGAGGAGTCCTTCGCCGGAGGAGGCAACGCTAAAATTACTCCCTGCTCCGGTGAGAGTACGCTCACCGGAGCAGGCGTTCTGATTTTAGCCCCATCTCCGGCCAAACATACTGTCACCGGAGATGCGGACTATGTAGCATCCCTTCGCCATTATCCGTTTTTATCCTCCAGCCAGATTTTCCGGGAAATGAAATTCCATGCCATCACGAACACGGTAGCGGCGATTTTGGCCACCAGATAATGCAACGCTACTTGATCAACGAACAGCCACATCAGCACTTGGTTCAACCCCAGCCCGATGACACTTAAAGTGATGAACAGCAGCAATTCCTGCCGCTTCTCCGCTTCCTTGAAGCGGCTCGTGAACACGTAGCGCATGCTCGCCGCATAATTGAACAACGTCGCCGCCACGAACGCCAGCGCGGCGGCGGTCAGATAATGCAGGCCGATGAAATCGGCCAAAATATAAAGAATCAGAAAATCCAGCACCGTCGCCACGACACCGACGAGTCCGAATTTCACGACTTGGGCAATCAGTTTAGTCATCGTCCTGGCCCTCAATGCGGCTAGTCGGCAAGGCAACATCCGTTTCCTTCAGGATGTAGAGCGGACGCCGCTTCGTCTCCATGAAGGTTTTCCCCAGATATTTACCGAGGATTCCCAGACAGAGCAACTGCAAGCCGCCCATCCCCAAAATGATGACGATGAGCGAAGTCCAGCCGGAAGTTTCGTTTCCGAAAACCAGTGTCCGCACTGTCAGGATCAGGGCTGCCAAAATCGCAACCGCGAACGACAGGAATCCGGTGAAGGCGGCGATCGCCAACGGTGCCTCGGAGAAGGCCACGATCCCGTCCAGCGAATATTTGAACAGGCTCCAGAACGACCAAGTCGTCTTGCCGGCGACGCGTTCTTGATTTTCGTAGGACAGGTACTTCGTCTCGAAGCCGACCCAACTGAAGATTCCCTTCGAAAAACGGTTGTATTCGGTCATCTCAAGGACCGCATCGACCATCTGGCGCGTCATCAGCCGGAAATCCCGGGCGCCATCGACGATCTCGGTATCGGAGATGCGGTTGATCAGGTGGTAGAACTGCCGCGCGAAAAAGGAACGGATCGGCGGTTCGCCTTTGCGGTCGACTCGTTTCGTGCCGATGCAGTCGTATTCGCCTGTGCGGATCAGGGCAACCATCTCCACCAGCATAGCCGGCGGGTCCTGGAGATCCGCATCCATCACGGCCACGTAATCCCCGGTCGCGTGGCGCAGCCCCGCCACCATCGCCGCCTCTTTGCCGAAGTTGCGCGAAAAGGAAAGGTAATGCACGCGCTCATCCAGCGCAGCCAACCGCTTCAATTCCGCCAACGTGGCATCCTTCGAGCCGTCATTCACGAAAATCAGTTCGAATGCGGTATCCGGCAGCTGATCGCTGACCGCCGTGATCTCTTTATGGAAAATCGGCACCATCTCTTCCTCGTTGTGGCAAGGAACGATGATGGAAATGATATCTTTTGACATGTGTCCACCCCTGCGTGTTCTTTCAGAATTCTGAGCTTTCCTTTATCGTATCATACTTGAGGCGGGTTGACCGTCTATTTCTTGAAATGTTTCAGCAAACCGAGGCACCGTGTTTCGACGTGCTTTTGCCACAGGTACGCCACCGGCAAAGCGAAAAGCGGCGAAAGCAACAGCGCCGTTTCCGGCGGGATGACCTGGCCCAAAAATGTCACAAAGAGGATGATCGACGTAGTGTGCGTCAAATACAGGCTGAAGGACAGCTTTCCCAAAAGCAGCAGCGGTTTCGATTTGAAGAAGGCGGTCCAACGCGGCGATTCCATGCACAATAACAGGAACAAAATGATGCCCAGCCCCGTCAGCAACAGCGCGTGCCGCACCCGGAACGATAAACCGAGCGCCGCCAGGATCCACTGGCTCGGGATCAAGAACGGAATCGCCCAGGCCGACAGGATCCGGAAAAGGCGGTGCTCCCGCACAAAGGTCCGGATGACCGGAAGATGCTTCGCCAGCACCGCCCCCATCACGAAAAAGATCGCATAATAATTGGTCCGGTTGAGCGACTCCGAAAGGTGCGCTAACCAAACCATATCGCTCCGCATACCCCAGTTCGTTAAAGCATCGATTCCTACTTGCAGGACGGCATAATAGCCGAGGACCTTCCCTGTCCGGTTGCGGTGAAGCGCCACCGCAACAAAAGGCAGGATGAAGGACAAACGCCATTCCTGGACCATGCTCCAGAAAGCGCCGCTGAGGATGTTCAGATTGTAGTCATACCCGAGAAAATACAGCAGCATCTCCAGCGCGTTCGGCACCCTTTTCCATTTCACATTGAACGAACCGCTCAAGTCGATCGTGTCATGCTTCCACGACCCGAACAGCGCGATCAGGATGACCGTCACCGCGATGACAAGCACATAAGGCAGCATCAGCCGGATCCAGCGTTTGATGATGAACGGTTTGAAATCCAGCTTTCGCCCGTTCAGATAGGGGCGCGCCAGGACGAAACCGCCGATGATGTAGAAGACCAGCACCGCTTCATTGCCGCCCCAGATCATTTTCAATGGTGTCTGCGTCGCCACCCTCCAAAAGGAATTGGCAAAGATTTTGTATTCATTGGCGCTGTAGCCATAAACTGTCCAGACCGCCATGTGGAAAATCATGACAATGACGGAGGCCAATCCCCGCATGCCGTCAAATATTTCAATCCGTTTGCTTTGGCCGGATTTTTGCATAAACATTCACTCCCGTTGTTTCGAAACTATCGAAATATTCTTTACTATGGTAGTTCAAATGTTACAAAATTTCAAACTGTTTATTTTTTTGAGCATTCCGACTATTTATTTCGAAGCCGAGATGTTATACTGTACTTACATGCGGTAAGTGAACTGGAAACCGCATCAAATATACAATAAGTGGAGGAACACACATGAACGTTTTAGTAGTAAAAGGAAACAACAGACCAGCAGAGGAAGCAATTTCTTCAAAAATGTACGAAACTTTTTTGGCTGCAGCCAAAGAAAATGAAAAATTGAACATCACAACTTACAACGTCTTTTCAGAAGACATGCCTTACTTGGGCCAAGATCTTTTCGGCGCTTACGGCAAAATGGCAGTCGGCGAAGAATTGACTGACATCGAAACACGCCTTTTGGCAGCAAAACAAAAAGTTATGGATGCAGTGACTGCAGCTGACGTGATCGTTTTCGCATTCCCATTGTGGAACTTGACGATCCCTGCTAAATTGCAAACATTTATCGACTACATCTTTGCAGCCGGCTTCACTTTCAAATACGACGAAACTGGCCAAATGGTCGCTTTGATGCCTGAGAAGAAAGTTATCCTTCTGAACGCACGCGGCGGCGTCTACTCCACTCCTGAAATGTCTCCAATGGACATGGGCGTAAACTACATGCGCAACGTATTTGCTGGCGTATTCGGAATGGAAATCATCGGCGAAGTCATCATCGAAGGACACGCAGCTGTTCCTGATCAAGCAGCAGCAATCATCGAAGAAGGCTTGGCGAAAGTCGAAGCATTAGCAAAATCACTTTAATAAAAAAATAACGGACGCGCCCAGTAATCGGACTGGTGCGCGTCTTTTTTGTTTTGCGCCTTTTCAATCACAATCCTGACTTCGAATCAACAAAATTATTTCATTTATTGTTGACAGCCTTCGGACAACTATGCAATAATACAAAACGTAATCATTTCGATTTACAAATCATTTATTTTTCAGGAGGACAAAATGCAGAAAAAACATAGAACGTTCCGATGGATGCTCGGCAGCCTGCTCGTGTTGAGTTTGGCGGCTTGCCAGTCCGATCCGGGAACCGAAGAGACCACAGAATCCGGTACCACTGCCGCAGAGATCACGATCGAACCAGTCAACCTGCAGGACCAAGCGACCATCGATGCCGCCAACGGCATCTTTGAGGACAGCCAAGTCGCTGATCGTCCTTTAAGCGACTGGGAAGGCGAATGGCAATCCGTCTACCCTTACCTGCTTGACGGCACACTCGACAGCGTCTTCGCGGAAAAAGCCGAAGAAACCGGCGAAAAGACCGCCGAGGAATACAAGGAATACTACACAGTCGGCTACGAATCGACCTTTACCGGTCTGACGATTTCCGACGATTCGATCACGTTCTACGAAGGCGATACCGCACGCACAGGCACTTACGCGTACAGCGGCTATCAGATTTTGACCTACGAATCCGGCAAAAAAGGCGTCCGCTACCTGTTCGAACGGACGGATGATACCCAGGATACACCGAAGTACGTCCAGTTCAGCGACCACATCATCGAACCGACCGCTTCCGCGCACTTCCACATTTATCTGGGAGATGATAGCCACGCAGCGCTTCTTGAGGAGATGGACAACTGGCCGACATTCTATCCTGCCGGGATGGATGGAGACGAAATCGTCGAGGAGATGCTGCATCACTGATCTGATAGTGGGTCACCGGGAGCTGTGCTCCGGTGAGCGACGGCTTCGCCGGAGCTGACTGTTGATTTTTAGTTGCTCCTCCGGTGAGCGGTTCTTCGCCGGAGGTGGCGCTATTTTCTGCTGTCTCCTCCGGTCAGCGGTCCCTTCACCGGAGCTGGCGCTCTGTCTCACAAAAATACGCAAAAAATCTCCGGCAAGCACCCGCCTGCCGGAGATTTTTTTCATTGCAGAATCAGAAACACCGCTTGTCGACCCAGCCCAGCGTTTTGCCGTTCAGCGTCACAAGCGCATAGTAGCCGTCCGCCGATTCCTGGATGACCTGCACAGTCGCATTCAGGTAGGAACTGGTCAGCCCCAGCATCGTGAAGCCCGGCGTTCCCCAAGGCAGACTGTCGATTGAAAAGCCGACCGAGCGGATCGTGGCGGCGTAATTCACCGCTTTTGTATTCAAAGCCGCCAAAGCGCGGTAATCGACCCAACCCAAGTTCTGGCCGTTCAACTGGATCAGCTTGTAATTCCCGTCAGTCGATTCCGCTACGACTTTCACGAGACTGCCCAAATAATTGTTCGTGCTGTCCAGCTGTTGATACCCTGTTGTTCCCCATGGCAGGCTGTCGATCGAATAATTTTGGCCGGAGATACCGGCGTAATAGGAAACCTGGCGCGCATTGCTGAAGGCCCGTTTGTCGATCCAGCCGATCCGTTGTCCGTCGATGGCGATCTCCGCATAGGCACCGTTCACACTTTCCCGCAGCACAGTAGCTAATTTCCCGAAATAAGCCGCTGCATCGGCAATCTTGACGAAACCTGGCTCACCCCACGGCAAACTGTCGATCGAATAATTGCCGTTCATGATCGGCAGGCTGTAATTCGCGGCGACTGTCGAAAAGTTCTGCAGACCCTTGCTGTCGATCCAACCCAGACGGCTTTCCATCAAGCGTAATATACGCGTACGCACCATTCGCCGTTTTGCGCGTCACCAATACTTCTTTTCCGTAATAATTCGAAGAAGAATCCAGATAAACATAACCCGCTTCGCCCCATGGCTGGCTGTCGATCGAAAAATTCGTGCCGGAAACGACCGCCGTGTAATAAGCAGCCGTGGCATCGAAGCTCTCAAAGGCGCGGTAGTCGACCCAGCCCAACGGCAAACCATTATAAGCCAAACACAAGTAGGCACCGTCCGCCGATTTCCCGATCACCGTGACGGTCTTGCCGACATAAGAGCTGCTCCAGTCGAGCGTCCGGTAGCCGGAAGTCCCCCACGGCAAGCTGTCGATCGAATAGTTCCCCTTGCGGATGACCGCATTGTAGCTCGGGAAATCCGCATTGAAGGCCCGCTTGTCGATCCAGCCCAGTTTGACACCGTCGACCGAAATCTCGGCATAGACTCCGTTGGCAGTTTCCCTGACAACCGTCGCCAATTTCCCGTAGTAAGCCGCCGTTTCGCCAAAATGAGCAAAGCCCGGCTCACCCCATGGCAATGAATCGATCGAATACCCGCTGTTCATGATCGGCAACGTGTAACTGGCCGGAACGGTGTAAAAGGTCTTCAGCGCATCCATGTCGATCCAGCCAAGTTCCTTGCCGGCGCAGGAAATAAGCGCGTACTGTCCATCAACGGTTTGCTTCGTGACCGCGACTTCCTTGCCGTAATAGTTCGAACAAGGCTCCAAATATTTATAGCCGATCGTGCCCCAAGGCAGACTGTCGATCGAAAAGTTCGTGCTCGATACGATTGCGTTGTAATTAGCGGCCACCGTCTTCGGTCCATCGAATTTTGTCAGATCATAGGCGCTGATGATGGCGTTCAGCTTGATGTAATAGGAAGAATCCGTCGCATAGCGCCCCGTCAAATACAGCGTGGCATCCTGGTAACTGGTCGTATTTTCCTTCCAGGTCCCTTTGTAGTAATTCGGATCCCAACTGACGCCGTTGCGCAGTTTTTCCGCATAATCGATCATCGACTCGTAATAGGAAGGGTACAATCTGAAGAAGGCATCGATCCAGATGATCGACCCGTCGCTCTCTTCTTCCCATGTTCGCATCACGATCGAATTGCCGTCGTAGGAGCCTTTGATGCCGAAGAGATTGTTGCCGACCGTACTGAGCTTGCTGGTACCATAGGCTGTTTCCAGCGAAGCTTGGGCGACCATGACCGAGGCGTACAGATTGTAGTCGTTGCCGATTTCGGTGGCGTACTGTCCGAGATAATTCACGAACTCAGCTGTAGTCGCGAACGTCCGCGTCTCCTTGTCGATCTCCGTATAGGCATTCGTGCCGTTGACGCTCAGCAGCTGCCCGATATTGATGAGGCTGCTTGTCAAATTGTTCCAGCGCATCAAGCTGTCGACATCCGTGCTGTAATGAGTGGCGATCTTCAGCAGTGTATCGCCTGATTGGACGTAATAATACCAAGTCCCTTTCGCTTCCTCCACGACCGCCGCGGTTGAGTCGGCAGCGGCTGTTGCTGTCATCATAGGGGCTTGAGCCGGCTCTTCAATAGCAGAGACTTCCGGGTCGGTATCTCCGCTCGGTTCAGCGCTGCTGTCTTCGGTTCCGAGCTCCACCTCAGGATCCGAATCCGTTCCAGGTTCCTCCCCAACCGGTGAAGACGGTTCACTTGGGATAGTTTGCGGGTCATCCGCATCCACGGCAGGCACCACTTCTGTCGCTTCCTCCACAGGCATCAGCCAATCCGTTTCGTTCAACAAGAATGTTTGGGTGGCATCCTTATAGACTTTCACCTGCAACACCGTCGTCCCTTCCGGAACGTTCACCAACGCAACCGTAAAAATCCCGGCTTCATCGGCGGTTTGCTCGCCGACTTTGCTCTCTCCTGCACAAACAACCACGTACGCATTTGGTTCAGTCGTTCCAGAAATCTGATTGGTTCCGTAAATCCCTTCATCCAGAATGGTTGTTACAGGCATCGATGATGCAGTTTCTGTTTCTTCTTCCGTTGATAATTCTGCTGATAGCGGCGGCTCGTCCGCTTGCTGCACAGGAAGCGTCGGATTTGTTGATTCAATCGGCGCCAAGGCTGCAGTGGTGCCATCCCCTTCTTCGGCAAAAGCGACCTTGTTGCCGACAAGTAAGCTTGCGGCCATGCTTGATAAAGCGATATAAGTTCGTAGGTATTTTTTTTGAACAATCTTCATACTAACCCTCCATATCTATCGACGGATTTCTTAAGATTCCATTTAAATTAGATAGTTTATTATATCACTCTGCACAGACAACTAATTATTACTTTTTTGTTACAACCGCTTTCAAAAAGATGCTTCATCACTGATCTGATACTGGAGCACCGGAAGCGGTGCTCCGGTGAACGACGGCTTCGCCGGAGTTGACTGCTGATTCCGGTGTCCTGCTCCGGCGAGCGAGCCTTGGCCGGAACTGACCGCTGTTTTTTAGTTGTTTCCTCCGGTGGGCTTCCGCTCGCCGGAGGATGGACCGGATTTCGCTGCTTTCCTCCGGTGAGCTGCGCCTTCACCGGTTCTGGCCCCCCTTCACCGAATCCCCTATTCCCGCAACAATTTCAGCAAGGTGCTGCGCGCATCGCCGGAGTAGGCCACGATTTCAAAACCCAACATCTGCAATTCTTCTCTGTTCATTTTGTTGCATTCTCCTTTTCTTCTGGTTCAGCTGTCATTAAATGATCGTTTTTGTTTCACTCACCATTTTGTACCAATAAGCCGATTCTTTCGGATAACGTTTTTGCGTTTCAAAATCGACATAGAACAGTCCATAGCGTTTGTTGTAGCCGTTCGACCACGAGAACACATCCATCAACGACCACAGGAAGTAGCCTTTGACGTTTACGCCGGCTGTAATGGCTTTGCTCAGTTCATTCAGGTAGACGCGCAGGTAATCGATGCGCGGTTTGTCCATGATGATGCCGTCCTCGAATTCATCCTTGTAGCCCATCCCGTTTTCGGTGATGTAGATCTTGTTGTAGTGCGGATATTCCTTCTTGATGCGGAGCAACAGGTCGTACATCCCTTCCGGATAGATGATCCAATCCCAGTCCGTGCGCGGAACGCCTTCTTTATAGACGCGCTCGCCGATGCCTTTGATTTTGTAGACCGAAGTCCCTTTGTCGCCTGTACCGTTGTGGTGGACTTGGCTTTCGCCGTCATAAGCTTTCACGAAATGGCATTGGTAATGGTTGATGCCCAAGTAATCATTGCGGTGCAATGCTTTTTCCATTTCGGCAAAATCTTCATCCAGGAATGTGTAACTTGCATCATTGGCTGCGCAGATTTCTTGCAGCGCCTGCATCGTTTCCTCGGAATAATGCCGCAGGTAGGTTACATCCAGCAGGAAGCGGACGGATAAGGCATCATCCAAAAAGGCTGCGTGCTTGTCTGCTTCCGAGTCGTGGCCGGATATTTCGGCTCCAAGGAATGAACAACACCGATTTCACCCGGGTAATTGTTGTCTTTGAAGATATTGATGACGCGTGCATGGGCGACCATCATATTATGCAGACATTGGATCGTGCTGCCGAGGTCAAAACGGATGCACGGAGGGAACACGCCTTGTTTTTCGCATTCCGCAAAGACTTTATGATAGAAATACACACCTTCTTGATATGCAGCAGTGGCCCCACCAAAAATAAGATCTTCAGGTGATCGAAACAGCTGCCTCTCCCCTATCCATGTTCATTAATGATTGTTTGTGTTTCTTTATGTCTTTACAGAAACCGCATCCAAACGATTTGCAAGCAATTAATTTCACCTGGATTGCATTAAAAAACATATTTTTGTTCGAAAACCCACTACTTTGTTATGTTTTTGTTTATTTTTGTTCGTTTTCCGTTGACCAGACCGTGAAATTGTGCTAAATTATGGATAATATAAAGAGGTGAATGAAAATGTTAAAAAAAGAACGCCTGTTGATACTCACTGAAATCGTCAACCAGGAAGGCATCATCACCGTAGCCGACATCGTCAAGCAACTGAATGTTTCCGACATGACCGTGCGCAGGGATCTAGACGAACTCGATAAGGCCGGAAAAATCCTGCGCATCCACGGCGGAGCACAAAGCATCAGCTACGCATTGGATCAGGAGCTCTCGCATACGGAAAAACAAGAAGTCCAAAAAGAAGAAAAGAAAGCGATTGCCAAGTTGGCGGCAAGCTACGTCGAGGATGGCGACACCATTTTCCTCGGGCCGGGCACGACGATCGAAATACTGGCGAGCTATCTCGGCGGCAAAAAAATCCGCATCATCACAAACAGCTATCCGGTTTTCGAAAATCTGCGCCAATACGACACCGCGGATATCATTATGATTGGCGGCGATTACCGGAAAAATACGGGTGCTTTCTTCGGCCCGATCGCGAACGACAACCTGAAAAAGTTGAAGTTCACCAAATGCTTCATCAGCGCCAACGGCATCCACAATGACGCGATCTCTACCTATAGCATGGCGGAAGGCGAAACCCAGAACATCGCCCTGAACAACTCCCGCACAAAATACTTGCTGGCGGACAACAAGAAATTCAACCGGGACGACTTCTACAATTTCTACAACCTGCACGACATCGATCACCTGGTCACCGATGACCATATCAGCGCAGATCTGGTCACGCATTACTCGCAGTACGTCACCCTGACCCAAGCCCAAACAGAAGAAGGAGCTAACTTATGAAACTGAACGGCATCATTTTTGACTTCAACGGCACAATGTTCCAGGATTCGCATCTGCACGAACAGGCCTGGATCGACATGATCCAAAAGTACAGTCCAGGCAACGGGCTCACAGAAACAGAGATTCTGACAAACGTACACGGCCGCACGAACGACAAAATCCTGCGTCATTTTGTATCCCCTGACCTGACGGACGAGGAAGTGCAGAAACTTTCTTTGGAGAAGGAAGAACATTACCGCAGACTCTGCCTGAACAAACCGGAGCAACTCGTGTTGACGGACGGCTTGATCGAAGTGCTGGACGATCTGAAGGAGCGCAATTTGCCGCTGACGATCGCCACCGCGACCATCAAAGAAAATGTCGACTTCTATTTCGACACCTTCGCGCTTGATCGTTGGTTCGATCCGGACAAAGTCGTCTTCGATGACGGTTCCTTCCCCGGCAAACCGGAACCGGACATCTTCCTGCATGCCGCCAAAAAACTCGGGGTCGCTCCCGAAGAATGTCTGGTCATCGAGGACGCCTATTCCGGTCTCCGTGCGGCCAACAGCGCGAACATCGGCATGATCATCGCGATCGACCCGTTCTTCAAAAACCGGGAAACCTTCCAGAAGGAAAACCTCTGCAAGGACGGCGTCATCACGGACTTCAACGGCTTCACCCAACGCCTCTTCGCGGAGCAAGCCTAAAAAATTAAAAGAGAACGCACAATCGGCTCAACCGATTGTGCGTTCTCTTTTTTGCGGTGTTGCGGTGTCGCCCAAGGTTACCGGATCACCGGAAGCTGTGCTCCGGTGAACGACGGCTTCGCCGGAGGTGCCTACTGTTTTTGGTGTCTTCCTCCGGGGAGGGATTCTTCGCCGGAGGTGCCTGCTGTTTTCGTCTCCTCCGGTGGGCCTCCGCTCGCCGGAGGTGGAACAGATTTCGCTACTCTCCTCCGGTGAGCGGTCCCTTCACCGGAGCTGGCTCCGCGTTCCCGCATTTCCGCAAAGAAGCCGGAAGACCCATCCATGATGGATGATATCTTCCGGCTCCCAAACCAATAATCCTATTTGAAATAAGCTGCAATCCCGTCGGCAATGGCTTTTGCCATGATCGTCTGGTAACTGTCGTTAGTCAGTTTCGCCAATTCCGTCGGCGAACTCATGTAGCCCAATTCCAGCAATACAGCCGGGACGTCCGTTTCCCTCAGAACTGAGAAGGTGTTTCTGCGGATTCCTCGGTCCGTAGCCCCCGTGCTGTCGATCAGCGTGTCGTGGATGGCTGCGGCCAGTTTTGCGCTTTCCAGGATCCTTGTCGGATCGTTATGCATCGCTTCGTTGATGAGCGATGGATATTCTTCGTAGTACTCGTAGTAGTAGGTCTCGATTCCGTTGACGGTCGTGCTGCCCGGCATCGCATTATGGTGGATGCTGACGAAGATCTGTGCGTTCGAATCATTCACTTCAGCTGATCGATCCAACAGAGACACATATTCATCGTACGTCCGGGACATGATGACTGTCATCCCCAGTCTCTGAAGATACGTCTGCACTTCATTGGCGATTTCCATGTTGATGGTTTTCTCCTGAACGCCGCTGTAGCTTGCGCCCGATTCATAACCGCCATGGCCCGGGTCGAGATAGACGACGCGACTCATTGCGAAGGCGCGGATATCCACCCAGCCCAAAGCTTTACCGTCCACTGTAATGTAAGCATATGCGCTGTCCAGCGACACTTTTGAAATGGTCGCCGTCTTGCCTAGATAATTGGTGGTGTTGGCTGCCGAATAAAATCCGGCTGTTCCCCAAGGCAAGGAGTCGATGCTGTAGCCCGCTTTTTGGATGGTCGCGGTGTAAGAAGGTTGCGTGTGATACAAAATGCGTCCTGCATCAGCGCGGATCCAACCGATCGCCTGACCATTGAAAGATACCCATAGCTGGGAGCCATCCGGTGTTTGGCCGATGACATCCAGCATCTTACCGTAGTAAGCATTTCCGGTTGCCAACTGCGCCGACCCGATCGTTCCGACAGGCAAATTCGTGATACTGGCGCTGCTGTTCGTGATGTACCACGCATAGCCAGGCGCAACAAATCCGAAGGCGCGCTTATCGATCCAGCCCAAACCTTTCCCGTTCGAGGAAGCATAAAGGTAATTGCCGTCCGCCGTTTTCTTGGAAATCGTCACTTCAGCACCGACATAACCTGCTGTCGTCCCCAAGTTGCGGAAACCATATTCACCCCACGGCAAGCTGTCGATTCCATAAATGGAGCCTGAAATATAAGTTTTGTATGATACCGCCTGGAAATTCATCGGCTTGATGGCACGGTTATCGATCCAACCAAGGTCCTTTCCGTCCACGGCCACTAGAGCGTACTGGCCGTTCTGTGTTGTCCCTTTGACGGTCAATTCCAGACCAGCATAATCACTCGATGAAGCGATGTAACTGTAGCCTGGGATTCCCCACGGCAAGCTGTCGATCGAGTAACCGCCCGCTTGCACATAGCCAAGATACTCATTACCCACAAGCCCGAAAGCCCGCTTGTCGATCCAGCCAATCGCTTTGCCGTTGGAGCTGACGTATTTATAGTTTCCGTCCAAAGTCTCGTAAAGGACATCGACTTTTTTCCCGAGCTGTCCGGAAGTATAGCCGATGAGCGTATAGCCTGATACGCCCCAAGGCAAGCTGTCCACTTCATAGCCTCCGCTTGTGATGTAGGCGGAATAGGAAACGGCATTCAATTTAAGATCCCTGACGGCACGGCTGTCGATCCAGCCAAGATCCTTGCCGTCCAATGCGATCAGACTGTACAGGCCGTTTTGAGTGGTGCCTTTTACGGTAACCTCTCTGCCGGCGTAATCATTGGCTCCACCAACATAAACATAGCCAGGCGTCCCCCACGGCAGCGTATCGATCGAATAAGACCCTTGAATAAAGCTCTTCTTCTCGGTGCCGGACAATCCGAAGGCACGTTTGTCGACCCAACCGATGGCTTTGCCGTCTGCGCTCACGTATTTGTAGTTTCCGTCCAGCGACTCATAGAGGACGTCCACCTTTTTCCCGAAATGGGCGGAAGTATAGCCGAGCAACGTAAAGCCGGGCTCCCCCCATGGCAGGCTGTCGACTTCATAGCCGCCGCTCGTGATGTAAGCCGAGTAGGAAACTGGCGTTGCTTTCACGGATGAGAGCGCCCGCTTGTCGATCCAGCCCAAGTCTTTTCCGTTCAGAGCGACCAAGGCGTAAAGCCCGTTTTGGGTCGTGCCTTTTACGGTCAGCTCGATCCCGATGTAATCATTTGTATGGCCAACGTACGAATAACCAGGAGTTCCCCATGGCAGCGTGTCAATCGAATAGGATCCAGCCAAGAAACTGGTCTTGCTTTCCCCATACAATCCGAAGGCACGCTTGTCGATCCAACCGATCGATTTCCCATCCGCGCTGGCGTACAGGTAATTTCCGTCAGCCGATTCGAAGGTGATGTCCACCCGTTTACCAAGATAGCCGGAAGTATAGCCGATCAGCGTATAGCCCGTTTCTCCCCAAGGCAAGCTGTCGATTTCATAGCCGCCGCTTGTCAGATAAGTCGAATAAGCGACTGCTTTTCTGTCGGCCTGCTTCAATGCCTTCAAGTCGATCCAGCCAAGGCCGGTTCCGTTCCATTCGATGTATCCGTAGGCACGGTCAAGCGATTCTTTCGTGACGCGCACCACCGCACCCATGTAGTCGTTTGATGCTGCCACGTACTGATATCCGGCAACGCCCCACGGCAAAGTGTCGATTGAAAAATTCGTCTTGTAGATGGTGGCTTGATAATCAACGGCTACCGAAGCTGGTTCCTGCACGGTCTCGCTGAACGCGAAAGTTGCATCAAACGCAGCAGTTGCTTCCGCTGGCTGTGCGGCTTCCGCAGAAGTTTCGCTTTCTGGAGCGACGGTTGCTTCTGCGGCAACTGCATCATAATCCGCCAGCTTGTATTGCGCGGTCAGCTCGATCAGCTTCTGCGCCAGTCCAATTTCTCCAGTATATGCCTCAAGCAAAGCTGCCTGGGCCGCGAAATCAGCCGCGGTGTCCAGTCCGTCCTTCGAAGCCGCATAAAAGTTCTCAGCGAAGATGCGGAAATCATCCGCAAGCGTCTGTGTCCCCAGTTGGTCGGCAACCGGCAAATAATTGCCTTCCTGCGCACCCAATACGGTTCCCATTTGCGTATAGTGGATGGAGTACGCCAGCAGCAATGATGGGTAAACAGGTTTTTCGGCCGTCGCTTTTTGGGCGGCTTCCGCGATTAATGTAAGATATTTATCCGCAGCGATTTGATCACTGCTGTTTGTAGGCGATTCCATTACCTCGGAACTGTTCTCATCCAATTCAGCTGCATACACAAGCGCTGTGCCCGACTGAGCTGTATTGGCCATATGGAGAACCGTAGCGGAGGCGGCAAATAACAATACCAAGTCTTTCTTCTTCATTAATGAACCTCCATTCATAATCGTACAAGGTATATTATACCGCATCCATCCAAACGGCTCTACAAATATTAAGGATTTCTAAAGCAAAAAATATTGCTATAAGAAAAGCATCGGGGAAAAACACCCCGATGCCTTTTTTTGTGTAGTTGTATTATTATTTTTGATAATCTGAGAGCTTGTATTCCACACCGTGGGTACTTCTATAGTACTCAGGATACATTTCTCCACCGCAATTCTCACAAGTGAATCTAGGGGCATCGAACAGATCCCCTTCGTCCATCTTGAATCTTTTAGAAAACTGGTCCCAATGATTATTCTTATCAAAGAAAATGGTATGGAGAATATTCTGATTCATACCTCTATTTTACCACTGTGAAACCAAAACAAAAAACTGTGGAACATGTGCTATCATCACATTCCACAGCTGAAAAATTTTATACTTTCCTACTCTATAAGAATAAACGTGCTATTCGATTATCTGAGTTTCTGCCAACTTCTTATACCAGTATGCACTTTTCTTCGGATAACGTTCCTGTGTTTCAAAATCCACGTAGAATAATCCGTAGCGTTTCTCATAGCCATTTGACCATGAGAAAACATCCATCAATGACCATATGAAATAACCTTTCACGTTCACACCTGCTGTTATTGCATCTGAAATGATCTCTAAATGCTTTTTAACATAATCGATACGTGCATCATCCTTGACTGTACCATCTACAAATTCATCTTTATAGCCTAAGCCATTTTCAGTAATATAGATTTTTTTATAATTAGGATAATCATTTTTGACCCGCATCATTTGATCATATAAGCCTTGTGGATAGATCATCCAATCCCAATCAGTTCGTGGAACATCTACGTCAAACTCTCTTCTTCCGACACCTTTCAGCTGATATTTAGATCCGCCTTTAGCCCCGGTTGAGTTATGCGTAATTTCTGATTCACCATCAAACGCACGCATCCAATCGCTCATGTAATAATTAATGCCAAGAAAATCATTTAAATCCTTAGCTGCTTCAAGAATTTCAAAATCTTCTTCACGAAGATCTAACTTGCCACCATTTATGGAGAGAATATGATTGACACCCTCCATCGTTTTTTGAGAGTACCTCCCCAAGTAAGTGGCATCCAGAATAAATTTGTTGTGAATGATGTCTTCCAATTCTGCTGCTCGCACGTCACCTGGATTGGATGGATCATAAGGGTACTTTGTTGGGAGCGCATGAACTACACCTATTTCTCCTGAATATCCATTATCCTTATAAAACTTAACAGCTCTTGCATGTGCAAGCATCATGTTGTGATGGGATTGGAATAATTTTTCAAAATCATACTTGATCCCTGGAGGGAATTTACCCACTAAGTACTGACCATCACCTATCGGGCCTATTTCATTGAACGTAGTCCAATAGTTAACTTCTGAAAATTCTTTAAAACAGTACTCAGCGTAATCAACAAAATAGTCAATGTTTTTACGATTTAAGAAGTCTCCATCTGAATGCAACACTTCAGGAGTATCAAAATGATGCAGCGTGACAAAAGGTTCTACATGACGTTTATGGCATTCTGAAAAGAGATTATGATAGTATTCAACACCTTTAGGATTTACTTCACCAAAACCAGTCGGAAAAATACGTGACCATGCAATGGAAATTCGAATGCCGTTTACACCGAATTTTTCACTAAGTTCCAGGTCCACAGGATAACGATGATAAAAATCACTGGCTGGCTCTGCTGTATACCAATAGTTTTCTTCAAGATAAGTATCCCAAGCTACACGGCCTTTTCCATCTGTTTGTGTCGCCCCTTCAGCTTGATAGGCTGCTGTTGCGCCCCCGAAAATAAAATCTTTTGGTAACTTCTTCATATTATAATCTCCTGTCTAGTCTTCAAATTGTTCCTGAACAAATGCAAGAGCCCCTTGGCCATCACGGGTCAATTTAATGTATTGACCTCCTTGCGTTTTAACAAGTTTAACGCCCAATCTGTCAGTATCTTGTTTAATATCTTCGTAATTCGAAGCCACTTGAGGTGCCAGGATGACTAAATCATAGTCTTTCATGATATCCATGTGAGCACCATAGCTGCCCGCTGCTGCTTTTACAGGAGCCCCATATTCAGCCGCAGCTTTATTTAAAGCATTAGCAAGAAGGCCACTTGTTCCACCGCCGGCACAAAGGACAAGAACATTTTTAGCTTCTATTATTTTATTTTCAAAAACTTTCGGATCATTCTCGTTCGTATCAGCACTTGCAAGGACCGCTTTGGCTTTTTTAGTATCAAAGCTACCTTCAACTTTTTCTTTCAAACTATCAATAGATGATACACCTGCTTTTTCTTCTTCAAGAATTTGTGCATCATAGACTTTAAAGAATGGGTAGTAAATCACTACGTCTACTACAATCAATGTAAGAGCGAGAACAAATGACATCAACCCAAATCCTGTTCCTATAACAATTCCCAAAGGACCTGGCGTTGTCCAAGGCAAATTCACACTAAAGCTGTTCATTCCAATAACATCAACGAAGAATTTGAAAATCCATACGTTAGCAATTGGTGCAAAAATAAATGGAACAAAGAATACTGGATTTAAAACGATAGGTGCTCCAAATAAGATTGGCTCATTAACCCCAAAGAAAGTTGGTACAACTGACGCTCTGCCGATCGCCTTATTCCGTTTTGATTTTGATAACCACATGAACATGAATGGAACAACTAACGTTGCACCTGTACCACCCATTGTAACGATAAACATCTGTGTTCCGGATGTCAGAATCTTATCTGCATGCTGTCCAGCCTGTAAAAGTTGGAAATTTGTTTCAATATTCGCATAAGTAATCGCTGCAATAGCAGGTTCAACGATAGATGGCCCATGTATACCAACAAACCAGAATAGTGCATATGCACCAAATATTATTGTAATACCCAAGTAACCATCAGCCGCTGTGAACAGTGGCTCGAATAACTTAATAACAGACTCCGCCACATTCGTGCCCATAATGTTCCTAGTCAATATATCCAAACCATAAAGAACGACTATCACTAAGGTAAAAGGAATGATATCTTTAAATACTTGTGAAATGTTTGGTGGTACTTCTTCCGGCATCCGGATTGTCACATTATTTTTCACAGTGATATTATAGATATTCACAGTAATGAATGCTGCAAGAAACGCTGTCAATAGTCCTTTTGTCCCTAAGAATCCGTTTGCAAATCCACCGCCCTCAACTGCATCCGCAGCAAGGAGTAAGAAACCAGATATGGAAGCCAACATAGTAGAAAGAAAGTTAATTTGATTTGTGTTTTCCAGCTTTCTGTTAAAGGAATCTGTTAAAGATTTTGCTGTTGTGCCGGCAACCAAAACTCCTAAAATCCCCATTGTATATCCGTATGGTTTCATAATCAAAGCTTCAGTCGATGCACTCCATGAGAAACCGAAGATATTAGGAACATATGCAATCAATAAGAAAATACTTGAAAACAGAACAACAGGCATCGCTGAGATAAAGCCATCACGTATTGCGCGTAGATAGATATTACGGGATACTTTCTCAAAGAAAGGTTTAGCTTTTTCAATTTGTGCAATCAATGCATTCATCATAATTAGTTGCTCCCTCTTTTATACAATTCAATCATATGTTTCATCAAATCCCTAAGCAGCAATGTTGTCATCAAGTGATCCTGTCCATGCATCATCGTAACGCTGTACGCAATATCATCACCTGAAGCTTCCATAGTAAGCAAACTTGTCTGAGCTTTATGAGCTTCTATGATGCTGGTATTTGCTTCTTCACATAATGCTTCGGCTTTATCATAATCACCTTTTTCCGCTGCTTTTAAAGCATCCAAAAGGTACGATCGCGCTTCACCTGCATAGGCAACAATTTCAAACCCTAATAAAGTAGCTTCTTCCCTGTTCATTTTATTTCCTCCAATTTGTTCAGATTTTTTCTTTCCAAGATGTTGCTGTCGTTCCAAGAACTTTGCTTAGTGTATCGATAGTATTAAAGCCAGTCTTACGCCACCATTTACGTGCAGCTTGCTCACCTTCTTTGATTTGTAATGATTGATTTCAATTCCTTACCCGCTAAATCCGTCCCCAGTACAATGGCCATATTAATTTCTCCTTACTAAAAACATTTTAATGATCTTACGAAGACAGTTTGGAAAATCACAACTCATTTTCCCGGAAGCGTTTTTATTTCCTTATGCCCTCATTATAAACAGAACCAAACACAAAATCAATCTTTTTGTTCGTTTTTTTGTTTTATTTTTTTGTTTTTGTTGAATAAATGTTTCTTTTTGTTTTTTAATATGGTAAAACAGCTTTTTTATTAGTGACACCACTTTACAAGTTATCAGAAAAGCTGAACGAGTTCGTTCAGCCCTGATTAAGGAAACACTAATCCTTTTTCCGAAGGGCTAACCCGTGAAGTTGGCCAAACTTTTGGGATGCGCGGAACAGCTTGCAATCCTGTGAAACACCTGCGGTGATGCACTTTTGATTCCAAAACAAGTTATACTTTCCTACTCTACAGAAAAAGCCACCCGACAGCGTCAGGTGGCTTTAATCAACCGTTCAGAAGTGTCTGATACGGAATGAAGTAGTGATAATCCCCAGAAAGGATGAAGATCAACAAAAAAATGATGACCGTAAAGCCGATCGCGAAGATCAGATTGAGCAGCTTGTTCTTCGTGAAATTCAGGATGAAGTACGGCGCCACGAACATTTCGTAGGTCGCGAAAGGCGAGCTGAGCCTTCCCCCTACCGTCTCCAGGTTACCGAAGGCAATCAGGATAAGCGAAGCGAAGAAGTACAGATTGTGGTAGGTACGATACTTCTCGTCCCGTTGGATTTTCGTGAACAGGAGCGTCCCGAAAAATATCAGCAACTGCATCCAGAGAACCGGATTCATCAGCCATTTCCCGCTTGTGTAAGCCGGATTCGTAAAGTAAGGCGCATAACGGCCGGGAATCGCCCACATGTACAGGCTCGGGCTCTTCACGATCAGTCCGGCGATAACCGCAAGCGAGAACAATATCCCGACTTGGCTCCATTTCCCGTTGTAGAGATGATTTTCATAAATGTAGCCCAAAATGAAAATCAAGGCCGTGACGTGGAACAGCGAAGCGATCAGTACGACCGCCATGAACTTAACGAATTCCTTCGATTTGATGTATTTGACCGAATAAAGCAGGATGATGCTGGCCAACGAGCCCCTGATCTGGCCCATATCCCGCGCCAAAAAGAAACGCGAAAAGTAGTAGAACAGCATCAAGGACGGGTAAGGCACATTGTGATAGAGGTACTTCACAAGCAGGAACATCGTCAGGAAAGCGAAGAACAACAAGAAAGTATAGTAATTCAAGCCCATGTTCAAAAAGAGATAATTCAGGAACAGGTAACCCGCTTCCGCATCCAAGTTGCCGTTGAAGACATCCTGGATGCCGCTCATATCATCGAAAAATGATTTGTAGGAAAGGAAGTCATAACCCGTCTGATAGCGGAATCCGGCCAGAACGGCCAAAAATGCGCCGCCGACCAGCGCCATCTTCTTGTTGCCCTGCAGAGCTTCCGTGATGGCAAGCACCAAGAGTGCAAGAAATGTGAAAAGATAAAGTGTCATAAACTAACCTCCGATTCTATTGTAGGACGATTTTGATCGGAGCAGTATAGTTTGTCAACAAGGTACGCTGTTTCTTGTACCAGGCTTTATTTGTGACATGTTTCTGGGAAACCAGGATGATTTCATCGAAGGTCAGTTTCGGGTCCGCCGCAACGATATCGGACGCAAACACATAGTTTGTAGCCGTGTCCTTCAGCAAGCGCTCCTGGATTTCAGCAGGCAGAGCCGGATCGGAAAGGATCAATTTCTGCTGTGCGGAAGGATATTGGATCGTATGCACCAATTCATCGGTAAGGTTTCCTTCATCAAACAGAGAAAGGTCGATGATGGTGTCCTCATCCGATTCCCTGTAATTGAATACATCGGTGACTTCTTTTTTGAAGAAAAGGCGCGAGAGTGCGATCAAAATGCCTAAAACCGTTCCTGCAATCAGGACGGCGACAGCCATCACGGCATAACCGACAGGACCCAGGCCTTCTTCCTCTTCGGTTTTTTCAGGTCCGTTTTCGATCACGACTTCATGCGGATCGGAAAGCATCGAAACCGTCTTGTTCTCAAGCAACGTCAGTTCCTTGTTGCTGATCATGTCGTACAGGACAGCAGCGATGGCCATGTTCTTGTCTGCATCACCCGTTCCGACAGTGACATTCAATGAATTATCGCCAGGATCGTTGGTGATGTCCAGGATGTATTTAGCCGGGATCTCCCCTTCTTCCAATGCTTCGATTTCTTGGGTCGCTGCCACTTTTGCTGCGGTGTCGATCGTCGTGAAGACGGCAGGCGACAACAGCACGGATTCCAATAATGTGGAATTGGTAAAGGCGCTGCCTTCATCATTCTCGATGTAGATTTCGAAGCGGGCTGCTCCCTCATGCAAAGCAGCGTACTCTTCGCTGGTGATCAGATTCACTTCCAGCCCGGTATCCGGATCGATTTTCTTTTCTTCCTCCACTTCCCCGTTACTGAACAAAGTGTAACCGATGCCCAGTACATAAAGCAGCAGCGTAGCGAAGGCAGTCAGCCAGACGGTCTTTTTGTTGTCCTTCAGAAATTCCTTCAATTGTTTGGTTGTGGGTAAATGCATCATGCAGAGGCCTCCTTCGCGTCGTATATTTTTTCCAGCGCTTTTGCGGTCTTCCGCATGTCAAAAGCTTCCATTTCCGGTTTTGGACTGTTGCCTTTCGGCTCGCCCATGACTTCGGCTTCCCAAATGTCCAGACTCGCATCCAGCGGCACAAAACGGACATTCTCGGATAATACCGTGTCCTCTGAGACTTCCGTCGACAGCACCAACTTGACGTTGGCGGCCTGCGCTTCCACCGCCACGATCGGCAAGCCTTCATACAACGAAGGCAACAGGAAGACGTCCATCGCTTTCAGCAGTTCGGCGATATCTTCGCGCTCGCCCTAAGAAGAGCACATGGTCGGCGACATTCAGTTCCTTGGCCAAGCCATGGATCTCTGTTTCGAGGCTGCCGGCCCCGACCGACAACAGATACGTGTTCGGGTGTTTCTTCAGGATGTGCTGGAAAATATTCAGCAACAGCCGGTGATTTTTTTGTTCCTCGAAACGGCCGATGTGACCGATCACGAAGGCGTCTTCCGGGATGCCCAACTGCGCATGCATTTCTTTCTTCGTCACCGGCACGTTGCGGTAGCGGTCCAGGTCGATGCCGTTCGGGAGCATGACGAAAGGCTGTTCCTTACCGAACAGGCCGATGCCGGCTTCATCCGAACAGCCAATGAAATCAGTCGCATATTTCATCATCAGATTGTTGAAAATCGGACGCACGACGCTGTACGGGAATCGGTTGCCTTTGCCGTCGGAAGTCGCATGGCTGTGGGCGATGCGTTTTTTGACGCCGGCTTTGGCAGCCAGCCACAGGTTCAGGCCGCCGCCGAAGAAGATTTCGTTGTGGACGATATCGACTTGGTTCTCCTGCAGCAGTTTGCTGACGGTTTTGATGTAGCGCAGCGGATGCTTGTTCGGGTTCGGCACGACGAAAATTTTGCCCCCCAATGCGGCGATTTCGTCATGGTAGGGACGCACATCGGCAAATTCTTCATAGATGACGAAATCGAATTGGAACTTGGAGCGGTCGATGTTGCGGTAGGCATTCATCATAAAGGTTTCCGCCCCGCCCTTTCCCATTCTGCCCTGGAAATGCAGGACACGTTTAGGTTGAGTCATTAGTGTAGTTCTCCCATCTGTCTAGAAATTTCCTTTGAGTTTTTCGATCAATTTCGGCGACGCATTGCTCAAGAGATGCATCATGCCGGAAGCGATATAGTTCAGGTATACCGATTTGCTCCGGAATAGGAACTGCATGATTTTCCGGATCGGCGTATCGGTCAGGCTGTGCGCCGTTGCATACTGCACGCGCGGATGCTGCAGTATTTTTTGGATATAGGCCTTTTTGCCTGCCCAATCCAACGGGCAGCTGGAGCCGTGCAACGGGATGATGCAGGACATCGTGCCTTTCAGGAAAAGCGCGCTGAAGCCGCCCAGATCCTTGTCGGTCAGGTCCAGCAATTCATTGTAGAATTCCAGGAACGTCTCGAATTTATTGTCGAAATATTTGTTGGTCAAGCTGCTCTTGCCTTCGAAGGCGTACTGGTACAACACCTCACTGGTCGTCACGACTTTTTCGGCATGACGGTAGTAGGCGATGTTGAACAAGCGGTCCTCACAACTGCTGTAGCTCGGAAAGGCGATCTGATGCTCACGGATGATGTCCAGACGGTAAATCTTGTTCCAGATGACATACATCAGCTGCTTGTTCATCAAAGGATAGAGATTCTCCAGGAATGCCGCGTTCGAAGCATAGACCCGATCTTCGGCGATGACCTGCTTTTCCGAAACGATCTCCTGGTTGTCCAGCACCCGCAGATTGTAGGAAGCCACGATCAGGTCCGGAGACTCGCTTTTGATGATCGCTTGGTAGCGTTCCAAAGTATGGCGCTCGATTTCATCGTCCGCATCCATCAAAAAGAGATAAGTCCCCTTCGCGCGCGCAATTCCTTGATTGCGGGCATTCCCCGGCCCGTTGTTCGGGATGGTGATGAAAGAGAAGCGGCTGTCTTCGGCGGCAACTGCCTGCAAAACGTCCGCTGTCGCGTCCTTCGAACCGTCGTTCACGATGATGACCTCAAAATCGCTGATCGTCTGCGCGGCAATGCTTTCCAAAGTGGCACGGATGGTGCCGGCGCAGTTGTAAGCCGGGATCACGATGCTGAAAAAAGGTTTATTTTCCATTAGTATTCCTTCCTACCGTTGGGCATGACGGAGCACCCAGGCCAGCCAAGGCCGGGGCTGTATAAAATTTGCTCCCGTCAGATCAACGCGTTATGCTTTGTTCTTTAATTCTTTCGCCAATTCTTTCAGGTAAGGGCGCATTTTGTCGGCCGTGTCCTTGTTCTCCAGACCGAATTCGATGTTCGCGATCAACAGGCCGTATTTATCACCTACGTCGTAGCGTTTTCCTGTATATTCATACGCGACCAGCGGATGGATGGCGTTCAAAGATTCGATTGCATCAGTCAGCTGGATCTCGTTGCCCGCATCCGGCGCTTGGTTGCGCAGAATGTCGAATATTTCCGGCGTCAACAGATATCTGCCGATGATGGCAAGGTTGCTCGGTGCTTCTTCCGGATTCGGCTTTTCAATGAAATGGTTGACGCTGTAGATATGTTCGCCGACCTTCTCCTTGATTTCGACGATGCCGTATCGGTTCGTCATGTCCTCAGGGATGCGCATCGTCGCAACGACACCACCCTTCGTTTCGTCGTAGGTATCCATCAACGCTTTTGCCAACGGGACTTCGCTCGGCATGATGTCATCGCCCAAAAGCACGACAAAAGGTTCGTTCCCGATGAAAGCTTCAGCCTGCAGAATCGCATCGCCCAGTCCATTCGGGTAGGCTTGGCGCACATAATGGATGTGCGGAATGTTCGTCTGCTGAACCAATTCCAACATCGCTGTCTTGCCCTTTTCCTTCAAGTTTTCTTCCAAGGCGATGTTCACGTCAAAATGATCCTCGATCGGACTCTTGCCCTTCCCGGAGATGATGATGATTTCTTCGATACCGGCAGCCATGGCTTCTTCCACCACATATTGGATGCTTGGCGTGTCCACGATCGGCATCATTTCCTTTGCCATCGCTTTCGTTGCCGGCAAGAATCGCGTTCCTAAACCTGCTGCAGGTATTACAGCTTTCCGTACTTTTGTCATGGGGACTCCCTCTTTCCTGTTTAGTCTGTTCCATTATAACAAAGATGCCGCCAAAAAAGAATCAACATAGGACAGAAAAAGGGCCACGGCACGCATCCAGTCGGATGAGCGATGCCGCGGCCCAGGCTCCTTAAGCGCATAAACTACGCTTCGTACCCGTTCGGATTATTCTTTTGCCAGTTCCAGGAATCGCGGCACATGTCAGCCAAAGTCTTCTGGGCTGTCCAGCCCAGTTCTTCTTTCGCTTTCGTCGCATCCGCATAACAAGTCGCGACATCCCCAGGGCGTCTGGCGATGATCGTGTACGGAATCTCGACGCCTGTAGCCTTCTGGAAGTTATACGTCAAGTCCAGCACGCTGTAGCCGATGCCGGTACCGAGGTTGTAGATGCCGACTCCGTTGGTTTCCTTGATTTTTTCCAAAGCTTTGATGTGACCCAACGCCAAGTCGACGACATGGATGTAGTCGCGCACGCCTGTGCCATCAGGTGTGTCGTAATCGTCACCGAAGATGCTCAAGCGCGGTAATTTGCCGACCGCCACTTGCGTGATGTAAGGCATCAGGTTGTTCGGGATGCCGGTCGGGTCTTCACCGATCAGGCCGGATTCATGAGCGCCGATCGGATTGAAGTAACGCAACAAGGCGATGCTCCACTCGGAATCGGCGAACGCCACGTCCTGAAGGATCTGTTCGATCATGACTTTCGTGTAGCCGTAAGGGTTCGTTGCGCTTGTAGGCATGTCCTCCGTCAACGGTGACACGTTGTTCATGCCGTAGACTGTTGCGGAAGAGCTGAAGACGATCTTCTTCACGCCGTGGTTGCGCATTACGTCGCACAATACCAAGGAGCTCGTGATGTTGTTGTGGTAATATTCGATCGGTTTCGCTACTGATTCGCCGACTGCCTTGTAGCCCGCGAAATGGATTACGGAATCAATGTTTTCTTTTTCGAAAACAGCGTCCAATGCTTCGCGGTCCAACACGTCCACTTCATAGAAAGTCGGTGCTTTGCCGGTGATTGTTTTGATACGGTTCAATACTTCCGGTTTGCTGTTCGAATAGTTGTCGACGATGACCACTTCCTGGCCTGCTTTCAATAATTCCACTACGGTATGGCTGCCGATATAACCGGCTCCGCCTGTTACTAAAACTGACATAATATCCCTCTTTCCGATTGACTGTTTTTTTTAATTGAATCTATGAAATCAATAACTATTGTTGCCGTCCTCTTCCAGAGTCACATCACTATCTGAGCTGCTGTCTCCGTAACCGTACTGGATATCCGCATCCGACAGATTCATGTCATCCAACTTAACTTTTTCCAGCTCGAGCTCGCCGCGCAACAAGTTAGCGATGCGCAGGCGCTCTTCGGGATAGACATAATTATAGTAGACGTCTTCCATGTACATCTCTTCGCCGGCGATGCTCAGCTGATTGTAGGCTGTGATCGAATCACTGTAATTTTTCTGGATGTCGATCAGATTCTCAAAAGTCAGGTTGGTGCGCATGTTCGTCTCGACCGCCGTCAGGATATCCTGATAGTTGGAAATGCCTTCGATGCTCAACAACTGATCCACGATTGCCTTGATGACCATCTGCTGACGAAGTTGTCTTCCGGTGTCGCCTTGCGGATCATCATAGCGCATCCTTGCGAAGGCCAAAGCATCCCATCCCTGCAAAATGACGGTTTCCCCTTCCACGAAGTAGGCGTCGTTGTAATCAAATGTCAACGGGCTTGTGATTTCGATACCACCGATGGCATCGACCAAATCCGCCAAACCGTACATGTTGATCTCGACATAGAAATCGATCGGGATATTCAGGAACTCCTGGATGGAATTGAGCGCCATCTCGGTCCCTCCGAATGCATAGGCGTGCGTGATCTTATCGTTGTACTCGTTGTAGATGTCCGTTTGATAATTGACCATCTCGGTGTACGAATCGCGCGGAATGCTGACTAAAGTAGTCTGCTTTGTTTCCGGATTGATCGTCACAATGATTATCGTATCAGACCTTCCGCCCATCTCTTCCAGTTCGTCTCCGTAACTATCGATTCCCAACAAAGCAAAGGATATCGGTTGGGTTTCTGAAAAGGAAACCTCTTCCTCGCGCTTATCCTCGGTGTCCACTGCATTGAATACGGCGTTCATCGTACTGTCCACATCATTGTACGCGCCCCACATCAGTCCGCCCACGACAACCAGGATGCCGAGCAAGGAGATGAGCAAGACCCTTTTCCAGATTCTTCTTTTTCTTGAAATCACTTCTGGATTCATTCATATTGAGTTCCTCTTTCCACGCAATAATAGCTGATTGATTCATAGAACTTGTCTGCGTCTTTTATGAATACCTATTCAGTATAAAACAATCTTTCACATTAAAAAAGAATAAATGAAAAACATAATGAAAAAATAAACTTTCCTTGCCTGCCCGGACTTATCGATCCATTGCTGTCGTAATCTGTATGAATCATGGCAAAAAAAGCTGTCATGCCGCGAAATGAATATCTGTATACTACACTAACTTCCTAATTGTAATACGCTTCCATTTATTCTATAATAAGGTGAAGCAAGTTCGTTGCACCTGTCTCCCCCGAAAAGAAGGTGAAAAAAATGTAGAACGAAGGAAGGACCCCATATCCTCAGAGCGCCAGCATGTCTGACAAATAAGCAACATTCCTTTATTCAAGTTTAGCATCTAAAGGAGGGCTAAATTATGAAACAAAGGTTCCTTTTGCTGGCTCCTCTCTTACTGATGGTTACCTTATTCGGTAATACGCCTGTCGTAAAGGCATCAACAGAAGAGCCAACACAAGCTGCACAATTACTTATACCTGAAGCAGCTCTCGAAGAAACTGTTACCATAGATGAACCATTACCTATTGTTTCACCCGAAAACCAAACTCCTTTGAGCACTGAAGATCCAACAACCGAAACACCCCCCGTTGTGACAGAAACACCTGTCGCGGAAACTTTACCGGAGACGGCACTTCCCACAGAAACGGCACCGGCTGCCACAACCGAACCAAGTCCAACCATTACTGAAAATCCAATAACCGAAACACCATCGACAGTGGAAACTGCCCCAACTACAACAACAGTCCCCGATGCCGAAACAACGGCTCCCGGAACGACGACCCCAGCGGAAACCGCAACGGACCCGCAAACAACCACAACGGATCCAACTACGGAACCGTCACCTGCCCAACCATCCACGCCAACTGGCGAAGACAGCACTGCAACGCCCACACTAAATACCGATCCGATTGAAACCCAAACGACACCTCCTGTTGCAACTGACACAGAAATTCCTGCAGAAACTCCGATAGAAACTGTGATAGAAACAGAAGAGCCGATTGCAGAAGCAGCAACGGAAGAAGCAGCTGTCGAAGAAGCTGCCGCTGCCATCATGGCTTTGGTAAGCGAGGAAGAATTTTCGACTGGTCCATCAGAATACATCAGTTATGTGAACACGAGCGACAATGTGATCGCACTGACTTTCGATGATGGCCATTCCTATGCGAACCTTTCGGAGATATTGGCCATTCTTGATGTTTATGGCGCAAAAGCAACCTTCTTCATGAATGGGGATGCCTCCGCCGATCTTCTGAAACAGATCGTCGATTCCGGACATGAACTCGGAAACCATACTTATTCCCACCAAGATTCCACCATCATTTCTGCTGATGCGCTTGCCTACGACATCAACCTGATGGAAGATTATGTACAAGAAAGCACAGGCACGACTTCACGGCCATTGTTCCGGGCTCCTTATGGCGCTTTGAATGATTCGGTACTGGAAACGGTCGGCAGTCTGGGTTATGAATACACAATCGGTTGGTCCATCGACACGCTCGACTGGTCTGGGTTATCGGCAACCACCATCAGCTCCACAATCATGAATAATGTCAACCCTGGCGACATCGTCTTGATGCATGCCAGCGTTGGAGCCGTTAACACACCTGATTCTTTATGGTATACGCTATCCGCCCTGCAGAATGCCGGCTATAGATTTTCCACAATCGGCCAACTTTTGGGCATCGCCATTGAAGATACAGTAGATGAGGAAAGCAATGTTGATGAAGAATTTGCTACTGACATATCCAAATGGATTGACGATATCGATACCGATCAGCCTTACGTAGCTTTGACTTTCGATGATCTGGAAGATGCTGCTGTTGTGCAGGAATTGTTGGAAGTATTGGCGTCTTTGAACGTTAAAGCAACCTTCTTCCCTGACGGCAAAGCGGATCCGGATTTACTTGCACTGATCGTCGAACAAGGTCATGACATCGGAAACCACACTTACTCTCATTCCTATTCTACACAGCTCAGCGCTTCACAATTGGCATCCGAACTGAACACAATGGAAAACATCATTCAAGATGCTACCGGCGTAACATCCAGACCTTACTTCCGTCCTCCATACGGCGACTACAATCAATCCGTTTTGGAGACTGCCGGAAGCCTCGGTTATGAATACACAATCGGCTGGACAACCGATACCTATGACTGGGATGATTATTCATCCACCGCCATTTCCGATCGCGTCGTCGACAACCTTTTCCCTGGCTCCATCTATCTTTTGCACGATGCAGCAGCCACTCCTGAATCTTTGTGGTATATGGTTGCTTCCGTCAGAGCAAAAGGCTTCGATTTTGTCACAATGACGGATCTATTGGCATTGGATGGCGTGTTTTCTCCAGTGGAGGATGATGGCAGCGGAACGGAAGATCCAGGAGGCGTGAGCGAATTAACAGGATTAGATCCGATTTCGGGGACTACCAATCCAATCATTACAAAAGATATCGTGACCGACCGAACCGGACAGCTCGGTGTCGCGGAACCGTACATCGTCTACGAAGACGGTGTTTACCACATGTTCTTCGACGTCATCCTGGGATACAATCCGGATACCCAAGCCACAGCCGATGAAATCGGACACGCCTACAGCACCGACATGGTCAACTGGACCTATACCCAGATCGTCCTTGGCGAAGAAACCAACGGAACCAGAGCCGCATCCCCTTACGTGATGGAATACGAAGATGCTTACTACATGGTCCCTGACCGCGCCGGCGACGTCAATGTCTACCAAGCAGCAGCATTCCCGCTCGAATGGGAACTTTACGGCACCTTGTTATCGGGCAACTTCGTCGATCCATTGGTCTTCTCGATGGATAACATCTGGTACATGACCGTTTCCGAATTGCCTTACAACAGCCTTTCCCTTTACTACAACACATCCGGAGACTGGCGCAACAGCAGCTGGGTATTGCATTCCAGCAGCCAGATCATTCCTGAGACCTCAACTGAAGGCGGACTCCGTAATGCAGGCAATGCCTTCATCTACGAAAATTCGGTCATCATTCCGGTCGAAGTCACTCCGAAATCCAACAATATTTATGGAGAATACACAGACTGGTACGAACTATCCAACTTGTCAACGACAACTGTGACCGTAACCAGAAGAAGCAATGCCGTCATCTCGCAATACAATGACGAGTGGAACGGCGATGCGATGCACCATATCTCCTATGTTGCAGCAGGAACTGGTTACTACTATGCGACTGACGGATATAACTGGAACAACAACGAATACAGTATCGGCTTATTCACAGGGTCCGACCCTTCGGATACCCAAGATCCGGTAATTCCGACTGTTCCGACTGGTCCGACTGATCCTACAGACCCAACAGATCCTACCGACCCTACCGATCCTACTGATCCTACTGACCCGACAGACCCAATCAGTCCAACAGACCCGACTGCAGTTCCGACTGTACCGGTGGACTTGTCTGCAATCGCAGGTGCTGAAAATCCGCTGATCACCAAAGATATGGTGACCGACCGGACTGGACAGCTCGGCGTTGCAGAACCGTACATCGTTTTCGAAGACGGCGTTTACCATATGTTCTTCGACGTCATCCTCGGATACAATCCGGCTACAGGCTCGACCGCTGATGAAATCGGACATGCCTACAGCACCGATATGATCAACTGGACTTACACCCAGATCGTCCTTGGCGAAGAAACCAACGGAACAAGAGCCGCATCCCCTTACGTGATGGAATACGAAGACACCTACTACATGGTCCCTGACCGTGTCGGCGATGTCAATGTTTATCAAGCATCCTCATTCCCGCTCGAATGGGAACTTTACGGCACACTGTTATCCGGCAATTTCGTCGATCCATTGGTCTTCTCGATGGACAACATCTGGTACATGACCGTTTCTGAATTGCCTTACAACAGCCTATCGCTTTACTACAATACTTCCGGGGATTGGCGCAACAGCAGCTGGGTACTGCATTCCAGCGGCCAAATACTTCCGGAGACCTCAACCGAAGGCGGACTGCGGAACGGCGGGATGCCGATCATCTATGATAATTCCGTTGTGATACCAGTGGAAGTGACCCCTAAATCCAACAACATCTACGGGGAATACACGACTTGGTATGAATTATCCAATCTGTCGCCAACGACCGTCACCGTTACGAAAAAAGGCACAGCCGTCATTTCCCAATACAACGACGAATGGAACGGCGATGCGATGCATCACATTTCCTACATCGCTGTAGGGACCGGCTTCTACTACGCAACTGACGGGTACAATTGGAACAACAACGAATACAGCATCGGAATCTTCAAGGGCGCTACCACCACAGATCCTACTGATCCAACCGATCCGACAGATCCAGTCTTGCCGGTTGCTCCTTTGACTATGGAACAAATCGCTTTGTACTACAGCGTCAGAAATCCGATCCTTTCCGTAGACAGCATCACGGACAGAGTCGCCACCCAAGGAATCGCCAACCCATACGTCATATTGGAAGACGGCACCTATCATGTTTTCTTCAATACCATCCAGGCCTACAACCCGGTTACCGGTGTAACGGCTGACGAAATCGCACATGCTTGGAGCACCGATCTGCAACAATGGAATTACACTCAAGTGGTGTTGGGAGTCGATACCACCGGCACAAATGTCGCTTCACCTTATGTCTTTATGTATCAAGATGAGTACTACATGGTACCAGATCTGACCGGCAACGTGAACGTATACAAAGCCTCTTCCTTCCCGTTAGGCTGGGAATTATACGGAACGTTACTGAGCGGAAACTTTGTCGATCCACTTGTATTCGCTCAAGATGATATCTGGTATTTGGCTGTCACCGCTCAACCGTACGACAGCCTGTCACTCTACTACAACAGTTCCGGAGATTGGCGCAACAGCAGCTGGACATTGCATCCGGAAGGTCAGATCATCAAAGCATCCGCAACCGAATCCGATCTGCGGACGGCCGGTAATCCATTCTACTATGATGGTGCCGTTGTCCTGCCGATCCAAGTCACTCCAAGCGATGGCCGCTACGGCGAATACACGTATTGGTACCAACTTTCCAATCTGACGCCGACCAGCATTTCCGTCATCAATCTCGGGCTTGCGGTAGAGGCACAGAAAAATGAAACATGGAACAGCGATGCGATGCACCACATCTCCAATGCCGCTTTCGGAACCGGGAATATTTATTTTGTCGACGGAATGAACGATGGCGTCTACACAATCGGCCTTTACACCGATCTTGCCCAAACCATCCATCCACCTGCCGCAGTCCCATTCCCTACTGTAACCAATCCAATCCTGACGACTTCAATCGTTACGGACCGCACCGGACAGACTGGCATAGCCGATCCGTTCATTTACTTGGACAACGGCATCTACTACATCTTCTTCGAAATCATCGCAGGGTATAATGCCGCAACTGGACAGTATGCCGATGAAGTCGCTTATGTATGGAGTGCCGATCTGGTCAACTGGACTTACGGCCAAGTCGTCATCGGACCCGCCTTGCAAGGCGTCCGGGCAGCCTATCCAAATATCTTCACCTACGAAAACAACTACTACATGGTGCCGGATCTTGCAGGCAACGTGAACGCCTACACCACCACCGATTTCCCGAACAATTGGACCTACTACTCCACTTTGCTCGAAGGAACCTATTCCGACACGAACATCTTCATGATCGACGATGTCTGGTACATGACGACCGCTGAAACCCCATACGTCAACCTTTCCCTGTACCACAATACATCAGGTGATTGGCGGAATGACCAATGGGTATGGCAAGAGGAGATCCTGATCGGTACTGGCGATGAATACAGCTACCGCAGCGCGGGCAACCCGTTCATCTACGATGACTACATCATCATGCCGGTTCAGGCTCATCCGGATGGCGGTATGTACGGAGAGTACACCTATTGGGTGAAACTTTCCAACTTCTCAACGACCGATGTCGATGTCGATATCATGGGCACAGCCGTCACGGCCATCTTCAACGGCGGATGGAACGATGAGTCGATGCACCACATCTCTCACGCGGACTACCTTGACTGGTATGTCTACATCACCGATGGTTACAATAACGGCGAATACTCACTCGGCCTCTACATCGAGGATTCCTTGGTCTGACGCCTAGCCTTACACAGTTACTCAGACAATCAAAAAAACAAGCCATCCAGCTTGGAGAACCCTTTCGGATTCGCTCAAGCAGATGGCTTGTTTTTGTTCACTTTTTGATCGTTTTGAACAACTTATAGACGGCAGTCGAGGCGTTCGGAAATGCCAGAAACGCTGCATAGAGACTGTTCAGTTTCGGCTTTCCGCTCACTTTGAGCGCTTGCCGGGCTGCAGCCAGCTTCTCGATGACAGCTTTTTCCCCTGCTGCATCATTTTGCGCATCCAATGTCAGGATAGCCGCCAAGGATTCGGTGAATAAGGACCGGTAACTCTTGTCGCTGTACTCCGCTTGTCCATCCGCATGGAAATAGGCCGCCCTTTCCTTCAAGGCATCCAAATAATCCAACTTGTTCTTCAGCTTGAAGCCTTCACCCATGATGCTGTCTTCGCGCTGCCAGTAATACAGCAACGGCTCAGTTGTAAAGGCAATCTTCTCGGCCTTGTCCAACAATTTGTAGGTCGTGAACTCATCTTCGTGGATCCTGCCGACGGGATAACGGATCCCTTCGAACAGTTCCGCTTTGTAAAGCTTGCCCCAGGCGACGACCATCTGTTCATGGAACACGCCGAAATGGATGATGTGATCCAACGCCTGTCGGCTGGTGAAGCTGAAGGTCTTCGGCTCCTCCGTCCGTTCCGGCAACGATTCCGTCGCTGTGCGCAGGAAATTGCAGGCTGAGACATCCGCATCCGTTTCCTCGAGTATCTGAAGCAAATTCTCCAGATAGCGCTCGTTTATCCAATCATCACTGTCAAGGAACGTCAGGTAGCGTCCTTTAGCGGTCGGTATGCCGGCATTCCGGGCATCCGACAGTCCGCCGTTCGGTTTGTGGATGACGTGGATGCGGCTGTCGCGCTTGGCGTAATCTTCGCAAATGTCGCCGCTGTTATCCGGCGAACCGTCGTCGACCAAGATCAGTTCCCAGTCGCTGTACGTCTGTGCCAACACAGAATCCACACAGCGCGGCAGGAGATCGGCCACTTTATAGACCGGTACGATAATACTGATTAATCTGCTCATGCTAATTCCTTTCTTCGGCTGCTTGTTTGTCTGCCGGATTGCATTTTAAAAATTTAGACTTTGTAGCGCTTGGCTGCGTCATAGATGCGTTTGCAGAACAACAAGCGGCGCTTGATGAAATAGAGCTTCAATTTGATTTCGGCCAGGAAAGAACGTTTTTCTTCGACTTTCTCCACCATCTTCAGGTGCTGGCCGCCGTATTCCTTCATCGGCATGAACCAGTCGGAAAGATGGACGTCGAAAATTTCCGGCCGCTCCCGATAGGACATCATCAGCAATTGTTGGTCATCATCGATGCAATCCAGCATCACTAATGCTTCCATCGCTTTTTTCGTCAAGTTCCACAGATCATCAGCCAAACTGTCAGGCAGGATGACCGGCGCGCCCATCAGGCATTCGGAAAGGAACTGCAATTGGAACCCGGCATGGATCTTGTTCGGATCGCTCAAGCTGAACAGATGGACTTTATCATCCAGATCCGTTTGCCATAAGTAATCGAAGTCAGCGGCATCACTGAAGCTCTTGCCACCGTGGTTGAAGCCGAAGTCGAGCCAGGCCAGCATGCCATGTGGCCAAGCCCTTCTCGACGGCATCATACAGGCACCAATACTTCATCAGCATGATGTAATCATAATTGGCTTTGTTGTCGGGCCACTCCGGATCGGCATTCGCCCGGAACTGATGGAAATCAGGCTTCAGTTCTACGGCTGCCATGCGTTCATAAAGAGCAGGTTCAACCTCAAACACATCCGCGACTTCGATGACGACGGTCTTGTCGGCCAAGCCGAATTCGCCGCGGATCTCCATCACTTTCGGAGCCAGTTCCGGCGTCGTATAGACGACGATCTGATTTTGGATCCGTGCCCAAAACCGGAAGTAGTCCAAATATTTTTCCACGCTTCTTGAATAGAATGCATATTTATCGCGGCCGATATCAAAAAAGCCGGTTACGATCGTGATTTCTCTCATCAGTTTTTCCACCTCTTCAATAATTTACTGGATACAAGCTGCTGCAATTTGTCGCGTTCAGCTTTGCCGAACAGCAGGAAGTAGTTGATCACCAAGCCCACAATACCGCAGCCGACAGCTGCTGCACCCAACGCAGGCCAACCATCGATCGCCGGCACCACCAATTTCACCCCGACAAACGTCAGGACCATCAGCACCGTTACGGCAAAGTAACGCAGAATGATCGGATAAAAAATCGTCTTTTTCTGCTTCAGACAGGTTGCGGCATAGATCGGCATGAATGTCATATTGGCGATGAAGCCGACTGATGTGCTGACACCGGCGATCGCCAGTATCCCCAGATCGGTCGTGTTCAGCAAAAGGAAAACGAGCATGACATCAAATATGCTGATGCAGAACCAGAACAGCGAATTCATCTTCAAACGGTTCGTGATCAGGAAGACGTTGTACATCCCCGTGATCGGCGGCGAATCCAAGAACGGGAAAATCGTCAGCAAAAGCAGTACGTAAATCATGTCCGCGTCCTGCGTCGGCACCCACAATTGGATCAGCTCATGACCGAAGGCAACGAGAATCGCAGCCGGGATATTTGCGAAGGCCGAGGTCAAAAGCATGTTCTGCCTCAATTCCACCAACAAACTCTTGATGTCATTCTTCGCGTAATGATAAGTCAATTGCGGCGCAAAGAGATTGGAGATGCTCGCAACGACTTGGTTCAGGATATTGCTCAATGTCTTCGCTACGGAAAGTTGCCCCATCGCGATGGAACTGATGAACAGGTTGCTGATCAAGAGGTCCAATCCGTCCGATAACGTTTGGCTCAGACTGCTGATGCTGCTCCAGACACCGGAAGCGAACAGTTTTTTGACTTTCGCCATCGAGAAATCAAGTGGACGGATCTTGATGTCAGGAACCAATTTGCGCGTATAATGAATGTTTGATATAAGAACAAAAGCCGTGCAAATCAGCATCACCAAACCGACGATTGCCACGGTTGTCGGCAACACAGAGAAGAAGACTATGAAAAGAATCGCCTTCAGCGTATAGGAAACGGCATTGATCAAGCTGCTGATATAGAGACGATTCGTGATGAACGTCGCCACTGTGAAGACGGTACTGATGATCGACAGCATAAAGTTGAGGAAAACCAGTGTGTACAATTGCTTCACACTCACGATCAATTCAGCCGGAATGTTGATCAGTTTATCCAAGTTCGTGACCACAAACAGACCGAGCACAGCGAACAAGACGGCCATGACGATGTTCGCCATCAGGACTGAATTGAAATATTGATTGGCTTCTTTCTTGTCGTCCTTATGGTAAGCGATCGTGATGAATCGGCCCGCGACCGAGTTCAACGCGACCGTGATGATGACCGCATAGTTGGCCATCGAATTCGCAAGGTTCACGAACCCGTAAGCCTCCACCCCGATGTTATTGACGATGTAATCGGAGAGGAAAAAGTTGATCCCCAGGTTGAGCACCAAGGTAACGATGCTGGCGATCATGTTGATGGATAATGTTTTTTCTTTATTCATGAATTTCGATGATTCCTCCTTATTCAGGCGGGAGCCTTTCCGGCCGATACCCTTTTATATGTCCTTGAAACGGTCCACGAAATCGGTGTAGAAAACTTCCTTCGTATAACGCAGTGAGCGTTCCTTGGCATTTTTTGCCATTTGGCTGCGCAATGTCTCGTTTTCCTTGAGGGTAGTGATGCTGTCCGCCAGTTTGTTGACCAAATCAGCGTTGCGTTCCAAGATCATCGCCAGTTCCGGCGTCGCATACTCGGGGATTCCTCCCGAATTCGTTACGATCAGCGGTCTGCCTACCGCCATTGCTTCGAGGACGACCAAGCCGGCCGCCTCTTCGATCAGGGTCGGCACGCTCACGACATCAGCGACAGCATAATAGCGATAGGTCTCTGCGTTGGCGACATATCCCGTGAAGACCATCCGATCGGCATTCTTCTTCACCAATGCCTCCACTTCTTCCAGATAGTCCGATTTATCCTTCAAAGCAAAATTCGGGCTGCCCATGATGAGCAGCTTCACGGTCGGATCAGCGACTTTTTCTAATGCAAGAATCAGCTCCTTGACACCTTTTTCCGGAATGACCCGTCCGCAGAACAAGACCACAAAGTCAGTGGGCGAAAGCCCCAGTTCCTTGCGCAAAGCTGTTTTTTCTTCGACGCTGAGGCTGTCGGCAAAACGATCGTTGTCGATCGCATTCGGCAGCACCGTCACCTGTCCGGAAGCCATGCTTGAGGTCGCCAACCATTCGTCCTTGACGAATCGGCTGACCGTCAACACTTCCCCGAATACAGCGTCCAGTTCGGCATCGCCGCGCAGGTGATGGTGCAGATGCAGAAAGACGTTTTCCTTTCCGAGCGCCTGGGTGAACTGCCTGAAAGTTGCGTAATCCCCGCCTTCAGCGACCACCGCATCCGGCTTGGCGGCCAATACTTTGCGCACTCCCAACCAATAATACAGATTCGGACGCGAAAAGCGGATCTTGAACAGTTTCCGGGACAATACTTTCAACACCTTGTAGGCACCCGCAAACAAGAGATTGCGCTTGATGTAGATGAAATCCGTCTGCTTGTATTTCTGGCTGCGCGCTTCGGCCTCCTCGTCGTGAACGGAAACGACCAAAAAGCGCACTTTCTTTTCTATTTCATTCTGTTCGATCAACAACTCCAGCAAAGTCTCGATCGCTCCGCCTTTGACGGCAGGAATCGGCAGGATGCCTGGAGAAAATAAACAGATAGTCTTCACTCGTCGATCCCCTCTCCTCGTACTTTTTCTGTGGATTTTTTTGGATTTTCCTATGGAAGGACGCGATTCAGCCTTTCCCCAATGCAGCCTTGATTCGGTTGAACAGGCTGTAATAAAGATATAGCGCAACGCTGGCTTCCTTCTTCATCAGGGTCAGTTCCAGTTTTTTCCGCGATTCGGCTTCGCTCAAATCCAATCGGGTGAGGATCGCTTTGAGTGCCGGATCTTTCAGGATGGCGGTGATAGTCTTGATCTTTGCGCCCATCGGCTGAGGATTGCTTTTGTGCGCCTCATTCGCCAGCGACAGCAAAGCGATGATGATATAGCGCATATCCAGGCGCTGGGCCAATTCGTCCGCCTTGCCTTCGCGCTCCAACAGCGCCTGCAGCTTACGGAAAGCATGGATTTGGCGTTCGTGAAAAGCTTTTTTGTAGGAATTAACGACCGAACTCTCGTGGACGCGGTAATGGTAGTAGCCACCGTCATCAATGGCGATGCGCTCACTCTTAAGGAAAGCTTCGACGCAGACGAGCAAGTCTTCCATGAAGGCGACTTCCTTATCGAACCAGATATTTTCGTTTTCAAGCAGCTCGCGCTTGACCAAAAGGCGGCAGACGCTGCCCATGATATCCGTTTCCCCGCTCTTGAAGCTCGGTTTGGCTATGACATTCGCCACGATATCACCGAGGATCGCATCCTTTTCGATGATCCCGGTTTGCTTCATCAGCACAGGTTCGGTGCCATCCTTCGTCTCTTTTACATAATTGCACATACAGACGTCCGCATCAGCTCTTGTTAGCGTCGTAAGCATGCGTTCGTACATGTCCTCGTCCACCCAATCATCCGGATCGACGAAGCCCACATACTCCCCTGTCGCTGCGCGCAGACCGTCGTTGCGCGCTTCCGACACGCCGCCGTTTGGTTTGTCGATCAGACGAATCCGGTCGTCTGTGGCGGCAAGCGCCACACAGACAGCCAGACTGCCATCCGTCGAACCGTCATTTATCAGTATGATTTCGATTTCCTTCAGCGTCTGATTGGTTAAGCTGTCGACGCATTGGTTTAAGTAAGGTGCCGCGTTGTAGACCGGCACGATGATGCTGACCATTGGTTTCACCCTAGGTCCTCCTCCCGATCCTGCCTGTGCAGGATGTATTGGCTGACGCTGCGTTTATGATTGTGCGCAGTTTGCCCATTACCCTCTAGTATAAGTCAATTAACCGGAATGAAAAAGGAAAAATAACAATCTTAACAAAATTGTAAAGGCGAGTTGAGTTTTTGGATAGAAAAATGTGGGATTTCGCTTGGAGTTCGGTGGGTTATTCGCTGGAATTACGCATCCATTCCACAGAAAAAGGATGGGCGTCGGGCCCATCCTTCTGTCTTTTTCATATTCTGTATTTAGAACTCTTACTGATTTAATGCCTGATCTTAATAAGCCGAGTCATAGATTTCTTCTTCGTAATAGGTGTCGTCCTGGACAGGCTCTTCATAATAGTAATCTTCGGTATACGTTTCTTCTTCGGTATACGGATCGGAATAGTTCGGCGTGTAGACGTCAGTTTGACCGTAAGTTGACGAATCATATGTCGTATCCGTGTAGGAAGAATCCGTTGCGGAAGATTGAGTATCATAATACGGCTCACTGTCCGATGTCGAGATCTCTTCGATTGTCACTTCCGGCAATTCCAACTCAGCCCGTAGGATATTGGACAAGCGTAACCGTTCTTCCGGATTTACGTAATAGTAATAAATTTCGTCGATATAAACTTCTTCGCCTTCAACGTAAAACTGTTGGAAATTCTCCATTGATTTACGGTAACCGCTGGCGATAGAAAGGATTTCGTCCAATGACATATTCAATTGAACATTGTCTTCCAAAGTGGCCAGGATATTTTTGTAGTTCACGACCGTTCCCATCGTCAACACTTTATCCAAAATCGCTTTGATGACCATCTGTTGGCGCTTCTGTCTGCCAAGGTCGCCTTCCGGGTCCTGTTTTCTCATCCGCGAGAACTGCAGCGCTTCGAAACCGTTCAGGATCCTTGTTTCTCCCTCGATGAATTGCGGACCATAGAAATCGAATGTCAGCGGACTCGTGATTTCTACACCGCCGATTGCATCAACGATGTCCGTCAGCCCGTCAAAGTTCACTTCAACGTAATAATCGATCGGAACATTCAAAAATTCCTGGACCGTGTTGATGGACATTTCCGTACCACCGAAAGCGTACGCGTGGTTCATCTTGTCATAGTAGTCACCGTAATAATCGTACACGTCGCTGTATCCGACGATTTCCGCGTAGCTGTCGCGCGGAATGCTCAAAAGTGTTGTTGTTTTGGTATTCGGATTCACTGTGCAGACGATGATCGTGTCGCTGCGTCCTGTTTCCGTCCGCTCTTCTTCAGCAGTACCCGTGTCAGCTCCCAGCAACAAGAACGAAATCGGCTGCGTTGCCGTCTCTACTTCAATCGATTCTTCCCGCATTTCGACCACACTCACCTCGTTGTAGATCGATTCTGCGGTGCTGCCGATGTCGGAATAAGCCTTAAACAAGTATGCAACGACACCGACCATCGCAACCATCAGAATGGAAAAGATGACCTTCCATACCCTTTTTCTCCCTTGTCTGTTTTTTCTGGTTTCATTCATTATGCGTTCCTCTTTCTCTTGTATGAATATTAGCGCATGAAACAATTGTCCTCAGGATAAATCCTGTTCTGCCCTGTCCTTGCCAGCCATACTCTTTCATCAAGTGTTTTATTGAACATAACTATAAAATATCTCAGTCCATGCAAAAAGAAGCCCACCTGTCTATCCGAGGGCACTTATCATAGAATCCTAATCATATTATCAATAAAATGTTAAACATTCAAGATGCTAAGGGAATTAGTAACACAACGGAAATATTTCACACTTATTGCATACCCCAATTTATTCCGGAAAATAAAAAAAGCCCGAAGAACAAATTTCTTTGTTCCCCGAGCTTAAGCTTTAGACATATTCATTTGCCAAAAAATCGAAATCTCTTTTTCTTTTGATACACTTCAGCCGGAGCTTCTGTATGGACGACGTCACCGTTGAACAGATCTTTTGCATTCTGTTTGAAATAATCAACTTTCTCGGGTCCGAATTCTGCTTCAAGTTTAGCGAAAGCTTTCTGGAAATGAAACCCTCTTCCGCGTGTGTTATGGGCATCCGATGCAAGGATATGCACAAGGTTCGCATCGATCAGCTGGTTGCTGACCTTCGCGATGTCTTTACCGAAGGCACCGATGTAGCTGCTCGCAGTAACTTGCGCCAATGCGCCTCTTTCAATGAAAGGAAGCAATATATTTGGATCATCAATGATCGCCTGATTCCGTTCTGGATGAACGATGACAGGCGTGATGCCTTTTTGTCGTAGTTTAAAAAATAATGATTCTGTATAATGCGGTATCGACATGGTCGGGAACTCAATCAACAAATAATGCTCTTCGTCGTCGATGAATAATATATCCCCGTTCTCGATATCATCCAGTATTTCTCCATTGATGCGGACTTCTTGTCCAGGGAAAAGGGTAAGACCGATTCCTCTACCATTAAGTTCTGCTTGCAGATTTGCTGTTGCTTCAACAACAGCTTCTTTAGGATTCAAATATTTACCGTTTTTATGGTGCGGCGTCACAAGGATGTGAGAGATGCCTTCGGAGACGGCTTGTTGGGCCATCGCCAAAGAATCCTCCAGTGTTCGAGCTCCGTCATCGACGCCAGGCAACAGATGACAATGAAGATCGATCACTACGCTTCCCCCTCGTTTGTATAACCATAGCCATAGTAAGAATAATCAGATTTTTTTTCTACGCCATTGAACACTACGCCCAATATGTTCGCGTTCACCATTTCCAATAATTCTTTCGCGTTCAGGACAGAATCCTTTTGCGCGACGCCATGGCGGATTACGAAGACAACGCCGTCCGATTTTGCTGCCATGATCTGTGCGTCAGTCACCGAAGTCACCGGAGGCATGTCATAAATGATGATGTCGTACATCTCTTCAAATCGTTTCATCAACCCGTTCATACGGTTTGAGTTCAACAACTCGGATGGGTTCGGCGGAATCGGTCCGCTTGTCAACGCATGCAATTCTGTTCCGGTCACTTGTTGGATAACCTCGTCAATTTTTTTGTCGGGTTCGCTCAAAAGTGTCGTCAAACCCTCAACATTGCTCAAACCGAAAGTGCGTTGCACTGTCGGTCTGCGTAAATCCGCATCGACCAGCAGCACACGTTTCCCTTGGTCGGTAAAAACAGATGCCAAGTTTGCGGATGTCGTTGATTTACCTTCCCATGGACCTGATGAAGTCATAACGATGGATTTCACATCGCGATCGACCATAGAGAATTGTATATTTGTACGGATTGTCCGATACTGTTCGGCAATAACGGATTTCGGCCGCAATTTTGAAATCAAACTCAGACCTTTACGTTGTTGGCTATCTAATTGCTTGATTTTTTTTCTGCTTGATCCAAACATGTATGATTCCCTCCTATATGCGTCTTTTCGCTTTGCGCGAATTTACGTCTGGTGTTGCTTGTACAAATCGTGTCGATGTCAACTCTTCTTCAGACATCAACAGGACGGATCCCAAGTTCGACCAACCCAACTGTTCGATGAATTTTTCATCTTTGACTGTCTTGTCCATAAATTCAGCAAGGAATGCAAGCCCAACGCCGATCATCATGCCGACCAATAAACCAAGTACAAGATTCATCGGAGTGTTCGGGGAGACAGGATTCGGATTCGCCACTGCTTGGGATAAGATTGTAACGCTGTTCACGTCCAGAATGCTGCCGATTTTTTCTTCGAAAGAAACAGACGTTGCATTCGCCAATTCCGCTGCCTTAAACGGATTTTCATCCGTTATCGTGATACCAAAGACCAAAGAAGTGTCTTCTGTCTGGACGGTCAATTTGTTGCGCAGCTCCGGTACAGTCAAATCGGAGTTTGTATTCGTGATGACATCCTCCAAAATGATTGGTTCTTTGATGATGCCTTGGTACGTATTGATCAGACTCAGGTTCGTCTGGATATCTGTATTCGTGATTGCCTGTTCTGAATTTTGTGTCTGGTTAACCACGATTTTTGAAGTGGATTGGTAAGTCGGTGTCACAAAAAAGAATGTATAAAGTGCAGCTAACAACAAACCGGCCATACTCCATACGATGATCGAACCGAGGCGTTGCTTCAATATTGCAAAAATTTCACCTAATGATATTTCTTCTTCCATGATTTCCCTCCTGATTACAAGCTCTAAATGAAAAATAGCCACTTTATCCTGAAAAAACCAAATCAAAATGCCAGATTTGCCCACTATAAAATATTGTACTATACCATTTTTGAAATAACTATAATTATTCTTATTGGAATTTTTTGTAAAATTTTCAGACAAAATCAATCTCGCGCATACTCAATAATTAAGTAAGCTGATTTCGTTTACAACAAACAAATTTATTGCAGGCTGTCAATTTATAGATATTCCATTATTTTTGTTGCGTCAATACTCTCGCGCCTTCTTTGGTGATGGCAATCGTGTGCTCGAATTGGCAGCTCAAACCGCCGTCTTTCGTGCGGGCAGTCCAGCCATTGTCGTCCATTTTGGACTTCCAAGCTCCTGTGTTGACCATCGGCTCGATCGTGATTGTCATGCCTTCCTTCAGGCGCAGACCTTTACCGGCATCACCGTAATGCGGAATGGACGGACTTTCGTGCATCGTCGGTCCGATACCATGACCGATGAATTCGCGGACGACAGAGAAACCTTCGCTTTCGACGTAAGTCTGGATCGCATGGCCGATGTCGCCGACACGGTTGCCTACTTTCGCCTGCTCGATACCCAGATACAATGCTTTCTCGGTCACTTCCATCAAATGTTTGACTTCAGGTGTAGCCTCGCCGACCACATAGCTCCAACATGAATCGGACATGGCGCCGTTGTAGTTCACGACCGTATCGACCTTGATCAGATCGCCGTCCTTCAGCACATATTTGCCCGGGAAGCCGTGGCAGATTTCGTCGTTGACGCTCGTACAAGTCGCAAATTCGTAGCCTTCGAAACCGATTTGTTCGCAGATGGCGCCAGCCGCTTCGATGCGCGACTGCACAAAGTTGTTGATTTCCATCGTAGTCAATCCCGGCTTGATGAAACCGCGCAATTCCTCATGGACTCCCGCCAAAATCGCTCCTGACTCTTCCATAGCTTGAATTTCGCGTTCAGATTTTAAAGTTATCATATTTATTCTATCCTCTTCCTATAAATTATTCTTTCTCATTATACATCAAATGGGTGGGATGGCTAAATAATTTTCATCCTTTGATGAAATTCCTGCCTGCTCACTGGCTTCTCCAGAGATGAGGTATGCGGGGGGACCGGCTCCTCCGGTCAGCGCCGGCTTCGCCGGAGTTGCGGCGCTGTCCCGAGGCTCTCCTTCGGCGAAGGTTCCCTCGCGGGAGTTGCGGCTTTTTCCCGCCCGCTAACTCCGATGAGCGACGCTCTCCCCGGAGCTGAGGCGGCCGAACGGAAAGTGCCGATTGTTCCGCAAAAAAAGACGACCTCATCCGAGATCGCCCTACTTAATCGCATGCACACGCGCATATATACACAGATCATTCTTCATCATGATAGCCATAGTAATAGCTATGCTCCTTCGCACCGCCCGGCGCCCAGTTGTAGACGACGCCCAACACATTGGCATTCACCATCTTCAAGGATTCTGACAGCTTTCATCACTTCTTCCTTGGTGTCGACCCCGTAATGGACGACAAAAATCGTCCCATCTTCACGGCCGGCCAAAATCTGAGCATCCGTGAAACCCAACAAAGGAGGCGTATCGTAGATGACAAGGTCGAAGCGTTCAGCCAATTCCTTTTCCAATTGCTTCATCCGATTGCTGGATAGAATCTCTGCGGGATTCGGCGGAACCGGACCGCCCGTCAGGATGGAAAGACCCTCTACTTCGCACGATGCAGATAATCGTCGACCCCTTTCCCGACATGATTGGCCAGCAAGTTGGTCAATCCTTCATTGTTCGGAAGTTCGAACTCCCTGTGGACAGTTGGACGCCGCAGATCACAGTCCACCAATAGCACCTGATTGCCCTGGAGCGCAAATATCACTGCCAAGTTAGCGGCCACCGTCGACTTGCCGGCGGAAGACGAAGCCGAGAGAACGGCCAACGACTTTAATTTTTTATCCACCATCGAGAACTGGATATTCGTCCGCAACGTGCGGAACTGTTCCGACACAAGGGAATTAGGCAAGGCCATCGTGATCAATCCATGGCTGCGCCTTGTTTGTTTGCCTTTTTTCGTTTTCTTATTCACCATCTGTGCCATCCTCACTCCCCCCTTTCATTGCGGATATCCACCGATTGGACCGATTCGCTTTGCAAAATGGTGCCGATTTTTTCTCTCGTCATTTCGGAAACAGTGACCAGTCGCTCGCGATTGGTGCCCGAATTATAGGATGGCCTTTTCTTCTGTTTCTCCTGCTCCTTCTTATCGGCAACGGCGACAGGTTTCTCATCCTCCTGCTTCTTCACTTCAGTGGGAATCCGTTTCTGTCCATCGGCGTGTTCTCGTTTCACCTTATCCGTTGATTCGTCTGTGTTTTTCTCTGCGCATTTCCGTGATGGCCGCGCGCTCTTCCTTATTCAGCTCGGAGATGGCACCTAAATTAGGCCAGCCGATGGTTTGTGTAATGAACTGATAATCATCGATCGTTCTGACCATAGCGGATCGAAGAAAAGCCACTCCTGTTCCAGCCAGAATACCCAATACCAGCCCAATCAGCAAATTATTTAATATCACCGGAGAAATGGGTTTTGAATTGACGGTTGCGGTGGAAATGATGCTGACATTTTTGACGTTCATTATCTCTATAATTTCACTCTGAAAGGTTGCTGCAATTTCATTGGCTATCTCAGCTGCTTCACCAGCATTAGGTCCCCTGACAATCAGCGAGAACACTTGTGAATCTTCGTTTGCACTGATCGCGACCATTTCAGTCAATCGCTCGATCGAATAGTCAAGATCCAGATTTGCTTTGACTTCACCCAATATGATCGGACCTTTTATAATATCCTTATAGGTATTGATCATCTGTATATTCGAATTGATATCATTGAGCTGGATGCCAGTGCTGCCATCGCTTTCGCGGTTGACCAGCAATTGCGTAGTGGATTCATACATTGGTGTGACAATAAAAAATGTATAGACGGCTGTGAGCATAAGACCAAGGATACCAAAGCTTACAATCATCACAAGTCGTTGCTTAATTATTGCCAATAAGCCCTTTAAAGAATCTTCTTCCTTCATTGCATTCCCCTCCTAGTGTTCAGCATATGACAAAATCAGCTTCCTGAAAGCGGATAGGCACATAATGTATCGTTTTTTATTTCTTACCACATCATCTTCCTGTATCCGCCTTCATTATAGCACATATTCAAAGGTACTAGAAAGGAATCCCCCTACGGTTTCAAACAAGAATCCAGCTTATCTCCGCGCGTCCTCAGCACCAAAAAACCAACTGACCCGCGTCACAACCCTTTCCAGATCCTCATCGGTCATCTTCGTATCCGACGGGAGGCATAATCCTCTTGCGAAGATGTCTTCCGACACACTTGTCCCTTCCGGATTGTGGCTGAAGAAATCTACGCCTTTGAAAACAGGCTGCAGATGCATCGGTTTCCAGATTTGCCGTCCCTCAATGTTTTTCGTTGCCAGATAGTCCAACAGTGCTTTCGGGCGAACCTCAATTTCCGGCCTGATCGTTGCGCAGCTGAGCCAATAATTAGGTTCACCGTAAGTCGCAATCGGCATCATTTCCAACTCTTCGATATCCTGAAAGGCATTCGCATAATAGTCGAAGATGTATTTTTTCTTGGCGATCCGATCATCCAATACCCGCAATTGTCCCCGGCCAATTCCAGCGACGACATTGCTCATCCGGTAGTTATAGCCGATTTCCTTATGCTGGTAATAGGGAGCATTTTCCTTTGCCTGCGTTGCCCAAAATTCTACCTTCTCGATTATTTTTTTCTCGCGCGCCACCAACATACCGCCACCTGACGTTGTGATGATTTTGTTCCCGTTGAAAGAGTAGATTCCGATTTCTCCGATTGTGCCCGTCTTCACACCCTTGTAGGTGGCTCCCAGACTTTCAGCGGCATCCTCCACTATCGGCACATGGTGTTCATCCGCAATCGCCTTCAGTTGATCATAATCGGCAGATTGTCCGTAAAGATTCACGATGACAACCGCTTTTGGATGAGGATACTTCTCGAAGGCTTTCGCCAAAGCTGCCGGCGACATATTCCATGATTCCCTTTCCGAATCGATGAACACCGGTGTGGCACCCAGATAGATGATGGGATTAGCGGATGCGGAAAATGTCAAGGACGGGCAAAATACGATATCCCCTTTGCCCACACCGAGATACATCAGCGCCATATGGATGGCAGCCGTACCGGAAGAGAGAGCCTCTGCATAGTTTGCGCCCGTGTAGGCACATATTTCCTTTTCGAATCCAGTGACATTCGGGCCTAGCGGAGCAATCCAGTTCGTATCGAACGCCTCCTGGATATAGCTCATTTCGTACCCCGACATATGAGGGGAAGCCAACAATATTCTCTTTTCTTTCTTTTCCGTCATTAAAACCGTCTCCCTTCCGTGGGTAGCAGAATGAGGAACAGCTTATTCGTAAAAAATACACGAAGCTGTTTTTGGGGGATTTTTTGAATGATCTCTAGAGGTTTATCATGTGGTTTATTCATTTTTATTGTTTTTTGTTGAGGATTTATTTCGATGATTTTGATGGGGTTTTCTTAAGGAGGTTTATAATTCTCTTAATGAAAGACAATCATTGATGCTCACAGGCATAATCAATCAGGTTCTGACGGATTTCTCCGACAGGAAGCTGGACGAGTTCGTCCGCAAAAGCGAGGGTGTCTTCCAATTTGTAGGCGGATGCTTTCCCGACGAATATCTTTTCGTAGGCTTGGCTGTCCAGCAAGCTTTCGTCGGCCAACAGCTCTTCGTAGAGTTTTTCTCCGGGGCGTATCCCTGTTTCGACAATCGGGATATCTCCCTCCGTGTAGCCGGACAGTTTGATCATTTTTTTAGCCAAATCAACTATTTTTACGGGTTCCCCCATATCAAGGATGAAGATCTCTCCTCCATTTGCCAGCACGCCGGCTTGGATGACCAAACGACTTGCCTCCGGTATGGTCATGAAATAACGGATCATACGGAAATCGGTCACCGTCACAGGCCCACCTTTTTCTATCTGTTCTTTGAATACGGGAATGACGCTGCCTCGGCTGCCCAAGACATTTCCGAAACGGACCGCCGCAAATTTTGTTTTGCCGGGTTCATTCAGTGCCGTCACAATCATTTCCGCAATGCGCTTCGTCGAGCCCATCACATTGGTCGGGCGAACCGCCTTATCACTTGAAATCATAACGAAGCTCTTCACTCCGGCGGCTTTAGCCGCTTCCGCCATGTTCTTGGTGCCGTAGATGTTGTTCTTGACCGCTTCCCGCGGATTCCACTCCATCATCGGAATGTGCTTATGGGCTGCAGCATGGAAAACATATTCCGGTTGATAGCGAGCCATCACTTCAAAAATCAACTTGCGGTCCTGCACATCGGCAATCACGGGGACAATATCTATCGTTTTCCCATAAAGAAGGCTCAGCTCCCTATGGATCAAGTAAATCGAATTTTCTCCATGTCCCAATAAAATGATGCTTCTTGGTTCAAACTTCGCTACTTGTCGGCAAATTTCGGATCCGATCGATCCGCCCGCACCGCTTATGAGAATATCTTTGTCCTTCAGATTTTCGGAAATCAACTCTTTGTTCAGTTCGACCTCTTCTCTGCTCAACAGATCGACTACGTCAATATCGCGGAGGCGGTTGACGGACAATTTCCCTGTCATGACGTCCTCTATCTTCGGCATCTGGTTGACTTTCACGCCCACTTGGTTGCAGTAATCCAAAATGCGTTCCATTTCTTTAGGCTTCAGCGAAGGTATGGCAATCGTCACCTGATCAATCTCCATCTCGGCCACCAGCCGAGGGATGTCTTCCTCCTTGCCCAGCACTGGAATGCCCATCAACCGATAATTACGCTTCTTCTCATCCCTGTCGACGATGCCGATGATCTCAATCTCATTCGGCCGGTGCATCAAGCTCGAGATGAAGAGGCGTCCGCCTTCCCCGGCACCGACCACCAACGTTCTGACTTTTCCTCTACCATCCGAAGTATTCTGTCGGGAAAGATCCTCATTGCGTTCGCGAAACATGCGCCAGGCTATCCGAATGCCTGGTATAAAAAACAGGCTAAAAAGGTAGGTCAATAGGATATAGCGGCGACTCACCAGGTCAAAAATCCCAGTCGAAACGACTGCGGAGAGCAAAAAGGCAATCGACAAAATCTGAATATTAATGACTACATCGTGGATGTCTGTATAATGGGGCATATTTGAGAACAAATGCCGCATTGTTCCCAATAAGATATAGATACCACATGTTATGCCCACCATCACATAATAGTAGCCATCCGGCAGAGCTATATAATTTTCAAGTAGCCAGTACGCCAGCAAAGCAGCCAATGTGATACACCCGATGTCAGCAATCATCAGCACAACCATTTTTCCTCTGAAAGATAACGTTTTCATTATCCTGCACCACCTAACATTCCAGTTATTTTATTATCAAGAGACAAGAGTTGGCTTTTGCTTTAAAGGCAGATTTGACCACAGTTAAACAAGCAGGAAGAATAGCGTGACTTTGGATTGAAAGGAAGGAAAAAAGATGGAGATTGGATGAAAATATGCGAGGTTTGTGTATGCAACAAACAGCAAAATATTTTGCGCTGTTGCCCTATTTCTTGAAGATGGGGGATAAAAATTTGTTTTTTTATATACCCTGATTATATCATAAAAGCCCGTCTGATTACGCTTTTAATCACCTAATCTGTTAAGATTCATCTTGTATGGCAGTCTAATGCCTATTACTCTGCTTTCCTCATTACTTTTTTGAACACAAACTTATTTGCCAGTGAAAAGAAATACTGGAATTCTTTCGTCCGACAAAAAAGCAGGAAGAAAATGAGGTTCGGAACCGTTAAACAAACTACGAATTTCCCGGTCAACGCCGAAAGCGTTTCTCCAGTAATAAATCCAATGAATTTTCCAGTAGCCCCGCCTGCAGCCGCCGTTGCCACGGTATAGACGGCATATCTGTAATAGTATGATTTCAATGGAGCGGAAAACCCTTTTTTGTACAGGTAATAAGGTTCCATCAAAAAACAAGTCGTCAGTAAGCTTACCAAGGTGCCGATGATGACCCCGGAAACACCAAATTTCGGTGCAAGAGCAATCGAAACACCTATATTGATCACGGTTTGAAACAAGGGATTATAGCGATCATACCAGTACAAACCAAGCGCCTCACGGAAGGTGAGCACCGCTCTTCTCATCCCCTGAACATAGAACAGCACAGCCAACAGCAACACTGTATCCATGGACAGCCAGTAGACTTTCCCTATCCAGACAGCAATGAAGGGATTGAAAAGATAGAACAAACAGATAGCGCTGAAACCAAAAATCCAGAAAGTTGCAAACTGTACCCTCCGGAAGACAACCAGCAACCGTTCCTTGTTGGACGTTGCCCCCAGATTTCCGATGCTTGCGGTTATCGCAGAAAAAAATTGGCCCATTATCCCATTCAGAGCAACAGTGATCAATACATAGTTCGAATACAGCCCCACCCAAATTGTCCCAACCATCGCCGAAATCACGATATTGTCGGTTGAATTCGTCACAATTTCCCCTACTTTGTGCGAAACCATCGCGCCTGTATTCTTCTTGATTTCCTTGACCGTTTCACCGTCCAGTCCCTCCGTCTTTTTTTGCCGCAAAAAAGGATACAGCTTATCGGCAGTTCTTGCCACCATGAGATTCTGCAGCATGGTGCAGGCGATTTGCACAATCAAGAAAAAGATATAATTTCTGGTGGCGTACAGAAATGCGATCTGCAAAAGATTGAGCAGCGAGAAGAAAGCATAGCGGTAGATGGTAACGATATAACGCCGCTGATCCGCTACGATCAGATTTTGCTTATAGGCATAGAAATAGGAGATGGCTGAGTTGCCGACAAACAGCAGGAAGATGATTTCAATGTTTTTGACGTCGGGCACGTCTTTGATGAGGTACGATAGAAATGGCGTCATGCCCATGCCCAAAACAACTATCCCTGTGCCGATGATGGCATAAGCCTTTTTGTAGAGTTGCATGATGGCCTGCACTTTTTTGGTGTCATTTTCCGCCAAGGGTTTGTAGAGGCTGAATATGATTGCCGGACCAATACCCAATTCCACTAACGATAGCATCGTCAGGATGCTGGTGAAGAGGCCGTTGACACCGAGATATTCGGCACCGAGGATCCTTATGAAGACCAAACGTGCCACGAACCCGATAGGCACCGCCAACAATTGTCCGACCATCGCTGCCGTTAAATTGATCAGTGAATTTTTTGTGCGTGACATCCGCTCACCCCCAATGCTCTTTCGAGTTTCTCAGGATCGTTCCCGACGCAAGCAAGTGGCCGCCATCCTACCTAACCTTCTCTCATGACCTGCCCCTATATCTCCAACCATGATAGGCTAGGATCAGTCTCGGTGGCGCCAGACCGACAGCAAGCGTCCTATAGGCATGGAAATGGTACTTCAGAGGCAACCCAAGTTTTTTCCGCCATTTTTTTTTTAGCCTGTATTCATTTACCCTATACTTATATTTTCGTTTGCGGTAAGATTCCTTGGCCTCAAAATAATCGATCAACACATCATCCAGGTTGTAGCCTTTGTAGCCTTTTTCGTACAGTTTGCACCACAAATCGAAATCCTCCAGCCTTTCGGTTTCCGGCCCAGTCGTGTATCCTCCGACAGCAAGGAGAGCATCCTTGCGCATCATTATGGAAGGATGAAGAAAAGTCCGCCCACGATAGATATCCAACTTTGACCGTTCCCCCCTAAACCCTTGGCTTCCCCAAATACCGCCGTCATCATATATATTGCGGCCTGTGCCGACGATGGCATATTCAGGATGAGCATCCAAAAAGGCCACCTCTTTTTCAAATCTTTCCGGATGCGAGATATCATCAGCATCCATTCGGGCTATATATTCACCCCTGGCAGCCTGTAGGCAGTTGTTGAGCGTTGGCGCCAGACTCAGGTTGCGAGGATTCCTGATGATCTTGATTCTCTTGTCCCTTGCCGCTAATCCTTCGAGAATTTGGAGGCTGTTGTCGGATGATGCATCATCGCACACGATGAATTCAAAATCCGTAAATGTCTGATTCAAGATCGATTCGACTGCCGCCGTCAGCTTTTTTGCGCCGTTGTAGACACCCATGATGACCGTTATTTTTATCATGGTGTTTCCCCCATTATTTGTTTGGCTTCCTTTCCGGAGCAAAAGTTGGCGCTTTGCCATTTCCCGTCAGCGCGCTTAGACAAGCAATTCTTTATAGATGATTTCCATCTCCTTCAAGACACTTTCAGTGGAATAATTTTGGATATCCGTCAAATTGGCCCGTTTCATCATTTCCTTTACGTTGGCATCCCTATAAAGCTGACCTATCCTTTCAGCATACGTTTCTGGCGAATCGCCCGTAATCACATACCCGTTCCTGCCGTCCTTGACCAGATCCCTGTTCCCCCGGCAATTGCTCACAACCAAAGGCAGCCCTGTCGCCATCGCTTCCATGACATTCACCGGCAAGCCTTCCTGGCGGGATGAGGAAACAGCCACATCAGAAAGCATCAGCAGTTTAGCAACATCTTTTCTGTATCCCATCAGCGCGATATGATTTTCGAGCTGGCGTTCACTGATCAATTGTCGATAGTCTTCTTCACTCGGTCCGTCTCCGACCAACAGCAATTTGCTGTTCGGGATATTCTTCGCGACTCCTACCATCGCCTCAATCAACAAATCTTGATGTTTTCTGTAGCTCAGCTCAGCCGGATAGACAAGGATAAAATCTTCTGGAGCGAAGCCGTATTCCTGACGCAGTTTCTGCTTCTCATTTTCAGACGGAACAACGTATTTATCTAAATTGACCCCCACACCTTTCACAAAGCGGCCCGCTTTGGCATGGAATTTCTTTTTGGCCTGTCCATAGTCCTCGCTGTTCATGGTGATCAATAGATCGGTATAGCCGGAAAGCCATTTTTCTACTGGATAATAAATCAACCAATTCTTCCGTGGTGCACCTTCAAAGAAATGGAAGCCATGAGCTGTATAAATCACCTTCACATCCTGCATATTCCTGCAGGCAAGCCGCGTCACTGTTGAAGCAACCGGCGTGTGCGTATGCACACAATCATACTTCCCTTCGATGATGAGTTGCTTGAGGCTTTGATAGGCTGCGTAGTTGCTCTTCTTTAAAGGCGAACGCTGAAAGCTCATCGGGAATACACGGCATCCGCGTTCCAAAAGTGTTGGATCAATTGGATCTTTTACGTTGCAAGCCATATCCACCGTATGTCCCAAATCCAGTAACAGGTGTATATGCGGGATTAAAAACGCATTGATGGTCGCCGATATAGTTGAAACATACAAAATCCGCATAGATGCTCACTCCTTGACTTCTATTTTTCTGAAATGCCCATAAGGTTATTTGAGCTGAACGGTGTGTCCCATTGTTCGGATTCCAGGGTAGTTTCATTTTGCAAGGCTCTCTTCGCTGCCAACTCCTGTTGGTACAGGATGTTGAGAGTGAGGAAAACCATCCAGAAAAGGGGCTGCCGCTGATTCAGCAAGGTCAGGCTTTCGACGAGCAGAGCCAAGACCACAGCCAGATTGTTTACCGTGAGGATGCGTATGTTTTGATAGCACCAAAACAAAAACAGCAAAGTCGGTATGATGCCGTAATAGAAGAGAATACTCAACAAGGTCGAATGCACTTCATTCATGGAATAGGATCTGTCAAAGCGTCCATGATAACCTTCCCCAGCTCCGTAAATGATCTTTTCTGGATAGATCACCAGCCTGTCTATGCCCCGGTCTTGGATATTGGTCGGACCAATTGTACTTTCGTTGAGTCTGTCCAGCTTCTGCTCGACCCGATCCATTATGGATGATTCCGAAAATCCCTTGACGTAATCAGTTATCTGCGAGCTGAACAGCAATCCCAGCATCAGCAATGCCGTGATGGATAAAATTGCCATCACATTATGGCTGCGCTTCGTCAGCTTTCTGATTGCAAGTGTAGCGCTGACTGCATAGAAAACTCCGACACCCAGAAATATCCCGGTGGATGACGTAAGGAAGATCAATCCGACTGCCATGATATGATACAGCACATGCAGTTTGCTGCGCTCGATCTTTGAGATGATGAAGGCGGTGATCAGCGACATGAATATGAAGAAAGCCATTTGGTTAGGATCATTGAAAGTTCCCATATAACGAGTCTCTGCATAATACCTGCCGATATTCAGTCCATAGATACCCAGCTGGATCACGATATTCAGTCTGCAGACTTTCCCTACGTTCACCAGAAAGCGTTCGTCCTCAGAATATATCCGGAAAAACAGCACGGTCAGAAAATTATATACATAGTACAAGGATGCTTTCAAAAATTCGAATCTTCCGTACAACAGAAAATAGACTAAATTGATGCCAAAAACCAAGATAACAAAATACATCAGCCACTTGTCGGTCTTATGGATGGTGATGTTAGCCTCCTTACCCGCAAGAACGACATACAGAACGAAAGACAGGATAAAAAACGGATCCGCTATCTGCAAACCGCCGGAGCTGAAGATATAGAACGGCTTCAACAACAAAGAAAATAGAAATAGATAGTGATAGAGTTGCAAAAAAACCACCTCCCGCTGTTGCCTTTTTTCATTCCCTTGATTCCGCATATGCGAATGGCTTTTGCCCATCGCTTTCGTTCCCCTTAAAGTCTTCCATTGTCGCAGATTCTGCGGAATTGATGCCCTCCCGCGACAAAACCTTCTGGATAGTTTGAAAGATGATTTTACAATCCCCCAAAAAAGTAACCTCATCGACATACTGAACGTCCAATTCAAATTTTTCTTTCCAACTGATGGCATTTCTGCCGTTCACTTGCGCCAGTCCGGATAATCCCGGTCTGACAGCATGGCGCCTTTTTTGATGCTCATCATAGAGTGGAAGGTACTTCACCAATAGTGGCCTCGGCCCGACAATGGACATGTCCCCGAATAGGATGTTGAACAATTCCGGCAATTCATCCAATGAAGTCGACCGCAACAGCTCACCGAACCTCGTCAGACGAGCCTCATCAGGCAGCAATTCCCCGCTCTCCCCTTTCGCATCCGTCATAGTGCGGAATTTATACAAGGAAAAAATTTTTTCGTTAAGACCAGGGCGCTCTTGTTTGAAAAGTACCGGACTGCCGATTTTGACCCTGACCAACCATGCGATGACAATAAGGACAGGGCTTAAGCCTACGATGGCCATTGATGACAACAGAAAATCCAAGGGCCTTTTGAAATATCTCTGATAGTACATACCACTGCACACTCCTTATTATCATTTTCATTCACCACCGAATGACCAACCTGTTCAATTCACAGCCGCTTGATCATGATGCTCTTTTAAGGCCTGTGTTCGGTTGTCGTTTGCTTCATTTTTTTGTTTTTCGTTGACATAATGAAACATCTTATGGACGATTTCCGAGTCAATGTTCTCATCGAATTTTCTGGCAAACAGGATGCCTTCATCGACGCCCACCAAGCTGTCGTAATCACTGATTCTGAACGTGTGCGGGGAATTATTCCTGTTTTCGGACCTGTCCCAATCCACCAACATCGCATTCCCGTAATACTTCTCTTCGAATCGATACAGTTTGTCCTTAAACGGGGAGCTCATGATGATCGTCTGCAGATACGCCTCATCCGCGCCGACTGTGTACCGATAATTTTTCCTTATTTCATCCTTTTTTGAAATGACATACTTGGCGCAATCTTCACTGATCGAAAAGTAGGCCGATCCCTGATAAAACTTGGTATCACTTCTCTTCAGTCCCAGTGTTTTTTGAAGCATGGCTACCGCATGATCCGCAAGACGCACTAATTTGTACTTACGATTGTATTTCGTTTCCACGAAAGGATGATAATACGCACATTTGTACTCAGCATATTCATAGCGCTCTGGCCTGAAGTTGATGAATTCATATCCCGCATGTTCGGTAAAAAAACGATCTATCTCCGATTGGGTCTTCAGCGGGAGATCCACACCAGTGATGCTGTGGCAATAATCGAAACCGTCCTTCAAAGCATATTCAACCAGGTTCAGGGTTGCTTCAATCTGACTGTACCCACCCCAATAAACGACTTGCCTAGGCAGCATAGTCAACTTCGAAAACTTTAAAACGCTCCGCAAATCTTCTTCATTAAAATCCTTCGCTTTCGCATCAACGTGTAAATAAAGGTTATTGTTGGGCGCATCAAGTAGCCGAAACAACATGGCTAAAGTATCAAAGTTATGATGTGCCAGTATCAGATAAGCATGTTCCATAATATCCCTTCTCTCTGATTCCTTAAGCGTTGGAGCCGGCAACGCCATATTTGCCGAATCCTGGGTCTAAATTGAGCTTTTGCCGCAGTTCCTTGGATGTCATGACCTCTTTCTCGTTCGCTGAAATCAGCTTATGGATTCTGTTCAGAAGGTCCATGTTCGTTGCTAGCCTCGTCCTATTTTCATCATACCAAAAATTGTCTTCAAGTCCGACACGTACGCCCCAGCCCATCGTGATGCCCAAAGAATTCATTTTCAATTGGTCGGTGCCCACTGCCCCTAGTGAAAAAATGCTGTCTTCGGGAATGTCTTTGAGCATACACCCAATATGCAGCAAATCTCCTTGAGCGCAGGCGATGTTGCCTAATATCAAGTTAACATAGTAAGGCGCAGTCACCGCCCCCTTTTTGATCAGGTAGTTGCAATAATTGACCATCCCCAAATCAAATGCTTCCAATTCAGGCCGAATGCCGTTATCTCTCATCCGTTCCGCCAAGGCGACAATCATGGAAGGCTCATTCACGCTGGTGGTCCTGTTGAAATTCAGAGAGCTTAGTGTCAGGCTGCCCATGTCCGGTTTTAAATTCCCTTCAAGCGATAAAACGTCCGTTCTGGCTTCCACCGTATTGAAGTTCCTTCCGGATGTCGAAGCGCAGATGACGAGTTCCGGTGCGAATTGCCGTATGCCCGAGATGATTTCAGCATAAACTTCCTTTCGATACGTCGGTTTTTCATCGTCGCTATTTCTGGCATGTACATGCACCATCGAAATTCCCAATTCCCAAGCATCCTTAACCTCACGGATGATTTCTTCGGGCGAAATGGGTACAAAAGGAGTATCTTTTTTGGTCGGTATCATGCCAGTCGGGGTGAAATTCACAATTATTTTATCCATGTCAGAGATTCACCTTTAACCCTTCCTTGTGGTAACTCAAGACTCGGCTTGGATTTCCTACATTCTTTGAAAAAGGTTCCGTATTTCGTATCACGACGCTTCCTGCTCCAACCAAGCTCTCTTCAGAAATCGTAATTTTATGCAGAATCGTGGCGTTAAGACCGATATAACAGTTATTCTCGATACGGCATTCGCCGCCGATCGTGCACCCTGACGTGATGACATTGTTATTCCCCAGCGTAAATTCGTGGCCCACATAAACTTGTTGGCGAATGATGTTGCTGGATCCCATCCGGCCTCTATGGCCCATGAATACTTGCTCAAAAATGAGATTGTTGTCCCCCATTTCAATGCCTGGCGAAACAATGCTGGACGGACTGATATAATTCCGCAACGTGTACCCTAAAGCTTTCCCTTTCGCGTACATGCCTTCCCGATTGCGCATATCATGAAAAGATGATGTCAGAACAATCATATCGTATGCAGTTGGCGGATATTTTTCCGTAAGCATTCCGATTTCCACCATCGGCAACCCTAAGTAAAAGCCTGCCTTATCCACATACGATTCATCTGCTGCAAAAGCCGCAACTTTGAAATCTGGATGTTTTAAGGAATCATAAAAAAGCATTTCAGCTAAAAATTTACTTCCATAGACGATTACCGGATTACTCATTTTTTCAGTTCGCCCCCTTGCCATCACAGACATTAGCGCCCTCTTCGTTCAGGGAGTGGAAATGATTTTCGCTGGATTGCCGAAAACCGTTGTATTCGCTTTAACATTTTTGAGGACGATGCTCCCCGCGCCGACTCTGGCGTTCGCAGCCACCTGCACACTCGGCAGCAGTCGCGCGCCGCTCCCCAGAAATACGCCCTCTTCCAAAGCGGAAAAGCCCATCAGATCGCTGAAACCGCTGATGACGCAGCCCTTCCCCACGGAAACATCGTGGCCGACGCTGACATAGGAATTCACAACCGAAAAATCAGCAATTTTTGCATCCGTCGAAATGATGGCATAAGGCCCTACGATGACGCCCTTACCGATCTCACAAGTGTCCGCCAACAATGCGGTCGGATGGATCACTGTAGCAAAAACCGCTCCCTTATCCAAAAGGACTGGGCAGATGTCCAGCGATAACCTCCGCATCGCCGATGGCACAGATGACCTCTTCGCCGGCTTTGGGTTCATAATCTTTTACGGTTCCGACGATTTTAGCGGAAAGTTTGTAGTTATCCAACGCGTGGATGTCATCATCCAAAAAGCCGATGTCATCCCATCGCTTCTCTGCCTTTTCCTGATCCAAAACCCACTGGTACGTTTCGCGGCCAAGACCGCCTGCTCCGACTATCAACAATGTTTTCAATTGGTTGTCCTCCCTTATTCGGCTTTTCTTCTTGATTGAATCAAATCCGCGATATCCCCGACAGTCGTCAGGCCTTTCAGGTCATCGTTGCCGATTTTCACGCCGTAGCTTTCCTCTGCCATGATTTGGGTGGACAACAACCCAAGGGAATCCCAGCCTTCGTAATCATCCAACAAATCTTCCCTGTTCACTTCAGGTACTTCCAAAATTTCCGCAAATTCACCATAGAAGTTCTCCATGATCCCTCTCCTCCTAGATCCTAATATTCAATCATCCGGCAAAAATCCAGTTTTCCGATATCCATCAGCATCGCGCTGCAGGAAAGGCCGACCCCAAAACCGGAAAGACATACTTTATAGGAATCCGTCAGGAGTTTTTCACCGAGATTGAAGGCCATATTTACAGGAATGGTCACACTGCTTGAGTTTCCGAAGTTTTCGACCACATTGTTCGGAAGCTTTTCGCGCGCCACACCCATCTTATCGGCTAATTTTTCAAGCATAAACCGGTTCGGTTGGTGGAACATGAAATAATCAATGTCCTCTTTCGACGTTTCTGCAGCTGCAAGCAAGTCCTCAACCAGCGGCGGGACTTCTGTCTGCACAAAGTTGAATACCGCTTCCCCGTTCATTTTGAGATGATCCATGCTTCGGAAATTTCCGGCCTCATCCACTTCCATCACACCGGTCTCACTTGTGGTTGGCAGACGCATGCCGCCTGCAGGGATGATCAGTTCCTTGTAGCCTGACCCATCCATCTTGAGGTTCGCATGGATCCGATTATTGTCGTCGGTTCTTTCCACGATTGTTACGGATGCTGCATCGCCGATCAGCGGATAGCTGCCCCGGTCACGATTTGAAGTTCTGCGGCTGAGTACATCAGCATTCAAAAGGGCCACTTTTTTTATCGAATCCTGTTCCAGCAGGTTGAAAGCTTGGATTAGTCCCACTAAATAACCGGCGCAGCCTTGGTTGATGTCCAAGCAGAGCATATCCTGCTTCAGCCCCAACTCCCCTTGGATGACATTGCTCGTCGGAGGCATATAATAATCCGGAGTCTGGGTGACCAGTATCAGTGCATCGATGTCATCGCCGTTGATCAGGCCTTCTTCCAGCAGATGCCTCATCCCGAAAACGCAGAGATCCGACACGCTAGTATCTCCTTCGACGATCCGATGCTTCTCATAGCCCATTATTTTCTTCAGCTTCATGGACTGCTTGACGGAAAAATTATAATTTTCCGCTTCATCCTCGAATGCGACTTCGTTTTTCGGCAGCACAGTCAGAATGCCGCTGATCCGTTTGTTTTCATAGTTGAAGTTCATACAATCCCACCACTCTTTCTTACCAGATCCGCAATCGATTCCAGACTGCTGAAGTTCTCCGCCAAGATATCGCTGCCGTCCACAGAAACCGGATAAGCGCTTTCAAGTTCCGACACCAAAACGATGATGTCGAAAGAATCAAGCATTCCGTTTGCGATGAAATCAACTGCGTGTTCCCAATCGCATTCCGGCCGTATATCCTTCAGTATTTCCACAATTTTCCCCATGTGGCTCTCCTCCCTATCCCTTTGTCCGTCACTAACTGTGCAACCACTCCGCAGCCAATGTCTTTCTGTCGATTTTCCCGTTCTTGTTCAACGGCAACTGTTCCAGCATGATGATTTTGGTCGGGATCATGTATTTCGGCAGTAGCGGGGTCAGTTCTTTTCTGATCGTTGCCTTGCCGAGATCGTTTGGCCCTTCATAAAACATCGTGATTTCCTTTCGGTCCGAGTTGTAGATGACGCAGGAATTATGGATGCCGTTCAGACTCAGCAAAGCCGTTTCGATCTCGCCCAACTCGATCCGGTATCCCATATACTTGATCTGGGTGTCTTTCCTGCCGACATAGATGATTTCGTTATACTCGTTGATGTAGACCAGATCGCCGGTGCGATAGATGCGGTCGAAATAATGGTTGTTGAGCGGATTTTGGGTAAAGACCTGATCGCTCTTGGCCGCATCATTCCAATAGCCCAAAGCGATGGAGCTGCCCCGCACACACAGTTCGCCCATTTCACTTCCGGTCACCGCTTGGTTCTCCTCATTCAGGATGATGACATCAGCATTCCGGCACGGAAACCCAATCGGCAGCCGTTCACTGTCCTCGAAAGCCCGCTCAACTTTATAATAAGTGCAGTCCACGGTGATTTCGGTAGGCCCGTAAAGGTTGGCGAACAGAGAGTCCGGTAGCTTGCTGCGCCAATAGTTGAGGTGTTTATTCGGCATCGCTTCTCCGGCGAACAGAACCTTTTCCAGACCACCGATATAGACATGGTCCAACGCCTTCGTATTAGCCACGTTGATCAGCACCGACGGTACCCAAAAGACGAAGTTGATATTCTTTGAGGCGACGTATTCCATCAGTTTGACTGGGAAGGCGAAGTGATGTTCCGGGATGATGACAAGTGTTGCTGCTGTGGCTAAACAGAGATAAATGTCCAAGGTTGAATTATCGAAGTAAAAAGGGGATTGGCTGCCGATGATTTCCTTCGGGCCTATGTCAAAGCATGCCACAGCCCAATCAATGTAGTTGATGACGCCTTTGTGGGAGATGACGACCCCTTTTGGGGTGCCCGTCGAGCCCGAGGTATGGATGATGTAGATGGGGTCTGTATCGATGAGTTCGTCCAGTCGTCCGAGCACCTCTTCATTGTCAAAGAATACGGAGGTGTCGTAAGCCTCCTCGATGCCGATGAGGTTTTCGGCGGCTACGCCCATCGCAAGCAAAAACTCCAAATATTCTTGCGAAGTTATAACCAGTGGGTCTTCCAAGTGTTCCAGGATGTTGTGGATCCTTGCGGCAGGCGAATGGACATCAAGGGGAGCATAGATGTTCCCGCTATAAAGGATACCCATAAAAGCGACGAGGCTGTCGGCGCTTTTCGGCAAAAATACGGCGATTGGCTTTTTCATGTCTTGCGATCTGCGGCGGATGGAAAGACTCAGCCTTTTGGCGCATTGCTCCCAGACGCCGAAAGTCAATTCTCTGTCCTCATCCTTGATGGCCGTTTTGTACCTGTACTGCAGAAGTGTGTGTTCAAAATATTCCAATACATTTTTTTTCATTCAAATCAGCCTCCATTTTTGAGTGTGACAATAGACTCAAACAAACGAAACGCACTATCAAATGATTTTATATTATCACTGCATCAATATTTCCGGAACCGCTCTTGCCTTTGCGCAACAATTTCGGCGGGACTCAATCGTCTCCATTTCTTCAATGAGCTTCTCAACTCTTTTTTCAGATCCGGCAACAACTCCTCCGGCCTTCTTTCCGGTATGATTCTGTCGATTATCTCCAACTTAAGCAAATCATTCGGCGTAAGCTTCATGACGATTGCGGCTTCCTCCGAACGGGAACTTTCCTTCCATAAGATTGAAGCGAATCCTTCGGGCGACAGGACGGAATACATGCTGTTCTCCAGCATCCACACTTCATTGCCCATTGCCAAAGCCAAGGCCCCGCCGCTTCCCCCTTCACCGATGAAGATGGCGATCAAAGGCACCTTCACTCGGCTCATGACCAGCAACGATTCGGAGATCGCATCCCCGATCCCTCGATCTTCCGATTCCACATCGCAGAAGGCGCCCGCCGTGTTGATGAAGGTGATGATTGGGCGGTTGAACTTATCCGC
>CAWFEB010000019.1:0-15865 GCA_963814755.1 uncultured Carnobacteriaceae bacterium
AATGGGCACGAAATTTATTTGTGCACCGGCCGGTCAAAACCGGAAATCTATGATTTCATCATGGAAATCGGCTTTGACGGCATCATCGGTGCTGGCGGCGGCTTCGTTGAGTTGAGTGACGGAATGTTGTACCACAAGACAGTACCCGCCAGCGAAGTCAGGCGGATGGTGGATTTCTTTGATCAGCACAGCATTGACTTTTACTTGGAGTCAAATGGCGGTCTGTTCGCCAGCAAGAATTTCCTGCCGCATGTGGAACGCTGCATTTACGGGGATATCGACAACGATCCGGATGCCCGCAGACGCAAGGAAGAGAATCCTCATCCCTTTATCGAGGGATTGATCTACGGTGAAGAGGATCTGTATAAGACTGATGTCAATAAAGCCTGTTTCCTTCAGAGCGACAAACTTTCTTTCGCACAGATCAAGGAGGAATTCGAAAACGCCTTTGACACGATACAGTGCACCGTGCCTCAGTTTGGGGATGAAAGCGGCGAACTGATGGTTCCGGGTATACACAAAGCGACTGCCATCGAAGCGTTGTTGACACACCTAGGTCTACCCAAAGAGAGGACGATCGCAATCGGAGACGGCTTGAACGATTTGGAGATGTTCGACTATTGTGCGGTCGGGATCGCCATGGGGAATGCCAAAGAAGAATTGAAGGCTGTCGCGGACCATGTCACGGGTTCGGTGGATGAAGATGGCCTGCATCAGGCATTCCGTACTTTCGGACTCATCTGACGGCGGCAGCAAAAAATCTTATCCATTTCATAAAATAATCTTCATAGTTTCTTCATACTTGAGATTTACTATGACTGTAGGCCAATCACAAACAATCTTTTTTTCAATTTCTTTACTCCTCCAAAGTAAAGAGCAACTCCTTTAGGGCTGCCTGATAACTTCAGGCAGCTTTTTTTTGCTATATCTTAATTTTTTCGCCATTCCATGATACTATATGAAGTAATACCTCGCTGGATGCGAGCTCTGCAACACATAAAAAAACTATTCTCTCTATAGATGCAAAAAAATCAAATCGTAAACGGGGATGTGCACATGGAACCTATTCGCAACAAAATATTGGACTGCAAAAGGATCGTCATCAAAATCGGCACAAGTTCTTTGATGCTGGCCGACGGATCCGTCAACTACCAAACTTTCGACCGGCTTGCTTATGTCTTGACTGTTTTGCGCAATCAAGGCAAAGAAATTGTCTTGGTGTCATCCGGCGCAATCGGAGTCGGGCTCAACCGCCTGAACCTGCCGCATCGTCCGAAAACCATCCCGGAACAACAAGCCGTCGCTTCTGTGGGGCAATCCGAGCTGATGAACCTCTACACCCGCTTTTTCTCGCACTATAACCAGATCGTGGGGCAAATACTCATGACCCTGGATATCGTGCAGTTCCCGGAAAGCCGCAGGAATGCCGTAAACGCCTTCGAGCAGTTGTTGAAAATGGGCATCATCCCGATCGTAAACGAGAATGACGCTGTCTCCGTTGAAGAATTGGATCACCTGACAAAATTCGGGGATAACGATCGCCTTTCCGCAACCGTAGCGGAAATCATCTCCGCCGACCTGCTGATCATGCTTTCCGATGTCCCAGGTTTTTATGATAAAAATCCGATGGCGCATCCGGATGCCGTCCTCTTCCATACCATTCATGCCGTCACGGCCAAGGAAATGGCTTTGGCTGGCGGGAACGGTTCGAAATTCGGGACCGGCGGAATGGCAACAAAATTGAAAGCTGCCAAACAAATCCTGAAGAACAAGCAACAGATGGTATTGACGCAAGCCACAGACCCGACCGTATTGTTCGATATACTGGCCGGCAAAGAAATTGGAACCTATTTTGTGAGGGAAGACAAGTAGAGGAGGATATTCGATGAACAGTTTATTGCAAGAAATGGGCATTGCCGCGAAAGCCGCAGCCAACAGCCTGAGGAAAGCATCAACCAAACAAAAGAATGAGGGACTTTTGGCCATGGAAGCTGCCCTTTACACGCATCAGGATGCCATCCTGGCAGCCAATGCGAATGACATCGCAGCAGCCGAGGTTAATGGCTTGCCGACGCCGATGATCGAACGTTTGACTTTGAATCCGCAACGGATCAAAGGGATGGCGGACAGTTTCAAGGAAATCGCTCAACTGCCTGATCCGATCGGCTACGTTGAGGAAATGACGAAATCAGCCGATGGTTTGATGATCGGCAAGCAGCGTGTTCCGCTTGGCGTCATCGGAATCATTTATGAATCGCGTCCAAACGTCACGGCGGACGCGAGCGCCCTTTGCTTCAAATCGGGCAATGCCGTCATCCTGCGCGGCGGAAAAGAGGCTTTGGAATCCAACAAAGCCATCATGACCGCATTACAGGCCGGACTCGTGGACGCCGGTTTCGCCAAGGAAACGCTGCAACTGATCCCTGATCCGTCCCGCGAACTGGCCAGCGAATTCATGAAACTGAATGACTATCTGGATTGCCTGATCCCTCGCGGAGGAGCCGGACTGATCCAGAACGTATTGAAAAACGCGACAGTGCCTGTCATCGAAACCGGGGTCGGAAATTGCCACCTGTACATCGATAAGGATGCCGAATTGGAAATGGCTACGCGCATTCTGGTCAACGCGAAATGTTCCCGCCCTTCCGTCTGCAATTCCATCGAGACGCTGGTTGTCCACGAAGCAGTTGCGGATGCTTTCCTGCCCGTTTTCGCGGAAGCTTTGGCGCCTTATAAAGTGGAATTGCGCGGCGATGCGAAGACCTGCAGCATCTTGCCTGAAGCTGTTCCAGCAACAGAGGAAGATTTCGCTGCCGAATTCTCGGATTTCATTTTGGCAGTGAAAGTGGTTTCCTCTTATGACGAAGCCATCGCGCATATCCAAAAATACAGCACAGGCCATTCCGAAGTGATCGTCACCGATCATTACCAAACGGCACAGAACTTCCTGAACGACATCGATGCAGCGGCAGTCTACATCAACGCCTCTTCCCGCTTCACGGACGGCGGTTGTTTCGGCTTCGGCGGAGAAATCGGCATCAGCACGCAAAAACTCCATGCCCGCGGACCGATGGGATTGAAGGAATTGACTTCCTACAAATACATCATCTACGGCGAAGGCCAAATCAGATCCTAAAAGGGATCCTCATCAAAAATATTTAGAGCCGGGACACCGTTCCCGGCTTTTTCTGTCCACAATGCAACAACCGGCTACCGGAGAAAGAAGGGTTCCAACCATGCAAAAGAAGATTGCAGTAATCGGTGGCGGCATCGTCGGCGCCACCGCCAGTTACTACTTGGCAAAAGCCGGCCACAGCGTCAGCGTGTTCGACAGCGGCACCGGCCAAGCAACAGCCGCGGCGGCAGGGATCATTTGCCCTTGGCTGTCCAGACGCCGCAACAAAAAATGGTACCGCCTCGTCTCCGAAGGCGCGGCTTTTTATGACAAGCTGCTGGCTGACTTGGCTTCCGACGGCTTAAAGACGGATGCCTACGCACGCTGCGGCGCCCTGATCCTGGGACAATCCGCCAAGTACATCCAGGAGGTCCACGACCGTGCACTGGAACGCCGCGAGCAGGCGCCTCTGATCGGCAGCGTCGCTATCCTGAAGGGAGCCGAACTCCAAAAGGCCTTCCCGCCTCTCACCAATGTCGAACAAGCCCTTTACGTAGGCGGTGGCGCCCGCGTGGACGGTCGGGAATTGACGAAGACGTTGCTGCAGGCGACAACCCGATATCGGAGGCAGCATCCACAAAGAGACCGTCTCCCTCGCCAAGGATAACGACGGCACCTTGTCCGTCCTGACGCCGGACGGACCGCAAAGATTCGATGCGGTCATCCTGGCGGCCGGCGCTTGGCTGCCCCAACTCCTCCAGCCGCTCGGGTACACGGTCGATGTCCGCGGGCAAAAAGGTCAACTGGTCGTCCTCCAAAAAGAGGACCAGCGATCCGCAAAACTACCCGGTCATCATGCCCCAAGGCGAAATCGACCTGCTTCCGTTCGGCAACGGGAAAACAGTCATCGGCGCAAGCCATGAAAACGACAAAGGTTATGACCTGCAGCCTGACGCTTCCGTTACGGATCCGATGTTGGAACAAGCCCTCACTTGGCTTCCCAATCTGAAAGAAGCGGCAACAATGGATATCCGTGTCGGCACAAGGGCCTACACTTCCGACTTCAGCCCCTTCTTCGGCAGTGTACCCGGGTCTGCAAAACTGCTTCGCGGCAAGCGGGCTCGGCTCATCCGGATTGACTTCCGGCCCGCTGATCGGCTATCTGTTGGCCGAATTGGCGCAAGGGAAAGAAAGCAGCTTACCGACCGAGGATTATCCGGTCGCCGCCTACGTCAAACTGGTCGGTCGCTAGAAAAACATAAAAATATTATCCGCTGAGTGCACTATTTTTTGCTATCTCAACTGAAGTTGAAATATAATTATCTTAAACGGAGGTGAAAAATATGTGGAAAGAATTTAAAACATTCATCATGCGTGGGAACGTGCTTGATCTTGCCGTCGGGGTTGTCATCGGGGGTGCATTTACAGCAATCGTCAATTCATTAGTAAAAGATATCATCACACCGATCATCGTAGCCATAACAGGCAACGCAGACTTGACGGGACTTTCCTTCAAAATCGGACAAGCAGACTTCACGTACGGTAATTTCCTGCAAGCCTTACTGAACTTCTTGTTGATCGCACTTGTCCTCTTCCTGATGATCAAGGTAATCAACAAACTCAAACGCAAAATGCCTGAGGAAGAACCAGTGGAAGTTGAAGCCGAAGTACCGGTTGTTGAACTTTACCTGAAAGAAATCCGTGATTTGATGGTGAATCAGAACAAAAAAGCCGAATAGTGCTCAACAAAACCTGCTCCCTGTAATATACAGGGGGCCGGTTTTTAGATTCCACTGATAAGTAAACAAAAATGAACCCTATAGAGGGCACTTTTTTAGTGTCCATTCTATAGGGTTCATTTTCTTTTTCTTAAAAAGCGTCGTCGTCCTCATCATCTTCGTCTGCAATCATGGATACATGCCAATCACTGATGCTGTTCTTCCCTTGAGCGATCACAGCTTCGGCAGCTTCTTCCACCGGCGTCCCGATTAATTGATGGTTGATCCCTTCCAACAGCATCGGAAGGTTTACCCCGCCAATGATGTAAACAGAATCTTGCAGCGGTTTCTCCAGACTATTCGTCACAAGTACCGATTGGTTGTACGGGCTGGCGCTCACCAGATCCACCAATACGATGACCCCTTCACCTTGGTTGACTTCATGGATAGCTTCTTTAATTGTTGCGCCTAATGCCTGCACGTCGTCTCCCAGGTTCAAGTTCGCCGTTGTGATATTATTGGTCGGCCCAAAGATCACTTCTGCTGAATTTTTAAGCCCATCGCTTAACGTACCATGTGTTGCAATAACAATCCCTAACATTGATAATCCTCCTTCGTTACGGAAAAGGCCCAGTGCCTATCTGCACAATTCCACAACTTTTGTAATATTTTCCATATTTAATATTCTTTCGATCCAAATCCGCTTTATCCAGATAAAAGTTGCGTCTTTTTTTCTTTTTCCGAAGTTTTTGCACTGAAGATATAAGTGATTCTTTCGTCGGACGATTGATGATCAATACTCTAACTCCGACAATTTCGTCCTGGGAAACATCATTCCCGATAACATGCAGCGGAGCATCTGCGCCCACGCAATCCAAAAAGAAAATCTTCGCTTTCTTATTTCCAGGTGTACGCATTGCTTCCAGACCACTTTCTCCAAAACTGCCTTCATCCACAAAAGCGAAAGCTGTTTTCTCTCCCTTTGCCTCACTTATCATTGCCAACATAGCAAGGACGGACGAAGTATTTCGAATCAACGTCTTTCGGTTTGCTGACCCCTTCGCAATCTTGCCCAGCAAGTAGAAGATAGACACCGTAAGCAAGAGCGATAAACAAGGTGCGAACAGAAATCAAGTCAACCGCACCGGATGCGTTCTGCATATAAAAGAGCGTTCCGGCAATACCTACCAGGATCAACAGGACCGAACTGACTATGATGAAACTGGTTGTCCGTTTTTCCTGTGCCTCGCGATCAAACAAAACATAAGGACCAAAATGTTGGATTGGCGTGTCATAATACGTGCAAATGATCCGATCCGCTTTTTCGATATCGCCAACGTAAACGTTCCTTGAAGCATATTTTTTGTGGCGATTGTACTCGATCACCTGCACATCTTCCCGCATGTCAGAAATATCCGCCACCAATGCCGAGATAAACCGCCGTTTGCTTTTATCAGTACGGCGTACGCGATAAAAAGACTGATATCGAAACAGCCAATCTTTAAATTTTTCATTTTGCTGCATAGTATTTGCCACCTGTCATTTTGGTCACTGTTTTCCCGATTGAGAAAAGCAGCTATTTTGCAATAACTGCTTTCCCGCCAGGATTTATTTTATAAACCGAATTGCTTTAATACATCCGCTAAACTGGAACTTGAAGATGATGGTGTTGCTTGGAAATAGATGTTCTCAACGCCATAGTCTTCATTCAATTCTTTCAATTTCAGCGCATCCGCTTTGTTCAGATAAACTGATTTTGTGACCAAAATATCATCGTCGCCTTTTTTAGCGATTCCGCCGATATTCAGATCCTTGATCGGAACACCATGTTTAACCAGATTATAAATTCCGGTCACTGTTTTCGTGATCAGGATAGCGCTGTACTCTTTAAATTTGAACTCATCCCAATAGAATTTGCACTTTTCTTCAGTCATGACAATTGTTTTTTGCCCAGTACGGCTACCCGCACTCTTGTACAGATCCTTCATGAATTTATCTTTGGCAACAACATCATCCACTACGAAGATCGAATTTACTCCATCTCGTTGAGACAACGTCAACATTACTTGACCATGGATCAGTCTCTCATCTACACGCGCTAAATTTACAACTCCCATTTTTCACACTTCCCTTTCTTAAATGACCTTTTACAGAATACCTATACCGGCCAGAACAATCAAAATCAGCGTCAACCCTACTAATGCACGCGTTACCTTCAGACCTTTTTTGATGTAGAAGAAGTATACACCCAGAACAACAGCCAGCGGCAACATACCAGGCATGATCTTATCAAGCATTTCCTGCATGATGAACGGACGACCTGAAATCTCAAATTCTAAGCTTGATGAAACTTTAACATAATTTCCGGCTAAAATCCCCATCATAAACATCCCTAGGATAGACAACATTTCGATAACAGTCTGAATTCCAGCACTATGCATCACACCTGTTGCATTTTTACCTGTCTTGAATGCGCTTCTTGCAAAGAATACACCTAACAATGCTTGGTAAAGAGCAAAAGCGATGAATGGGAACAAGGCGCCTATCGGGCTACCCATTTGTGCCCAAGGAACAGCGATAGCGATAAAAATGTATTGTACAGTTCCTGAGTCGATCGAATCACCGATCCCTGCCAAAGCTCCCATTAAACCTGCTTTCGTATTGTACATCAGATCATCAGTCATGGTAACTTCTTCGCCGTTCACAACCTCTTTGGCGCGTTCTTGTTCCATCGAAGACATCAGCCCTGTGATGACTCCGCCACCCCATGACAGTTGCGTGTTGAAGAACAGCAATTGGCGTTTGTAGGCGGCTCTTAATTGATCCTCATCTTTGTACAGTTTGCGCAGAATCGGCATCATCGCATAAAGGAGCGAAGGCGCTAAATAACGTTCGAATGAGTGAGGGATTTCGTTTGCAAAGTGCCAGCGTAAATAGGTTTTCGTAACATCTTTAGCGGTTATTTCTTCTGGTGCTAACATATTTTTTTCTTTAGCATCTAGATTAGCGTTTATCATTTTTTCATCTTCCTTTCAATTTGCATACTTTTTAGAAATCGTCATCATCGTCATCTTCAAGCGCTGCACTACCAGCGGAAGCAGAAGATGTTTTTGCAGCTTGTCCTTTGCCTAACACGAAAATGGCTGCTATTAAAGCTCCGACAATGGCATAGGTTACCATCGTGATTGATAAGGAAGCCAGCACAACGCTCATCAAGTATGCTAACAGGAAGAAAACCATGTAGTCTTTACGGCCGATAACATAAATCGTTGTTGCAATACCGATAGCTGCTAGACCGCCACCGACAACTGTAAGAATATGGAACACAACCGTACCTTCAAGTGCAGTGATGACATCAGCAATAACTGGTGCTCCGAAGTACAAAGCAATGAACACTAACGGTACAAATAACAAGAAAGAAGCGATTGTTGGATAAAGGATGATCGATCTTACGATTGCACCGTCATTCAAGTCGTCGACGGCTTTATCGGTGTATTTACCCAAAAATGTATTGATGAAAAATCTGAATTGGTACAGATAAGCACCCAATAAACCTACCGGTACAGCTACAGCTATCGCTGCTTCAGGCTGCAGGTTACCCATTAAAGCAACCGGCACCGCGATCGCTGCTGCGATTGATGGTTCAGAAGGCATCGTTCCCCCTGGAGAGAAAACCCCCATGTAAATCAGCTGAATTGCTGCTGTGATAATCATTGCTTGTGGAACGTCACCCATTACAATACCTGCGATCAAACCCGTCATCAAAGGGGAAAAACGTAACGTTAATGTCGCTCCACCTAAAAATGCACGTGACATGACTGCCCCTACCCAAAGTGCAATTAACAAACTTTGCATTGCGGTAATATTTTCCATTGCCTATACCTCCGTATTTATGTATTTTTCTAAATCTATTATTGCTTTTTTCAAGACTGCTTCATTGATCGTCATCGGCAACAAATGCACTTTTTGCTTTTTGTTGACCAGTTCGACTATGTTGTTGAGTTCCTCTTCCGCCAAAGGATACTCGCCCATTTCGGTTAATGATTTGGGTAAACTTAAAGCTTCGTACATCGGAATCAACTCGTCAATCACTTGCCATTTGCCTTCCAGAGCCAACTGATAGAAAATGCCGTATGCCACTTTTTCCCCATGCAAGTAGTTGTGGACTCCCGGCAGATAAGCTGAAATCGCATCATGAATGGCATGAGCGGCAGTATTGCGGGCATATTTGTCGCCAAATCCCCCAACCAGTCCCGCAACCCCGAATATGACTTCAGACACCTTTATGAACTCTGCAGATACCGTTCCATTGCGCATATCCTCGATAGCTTTCAAACCATCTTCAGCGAGGACATCCTTGCAGATCCGCGCCGAATGCCGCGCGAGCATCAAGAAATTATTCGCTTGAAACTGCGGCTGCTCCAATATCATATCGGATTCATACCACTTGGCTAAAGTATCCGCGATTCCTGCGATAAAGAACTTCATCGGCGCATCGACGACCAACGTTGGATCAGTGATCAGAAACGCTGCCTGTCTTTTGTAATGCTCGGTTTTGCCTTCGGCGAGCCCATTATCTTTGTACATTACAGATAAGGGAGCCCAGGGTGCACAATTACTGGCCAACGTCGGAACGACACCGAAAGGTTTTTTCGTTAATGAGCCGACGTAGTACACCAGATCACACAATTTCCCTCCGCCGACGCCGATGATAAAGTCAAAGTTGCCATCGCCGACTAGTTTGGCCAATCGGTTTGCTTCATTATAGCTGCACTCACCGTTGTATTTCTCGTACTGGATTGTGAAGTCCTCATCCAGAAATTTCAAATACGGACTTGCTTTCTGCCATGAAATCGTGCCATGAACAAGCAGCACGCGTTTCGCACCGTATTCATTCAGTATGTCAGGGATCATTTCCATAGCGCCTTGCCCATACTTATAAAATTGCGGGCCAACTTTTACATTTACAACTGTATCCAACTTTATACACCTCCCTCATTCTGTAATATAGGGACTTACCGGTTGCACCACCCGTCGAGGCATCCTCCCTTCCACTATCGCTTCACAGTCAGAAACACATTTGTCTCCCATTCCTTCCAGGCACTCCATTGTGTACGCGGACGTGTGCGGGGTCACAATGATATTCGGATACTCCAGGAAAGGATGGTCACTGCGTCCTGGTTCAACTTCCAGTACATCTGTTGCATATCCGCGCAGTTTCCCGGTTTGGATCGCTTCGATGATTGCCTCTTCATCGACCAATGCCCCACGAGCTGAGTTGGATATGTAGACACCGTCCCTCATTTTCGCGATGGCTTCTTTGGAAATCAGATGGTAGTTCGTTTCATTCAGGCTTGCGCAGAGGCAAATGACCTCGGCCCGCTCCAGAAGTTCGTCCAATTCGACTTTCTTGCCGCCGAAAATCTCGATTTCCAACGCGGTCTTGTTCGGATCGACCCCCAACACTTCACACCTGAATCCATAATGCAGGATTTCGACGGCTCGGCTGCCGATATTGCCAACACCAATGACACCCACCGTTTTTCCGCATAAACCGTTTCCAATAAACCGCGCTCGATTTTCCCAGCCATCTTTTTTGACTTCCTGGGCCGACTCAGTTGTGCGCCGCATCAACGCAAGTAAATTGGTAACATTATTTTCTGCAACTGCATCGCGTTCAATCAGAGGTGGAACAATCGCGACAATCGTACCATGTGCCTTGGCAGCTTCCAGGTCTATATTGTTGTACCCGATTCCATGACGAGTGATCAACTTCAGTTCATCCTTATGTTCAAAAAACTCGCTAGTGAAAAATGGTGTTACACTCGCGATAATAATATTATACCCTATTAAGGATTCAGCTAGTTGCTTTCCTTCAATAGAACTATCAAAATCGAAACGATCGACCTGCCCGATTTTTTCCAGTCTTTCCACATGCGTGTCAAACATCTTCCCAAAACTGCTTGAATTGACAATGGCTATCTTATTTTCTTGAGTCATTTTTCTTTGCCCCTCCACTTGTAAAACTTTATCTCCGCCATATTCTTCTTTGTAATCGTTTTCGTAATTTATATTCTGATTATAATAAATATTTTTTACTTTGTAAAGCTAAAATAAAAAATATTTATTACTAATCGCGAATATGCTATACTATTCCCAAGGAGGTGCTCATATATGTCAAAAAATTATATCCAAATGATCCTGAAACCGCACTACGAAACTTTTTCAGCCACTGAATTAAAGATTGCCGATTATTTTGTGAGCCTGGGCATGGACTTAGTGAACAAAACATTATCCAATCTTGCCGAAGAAACGGATTTTTCAGAATCGACGATTTTTAAATTCGTGAAAAGAATAGGCTTCAAAGGCTTCCAGGATTTCAAAATCAGCGTCGCATCAAACTATCGTATGTCTGAAGAACGCACGCACCAGTTAGCCGTATTTACCGACATTACCGCTTCGGACACGCCGAGCGATATTTCTAAAAAAGTCATTCAATCCTCACAAATTATGCTGCAAAGCTTGATGAGCAAATTATCAGGGGAGGCACTGCAACAAGCTCTTGATATTATCGTAAATTCGAAAGCGCTTCACTTTTTTGGCCTTGGTTCCTCCGCGGTCATTGCGCTCGACGCCTACCACAAGTTCTTGAGAACCGCCATCCCCGTAAACTATGTTTCGGATTATCATATGCAGCTGATGCATACTTCCAAATTAACGGAAAATGATTGCGTCTTCCTTTTCTCGCACTCAGGAAAGACGGCAGAAACAATCAAGATAGCCGAAGTAGCTGCCCATAATAAAGCCAAGATCATCTGTCTGACAGGGAATCCGCCTGGTGCGTTGAACCGATTGAGTGATGTCAGCATCGTAGTCGAAACGGAAGAATCTATTTTTCAGTCCGAGGCACTTTCAGCCAGATTGCTTTATATCACAGTAGTTGACATCATCTACTTATCGTATCTCTATCATGATGAGCATACAAATATAGAATCAATCGACACGATACGCGAAATTCTTTCGACAACAAAAATAGAGGTGGATAGATAATGCCCATTAAAGCGATCGTTTGCGACATGGACGGCACACTACTGACTGCTGACCATGCCATCAGTCCCAAAACCCAGGAACTCCTCCTGTCACTCCAGCAAAAAGGCATCACACTGGTATTGGCAAGCGGGAGAAGTTACTTGCGCTTGATGCCGGATGCCCTAAAACTGAAGATGGATTCCCATCAGGGTTATTTGATCGATGTGAACGGCAGTTCCATTTATGATTTCCATTCTCAAACCAGGGAAAGATTAGGGATAATGGATTCAGAAGACATCCAAAGAGTCACATCGGTATTCCGTACATTCAATGTTGAGATCCAATTCTCGCAGGATGCTGGCCTGTACACCTATTTGCCGGATTCGCTGTATGCCTTAAAGAAGAAGATCCGCGGCGAAATGAGACTGCCCGACGATTACCCTTGGGCCAGCGGCATGTACAGTTGGTTATGCGATATGCGCGACGGCTATCCGGAACAAAAACTGATCCTTGATCTGAACGAAGCACCAGCTTCTTGCAACAAAATTTCAATCAGCCAAGACCCGCATTTCATGGAGGCCGTGACGCAGTCATTGCCCCATTTGGGTCTGCATGACGAGTACGAACTGGTCTTTTCTGATGAAAGAAAACTTGAAATCACGAAAAAAGGCATCAACAAAGGCAAAGCCTTGGATACCTTACTGGAAAAACTGGGCATTTCCAATGAAGAAGTGGCGGTTTTTGGCGACAGCGAAAATGATCTGTCCATGCTTTCCGGCAGACCCTATTCCTTTGCAATGGCTAACGCGTTGCCCAAAGCCAAGAGCGTGGCAAACTACACAACGCCTTCCAATGATGATGAAGGTGTCTATCATGGCTTGAAGCAATTGATATCAGAAGGATTGCTTTAAATGAGAGAATATAAAAAGCCGTATACTGTGCGATATTTCGCAAGTATACGGCTTTTTTCGCACCCGAATCGGCGCTTATGATTTCAAAAATAGATCCTCCACAATCCAAATATCAGCACAAGCGCCAGCAACAGTGTTTGCCCTTTGATCTGCAGAAAGATGAGTGCGATGAATTCGCGCAGAAAAGCATATGGCAGAAAATAGAGCGGCGTCCAGGCACCCAAGCCGTCCGTTTCCAATCCCACACGGTGGGCGTAGAGGCTGCTGCGGACAACATGGAAGTTGTTCGTGATGAAGAGGCATTTGTAGTTTTCTTTGTACGCGTCCATGATGCCCTTGGAGTAAAGAAAATTCTGGTACGTGTTGACGGACTGGTCTTCCTCAAGGATCACTTCCTCCGGTATGCCGTTCTCCATCAGATAGCGTTTCATGGCATAGGCTTCGGAAAAAGGTTCGTCTACCCCTTGCCCTCCACTCACAATCAGACGGCAGGGCCGCTTCTGCGTGCGCTCTGTCTGATGCCGGAAAAAGCGGATCGCTCTGTCCAACCGTCTCTGCAGCAACGGGCTGATGCCTCCGCCCGGCAGCAAACCCGCTCCCAGGACAATGACGAAATCTTTATCGGGGGCGACCGGAATGAGGCCGTAAAAGGCTGTCGCGATGAAAAACAAAATCAGCACAACACCGAAATAGATGATGAAGTAGCCCATCAAGCGCATGAAGCGCCAGATAAGGTAATGATGGAACACAAAATAATTCATCAGGAACAACAGGTCCATCAATAAAATGAAGGCGCCCACCGCGACCAGCAGGCCGAACCGTTTGGCCCAGCCCTCTTTTTTAAGCAACAGCACCCCATTGAAGACAAGCGCCAGGCCAAAAAACAGGAAAGCAAACGGTGAAATCAAGCCGAACAAAACACGGAAAAGCATCACCGCGTAACGGATCCACGCCACCTGGGGCGAGTCATTGCCCTGCAGCATTCCCACGAAAAGGAAAAGCAGCGCCGCAACCAGCAAGTAGCTTTGGAATTGTCGGCTTTTTCCCATCCTCCGGAGCATCACGACCCCGCCAAACGAGAATGCGCTCAATAAATAGAATAGCAACGGTCATCCCTCCTGTTTAGAAGCCGTGGAAAGCTTGGTACACTTCCTGTTTCTTCATATTCCTGATTTTTGCAGTCTCTTTGATCGCATCTTTGGAAGAAAGACCCTGTTCCGACATCAGCTTTTCCACCAATTCGGCGACGCTGAGGTCATCAAATGTCTGTTCAACAGGCATTTCCGGGTTATCATTGCCGGCTATCATCAGGCAGATTTCCCCTCTGATCTCCGTTTCTTCAGCCCAAGCAGCCAACTCCTCCGCCGAACCCCGAATGAACTCCTCAAAGCGTTTCGTCAATTCGCGGCAGATGACGACTTGGCGCTCCGCACCCATGACGGTTGCGATATTTTTCAGCAGCTCCTTCAGCCGGTAAGGCGATTCATAGAAAATCATCGTTTCTTCCCTGTTCTTCAACGACTCCAACTGCGCCACTTGATCCTTCTTCTTGCGCTCCAAAAAGCCGAAAAAGTAAAACGGCTGCGGCGCCAATCCGGAAGCGATCAATGCGGTCACACCGGCATTGGCTCCAGGCAACGGCACAACCGGCACGTTTGCGTTGATGCAGGCGCGCACCAAATCGTGGCCCGGATCGCTGATGGAAGGCATCCCCGCATCGCTTACTTGGGCGATGGATTGCCCGCCGAGGAGTTTATCCACCAATTGCGGAATCCGCTCCTGGGTATTGTGTTCGTGAAAGCTGATCTGGGGAGTGTCCACTTCGAAATGCGTCAACAGTTTCCGCGTATTGCGCGTGTCCTCAGCCGCGATCAGATCCACTTCGCGCAGTATCTTTATGGCACGGAAGGTCATATCTTCCAGATTGCCGATCGGTGTGGGCACTAAATAAAGCGTTCCGCTCTCGTGCTGTTCATAACTTTTTTGCAGTTGCATCTTTGTTCTCCTCTGATTTCGATTCATTTTGGTGGCTCTGGCGACCCGCTAAATCCCGCCTGGTTCAGAGCTGGCTACGCTGACCCCGCGCACCTTCAAAAAATTTTCTTTCTGCTTGCGGGTCAGTTTCTTGAACGCCGCCTCCGCTTTGGTCGCTTCCGCTCTGGAGCCGAATACTTCATTGTAGATCATTTGGACAGGGCGGCGCGCCTTGGTATATTTGCTGCCGATGCCTTTGTTGTGCTCCTGTTCGCGCCGAAGCGTGTCCGTCGTGTAGCCGGCATAGAACGAGTCATCTCCGCAATGCAGCACATAAAAGTAGTGCTCACTGCTCGCCATAGAGGACATCCTTTACCTTCTGGCTGTATTCCCCTTCTTCATTGTACACAACGAGCGGCGGCAGCACACGGAAACCATCCTCTTTGCCGTCCTTGATGCCTTCGATCAGGATCATGTTCGCTTCCTTGTTCTGTTTCGGGTAGATGAACTGTAGTTTCTTGGGCGCAATCCGGTTGTTCCGCATCGTTTCCAGGATCTCCATCAAACGATCCGGCCGATGGACGAAATAGGCCTTGCCTTTCATCTTCAGCAGATGGCTCGTCTGTTTCATCAATTGGTCCAACGTCAGATGGATTTCGTGCCGCGCAATCGCAAAAGCATCCAATTCATTCGTGAAACTTGATTCGGTCAGCTTGAAGTAGGGCGGATTGCAGGTGATGACATCGACGGAATCCGGTTTGATGAAGCGGGTCACCTCATTCACATCTGCGTGCAGAAAGGAAACCTTCTCCTCCAACTGATTCAGCTGGACTGTCCTGCGGGCCATATCCACCAACCGGTCCTGCAGTTCCACCCCGACAATCGGGTTCTTGGTTTTCCCCGTCAACAGGAACGAGACTGCCCCGTTCCCGGCACAAAGATCGACTATCTTTGCCGGCTTCACGCGCGGCAATTCCGCAAAATCCGCCAACAGCACCGCATCCAGCGAAAAAGAGAACACGGCTGAACTTTGGATGATCTGGATGTTTTCCCGTTTCAGCACATCCAACCGTTCGCCTTCCTTCAATACATTTTCCATTCCTATTCCCCTTTGTTTA
>CAWFEB010000020.1:0-224062 GCA_963814755.1 uncultured Carnobacteriaceae bacterium
GGGCGTTGGAAATTTGAGAGGAGCTGTCCTTAGTACGAGAGGACCGGGATGGACACACCGCTGGTGTACCAGTTGTTCTGCCAAGAGCATCGCTGGGTAGCTATGTGTGGACGGGATAAACGCTGAAAGCATCTAAGCGTGAAGCCCCCCTCAAGATGAGATTTCCCATCACTTTAAGTGAGTAAGACCCCTGAGAGATGATCAGGTAGATAGGTTGGGAGTGGAAGTACAGCGATGTATGGAGCGGACCAATACTAATCGGTCGAGGACTTAACCAATTTTTAAAAGATGAAAACTCAAGCGGTGTTTTCGGGTTCCCTTTAATTTTGTAGATTCAGTTTTGAGAGAACAACGTTCTCTTGAAAAATGTGCGGTGACGATGGCAAGAAGGTCACACCTGTTCCCATCTCGAACACAGAAGTTAAGCTTCTTAGCGCCGATTGTAGTGAAGGGTTTCCCTTTGTGAGAGTAGGACGTTGCCGCGCATTTATATCATGGAGGTTTAGCTCAGCTGGGAGAGCGTCTGCCTTACAAGCAGAATGTCGGCGGTTCGATCCCGTCAACCTCCATTCACGAGTTATTAGCTCAGTTGGTAGAGCATCTGACTTTTAATCAGAGGGTCGCAGGTTCGAGCCCTGCATAACTCATTTGCGGGTGTGGCGGAATTGGCAGACGCACTAGATTTAGGATCTAGCGCCGCAAGGCGTGGGGGTTCAAGTCCCTTCACCCGCATAATTTAATACGCCGGCTTAGCTCAGTTGGTAGAGCATCTGATTTGTAATCAGAGGGTCGAGGGTTCGAATCCTTTAGCCGGCACCATTCGCGGAAGTAGTTCAGTGGTAGAACATCACCTTGCCAAGGTGGGGGTCGCGGGTTCGAACCCCGTCTTCCGCTTTCATAAGGACTATGCCAGACCTTATGATTGCAACAAACAGTAATATGCCGGGGTGGCGGAACTGGCAGACGCACAGGACTTAAAATCCTGCGGTGAGTGATCACCGTATCGGTTCGATTCCGATTCTCGGCATTTAGGCACCCATAGCTCAATTGGATAGAGTACTTGACTACGAATCAAGCGGTTACAGGTTCGACTCCTGTTGGGTGCATTAATAGAATACAACGGGAAGTAGCTCAGCTTGGTAGAGCACTTGGTTTGGGACCAAGGGGTCGCAGGTTCGAATCCTGTCTTCCCGATCACTGAAATGATGGGGCCTTAGCTCAGCTGGGAGAGCGCCTGCCTTGCACGCAGGAGGTCAGCGGTTCGATCCCGCTAGGCTCCATTTTTTTTTATTTTTTGGCGGTGTAGCTCAGATGGCTAGAGCATCCGGTTCATACCCGGAAGGTCATGGGTTCGACCCCCTTCGCCGCTATTATGCCTTGCTTCGGACCTTTAGCTCAGTTGGTTAGAGCAGACGGCTCATAACCGTCCGGTCGCAGGTTCGAGTCCTGCAAGGTCCATGAAAAACTTATCAGCTTATGGAGGATTACCCAAGTCCGGCTGAAGGGAACGGTCTTGAAAACCGTCAGGCGTGTAAAAGCGCGCAAGGGTTCGAATCCCTTATCCTCCTTTAGTGGCCTCAGGCCATTGTATTATTATCGCGGGGTGGAGCAGTTGGCAGCTCGCCGGGCTCATAACCCGGAGGTCACAGGTTCAAGTCCTGTCCCCGCAATTGTTTTCTTTTTTAACGCATGGTTCCGTGGTGTAGGGGTCAACATGCCTGCCTGTCACGCAGGAGATCGCGGGTTCAAATCCCGTCGGAGCCGCCATGCGGGTGTAGTTTAGTGGTAAAACCCCAGCCTTCCAAGCTGATGTCGGGAGTTCGATTCTCCTCACCCGCTTTTTTTAAGAAGGGCCTATAGCTCAGCTGGTTAGAGCGCACGCCTGATAAGCGTGAGGTCGATGGTTCGAGTCCATTTAGGCCCATTGATAAAGCACAAACAGTAACAGAAAATTTCTTGTTATGGGGAAGTACTCAAGTGGCTGAAGAGGCGCCCCTGCTAAGGGTGTAGGTCGTTAACGCGGCGCGAGGGTTCAAATCCCTCCTTCTCCGTAGCTTTATCAGAAGAATAAAAGATTGGTCCGTTGGTCAAGCGGTTAAGACACCGCCCTTTCACGGCGGTAACACGGGTTCGATTCCCGTACGGATCATTGTCATGGCCTTTAGGTCATAATATTATTATCGCGGGGTGGAGCAGTTGGCAGCTCGCCGGGCTCATAACCCGGAGGTCACAGGTTCAAGTCCTGTCCCCGCAATTGGTTCTGATTTCAGTTGAATGAGGATCTACTATCGCGAATCCGATTCGCGTCATGCGCTTTTGAAGGGCCTATAGCTCAGCTGGTTAGAGCGCACGCCTGATAAGCGTGAGGTCGATGGTTCGAGTCCATTTAGGCCCATTTTTACTATCTTTATGGTCCGTTGGTCAAGCGGTTAAGACACCGCCCTTTCACGGCGGTAACACGGGTTCGATTCCCGTACGGATCATCATTGCAAAGCACTCTTTTGAGTGCTTTTTTCTTATACGTAAACAGGCAGCTGCACCAGTCGAATTGACCGGTGCAGCTGCCTGTTTCTGTTATACCAAAAATAGTAAGGAATAGCCCAGTGTGAAAAGAAAACTGTAGTTGACCAGATATTGTTCAATTCTTAGGGTGGCTTGAAAGCTTCTCTTGAATAAAGGAAAGACCAGTAGGGCGGATAATCCGAATAAGATGATGGCCCATAGCGAGCTGCTGAGGTTCAATATTTGAAAGTTTGCTGTCGCATAGGCAAGCAGGAATGAAGTCATTTTCAAAGATTTTGAGTGTTTCATAAGCAGTTGTTGATAATAAGTCATTGGGCGATCGCTACCTGCAGTATTCTTGACTTGAATCTGTATCAAACCAAAGATATGGAATAGGATCAATGGAAGCAATTCGTATTGCAGCTGAAGTGGGATAAAATTTGCCTGCGAGAAAAAGGCTATGGACGAAAGGATGAGTATCTTGAAGAAAGGTCTAAGCAATATCTCGTAAAAGGTATTTGTCATACTGTACGGATAAAATTGCAAGATCGAGTAAACAAAATACAGCAAAAGAATGGCAGTAAGGATCAGGTTTGATAAAGAGAAAATGATGGTCAACGTTCCAATCGATAGGATTCCGGAGAATAAAATCATTTTATAGGGAAGTTTGGCGCCGGATTGTTCACTCTTTGAAAGAAGCCGTTCGAGGGCATGGGTAAACATCAGAAATAGGTAAAGCATGGAAAGCAGCAGATAGTTGGGTCCGTTGAATGTCATCCCTCTCCATGCGCCGAAAAGAAGCAGCGTCAAAGGGGCTGTCAGCATCGCCAATAAGGTGTGGTTCATCAAATGCAGGAATTGTTTTTTGATTGTCAGCATAATCTCTTCCTTCTTCTTTAATGGATGCAAAAAGGGTAACATCACTTATATATTGCGCAAATTCATCATAGGTTAACGTCATTGCGATGTCAAGCCACTGAAGACTCAAAAGCGACCAGAAAATGTTTGGAGGAGTTAGTTTTTGTGGGCATCATCCGTGGCGCAAAGATGAAATTCTCTTATTTTTTGTTGCTTTTTCGACGATGATAGCGTATATTAGGTATGTTGCTTTTCAGAGGCTAATTGCAATATCCCGATAGGATTCACAATATGTGAAGACGCCTTGTAACCAAAAAATGGGGGAATGAAAAATGGTAGAAAAAAGATTATTTACTTCAGAGTCAGTAACGGAAGGTCATCCGGATAAAATAGCTGATCAAATCAGCGATGCAATTCTGGATACACTGTTGACTGCTGATCCAAATGCGCGTGTTGCTTGCGAAACGATCGTCACGACAGGATTGGTAGTTGTCTTTGGTGAGATCACTACAAGCGCATACGTAAACATCCAACAGATTGTCCGCGATACTGTAACTGAAATTGGTTATACACGTGGTAAATTTGGTTTTGATGCGGATAATTTAGCTGTGATGGTGTCTTTGGACGAACAATCCGACGATATCGCAATCGGCGTCAACGAATCATTGGAACGCAGAGAGTCAGTGACTACGGATTACAATGAAATCGGAGCAGGGGATCAAGGTTTGATGTTCGGTTTCGCAATTAACGAAACGGAAGAACTGATGCCTTTACCAATTTCGCTTAGCCATAAGCTAGCGAAACGTTTATCTGAAGTCCGCAAAGATGGTACTTTGGAATATTTAAGACCCGACGGCAAAACGCAAGTTACCGTGGAATACGATGAGAACGGCAAACCTAAACGTGTGGACACGATCGTTTTGAGCACGCAACATGATGAGAATGTCACGTTGGAACAATTGAAAAAAGATATTTTGGAGCATGTCATTCATGCGGTCATCGACGACGCATTATTGGATGCTGACACTAAATACTTCATCAATCCTACAGGACGCTTCGTTATCGGCGGACCTAAAGGTGATTCCGGTCTGACGGGCAGAAAGATCATCGTTGACACTTATGGTGGGTATGCGCGTCATGGTGGCGGTGCGTTCTCAGGTAAGGATGCTACAAAAGTAGACCGTTCAGCAAGTTATGCGGCCCGTTACATTGCGAAGAACATTGTTGCCGCTGGATTAGCGACAAAATGTGAAATCCAATTGGCGTATGCAATCGGTGTTGCTGAACCTGTATCGATTGCGATTGACACGTTCGGTACAAGCGAATATCCAGAGGCTACCTTGATAGAAGCGGTACGCAAAAACTTCAACTTGACACCAGCAGGCATCATCCAAATGTTGGATCTGCGTCGTCCAATCTTTAAAAAGACTGCGGCTTACGGACATTTTGGCCGTGAAGATGCTGATTTCACTTGGGAGAAGACGGACAAAACAGAAGCTTTGCTTTCATATGTCCAAGCTGGCAAATAATTTTAAGCTCAAAACCACAAACTTAAAAAAGGAAAGCGACCGGTATATTTGCCGGAACGCTTTCCTTTTTTCTATTTCATAAATTTATGACTGAAGTCCACTGCGGACAATAACATCTTCTGCACCCTTATTTCTGATATTGTGGATTCCTTGATAGGTATTGCGACGTTCCAACTCATGGTCGATTGCGTTCAGCACTTCCCACTTTTTGAGGCTCCACATTGGACCGACGAGGGTGTCCCGCGGTGCGTCACCGGTGATGCGGTGGATGACGATTTCTTGCGGAATGACTTCCAGCTGGTCGCAGACGAGTTCCACATATTCGTCTTTCTCCAGCAATCTTAGCCTGCCTTGATGATAGTCCCGAAGCATTTTGGTGTTTTTCATCAAATGCAGCAAATGGATCTTGATGCCTTGGATATCCGAATCCAGGATGACGCGGTTGACGCTCTCCATCATCATGTCATGGGTTTCGCCCGGAAGCCCATTGATGAGGTGGGTGCACACCGGTATATTATGCGCACGCAGTTCTTCGACTGCCTTCAGGTAAGTATCATAAGAATGTGCGCGGTTGATGATTTTGCTTGTTTCCTCATGGATGGTCTGAAGTCCCAATTCCACCCATATATAATAGCGCTTGTTCAGTTCCGCCAAGTATTCGATTGTTTCCGGCGGCAGGCAGTCAGGGCGCGTTGCGATCATGATGCCTACAATGCCTTCTTCGTTGACGACCTGTTCATAGCGGTGGCGCAGGATATCCACCGGTGCGTGCGTATTGGTGAAGTTCTGGAAATAGGCGATGTAGCTTTTTACATTCGGCCATTTCTTGTGCATCATGTCGATGCCTTTGCGCAATTGGACAGGCAGCGGATCGATCCGGTCTTGAGCAAAATCGCCGGAACCGGAAACGGTGCAGAAGGTGCAGCCGCCATGTGCGACGGTACCGTCGCGGTTAGGGCAATCAAAACCGCCGTCGATGGCGACTTTGAAAATCTTTTCGCCAAAGTGTTGTTGCAGATGGTAATTCCATGTATGGTAACGTTTGTTTGTGTCGCTGTATAAAAATTGATTTGTCAATACTTTCACCTCACCATCCATTTTATCATGATTTTTGTCCAGTCAGTAGACTATTTGACAGCTTGTGTTACATTTAAAGGTAGGTCAAAGATGGAAAGGGCTTACTTTTAAGTAACGGAAAGGATTGTTACAGATTCATTTCAATTGTTAAATATTAAATATGGTTATGAAAGCCATTCAAAAATTTGGGAAACAAACATATAATAGACATATTGGATGATTTTCTTAAAAGAAATTTAAATTATTTCCAGATTATTTTATTTGATAGAATGTTTTCACTGCCAAACCGGCAGTATTTTGATACAGGGAGTGGTATATTTTGGTGTTATCCAGAAACGAACGCATCGACCAAAAGAAAAAAGAACAACTGATCAATTCTTTTATCACCACGAATAAAAGACTGAAACGCAGCGTAGCGGTGTTGAGCACATCGTTCTTTATGACAACTGTTGTGAAGCCAGTCCAACTGGCTTTGGCAGCAGAGACGACTACGCTTGGAACAACGGATACACAAGTATATTCCACTAATCCCTTTTTGAACCAGATCATCCCGTCCGCAACCGTAATCGCTGCGCAAAATGATCTGTACGCCTCCGTGATGATGGCCCAAGCCATTCTGGAAAGTGGCTGGGGCACAAGCACTTTATCGAAGGCTCCCAACTACAACCTGTTCGGCATTAAAGGGGAATACAATGGGGAGTCCATCAATATGGAAACCTTGGAGGACAGTGGTGGGCAGAATTACTATCCCATCAACGCTGAATTCAGGAAATACCCTTCGTATGCGGAATCTCTGCAGGATTACGCGAATCTTCTGGCAAACGGAACCAGTTGGAATCCGACTTATTATGCCGGCGCTTGGAAGAGCAATGCAGCCACCTATCAGGACGCAACGGCTTACCTGACTGGCCGCTATGCGACAGACACAGCCTACAGCACCAAATTGAACAGAATCATTGCGCAGTACGGCTTGGATCAATATGATAACTATCAACCTGTCATCGAGGAAGAGGTTGAAGAACCTGATGCAGGAAATATCGATTTCGAGACGCCGACTGAAACTCCTGAGCTACCGACTGTGGAGCTTCCGGAGAATACAGACGAAGATACTACAGAACAAGAGACACCCACTGAACCTACAGAGGATGCGGAAGATGCTGTAACACCGACAACGCCAGAAACACCAGAAACTCCGGTTCAAGCGGGGGATGCTGTCCATGTTGTCCAATCCGGCGACACGCTATACGCTATCGCTAAAAAATACGGGATTTCATTAGTCGATCTGTTGACGCTGAATAAATTGAATTCCAATATGATCTATGTGGGTGACCGTCTGGTGCTGCCTGACAGTGTCGTAGTTGAGGAAGAGACGCCTACGGAAGAGGTGGATGAAGAAACAACTACTCCAACCACGCCAACCGAAACGCCGTCAGACACGACAACTGCGTCCTATACGGTAGTCGCTGGCGATACCCTTTACAAAATCGCTTCCGCGAACAGCTTGACGATCAGTGAATTGAAGAGCTTGAATACGCTGACGAGCGATACCATTTACGTAGGCCAGAAGTTATTGTTGGGCAAAGCGACAACGACTACTCCGGATACGACCGAAAACGGATCAAACAGCAATACGGGGCAAACGACTACCCAATCCTATACGGTAAAATCGGGAGACACACTTTGGTCGATTGCGAACGCGAACAGCATGACCGTTGCCGCATTGAAGACCGCAAACAGTCTGACGTCCGATGCGATCTATCCGGGTCAACTTTTGAAAACTACCGGCACATCGACAGGCACTACAACGCCAACTACCGGAACGAATACGGGCACTACGGGAACCACGGTCACTGGAGCTTTCATCAAACCGGCCAGTGGATACATTTCATCTCCCTTCGGATACCGTACGTCTCCTATCAATGGTGCGTTGGAATTCCATCGTGGCATCGATCTTGCAGGCAGCGGCAATATTTCCGCGTCGCAAGCAGGTGTTGTGGAAGTCGCGACTTATCATTACAGCTACGGAAATTACGTCGTCATCAACCACGGGAAAATAAATGGCGTGACGATCAAAACATTGTATGCGCATATGCAATCCGGTCTTTCAGTATCCGTAGGACAGACCGTCAGCCAAGGTCAAAAAATCGGCGTGATGGGAACTACCGGCAGCTCGACAGGCGTCCATCTGCATTTTGAAGTGCAGGAAAACGGAACAGTCGTCAATCCGGTGAACTACATCAATGGGACAACGGTGACACCTGGAGTGACAACACCAACGACACCGACAACGACGCCATCCACAGGCAGCAGCGTTGTTGTCGTGTCCGGGGATACTTTGTGGAAGATTGCAACCGCAAACGGTTTGACGGTTTCCGAATTAAAAACACTGAACAACCTGACTAGTGATGCGATTCTGACCGGGCAAACACTGCTCTTGAAGAGTGCGGCTACGGTAACGCCAACAACACCGACAACCCCGACAGTGACGCCGGGAACAACAAGCGTAACGGTAGCATCGGGCGACACGCTCTGGAAAATCGCAAACGCAAACGGATTGAGCGTAGCTGAACTGAAGGCGCTGAACAATCTGACGAGCGACGTTATCGTTCCAGGCCAAACATTGTTGCTTAAACAAACTACGACAACGCCGAGTGTGACGCAACCGACTACACCAACGACGCCAACAACACCGACGACTGCAAGTACGATCACGGTAGCGTCAGGCGATACGCTTTGGAAAATTGCGAACGCAAATGGATTGAGCGTATCGGCATTGAAAACATTGAACAGTCTGACTTCTGATGTCATTGTGCCAGGGCAAGTATTGACACTCAAGAGCACGACAGTCACTGCACCAACCGTTACCCAGCCGACGACAACAGCGCCGACAACGCCAACCGTGACGAGCACAATCACCGTGGCGACCGGCGATACGCTCTGGAAAATCGCAAATGCGAACGGTCTGACGGTAACAGAATTGAAGGCACTGAACAACCTGAGTTCCGATTATATTTATCCGGGTCAATCGTTGAAAGTGAAGGCCACGGTAACGACCGGGAATACTTCTACAGTCGTAACGACGCCAGCTGTAACAACACCCTCTGTTCCGACTGTAACGAACAAAGTGTACACGGTCCAAAAAGGGGATACGCTCTATAAAATCGCATCCGCTAATGGCATTTCGGTTGCCGACCTGAAGACTTGGAACAGCTTGAGCACGGATATCATTTTTGTGAACCAATCGCTGAAAGTGGCTGCAACTACAACTTCTGTGCAGGCAACAGCACCAACAACTAGTGCGCCTGCAGCATCAGCCAATTCGTATACTGTCGTAAAAGGCGACACTTTGTACAGTATTGCCAAGAAGAATGGCGTTAGCTTAGCGGCTTTGATCGAAGCGAATGATATTACGTCCAACGTCATTTATGTCGGGCAAGTCATCACTTTCTAAGTCATCAGCCGAATGACTATTGCAGGCATCAAGTCTTGATGAAATGAGTTTTATTTGTTAAAATAGCAGATGAATCAATTCATAACTGAAACAAACATAGAGAAGGATTAGTAAAGAGCAGCTTTTTTGAAGAGAGTGCATGGGTGGTGAAAATGCACAAAGAGCCTCTTGAACTCGCCTTTGAGTTGTTCCGCCGAAAGCATCAGTAAGCGGGACCGCATCGCTGCGTTACAGGCATGATAAGGAATGCAAAGACATTCAATATAGGTGGTACCACGAAAAAACTCGTCCTATAGGCAGAACCAGTGATGGACGCTGCCTATGGGACTTTTTTTATGGCTAATCGCCTGTTTGGATGAATGAAAAGAAAAGGATGTTGCTGGAAATGGGTTATACGCATAAAACGATCGAGAAAAAATGGCAAAAATATTGGGCAGACAACCGCACCTTCAAAACGACCGAAGAGGGCGGGAAACCGAAATATTATGTATTGGATATGTTCCCTTACCCATCCGGCCAAGGCTTGCATGTAGGCCATCCGGAAGGCTACACGGCGACGGATATCGTTGCCCGCGCAAAACGCGCACAAGGATTTAACGTATTGCATCCGATGGGTTGGGATGCTTTCGGATTGCCGGCTGAGCAATATGCGTTGGACACCGGTAATGATCCGGCTGACTTTACCGAGCTTAACATCAAGACTTTCAAGCGTCAGATCCAATCATTGGGATTCAGCTATGACTGGAGCCGCGAAATCAATACGACGGATCCAAGCTACTACAAATGGACGCAATGGATCTTCACAAAACTGTACGAACAAGGTTTGGCCTATGAGGCGGAAGTTTCCGTCAACTGGTGTCCGGCGCTAGGGACCGTCCTTGCCAACGAAGAAGTCGTCGACGGCGTCAGCGAACGTGGCGGCCATCCGGTCTACCGCAAACCGATGAGACAGTGGATGCTGAAAATCACTGCCTATGCAGAACGCCTGCTGGATGATCTGGAATTGGTGGACTGGCCTGAAAGCATCAAAGAGATGCAACGGAACTGGATCGGACGTTCTGAAGGTTCGAACGTCACTTTCAAGATCAAAGATACGGATAAAGACTTCACGGTCTTCACGACCAGACCGGACACGTTATACGGTGCTACCTATGCGGTTATGGCGCCTGAATTGCCATTGGTGAAGGAAATCATGTCAGGTCAGCAAGCCGAAGCCGTTGAAGCTTACATCGATTCCATTTCACTGAAGAGCGATCTTGACCGTACGGAGCTTGCGAAAGAAAAGACCGGCGTATTCACTGGCGCTTATGCGATCAATCCGGTGAACGGCAAAGAAATCCCGATCTGGATCGCCGACTATGTATTGGCGACATACGGAACCGGCGCCATCATGGCTGTACCTGCCCATGACACCCGTGACTATGAATTTGCCAAAACATTCGATTTGGAGATCATTCCGGTTCTTGAAGGCGGCAACGTCGAAGAGGAAGCCTATACGGAAGATGGCTTGCATATCAATTCCGACTTCCTGAACGGATTGGATAAAGCGACAGGGATTGTGAAGATGAATGACTGGTTGTCCGAAAACGGACTGGGCGAAAAAGTGATTTCCTATCGTCTGCGCGATTGGTTGTTCTCGAGACAGAGATATTGGGGCGAACCGATCCCAGTCATCCACTGGGAAGACGGCACATCGACTACGGTTCCTGAGAATGAACTGCCATTGCTGTTGCCGAAGACCGATCAAGTGAAACCGAGCGGCACTGGGGAATCCCCGCTTGCCGTTATCGCTGAATGGGTCAATGTTGTCGATCCTGTCACAGGTATGAAAGGCAGACGCGAAACCAACACAATGCCGCAATGGGCAGGCAGCTCATGGTACTTCCTGCGCTTCATGGATCCGCATAACCGCAACGACCTTGCTTCAAAAGAAAGACTGGACTATTGGCAGAACGTCGATCTTTATATCGGTGGTGCTGAACATGCGGTGCTTCATCTGCTGTATGCGCGCTTCTGGCATAAATTCCTTTACGATATTGGCATCGTTCCGACGAAAGAGCCGTTCCAAAAATTGTACAACCAAGGCATGATCTTGGGCGAAAACAATGAAAAAATGTCCAAATCCAAAGGGAATGTCGTCAACCCGGATGACATCGTGGAAAGATATGGCGCGGATACACTCCGCATGTACGAAATGTTCATGGGACCGTTGGATGCATCATCGACATGGAGTGAAGGCGGCATAGAAGGCAGCCGCAAGTTCCTGGATCGCATTTGGCGCCTGCTTTTGGATGAAAATGATAAGATGCGCGACCGCATCACAACCATCAATACGCATGAATTGGACAAGGTTTACCATCAGACAGTCAAGAAGGTAACCGAGGATTACGATAATCTGCACTTCAATACGGCAATCTCGCAAATGATGATTTTCATCAATGAAGCCTACAAAGTGGATGCATTGCCGTTCGAATACGTCACTGGCTTTGTTCAATTGCTTGCTCCGGTCGCGCCTCACTTCGGTGAAGAGCTTTGGGTGAAACTGGGCAAACCGGAAGGCATTTCCTACGTTGCATGGCCAACTTATGATGAATCTTTCCTTGTCGAAGACGAGATCGAAGTCGTTTTCCAGATCAATGGTAAAGTGAAAACAAAAGAAATGGTTCCCTCTGATATTTCCAATGATGACATGATCGCATTGGCATTGGAAAACAGTGTCATCAAAGAAGGCATCGAAGGCAAAACCGTCAGAAAAACCATCGCCATCCCAGGTAGATTGGTCAATATTGTAGCGAATTAATCTGAATTAATAAAGAGAACGCACACCCCAACTCTGACGGGGTGTGCGTTCTCTTTATTATGTGTGTTCTTTTAAATAGGCTTCTGCGGACATACTTAAGGGATGATCAACACTTGGCCGACACGGATAAGATTCGGATTGGTTATGCCGTTAGCGTTCACGAGTTGCGTGATGGTTACGCCATAACGAAGCGCGATCGCATATAAAGTATCCCCGGCTTTGACTGTATAGGACGTTCCGGTTGTCGGTGTAGTTGGAGTCGTCGGTGTTCCGGTGCCAGGTATCGTCAATACTTGGCCGATACTGATCAGATTGGCGTTGGCGATGTTATTGGCGGTAACGATCTGTTGGACCGTCACTCCGTACCGCAAGGCGATGGCATACAGGGTATCCCCAGCTTTGACTGTGTAAGTTGTTCCGGTCGTCGGCGTTGTAGGAGTCGTAGGTGTTGTCGGCGTGCTTGTTCCCGGAATCGTCAACACTTGTCCGACGCGGATAAGGTTGGCGTTGGTGATGCCATTTGCATTAACGATTGCTTGGACCGTCACACCATACCGCAAGGCGATGGCATACAGGGTATCCCCAGCTTTGACTGTATAGGACGTGCCGGTTGTGGGCGTTGTAGGAGTCGTAGGAGTAGTCGGTGTGCCTGTCCCTGGAATCGTCAAAATTTGTCCGACCCGGATCAGGTTGGCGTTGGTAATGCCATTTGCATTAACGATCGCTTGGACCGTCACGCCATAACGCAAGGCGATCGCATAAAGCGTGTCACCAGCTTGGACTGTGTAGCTCGTTCCTGTTCCCGGCGTGCTTGTGGTGTTCATAAGCTGAGAAAGGGTCACGAACGAGTAGCCCATCGCACGCAGCTGATTGATGATGTTCGGCAATGCGGCAGTCGTCCCGTTGGCACCGTAACCGGCATGAAGCAATACGATGGCTCCCGGCACGACGTTGTTGATGACGCGGTTGTAGATGTCAGTGGCGGAATTGCCTGTCCAGTCGAGCGAGTCGATAGTCCACTGGAATGTGTAAGTATAGCCGGCGTTTCCGACAGTCTGCAGGACGGTACTGTTATAGGATCCGAAAGGAGCGCGGAAGAATGGTTTTGTGCTCTTGCCTGTGAGGTTTGCGATGATTGTTTCGGTTCGGTTGAGTTGATTTGTCATCTCGGTCGTCGATACGGTTGTGAAATCCGGATGGTTATAGGAGTGGTTTCCGATGTCATGGCCAGCTGCGACAATGTTCTTGATTGCCTGTGGATGATTTTCAGCACCTTGACCAGTGAGGAAGAAAGTGGCTTTTACATTATTGGCTGATAATGTGTTCAGAATTGATTGGATATAATATCCGTCCGATCCATCATCAAACGTTAAGGCAACAACCTTATTGGATGTAGAACCTTGGTAAATAATCTGCGAGGTAGCAGCCAAAGCAGGCGTTGCCGAAAAGGTGAAGAAAAGCAGGAGCGAAAGGATGACTCCGAATAAATGTCTGAACCCCTTTCTTGAGGTGTTCATTTTTATTCCTCTTTTCTATTGCAGCCTGTGCGACACGGTTGACGTGACAGCGTTGAAATCCAAGTGCCTGTGAATTGTGATTTTGGCAAAAAAATGGATCGGATCAGTTCTTTTCCACACTTACATTTTACCATAAACGTTTAGGTGATGGTATGAAAACGCACGCAAAGAAATGGGGCGTTTAGCCTGGAAATGTCAGGGATTATTTTGAAATTGTTAGGATTTTGCAAAATAAGACTGCTATAGATTGAAAAAACCCGGATTTTTGGTAAAATACTTGAGTGATGGTATTATTATCTTTCGTTCATCGGGAAGAAAGCAGGTTGCAAATGTCAACAGATAGAAAAATTAACGAAGAAAATGAAACAACCAACAATAAGATGGTGCAGGGGACTTTTTGGATGACTTTCGGGAGCATTTTTTCCCGCTTGATCGGCGCTCTCTACATTATCCCATGGAATGCCTTGATGGGCTCGACGGATGCGGCCAACACGGCCAATGCCCTTTATTCGATAGGCTACACACCTTATCAGCTGTTCCTTTCGATCGGGATAGCAGGCTTCCCTGCAGCGATGTCCAAGCAGGTGGCCCAATACAATGCAAAAAATCAATACCGCACCGGAATCGACATCTTCAAGAAGAGCATGTTCTTCATGATTTTGACGGGTGCCGTCAGTGCCGCATTGATGTATGGTTTGGCACCGATGATCGCTGAGAACAGCCCGGCAGCTTCACCAGAAGACGGAGCATTGGTGATCCGGGCGTTGGCTCCGGCTTTATTGCTGGTGCCAGGCATGAGCTTGATGCGCGGTTTTTTCCAGGGCTATCAGGATATGGTGCCTTCAGCGATCTCGCAAGTGTTCGAACAGGTCGGCAGGGTAATCTACATTCTGGGAGCCACCTACATTGTGATGCAACTTCTGGATGGCAGCATCGCAACAGCTGTTGCGCATTCCACTTTCGCGGCGTTGGTGGGCGCGATCGTTGCAACCATAATCCTGCTTTTTTATTACAAAAAGAAAATGGCCGAATATCAGCCATTGATCGCCAACAGTGAACCTTCCAGCAACATCCAGACCACTGCGGCCATCAAGAGCATGCTGCAGGAATCGATCCCGTTCATCCTGATCGGTTCAGGCATCACTTTCGCTAAGCTGATCGATCAAGTGACGTTCAAACCAATGATGGAGAACCTGACGAGCTACTCCGGCAAAGAAATCGAAGATCTTTTCGGACTGTTCAGTTTCAACGCGGACAAACTGATCATGATCATCGTTTCCTTGGCGGTCGGGATGGCCACAGCAGCTGTGCCTCTGATTGCCGCCGAGTTCACGAAAGGAAACTTCCGTGTACTGCAGAGCCAGGTGAGGGAGATCATCCAACTTTTCGCTTTCATCATGCTTCCGGCATCATTGGGGATGATGATTGTTTCAGAACCGATCTACAACGTGTTCTATCCGCTTCATCCGGTAGGTCCTACGCTATTGGCGGTATCGGCTCTGATGAGCATCGTTTTGGGACTGTTCACGGTTCTCGGATCGATTTTGCAGTCTTTGAGCCGACATAAGACAATGATTTCCTATCTGTTGGTTGGACTAGCGGTTAAAGTGGTCATGCAGTATCCGATGTTGGCTTTGTTCGATACGGCAGGCGCATTGGTTGCGACTACGATCGGATTCATCGTGACTGTGCTGTTGAGCGGTTGGAAAATCTATCACCTGACCCATTTCGGGCTGGTTGACACCTTGCGGAAAACCGGGAAAATTTTGGCAGTCGCCTTGGTCATGACGGCCTGCGCGTTCATCGCCTTGAAAGCCAGCATGTTGGTCATTCCGATCGATCGCAAGTTGACTGCACTTGTGGTTGTCGCCATCGTAGCGGCAGTCGGAGGCTTCGTCTACTTGTTCCTGACCCTGAAATTGCGCATCGCTGATGACATTTTGGGCGCCAAAGCGAATGGCCTGCGCAGAAAAATGCGCATCAAATAAAATAAACGAAACCGAAAAGCAGCCTTAGTGGGTGCTTTTTGGTTTATAAGGGAGAAAAAATATGCGTTTGGATAAACTGTTGTCGAATTCCGGATTCGGATCCAGGAAAGAAGTCAAAGTGTTATTGAAAAAGAAATGGGTGACGGTCAATGGGGAAATTGAAACGAAAGCCGAAGCCAAAGTGGACAGCGAAAAGGACACAATTCTGGTCGGTGGAGATCCTGTCAGCTATCAGGAATACATTTACCTGATGATGAACAAGCCGCAGGGCGTCCTCAGTGCGACGGAGGATAATCACCAAAAGACAGTCATCGACCTGTTGACTTTCGAACTGCATCAGCAGGAGCTCTTTCCCGTGGGCAGACTGGACAAGGATACGGAAGGATTGCTGCTGTTGACGAACGATGGCCAATTGGCGCATTTCCTGTTGTCGCCGAAACGACATGTGGACAAAATCTACTTCGCGGAAGTTGCCGGTCGGATGACGGAAGAAGACCAAAAAGCCTTTGCTGAAGGACTCATACTGGAAGATGGCTACCGTTGCCTACCGGCAAAACTGGAGCTCCTGCGCTATGATGAAGAAAAGGATTGCTCAGAGGTTGAGATCACGATCAAAGAAGGGAAGTTCCATCAAGTGAAACGGATGGTGCTGGCCTGCGGGAAAGAGGTCACTTTCCTGAAAAGGTTGACGATGGGGCCCCTGCATTTGGATGAGCAATTGGCAAAAGGGGACTATCGTCCATTGAGCGATGAGGAACTTGCGGCATTGCGGGAACATCTGCCGGAGTCGATTAAAAAAGGCTAAGAAATTGCGGGTTGTTGGGCCTAAATACCAAGCTTTTATTTGGTTATTTTGCCAAAAATGATATGATGATAGCATGATATTTTAAGTTAGGATGTGTGCGTATGGAAATCAATTGGAAAAAAGAAGTGGAAGTCAGAAAAACGGAACTGTTGGAGGATTTATTCACATTATTGCGGATCGACAGTGTGCGGGACGATTCGAAAATAACCCCTGATGCCCCGGTCGGACCAGGCCCTAAAGAAGCTCTCGAAGCCTTCCTGGCTATCGGCGAACGCGACGGTTTCATCACGAAAAATGTCGGCAATCTGGCTGGACATATCGAATTCGGCGAAGGCGAAGAATTGATGGGTGTATTCGGCCACGTCGATGTTGTGCCTACCGGAACCGGCTGGGATACTGATCCTTTCGTGCCTGTCATCATCGATGACCGCATCTACGCCCGCGGATCCAGCGATGACAAGGGGCCTACGATGGCTGCCTATTATGCATTGAAGATCATCCGCGACCTGAAATTGCCGATTTCCAAAAAGGTCCGCGTCATCATCGGCACGGATGAAGAGAGCGGCTGGAAATGCATGGACCACTATCTTGAAAACGAACGGATTCCGGATTTCGGTTTTTCTCCGGATGCTGAGTTCCCGATCATCAATGGTGAAAAAGGCATGCAGACATTCATGGTCCAATTCAGAGGCGACAACAAAGGCGGCAAGAACGAGCTATTGAGCTTTGATGCAGGTCTGCGCGAAAACATGGTCCCTCAGGATGCGACTGCCGTATTCATCAGCCCGGAGGCCGACAAAATTGAGCAGGCATTCGCTGCTTTCCTTGAGAACAATCCGGTCAAAGGAACTATTTCTGTGGAAGGGGAACAAGTAACGGTCGAATTGATCGGTAAAGCCGCTCATGGCATGAATCCGGCTGCCGGCGTGAACGCGGGAACTTATCTTGCCACTTTCCTGAACAAATTCAACTTCGGCGGACAAGCGGCTACATTCCTCGAATTGATCGCAGATCGTATCCACCTGCAACACGATGCACGTAAATTGAACTTGGCTTATACGGATTCGGTCATGGGTGAATTGACTATGAATGCCGGCATTTTCACTTTCACACCCACAACTGGCGGCGAAGTGGCTTTGAACTTCCGTTACCCGCAAGGCGTTTCCGAAGAAGGCATCGAAATCAAGTTGGAAGCGGCATTGGCTTCCTATGGCGTGACGATCGCAAAAGGTGGACACGGCAAATTGCCGCATTACGTGCCGGCTGACGATCCGTTGGTAAAAACGTTATTGGCTGTCTATGAAAAACATACCGGCCTGAAAGGGCATGAACAATCCATCGGCGGCGGAACCTACGGACGCCTGTTGGAACGCGGCGTTGCCTATGGCGCGATGTTCCCCGACAGCATCGATACGATGCACCAAGCGAACGAATTCATCGCTCTGGATGATCTATTCCGCGCGACCGCCATCTACGCGGATGCCATGTACGAGCTATTGAAATAAACAAACTGTTTACAGTTTTATAGCGTAAAAAAAACAGAAATGCTGTTCAATCAGCATTTCTGTTTTTTGGTATATCCACCTCAGGCCGACTCGTCAACCCGAAAAACTTCTCCTTCTGGAAATTTCCCATGGCGCGTAAAGGATAGCCCAGACGATGACAATGGATCCGAGGACCGCAATCAAGTAGCCGGGTGTTCCCAGCCATTTGTCGAAAAGTACTAGTATCGTCCCGGTTTCTATTTGGTTCAGGAACATATAATTGCTGCCGATCGTTTGGTTGACCCAGAAAGCTATACCGATGAAAGGCGCTGCCAAGTAGATGGAATGCGGTAAGCTTTTGATATCCGGATGAAAGCCATCACCGAACACAAAAAGCAAAGGAAGCAGAATCAGTAATAGGTGTGTCAGAGTATATTCCATAAAATTGAAACTTAAAAGAGGATAAGGCCCCAGATTAGGGTTTGCCATGGCAACCAATCCGCCCGGCAAACTGATTCCATACATGAATTCTTGCAACAGGCGATTGTTTGAAAAAACAGCGGCCGTCCCCATTATTGCCGATACGCTGCAGAGGTGGAGCGGAAGCAACAGGTTTATAAAGAAGGAAAAATCACCGAAAAAAGCACACCAAATCCAGCGCGAAAAATAGAGCATAACCAATATAGGCAACTATCGTCATTTTTATGTTTCTTCGGCCAAAATCAGCCTGCTTGCGATAGAGCTGGATTATGAAATAGATGATGATTGCAGATAGGCTGAGGACAATAATATGAGCTAAGCTGAATGTTTCCACTCCCATATCGCTTGGCAAATCTGATTCAAAAGTCCAAAAGTACGGCATACTTACACCCTCTTTCGCGAATGAATTGGAGTATTTTCTGAAGGGTATTTTGTTCGCCCTAATTTTACCGCTCATTATGGTTATACGCCATCTACAGCGTCTGTTTTCATTGGGTTTTTCAGGCATGCAATCCAGCCAATATCGGGAACGGGTAGCAGAGATTTGCCAATTCAGCTTCTTTTCCTTAAAATGAGGGGTGAAGGCTGACCCTTGCAGCAAAAAGATATCAAAACAGCCCATACTAAAGAATCGAAGGGAGACCTGTAATCATGACATTGAAAGAAAAAGTGAACAAGGATTTCATCCAAGCAAGAAAAGACAAAGACACATTGAAGGCGGATGTCCTGCGTCTCATCAAAACGGAGTACGATTCTTTCCTGATCGACAACAAACGCGAGATGACCGAAGCAGAGCAAATCCATGTTTTTCTGAAGGACATCAAGAAAAACAACGAAGCCATCGACTATGCGAAACAAGTCGACCGCACGGATCTGATTGAAGAGAACCAGAAAAAATTGGCCATTCTGGAGGCTTATGTCCCTAAAATGATGGACGAAAGAGAGGTCCGCTTCTTTTTGGCCGAAAATGGGGTAGCCGAAATGCCGTTGAAGGATGCGATGAAATTCTCGATGCAGGTGCTGGACGGAAAAGCCGACAAAGCACTCGTCTCCAAAATCATCAAAGAACTGTTGGCAAAATAAAGCATCAGACAAGAAAAGGACTGTGCGGCTCGAGCTGCACGGTCCTTTTCTGAAGTGAAATCCAAAGTTCCTCCGCCCTGAATCGTTCAAGTGATCAGTGATAGGCGAATAATCAGTCTTTTTTGATCCATTTGTTTCCGGCTTTGTTTGTAGGCGGAAGTCTGTGCCCTTCGACAATGTGGACTTCTTTGCTGCCGGTGATTTTGCCCCCTCTAGGGCCAACTTCTTTGTAGACGCCAGGAGGAAGATTATCCGTACCCGGTTTGTGCAAATCTTTTGGATCGATTTTCATGCTTTTTGCTCCTTTCTTTCCTGAAGAGCGATGGCGGAGGCACTGCTTGGTACAGGTTAAGTATATCGCTGCAAGCGCAAACAATCAAATGATGGCTGTCTTCGGAAGGCATTGTGCAAATTTGAACAATATTTCAGAATTTCCGACTGTCGTAACAAATTGAAATACAATTGTCATATTTCTATCATGTAATAGTATTTTAATTTTGATATACTTCATCTCGTAGAAGAAACAGGAGGAGAAGTATAATTGGGAAAAAAACATATCGCGTTGTTCGCATCAATCTTATTGCTTAGTCCGATTGCAGGTGGATTTACTGCTCAAGCGGCTACATTGGAAGAATTACAACAACAAAAAGATGCTTTGCAATTAGAAACGAATACGATTCAATCGCAGATTGAAGAAAAATCAAATTCATTGAATACTTTGGAATCCGAAAAAGCAAACTTGGAAACAAAAGTGAATGAACTTCAATCGCAATTGGATGAATTGATGAATCGGTTAGCGGCTCAAGAGCAAAAATTAGCTGATATCGAATCAAAAATTCTGGAATTGCAAGCTGAAATTGAAGCATTACAAGTGGTCATCGACCAGAGAACCGAAAAATTAAATACGCAGGCTCGTTATATCCAAACGGATGCGGGTGTTACGGATATAGCTTCAATGCTGTTGTCTTCAGAGAATTTCTCTGACCTAGTCGGAAAAATCACGGTCGTTTCAAAGATTGTGACTGCCAACAAGGACATCGTGGAACAACAGGAAGCGGATCAGCAAAAAGTCGAAGACAGCAAAGTGGCTGTTGAAGAAGAAAAACTTGCTGCTGAAGCATTGAGACAAGACATTCTGATTTCAAAAAATAATGTCGTAGCCCAAAAAGCTGAAATCGACGTCCAAATCGCGCAAGTCATCGAGAACTACGAGTTGACTGAAGCCGAGAAAAATGGCTTGGAATCAACCAGAGCTGACTTGGCTGCACAAACAGAAACAATCAGCAATGATATGGCGGCAGAAGAAGCAAGAATTGCAGCTGAAAGAGCAGCAGCCGAACAAGCAGCATCTGAAGCGGCAGCAGTTGCAGCAGCAGCAACGGCAGCTAACAATCTGACTGCATCAGCAGCACCAACTACGACTGCATCCAGTAGTTATACTGTAAATTCTAGTGGTTTCATAAAACCGGCAAGTGGCTACTACTCATCTCCGTTCGGATATCGTCTTTCACCGATCACCGGTGGCTCTGAATTGCATAGAGGGCAAGATATTGCGGGCAGTGGAGCTATTTCTGCTGCACAATCCGGGACTGTTGTAACAGCAACATATCACGCTAGCTTTGGCTACTATGTGGTAATCAACCATGGCACAATCAATGGTGTGACCGTTGAAACATTATACGCACATATGCAACCAGGATTATTGGTCGCACCTGGACAAACCGTCAGTCAAGGTCAACAAATTGGAATAATGGGTACAACAGGCGATTCAACTGGGGTTCATCTCCATTTTGAAGTTCATGAAAATGGTGGCATTAGTGGATCCGCTGAATTATATCGGTGGCTAATATACATTAACAATTTCGAAGAGATTGGGAGTTCCCCAGTCTCTTTTTTTCTATCTTTAGATGAAAAGGGCATAATATATGCGGTATAATAGGGAATATGTTGAACTGAGGAGTTACAAAATGGAAAAGATAGCATCGATGAAAAATCAAAAAGTAAAACAATGGAAAAAACTGCAGACCGCTAAAGGCCGGAAAGAGGCGGGCGCTTATCTGATCGAGGGGACGCATCTTTTGAAGGAAGCCATCAAAGCAGATGCGAACATCCATGAAGTCGTGATGACAGAAGCTTTTCACGAACAGTCGGATCTGCAGATTGCCGAAGGGGACATCATCCTCGTTTCCCAGGAGATCCTCGCGAGCTTGGCCCAGACCGAGACGCCGCAAGGAGTCGTTGCGATTGTTCAGATTCCTGAAGCCGTCCCGATTTTGGAATACAGAGGCAAATACATCCTTTTGGATCAGGTCCAGGATCCAGGGAATGTCGGCACCATTATCCGAACGGCGGATGCAGCCGGGTATACAGGGGTCATTTTAGGGGAGGGATCGGTGGATCTCTACAATGACAAAGTGCTGCGCTCCATGCAAGGAAGCCATTTCCATCTGCCCGTATATCGTGGCGATCTGCAAGAGTTGATCCCCGAATTGAAGAACAACGGTATCCCGGTATACGGAACCGAACTGAATGAAGCGGCTGTCGATTACCGGACCGTTTCCCCGACTGATGCGGTTGCGTTGGTGCTCGGTAACGAAGGAAATGGCGTTTCGAAAAAAATATTGGCACTGACGGATCAAAATCTGTACATCCCGATCTTCGGAGAAGCGGAGTCTCTGAATGTCGCAGTTGCGGCAGGCATTCTGCTTTATCACTTCGTCGGCTGAAGAAATGCATGAAAAAAACGCTATTTTTTCAATTAAACGTGAAAAAGTGTTGCCTTTGTGAAATTCCTATCCTATTATAGAAAACAGACATGAACTTTTTGTATGCGAGCAAGCGGACTGCCGAATTCCTGACTAGCATTCATTCGTGATTCTTTTCCTTTTCGGATGGAAGGAAGCGGCGGCCACAAGCATTTTTCTGAGGAATTACTTCAGTTAGTGCAGATTGCGGAGCAGGATGCTTATTTTTTGTAAACATTTTGTGACAAAAGGCACATTCCCTTTGACAGGGGAAATGAGGGTGTTTATAATAGGTCAAAGAGGTGAAGGCTGTGAATGAAATGCTGGAAGTAAAAAAATGTATTTGTCCAAAGTTTGAAAAAACATTCTCTATTTTAGGGAAAAAATGGACCGGCTTAATCATCGAAGTCTTGATGGACGGAGATAAACGATTCAAGGAATTGGCCGTGCAGATACCTAATGTCAGTGATCGAGTATTAGTGGAACGCTTAAAAGAGCTGGAAGATGAAAAAATTGTAGTAAGAACCGAAAATCCTGCGGCGGCAATCAAAGTGATGTATGGATTGTCCGAAAAAGGGAAAGCTTTGAACAATGTGATGCTGGAAATCCAATCTTGGTCGGATGCTTGGGTCTAATCCGAACTTGACGGAAACGGCATTTCCGGGTAAACTGGCAAAGTAAGTAAAATGAATATGAAAAGCGTTGAAGGGAACCTTCACGATCTGCAGCTTTTTTCAGGGAATAATGGCCATTGACTGCGAGCCTTTATAGAAGCCGATTGTGATTTTTCACTCCCCGAGCTGACTTTGGGATTTGCCCTGTGCAATGAATAAAGTTCCGGTTTATTACCGTTAAACAAATGAAGTGTCGTTGCTTGCAGCGAAACAAGGGTGGTACCACGAAAATCTCGTCCCTTACCAGGGATGGGATTTTTTTGCATTTTTTCAAGAAAAGGGGACAGAACATGGAATTGAAAGCAAAATTACAAACATTACGTATAGATGCCTTACAGCAAGTCGAATCTGCAGAGGATCTGCAGGCATTGAATCAAGTCCGCATTTCCTATTTGGGGAAAAAAGGGCCGATCACAGAAGCTTTGAGAGGGATGAAGGATTTAAGCCCTGAAGAGCGTCCCGTCATCGGAACTTTGGCGAATGAACTGCGCGACGACATCGAAGCCGCCATCCAAGCCAAAAAAGATGCGCTGGAAATCAAAAAAATGGAAGCCGAAATCGCGGCTGAAACGATCGATGTCACCTTGCCGGGCAAAAAAATCGCCCAAGGCACGACACATGTCCTGACGCAGATCAACGAAGAAATCGAGGATCTGTTTTCGGGATGGGTTACAAGATCGTGGACGGACCGGAAGTGGAAGAGGACAGCTACAATTTCGAAAAGATGAACTTGCCGAAAGATCATCCGGCCCGCGATATGCAGGACACTTTCTACATCACGGATGAGATGTTGCTGCGTACGCATACGTCGCCTGTCCAAGCGCGCACGATGGAGAAGCATGACTTCTCCAAAGGACCATTGAAGATGATCAGCCCGGGGAAAGTCTACCGCCGCGACAGCGATGACGCGACCCATTCACACCAATTCCACCAGATTGAAGGATTGGTCATCGGCGAGAACATCACTTTGGCTGATCTGAAAGGCACGCTTGCCGTCTTCGCCAAAAAATTGTTCGGCGAAGAGCGCGAAATCCGTTTGCGTCCGAGCTACTTCCCGTTCACTGAACCTTCTGTCGAAGTCGATGTCAGCTGCTTCAAATGCGGCGGATCCGGCTGCAATGTCTGCAAACAAACCGGTTGGATCGAAATCCTGGGATCCGGCATTGTGCATCCGAATGTTCTGGAAATGTCGGGGATCGATTCCACGAAATATTCCGGTTTTGCTTTCGGGCTTGGGCAAGAGCGTGTAGCGATGTTGAAATATGGAGTGGATGATATCCGCCACTTCTATCAGAACGACATCCGATTCTTAAGTCAATTTGATGTGAAGGAGTAATGAAATGAAAGTTTCCTATAAATGGTTAAAAGAGTATTTAGATCTATCCGATGTAACACCTGAAGAATTGGCTGAAAAAATGTCCCGCACGGGTATCGAGGTGGACGACGTCGTCTATCCTGGCAAAGGTTTGTCCAAAATCGTTGTCGGCGAAACGTTGTCCGTGGTCGACCATCCTGATTCGGACCATCTGCATGTCTGCCAAGTGAATATCGGGGCTGAGGAACCAATTCAGATCGTCTGCGGCGCGCCGAATGTGGCTGGCGGCCAAAAAGTCATAGTGGCTTTGCATGGCGCACGGATCACCGGCAACGCAAAAATCAAAAAGGGCAAGATGCGCGGCCAAGAATCGAACGGAATGATCTGTTCGTTGGCTGAATTGGGCTACTCTGAAAGTGTTGTTTCAAAAAAATATGCGGATGGGATTTTTGTCCTGCCTGCTGATGCTGTTCCCGGAACGGAAGTCGTTGACTTGTTGGAACTGGATGATGCGATCCTGGACATCGACATCACGCCGAACCGTGCCGATGCTTTGAGCATGCGCGGATCCGCCTATGAAGTCGCAGCCATCTACAACAAAGCAATTGAAATTCCCGGAGGCTCCGGTCTCCGAAAAAACAGGTTCTGTAGCGGATTACATCAAAGTTGCCGTTGAGGACACGAACGATGCGCCTGCCTATCATATCCAAGTGATCAAAGACGTAAAAATCGCGGAAAGTCCGCTTTGGCTGCAGAACAAATTGATGAACGGCGGCATCCGTCCAATCAACAACGTAGTCGACATCACGAATTATATCCTGTTGGAATACGGCCAACCGCTGCACGCTTTCGATTATGATCAAATCGGTTCCAAGGAAATCATCGTCCGCCGTGCCAAAGCGAACGAAACGATGACTACTCTTGACGGAGTGGAAAGAACGCTGGACACGGATAACATCGTCATCACGAACGGCACTGCGCCGATTGCATTGGCGGGCGTCATGGGCGGTCTGGATTCAGAAATCACCGATGAAACTGTGACTGTCGCTCTGGAAGCGGCTTTGTTCAATCCGGTTTTGATCCGCAAAACAGCAGGGAAGTTCAACTTGCGCAGCGAATCCAGTTCCCGTTTCGAAAAAGGCATCAACGTAGCGACAATCCGCACAGCCGGACAACATGCGGCTGAACTGATCCATGAGTTGGCTGGAGGCACTGTCGTTGCCGGTACGGCTTCCGTCGATACTGTGGAAGTGAAGGATACGGAAGTGGTCATCACTTTGGAAAAAATCAACCGTTCGTTAGGGACTGCCATTTCCAGCGACGAAGTGACTGCAATCTTCAACCAGTTGGGCTTTGCCTCGACGTTTGACGGCGAAACATTCACTGTTGCTGTACCGCCGAGAAGATGGGATATTTCCATCTATGCGGATATCCTCGAAGAAGTCGCACGCATCTACGGATACGACAATCTTCCGGAAACATTGCCGATCACACCGGCTTTGCCGACTGCATTGACGCCTAAACAACACACGATGCGCATCACCAGAAGATTCATGGAAGGTGCGGGACTTACCCAGAACATCAGCTATGTCTTGACTACCGCCGAAAAAGCGCGGGAATACGCAGTCGAAGACAAGGAAGGCATCCGTTTGGCTTGGCCGATGAGCGAAGACCGCAGCACGTTGCGGATGAACTTGTTGAGCACGCTGCTGGACAATGCCGCTTACAATGTTGCCCGCAAGAACACGGATATCCAGTTTTACGAAATCGGTCGCGTCTTCTTCCCGTCAGCTGATCGCGTTTTGCCGATTGAAGCAGAACGTTTGGCCGGCGTGATGACAGGAATGGCCTACCAAAAAGATTGGCAAATGGCTGCTGAACCCGTCAACTTTTATCATGCCAAAGGGGTATTGGATGGGTATTTCGAGACGATGGGCCTGAGCGATCAGATCCGTTTTGAAGCTGCCAAAGACCTGAAATGGATGCATCCAGGCAGAACGGCTGCCGTCTATCTGGGCGATGCCTATATCGGTTATGTCGGCCAAGTCCATCCGGCAACGGCAAATGCCTATGACCTGAAGGAAACGTATGCTTTCGAAATCGATTTCGAAGCGATCATCGCCGCACCGAAGGAAGTGATCACGCAACAGCCGATCCCTAAATTCCCTGGCGTGACCCGCGATGTGGCTTTATTGGTGGATGAAACCGTCACACACCAACAGATCGTCAAGACCATCAAGGAAAACGGCGGGAAATTCCTGAAAGATGTCCATCTGTTCGACATCTATCAAGGCAAAGGCATCGAGGACGGCAAGAAGTCAGTTGCTTATTCCATGTCATTCCTGAACCCTGAAGCGACGCTTGTCGATGAAGACATCAACAAAGCCTTCGCCAAATTGGTTGCGGCTCTGGAAACCGAATGCGGAGCTGCAATCCGTTAAGGGGCCAGCTTGCTTCATTTTCCTGAACAACATAAAAAAACGATTCGCCATTCAGAGGCGAATCGTTTTTTTGTAGGCTAGCTTCACGGGTTAGCCCTTCGGAAAGGATAAAGGAACCCCTTGTCTCTACGAGCCAAGGATACTATTCGACTAACCTGCTGACGCAGGAAGTCTCTCAGCATATTGCGCTCTACGATGCTCAGTTGGCACGATTTCCTAAATTTCTTTCAGGCTGAACGAACCCGTTCCGCTTTTGTTACTATCTGTTCGCCAATCGGATGGCTTTTTGGGTGTTTGCGAAGTGGAGTTTCGTGTATTTGTCCAGCAGCTCCAAGCCGCCTTCACGATACATTTCCGCAGCAATCAGGTCGACGTTGGCGCCGGCGCCTGAAGGGATCGGATAACCGGAGGCTGCGGTCATGTCCGCCAAGGTCTTCAGGAAGTAGTAGCGGGCGATGATGGAAGCCGCCGCCACCGCCAGATGGTGGGATTCGCCTTTTGTCTGGAAATGAATGTTTTCCTTCACTTGCACTTTTTGATCGGCGATATGCTTGAAATACGTGGAAGGCAATTCAAACTGGTCGACCAGTATCGCTTTGGGCTTTTCCGGAGCGATTTTCTTCAACAGCTGATCGAGCACTTGGTTGTGCAGCAAAGCCTTCATTTTCCCTTGGGACATCGTCGGTTGGACCTCATTGTATTTCTCGGGCATCAAGTTGATGACGCTGTGCGGGACTTGCTGGACTAACTGCTTCGCGATGGTGATGATGCGGGCATCCGTCAGCGCTTTGGAGTCCTGGACGCCCATGTTTTTCAGCAAGGGCAATTGTTCGGCGGACGCGTAGACAGCACAGACCGTCAAGGGCCCGAAATAACTGCCGTTGCCGACTTCATCGCTGCCGATGACGGACCAGGTGGAAAAGCCTGCAGGGAGGCCGGTTTTGCTCGGGGCCTCTTTTTTTAGGCCGTTTTTTGCGACAGGGAGTTTTGAATCCCCAACCTTCTCGCTGGATGCTTGCCACTGCGCTGCTTCGCTTTCGGCGTTCTGACCTTGGAACAGCACTTTACCGGAGTTGTAACCGGTGATGGTGGTCTGGTTCTTTTTGGCTGTGAAAAGGCTGTGCGGCACTGGTTTCACAGCATAATCCTGATAAAAGACGGCCATCTTTTTCAGTTGGCCCATCGTTACTTTCAATACGACATTAGACATATACTCATCCTTGCTCTATTTGATTTTTCTGTGCAGCTTTTTGTTGGTAGCATCCCTTATTCTATCACAGGAAGGGCACTTCTTGATGATGAAATGCGATGGGAGTCGCCGGCTATTTCCGGTAAATGGGCAGGTTTGCGAACAGGAAGAGGTTTATACTGCAATCTGCAAGATTTATGTTAAAATATATTAGACAGTTTTTTAATGGAGGTCTTTGAATATGACAGAAAACAAGAGAAGATTCAAAACAATCATAGCAGGGAAGACCTATACGATTGTGGGAAATAAAGCACCTGAGCATTTGACTGCTGTATCGGAATTGGTCAATGCGCAATTGGAACAGATCAAACAAGCAGCACCGGCGCTTGGTCGGGAGGAGCGCGGCATTCTAGTGGCTGTGAACGCCATTTCCGATCAGATCACGAAACAACTTGAGATGGAAGAACTGTTGCTGAAAGTGGCGAAGCTAGAGAAGGCTTTGCAGGAAAGCCAAAGCGTTACACACTCCGCTTCCGTTGAGGAAACAGAACAGGCTGAGCCGGAGAAGACTTTAGCTGAGAAGCCCGAACCTGAAGCGGTTGCCGACGTTGAACCAAAAACTGACGCCGTTCCCCCGACAGAGGAGAAAGCAGCTACACAAGCAAGTGAACCCGAGGCAACAGCGGTTGAAACGCCTGAAAAGGAACACAATGCAGAAAAAATGACCGATAATGCGGCCGCTAAGAAGGCAGTGGCTAACTTTTCTGGGATTAAGCGCGATAAAGAGAGCCAAACAGTCAACTCTATGCCTGCAACAATAAGTGAACTGCAACAAGCTGCCCGCGAAGCCAACGAACTGCCGGCCAGGAAATCCAATTCAAAATTGACGAAGACGACAACCGCTTCCGAGGCGGCACTAAAACGGGCGCAACACAGAACCCAAGTGCGTTCGGCTTTGGGTGTCAACAGGAATGCTGAAAATGCCATTCCGCCTTACACCAAAAATCACGAGCACGATGGAAAAAAGTAGTAAAAAGACTGTAGAAATCAGGTGAAAAAATGCTTACGTTGATCATAGTGCTCTCACTATTGTGGGGCATCTATACTGGCGTCAGAAGAGGACTTATTCTGCAGGTTGTCTACACCCTGGGATATTTCATTTCTTTCTTGGTCGCCAGAGAATACTATGCCATAGTCGCGGATAAAATCGATCTATTGGTTCCGTACCCATCCGTCGAGTTCGGCAAAGAATTGATTTTTTACACAGAAGAAGTGTCATTCGTCCTGGATCAGGCGTTTTATAACGGATTGGCGTTCGTCCTGTTGTTGTTCGCGGGCTGGCTTGTCACGAGATTTGTCGGGAGCATGCTGAATTCATTGGCGTTCTTCCCGATCATCAAACAGCTGAATCAGTTGGGTGGCGGCGTGCTCGGATTCCTGATGCACTACATCGGGATCTTCCTGTTGCTGACGCTCGCATCCATGATTCCATTGGATTTTATCCAACAGCTCTATGTCGAGAGCGACCTTGCGGCTTGGATGGTGTCCGAAACGCCTTACTTTTCACGTTTGATCTACGACTGGTGGATCGGCATCATTCAGTAACAGAATGTTAATTTAACAGAAGGGACTGTATAGTGCACTATATCGTCCCGTTTTTTTGCGAGAAGCACTTTTTAGGAGAATAAGATGAATAATAAAATAAGCAAAACATTAGAGTTCGAAAAAATAAAACAACAGCTCCAGAATTTTGCTGCAACCGACCAAGGGAAGGACCAGATTCAGGCTTTGCGGCCCGAAACCGATCCGGAAAAAGTCGTTGCATTGCAAAATGAAACGGAAGACGGCAGAAAGGTGTTGCGCCTGAAAGGCGGGATTCCGATGCCAAGGCTGAAGTCCATCCGCAGCCACCTAAAGCGCCTGGAGATAGGCGGCACCTTGAACGGCAAAGAGATCGCCGAAATCGGACGGGTATTGTCGACCACAAGAGAAATTATCCAGTTCTTTCAATGGTTCGAAGACAACGAGATTTCCTTCTTTGTCCTGGACGAATTGGTTGCCAGGCTGGTCGTATTGCCTGAAATCACAAGAAGGATCCAAGCAACCGTCTATGAAGATGGGACGATCCAGAATGATGCCTCGCCTGCCTTGAAAGGAATCCGCACAGGAATCAAGCAGGGCGAACAGAATATCCGGACCAAATTGGATGACATCATCAGAGGCAACAAAGCGTCCTACCTCAGTGATGCCATCATCACCATCCGTAATGACCGGTTTGTGATTCCGGTCAAGATCGAATACCGCAATCAGTTCGGCGGGATTGTCCACGACCAAAGCTCAACGGGGCAGACGCTTTACATCGAACCGCAAGCCATCCTGGATCTGAATAATCATCTGCGCCAGCTGGCTGCGCAGGAGAAAGCGGAAATCGAACGGATCTTGTATGAATTATCGATGGAAATCGAGCCTTTCACACAGGAATTGTACGGGAACAGCGAAGTGTTGGCGACTTTGGATTTCATCAACGCAAAAGCGCGTTATGCCGATTCGCTGAAAGCGACACGCCCGATCATCAGCAAAGAAAACCATATCGCCATCTGGAAAGCCAGACACCCGCTCATCGATCAGAATGACGTAGTCGCGAACGATCTGATCCTCGGCGAAGCATACCAAGCCATCGTCATTACCGGTCCGAATACGGGCGGGAAGACGATCATGCTGAAGACACTCGGGATCATCCAGATGATGGGCCAATCCGGGCTTCAGATACCGGCGGATGAGGACAGCCAAATCGGCATTTTTACGGAAATTTTTGCGGACATCGGCGATGAACAGTCGATCGAACAGAGCCTGAGTACGTTCTCCTCGCATATGACCAATATCGTCTCGATCCTTAATCAGATCGACGACAAAAGTCTGGTGCTGCTGGATGAGTTGGGTTCCGGAACCGACCCGCAAGAGGGAGCTTCCTTGGCCATCTCGATTTTGGACTACATCGGCGGCATCGGCAGTTATGTCATGGCCACCACCCATTACCCTGAACTGAAAGCCTACGGTTACAATCGCTCCGGCACGATCAATGCCAGTATGGAATTCAACGGAGAGACTTTGGCTCCGACCTACCGTCTGCAGATAGGCGTTCCCGGACGAAGCAATGCCTTCGATATCTCGAAGCGACTCGGCTTGAATCCAAGCATCATCGATCAGGCGCGCAGTTTTATCGATGTGGACAGCCAAAACCTGAACGAAATGATCGCGGATCTGGAACAGAAGCGACGCGTCACCGAAAAAGAATCCTTGCAGCTCCAAGCGCAGTTGGAAGAATCCGACAAGTTGTTGGCGGATTTGAAGCGCGCCAACGAAAAACTGGAAACCAACAAGGAAAAAGTCATCGAAGACGCCAAGAAAGAGGCCAACAAGTTGGTCGATACGGCGAAAGAAGAAGCGGAATTCCTGTTGCAGGAAATCCGTGAAATGCAGCTGAACATGGGGACTTCCGGCAGCATCAAAGAACACGAGCTGATCGATCTGCGCAAGCAATTCAATGATCTGCGCCAAGAGGAATCTTTGGTCAAAAACAAAGTGCTGCGCAAAGAAAAAGAGAAAAAGATGTTCAAACCCGGCGATGAAGTCATGACGGAGACGTATGGCCAGCGGGGCACACTCGTTGAAAAGAAAGGCAACGCCGAATGGGTCGTGCAGATGGGGATCATGAAGATGAAGTTGCCGGAGTCGGACCTCAGGCTGATCAAAGAGGAGCCGCAGCAACAAAGAAGACAAAGGCAGATTGCCACTGTCAAATCGGCTTCATCCAGTCACGTGGCGACGCAGCTTGATCTCAGAGGCCAGCGCTATGAAGAAGCCTTGGCTGAAGTCGATCAGTATTTGGACGCCGCTTTATTGGCGGGTTATCCGCAAGTCACTATCGTTCACGGAAAAGGGACAGGCGCCCTCCGCAAAGGGGTGGGCGACTTGCTGAAGCGTCATCCGCAAGTGCTGTCCTACGAGTATGCAGCGGTTAACGCCGGTGGAAACGGCGCGACGATCGTGACGTTCCGCGGCTGAGCAGATTGATTGGTACTGAGCAAAACCTCTGCTATAATGAACACATAACGATGAATTGTGAAGGGAGTAAATACAATGGTAAAAATATTAACAGATGCAAATTTTGAGGCAGAAACGAAGAATGGGGTCGCACTTGTGGACTTTTGGGCAACTTGGTGCGGACCTTGCCGCATGCAATCACCGATCATCGATGAATTGGATGCAGAAATCGGCGACAAAGTGACATTCGCTAAAATGGATGTGGATGCTAACCCGCAAACGCCAAGCCAATTCGGCATCATGGGAATCCCAACATTGTTGATCAAAAAAGATGGCCAAGTCGTAGAAAAATTAGTCGGCTACCATGCAAAAGAAATGCTTGAAGAAACGCTTGAAAAATATATCTAAACAATAAGAAAGAGTTGCCGTTGCCCTGATGTTTCAGGACTTCCGGCAACTCTTTTTGTTGTGGGAACTTTGTGGTGGAGGCTGTCATTTTTGGCGAAAGGTAGTTGGCCGGAGGAAATCGACGGTACCGGATGCGCTCCTCCGGCCAGAGCCTCCCCGCAGGAGGAGGAATATCCAGAAGAGCACCTGCTCCGGCGAGGATCCCTTCACCGGAGGACAGCAAACGGACGGGTCCTCAGCTCCGGGCAAGGCGGCTTTCGCCGGAGGACAGTCAAACATCGCAGAATTCCCCAAAAAACGCGCAAGCATTCCCGCAATTCGCTACTGGGATGCTTGCGCGTTTTGATTCATTCGATGAACAGGGTGATGATGACTTCTTTTTTCTTGTCTTTCCCGACGAGGATCTCTGCTTTTGCTTCACAGGGGAGACCGGTCGTCATCTGGATCTGCTGCGCCAAAAATCCGGCTTCCAGTTGGAAGGAGGCTTGCTCGTTTTGGGTGCGGACAGTGATCAGATCGCTTTCCAGACGGTATTGTTGCGTATTTTTTTCTTTTTTGAGCAGTTCCAGCTGTCCGAAACCGCAATAAATCATCGCTTCATATAGGTCTTCCTGACTTTTTAATGGGAATTGCCGAGCCAAATCTTTCCCGGCCCAATACAATATTTCATCGGTATGTTCGCCAAGGATGTTCCCCAGAAGGTAATCCCTTATCAATAAATAGGAGAAGTGTTCGTTATCGATAATACGGGCATTTTCGTTTTCAGGATTCAATTGTTTTCCCCCCTTAAATGTACTCTTCATTATACACGTATTTTAAATAGTGGATAGAGCCTATTTTCAAGCGATGCCTATCAATGGCGTTTTTTTTCAACATCAGGCATAATAGGGTTAAGAAATCCAACACGCAACTTGAAAGGAAGATGTTTATGTGGACTGCCAAGAAAGTTTTGGGATTGATGCTGCTGTTGATTCCGGTCTTTAAATATATTTCAGACTGGAAAAAAGAAGAGGAACAACGCCGCTTGCTGAACGGCTGAACAGACATCTCCATCCATACATAAAATGAAAACTCGTTATACCGCATTGCGCGATATAACGAGTTTCGTTTGTGATTATGACCTGATACCGTGCACTCTTTTGATGTTCAGCCCAAAAAGGATGCCGTTCCCGGGTGCGGTGATGTTAACCGCTTCTTCGATTTGGTTGATGATTTTTTCGGAATGTTCTGCCTTGGTCAACACCAGCAAGATTTCCTTTTCCGGTTCCAAAGCCAGATTGAACAACTTTTTGTTTTCGTGCATACCGGATCCGCGGCCGGCAATGACGGTGCCGCAGTAGGACTCTTCGCAGCGCGCGCTTTCGAAGACGCGGTCGATCATTCCTTTGTCGACGACGGTTACGATCGATTGATAACTCATCTGTGTGTCCACTCCTTTTCCTGGTTACTGAAATTGAGACCATTGTAGCACAGATATTTCTGAACGGCCAATAAACGGCAGTGACCCTGGAAAAAGAGACCCTATTTTCCGTAAAAGCGAAGCAATTTCGGATGAAATTTGCCTCATTTTCACCAAATCAGTGCATCTTAAGGTAAAATAGAGATACGAAAACAAATAAAGGAAGTTACTGCATGAGCAAAAAAGCAATCGGTTTTATTGACTCTGGTGTCGGCGGCTTGACCGTCGTGAAACAAGCAATGAAACAACTTCCCAATGAATCCATTTATTATCTGGGGGATTCCGCCAGATGCCCCTATGGACCAAGGCCCAAAGAAGAAGTGATTCAATATACATGGGAAATGACACAGTTTCTGCTGAAGAAAGATATCAAAATGTTGGTGATCGCCTGCAACACAGCGACCGCAGCCGCCTTGGACATCATCCGTGAGCGCGTGGACATTCCGGTGATCGGCGTCATCAATCCCGGCAGCCGTGCGGCAATAAAACATTCGAAAAACGAACGCATTGCCGTAATCGGCACAAAAGGCACCATCAACAGCGACGTTTATAAACAAACCATCAAGGACAAAGACAAGGGCATTTCGGTCATCAGCATGAGCTGCCCCAAATTTGTGCCACTTGTGGAGAGCAACCAATACAACGGATCGATCGCCAAAAAAGTGGTTGCGGAAACGCTGAAACCCCTGCTGAAGGAATCGATCGATACACTCATTCTGGGGTGCACGCATTATCCGCTTTTGACACCGCTCATCCAAAATGTGATGGGTCCTTGTGTGACCCTTATCGATTCCGGTGCTGAAACGGTATCCGAGGTGAGTACCTTATTGGACTATTTCCGCTTGGCGGAAAGTTCGCACAACAAGGAAGCATCCGAATACCGTTTTTATACGACGGGTTCGCCCAAACTATTTTCGGATATTGCAGAAAACTGGCTCGGACAGAGCAATTTCACAGTTGAAAAAGTTGATTTGGTAAATTTGATTGAAAATGATTGAGAAATGAGGGATACGATGAACACAACTGAAAAAAAGAAAATCGTGATAGCGACTAAAAATCCGGGAAAAGCCAAGGATTTCGCCGTCCTTTTTGAACCAAAAGGCTATGAAGTCGTGACTTTGTTGGACTACCCGGAAATAGAGGATGTTGAGGAAACCGGCTACACATTTGAAGCCAATGCGCGGAAGAAAGCTGAGACGATCGCTGATTTATTGGGCATGACGGTCTTGGCGGACGATTCCGGCATCTGCATTGATGCATTGGATGGCCAACCAGGTGTGTTTTCAGCCCGTTTCGCTGGTGGAATGAAAAGCGACGCCGCCAACAATGCCAAGGTGCTTGCGATGCTTGGGTCCCAGAAAAACCCGTCCCGAAAGGCACACTTCCATTGCACGTTGGTGCTGGCCCACCCGGATCGGGAGAGTCTGGTTGTCGAAGGGGATGTCGAGGGCGAAATCGCCGAGTTTCCGAGCGGAGACAATGGTTTCGGATATGATCCGTTGTTTTATTTGCCGCATTTAGGCAAGACGATGGCGGAATTGAGCGATGTCGAAAAAAATCAGATCAGCCACCGCGCGAATGCCCTGAAAAATCTTGAGAAAAGTTGGGCAGCCTGGCTGGAAAAGGAAGCGGACTAGATGATAAAAATACTTGCAGTCAGCGACAGTCACGGCCAAAAGGATATTCTGAACGAATTGGCTTTGCGATATGCGAATCGGGTCGATCATTTTGTCCACTGCGGCGATTCGGAATTGAGTAGTTCCGATCTGATCTGGGGGATCATGTCCACCGTGATGGGGAATTGCGATTATGATTATCAGATGAACGACGAATACCGATTCGAGGCCGGCGACAAAAATGTGCTGGTTGTCCACGGGCACCGTCATTCTGTGAGGGGCTCCTTAGCCGGATTGAAGCTAGCAGCCCAGCAAGCGAATGCTTCGCTGGTATTTTATGGACATACCCATATCGCCAAAGCGGAGCAGGAGGATGGTATTCTGTTCATCAATCCGGGCAGCATCAGTCAACCGCGAGGCACACTGACGGAAAAGACTTACTGCATTGTCATGCTGGACGGCAAAACAGCCACAGTGACGTATTTCAATGACCGCCATCAGGAAATGGTCGACCTGAAAAAACAATTTCAAATTCTTTGATCACATGCAATGAAGGTGCTTCCGACGGCTTAGACTCCGGATGGACACCCTTTAGGAGGAAATACAAATGATTAGTAACGAAGTAGCCGGGTTATTGCTGGATAATGACGCATGCGGGGATCTGATGATCCGTGGCGAAAATGTCGCCAATGTACATTGTTCGAATAACCTGAACCATGCGTTTCTGGTGCTGTCCCAAGTGAAGTATTCCGTCATTCCCGTATTGGATTCAAAGTCCCGCATCAAAGGACTGATTTCCATACCGATGATCATCAAGGCCATCACGGAAATCGATGCGATCCGCTATGACAAAATGGAAACACTCAAAGTGGAAGATGTGATGGACAGTAATGTACAGACCATTCGCCCATGGACGGACCTTGAAGACATCCTGAACTATCTGATCGATCACAATTTCTTGTGCGTTACCGAAGATGATGGCAAGTTTATCGGCATCATCACGCGCAAAGAGATTCTGACGAGAGTGAATCACCTGGTGCACGGCATCCACCGCATCTATAAATTAGAGAAAATAGAGGAGAAGGAAGAAGTGGCATCCAAAAGATAGGAAGCGGCTGCTTGCTTCAAGCCTCGCCATATAAAAGAAAAAAGTGCTTCGCTCCCAAACCATTTGGGGGCGAAGCACTTTTTGCGTACGGGGTTTATGCTTTCGGCGCGGTGTACGGCATGGCCGGAATCTGGATGCCAGCTTCCAACAGTGCGGCACGGTAGCTTCCCAGGAACAGGTTTTGGACGCTGAACTGCTGACCATTCAATGTATAAAAAACCACCCGATAGGCAAGCTGGCCATTCCCTTTGTCGGTGATGCCGACAACATTCGGACCTTTGACGATTTCCGGATGCTCCGGCACAATCCGTTCATTGACGGCATGGATGACCTGATCGACCGTTTCAAAATCGGTATCCGGATACAAGAGGATATCGATCATTGCCCGCATATCATTTCGGGACAGGTTGCTGATGGTCGTGATGGTATGGTTCGGCAAGAAATGCAACGTTCCATCAAAACTCTTGATCTGTGTCGTCCGCAGCCCTACGTTCACGACAGTGCCGTCGATTCCGCCGATGACAACATGATCACCTACATCAAATTGGGATTCCAGGATAATGAAGAAACCATTCACGATATCATTGATGAATTGCTGCGCACCAAGACCGATCGCCAAACCCGCAAGACCGGCACCGGCTATCAAGGTAGCAATAGGGACACCCATAATGGAGAGGACTCCGTAGATCAAAAAGAAAAACAAAAGATAACGCAAACCATTCTCGGCTATTTTATAGATAGTGGTAGCGCGGTTCTGCGTAATGTGTTTGGTCAATATCTGTTTTTCGAAAGTCCGGTGCAGCACGTAATTTAGTATACGTTTTAAAGCGAAAAAGACGAGCAGCAAAAAAAGCAAGGTTATGCCTTTTGAAATAAACAAGCCCACAATCTCTTCCCAGGCGATGCTGTTCCACCATTTAACGAAAATGTTCGGATTCGTCACCACTTCCTCTATCAAATCTTGCGCAAGAGCACTGTCTTGCATGCTTGCATCTATCATTCAAATCCCTCATTTCTGAACAGCTGTTTCCATTGTATCAAATTCCGGGGCTTATGAAAATGAAGATAGGGTTACGTTTTATTGAAGAAAGCATGTCTGGAGCCGCATGATCCATTTCTAAGCGAATTGGCGTTAACTAAAGGGTTTTCAATAGCATATCGGAAATGTCTATGGTATCATTTTATTATAAATGAAATAAATCTTATAAAAATTCGTACAATGCTTTGACAGATGTGAGTATGAATTAAGAAGGAGTGAGTACAAATAATGGGGTATGGTGAAATTGCAGCTTTGATTGCTGCGCTAGCTTTTGCGGTATTGGTGGTTTTCATCATCTTGGCATTGAGGAAAGTCACTGACATCTTAGGCGAAGTTGAGAAAGTGACCCAGGAAGCGAATAAAAGCCTGGCTGTCATCACTAAAGATGTCGATCACTTGTCGATTGAAGTCGAAGGCTTACTGAATAAAGCCAACACGTTGGTGGACGACCTGAACGGGAAAATCAGCAAAACAGATCCTTTATTCACCGCAATCGGCGATTTGGGTGTGACTGTCTCCGATGTGAACCAATCAACCAGAAATTTGGCAGTATCACTTAAAGGCGGAGGGAAAGGCGTCAAAAGCGCATCCGGTTCCTCCACTGTCGGAAAGCTTGGACGGACAGCAATGGCAATTGCCCGTCAACGGCAAGCGAAGAAAGAATCGAAGGATACAAAGTTCAAAACTTACTGAAGCGTCAACCAAACCATAAACGAAAAGGAGATTGAATATTATGACAAAAAATAAAGGCGGATTTGTATTAGGGGCAATCATCGGTGGGGCAGCTGCAGCTATAACAGCTTTATTGTTTGCGCCAAAACCAGGTAAAGACTTGCGCGATGACATCACGGAGGAAGTCAATAATCTGCTCGATACAGCGCGCGATTACGCAGACATCGCTGTAGAAAAGGGCAATGAGTTCATGGATGTCGCCAAAGAAACTACAGAAGACATCAAAATCAACTTGAAGGACACGACCTCATCCATTAAGACACAATTTTCCGAAACATCCAAACATGTCGGTGATGATTTAAAGAAAGTAAAGGAAGAAATCAAAGAGAAAGCCACTGATGTGAAAGAATTTGCCTCTGTCATCGCTGAGGAGGGCAAAGAAGAAGTTGCAGCCGTAGCGGAAGAGAAAAAAGCTGCAGTGGAAGAAAAAGTCGAAGAAATCAAAGACAGCGTGGAAGACATTTAAACGCAACAAAAAAACAGGCAATCTGCCTGTTTTTTTTGTTGCGTATTGTATTTATTATGGCTAGTCTGTTGCACAAGCACAACCGACTAATCGATCAGTTTTGAATAGGCGTCTATGCCAGTGGGCGTGTGCGTGAAGGATTCAAAGCCTTCAGCGGTCACAAAACCGCAATCCTCGATCCTGACACCGATGTCCCCTTCGATATAGATGCCGGGCTCGATGGAAAAACACATACCTTCAATGAGTGCCATTCCATTTCCTTCCATGATGGATGGAAATTCATGCACACCTTGACCCAAGCCATGACCCAGACGATGATTGAAGTAGCGGCCGTAGCCAGCATCCGCAATGATCGTCCGCGCTGCGGCATCCAATTCGCCGGCTGTGATGCCGGGGCGAACCGCAGCCATCGCTTCATCATGCGCTGCCAACACCAAATCGTAGATCTTTTGTTGGTGCGCAGATGGCTCGTCACCAAAGAAAAGGGTGCGTGTCACATCACTGGCATAGCCTTCGTGCATGGTTCCCAAATCGAACAGCACAAACTGGTTTTGCTTGAGTTTGGTGTCGCCGGGGACGCCATGGGGACTGGCTGCATTTTCGCCGAACAGCACCATAGTGGTGAAGCTCATTTCGGCTACGCCTCTTTTTTTCAGCTGGTATTCAATTTCGGCAACGACTTCCAGTTCAGTGATGTCCTCGCGCAACGTTTTGGCGCCTATTTTGAGAGCTTCGTCCGCCCAATGGCCTGCTTCCTTCATGAATGTCAGTTCTTGTTCATTCTTGATCAGGCGCATTTCCTGAAGCGTTTCGCTGATGTTGTGCCCGAAAGTTGCCGTCGGGAAATGCGTCCGCAAAGCTTCCATGCGTTCGACAGTCAAGAAATCTTTTTCGATGGACCAGTCCGTCAAGCGGGAATGACGCTCTTTTATGCTGGTTGCCAGCATTGTCCAAGGATCTTGCGTGTCCATGTAGCTGACCACATCAAATTCCGCAGCGGTATTCCGCGCATCATTTTCTTCCAGCGCAGGGACGAACAGCAAGGGTTTTGCATCCTTGAACAGGACAGCTGCCAAGATCCTTTCATGCGGATCGCTCCTGTATGAGGAAACGTAAAAGACATTTTTAGGGTCATTGAGAAATACGATATCGACATCTTGTGTTTTCATCAAATTGATAATTGAGTTTAAAGGCATTTTTAATGTGACACCTTCCTTTCTTTAGTATTATAGCATATAATGAGGGTTCGATTTCTGAATAATGCAATGTGAAATTTTCATGAAAACTTTTATAAAACGCTTGCATATCTCATGAAACAATGGTAAATTCTTTATAAGCTTGTAAAACAATCAGTATTTACAACATTATGTTGAATAATGGAAAATAAAAAATTGAAAACAATTGAGATAAGGAGCAACATAAATGGAAAAACAAACGATTACAATTTACGATGTGGCTCGCGAAGCAAACGTCTCCATGGCAACTGTTTCCCGCGTAGTGAACGGTAATCCCAACGTGAAACCATCCACAAGGAAAAAGGTATTGGAAGTCATTGAACGTTTGGATTACAGACCGAATGCGGTCGCCCGTGGTTTGGCAAGCAAGAAAACAACGACTGTAGGGGTTATTGTACCTGATGTCACTAACTTGTTCTTCGCATCTTTGGCACGCGGAATCGATGATATCGCTACAATGTACAAATATAATATCATTTTAGCGAACTCCGATCAGAATGACCAGAAAGAAATCCAAGTATTGAACACCTTACTTGCTAAGCAAGTGGATGGCATCATCTACATGGGCAATAAGATCACAGATGAGTTGCGAGCAGAATTTTCCCGTTCCAAAACGCCGGTCGTGCTGGCGGGAACAATCGATCCTGAGCAACAAGTTGGAAGTGTCAATATCGATTACATCGGCGCAACCGAAGAAGTAGTAGCGAACATGATCGCGAACGGCAAGAAGAATATTGCTTTCGTATCAGCATCTCTTTCCAATCCGATCAATGGACAGCATCGCCTGAAGGGCTACAAGAACGCTTTGGTCAATGCAAATATTGCATTTAATGAGGCTCTTATCTTCGAATGCGAGCCGACTCTTCAAAATGGTGAACTATTGGCTGAACAATTACTTGAAGCTGGAGTTGATGCAGCATATGTAGCTGGTGATGAACTTGCCATCGGCCTGCTGAATGGTATCATCAATGCAGATGTCAGCGTTCCTGAGGCGTTTGAAGTCACTGCCAGCAACAATTCCCGCATAACTGAAATGGCGCGTCCAAAATTGACGTCCATCATGTTGCCGCTGTATGATATCGGCGCCGTTGCGATGCGTTTGTTGACTAAAATCATGAACAAAGAAGAGATTGATGAAAAATCCATCATCCTTCCTTACAAAATCGTCAACAGAGGAACAACATTACCTAAAAAGTAATCGGTCCATCCGAAAGACAATCAAGCCCAAAAAGCCCAGCATCCGAAACAGATGTAGGGCTTTTTTCTGTCCAGAACAAGAACTGGGCATCTTGTTTTTCTGATTCGGCGGCAAGCAGCTAATGACAAATAAAAGGCTGCCTCTAGCGGGCAGCCTTTCGCTTATTCTTCTGTTGTTGGAGCTTCGTCAGCAGGTGGAGTTTCCTCTTCTGTTTCCGCGTCATCGGGTGCTTCTTCATCTTCTGTTGCAGGCTCTTCCTCTGCATCAGCAGCATCGTCTGCAACGTTGTTTCGGTTAGTTGCAGCTGCTGCATTGCGTCTCGCTGCTGCTTCAGCCAGGTAAGCATCCCAAAAGTCTTCCAGATCTTTATCGGTAGCACCTGGTGAGAAGTTGATAGGAGATTTCTTTCGGTAAATCATCAGCTTTGAACAGATCGTTCCTTGTGCACCGTTAAGGGTGACGGACAATCCATTCGCGAAGGACACGGTTCCGGCTAATGTTCCGGTTTCGGCCAACACCGATTTTTCGACAATCCCTTCCGGTTGTTGGTGCGTCTGGTCGGTGCCGAGGATGTCCGGATTGATGCTGTAGATCTTGTTGGCGATCTGGGACCAGTAATTCAGATTTCGCCCGGTCGGAAGACCTTGATTGTTAGGGTCATAGAAGACATGTTCTCCCTTGTAATTATCATAACCCATCCAAGAGCTGAGCGTGACGGTAGGGGTGCTGGCGATGAACCAGATATCCCGGTTGGCTTCCGATGTACCTGTCTTTCCGGCCCAATCGGCGCTGAAATTGAGATAGTTGTTGATCGATCTGCCTGTGCCATCGGTGATGACGTCGCGCAGAATGTCCAAAGTCAGATAAGCGGTGTCTTGCGAGAATACTTCAGTCGTTTCGGATTCGTGCTGATAAACGACGTCCCCGTGCTTGTCCGTGATCGTTTCGATCAGATAGGGCGAAACGTGATCGCCTCCGGTTGCGAAGGTCGTGAAGGCGCTGGTCTGTTCCAAAACGGTAGGGCCGTCATTCGTTGCTCCGATCGCCAAGGATGGATTGCCGTATTCCGATTCGTCGATCGAGGTGATGCCCATTTTTTCAAGGTATTGCCCCGGATTCATGCCTTCGTCGTTCATGGCGACATAGAGCTTGATCGTAGGGTTGTTTTTTGATTGGTAGAGCGCTTGGCGAGCAGTCATGTATGTATTGGAAATGGTGTCGCCGAAGTTTGTAGGCTCCCATAGTGTGCCATCGGGCTGTTTGATGCTTATTTTTGTATCAGGCACCATCGAAGCAGGGTAGATCAGGTTCTGTTCGATCGCCGGCGCATAGACCAGCAACGGCTTGATCGTTGAACCAGGTGAGCGGTTGGTGCTGAACACGTGGTCCACTTGATTGACCGAGAAATCACGGCCCCCGATGAATCCGATGATTTTACCGGTCTGGTTCTCGATCAATACACTACCTGTTTGGGCAAGCTCCGTCACTTCCTGCGTGACCCCATCTGCATCAACATAGGTATCCACGAATGTATTCTCCCAAAGTTTGCCCATATTCTGATGCGACTTCCTGCATGCCGTTGTAGATGTCTTTGTCGATCGTGCTGTACACATTGTAGCCTGATAAGCGCAATGTGTTGTCCGCATTCGCATAATATTCGTTGTACAGTTCGATGTCCGCTTCCAGATCCTCCAAGGTGAGGTCGTTACCGGCAGCAGCCTGTTCCATCAGCACGAGGATCGCCTCACGTTCGACGGCTTGATAAAGGTAACTGTTCCTGTCCTCTTGCGTGGCATGGGCGGCGATGAAATCCTGGGTGATGTCGTATGCGACTGCAGCATCATATTCTTCCTTGGTGATGTAGCCTTCGCTGAGCATCCGGAAAAGCACGGTGTTTTTTCGGTTCAAGACCGCAGTCAAATCTTCCTTTCTTTCGCCATATTGCGTGAAAGGGGTATAGGTATAAGGATTCTGCGGAATCCCCACCAGAAATGCTGCCTGAGCTAAGGAAACATCGGCTGCATGGACACCAAAAATGCCGTTCGCTGCTTCCTCTATGCCAGCGATATTGGAACCGCTGCTGTTTCGTCCGAATGGAGAGACGTTCAGGTAAGCTGTCAGTATTTCATCTTTCGTAAAGAAATTTTCGAGCCGCAGCGCCAATAAGATTTCATTGGCTTTGCGGGAAAAAGTCACTTCATTCGACAGTATCTGTTGTTTGACGAGCTGCTGCGTCAAGGTGGAACCGCCGCTTTGGCTGCCGAAGCCGGTCAATTCAGTCACCAACGCCCTCAGAATGGCCTTCGGTACGATCCCATCATGCTCATAAAAATTTTCGTCTTCCGTTGCGATGAGCGCCTCTTTGATGATCGGAGAGATGCTTTCCGATCCGACGGTGGTCCTGACCAAGTCGGTGCGGATTTCCGAAATGGCTTCGGTATTTGCGTAGTACATAGTGGAGACGAGTTCGACATTGCCGATGTCTTCAGCCATGCTTTCGTATGTAGGGGCAGTCTCTTTCGAAATCAAATTAGCGAAGTAACCCAGATCCTGCGCCACCGCCAAAGATGCCCAACAGAATCATCAACAGTATGATTCCGGTAAAAATATTCCGGATCACACCAAAAAAAACATTGAAACCGAAAGCTCCTTTTGAAAGAAGAGGCTTCATGTTTGTTTCTGTGTCCAGCTTCCGTTTCATTCTTCGCAAAGTCACTTTGCCTTGATCCATACGCTTGTGGGTCCTTTGTTCCCAAAGCAAGGCTTTTTCCTTTGTTCTTGCAGCATTTTCTTTCGTGAAAATCCGCTGGAGGCTGCCATTTATCGATTGCCCAAGACGTTTGAAAAATTCGCCCGGTCTTTTTCAGCCATTTTTCCGCTTTATTTCCATCTGGATTGTTCATATGTTCCCTCTTTCCTTTTCAGGTGGTCACTTATCAGTATAACAAAAAAGCTTTGCCCTGACTATTACATAGCACGAACAATCACTAAGTCGGAGGAACCCAAAAAAATCAGCAAGGAAGGTTATCCTGGCTGATTTTTTTGCTGTTATGCAGTTGTTGCGGCAGAGCTTTCCATCGTCTCTCCGATGGCGGCCAAACGCTCCGCTACGTCAGATTGCGTCAATTGATTGCGCTGCACATAATAATTCGGCTGGTGGACGCGGCATTCATGCGAGCAGCTGCGCATGTACTTGTGTTCATTCTCTTCGGAACAAAGCATTCTGCGGTTGCAGCTCGGATTGGCGCAATTCGCGTAGCGTTCGCATGGCGTACCGTCGAACCAGTCTTTTCCGACTACGACATGTTCGACGCGATTGATGTCGACACCGATACGCTCATCGAATACATACATCTTCCCATCCCAAAGGTCGCCTTTGACCGTTTCGTCTTTCCCGTAGGTTGCAATCCCGCCATGCAGTTGGCCGACATCCTTAAAGCCTTCCTTGACGAGCCAGCCTGAGAATTTTTCGCAGCGGATGCCGCCGGTACAATAGGTCACGACGCGTTTTTCCATGAATTTTTCTTTGTTGTCGCGGATCCATTGCGGCAATTCGCGGAAGTTTGCGATATCCGGACGGACAGCGCCGCGGAAGTGGCCAAGGTCGAACTCATAGTCGTTGCGGGCATCAATTACGACTGTGTTTTCGTCGAGGATGGCTTCACGGAACGCTTCCGGGGACAAGTATGCGCCAGTCGATTCATTTGGGTCAAGGTCGTCTCCACCTAGGTGCAACGATACGATTTCCTGACGAGGACGGACAAACATCTTTTTGAAAGCATGGCCGTCCGTCTCGTCGATTTTGTAAGTGATGTCGTTGAAGCGCGGATCTGCGTTCATATGCTCAATGTACGCTTGCGTTTGTTCAACGGTCCCGGAAACCGTTCCGTTGATGCCTTCTGGTGCGACCAAAATTCTTCCTTTTAAGCCGATTTCTTTGCAGAATCCTAGATGTTCTTGCGCGAATGTTTCTGCATCCTCTATCGGTGTATATTTATAATAGAGTAGGACACGATATTCTTTTGTCATACTGCTCCCCCTAATTCAATCTGTTTTACTTCGAACGTTATGAAATTATACACATTTTGTAAGCGAAAAGCCAAGAATATGCTCAACGACCAAAAAAGGGCGTCATACTTTATAGGGGAGGACGCTGCGTGCTACACTTGCTTGAAGAGGCAAAATGAAAGCGGGGGAATGAGATGGGTATTTGTACATTGATCGTAAATCCGTCGTCAGGGGGCGAAAAAGCTACTGGCTATTTGGACTTGATGAGGACGCAGTTGAGCGAAATGTTTGAAGAGGTCACAGTCAAAGAGACCGAGAAAGAGGGCGATGCCGAAAGTTTGCGCATGAAGCGGCAAACCTGGGACATGAAGCCGTTTTCTGCATGGGCGGCGATGGCACTGTCAACGAAACCATCAACGGCTTGGCGGCTGCCGGGAAAAGCGTATCTTTCGGGTTCGTTCCGTTGGGCACCGTCAATGACCTTGCAAGAGCGATCGGTATCCCTTTGGAACCGGAACAGGCCATCGCAATGTTGGACAAGGCAGCCTTGGTCGATCTGGACATCGGCAAGGTCAATGATCGTTATTTTGTGTCGAATGTCGCTGCCGGTGCGATTCCTGAGGCTGTCGAAGGGGTCAGCGTGGAGGAAAAAACAAAATATGGTCCGCTGGCTTATTTCATAGAAGGAGGAAAAGCATTAGCGAAACAGACCATGCATCGTTTCCGCATTACAGTGGATGGAGAGACCTTTACACAGGAATCGCCACTCATTCTGATTGCGCTGACGAATTCGATCGCCAGCTTCGAAAGTTTTATGCCCCAAGCAAAAGTCGATGACGGCAAAATGCGGATGGTCGTTTTCAAGGAGTTTAACTTGTTGGATTCGCTTGAAATTATTGCCGAAGCTCATCAGAGGCGAAATCAAAAATTCGGATGCTGTCATCTACAAATCATTCAAACAGGCCACTATCGCTCTTGAAGATGGCGATAGTTTGATCACCAATGTCGACGGTGATGAAGGGCCGGCATTTCCGCTGGAAATCGAGATACTGCCTTCCTTCATCAAAGTTTACGGGCCGGCAGCCACTTGAATAAAAATAAATCCCTGCGAACTGATTAACTTGGTCGTAGGGATTTGTTTTGTATTTAGATATATTTTTCGGTCAAACGCAGGAATTCTTCCACGTCTCCCGCCATGATCTCCAAGCCTTGGTTCCAGAAATCCGGTTGCGTGATATCGGCACCAAGATGCTTCATCACGAGGTCTTCCGTCGTCATCGAACCGGTATCCCGCAACAGCGAAATATAGGTTTCTTCAAAATTTTCAGTCTGCTGCAGCGATTGCGCGTAAATCCCCAGACTGAACAGGAAGCCAAACGTGTAAGGGAAGTTGTAGAATGGAACATCATCGATGAAAAAGTGCAGTTTGCTCGCCCAGAATAGGGGGTGATAGTCACTCAAGGCCCCTTGGTAAGCCTCTTTCTGGGCAGCCTCCATCAGACCGGACAGACGTTCTGCAGTGACAAAACCGTTCATCCTTTCGGTGTAGAATGACTTTTCGAAAAGATAACGGGCATGGATATTCAGGAACATGGCCGTCGCATTTTCGAGCTTCGTATTGAGCAAGGAAATTTTTTCTTCATCGCTGCTGGCTTCTCTGACCGTAGCCGCGCTGATGATGGTTTCCGCAAAAGTCGATGCCGTTTCGGCGACGTTCATGGCGTAGCGCGTGTTCAGATCGGGCAGGTCGCGCATCACGTGGGAATGGAAGGCATGGCCCAATTCATGGGCGAGTGTGCTCATATCGCTTGCTGAACCCGTAAAGGTCATGAAAATGCGTGATTCTTTCGATTCCGGATAATCTTCGCAATAGCCGCCAGGTCTTTTCCCGGATCGGTTTTCGGCTTCGATCCAGCGGTTCTTGACGGCATCCAAGGAAAAGTCTGCCAGTTTCGGACCGAAGGAGGCGAAGTGTTCGATGATGTAATCGACTGCTTCGTCGAAGCTGAAGGTTTTTGATTGGAAACTGCCGAGCGAAACAGGGGCATCGACATCATACCAAGCCAACTTATCCTTGCCCATCAGAGCGGCTTTGCGGTTCAAAAACGAAAGGAACGGCTGTTTGTTCGCACTGATGGCCTGCCACATCGTATCCAAGGTCTCGCGCTTGATGCGGTTGTAGCGCAAAGGCTCAACCAAGAAATCCTCATCCTGGTGCGCCTCGAAATCCGCCAAACGAAAACCTTGCAGGTGATTCAGCGTATCGGCGAATGCTGGAGCAAGACCACCCCAAGCTTTTTCCCATTCGACGAATATTTTTTTGCGCACGCTCGGATCGGGATCAGCATACATCCGATTCATGGCTTGGCCGGCGGATAGTTCGCTCAAAGTTCCGTCAGCCTCCTCAAAAGGAATCTTGATGAAGGATACGAGCGTGTCATAGTGTGCGCTCCAACCGTTGAAACCATCGACACGCAATGTCGCCAATAAGGCTTCTTCCTTGTCGGACAGGAGGCGGCTGCCTTGTTGGCGCCATTCCGACAGGGCGAATGCAAGCGGGGAAAAGGCGGGCTTTTCGACCAATAGATCCCAATCGCTTTCTTTGACTGCGGTTACTTTTTTCTTCAGAGTCGTTTGAATAATCGTTAATTTGCTGTACAATTGAATTATTCGCGCATGAATTGCGCTTGCATCCAAATCCGAGACATCGGCTGATTGGACACCCGTTATGAAACTGTTGCATTGCATCAAGGCTTTTGCGTACAGTTCCTCGTAATGAAGCAAATCCTGAAAATCAGGATATTCCGGTTTGTCTTGTTCGGGGTCCCAAGCGTTTGCTGCGGATTCAAAGTCCTTCAATCCGTCTTGGATCGACTGTATCTTTTCTTGTAGTGCGGGCGAAGAACTTCCGCCTTCAAAAAATGAGTCCAAATCCCAGGTAAGGCTATATTTCATGTTGTTCATCCTCTCAGGCTGAATTGACTAACGTAATGCCATAATTTCATTATAACAATTTCCAACAAAATATAAAAAAGAATTCACATCAAGAAAGGAAAAAAACTGCATGCAAAGAGAACAAAAGAGCAATTCATACATAGTGGGCGCCAGTTCTGATCATGGGTTACCTCTATTACCGCGCCACTTTCCAACAAGATTTTTATGCTTTGCCGAACATCATCGCGAACCTGCTGCAGGCACAACCGCTATCCGGGTTATTCGCAACCTTCACCTTCCGCTACGGGGAGCAGGTAATCAGCATGGAGGCATTGGGCTACTTCGGATTTTTGGGATTCTTCGGCAGCAAAATCTGGTTGTTCCTTTCCTACTCCATACTGGCTTACCTTTGGTATGGCGGACTTTCCGGGAAGATGCGGGAGGCATTTACGCCTATAGTTGTGGCGCTGTTGCTTTCCGTGAGCTACGCGGCTGCGGATGAATTTCACCAGTCGTTTGTGTCTCCTGCATTTGCGATGAAGGAAGACGTCATTTTGGCAAGCATAGGGGTAATTTTGGCGATAATCGCCGGTTGGTTCTTCCTGACTTCCAGAAAAGGCAGAAAGTGAATTGCCATAAGCGGTTACTTTTGATAAAATGATTGAGTAAATTAATAGATGAGAAGAGGGATCTGAATGTCAGGACATTCAAAATGGAGTAAAATCAAAGGCGCAAAAGGCGCTGCAGATCAAAAACGAGGTAAAATTTTCCAGAGATTATCGAAAGAAATTTATATGGCTGCAAAAAACAGCGGTCCGGATCCCTCATCTAACCCGAGCCTGCGCATGATCATCGATAAAGCGAAAGCGGCGAACATGCCGAACGACAACATCACACGCGCCATCAAAAAAGCAACATCTGCTGGAGAAGGCGAAAACTATGAAGAAATCACTTATGAAGGCTACGGCCCGAACGGTGTGGCTGTTTTGGTCCATGCTTTGACCGACAACCGCAACCGTACCGCCACAAACATCAGAGTCGCTTTCAACAAAAACGGAGGATCTTTGGGAGAATCCGGTTCGGTGAGCTACATGTTCGACCGCAAAGGTTATATCGCGATCGAGCGCGAAGACTTGGAAGTGGATGAAGACACGATGTTGATGAGCGTGTTGGAAGCCGGTGGGGAAGAGTTGCAGACGAGCGATGAAGTATTCGAGATCTACACGGATCCTACCGATTTTGATGCGGTTTGCGAAGCATTGAAGGCAGATGGCTACGTGTTGGCTGAAGCGGAAGTCACGATGGTTCCGCAAACTTTGTCGGCTATCGCAGCGGACAAAGAAACGCAATTCAGAACGATGCTGGAAAAACTGGATGAAGATGATGACGTCTCCGAAGTATTCCACAACGCTGATCTGGACGACGAAGAATAATATTTTACAGAAAATCAAAAACGGTTGCCTACCATTGTCTGCTGACAAGGAAGGCAACCGGTTTTTTTCGGATTCTGCCTTGGCCAACACCAAGCGACAATCGCTGTTCCTGTAATCGCTTTCTTCTTTGGCTTGTAGTATAATTTAGTTAGCCAAAGTCGATCTTTCCTTGGACTTTTCGAACAAGGCTCTTAAAGCGAAGCTATCATTATCCGATCGGGATAAACAACGAATGGGGGAACAGCAGTATGGCAAAAGTAATATTTGTGATTGCACCTGAAGACTTCCGCGACGAAGAATTATTCATGACCCAGGAAGAGGTTGCGAAATGCGGACATGAGATGTGGATCGCCAGCCACAAGACCGGGACCTGTATGGGTGTGCATGGCGGGATCGCGCAGTCGGATCTCTTGGTTGAGGATGTCGATACGACCAGTTTTGATGGAGTGGTGTTCGTTGGAGGAACGGGAAGCCGCGTTTTCTTCGACGATCCGCATGCCTGGATGTTGGCACAGGCGATGAATGGACAAGGCAAAATGGTTGCGGCAATCTGCATCGCGCCAGTCATCTTAGCGAATGCGGGTTTGCTGAAGAAGAAAAATGCGACTGTTTTCGAATCCGAGATTGCAGCTATCGAAGCCAAAGGGGCAGTTTATTCTGAGTCCGGCGTGACAGTCGACGGTAGTATCATCACTGCGAACGGTGCGGATCAAGCAAAACAGTTCGGGCTGGAAATCTGCAAGTTTTTGGCTGGCTAAAGCGGAAACACGGCTGTTGGTGAGGAATTGGAGGCGGCAGGGAATATGGAAGAACTGAAAGCCAGAATAGAGCTATTGAAGGAACAGGACCCGGTCAAGATGCAGGATCTGGAAAGGAAATTCGGATTGCTGAAGTTCGAGCTGCAGGAAGCGAAGAAAGCGGTGGAGCAGCAGGAAATCACCTTGGCGGATGTGAAAGGCGAATGGATCAAAGATAATTCGGAGGAGAACCTCGCCGTCATGCGCGATGAAGAACAGAACCTGAAGATTGCCAGATTGAACTACAACGCCGCAGTGGAGAAGATGGACATCATGAAGACCGTCGTTTTTCTGCTTTCCTGACAGAGTAAACTTTTTTAAAAGTAAGATATCGTTCATAACGAAAAAGATCGGCAGGGACATTTTGAATGGTCCCTTACCGGTCTTTTTCGTTATGCGGTTGTTTTGCGATCATTCTGACTGCTCGTCGATGAAGTCATTGATTTTTTGTTGGTAGTGCTCATCCGAAATCAAATAAGAGAAACCTTCGCCGATGACGCTTTGGGCTTCGCTGATTGTGAAGAAAGCTTTCGGATCGATGGCTGTCACAATTCGGTTTAGCGGCATCAATTGCTGTCTGTTGACGACAATCAAAATCACCTTCTTCTGGCTTTTGGAGTAATAGCCTTCGCCTTCCAAAAAGGTCATTCCGCGGCCGATTTTTTTATCGATTGCCTCAGCGATTTCCTGATGCCGCTCCGAGATGATCAGGACTTGTTTTTTCGGATTGAACCCTTCCAGGATGAAATCCAGCACTTTCGTTTGCACATAGAGATGCACGACAGTCAAAACGACATTCTCCAGCCCGATGACGAAGATGGAAGGTCCGACGACGAATAGGTCCAATACGACCAGTGCGATACTGGTGCTCCAGCCGAGATATTTATTGAAAATCAAGGCGATGATATCGGTCCCGGCCGTGGAACCGCCCGCCTGCATCACGAGTCCCAAGCCTGTGCCGACCAAAAATCCGGAGCAAAGCGGCGCCAGAATGATTGTTTCCATCGGATAGCGCCAAGCAGCCGTCAGATAGAGAAACACCGACATCAACAGTGTGGCCAAAAGCGTCAGCCTCATGGTCGATTTTTCCAAAAAGCGGAACCCTATGACCAGTATGATGGCGTTCAATACGAAACTCGTTATGGCTACCGGGACATCCATGGTATAGAAGGCCAACAAACTAATACCGGTGACGCCGCCTTCGCCAAGATGGTTCGCAACGGAAAACATATTGATGCCCACCGCGAACAGAAATGTTCCGATCGCAATCAGAAGAATCGAACCAGCAACGTTTTTTTTCAAACAGTTCACCTCCCTTGTACTTGAGTGATCCCGCATATTTTTCGCGTGCGAGACCGCTATTTATGCCAATATAACATATTTTTAACTAAGTTTCTCGTTGGATAAAGAGCGGACGCGAGGATTTTGCAGAAGCTATAAGTGACGGCAAAATAGAAATGAGGTGATGAATATGGAAGAAAAAGCAGAGAGCCTGTTGGCCGATGCGATGCGGCTGGGTGTTTCCGACATCCATCTGCTCCCTTATGAAGACCACTATGAACTCTTTTTCCGCGTGAGTACCGGATTGTCGAAAGTAGCGGTGTATTCAATCGAAAAGGGTGAACGACTGATTTCTTATTTTAAATTTCTTTCGAACATGAATGTAGGCGAAAGGCGGAAACCGCAATCCGGTGCTGTCAGGTACCGGCTGAACGGTAAAAAAATAGAACTGAGGCTGTCCACCATCGCAAATTTCCGCTACCAAGAGTCGCTTGTCATCCGCATGCTGTACGCCAATCCCGGCTCAGAACCCGGATTGCACGCATTTTTCCCGGCCCAGGAGGCGGAGTTGCTCGAACTATTGGACCACAAGAGCGGGCTTGTCTTGTTCTCTGGACCTACCGGCTCCGGAAAAACGACAACCATCTATCATTTGCTGCGCAGGAAATACGCCGATGAACCGCTGCAGATCATTACGATGGAAGACCCGGTCGAAATTGAGGAGCCGCTGTTTCTGCAGGCCGAAGTGAACGAAGCGGCGGGCATAACCTACGATCTGCTGATCCGCCAGTGCCTGCGCCATCATCCGGACATCCTCGTCATAGGCGAAATCCGGGATGAGGAAACAGCCAAAATGGTTGTGAGAAGCGCATTGACGGGACACTTGGTAATCGCAACGATCCATGCCAAAGAGTCGTTCGGGGTATTGGAAAGGCTGCGGGAACTGACGATTTCTTCCGAACAAATGAAGCAGACGCTGCTCGCTGTCGTCTCCCAACGTCTGATCGCAAAATATTGTCCGCTGTGCTCCGGTAAGTGCACGATTCACTGCGCCCACTATCATGTAAACGAAAAGTCGGCTGCCATCTACGAAATATTGGCAGGCAAGGAGCTGCAGAATCATCTGCAGAACAAGGAGGACGGAAAGCGGTTTGTCACACTGAATGATAAATTGCGAAAAGCCTATGCATGTGGATACATTACGGAAAAAAATTACCTGGAGAATCTCGTCTGAAAAACGTTGGCAGGCAAAAGAGCAGGCTTATTTTCTGAGGCGCTTGGGTGAATTACTGAAGGAAGGTTTTTCGTTGTCCGAAGGGCTCGCTTTTCTGAAGATGATGCAGCCTAAGCGCGTGGACGATATCCAGCGCATGCTGGCCAAACTGGAAACAGGCATCAATCTTGCGGATGCATTGGCTGGATGCGGCTTTTCAGAGCAAGTCGTATCGCAGCTTCGGCTATCCTTCCTTCACGGGAAATTGACGGAAACTTTGCTGTTTTGTTCAGACTTCCTGACGGAAAAGGACAAACAGCTGCATAAGCTCAGAAAAGTCTTGGTCTACCCGTTGTTTTTGCTGGTGTTCGCGAATGTGATGCTGATTGCGATCAGACAAGTCCTGCTTCCCAGTTTGGAAACGATGCTGGTGCCCTCGGAAGAAGGTTCCGGCGTAATGGTCCGCTTCATCCTGATTTACCTGGAGAACCTGCCGCTCATCATTTTGGGCACTTTGGCATTAGGTGCCGGTTTGTTCCTGTTGGCAAAAAGTTATTTGAAAAAGAAGTCAGCTTTCCAAAAGTCGTTGCTGTTCTGCAGGATCCCGCTCTTTAGCAAATGGGTCCAACTCTACTATTCCTTCTTCTTCAGCCGCGAATATGCTTATTTCTTCCGCAACGGCATGCAGTTGAACCAAATCGTTTCGCTGATGCGCGGCGATGAAGGGACTGCCTGGATGAAGGAAATATCCGGATTGGTGGAGGAAGGGCTGATGCAGGGCGACAGCCTGACGACGATCATCAAGCGTTATCCCATCTTCAAAGAGGAGATGGGTTGGATCATCTATCACGGCGAGCTCACCAGCCAGTTGCCGATAAAGTTGAGCATGTACAGCGAAGAATGTTTCCGACTGCTGATTGCGGACATCGAACAGAAAATCGGCTGGTTGCAGCCTGTCTTGTTTCTCATGGTCGCCGTCATCGTGATGGCGATCTATCTTATATTGTTGATGCCGATGCTTAGTTCATTAGGAGGTATGTATTAATGAAAACGATCAAAAAAACACTAAAAAATAAAGAAGCTTTTACTCTTATGGAAATGGTCCTCGTCCTGTTCATCATCTCGGTGCTGATGCTGATGATCATCCCGAATGTGGCGAACACCAAGAAGAGCGTGGAGACCAAAGGGACGGATGCTTTGGCGGTTGTCGTGCAGACCCAGGCTGACATGTATGAACTGGATACAGGGACGGAAGCTGCCAATTTCGCTGAACTCAAGACTGGTGGTTACCTAAGCGACAATCAAGTCACCCAAGCAACCGCCAAACTGACGATAACCGCCGGCGAAGTTGAACAATTGAATTGTATTTCACGCCTGATGATGGCTGAACAATGCATAAGAGCGGCTTCACATTGTTCGAGAGCCTGTTGGTGTTGATGATCGCATCCATGATTTTGCTGCTGACCCCGCAACTGGAAACTGCAACGGATGAATTCGCGTTCAATCTGTTTTTGGACGATTTCCTGACGGAACTGCACACGGCTCAGAGTTATGCGGTCATTACCGGGAACGGCGTCAATATGGATGTCGTGCGACCGATCGGCGCAACGCATTACGCTGTTTTCAAAGACGGTGACGGATCGGACCGTTACATCAACCGCAAGTTGCTGTTGCCTGAAGGATCAAGAGTGATCCAAGGCTACACCGGATTCATCAAAGGGGGCAGCGGGTATCTGCAGCCGAATACCATCATCATGGAAACGGCCCGATATCGCTATACCATCACAATCCAATTGGGGAGCGGTCGTTATGAAGTCAACAAAGCTAAACGATAGCAGCGGTTATATGCTTTTCGAAAGTCTGATTGCTTTGGCCATGGTCAGCATCTCGCTCTATGTGCTGCTTCCGCATTCCGTTCAATTTTTCACGACATTAAAAGCGGCGGGAGCGGAAGTTGCCTACTGGCGGGTCGCGCAGGACCAGATGCAGGTCATCGCCAAGGGAGGCAACCCAATCGGAAGTCAGGCTTCCGGAGGGATGATGTTCACCACTACTTGGAATCCGGAAACTGCACAACTTATAGTGAGCGGTGGTGATGGGTCAGAAAGGGTGACGGTGCATGCCGATGAAATCCAAGCGGAAAGTCCATAAACAATCGCAAGCCGGATTCACTTTGTTGGAAGCGGCGTTTGCACTGACTGTCAATACGATGGTGCTCCTGCTGATGATGGGAGGCATGGAGGTGATCCGCACTGCGAATATACAGCTGGAGCAGAGACAGGATGCGGAATGGCATCTTTTCCTGATCCAACTCGAGCATGAGTTGGAGGACGAGTTGTTGGTGCAAAAGACAAGCACGACCATCCGCACCAAATCACAAAATCCGGCCGATACGGCTGTGTATACCTATGAATTCCGTATCAATAAAGTACTCCGTTACAAAAACGGGGAAGGCTATCATCCGATGTTGCTGCACGTCAAAGCGCTGAAATACGAGGTGACCAATGAAGGGGTTTCTATCCAGGCTACGCTTTCGGACGACCAGGCGCGCAGAGCGCATCTCATCCTGCCGAAGGCACCCATTTAATAGTGATCGTTCACGGGGAAAGGGCGGCTCGATCTTGCCGATCACCATTTTCTACTTGTTCCTTTCACAAATGATGCTTTTCGGAATCATAAGGGTTTATGAGAATCAGCTCTATCTGTACAGATTGACGGAAAACCACTACAAAGCGCAAACTTTGCTGGCCTATACAGACTACTGGCTGAAGGAACATAACAAAACATCGACTCCGGAAAATCGGATCGTACCGGCTTCCCTGTTTTTCGAAGAAGGAATCGTGCACTGCGTGGCGGATGCGAGCGGCAAAGTCACTGCCACCGTGTCCCTGCAAAATGCCTACAGCGAAACGCTGGTATTGGAAATCCTGTCCCCGGAGTGATATGCAAAATGAAAGGTCTTATAGAGAACGAGACCTGAGGTAAACAGTATAGAGAACCGCACAAGTAACCCGGAGGTTCGTCGGGTTACTTGTGCGGTTTTTTGGTAGTTCATCGAATTTGGAATCGAATACTGGCCCCAAAGCTCATATAGACGAATTCCCTCTATCTATGCGGGCTCTTTTTTGATATACTTGATAGGTATGTTTGTAAACAAACAGGCTATTTTTTTTGGAAGGAAGTATGTGAAATGAGTAGAGTCTCAAAATTGCAGGCTGCCATCAAAGCGAAGAAGATGGATGCAATGCTGGTGACAAGTCAATATAACTTACGTTATGTTTCCAATTTTACGGGTACGACCGGTTTGGCGGTCATCACTCAAGAGGAAGCTTTTTTTGTGACCGACTTCCGTTATACCCAGCAAGCCGCTTCACAGGCGCAGGGGTTTCAGATCATTCAGAATAAAGGGCCGATATTCGATGAAGTGAAAAAGATTGTGGAGGAAAAGGGACTTTCGTCTCTAGGCTTCGAAGACGCCATCATGTCTTTCCGCAGCGTCGAGGATTTGGAAGACCTGGTGACGTGCGATCTGCTTCCTGCTTCAGGCATCATCGAAGAATTGCGTGAAGTCAAAGACGAAGAAGAAATCCAGACTATCAGACGGGCTTGTGAAATTGCGGATGCCGGCTTTATGTTCATCCTTGATCATATCCGTCCAGGGGTTTCGGAAATAGAGATTGCTAACCGTTTGGATTTCCACATGCGCGAATTGGGAGCGAGCGGTGTTTCGTTTGAAACGATTGTCGCCAGCGGCATCCGTTCCGCTATGCCGCATGGTGTTGCCAGTCCGAAGTTGATCGAAAAAGGCGACTTCGTGACGCTGGATTTCGGTTGTTATTACAATGGCTATGTTTCGGATATGACCCGCACGGTTTCAGTGGGGCAACCGCATGCAGAATTGAAGAAGATTTACGAGATTGTGCTGGCTGCCCAATTGCGCGTGAATGCAGCGGCAAAAGCCGGCATGAGCGGCATCGAAGTAGACAGTGTCGCACGCGATTACATTACGGAACAAGGGTACGGAGATGCGTTCGGCCACTCCAATGGCCACGGAATCGGGTTGGAGATTCATGAGGGACCGAATACATCGCAAAAAGCCGGGAAAGTGCTTGTTCCGGGAAATGTCATCACAAATGAACCGGGCATCTATCTCGCTGGTCTTGGCGGCGTCCGGATTGAAGATGATCTTGTGATCAGGGATAACGGCAACGAGATTTTGACGCATTCTCCAAAAGAATTGATTATTTTATAAAAAAATAGAATCCGAACTAAATTAATGGTAAACTTATTTCAAATGAGTTGCCACAGGAGGAATTATTAATGATTTCAGTAAATGATTTTAAGACAGGCCTGACGATCGAAATTGATGGAGGGTTATGGAAAGTTGTCGATTTCCAACACGTAAAGCCAGGTAAAGGTGCGGCTTTCGTCCGTTCAAAATTAAAGAATCTTCGCACAGGAGCTGTACAGGAAAAAACTTTCCGTGCGGGTGAAAAAGTCGGAAAAGCGCATATCGCGAACCGCAAAATGCAATTTCTGTACGAGAGTGCCGGTGCTTATGTCTTCATGGACACTGAAAACTATGAACAGATCGAATTGAATGCAGGCCAAATCGAATATGAATTGAACTATCTGAAAGAAAATATGGAAGTCAACATCCTGATGTACGAAACAGAAACAATCGGTGTCGATCTTCCGAACACAGTAATCCTGCGAGTGGAAGAAACTGAGCCAGGGATCAAGGGCGATACAGCTTCAGGCGGTTCAAAACCGGCTAAAATGGAGACTGGTTTGATGGTCAACGTACCATTCTTCGTGAATGCTGATGATATGCTTATCGTCAACACAACGGACGGTTCTTACGTATCCCGCGCATAATGATTCCCAAGAAAGGAGAATGACAGATGATGGAAGAAACAAACATTCCTTTAGCAAACGGTCCGGCTCCACTGGGAGAGATTGAAATTGCTCCTGAAGTGATTGAAGTGATCGCGGGTATTGCAGCGAATGAAGTAGAAGGTGTTTATGCGATGCAAGGGTCTTTCAAGACTGGCGTCAATGAATTATTGGGACGCACTGCCCATAACAAAGGTGTACACTTGACAGTCGATGAAAATGGTTTGGCGGTTGATGTTTACTGTTACATCAAGTACGGGACTTCCGTACCGAAAGTCGCTTTGGATATGCAAGAAAAAGTGAAGGAACAAGTCCTTTACATGAGCAATCTCGAAGTGTCGCAAGTGAACGTCCATGTGGTCGGCCTTGTCGCACCGAAGCCCGAAGACAATGCCTATCTTGATTTGGATGCAGAATTGGGGGAGAATGCGTGAGCACTTCCCATTTAACCAGAAGAGAAATCAGGGAAAAGGCGCTCCAAGCCCTTTTTCAATTGAAAACGAACGAAGAATTGACCCCTGAAGAAGCCATCAAGCAAGCAGTTCTGAGCGATTCAGAGGAATGGAACAGCGAAGAGGATGTCGAAATCCAGGATTATCCTTATTTGGTCACATTAGTGCATGGCGTTTTGGATAATCAAGCGGCGATCGATGAAGCGATCCAACCGTACCTGAAGAACTGGACTGTGGGCAGATTGGCCAAAGCAGACGCTTTGATCATGCAGATTGCTGCTTATGAAATGCTGTTGGGAGATACGGAACAGGTACCTCAAAGGGTAGCGTTGAATGAAGCAATCGAAATTTCAAAGCTTTATTGCGATGAACAGTCGAGCAAATTCATCAATGGCGTATTGTCCAACCTAATTCCTAAAACGGAAAATCCTTAATGCTTCGGCATAAGGGTTTTTCTTTTTTTGTCGATGAATTCGGGCATGCCAAGCCCGCTTTTCTAACCGTAATCCAAGATAATATGTTAAAATAGACGGTAACACCAAGGAAAAGGAGATTGATTAATGGAAACGATTATCATGGATGGAAAAGGCTTAGCCAAAAAAATGCAGGATCAGATGAAAGAACAGGTAGCAGCATTGACAGCAGAAGGGAAAACCCCGGGTCTTTGCGTCATTTTGGTCGGCGAGGATAAAGCGAGTCAAGTCTATGTCCGCAATAAAGAGAAGCAATCCGCAGCAATGGGTATGAATTCGCGTGTCGTTCGTCTTGCGGCAGACATTTCCGAAGCAGATCTCCTGGCAGAAGTTGAAAAGCAGAACCAAGATGAAAGCATGCACGGCATTCTGGTACAGTTGCCTTTGCCGAAACACATAGATGAACAAAAAGTTTTGCGCGCCATCCGTTATGAGAAGGATGTGGATGGTTTCCATCCGATGAACGTCGGCAACTTCTTCCTGGGCAATGAATCAGCTTTGCCTTGCACACCGTACGGCATCATGAAGATTTTGGAAGAATACAACATCGAACTTGAAGGTAAAAAAGCATTAGTGATCGGCCGCAGCAATATCGTCGGCAAACCGATGTCCATCATGCTTATGAACGAAAACGCGACAGTCACGATCGCTCATTCCCGCACTAAAAACCTGAAAGAATTGGCTAAAGAGGCTGATATCCTGGTTGCGGCGATCGGCAGAGGCCATTTCGTCACTGCTGATTTCATCAAAGAGGGCGCAGTCGTCATCGATGTAGGGATGAACCGCAGTGCAGAAGGTAAATTGATCGGCGACGTGGACACGGCCGGTGCAATGGGCATCGCAAGCCATATCACACCAGTTCCTGGCGGTGTCGGTCCGATGACCATCACGATGCTGTTGCAACAAACAATCGATAAAGCAAAATAATCAAGGAGGCACAAAGTTGGAACCTGTCTATCTCAGCGTCACCGCTTTAACCAAATACATCAAAAGAAAATTTGATGCCGATCCTTATCTCGAGCGTGTTTACCTTACTGGTGAAATATCCAATTATCGTCCGCGTCCGGGCCATCAATACTTCAGCCTGAAGGATGACCATGCCGTCATCTCAGCAGTGATGTACAAAGGCAGATTCGACAAGTTGGCCTTCAAGCCCAAGGAAGGGATGAAGGTGATGCTCATCGGACGGGTGAACGTCTACGAATCGGGCGGAACCTACAATATCATGGTCGAGCATATGGAACCGGATGGGGTCGGTGCTTTGTACCAAGCGTTCTCTGAATTGAAGGAAAAATTAACGCGCGAAGGGTTGTTTTCCCTGCCTAAGAAAAAGCTCCCAGTATTTCCGAAACGCATCGCCATTGTGACTAGCCAAAGCGGTGCGGTCATCCGGGACATCATGACGACTGTGAAAAGAAGATATCCGATCGTCCAGCTCGTGCTCTATCCGACCATTGTGCAAGGAAAGGATTCCGCTGCCAACATCATAAAGAATCTTCAAGCAATTGAACAAAAAGGTGATTTTGATGTGGTCATCGTCGCAAGGGGTGGCGGCTCCATAGAGGATCTTTGGTCCTTCAACGAGGAAACAGTCGTCCGCCAAATAGCGGCCATGAGTGCCCCGGTCATCTCTTCCGTAGGGCATGAAACGGATACGACATTGGCCGACTTTGTTGCGGATGTCCGTGCCGCTACTCCAACAGCGGCGGCGGAATTATCTGTGCCGGTGTTGAGCGATGTCATCCGTTATATCCATCAGATCGACAACAGGCTCTATCAAAAGATGCGGCATCTGCACACGATGCAACAACAACGATTGAACCGCGCCATGCAATCCTATATCTTCAGACAACCGGAGCGGATGTATGAAGGCTATGCCATAAAAGCGGATCAGGTGCAGCAACGCCTGGCAAATCAGATGCAACAGCAGATCCATTTGCGGTCCAATGAGCTGCAAAGGCTGCAATTGCGCCTTGAAAACCGCAATCCTGCAAGGGAAGTTCAGCTGGCCGGCAATCGCAGACAACAGCTCACCGATGAGCTGCAAAGGGCCATGGATCGCTATGTGAAACAAAAGGAAATGCGCCTGACATCGGCTATGCAATCGTTGGACTTGTTGAGTCCGTTGAAGATCATGTCGCGAGGTTACACTTATACGACAAGAGGCGGGAACGTAGTCGCATCCGTCAAGGAGTTGCAGAGCGGCGATAAATTGAAGGTGAATTTTGCAGACGGTTACGCCGAAGCAGAAGTAAAACAAGTGGTGGAGGAAAAATGATGGCCGAAAAGAAAATAAGTTTTGAAGAAGCGATGAACCAATTAGAAGCTATTGTAACAAGACTGGAAGCAGGGGATGTCCCATTGGAAGAGGCCTTGGAGCAATTCAAGGTCGGGATGGATCTCAGCAAGTATTGTCAAGACACTTTGAACAATGCTGAAAAAACGTTGACGAAAATCGTCAACCCGGATGGTTCGGAAGCGAATTTTGAAGAGCCGGCAATCCAGACCGAAGGAGAATGACAAGCATGAATCTTAGCGAATTTCAATCGGAATGGATGCCTCGATTCGATGCTTTCCTCTACTCGGAATTGGATGCACGTGTACCTTCGCAAGAGAATCTGCACAAAGCGATGGCGTATTCTTTAATGGGGGGCGGAAAAAGAATTCGCCCTCTTTTAGTGTTGGCGACCCTTTCGTTGGCAAACAGTGAAATTTCGGATGGCTTCGCAGCCGCAGCCGCTTTGGAATATATCCATACTTATTCCTTGATCCATGATGATCTGCCGGCTATGGATGATGATGATTACAGACGGGGGCGTTTGACTTCCCATAAAGTTTTCGGAGAATCCACCGCAATCCTTGCGGGTGACGCGTTGTTGACGGCTGCTTTCGAAATCCTTGCGGAATCCCCTGTCATTTCGGCAGAAAAAAAAATCAAACTGATCGGCTTGTTGGCGAAAGCTTCGGGTCCGAACGGAATGATCGCCGGCCAGATGGATGATGTAGAGGGCGAAAAGAAGACGCTGACACTAGAAGAGCTGAAGCAAGTGCACGATAAAAAGACCGGCGCATTGATAAGATACGCTGTCACAGCGGGATGCCTCATCGCGGAAGCGGATGAACCGTTCGCAACCGAGATGGAAGGATTCTCCAGACACTTGGGTTTGGCTTACCAGATCCACAATGATCTGAAGGATGTCGTGTTGGATGAGGCCGAAACGGGCAAAACCATCCATCATGATGCCGAATTGAATAAAAATACCTACCCATCCTTATTGGGTGTCACCGGATCCATCCAGGAACTGGACGGCGTCATCCGCCAAGCGGAAGACTGTCTGGACCGAGTGGCACTGTCCAATGGCGATGCGGAGGATAAAATAGATGTATTCCGCCAATTATTGGACTACGTCAGAATATAACGGGAGATTACCATGGAAAAAGAAAGATTGGATTTACTTGTAGTACAACAGGGCTTGACAGATTCCCGTGAAAAAGCCAAAAGGTTGATCATGGCCGGGCAAATCTATGACGAAAACAACCAGCGTTACGACAAACCGGGCGAAAAGATTTCCGTCGAGAAAACCCTCCATATAAAAGGAGAAACATTGAAATACGTGAGCCGTGGCGGATTGAAACTTGAAAAAGCAATCGCGCTATTCCAAGTGGACCCCAAGGACAAAATCTTTTTGGATATCGGCAGTTCGACGGGCGGTTTTACGGATGTCGCGCTCCAAAATGGGGCAAAGCTATGTTACGCACTGGATGTCGGCTACAATCAATTGGATTGGAAGTTGCGCCAGGATGAACGCGTCGAGGTCATGGAACGGGTGAATTTCCGTTACAGCAAACTGGAGGATTTTGAAAAAGGGCAGCCGGAGATGGCTTCAATTGATGTGTCCTTCATTTCGCTGAAACTGATTTTGCCGGTTCTGAAGGAAATCATCGCAGTCGGCGGAGACGTCGTTGCGCTGATCAAACCGCAGTTCGAAGCCGGAAGAGGTAAAATCGGCAAAAAAGGCATTGTCAGTGATCCGGCAGTCCATAATGAAGTGTTGCGGGATATCTTGGATTTTGCTTCCCTGACCGGATTCGATGTGAAAAATCTGAGCTTTTCGCCTATCACTGGAGGGACCGGAAACATCGAATTTTTGGTCCATTTACAGGCCAATGCCCATGCACCGGGTATCGTCTCTCCAGAAATCGACAGCCCGCAGATTGTCAAAGAGGCTTATCTGCAGCTGAAAAGCAAATCAATCTCAATTTCCGATAAATAGGCGTTTAAGGAACCGTTGCGAAGGGGAATGCGGAATGTTACAGGAGTTGTCCATTAAAAATTTTGCAATAATTGAAAATCTTCAAGTGAGTTTCGACGAGGGGATGACCGTGCTTACCGGGGAAACCGGAGCAGGGAAATCCATCATCATCGATGCCGTCGGTCTGTTGGCAGGCGGGAGAGGATCCAACGATTTGATTCGATACGGCGAAAACAAAACGGTCATTCAAGGGCTTTTCAGTATTCCCGAAAACGCCAAGACAGTGGCCGTGTTGGAATCGTATGGAATCGAAGCGGACGGGAACCAAGTTCTCCTGCAGCGGGAACTTTCCCGGAACGGTAAAAACATTTCCCGGGTCAACGGCACAATCGTAACGGTTGCGACTCTGCGTGAGGTCGGCGAAACGCTGATCGATATCCATGGGCAGAACGAGCATCAAGAATTGATGGATCCGCAAAAACATATCGACCTGCTGGATCAGTTCGCCGGGAATGAACTGGAAGAAGTCAAAATGGCATATCTCAATACTTATGCCAAATATGTTGATACACGCAAGCAATTGATCCAATTGAAGACAGACGAGAAAGAAACAGTCCAACGAATCGACTTGTTGACTTTCCAAATCCAGGAAATCGAGCAAGCGCAGTTGAAGGATCCTGCAGAGGATGAAAAACTGGAAGAAGAACGGAACCTGCTCGTCAATTATCAAAAAGTCATGCAAGCTTTGACGAGCGCGTACGATTCAATGCAGAACAGCGAAGAGAACGGCATCGACAAAATCGGTCTCGGCATGGCGGCGCTGGAAAAAGTGCAGGACATCAATCCGGTCTACCAGGCAATCGCATCATCCGTCTCGGCAGCGTATTATCAGCTGCAGGAATGTGCCGGCGACATCCTATCGGAGATCGAGCAATTGTCCTACGATGAAGGGCGCTTGAATGAAATCGAGAACCGATTGGAATTGATCCGCCAGTTGAAGCGGAAATACGGAAACACAATCAGTGAGGTGTTGGGGCATTATGAAAAAATTTCCCGCGAGCTGGATCTGATCGAAAACCGAGAAAGCTACCTTGAGAAACTCAACGTGGACTACAACAAGGCAAAAGAAGAGATTCTGGCCATCGGCAAACAACTGACAGCCATCCGCGGAAAAGCTGCAGTCGTTCTGGAAGAACAGATCCAACTGCAGTTAAAGGAACTGTACATGGAAAAGGTCCTTTTCAAGACTGTTTTCCATACACAACCAGGGAAGATTGCGATTACGGATAACGGGTTGGATCACGTGGAATTCTATATCGCGACGAACGTGGGCGAACCCCTGAAAGCATTGGCTAAGGTGGCCAGTGGCGGCGAACTCTCACGGATGATGTTGGCCATGAAAGCCATTTTCACCAAAACGCAAGGCATCACCAGCATCATCTTTGATGAAGTGGATACCGGCGTTTCGGGCAGGGTAGCGCAGGCGATAGCCAATAAGATCCACTTGGTGGCCAGTTACTCGCAGGTGCTCTGCATCACACATCTTCCGCAAGTGGCAGCGATGGCGGATCAGCATCTCTATATAGAAAAAGAGATCATCGCCGAGCGGACAAAGACACATGTCAAACCGCTGTTCGGGGCTGATCGCATCAACGAAGTCGCGCGCATGTTGGCGGGCACCGACATCACGGAACTTTCACTAGCCCACGCCAAAGAATTGCTGGAGTTGGCCGATACTGAAAAAAACAAAGCTTGAATGAAAAACTGCGCAGAGGAGCAGACCGGAAGGATTGGGGAGATTGGCACACACTAAAATCATCGCGCACAGGGGCAGTCGCGGAACGCATCCAGAAAATACGCTGGAGGCTTTTCAGGAAGCGCTCAAAGTTGCAAGCGACGGCATAGAATTGGACGTCCATCTGACTAAAGATGGTGAAGTCGTGGTCATCCATGATGAGACAGTGGACCGTACGACATCCGGAAAAGGCTATGTCAAGGAGATGACGTTGGAACAATTGAAAAAATTGGATGCCGGCAGCTGGTTCGATCCGAAATACAGTAACGCCCGCATCCCAACACTCCAAGAGGTGTTGGACCTTTTGGCGGATAATCATTTTACAGGCGTCCTTAATGTTGAATTGAAGACGGATGTGTTCCAATACCCCGCAATCGAAGAAAAGGTGCTTGCTTTGACAGAGCCTTATCTTGACCAATTTTCGGTCATCTATTCCAGTTTTCATTATGAAACCTTGAAAAAAATCAAGGCTTTGCGCGAGGACTCAAAAATTGCCCTGCTTTTCAGCAAGAAAGGGAAGCAACAAATGGAGCTGGGTGAAGGCATCCCTGTAGAGGGTTGGCATCCGAAATTCTCAATTCTGCGCAGTCTGCCTCCTTTCGAACAATCCAAGATCCCGCTTCGCGTTTGGACGGTGAATCGAAAGGTCGAAATGCAAGTCTGTCTGCGCAAAAATATCGATTCGATGATCACGGATTATCCGGAACGCGCACTGCAAATGAGAAAGGTGATTCAGGGTGTCTGAAACAACAAAGGAAAAGTTAGCTAAAATCATGATCATTGTCGGTCCAACAGCAGTCGGTAAAACCGCGCTGAGCATCCGACTGGCAAAAAAATACAACGGCGAAATCATCAACGGAGATTCCATGCAGGTATACGAAGGCTTGGACATCGGGACCGCGAAGGTGACCGAGGAAGAAGCGGAAGGCATCCCGCATCATCTGTTGGATATCGTTCCGATTGAGCAGGATTACACTGCGTCCGACTTCAAAAGGGACGCAAGACTGGCCATCGAGTCGATCATCGCAAAAGGCAAGCTTCCGATTGTGGTCGGGGGTTCGGGCCTTTATATAGAAGGACTTTTGTTTGATATGCAGTTCGGCGGGGTGGCTGCCGAAGATCCTCACTACCGGAAACAGTTGGAAGCTGAATTGGAACGGACCGATGCCATGCATATATGGAAGCAATTGCAGGAGAAGGATCCCAAAGCGGCTGAACAAATCCACCCGAACAACAGCAGAAGGGTCATCCGCGCTTTGGAAGTGATCCATTTCAGCGGGAAATGCTTCTCGGATCAGACCGATCGGAAAGCAGATCCTCATTATGACGCACTCTTGATCGGGCTTGACACCGAGCGAAGCATTCTTTATGAACGCATCAACCGGCGCGTAGATCTGATGGTCGCAGGCGGACTGGTTGAAGAAGCAAAAGCACTCTTTGACAGGCAATTGCCTGCCAAGACGCAAGCGACAAGAGGTATCGGATACAAAGAATGGTTCGCTTATTTCAATGGGGAGGGCACATTTGAAGAAGCTACAGAACTGCTGAAGCAAAATTCAAGGCGCTATGCCAAAAGGCAGTTGACCTGGTTCCGGAACAGAATGAGCGGCATCCATTGGTTTGACCTGGTTCAGAACGATCAAGAGATGCGGAAAATCGAAGATTTAGTCGAGTCGTTCTTAGCCTAATCGATGAGTATGAACGAAAAAAGAAAGTTGGAAATTTTATGGAAAATAAGAAAGAAAAAGTTATTCTGGTTAACGTTCAGACGAATCAAACAGATGAAGCCTTTGAATATCAACTGAGAGAACTGGCGGAATTGACCGAAACCGCGTTAGGGGAAGTTGTCGGCGTATTGACGCAAAAGAGGGACCGCAAAGATTCCCGGACGGTCATCGGCAAAGGCAAAGTGGAAGAGCTGGTGAATTTGTGTGCAGAACTTGAGGCGGATACCGTCATTTTCCAACAAGAACTCTCCTCTAAACATGTCCGCAATATCCAAGAGAGTGTCGATTGTAAAGTCATCGATCGCGTTCAACTGATATTGGACATCTTTGCGATGCGCGCCCGCAGTAAAGAAGGGAAACTACAGGTAGCCTTAGCGCAGTTGAGTTATCTATTGCCGCGTTTGATGGGCCAAGGCGTCAATTTATCCCGTCTGGGCGGGGGAATCGGAACAAGAGGACCAGGTGAGACAAAACTCGAGACCGATCGCAGACACATTCACAGCCAGATGCAGGAAATCAAGAAGACATTGGAAGAAACAGAGTTGCACCGCCAAAGGGCACGAGAAAAACGCCATGCCAGCGAAGTCTTCCAGATCGGTTTGATCGGTTATACGAATGCAGGGAAATCCACGGTCATCAATCGATTGACCGACGCAGCAACCTTGGAAGAGGACAAGCTGTTCGCGACTCTGGATCCTTTGACAAGAAAGCTGACGTTGCCGAATCAATTCCAGGCTACGATAACCGATACTGTAGGCTTCATCCAGGATCTTCCGACACAGTTGATCCATGCTTTCCATTCAACATTGGAAGAGAGCCGCAATATGGATGTATTTTTGCACGTGGTTGATGCTTCAACTTCCTTCATCGATGAACATGAAAAAACCGTATTGGATCTATTGAAGGATTTGGATATGGATAAGACACCTATGTTGACGATCTACAACAAACGCGATCTTGCCGGTCCGGATTTCCAGCCGCGCCTCTTTCCGAATATCGTTATTTCAGCACTTGATGATGACGACATCAACCGATTGAAGGACTTCATCTGGGATGAAATCGCCAAAATGTTGGTTCCTTATACAAAAGACCTTGATGCAAGTGGCCCTGAAGCCCGCACGATGAATAAAATGCAGCAAGAGACCTTTGTGGAATCCATCGAATATATAGAAGAAACAAACGCCTACCGCTTAAGAGGGTACGCTAAAAGCAATTCAAAATGGTTAGGGGACAAAGTAACGGATGCAAGTGACGAATAAAGAAGCAAGGCTGGCCGGGTTAGTCGAAAAAGTCGACAACAAAATCCAGCCCGTTTTTAAAGGGATACAGGAAAAGGCTTTATTTAATCAAGCCAAGGTGTTGGAAGCTTTCCGAAAGCACCGCGTCAGCGATTACCACTTTAACCCGAGCACAGGCTATGGCTATGATGATGATGGCCGCGATACGCTCGAAAAAGTCTATGCGGAGGTTTTTCAGGCTGAAGCTGCTTTGGTCAGGCCGCAAATCATTTCCGGAACACACGCGATCTCAACTGCGCTCTTCGGAGTGCTGCGGCCCGGGGATGAATTGATGTACGTGACTGGAACGCCATACGATACCCTTTTGGACATTGTTGGTCTGACCGGAAACGGAATCGGCTCTTTAAAGGAGTACAATATCGCTTATCAGCATATCGATCTGTGTGCAGACGGCAAAGTGGATATTCCGACGGTTCTTGAGAAAGTCAGCCCCAAAACAAAAATGATCGCGATTCAACGCTCCCGCGGCTATGCAGCCAGACCCTCCTTTACGATTGATGAAATAAAAGAGATGATTGCGGCGATCCGGCCGCATGTGGGACCAGCAACCGTCTTTTTTGTCGACAATTGCTATGGGGAATTTGTCGAAACGCTGGAGCCGGTTGAAGTCGGAGCCGATTTGATTGCCGGCTCCCTCATCAAAAATCCGGGTGGCGGCATCGTGAAGATGGGAGGTTATCTCGCCGGTAGGGAAGACCTGATCGAACGGTGCGCCTACCGCCTGACAACTCCGGGTATCGGCCGTGAAGCGGGAGCTTCCTTATACAGCCTTTTGGAGATGTACCAAGGTTTGTTCTTGGCGCCCCATGTTGTCGGTGAAGCGGTGAAGGGTGCGGTCTTTACTGCTGGCCTCTTGGAAGAATGCGGTGTATCATCCACTCCTGCTTGGGACAGCCCGCGCACTGATCTGATCCAAATGGTCGCTCTGCCGAGCAAGGAAGCGATGATCGCTTTTGCTCAAACAATCCAGAAATATTCCCCCGTGAACGCAGCGGTCAAACCAATTCCGGCCTATATGCCCGGTTACGAGGATGATGTCATCATGGCTGCCGGAACCTTTATTCAGGGGGCAAGCTTGGAATTGACGGCAGATGGTCCGATACAGACCGCCTTATCTGCTTGTACGTGCAAGGCGGACTGACCTACGAACACGTCAAATTGGCAGTAACAGCAGCAGTGAAGGATACGTTCTTCGCAGAATAATTTGTGATTTCGGGCTGAACAGCACGCACATTCAGCCCGAAAATCACACTTTTGGGAAATAGGCAGCCCACAAAAATGTGGCAATTCCAAACCTTCCCGCGAAAAAGTGTTGACTTTAAGCTGGTTTCCGCCTATACTATTAAATGTTGTGAGTCATTCAGACGGCTCAAATTTTTGTCTCAATAGCTCAGCCGGATAGAGCATTCGCCTTCTAAGCGAACGGTCGGGAGTTCGAATCTCTCTTGAGACGTCATATCTTTTTTCAGGTTCATAAGTCCATGGCAAAGAATCGGTTGCATCCGTCAAGAAGCGGATGCGACGTTTTTTTTCTCATGACAGCCCTATGGACCGGTTGATAGATGGAAAGGCGACAAAATTGTCCGTTTATTGCGATGGTGAAACATTTTTTGAGAAAAAGTCAAAATCATGGTGACAATTTAAACGATTTGCTGTATAATCATTTCTTGTGACACCGGTTTAAAACGGATCCAACCTTGTTTTGCCTAATACTTATTTTGTCTCAATAGCTCAGCAGGATAGAGCATTCGCCTTCTAAGCGAACGGTCGGGAGTTCGAATCTCTCTTGAGACGTATTTAATACAGAAAAAGCCCGCCGCAAGGATCAGATCCTTGCAGCGGGCTTTTTCTGTGTGAATGATTTTCAGGTTTCGAGAAATCAATCCAGGTATTCAAAAACATTTTTTGCTGTTTCGTCGAAAACAACTTCATGCGAGTCGCTGTTGTCGATTTTTTTTAATGGGAAATTGGTGCGGTAGATACTCTGATCAGGGAACTGCTCCAAATAAATGACAAAATTCTTCGGATAGAAACTTACCATTTTCGTGAATACGTGATCTTGGTCGATGATGACAGTCTTCACTTCAGCCATGCTTTTCACCCAGTAAGTATCCACATTGAAATATTCACCTGGATGAACCGTGTATTCATATTTCAGTATCGTAATAAGGTCATTCAACATCATAAATCCCTCCTAAGCAGAATGTTAAACTCTTCACATCCTTATTATACCTCATTGCATACAGATAATTAATACATTTTTGAAATGAAATTGCGGACACGAGTCAATAATTTGAAAGTTATATGCCGATGTTAAAGGCAATAATTGGAAATTTAGGCTAAATTATGAAAAGTGTGGTATACTACTACTTGTAAGTCTGTTGCAGTTCCTGGTTCTTAAAAGTGAGGCGATAATGGAAATGGTACGAAATATTACTAACGAAACGAAAACCATGATTGAGAGCGAATTACGTAAAGGTACGAGCAACTCACGTATTGCGAATCTGCTTGGCGTGTCGTATGAGCAGGCTTTGGAGGTCGTTGAAGCCATCAAGGAATCTATACGTCCTGAAATTGGTGATGAAATAAAATTTACATTCCGCAAGCAAGAAATGGTAGGGGTAATCCGAAAATTATTGACAAATAGCGCCGTCGTAGAAATCTATTGGGATTTATCCTCCGGCACGATGAAGGATATCTGTGAGGATAAAACGATTGTGAATTTCAAAGACATTGAAGAGTTTGTTAAAGTTGACTAATACATATATGGAAAGAAGCGGCGCTCATCGTCGCTTCTTTTTGTTGCGGTAAGCCGTATCAAGCAGGTTGTTTATCCTGCAGTTCAACGAAACCGTTTTAATATAGTAGGGAATCAATGAATCTTGCAGCACCAGAAGATATAACAGAAAAATTATTATCGAAATGCTTGACAGGTTGTATAAAATTTTATATAGTTTGAAAGTCGAAAGGTTTGAACATCAAACTATTTTGACCTTCAAACGAATGTGGTTTGATTGGGCATCGAAAGGAGGAGAGCTATCTTTGGATCATTCCATAGATAAAATTAACTCATATCTCGTAGCTGTCTTCAATGAAGTGTTGGATATCGAAGAGCGTGCATTGCGTGTCAGTACATTTTCTGATTTATCCATCAAGGAGATGCATACAGTCGAGGCAATCGGCATGTATCAGACTCATACAACTTCTGAAGTAGCAAAAAAATTGAACATAACTGCGGGAACTTTAACGGTGGCCATAAACGCTCTGGTAAAAAAGGGGTATGTCGAACGCATTCGGATGGAGAAAGACCGCAGAGTCGTAAAACTAGGATTAACCAAAAAAGGACGCTTACTGTATCGTCTTCATGATAAGTTCCATAGAGAGATGGTAAAGAATACCATTCGCGATATGGAAGATCAGGAAGTGAAAGTTTTGCTGAAAGGCCTAAACAATCTTCACGGTTTCTTATTTGGGTTAGTTCAAAATATCAAGGAACAGGGTTGATGCAATGGGTTCAAAAATTAGCGCTACAGGACACTATCTTCCGGAACAGATCGTCACAAATGATGATCTGTGCTAAAATCATGGATACAAGCGATGAATGGATCAGCAAGAGGACAGGCATCCGCCAAAGACATATTTCGAAGGATGAAAACACTTCGGATTTAGCCAAGCAAAGCGGCTCTTAGATATTCTGCAGAACGGAAATATTACTGCAGATCAAATCGATTTCATCATCGTGGCAACAATGACAGCGGACGCTGTAAGTCCATCGACTGCTTGCTTGGTGCAGGAGAAAATAGGTGCTTCAAAGGCCTTTTGTTTCGACATCAATGCAGCCTGTTCGGGATTTGTGTTTTCCTTATCCACCGGGATCCATCTGATGCAGAGCAATTTATATCAATATGGCTTGATCATTGGTGCAGAGACAATGTCGAAAGCGTCAATTGGGAAGATCGATCGACGGCAGTCCTGTTTGGAGACGGTGCAGGTGGCGTATTGTTGGAACGAACGGAAGACGACTGTTTCGTTGCAGAAGCACATCCATTCTGATGGTGGACGCCATGGGCCTTAGTGTCGAACACAAGAAAGCTGAAAAGTCCGTTTGGCGGAACCGCGGAAGAGGAGCAATCCTTCCTTACGATGGATGGCAGAGCCATTTTCGATTTTGCAATCCGCAGTGTTCCGAATATGATCCGGGACGTGATGCAGAAAGGAAATCTAGTCGAAGGCGATTTGAAGAAAATCTTAGCTCATCAGGCCAATGTCCGCTTATTGGAAGCAATCAGCAAAAAAGTGAAAATTACCATTTCTCATTGTTTGCCAGCAACATTGCGGAAACGGGCAACACTTCAGCAGCGAGTATTCCTATTTTGTTTGACCAGCTTGTTCAAATCGAAGGAAATTCAACTCGGCACCAAAGATAAGGTGCTGATGACAGGATTTGGTGGCGGCCTCACTTGGGGAGCCATCGTAGTATCATTAAACTAAAAAAACATATTTGGAGGAATTTATTATGACATTCGAAAAAATCAAAGCAATCATCGTGGACCAATTGGACAAAGAAGAAGAAGAAGTACAATTAGCAACTAACTTCAGAGAAGACTTGGATGCTGACAGCCTGGACTTATTCCAAATCATCAATGACATCGAAGACGAATTTGACATCAAAATCGAATCAGACGAAGGCATCAACACTGTTGAAGATTTAGTTAAATACGTTGAAGCTCAATTAGCAGAATAAGCAGTAGAAGGAAAGTAGGCCTTGTATGAAGTCAGAATTATGTGAATTATTAGGTATCCAATATCCAATCATTCAAGGAGCAATGGCGTGGGTAGCGGATGCTGATTTGGCAAGTGCCGTTTCCAATGCTGGTGGTCTTGGTCTTATAGGGACTGGACATGATAGTGTGGATGTAGCGAATGAAAAAATTTCGAAAATGAAAGCATTGACGGATAAGCCTTTTGGCGTAAACATCATGCTTTTGAATCCGCAGGTCGATGCTATTGTTGAAGCAGTGATCGCTTCTGGCGTTAAGGTTGTCACAACCGGAGCCGGAAGTCCAGCCCGCTATATGAACCAATTCAAAGAAGCAGGCATTACAGTCATTCCGGTTGTGGCTTCCGTAGCTTTAGCGAGAAGAATGGAGAAAGACGGCGCACACGCTGTCGTTGTCGAAGGCATGGAATCCGGTGGACACATCGGAAAAACAACGACAATTGCCCTGGTTCCTCAGGTTGTCGATGCCGTTTCCATTCCTGTCATCGCTGCCGGAGGTATTGGTGATGGACGCGGAATGGCAGCTGCTTTCATGTTGGGCGCATCTGCTGTTCAAGTCGGGACCCGTTTTGTAGTTGCCAAAGAATCCAATGCCCATCAAAATTTCAAGAATGCCATCCTTAAAGCGAAAGACATCGACACAGTCATTACCGGTCAGATTACCGGACATCCTGTTCGTGTGTTGCGCAATAAATTGACCAGAGAATATCTGCAAGTCGAGAAAGAAGAGACGAGCAAGGAAAATCCGGACTTCGCAAAACTTGAAGAAATGGGCAAAGGCGCTCTGAGAAGAGCGACTGTCGATGGTGATAAAGACTACGGTTCGATGATGGCCGGACAGATTGCCGGTTTGATTTCGAAGGAACAGACGTGTCACGATATCATACAAGAGTATATGACGGAATGCAAAGAAGTTATCTTGGCCCAAGCAAAATTGTGGGCTGAGTAACAAATATATAGAGGTGAAATAATGGCAACAGCTTTTGTCTATAGTGGTCAAGGTGCGCAATATTTCGGAATGGGTCAAGAACTTTATAACGAGTATGCCGTTGTGCGCACTGTTTTTGATGAAGCTTCAGCAACGCTTGGTTACGATGTTGCAGAACTATGTTTCCAAGAGAATGACAAGCTTCATTTAACTGAATATACACAACCAGCAATCTTAACGGTTAGCTACGCCCTTGATCAATTACTAGCTGAAAAGGGAATTCAGCCAGATTTTGTTGCAGGATTGAGCCTCGGAGAATATACAGCACTGGTGAAAGCCAATGCTTTTTCTTTTAATGAGGCTATTTCGCTCGTAGCGAAACGCGGTAAATACATGAGTGAGGCAGTGCCGGCAGGCCGTGGCAAAATGGCCGCCGTCATGAATGCGGAACGCTCTGTGATCGAAGAATCTTGTCGGGAAGCAAGCGAGACAGCTTATGTCGCGCCTGCCAACTACAATATGCCGACGCAGATCGTCATCGGTGGTGAAATCGAAGGCGTCAATAAAGCCATCGAAATCCTTGAGTCCAAAGGCGTGAAACGCATCATACCGTTGAACGTCAGCGGTCCTTTTCATACAGCTCTGTTGCATCCTGCAGCGGAAAAGTTGGAAGTGGCTTTGGCTGAGGTGACTGTGGCAGAACCGAAGATACCGGTTGTAGGCAATACCGAAGCGACCATCGTATCAAGGGACGCCATCAAGGGTCTGTTGGTGCGTCAGATCGAATCACCGGTTTTATGGGAAGACAGCGTCCGCAAACTGGTTGAACTGGGTGTGGACACCTTCGTGGAAGTCGGCCCAGGCACGACTTTAAGCAAATTCATCAAAAAAATCAATAAAGAGGTCGCTGTATACAATGTGGAGGATTTGAAATCCCTCAACAAGACCCTTGAAGCGTTACAAAAATAAAGAAGATCTGACAAGAAATGAGGGATAGTCTTGGATTTAAAAGGAAAGACGGTCATCGTCACTGGTAGTTCAAGAGGAATCGGGGAAGCCATCGCTGAAGCGTATGCGAAACGTGGAGCCAATATCGTTCTGAATGCACGCAAACCGATTGCTGAAGAAAAAGTTGCGCATCTGGAATCTTACGGCGTCACTGTCAAAACACTCTTAGGCGATGTCAGCGATTTTCAGACTGCCAAAGAAATCGTCAGCCAAGCCAAAGAACTTTTCGGTTCCGTTGATGTTTTGGTCAACAATGCAGGGATCACCCGCGACAAATTGATCATGCGCATGGATGAAGAAGACTTCGATGCCACTTATCAAGTGAATCTGAAGGGTACCTTCAATATGATCCGTCACGCTTTGCCGCTTATGTTGAAGCAAAGAGCCGGAAGCATCATCAATATCTCAAGCGTCGTCGGTGAAACCGGAAATACAGGGCAGGCCAACTATGCTGCCAGCAAAGCCGGAATCATCGGATTGACGAAATCTGTCGCCCGTGAAGCTGCGACAAGAGGCATTACATGTAATGCTATTGCTCCAGGATTCATCGAAACGGAAATGACGGATGTTCTTTCAGAAAAGATTCAGGAACAAATGTTGACGCAAATCCCATTGAAACGATTTGGAAAAGCCGAAGAAGTGGCAAACACTGCTGTCTTCTTAAGTGAGAATACTTACATCACCGGTCAGACCATCAGTGTCAATGGCGGAATGTACATGTAAGACAGGAGGATAAATATGAATCGCGTTGTTATTACAGGTATGGGTGCTATCACACCTTTAGGAAATACAGTCACTGAATATTGGGACGGCATCAAAAACGGTAAAAACGGTATTACTGCCATCACTAAATTTGACGCATCCGAAACGGGCGTTTCTGTCGCAGGCGAAGTGAAAGACTTCGAGGCGACTTTATATATGGACCGCAAAGAATACAAGCGTATGGATTTGTTCTCGCAATATGCGGTAGCAGCCTCTGCTCAAGCCGTGGAACAAAGCGGCATCGACATGGAAAAAATCGATGCGGATCGCTTTGGCGTTACCATCGGCTCAGGTGTCGGCGGTTTCATCACTATGGAATCCGGCATCATCAAAATGCATGAAAAAGGACCGAAACGCGTACCGCCTATGTTCGTACCGATGGCGATCGGAAACATGGCGGCAGGAAATACTGCCATCAAATTCGGCGCTAAAGGACCGAGCATGGACATCGTTACTGCTTGTGCTTCTGCGACAAACTCTATCGGAGAAGCTTTCCGCAGCATCAAGCATGGTTACGCAGACCTGATGCTTGCAGGTGGAGCAGAAGCAACGGTATGCGAAATCGGCATCGCTGGTTTTGCGGCATTGACTGCTTTGTCCACAAGCACTGATCCGGATCGCGCTTCCATTCCTTTCGACAAAGAAAGAAATGGTTTTGTAATGGGTGAAGGTGCCGGCATCTTGATGCTTGAAAATCTTGATCACGCATTGGAACGCGGCGCAAATATCTTGGCTGAAGTTGTCGGATACGGCGTCACTTGTGATGCTTACCATATGACGGCTCCATCTGCTGATGGAAGCGGAGCTGGCAAAGCGATGCTTCAAGCAATGAAAGAAGCAGGCATCACTCCGGCGCAAGTCGATTACATCAACGCTCACGGAACAAGCACAGCAGCAAACGACTCCGGCGAAACAGCTGCCATCAAATACGCATTCGGCGAAGAGGCGCACAACGTCGCTATCTCAAGCACAAAGAGCATGACTGGTCACCTACTGGGCGCTGCCGGCGGTATCGAAGCTGTTGTCTGCGTAAAAGCCATTCAAGATGACTTCATGCCGCCAACAATCGGGTTCCAAGTGGCTGATGAAGGCTGCGATTTGGACTACATCCCGAATGTCGGTCGTGAAAAAGAAGTCACTTACACATTGAGCAACTCTTTGGGCTTCGGCGGCCACAATGCCGTACTATGTTTCAAAAAATGGGAGGCTTAATACGTGAATATTGAAGATGTAAAAAGCCTTATTTCCTTGATCGATGAATCAACCTTGACTGAATTACATTATCAGACAGGCGACTTTCAACTTTTGTTGTCCAAGAACAAGTTGGTTCAATCGAACCAGCAATCAAACGACAGCGTTCCGGCAGCAGCTCCAACTCCAACAGTGACTGCTCCGGTCCAAAACATCAAAGAAGCCGTTTCTGAAGCGACTGCGAAAAAAGAAGGACAGATCATTACTTCTCCGATTGTCGGTGTTGTGTACCTAGCACCGACTCCGGATGCGAAACCGTATGCCACTAAAGGTCAGAATATCGCTAAAGGCGACGTTGTCTGCTTGGTGGAAGCAATGAAACTTATGAATGAAATCAAAAGCGAATTCGATGGGGAAATCGTTGAAGTGTTGGTTGAAAATGAACAAATCGTTGAATACAACCAACCGCTGTTCCGCATCGTCTAATAAAAGGAGACTAATAAAATGAGTTTATTAAGTGCACAAGAAGTAATGGATATCATCCCAAACCGCTACCCGATTTTCTTCATCGACAAAGTTGAAGAATTGACACCAGGCGAACACATCGTCTGCTACAAAAACGTAACAATCAACGAACCTTTCTTCCAAGGACATTTCCCAGGCGAACCAGTAATGCCAGGCGTATTGATCGTTGAAGCGTTGGCGCAAGCTGGTTCTATTCCTTTGTTGACATTACCTGATTTCAAGGGACAAACAGCTTACTTAGGCGGATTGAATAAAGTCAAATTCCGTCAAAAAGTTGTTCCTGGCGATGTTGTTCGCCTTCAAGTTGATATCATCAAATTGAAAAAATTTGCAGGTATCGGTTATGGACAAGCTTTTGTCGGAGACAAAAAAGTTTGTGAAGTTGAAATGACATTCATCATTGGTAGATAATATGTTTACGAAGGTATTGATCGCAAACAGAGGAGAAATTGCTGTCAGGATCATTCGTGCTTGTCATGAATTAGGAATCCAGACGGTAGCGGTCTATTCTGAAGCTGACCGCGAAGCGTTGCATACCCAACTGGCCACTCAGGCTATTTGTATCGGGCCTGCAAAAGCGAGCGATTCCTATTTGAATATGACAAGCATTTTGAGTGCGGCAGTCGTTACAGGAGCCCAAGCCATCCATCCAGGCTTCGGTTTCCTCTCGGAAAACAGTGCATTCGCCACGATGTGCGAAGAAATGAATATCCGATTCATCGGACCTTCTTCCACCATCATCGACCTGATGGGCAACAAAGCAAACGCCCGCAAAACGATGATCGCAGCAGGCGTGCCCGTGACCCCGGGAAGCGAAGGCTACATCTCTTCTTATGAAGAGGCAGTGCTGCAAGCAGAGAAAATCGGTTATCCGGTCATCCTGAAAGCTGCCGCTGGCGGCGGCGGTAAAGGGATGCGGAAAGTCTACCAAGAAAACGGTTTGGAGGCAGCCTTCAGCCAAGCGAAGGCGGAAGCTAAGGCAGCCTTCGGGGATGACCGCATGTATCTTGAAAAGATCATTACCCCGGCTCGCCATATCGAAGTGCAGATTTTAGGGGATTCATTCGGCAATGTTGTCCATCTGGGCGAACGCGATTGCTCCCTTCAGCGTAATCATCAGAAAGTGCTGGAAGAGAGTCCGTCCACGTTCATCTCTGAAGAGACACGCAAAGCGATGGGGGACGTCGCCATCCGTGCGGCTAAACATGTCGGCTACACCAACGCTGGCACTATCGAGTTTCTCGTTGATGCGGACCAACGTTTCTATTTCATGGAAATGAACACGCGTATCCAAGTGGAGCATCCGGTAACCGAAATGGCGACTGGCATCGATATCGTCAAGGAACAATTGCGCATCGCGAGCGGTGAGCCTTTGTCCTTTACGCAAGATGAGGTTGTCATCACCGGTCACACGATCGAGTGCCGTATCAACGCTGAAAATCCGGCTTTGGGCTTCCGCCCTTCATCCGGGAAAATCGACTACCTATTCTTGCCTAGCGGCGGGAATGGACTGCGTGTCGAAAGCGCCATGTATGGAGGATATACGATTCCGCCATTCTATGACTCGATGATCGCCAAAATCATCACAAAAGGCGAGAACAGAAGTGAGGCAATCGCCAAAATGAGGCGTGCGCTTCAGGAACTTGTCATCGAGGGAGTCGACACGAACCAATACTTCCAGGAAGATATTCTGCAGGATCCTAATTTCATTTCCGGAGATTACGATACGGAATATCTTCAGAATGTGTTCCTGAAAACGTGGGCACCTGAAGAAGAGGAAAGTGAATAAATCAATTAGTCAAGAAGTCACACTAGAGGTGAGGAAATGAAATTATTTCGTAAGCGTCCTTACATTCCGATAGCCCAAGTTCCCGCTTCAAAAGCAGACGTTCAGAAACCGATCGTTCCTGAAGGCTTATGGGAAAAATGCCCGAATTGTCAAAAGACGATCTACAGCAAGGATTTGGGGAAAGATAAAGTATGCCCGCATTGTGCCTATAATTTCAGGATTTCGGCCTATGAACGCATTTCCAATATCGTTGATGAAGGTTCTTTTGATGAATGGAACGTGCTCATGCCCGAAGAAAATCCATTGGCTTTTCCGGGGTATGAGAACAAACTGAAGATTGCCAAAGAAAAAACGGGACTTGACGAGGCGGTTGTAACCGGCGCGGCATTCATCAATAAGCATAAAGTTGCTTTGTGTGTGATGGATTCGAACTTTATCATGGCAAGCATGGGGAAAGTTGTCGGCGAGAAGCTGACGCTCGCGTTTGAACGCGCAACGTCAGAAAAGCTCCCGATCATCGTCTTCACGGCTTCGGGCGGCGCCAGAATGCAAGAGGGCATCATGTCCTTGATGCAGATGGCGAAAGTCAGCGTTGCAGTCTCCAATCACAGTAAAGCAGGACTGTTGTACATCACAGTCCTGACCGATCCGACGACTGGGGGCGTAACGGCCAGCTTTGCGATGCAAGGGGATATCATCCTGGCGGAAACTGGCGCAACTGTCGGGTTCGCCGGCAAACGCGTCATCGAACAGACAATCAAAGCGAAATTGCCTGAAGGCTTCCAGACAGCTGAAAAGGTGCTGGAAAACGGCTTTATCGACAAAATTGTAGCCAGAAAAGATTTAAAGAGAGCATTGCAGCATCTTTTGCTGTTGCATGCTCCTGCAGAAAAGGCGGGTGAAGTGCAGTGAAGGATGTCAAAGAAATTATCACATCTGCAAGAAGCATCTCCCGTCTGACGGCGACAGAAATGATCCATGCCATCTGTGAAGGTTTCGTTGAATTCCACGGCGACAGAAAGTTCGGTGACGACCCTGCTATCGTCGGTGGGATCGCATTGCTGGATGACATGCCGGTAACTGTCATTGGAACACAAAAAGGCCATGATGTGACTGAAAATGTCTATCGGAATTTCGGATCCCCACATCCGGAGGGCTATCGGAAGGCGATTCGTTTGATGAAACAGGCGGAGAAATTCAATCGTCCGATCGTAACTTTCATCAATACCTCAGGTGCTTTTTGCGACGTCGACTCTGAGGATCGAGGCATCGGTGAAGCAATCGCTGAATCGCTTTTGGTGATGAGTCAATTGACGGTTCCTTTCATCGCCATCTTCATCGGCGAGGGAGGCAGCGGCGGTGCCTTGGCGCTCGCAATGGGCAACGAGGTATGGATGTTGGAGAATACCATGTATTCTGTCCTTTCCCCGGAAGGCTTTGCATCCATTTTATGGAAAGATTCTTCACGATCCGATGAAGCAGCCAAAGTAATGAAGTTGACGCCTGATGATCTCTTTTCATTGGACGTCATTGACAAAATCATTATGGAAACCCGCAGGAAAGTGGCCCGTAAATCGGATGATGTCATGTTGGAACTGAAGCGGGAATTAAGTGCCAAGCTGAAAGAGCTGAAGCAACTGACTCCAGCTGAATTGGTCGAGCAACGACAGAAACGATTCCGCAACTATTGATTCAAGAACAGCTATCGACCGTCCGCACAGCAGCAGCTGTGTGGGCGGTTTTTTTCGCGTTCGCTTTTGTGTTATAATGACCTAACAGGAAAATCAGCGTAGATTGGGGTGATGGAAATGGGAGAAAAAATTGTTTTTCCATTAAATTACGAAGGATACTTGAAAAAGGGATTGTTGGCATTTGAAGAGGGGAATCTGCAGCTTGCGGAAGAATGGATCGGCAAGGCTGTTGCCATCAAAAAAGCGGACGATATCCTCCCGCTGTATCTCATGTTGCTGCAGGAGACCGATCAAGCAGAGAAGAGTCTGGAAATGATAACTGAAATGCGTCCGGATATTGCTTCCTCCATTTCGGTGGACGACATCGATTTCCTTTACTTGAAAGGTTTGTCGCATTCCGGATCATTCGACATGGCCCGCGAGCAAATCGAAGCACGCAAAAATACTTTCGGTCTGTCGATGGAACATCAATTCGCTTTGGAGCAATTGGAGGCTGAAGTCGAGAAAGTTGAACTGAAGAATTTGGAGAAAAAACTGAAAAAAAGTTCAGAAATCCTCCAAGCCGAAAAAACCATCGATAGGCAACCGTTCCACAAGCAACAAACATACGCGCAACAATTGAAGGAATTGGAGGATGACCAATTCGGCAAGATAGCGCAACGCCTCCTCATGAACAACAATCTCCACCGGATGCTCAAGACAGAGATCATCCATCAATTTCTTGCGCGCGGGCTCCATCCGACGGTTACTGTCAGATTGGACGGGAACGAAGAAAAATTGGATCTGGCTGGAGTTGTCCCGTTGATCGACTCGAAAACGTACAAAGAAGGAATGGCGTATATCCGGGAAGAAATTGCCAATAAAAATCCGACTATGGCAGATGCCATGGAGAATGCCTTCTTCATGCAATTATCCCTCCTTTATCCGTTCGAAGATAGGACGATCCTATCCGTGACGGAATGGTTGGAGGTGCTCTACCGCATTTATAACGGGGCCGGATCGACGGGCGAGCCAAGCGAAAAGAGCATCCGCGATGAAATTGAACAATTGGAAAGTAAGCTGGCCGAATTTTTCGGGTTTTTTGAATAAGTGCCAATGAAGCTATCAGAATAATTGACTCTATAGGGATTCCTCTCTATAATGGGGGTAACCCGTCTTTGTGAAAGCAGTTCCAAAGAAATGAGTGTTGAAGGAGGATGTACAATGGAATTTGGCAAAGTAAAGTGGTTCAATAATGATAAAGGGTATGGTTTTATTGAACTCGATCAACAGGATGACGACATTTTCGTACATTTTACCGGTATAGCTGGAGAAGGCTTCAAAAGACTTGAAGAAGGGCAACGCGTTCAGTTCGATATCGCTGAAGGCGTAAGAGGACCACAGGCCACAAATGTGATCGTCTTGGCAGAATCATAAAAAAGTACAGTAAACCGCAAAGGTGAGGGGAATCCGTTCAGGATTTTCTTTCACCTTTGTTTTTTAGGATGTGGAACATTTGATAAAATTATTTGTGGATGGGGCGGCTACCGGAAAAGAAGGCTATGCAGCCATCGGGATTTTGATCGTTGAGGACGGCGTACAAGAGCAGATAGGCATTCCTTTAGAGGAGCAAATGGATAACCATCGTGCTGAATTTGAAGCGCTTCTGTATGGATTGCGCCACCTGAAAGCGCACAATAAACAGGACCAACTCGTTTTTTGTTACACGGACAGCAAACTTGTTGCCGAATCAATCAGGAAAAAGTATACCAAAAAAGCGGAACATAAAATTTATCTGGAAGAGGCATTGCAGGATTTGGCTGCATTCCCAAATCTTTATTTGGAATGGATTCCGGAAAAGGAAAACAAAGGGGCAGATAATCTCGCCAAAAAAGCACTGTATCAGCTTATCAAAAAGAAAAAATGAGTCCGGAAGGGCTGTCTTCCAGAATCCAAAAAAAGCAATTTTCATAACTCAATAAAGGCTCTCTCCGTTCTTATTTGAAACGGGGATGGCTTTTTTGTTAGCCTCCAGTCGCTTTTTAGTGTATACGAGTCATTGATTATGCTTGACTTGGAGTTCACTTCAAGGAGTATACTATCAGCAACATAGTAAATTTCTATGACATCAAATTGAAGATGGAGGGAATTATTGATGGATTATGTGAAATTCGGCAATACAGGAATGGATGTTTCACGGATTTGTTTGGGAGCCATGGGATTCGGCGATCCGAACAGCGGCTTCCACAATTGGGTGCTGGAAGAAGAAGAGAGCAGAAAAGTCATCAAAAGTGCGTTGGATTTGGGGATCAATTTCTTCGATACGGCCAACATCTACTCATACGGAGCCAGTGAGAGCATACTCGGGAAAGCCTTGAACGATTACGCCAACCGGGATGAGATCGTGGTGGCGACAAAAGTACATCAGCAGATGCGCCAGGCACCGAACGGAGGGGGCCTTTCCCGCAAAGCGATCCTGACTGAAATCGATCACAGTTTGGATAGGTTGGGCATGGACTATGTGGACCTTTACATCATCCACCGTTGGGACTACAACACACCAATCGAGGAAACAATGGAAGCTCTGCATGATGTCGTGAAATCCGGCAAAGCCCGCTATATCGGCGCATCCGCCATGTTTGCGTGGCAATTCGCCAAAGCGCAATCTGTTGCCGAAAAACTCGGGCTGACAAAGTTTGTTTCGATGCAGAATCACTTGAATCTTTTGTACCGCGAGGAAGAGCGGGAAATGCTGCCGTTGTGCACGGATCAAAATATTGCCGTAACGCCATACAGCCCGCTCGCTTCAGGGAGACTCACCCGTGATTGGTCGGCCACTACGAAACGCTTCGAAATGGATCAGGTGGCGAAGCATAAGTATGATACGACCGAAGCACAGGACCGCGTCATCGTGGAACGAGTTGCAGCGATTGCCGAAAAATATGGCGTCGAGAGGGTTCAGGTTGCTTTGTCTTGGCTGCTGCAGAAGGATCAAGTCGTTGCGCCGATCATCGGAGCCACCAAGGAAAGCCATCTGACCAGCGCTATTTCGGCTCTCGACTTCAAGCTTTCTGCGGAGGACATTCTGTCTCTGGAAGAACCATACATCCCTCATCACATAATGGGGCACAACTAAAAAGATTCGAGTTTGAAAATACAAATAAGCCCGATTGGTTTCCTGATGCCAGGAGATCCATTCGGGCTTTCTTTTCGTATGCTGATGAGTGTGCTAATCAGTGTTGCCTTTGTTCAGGCCACAGGGATTATTCCTTGTAGTCCGTTGAGGCGGCCAGTTCAGTTTGCGTCCGGAAATCGGCTAAGCGCTTCTCGAGCGTAGCAATGGTGCTGGCCAGTGCTTGCGAACCAAGCACCATGCGGAGTGGTGCCGGTGTGATATCAACGCTTTCGATGATTCGTTTTGCCATCTCTGTAGGATTCCCGGGTGCCAGTACGTTTGTGGAATCAAGCATCGCAAGAAAGCTGTGCGCCGGGTTGCCATCGTATTCAGGCATCAGGTCAGCGACTTGCGCGCTGCCGTAGCGGAATTCAGTTCGTGCGCCGCCTGGCTCAACAATGGTCACGCCGATATTGAAGGGTGCCACTTCCTGGGCGACGGATTCGCAGAAGCCTTCGATTCCGAATTTCGTGGCATGGTACATGGAATTGCCCGGGAAAGCGACTTGTCCGCCATAGGAAGATATTTGGATGATGCGGCCGTGACCTTGTTTGCGTAAGAACGGAAGGGCGGAACGGATCATCTGGATGGAGCCGGTCAAATTGGTTGCGATGATGAGATCCACTTGCTCGTCGCTCAACTCTTCTGCAGCACCGAATAGGCCATAGCCCGCGTTGTTGATGATGACATCGATTGCTCCGTGTTTTTCAAAAGCTTCCTTCACAACTTGATGGACCGTGGGCGTATCGGTCACGTCAAGGATCTGGCAATCGAACAGTGTCGGGTACTCCGCAATCAAATCAGAAATTTTGGCTTTATTGCGCACCGTTCCGATCACCGTATCGCCTTTATCCAGCAATAGTCTGGTCAGCTCGTAACCAAAACCACTGCTCACCCCTGTAATCAACCATGTTTTGCTCATCATTTTTGCCTCCATTTCATTTCTGTTCTGACTATAGCTCTTGGAGTGGACTCCAAGTCAAGCGCTTTTTGTATGAAATTTGTACTGGGCTTCATTTGCTTTGTTTGATTTTATTATACCGTTACGTTTCTGTATTGACCATTTAAAGGCTGGATTCATTGCCGAGAAAAAAAGATTACCGCTCATGGTTGACTTGGAGTGAACTCCAAGTGTTACCATGCATGTATCAACAGAAATATGAGGTGGAAATGATGACAAAAATAGTTATTATCGGCGCAACCGGGTCAGTCGGTCGCGTAGCAAGACAGTTATTCCTAGAAAAAACCAACGATGAATTGACGCTTTTCTCGCGGCGTCCGGAAAGGCTCAAGCCAGTAGATTCAACGAGAGAAGTTGCCGTTTCGGGTGATGTGATGGATGCATCCGAACTTGACAAGGCCATTTCAGGCCAGGATGTTGTCTTTGCCTCTATGACAGGGAATCTAGGGAAAATGGCCAAGGCGATTGTGGAATCGATGAAACGCGTCGGGGTCAACCGTTTGATTTTTATCACTTCGATGGGTATCTATAACGAAATCCCGGCTTCAGTCGGTTCTTCCGGCAATCTGCGCTCCAATCAGGTATTGCAGACATACCGTGACGCGGCTGACGTCATTGAGGCTTCCGGTTTGGATTATACGATCATCCGTCCGGGCTGGTTTGACAGCAGCAACGATACCGATTATGAAATTACCGTCAAGGGCGAGCCGTTCGGCGGACACGATGTATCCAGGAAAAGCATCGCGGATCTGGTTGTTCGGCTTGCCTGCCGATCCGAATCTTTATGTCCGTGAAAGTGTCGGCATCAATCGTCCGGAATGATCAGTTAGATGCATTATTCAACTATGAGAGGATGACAAACAATGAAGTATACATCAGTTGGCAGAACCGGCATCAAAGTTTCTGAAATGTGTTTTGGTGCCATGTCTTTTGGCGGCGATGCGGACGAGGAAATGTCAAAAGTCTTATATAACCGTTGTCTTGAGGCTGGAATCAATTTTTTTGATACAGCGGACATGTATTCGCACGGCCGATCCTAAGAAATTCTTGGGAAGTTGATGAAGGGGCAACGGGAGGAGCTTGTGATCACGAGCAAAGTCTTCTTCCCGACTTCAAAAACACCGAATGTCAATGATCGCGGCCTTTCGCGCAAACATATCCTGAAAAGCATCGATGCCAGCCTGAAACGCTTGGATACGGACTACATTGATTTCTATATCCTGCATTATTTCGACCCGACTACCGAAATCGAATTGACTTTGCGTACTTTGGATGATCTGCAAAAACAAGGGAAAATCCTCTATTCCGGCGTCAGCAATTGGGCCGCGCGGCAAATCATGGATGCGCTTGGCATTTCGGAAAGGGAGTTGCTCAGCCGCTTCGAGATCATGGAACCATTGTATAATCTGGCGAAACGGCAATCCGAAGTGGAATTACTGCCTTTGGCTGAAGCCAAGAACATCGGGGTCATTCCTTATAGTCCGCTTGGAGCAGGCTTGCTGACAGGGAAATACGGAGCGGCTAAACAACCGGATTCCGGCCGTCTCGTCGACAGCGAACTGAACCGTTTGCGTTATCAAAATGACCTGGAACTGGCGGATCGCTTTGCGGCCTTCGCCAATAAATTGGGAGTCAGCCCGGCAACATTGGCGGTGGCATGGGCAAAAAGCCATCCAGCCGTGACCGCCCCGATCATCGGTGCCCGGAATCTGGTCCAATTAGAGGACTCCTTGGCTGCAGCCGATTTTGAGATGACGCCTGAATTGCGGGCAGAAATCAGTTCGCTTTCGCTAGCCCCGGAACCGGCAACAGGCCGCTCAGAAGAAAAAACTCTCGGTCAGTTCGGCGTGTGGCAAAAATAAATGCAGGCAAACGATGTTGCAATCTACATAAAATATCGCGGCATCTGCCATTCGGATATTCATCAAGTAGACTATGATTTCGGTAACGTCGTCTATCCGATGGTACCCCGCCATGAAATTTCCAGAGTCGTGTCTTCGATGTGACAGTTGACCTTGACGGTGTTCCTGATGGCTACAGAGCTATGGACAATCGCGAAGCGTTGAAAGTTCTGATCAGACCTTAATCAACAGCTTTACCGGCGCAAAGAACGTATCCTATCACAAAAAATAAAGCAGTCCGAACATCCCGCATCAGCGGGGCGTTCGGACTGCTTTTATTTATTTACAAAAATTATTTTTCTTTGGTTTCGTTGGCGTCAAGCTCTTTTTTGATTCTTGGCGGGCGCGTTCCCCAATATTGGAAGAAATCGGTACGCAATCTGCCGTTGTAGAGTTTGCGTTTTTTCGTGGCTCTTTCGCCGTAGAATTCTTCGAAAAGCAATTCGCTCGTCAGGATGTATTTGCTCCATGTCTTCAACGGACGGAAAACTTGGCCCATCTCTTTGTAGAGTATCTCGATCTCTTCCTGATCGGAAAGTCGCTCACCGTATGGCGGGTTGCAGACGATCGTGCCGTATTCCTTGGTAGTCGTGAAGTCGGCCAAAGCCAATTGTTTGAAAGTGACATAATCCGCAACGCCTGCTTTTTCGGCATTGCTCTTCGCGATGGCGATCACGTGCGGATCGATGTCCGAACCGCCGATATCCAACTTCACATCGAAGTTAGCGGCAGCTTTTGCTTCATTGCGGATGCGATCCCATAAACCTTCTTCAAAAATGTTCCATTCTTCGGAAGGGAATGAGCGCTTCAATCCAGGCGCGATATTCAGGCCGATCAGAGCCGCTTCGATCGGAATCGTGCCGGAACCGCAAGTCGGGTCATAGAAGGGACGGTCAGGGAACCAATTGGTCAACATCACCAAAGCGGCTGCCATATTTTCCTTCAATGGTGCGCCGCCTTTTTCGGAACGGTAACCGCGTTTGAAAAGGCTGGAACCGCTCGTGTCGATCGTCAGGATCACTTCATCTTTGTTGATGGCCACTTCGATCGGATAGAGTGCGCCGGATTCAGGCAAACGGGTACGACGGTGGTAGTATTCGCTCAGGCGGTTGACGATGGCCTTTTTGACGATTGCTTGGCAATCGGGGACACTGTATAAGGTCGATTTTTGCGATTTGCCGGAAACAGGGAATTCCGCATCCATCGGTAGGATTTGTTCCCATGGCAAAGCTTTCGTTTGTTCGAAAAGATCATCGAAAGTTTTTGCTTCGAATTTGCCGAATACGATTTTGATGCGGTCAGCGGTGCGCAGCCACAGGTTGGTGGTGATGATGTCCGCTTCCGTACCGGAGAAGTAGGCTTTGCCGTTCTCGACCTGGACGTTGTAGCCCATTTTTTTCAGCTCATTGCCGGTGATGGCTTCGATGCCGCTTGCGGCCGTAGCCATTAATTGATATGTTTTCATTTATTGCTCCTTATTGTTTTGCCTTAGAAATTGCCGGATAATGCACGAAAAATGGGACAAAAATTAGCTTGTCCCATCCTCGATCGTATTCTTTTTGAAGAAAAAAAGCCTGATTTGTAAATTTCTGTAAGCCATGTTCTGTCGCGCCATCGGAGCCAGGCCTCTGATGGCGGAGGTAATTATCTATCTGCATTTCTGCCTCTTTCCCTCGTTCATTTCCTTGGAAAGAGTGCCCCTACCAAAGTTTGGGTTGCTCGCTCGAGGGGTTTACCGCGTTCCACCAGAAAGGTTTCCCCGTCTGCTTCGTCACTGTGGCACTTTCAAGAATACTCAGGCATAGGCAGAGCCCTTAGCCTTTTTTTCTGCCGTCAATCTCTCGATTGCCTTAGCTTATTGTTTCGCTAAGCACGAACACTACAAGCATCTCAGCTTGTGCGAGCATGGACTTTCCTCAGCCTCCATGAAGGAGACCGCAATTACCCGAAATTTACAAATGTTTTTTGATGCTAGTTTGCTTCTTCGTTGGTTTCATCCAGTTTTGAACCGAATACATGTTTCTCCAAGTTGGAAAGGCGTTTCAGAATATCAAAATTCGTTACACCGCTGCCGACTGATGATACATTCGATTGGGTCGGCTTAGCTAAAACTGCTTGCTTCGTCAACTCATCCACACGGCTCATCAAACGTTCATTTTCGCTTTGAAGATAAGAAAGGTCTTTTTGATAAGATTCATAATCTCTTATGATCATATCCAGATATTCATCGACTTCTGCAACGTTATAGCCTCTCATAGCGCTTTTGAATTCTTTTTGCAGAATATCTTTAGTTGTTAGATTTTTATCTGCCATATTTGCACACCTCGTTAGTTGTCCTTGTTACCTAAACAGTATAGCATAAAATCGCAATATTAATAAGCAAATATTCTAATCAACATCATATCAGGCTTTTCGCATAAACTCAACCTAATTTTTTATTGTCCCCGCCGATGTTCAGGAAAGACCTAAGTGATCAGAAAGCCTAATAGGGCATGGCTCCTTGAAAATTGATGATGATGTAGTGCTTGTTTCCGGAGTTGGTTGTCGTGATGGATAAATTTTCATTAAGAACAGGCTGCTTGCCGAATATTTCCAACAGAAAACTCTTGAAGACTTTATCCGTTTTGGATTGCAGGACCTCTTTGAAGAGTTCGCTTTTTGTGGCCGGATCGATGCCATCCTCGAAAATGATTTTTTCATCCGCTGTAAGGTAATCATCCTCCAACACTATTTCAGCCCTTCGACCGAATGGAATCTGGACTTTCAAGCTTTCTTTGTATTCCGTTTTCTGGTAATCACGGGCGATGCGCGTCACTAAGTAATCGATGGATTGTCTGATCTCTGATTGTTCTGTCATGAAATATCCCTCCAACTTTTTTCCTGACCTAAATATATCACAAACCGACCATTTTATAAATCGTTCCTTGCACGTCGCGTGCCGTTTTTAGGTAAATGACCAGCTGATGCATAGCCCGGAATATATCTTTTTCCCGTTTTTTGCTACAATGGATTGAGAGCTTCATCCTGCGGCCGTACACAGCCATTAAGGCACTGCCGAAACGAAGATATGAGGAGGAAGAAAATGGACAAAAGTATGATCGACAAAATCCACGAAGAATTGGAAGAGCAACACTTGCCTTGCGAATGGCGATTGGAGTGGCATAAACCCTTCCATACAGTCGAAATTGTGTTATTATTAGAAGTCAGTTATCCTCCAGACAACAGTATTTCTGATATATTCGGCCATTCGAATCATGAAGATCGGTTCGTTTTTGAAGATTCCGTTTTGTTCTATGATCGTGCATCCTCAAAAATCAAAACGGAGGAGTATTTGACCGGCATCCCATTCGATCGGAAAAAAGGGATCCAAGGCGGATTGGCCGAAGCAGTGGTCAAGAACATACGCCTGACGGTCGGCGAAGCCAACAGCAAACTCAGGGATTTTCTGAATAACGAAGGAGAGTCTAGCTTCGAATTGCATTGGAATGAGCTGAATTTTATGCAGACAATCGAAACACTGAAGGAATTAGGTAGATATGATGAAACGTATTATCGTTATCCTTGATGATAGGAAAGGTGATTGCAAATGGAATGGAATGAAGTGAAGGTTGTGACTGCTACCGAAGCGGTTGAGGCTGTATCGAATATATTGATGGAAGCAGGTGCGAAAGGCGTCGCGATAGATGACGAATTGGACTTCGTCAATCTGCAGGATGATGGTTTCGGCCAGATAAAAGAGGAGCGTGCGTTGCCTGAAGAAGGGCATGCCGTCTACATCATGGCTTATTATCCGAACAATGCGGGTTTCCAGGACACTGTGTTGTTCATCAAAGAACAGCTGGCGGAACTGGAAAAAATTGATCTGAAGATCGGAAAGAATGAGCTGCAGATCAACGAAGTGAAAGAAGAGGATTGGGAAAACTCCTGGAAGGAATATTTCCATCCGATCCGCTTGACGCGTTTTCTGACGATCGTACCTTATTGGGAAGAATACACACCTGAAGATGAAAAAGAAATGCTTATTCTATTGGATCCGGGGATGGCCTTCGGTACCGGCACGCATCCAACGACGCGTCTGTCGATCGAAGCGCTTGAAGCAGTGATGCGTGGGGGCGAAAAAGTGATCGATGTCGGAACCGGATCGGGCGTTTTGAGCATCGCAGCCAAGGCAATGGGCGCGGACACTGTCTATGCCTACGATATCGATGAAATCGCCACGCGCGTCTCCAAAGAGAACATCGCTTATAATGCCTATGCTTCGGACGTCATCGTCAAAGAGAACAACCTTTTGGTAGGGATTGCCGATCAGCAAGCGGACATCATTGTTGCGAATATCCTGGCGGAAATCCTTCTGCTGTTGCTTCCCGATGCCTACAAGAACCTCAAGGATGATGGCTATTTCATCCTTTCGGGCATCATTGATTCGAAGAAAGAGGAACTGATCGCAGCCTTGATCAGCAATGGCTTTGAGATCGAGCAAGAAAAGCAAATGAAAGATTGGGTTTGCCTGATCTGCACAAAAAACCTGGAGGATTGAACCATGCAACGATACATCATTCCGCCTCTAGCAAAAGATTATCAAACGCAGCCGATCATTTTGTCGGATGATTTCCATCACCATATGGTGCATGTGATGCGCATGAAGCAAGGAGAGCAGGTATATTTGGCCGACAACTCCGGCATTTCATTCGTTGCGGAAATCACCGATATATCAGCAAGTACGGTCGGATTAAAGTGGGTGGCCGATGAAGACCGCTCCACGGAATTGCCGGTCAAGATTACGATCGCCTGCGGATTGCCGAAGGGCGACAAGCTGGAATACATCGTACAGAAGGGCACAGAATTGGGCGCGGCAGCCTTCATCCCTTTCGCGGCTAAAAATGCGGTTGTGAAGTGGACAGCGGACAAAAGCGCAAAAAAACAGCAGCGCCTGCAGAAAATTGCAAAAGAGGCAGCGGAGCAATCGCACCGCCAAAAAGAGCCTTTTGTGCATCCTGTCCACAACCTCAAAGAGTTGCTGGCGGAAGCGGCAAAATACAGCAAAGTGTTGATTGCCTATGAAGAGGATGCAAAAGCCGGTGAAGGCAGCATCTTGGTGAACACGCTGGAAAATCTTGAACCAGGCGATTCGTTGTTGTTTGTGTTCGGGCCTGAAGGCGGGTTGGCGCCGGAAGAACTGGCGGCATTCAGACAAGCCGGCCATAAGAGTTGTGCTTTGGGGCCGAGGATTTTGCGGGCTGAAACAGCCCCTTTGTATGCGTTGGCGGCAGTATCCTATGAAATGGAATTAAGAAAGGGAGCGGATAAAAATGGTTGAAAAATTAAACAAATACATCGATCACACTTTACTAAGACAAGACGCAATAGAGGAGGAAATCAAAGCCCTTTGCGAAGAAGCGAGGGAATATGACTTCAAATCCGTCTGTGTACAACCCTTCTGGGTCAAAAAGGTTGAAGCTTTCCTGACCGGTTCGGATGTGCTTGTCTGTACCGTTGTTGGGTTTCCGCATGGCGCCAATACGGCAGAAGTGAAGACTTTCGAAGCGAAACAGGCGGTGCAGAACGGTGCCGATGAAGTCGATATGGTCATCAATATCGGAGCTTTGAAGGATGGCAATTACCAAACAGTCGAACATGAAATCGCAGCTTTGGTCGAAGCCGTCAAAGGCAAGGCAATCCTGAAGGTCATCATCGAGACGTGCCTGTTGACCGATGATGAAAAAGTCATCGCTTGCCAGTTGGCTCAAAAGGCAGGCGCCGACTTTGTCAAGACATCCACCGGTTTTTCAACGGGGGGCGCAACATTGGAGGACATCGCACTGATGCGCAAGACAGTCGGTCCTGTGATGGACGTAAAAGCAAGCGGCGGAGTGCGCACGTATGAAGATGCATTGGCCTTCATCGCAGCCGGCGCAACGCGTTTGGGCACTTCCAGCGGCAAGAAAATCGTCGAAGGTTGGCTTGCGGCAAAGTAAATGTAAGGGATGCTCTGATTGCATCCGAATAGTCGAATGATCAAGGAAACCTTGAGGGACTTCTTTTATGAAGCTGTCCTTCAAGGTTTTTTTATGGTTTGAGGTTGAAAAGAGAGAACAAATGTTGATGGCGCATCGTTCCGATTTAAAGTATAATAAAGGGAAATATATTTTCTTTTTTGTTTGCAAAATATGATATATTCAGCAGCTTTTCCGTTTGCGGACGGAATTGCAGTAAGTAAATACATAATCTTAAGAGTCAGGAGTGACAACATGCCGAAAATCAAAACCTATTCACCTGAAGAGGTTGTGCAGCTATGCGCGGAATATATGAATGAAACCCATGTGGCATTTGTCCAAAAAGCGTGTGATTTTGCCAGGGAAGCTCATAGCGGACAGATGCGGAAGTCCGGCGAGGAGTACTTCGTTCATCCGACCCAAGTCGCAGCGATATTGGCAGATTTGAAATTAGATCCAGAAACGATTGCAACGGGATTTTTGCATGATGTTGTGGAAGATACAGAATATACCTTAGAGGATATCGAACGGGAATTCTCCAAAACCGTAGCCATCCTGGTCGATGGCGTCACGAAATTGGGGAAAATCGAGTACAAGTCGCATGAAGAACAACAGGCCGAAAACCATCGCAAGATGTTGATGGCCATGGCGAAGGACCTGCGGATCATCATGGTGAAGTTGGCGGACAGATTGCACAACATGCGCACGCTGAAATACCATAAGCCGGAGAAACAACGGACCATCTCCAATGAGACACTGGAAATATACGCACCCTTAGCCCACCGCTTAGGGATGAACCGGATCAAGTGGGAATTGGAGGATACGTCGCTCAGGTATCTGAATCCGCAACAATATTACCGGATCGTTCATCTGATGAACAGCAAACGTGATGAACGGGAACTGTACATCAAAGATACGATCAACAAAATCAAAGACTCGATCGATGAATTGGAAATTGAAGCCGACATCTACGGCAGACCGAAGCATATCAACTCCATCTACCGAAAAATGAAGGACCATAAGAAACAATTCACGGAAATCTATGATCTGTTGGCTATCCGTGTCATCGTCCATTCCATCAAAGACTGTTATGCCGTTTTGGGGGCCATCCACACAAAATGGAAACCAATGCCGGGCCGATTCAAAGACTATATCGCCATGCCTAAAGCGAATATGTATCAGTCGCTGCACACGACCGTCATCGGGACGCAAGGAACGCCTGTCGAAATCCAGATCCGGACAATCGAAATGCACCAAGTCGCGGAATATGGGGTTGCGGCTCACTGGGCATACAAAGAGGGCATCACCAAAAAAATCGATCCGGATAAAATGCCCCATCAGATCGATTGGTTCCGCGATCTGATCGACTTGCAGGATGATTCCAAAAACGCCAGCGAGTTCGTCGAAAGCGTCAAGGAGGATATCTTCAAGGACAAGGTTTATGTCTTCACTCCGAAAGGCGATGTCGTTGAATTGCCATCGGGTGCCGGCCCTTTGGATTTCGCCTATAACATCCATACCGAAATCGGACATAAAACCATCGGGGCGAAAGTCAACGGTAAGATTGTCCCTTTGAATTACAAGCTGCAGAATGGCGATATCATCGAAGTGATGACATCCCCGAACTCATTCGGTCCAAGCAGGGACTGGGTCAATTTGGTTTCCACCAGCAAGGCAAAAAACAAGATCAAACGCTATTTCAAGCTGCAGGACCGCGATGAACATGTGATCAAAGGCCGGGATATGCTGGAAAAACAATTGACGGAAATGGAATTCTCGCCAAAGGAATTCCTGACGAAACAAGGGATCAAAGATTTATTGAATCGCTTCAATGTGAATTCGGAAGATGACCTCTATGCCGCCATCGGCTTCGGCGAACTGTCTGCGTTCATCGTATCCAACCGTTTGACCGAAAAAGCCCGCCGCGAGCGGGACAAGCACAAAGCGGAACAACAGCTGGACACGATTGAGCAAAAAACGAAAAAAGATAATCCTAAAATGAAAATCCGCCATGAAGGCGGCGTAGTCATTCAAGGAGTGGACAATCTGCTGATACGCATCAGCCATTGCTGCAATCCGGTCCCGGGTGATGAAATTGTCGGCTACATCACAAAAGGGCGCGGCATATCGGTCCACCGGAAAGATTGCCCTAATGTTCAGGTATCCGGTGAGCACGGCGACCGGCTGATCGATGTCGAATGGGAAGATACCGGCACCTCCAATATCGATTACGAAACCGAATTGACGGTCGAGGGCTACAATCGCTCCGGTCTGCTGAACGAAATTTTGCATGTGGTCAATACGATGACCAAGAATCTCAGCAGCGTAAACGGGAAAGTCGACAGCAATAAAATTGCGGTCATTACGTTGAAGATCGGAATACAAAACTTGAGCCAACTGGACAAAATCGTCGATAAAATCAAAAATATCCCGGACGTCTACACTGTCAGAAGGGTCACATCCTAATCAAAATGAATCGAGGGCAGATATGCGAGTTGTTGTGCAGAAAGTGACGGAAGCATCCGTCTCGGTTGATGATGAAATCATCGGGGAAATAGGTGAGGGCTTTATGCTTTTGGTCGGTATCGGCAAGGATGACACACAAGACGATGTGCACTACCTCGTCCGTAAAGTTTCGAATCTCCGGGTTTTCGAAGATGAAGAGGGCAAAATGAACCGCTCCTTGAAGGATGTGGATGGAGCTATCCTCTCCATATCCCAATTCACCTTGTTCGCTGATACCAAAAAAGGGAATCGCCCAAGCTTCACCAATGCGGCCCCTCCGGAAACCGGGGAGGCACTTTACCAAGCGTTCAACGAGCTGTTAAGAGCGGAAGGTTTTCCTGTGGCATCAGGTAAGTTCGGTGCGCACATGTCTGTCCGTTTGAACAACGATGGACCCGTAACCATCCTCATCGATTCCAAAAACAAATAACAGAGCCGGCAGCTTGAACCATTCGAGGTTCAAGCTGCCGACTCTGTTTTCTTATTCAGCTTTTCTTATTGGAAATATTCGGTCAATGCTTGGTAGATGCTTTCTGCCACCAACGAGCGATAATAATCGGAATTGAAGGTCTTGACGTCGGAGTCATTGTTCATATAGCCGAGCTCCAACAACAAGGCAGGGTTGCTCATTTTCGCGTGTGACCAAGAAATCACCGAATTTGGAACCATTGTCCTGCAACGGTAAAGTGTCGGCAAGGTGATCATCGACCAGATTTGCCAACGGAATATCCGCATCAGCATAATAATAAGTCGTGAAGCCGGTCGCGGAAGTACCGCTTGCGGTGGAATCATAGTGCAGACTGATGAACAGATCGGCGTTGTTGACATTACTCATTTCTGCCCGATCTTCCAAGGTTACGTAGACATCAGAGGTGCGCGTCAATATGACGTTGGCTCCGGCACTGCGTAATTTTTCAGCCACCGCTTCAGCGGTTTTGAGTGTGACTTCCTTCTCGTAAATATAAGTACCTTCCGCACCTGGATCTTCTCCTCCGTGGCCCGGATCGATTACGATGGTCGCTTCGGCTAGCGTGGTGGTGGATGACGCAGTGACGGGAGTATTGAGCGACTCGGATGTTTCCACCAACCAGGAGGCGACGTAGCCTTCCTTATTTCCCTCATAAAGGATCTTATAGAAATCACCGGATTCGCTGATCAGTTCGTACTCTTCGTCTTTTTCGGCAATGAACAGGATATCGCTGCCTGTCGAAGGCCCGCTGCGGACATTTACGCCATCCATCGTGATGATGACTTTCGGATTGGCGTCGTCTGCAACAACTGCTGTGGTATCGACTGTTTCCGGCGCCAATTGGATGCTGCCTGGTGAAATTTCGATCAGCTCCGAAAGAATCCAAGCGACTTTATTGTTGTACTGGATTTGGCTCCAGCCGTTCTCTTCATACAACAGAGCGAATTTTTCGCCTTCACTGGCCGTTCCGACGACTTCGGATGTTTCATTGTTCTCTTGCCGAACGTTGGCGGAGGGCACCAGTACTGTAGCCAACAATTCGGATGTTGCCGCGATTTCGGTGTTATTGATCAGCCAGCTCGCTACCCAACCGATTCTTCCGTCCGAAAGCCGGACTTTATACCATTCATTCTTGTCAGCCAAAACATTGACCGAGGAACCGCCTTGTATTTGCGTCATAATGTCGTAGGATAACCCTGGACCGGAGCGGACATTCACGATGCTGGCGGAGATGCTGACCGTAGTATAGTTGGCTAATGCTACCGTACCGAAGGAGCCCAATCCGACAAATAGCAGAACAAGCGCCAAGAAGAACAGGTGTCTATTTTTTGCGATAGTCTTCACTGATTGTCTCCTTTCTGGTTTGGAATGCATAAAATTTACAAAAATTGTTCAATTCTTCTATCATTATAGCAAAGATACGGCATCCAATGCAAAGCCTTTTCAGAAATTATGGATCAGTTCCTTAATATGGACAAAGCGGAACCGCGACGCAGCCATCCGACAAAGAATATGCGATTGACTACGCTGACCCGGAAAGTGAAAATATGATGAAAACAGTATTGACAATTCGGTGCTTATCTTGTATCGTTAAGGAAATTATAAATGTCCAGTGAAGATCGAAGTAGAATAGATTGGTTTGATTCAGAGAGGATTGCCGCGGCTGAGAGCACTCCCAAACGTTTATTCGAAAGACAGGTTGGAGGATTAATAGTGAAAAGCTATTACGCCACGAACGTTACTCGTTAAAGGAAAGCTATGCTTTCGAATAAAGGTGGCACCACGTCTGACTAATCGTCCTTTTCCATGATGGAAAGAGGGCTATTTTTTTGCTTTTTTTCAGACAGAAAACAGTATGAAGCGAAAGGAATGGTTATAAAAATGATTCAAAAACCAAAAGGGACTGCCGACATATTTTTGCAGGAAGCAGAAATTTGGCAATACGTGGAAGAAACAGCCCGGATCTTACTGCATGACTATCAATTTTCAGAAATCCGCACCCCGATGTTCGAAAGTTATGAACTGTTCTCCAGAGGGGTGGGCGACACGAGTGACATCGTATCGAAGGAAATGTACGACTTCTACGACAAGGGCGAACGACACATCGCATTGAAGCCTGAAGGAACGGCTCCAGTGGTCCGGGCTTATGTCGAAAACAAGCTGTTCGGTCCTGAACATCCGAAACCTCTGAAAGTCTATTACATCAGCCCGATGTTCCGCTACGAAAGACCACAAGGCGGACGGATGCGTCAATTCCACCAACTGGGTGTCGAAGTTTTCGGAAGCCTCAATCCGGCGACCGATGTCGAAACGATGGCATTGGCATGGGATATACTGAAGGAATTGGAATTGAGCGATCTGAAATTGGTCATCAATTCGTTGGGCAAAACCGAAGATCGGATCAGATACCGTGAAGCGCTGATCGCCTATTTGGAGCCTTTCCACGATGAACTGAGCAAAGATTCCCAGACCCGTCTCCATAAGAATCCGTTGCGCGTGTTGGACAGCAAAGACAAGCGCGACAAGGAAATCGTTGCCCAGGCACCGAGCATCTTGGAGTTCCTGTCGGATGATTCAAAGAAACATTTTGAAGCGGTTCAGGAAATGCTTCAAGCATTGAAAATCCCGTTCACGATCAACAGCAACATGGTCCGCGGACTCGATTATTACCAGGATACGATTTTTGAAATCATGACCTCATCCGCAGTCTTCGGGGCGGAAACGACCATCTGCGGCGGGGGCCGCTACGACGGCTTGGTCCAGGAAATCGGTGGACCGGAAGTGCCTGGTTTCGGCTTCGGGATGGGCTTGGAAAGACTGATCCTTTTGATGAAGGATCAACAAGTCGATGTACCGAAACTATCCGAGTTGGATGTCTATGTGGTCGGTTTGGGAGAAGCTACGAACATCGAAACCTTGAAATTGGTCCAAAACGCGCGCCAAGCAGGGTATTCGGCTGATCGGGACTTCCATGACCGCAAAGCCAAAGCGCAATTCAAAACCGCCACGAAGAATGGGGCCAAAGTAGTGCTGACCATCGGCGAAGACGAATTGAACAACAAACAAGTGCAATTCAAAGTGATGTCTACCGGCAAAGAGCAGAAAGTGGCGTTAACTGAGATTTACGCGGATTTTGATAAAGTGTACAAAACACAGACAGCCGATATGACGGCTTTTAATGAATTTTTCGGAAAAGAAGACTAGAACATACAGAAAAGGGTAGTGAAAATGGATAGAAGAACAGAGTATTGCGGATTATTGACGGAAGCGTCCGTTGGACAGACTGTCGTCGCCAATGGTTGGGTTAACAAAAGAAGAGACTTAGGCGGATTGATCTTCATCCATCTGCGTGACCGCGAAGGCATCGTCCAAGTCGTTTTCAACACAGAGTTCAACGAAGAAGCATTCCGCATTGCGGAAACGATCCGTGGGGAATATGTCCTGCAGGTCAAAGGTAAAGTAGTCCTTCGTGAAGCAAATCAGATCAATCCGAACATCGGCACAGGCACAATCGAAATCGAAGCGGAATCCGTGGAGATTTTGGCGAAAGCAAAAACGCCGCCGTTCTATATCGAAGGCGATCTGAACGTATCCGATGAATTGCGCATGAAATACCGCTACATCGATTTAAGAAGAGACAAAATGATGAACAACATGAAAATTCGCCACAAAACGACGCAAACTGTCCGCAACTATTTGGATGACTTGAATTTCATGGACATCGAAACACCTTATTTGACGAAATCGACTCCGGAAGGTGCGCGTGACTATATCGTTCCGTCCCGTGTCCACCAAGGCGAATTTTACGCGTTGCCGCAATCACCGCAACTGTTCAAACAGATGCTTATGGGCGCTGGCTTTGACCGCTATTACCAGATCGTGCGTTGCTTCCGTGATGAAGATCTGCGCGGCGACAGACAGCCGGAATTCACCCAAATCGATATCGAAACCAGTTTCCTGTCAGCAGCTGAGATCCAGGAAATCACCGAAACTATGCTTCAGAAAGTCATGAAGGACGTTTTGGGCAAAGACATTCCGGCTCCATTCCCCCGCATCTCCTACGATGAAGCAATGAACCGTTTCGGCAGCGATAAGCCGGATACCCGTTTCGCATTGGAACTGATCGACATGAATGAATTTGCGAAAACTTCTTCATTCAATGTATTCAAAGCGACCAGCGAAAACGGCGGCCAAGTCCGCGGCTTGAACGTAAAAGGCAAAGCCGATGCCTATTCGCGCAAAGATATGGATAACCTGATTGAATACGCCAAACAATACGGCGCAAAAGGCATGGCTTGGATGAAAGTCGAAGAGGACGGACTGAAGGGCGCCGTGGCAAAATTCTTCACCGAAGACAGCGAAGAATTGATCAGACTGATGGATGCGGAGCCTGGCGACTTGCTGGTGTTCGTTGCTGACAAAAAAGAGATCGTCTATCAAGCTCTAGGAGAGTTGCGTCTGAAGTTCGGCCGCGATCTTGATCTGATCGACAAATCCCAATTTGCTTTCGTTTGGGTTGTGAATTGGCCATTGCTTGAGTACGATGCGGACGCAAAACGCTACACTGCAATGCACCATCCGTTCACTCGTCCTAACGATGAAGATCTTGCCAAATTAGTCGATCATCCGGAAGAAGTCTATGCGCAAGCCTATGATATCGTCTTGAACGGTTATGAAATCGGCGGCGGATCTCTGCGTATCTACACAAGGGAAGTACAGGAGCAGATGTTTGCGGCACTTGGCTTCAGCAAAGAAGATGCCGAAGAGGAGTTCGGTTTCTTGTTGGATGCATTCGATTACGGTTTCCCACCACATGGCGGCATCGCTTTAGGACTGGATCGTTTGGTCATGTTGTTGGCTGGCGAATCGAACATCCGCGAAGTGATCGCGTTCCCTAAAAACGGGAAAGCTTTCGACCCGATGACGAACGCCCCAAGCGAAGTAAGCGCAGCTCAGTTGAAAGAATTGAGCCTGAAAATCGCTTCATTGGACTAACATCGGACTAACAATTGCACTAAAAAGAGCATCTGATGGTAAGGAAAACAAGCCTTATGATACAATAATCGTATCATAAGGCTTGTTTTTTCGTCTCTTGTTTTGTATAAGACGGAAATGCTTTTTAGGATAATACACAATAAAAGGGTGAAGATATGTTAAAGATAGGTTCACATGTTTCTATGGGCGGGAAAAAAATGCTGTTGGGTTCAGCAGAGGAGGCAGCATCGTACGGGTCTTCGGTATTTATGATCTACACAGGCGCTCCGCAGAATACCCGGAGAAAAAGCGTCGATGAGATGAATATTCCGGAAGGCATGGATTATATGGCGAAGCATGGTTTGGTTGAGCTGGTCGTGCATGCACCCTACATCATCAATTTGGCCAATACCACAAAACCGGATCATTTTGAATTTGCAATCGGATTTTTGCGCGATGAAATCGTGCGGGCGCAAGCGCTTGGCGCAAGACAAATTACGCTGCATCCGGGTTCGCATGTCGGTGCCGGTTCTGAGATAGGCATCAAACAGATCATCAAAGGCTTGAATGAAGTACTGGAGCCAAGTCAGACAGCGCAGATTGCGTTGGAAACGATGGCCGGAAAAGGCACGGAGATCGGGCGGACGTTTGAAGAGTTGGCTGCCATCATGGATGGGGTAGTCTATAACGACAAGTTGTCCGTAACGTTGGATACGTGCCATACGAATGATGCGGGCTATAACGTCAAAGAGGACTTCGATGGTGTGTTGGAAGAATTCGACCGCATCATCGGCCTGGAACGTTTGAAAATGATCCATGTCAACGACTCAAAAAACGAGAGAGGGGCCCACAAAGACAGACATGCGAATATCGGGTTCGGCACCATCGGCTTCGAAACCTTGAATAAAATTGTTCACCATCCGCAACTGCAGGATTTGCCGAAAATATTGGAGACGCCGTTCGTCGGCGAGGACAAAAAGAACAAGAAGGCGCCTTACAGATTCGAATTGGACATGCTGAAGTCGCAGACATTCAATCCGAGATTGTTGGAAGATATTCTGAACCAGTAAGAAATACGTCTTTGGATGGATGCGGTTTTGCCGAAGTTCAGGGATAATTGTATACAAGCACAAAATGAAGAATAAAGGAGATGGGAAGATGAAAGGTTGGTTGAAGGGCTTAATTGGTGTTTTTATTGCGGTGTTGCTGTTGGGAGTGCCATTGATCAGCTCCTATAATGGTTTGGTGACGGAGGAAAGCAATGTCGATGTGCAATGGGCGAATGTGGAAACCAAACTGCAAAGACGTTATGATCTGATCCCCAACTTGGTGGAATCGGTAAAAGGCGCCATGGAACAGGAACAGGAAGTGTTCGGAGCAATCGCTGATGCCCGTGCCAGAATCGGCAGTGCCCAGACGACCGAAGAACAGGTTACCGCCAGCAACGAAATGGAATCCGCGCTTTCGCGCCTATTGGTGATTGTCGAGAACTATCCGGAACTGAAGTCGAACGAACAAGTGACGGCTCTGATGGATGAGTTGGCAGGTACCGAAAACAGGATTTCAGTCGAAAGGGATCGTTACAACGAAGCTGTGCAACAATACAACAACAAAGTCAAACGGTTCCCGGGATCGCTCATGGCAGGGCTTTTCGGATTTGATGAAAAATCTTATTTTGAAGCGGTCAGCGGCGCTGAAACTGCTCCAAGTGTAGATCTGAATACAGACGATGAATAATTGAGGGGCTGATGATGCTTTGCTTCAAATGAGAAAAAAGGCGCGGTGGCAATTGCTTGTGGTTTTGGGGTTGTTCTTCTTTTCGATGGCGTTCGCGCCTTCCAAACATGCGCAAGCCTTGCCTGATCCGACAACTGAGTTTTATGTCTATGATCCAAGCGGCACGCTCTCCGAAGAAACGAAATCATTCATCCTGAGCGTGAATGAGCAATACGAATTGACGGAGGAAAAGCCCCAAGTTGTCGTGGCGGTGGTCGATTCGCTGCAGGGTGAGACAATCGAGGAGTATTCTGTCGACCTGTTCGAAAAGTGGGAAATTGGCCAGGCGGATGCCGATAACGGTGTGCTGATTTTGTTGGCTCTGGAAGAAAGGGAAATCCGCTTCGAAATCGGATACGGTCTGGAGGGTGCCTTAACGGACAGCAGGACCGGCAGAATTCTGGACAATCATCTGGATTATCTTTCGGCCAATGATTTCGATGGCGGTCTGAAAGAAATCTTTACTGAGGCGGCGGTTGTCGTCAATGAGGAATACCAATATGATGACGAAGTGATTTTCTCCGGCTATCCTGTCGATACAACGCAATACTCTGAAGGCGATTCATCGTTCTTCGCGTCTATCGTCCAATTCCTGTTCATCCTTTTAGTGTTGTCCTTCTTGTTTGGGGCGGGCAGAGGCGGACGCGGTGGACGTGGCGGTGGAATGAATCCGTTGTGGTGGTTGCTTCTTAGCGGAGGCGGTGGCGGTTACCGCGGCAACAATCATCGTGGAGGATATGGCGGTGGCGGTTTCGGTGGTGGTGGCTTTGGCGGAGGCGGCGGCTTCGGAGGCGGAGGTTCTTCCGGAGGCGGCGGATCCAGCAGAGGGTTCTAACGGAGCTGTTGCGGCAATGAATATAAAACAAAAAAAGGCCCATTGGGCCTTTTTTTGTTATAGGATAGTTAATGTGTTTCATGCATTCAATAATGATGGCTAGCTTCACGGGTAAGCCCTTCGGAAATTAGATAAATCGTACCTATTGCGCTCTACGATGCTCAGTCGGCACGATTTCCTAAATTTCTTTCAGGGCTGAACGAACCCGTTCCGCTTTTCCGATTTCAGGTAATGATGGTTGTGTCTGAGATTTCAATGCTGCTCATGATGATGGCGGCTGTTTCTTCTATAGAACGCTTGGATACATTGATGACAATGCAACCCAATTTGTTGTACAATTCATAGGCGTATTCCAGTTCAGCCCGGATGCGGTCCATGTCCGAATAAATGGTTTCCGGTGATAATCCGTAGGCGATCATCCGCTCCTTGCGGAAATTATTCAATACCTCAGCATCATTGGTCAATCCGACGATTTTTTTCGGATCCACTTGCCAAATTTCGTCAGGCACTGAGGCTTCCGGCATGATCGGCAGGTTTGCCACTTTGATGGTCTTGTTCGCCAAAAACATGGATAGTGGCGTCTTTGAAGTGCGGGAAACGCCCAGCAGGACCAAATCGGCATCCAAGAAACCCTTTGGATCTTTCCCGTCATCGTACTTGACTGCGAACTCGATGGCGCTGATCCGGTTGAAGTATTCATCATCCAAACGATGCAGGGCGCCTGCTCTCCGGATGGGCTGCTGCCCGGTCTTTTCGGTGATATCACTGACCAATGCTTTCAATATGTTATAGCAAGGCAAGTCCTCCGCTGCGCAGAAACTGTCCGTGTGTTCACTCAAATCCTCGACGACCAAAGTATGGATAACAAATGCTTTCAGTTCTTTGGCCTCTACCAATACAGGCTCCAAATCTTTCATTTTTCTGATGAATGGATAATGATACATATGAGCAGTTATCGATGGAAATTGTGCCAATACGGCCTGGAGGACTTTCCTGGCGGTGTCTCCTACCGAATCGGATATGATGACAAAATGCAGGTCATGTGGCTCTTGTTGTTCCATATAATCTCGTCCTTTCTGAATCTTAATGATTGCAATCTCACTAATAATATACTATAGTCAATTTGAAATTGATAGAGTCGGGAGGGAAAATGATGCCGGTAGATACCGTAACCATTGCACTGCAGCAATTAAAGAAACAAGGTTATAAATATACCCAAAAAAGAGAAGATATCATTACGGTTTTTGTGGAAGCTAACCGCTATCTGTCTGCAAAAGCAGTTCTGCATGCGTTGCAGGATGAATATCCGACACTCAGCTATGACACGATATACCGCAACCTGTACACTTTTGTGGAAGTTGGGATCTTGGAAGAAACAGAATTGAACAACGAAAAACTGTTTCGGATCACTTGTTTGCACGAGGGACACCACCATCATCACTTCATTTGCCAACAATGCGGAATGACGATTGCTTTGCAGATGTGTCCGATGGATTTCTTTGAGCAACAGTTGGAAGGATGCCAGATTTCGTCTCATCGCTTCGAAATATTTGGTGTTTGCAAGGATTGTTTGGCGAATGCATAGTGCTGCGTATCGGCAGCCAGACCGATGCTTTAGCCGAGTTTGATGATTCACTTTTTTGTTTTGCAATAAAACGTTGCAATTGCTTTCTCCTATGATATAATATCAAAAGAACAATTTCATTTTGATTTCTTATAATTTCAAAAGGAAACGTTACTTTTAACGCTCGGAGGGAGGGAATATTTAATGTCAAAAACAGTTGTTCGTAAAAACGAATCTCTTGATGATGCTCTTCGTCGCTTTAAACGTACTGTTTCAAAAACTGGAACTCTACAAGACGCTCGTAAACATGAATTTTATGAAAAGCCAAGTGTGAGACGCAAGAAAAAATCTGAAGCTGCCAGAAAACGTAAATTCTAACAGCCAGATGCTTGCTTTCTAAAATTCTTAGAGGCTAATCGATAAAGAATGGGATGATCTCCGTATCATTCCATTTTTTTGTCGTCCAGAAAAAAGCGCCCTGAACACAAGGGGGATAAATATTTTCATAAGCCATGCCGCTTTATGTTATACTATTAGCAATAAGCAGTGAAAAAAATCCCCAAAAAGAGGAGTGTAGCTTGTTTGACCGATAAAGTGAATAAAACAGAGAAAATTGAAGTGATGGATGCATCCGTTTTGCCTCAATTATTTGGATCGCAGGATAAGCATCTGAAGATGTTGGAAGATGCTTTGCATGTGACCATTACAAGCCGCGGCATGAAAATCGAAATCAGTGGCGAGGAGCTGGCTGTCGACAAAGCCCGTTCCCTGTTGAAGCAACTTTTGGAATTGTTAGCGCGCGGCATCCCTATTTCACAAACAGATATCGTCACAGCTATAAAAATGTCGGAACGCGGAAGCCTTGATTTTTTCATCAACCTTTATGAAGAGGAAATCGGCAGGTCATACGCAGGTAAGCCTATCCGGGCGAAGAATTTCGGCCAAAGGCAATATGTGCAGGCCGTCAAGAAAAAAGATGTCGTATTCGGAATAGGGCCTGCCGGCACCGGAAAAACCTTCTTGGCCGTAGTGATGGCTGTGGAGGCCCTGAAGAACGGAAAAGTAAAAAAAATAATCCTTACCCGCCCGGCGGTTGAAGCTGGAGAAAACCTCGGCTTCCTTCCCGGAGATCTGAAGGAAAAAGTTGACCCATATCTGCGCCCGGTCTATGATGCGCTTTATGCAATCTATGGGGTCGAGCACACAACACGCTTGATGGATAGGGGAGTCATCGAAATTGCGCCGCTCGCCTACATGCGCGGACGGACGCTGGAAGATGCCTTCATCATCCTTGATGAGGCTCAGAACACGACCGTCGCACAGATGAAGATGTTCCTGACGCGGCTCGGGTTCGGATCAAAAATGATCGTCAACGGCGACAAGACCCAGATCGATTTACCGAAAGGCGCCCTTTCAGGCTTGATCGATGCCGAGAAGAAACTTCAGGGCATCCCGGACATCACTTTTGTCACCTTTGATACTTATGATGTCGTGCGCCACCCGGTTGTTGCGAGCATCATCAAAGCATACGATGTCAAAGAGGAAACAAAACACAACATAGAAAAGTGAGCGATTATATGGAAATAGATATTTTTGATGAAACCGAATCTGTACAAAATGAGCACACCGAATTGGTCCATTCCTTGATTGCTTTTGCGGGGGAGTATTTGAAGTTGGCGCCCGACACCGAATTGTCGATCACTTTTGTGGACAATGAGCGCATCCGGGAGATCAATCGGGAATACCGCAACAAAGATCAGGCCACGGATGTCATCAGTTTTGCGCTGAACGATGACATGGATGACGACTTCCCGATCAATATGGAAAGCATAACCGGCGCCTTTCCGACGAATATCGGTGATATAATCATCTCGACCGACAAAACCGCTGAACAAGCGGAGTCATATGGCCACAGCTTCGAGAGAGAACTAGGCTTCCTTGCGTTGCATGGTTTCCTGCATTTGAATGGTTATGATCACATGACGGAAGAAGACGAAAAGGAAATGTTCGGTCTTCAGAAAGAGATACTGGATGCTTATGGACTTAAAAGAGACGAGTAGGGAAAAGATGGGGAAAATCGGTAAGAATCCAAATTTCTTTGCTTCAGTGAAGCATGCTTTGGACGGTATCGGCATTATCCTCAAAGAAGAAAAAAACATGCGCAGTCATGCTTTGTTTGGCTTGATACCGCTCTTGTTGGCTTGGTTCTTCGGATCGAGCCCAATGGAATGGATCGTGATCATTTTCTGCATATTTTTGGTCATCATCATGGAGTTTCTGAACACTATATTCGAAAATGTGGTCGATTTGGTGACCGATTACGAGTATCATCCTCTGGCAAAGAAAGCAAAAGACATCGCTGCCGGAGCGGTCTTGGTTACGGCATTCTTTGCCATCCTTATTGCGGCCATCATTTTTTTACCCAAGTTCGTGGAATTATATTACAAGTTAATTTGAGGAGTTTTATATGAATAAAAAAGAAGGTTTCAAATCAGGATTCGTCTCCATTATCGGGAGACCGAACGTAGGAAAATCAACACTTTTGAACCGCATCGTCGGTCAAAAAGTCGCCATCATGAGCGATGTCCCGCAAACAACCCGCAACAAGATCCAAGGCGTAGTCACTTCGGATGATTCCCAGATTGTCTTCATCGATACGCCCGGAATCCACAAACCGCAGACGCGCTTGAACGATTTTATGCTAAAGAGCGCTTACAGCACGTTCAATGAAGTGGATTTGGTTTTGTTTATGGTGAACGCGGCAGAAAAAAGAGGAGCGGGAGACAATTTCATTCTTGAGAAACTCAAGAACTTGCGCACTCCGAAATTTTTGATCATCAATAAAATCGATCAGGTCAAGCCGGAAGAATTACTGAAAATCATAATGGACTATACCTCAGACAACGAGTTCAATGAAGTGGTCCCGATTTCTGCCATTCAAGGGAACAATGTCGATGAAATGATGGCCACCATCAAAAAATACATGCCGGAAGGGCCACAATTCTATCCGGACGATCAAGTGACGGATCACCCGGAATACTTCGTCGTGTCCGAGTTCATCCGCGAAAAGATCCTTCAGTTGACCAAAGAAGAAGTGCCGCATTCCGTGGCAGTCGTCGTGGAATCGATGCTGCGCAACGAGGACGATAAAGTCCACGTCCATGCAACCATCATCGTCGATCGAGCTAGTCAAAAAGGCATCATCATCGGCAAGGGCGGGAAAATGCTGAAAGAAATCGGTGTCCGGGCACGTCGGGATATCGAAGCGATGCTTGGGGATAAAATTTACCTCGAACTTTGGGTGAAGGTCCAAAAAGATTGGCGTGACAAGCAGAGTTATCTGCAGGATTACGGGTATCGCCAAAAAGATTACGATTGATCAGCTAATGCTCAATTGATATATGAATAGCAATGAGTAAGAGTTTGGGAGGCTGCCTTCCGGACTCTTCTCTTTTCGAAAGGGTGCGACATGGAGACATATCAGGAATTTGATGGCATCGTCCTATCGGTCCGAAAACACAGGGAAAAGGATGCTTTGGTAAAAATATTTACGCGCGATCATGGAAAACGGATGTTTTTCGTGAAGAACATCAAAAACCCGAATCATTCCTTGAAAGCGGCGTTGCTGCCATTCACGAAAGCGACTTATCTCGGCCGCATCAAGGACGACGGGCTCAGCTTCCTGCAGGACAGCCGCGAAATTACCCACTTTTCCAAAATGCAGACGGACATCCATCTGAACGCCTACGCGACTTATTTGAACAACCTGGCTGATGCGGCCATCAACGATGCCATCAAGGCCGCCGACCTCTACGATCTGTTGGAGGAATCCTTGGTCGCCATGCAGAACGGGATGGATGCGGAAATCGTAGTGAACATTTTCGAAATGCGGGTGTTGAAATATTTTGGTGCAGCGCCGCAATTGCAGGAATGTGTCATCTGTCACAGCAAGCAGGAACCTTTCGATTTTTCGGTAAAATATTCCGGGGCCTTGTGTCAGAAACATTATGGGGAAGACCCAAGGAGATCGCATGCAAGCCCTGCAGCTGTCCATTTTGCCCGGATTTTCCAATTGGTCACGCCGAAGCAAGTCGGGAACATCCAAATCAAAGCCGAGACGAAACAGGCGCTCAGAGCCTTCATCGACGAATTATATGAAGAATATGTCGGGATCCGCCTGAAAAGCAAGAGCTTCATCGATCAGATGTACGCTTGGGAAACAAAGGTTGAGATTCCATTCCGTTCCGCTTCCGAACCGGAGTCAAACAAGCCGAGCGAAAGCGGACAGTCCGATCCAAGTAGTTCTTGACATTCTGCGGGAACAAGGCTACTATTGAGAAGAACTAAATACTGGACGTTGAAGATAAGAGTACCTCTGGTCAGTACCGAAAAGCGAATTTGGGATAGTGTGAGCCAAAGCGGGAGACTATTGCGGAAAGGCATATCCGAGTCCTGTAACGAAGTGCCGGCAATTGCCGGAATTAGGGTGGAACCGCGAAAATATTCGTCCCTATGTTTCAAGGAGACTTGATGCATAGGGACTTTTTTTATGTATTATTTCAGGTGGAGGAGATTTATGATGGAAAACAAATTAACTGTGCAAAAAATGATTCAAGCGCTACAAAATTTTTGGGCAGATCAAGGCTGCCTTTTGATGCAGTCCTATGATACTGAAAAAGGTGCCGGAACAATGAGCCCGTACACTTTCTTGCGCGCAATCGGCCCAGAACCATGGAACGCCGCATACGTGGAGCCTTCGCGTCGTCCTGCTGACGGCCGTTACGGTGAAAATCCCAACCGTCTCTACCAACATCACCAATTCCAGGTGGTCATGAAGCCATCGCCGGACAATATCCAGGAACTATATCTGGAAAGCCTGAAAGTATTGGGCATCAATCCGATCGAACATGATATCCGCTTTGTAGAAGACAACTGGGAAAACCCTTCATTGGGTTGCGCAGGCTTGGGCTGGGAAGTCTGGTTGGACGGGATGGAAGTAACCCAGTTCACCTATTTCCAGCAAGTGGGCGGTTTGGAATGCAGTCCTGTCACAAGCGAAATCACCTATGGTTTGGAGCGCTTGGCTTCTTATATCCAGGATGTGAACAGTGTCTACGATCTTGAGTGGACAGAGGGCGTGAAATACGGCGAAATCTTCGGCCAGCCGGAATATGAACATTCCAAATATTCGTTTGAGGAAAGCAACGTCGATTTGTTGTTCCAACTGTTTGATTCATTTGAAGCGGAAGCAACGAAACAGATCGAGAATGGTCTCGTGCATCCGGCTTATGACTATGTCCTGAAGAGTTCGCATGCCTTTAATCTGTTGGATGCAAGAGGTGTCATTTCTGCGACTGACCGCGCGGGCTATCTCGCACGAATCCGTAATATGGCGCGCCAACTGGCGAAAGCTTTTGTCCAAAAGAGAAAAGAACTGGGTTTCCCTTTGCTTTCGGATGATCAAAAAGAACTTGCCCTGAAGGAGGACTAACGTGATGAGTCAAACTGTATTATTAGAAATCGGACTTGAAGAAATGCCTGCGAAATATGTGCGCAGCAGCAGTATCCAACTGAAAGAAAAAATGGCCGCTTTTTTGGAAGAAAACCGCATCGGCTTTGATGCAATCGAAATGTATGCGACGCCGAGACGTTTGGCGGTCATCGCCAGCGGAGTCAGTGATAAACAGGCGGATTTGGCGGAAGTCGTCAAAGGACCCGCAAAAAAAATCGCTTTGCAAGCGGACGGCACTTGGTCTAAAGCTGCACTGGGCTTTGTCCGCGGACAAGGCTTGTCTCCTGAAGACATCTTCTTTGATGAACTGAAGGGTGTTGAGTATGTTTTCGTCAAGAAGGAAATCAATGGAAAAGCTTCATCCGAAGTGCTGAAGGAATTGAATACAGTCGTTGAGTCGTTGACATTCCCTGTTTCCATGCATTGGGGCAACCATCACTTCAAGTACATCCGACCGATCCATTGGATTGCGGCATTGGCTGATGCTGAAATCATCCCATTCCAGGTGTTGGATGTCGTTTCAGGCCGGACCACACGCGGGCACCGTTTCTTGGGCGAAGAAGTGACACTGGCGCATGCAGGCGAGTATGTCGAGAAATTGGCGGAACAACACGTCATCGCCGATCAGGACAAAAGGAAAAACATGATCCGGGCCCAATTCCAACAGATTGAAGTTGAAAATGGCTGGATCATCCCTAACGACGAATCCTTATTGGAAGAAGTCACTTCTCTGGTTGAATACCCGACAGCTTTCTTCGGTGAATACGACAGCAAATATTTGACGTTGCCGGCAGATGTATTGATCACATCGATGAAGGACCACCAACGCTATTTCGAAGTGAAGGATAAATCCGGGAAACTGTTGCCGTACTTCATATCCGTGCGAAACGGGAATGGCATATTCATCGATAACGTGAAAAAAGGCAACGAGAAAGTCCTGACAGCAAGGCTTGAGGACGGCCTGTTCTTCTTCAACGAAGACCAACGCATCACCATTGCGCAGTCGGTCGAAAAATTGAAGAAAGTCACATTCCATTCGAAAATCGGCTCCATTCATGATAAGATGGACAACACAGCGAAAATCGCTGCCCATCTTGCTGATCTGCTTGATCTGGAAGAGGACGACAAAACGCAATTGTTGCGTGCGGCTTCCATCTACAAGTTTGACTTGGTTACCAACATGGTTTCCGAGTTTACGGAACTGCAAGGCATCATGGGTGAAGTCTATGCGTTGCAACAAGGCGAAACCGTTGCTGTAGCAACCGCGATCCGCGAACACTACCTGCCGGTATCCAGTGAAGGCGAATTGCCGGAAACCCAAATCGGAGCAGTTTTGGCGATGGCGGACAAATTGGACAGCATCATCAGTTTCTTCCTGCAGGGTATGGTTCCGACAGGGTCGAACGACCCGTATGCTTTGCGCCGTCAAATGATCGGGGTCATTCAAATCATCGAGAAATACCAATGGTCATTCTCGTTGGAAGAATTGTTGTCTGCCTTGTTGACGGAGGTTTATGCGGTTGAAGATGCAGAATCGTTCGATAAAACAATGAATGAACTTGCCGTTTTCGCAAACGGCCGTATCCAACAGAAACTTCAAACCTACGGCATCCGTTATGATATAGTGGAAGCTGTGCTTCAATCCGGCGAAAAAGACGTCAACACACTATTCGCTAACGCCAATGTATTGCAGGCGCACAGTGAAGAGGAATCATTCAAAACGATCATGGAAGCTCTTGCGCGCGTCGTAAACATTTCCGGAAATCCTGATGAATCGATTCCCGTCCAGAAAGATCTGCTGGAAACAGCCAGCGAGAAGAATCTGTATGTGCAGATCAACCATCTCGATTTGGCTCTGTCCCACGGCGATCCGGAAGCGGATTACGCTGCCTTAGCTGCGATTGCGCCATACATTGAAGCTTATTTCGATGAAAATATGGTCATGGTAGAGGATATTGCTATCCGCAGCAACCGTTTGAACACGCTAGGCAACCTGACCTTGAGCATTCTGCAGTTTGCTGATGTCAGAAAATTGATCCTTAAATAGTGAAGTGATGGAGGCGGGGCTAACATTGTTTACTCCCGGCTCCATCATTTTGTCTTCTGCCGGGTGCGGGCTGGATCAACACCTTCAAGACTGTATTTTCTTTTCGTTTTTTGGTTAATATGGTAAATTAAGAGGGAAGAATGAGCGCTTCAACAGACGGAGCTCAAATTATTTGTTAAAGATACTTGTCCGAATTTTTGACTGCGGAAGCGCATTTGAAAAAGTAGGACCAATCGAATCATTTTGTTCGGCATAAAGAGTGCCGAACAGTTTTCCAAGGGGGAAAAAAGATGTCAATGTTTTTGGATCATGCAAAAGTGCATGTAAAAGCCGGTAAAGGCGGCGATGGAATGGTAGCGTTCCGTCGCGAAAAGTATGTTCCCGATGGGGGTCCTGCAGGTGGCGATGGCGGCCGTGGAGGAAGCATCATATTTGAAGTGGATCCAGGTCTGCGCACGTTATTGGATTTCCGCTATAACCGAAATTTCAGAGGTAAGCCCGGCGAAAACGGCATGAGCAAAAGCATGTTCGGCCGCGGCGCAAAAGACACAATAGTAAGGGTTCCGCCTGGCACGATTGTACGCAATGCGGAAACAAAAGAACTCATCGCTGATTTGACCGAACCTGGGCAACAGGCTGTAGTCGCAAGAGGCGGACGCGGCGGACGCGGGAATAACCGTTTTGCCACTGCGAGAAACCCTGCACCCGAAATCGCCGAAAACGGTGAACCTGGGCAAGAGCTGGAGTTGGAGCTTGAGCTGAAAGTCATCGCGGACGTCGGTTTGGTAGGCTTCCCGTCAGTAGGTAAATCGACATTGCTGTCGATCGTGTCAAAAGCGAAACCAAAAATCGCAGCCTATCACTTCACTACGCTTGTGCCCAACTTAGGTATGGTACAGACACGCAGCGGAGAAGAGTTTGTCATGGCTGATTTACCGGGATTGATCGAGGGCGCGTCCCAAGGCGTCGGTCTGGGGATCCAATTTTTGCGCCACATCGAGCGCACAAGAGTCATTCTGCATGTCATCGATATGGGCGGCACAGAAGGCAGAGATCCTTTCGATGACTATGAAAAAATCAATAAGGAATTGGAAAGTTACCAATTGCGTTTGCTTGAAAGACCGACCGTCATTGTAGCCAATAAAATGGATGTGGCGGAAGCGGAAGATAATCTTGAAATCTTCAAACAGCAAATCGCCGAAAAATTCGGTGATGACGAAGCACCAAGAATCTTCCCGATTTCAGCCTGGTCGACTACCGGCGTAGCCGAATTGTTGGATTACACTGCTGAAGTTCTGAAGGATACGCCTGAGTTCCCATTATTCGACGAAGAAGAAGTCGAATCATCCGTCCTTTACAAATTCGAAGAAAATCAAGAACAGTTCACCATCGGACGCGATCCAGATTCCACATGGGTATTGGGCGGCGAAAGACTGGAAAAACTATTCAACATGACCAATTTTGCTCATGACGAAAGCATCATGCGTTTCGCGCGTCAATTGCGTTCCATGGGCGTGGATGAAAAACTGAGGGCTAAGGGAGCGAAAGATGGCGATATGGTCCGCATCATGACCTACCATTTTGAGTTCGTCGATTAAAAAGCAACACCAGTATCATTAAATGGGGGATAATTATCGTGACATTACAGACACGCTCCGTTCCATTGGATGGGATGCGGGCGCTTGCGATTCTTGCCATCATTTTCTATCATTTGATGCCTCATGTTTTGCCGGGCGGTTACTTGGCTGTAAACATCTTTTTCGTCCTGACTGGTTTTTTCATCACAGCGTCTGTGATCGAAGAATACGGCCAAAAGGAAAAATTGGCTTACAAGCGCTATTTGGCCAGAAGGTTCAACAGATTGTTCCTTCCGTTGCTGGGGATGCTGGTATCGGTGACTGCCTATATCACTTTGTTCCAAAGGGACCTATTGCTTAATTTGCGTCCTTGGCTCCTTTCGTCATTGGGGATGGTCAATAACTGGTGGCAAATTTCTGTTGGCGGTTCGTATTTTGAACAATTTTATGTGCAATCGCCTTTCCTGCATCTCTGGTTTCTTTCGGTCATGAGCCAATTCTATGTCATCTGGCCTTTGGTTGTGCTGTTGCTGTTGGCCCTTTTCAAGGATAAACGGATCATCCTTTACACAGCGGTCGGGCTTTCTTTGTTTTCGGCCCTTGCGATGGCCATGCTATATGTACCAGGCGAGGACGCTTCGCGCGTCTATTATGGGACGGATACGCGCTTGTTTTCGTTTATGATCGGCAGTGCGCTGTCGGTTGTTTGGCCGTTAGCAAAATTGAACGAGCCGGTGTCGAAACGAACGAAGCGAAGATTGACGCTTGCAGGCTTTTTCAGCTACGCAGTTCTCGGTTTGATGTTCAGCAGGATGCTGGATAGCCAGTCATTCACCTACAGAGGCGGAATGTATCTCAACAGCATTGTCATCGGCGTTGCGGTGGTCTTAACAGCGCATCCGGCAACGAGCCTTTCAAGAATGATGCGGTTCAAACCGATTCAGTGGCTCGGCAGGCGGAGTTTCCTGCTTTATCTCTGGTACTATCCTGTCATTTCCCTTTATCAAGCGAAAGTAGTCGATACGAGCGTTGATCCCGGACAACATATATTGATCCAGCTGGCAATCATGCTCAGCCTCTCCGAAATAGGTTACCAAATATTCGAAAAGAAGCGTTGGAAGATGACGTCCGTGCAGTCTTGGCGACCAGCCGATACGATTGCCCGAATAAAGGCTTCAGGATCCGAAGGTTCAACCAGGCATTTTTCAGGAAATCTTGCGGCATTCGTCGGGTTCTGCCTGTTGTTGACCGCGCTGACGGGATTTGTCCAAGCACGATCCGGCGAGAATGCCGCTGTGCAGGAATTGCGTGAGCAGATCGCTGCCAGCCAAAGCAAAATGGAAGAGATCAATCGCGACGATTCCACCCGCAGCAGGGCCATCAACAATATCGAAGGGCTCGAACGGGAGACCGTTTTGTTTGCTCACGGCGCGGATATTACCTTCATAGGCGATTCCGTACTGCTCTCCGTCGCGGATCAGCTGGTTACGATTTTCGGTCGGGCAGTTGTCGAAGGTGCAGTCAGCAGACAGCTTTACCAAACCACTGAGGTGATTGCTGACTTGGAAAAACGGGAACAATTGCATGACACAGTCGTGGTCTTTCTGGGTTCCAACGGGACTTTCACTGAGACGCAAATGGAAACTTTCATAAAGGAAATCGGGACATCCCGAGATCTGTTTTTCCTCACGACGAATGTACCGCGAATCTGGAAGGACAGCGTGAACGAGCAGTTGGCGCTTGCCGAAAGCAACCATTCCAATGTCCATATTTTGGATTGGAATGCCTACAGCAGCGGACACGACGAGTGGCTTCTGGAGGATCAGGTCCATCCGAATCCGAAGGGCGCGCAACAATTGGCCCTTTTTGTGGCAGAGGAAATCTATCAAGAATTAAATGATGAAAATGGGAGCAACTGATTATGAAAATTCAATTTTTAGGCACCGGAGCGGGTGTTCCTTCCACCAGCAGAAATCTTTCCAGCATAGCATTGAAATTATTGGATGAACGCAATGCCATCTGGCTTTTTGACTGCGGAGAGGGGACACAGCAGCGTGTGCTCAAAACAACGATCCGGCCCAGGAAAGTCGAAAAGATCTTCATCACCCATCTGCATGGAGATCATATATTCGGCTTGCCCGGGTTCTTGAGCAGCCGGGCTTTCCAAGGCGGAAATACGCCTTTAAACATCTATGGGCCTGTGGGAATCAAGGAATTTGTGCTGACCAGTCTGCGCATATCCCAGTCCCACCTGCGCTATCCGATCTTCTTTCATGAAATAACCGAAGATGGCGTAGTGTTTGAAGACGAGCAGTTCCGTGTGAGTTGCGCAAAACTGAATCACGGCATCGTTTCTTACGGGTACCGTGTCGAAGAGGCCGACTATCCGGGCGAGCTGCAGGCCGATAAGCTGAAAGAGATGGATGTTCCCGCGGGACCTCTCTACGGAAAGCTGAAAAATGGGGAGACCGTTGTTTTGCCTGACGGGAGAACCATCAATGGGCTGGATTTTATCGGGAAAACGACTAAAGGACGCGTCGTAACGATTCTGGGCGACACAAGGAGAACGAAAAATACGGTCATTTTGGCAAAAAATGCCGATGTGTTGGTTCATGAGAGCACCTTCGGGAAGGAAGACCAAGCGATTGCGTCGGATTATTTCCATTCCACCTGTATCGATGCAGCCAACGTGGCCAAAGAAGCAAACGTCAACCAACTTTATTTGACTCATATCAGCGCGCGTTACCTCAACGGCAATGCGCATCAGTTGCAGCGGGATGCCCGCAAAGTCTTTCCCAACACGAAACTCGTCAATGATTATGATGAGTTCGAGATAGCGCTTAACGAAACAATCGTAAAAAGTTATGTTGATTTGAGAATCGTATCGCATATAAGCGCTATAAGTTGACTAGGGAACTGCAAAAAGATGATAATAAGGGTGGGAAATATCAAAATGAGTGGGGCGATTGTAATGAAAAATCAATGGAGATTAGTAGCGGGCATTATTTTGATCATCATCATTGTGTTGTTTGCCGTTTTCAATGTCGATTCTGTGCCGGTCAATTTTGGTTTCGCTGTTGTGGATGGACCCCTTATCATCGTCATCCTGGTTTCTCTCCTGATGGGCTCGCTCATTACCTTGCTGGTTGCGACAGGCAGTGCAACGAAGAAGAACAAGGAATTCAAACAGATGCGCGCTGAAATCAATACAAAAGGTAAGGAAATCCAAAATGCAGTCGATGCGACGAAAGTCGGTTATGAACAGCAAATCGCTGATCTGCGGACGGAATTGACTCAGAAAGACAACAAAATCAATTCGCTTGAAGAAGAATTGATCAAGAAGTTTACTGGGGGAAGCCCGGATCAGCCAAGCAGTGTTTGAAGAAAATAGAGTGGCAGATCTACCTGATCTGCCACTTTCAGTTGCAAAGAAAAGACTAGGACGAGTTCAGCTTCTAGTCTTTTTTGGATTAGTGGGAGCCTCCGTGCGCCTGTATAGTTTATATAGTTAGGAGTCGGTAAATTGTTAGCGTCAAAGATGAATTGGAAAATACGCAAATCAGAAATTGATGATTCTGTAAGCAAGGAAATCATTCAGGCTACAGGTTTATCAGAAAAATTCGTCGTGCTTTGCATGCAGCGAGGATTGGAAACAAAAGAACAGATCAAAGCTTTCATTGATGGCGCCGAAATGGAATTCCATGATCCGTATCTGCTGCACGATATGGATAAAGCGATCCTTCGCTTGACTGAAGCCATTGAAGCTGGAGAAGAAATCGTCGTATATGGGGACTATGACGCGGATGGCATCACAAGCACTAGCATTCTTGTGGAAACGATCGAAGTATTGGGCGGCAATGTCGGCTATTATTTGCCGAACCGCTTCACGGACGGTTATGGTCCGAATGCTGCTGCGTTCAAGAAATTGATCGAAAACGGGGCGCAACTGATCCTGACATGCGATAACGGGGTTTCCGGCCACGAGCCAATAGCGATGGCTAAAAAAATGGGCGTGGATGTCATTGTTTCCGACCATCACGAATTGCCCGATGCTTTACCTGATGCGTATGCCATCATCCACCCAAAACATCCGGCAGGATCCTATCCTTTCCCGGATCTTTCCGGAGCTGGTGTCGCCCTGAAAATTGCGGCCGCCCTTTTGGGGGAAATGCCTTACGAATCGCTCGATCTGGCCGCTATCGGTACGGTTGCGGACCTGGTCAGTTTGACAGGCGAGAATCGCTGGATTGTGAAGCAGGGACTGCAAGTCATGAAACAAACGCATCGACTCGGTTTGGCTGCGTTGATGGAAGCCGCGGGAATAGATGCGGCCAATTTGGACGAGGAGAGCATCGGTTTCATCATCGGTCCGCGTTTGAATGCTGTCGGTCGGTTGGAGGATGCGGGTCCGGGCGCTGAACTGATGCTGTCATTCGACGAAGAAAAAATAGCTGAACTGGTAGCGTACATACAGGAGAAGAACGTCGAGAGGCAAGGCATTGTCCAATCCATCCATGAAGAAGCCAGTGCCGAATTGGCGAAGAACGATAGCATGCCGGATGTTGTCGTCTTGGGCAGCAAGAACTGGCATGAGGGCGTTCTCGGTATCGTGGCCAGCAAGCTGGTCGAGGAATTCGGGCGCCCGACAATCTTGTTCCGCATCGACGAAAAAACCGGCATCGCGAAAGGATCGGCCCGCAGCACGGAAGCGTTGGATATGTATACTGCATTAACCGATTCAAAAGACCTTCTCACGAAGTTCGGAGGGCACAAAATGGCAGCCGGCATGAGCCTTTCCGCTGCCAATTTGTCAGCTTTCACTGAAAAAATAAACAGCTATGCGGCTCTTTATCACGATGCCATCGTGTTGGGCGAATCCATTTACATAGATGCCATGCTGCCGCTTGCCGATGTCACGCTGCCGTTTTTGAAGGAATTGGAATTGCTTAAACCTTATGGGACCGATAATCCAAAGCCTATATTCGGCTTCCAAAATGTTCCTTTGACGGACATCCGGCAGATTGGTGCCGACAACAAGCATCTGAAGTTCAAACTCAAGGACAAAAACCTCTTTCTGGACGTGATCGGCTTCAACAAGGGGAGCATCAGCAACCACTTGAACGAGGCGGATGTCGTTTCCCTCATCGGGGAGCTTTCGATCAACGTTTGGCGGGACAGCGCGAAACCGCAACTGCAGCTGAAGGACATCAAAAACAAACATGTCCAGTTTTTCGACAAAAGGAGTTCGGTCATCCAAGAATCGGTATTGGCTGTGGAAGATGCCTTGTATCTATTTTCGACTTCCGGCATCATGAAACAATTTTATGAGCGCATCCCGAACAGTTCGAACGCCGCGTTGCTCACTGACAATACAGCGGACGCCTTGCAGGATGTCAGCGCCAGCAACCTGGTGCTTTTCGAATGTCCTTTGAAGATGGGCTTGCTGGCGGATCTTTTGAAGAGCAATCAGTTCGAAAATGTGTATGTCGTCTCTCATGAATCGAACAGCGTTTACGCTGACGGAATCCCTCCCAAAGACCAGTTTGCAAAGTTCTACCAATATATCCGTTCCCATAAGGATATCGATGTGAGAAATCGGTTAGATGCCTTAGCAAAATACTTAAAAATCAAAAAAAATCTTGCCATTTTTATGATTCAAGTGTTTTTGGAGGCGGGATTTGTTACAATAGACAATGGTTTCATCAATGAGGTCAAAAACCCTATCAAAAGGGCTTTGGACGACACTCAGGTATACAAAGATCGCCTGCAGAAAATGGAAGCTGAAAAGGTATTCATCTACAGCCCGTTTTCGCAGTTGACGAAATGGTTGAATGAACAGATGATGGTACAATAATTAGGAGGAACACAAAATGGACTTGAAACAATATATTGCTGATGTCAAAGATTTCCCGGAGCAAGGCATCATTTTCCGCGATATTTCACCCTTGATGGCGAACGGAGAGGCTTACCGCTATTCGATCAAAGAGATTGTGAAATATGCCCAGGACTTGAATGTCGATAAAGTAGTCGGACCCGAAGCGCGTGGGTTTATGGTTGGCTGTCCGGTCGCTGTGGAATTAGGCTGCGGATTCGCTATGGCCCGCAAAAAAGGCAAATTGCCGCGCGAGACAGTGGAAGTATCCTACGGACTTGAATACGGCAAAGCAACGCTGCAATTGCATCAGGATGCCATCCTGCCAGGTGACAAAGTGTTGGTATGCGATGACTTGTTGGCCACTGGCGGCACTACAGCCGCAACCATCGAATTGGTGGAAAAATTAGGCGGAGAAGTCGTCGGGTTGGCATTCCTGATCGAGTTGCTGGATTTAAAAGGCCGTGACCTGGTTCAAGGGTATGACATCTTCACACTGATGGAATACTAAGCACAATACACAATCCAAATAGGGATACACACGCAAAAAGGCTGCCAGTAGTTGGCAGCCTTTTTGTGGCAGACGGGGGAATATCCGTCATATGATGTGGTTCCGGTACAGACCGACTACTTTGCCCAGAATGATGACGGAATCCAGGATGATCGGATCCATGCTCGCATTTTCCGGTTGCAGGCGATAGTAGTTGTTTTCTTTGTAGAATCGTTTGCAGGTTGCTTCATCATCATCCGTCATGGCTATGACGATATCGCCGTTTTCAGCCGTGGCTTGTTTTCTGATGATGACTGAGTCGCCATCGAATATGCCGGCGTCGATCATGCTTTCTCCGCGGATTTTCAGCATAAACAAGCTTCCGGAAGCGGATTTCAGATCCGGTGGAACCGGGAAATAATCTGTTGCTTCTTCGACAGCCAGGATAGGAGCTCCGGCTGTGACGGTACCCAATAAAGGCATTTTATCCGACATGATCCCGAGTTTATCCAGACCCGCTTGAGTCAGTTCGATCGCACGTGGTTTTGTAGGGTCGCGTTGGATGAAGCCATTTTTTTCAAGCCGCGACAAATGGCCGTGCACTGTAGATGTTGAGGAAAGTTTGACTGCATTCCCGATTTCCCTGACGGTCGGCGGATAGCCTTTTTCTTGGACTTCTTCATAAATGTACTGAAGTACTTCAACTTGGCGTGAATCTTTATTTTTAACCATGAGATCATCATCTCCGTAATCCTATATTTATAAGTTTAGGATACCATTAATCATCCAAAAAATCAAACAGATGTTCGCATATTCTTGGGGATGATGCAAGAATATGCCCAAAATTGTCCCGAAACCGGCAACGGCTGAAGCGTTTTCGAAAAATCACTAAATTTATCCGTTATTGCTATTTCTTTTTCGCATAATCTTTAGTACAATTAATGAATGAATGCTTTGGAAAGGGGGATGAATACGTGTCAACAACAGCATGGGTAATGATGGTCATTTTAGGAATAGTAATAGGCGCGGTTGGCGGATTTTTCCTTGCAAGACGTTATATGGTAAAATATTTTGAAGAAAATCCACCGATCAATGAAGAAATGTTGCGCTCTATGATGATGCAGATGGGTCAAAAACCATCCGAAAGAAAAGTAAAACAGATTTTGGCTTCTATGAAAGCACAATCAACAAAGAAAAAGAAATAGACTAATGAAATAATATACAAAATGTGGATCTTTACGGTTCCACATTTTTATTTTGTCTGAATACAGGTAAGAAGGGAGTAATATACGTGAGTATTTTCAAAAAATTGAGTTGGTTTTTCCGTCAAGAATGGAAATCGTATTTTGTGGGCGTCTTTTTCCTGATCATTGTGGCTATACTTCAGGTTGTTTCGCCGCGGGTTGTCGGAATCATCATCGATGAAATTGCCTTAGGGACCTTAACGATGGCTTCTTTGTGGAAGTGGTCGGCGATCATATTGATTGCGGGCATCCTGCAGTACCTTTTCCGTTACATTTGGCGGATGAAGATATGGGGCACTTCGGCAGAGTTGGAAAAGATACTTCGTTCACGATTGTTCAAGCATTTCACCGAAATGGACGCTGTCTTTTTCCAGAAATACAGAACCGGCGATCTGATGGCGCATGCGACGAATGACTTGAATGCGATCAGGATGGTCGCAGGCGCAGGCATCCTGACATTGGCGGATTCGATTTCTTCAGGCGGGATCACGCTTTTCACAATGTTCTTCTTGATCGATTGGCGTTTGACGCTCATCGCCATGATTCCGCTGCCGGCTTTGACGCTGGTGTCGAGGATCCTCGGACAGAAGATGCACAAGCGTTTCCGCAAGGCACAAGCTGCGTTCTCTAATCTGAATGACAAAACGCAGGAGAGTGTATCCGGCGTGAAGGTCATCAAGACGTTCGGCGAAGAAGAAGAGGATATCCATGATTTCGAGGCGATGACGAAGGATGTCGTCGCGAAAAATAAAGCTGTCTATTTGGTCGATGCCTTGTTTGATCCGGCGATCCAACTTATTTTGGGACTTTCTTTCGCATTGACGATCATCTTTGGTGGCCGTTTTGTCGTGGAGGGCAGCATCAGTATCGGTCAGCTGGTTTCGTTCATCAGTTACATCGGAATGATGGCATGGCCGATGTTGGCAGTGGGCAGATTGTTCAATGTGCTGGAACGAGGCAGTGCCAGTTACAGCAGGATCGATGAGCTTCTGAAGGAAAAATCAACGATTCAGGAGCAGAAGGATGCTATCCGGACTCCGGTTACAGGCGATTTGGATTTTCAGGTGTCCTCGTTCGGTTACCCGAACAGCGAAGAAATCAGCCTCCAGGATGTCAACTTTCATTTGGAGCGGGGACAAACGTTAGGGATCGTCGGCAGAACCGGATCGGGCAAAAGCACGATTTTCCGTCTGCTGTTGCGTGAGTATGATCAATATGCAGGCAGCATCAACTACAACGGGATCGATATCCGTGATTATTCATTGGATGCATTGCTGAGCGGAATCGGTTACGTTCCCCAAGACAACTTCCTGTTCTCTTCTGACGTCAGGGAAAACATCCGCTTCGCTGATCCATCCATCAGCCAGCAAAAGGTAGAGGAGGCAGCGCGCTTGACTGCCATCCATCAGGATATCCTCGGTTTTCCGGATGGCTACGATACGTTGGTCGGTGAAAGGGGCGTTTCCTTATCCGGTGGACAAAAGCAGCGGATAGCGATTGCGCGGGCTTTGGTGACTGAACCTGAGCTGCTCATTTTGGATGATTCCCTATCAGCGGTGGACGCGAAGACAGAGGAAGCGATCCTGACGGGGCTTAAGGAAAAGAGAGCCGATCAGACAACAATCATTGCTGCCCATCGGATCAGCAGCGTGATGCATGCGAATGAGATCATCGTCCTTGATGAAGGGCGCATTGTCGAACGCGGGACGCATTATGAGTTGATGGACCTGGACGGCTGGTACCGCAGGATGTACGAAAAACAACAACTCGAAACCAAATTGGAAGGGGCGGATGAAGCATGAGTGGATCAGTATGGTCTAAAACAATCCCATTGAAGGAACAACTCCGGGTAATCAAACGCATCTTCCGATTTGCCCATCCTTTCCGCTATCAATTTTTGATGGCTTTGCTTTTCAGTATCGCGTTGTCGTTGGTCAATGTGGTGGCACCGCGCATCATCCAAATTTATATGGATGATTATCTGGCTGTTGGCAATGTCACGACCAACATCAGTGTGCTATTTGCGTTGGCTTATGTAGGAGTCGTCCTGCTGAAGATGTTGGTCACGTATCTGCAGCGCTATATTTTCAGCATGGCGTCTGAACAAACCGTTGAGAATATCCGCAATGCCGTTTTCCGTAAGATCAATCAATTGGGGATGCGCTACTATGACACGACGCCGGCCGGATCGATCGTTTCGCGCGTCACGAATGACACAGAAACCATCAAGGAATTCTGGAATGTATTTTTGGCCTTGGCAGAGGGAATCTTCAGCATCATCACAGTGTTCATCGCTATGTGGACATTGAATAAGCAGATTTCCCTTCTGTTTATCGTTTTTGTCCCGATCATGGCCGGTCTGATTTGGTATTATCAAAAGTACAGCACGCGTGTTTACCGCACGATGCGCGAAAGACTGAGCCAACTGAACACGAAATTGAATGAATCGATTTCCGGCATGGCAATCATCCAGCAGTTCCGCCAAGAAAAACGTCTGCGCGCGGAATTTGATGCGATCAATGACGATTACAGCAAAGGTCGCGTAGCGATGGTCCAGATGAACGCTTTGATGTTGATGCCAATCGTCAATCTGTTGCAGGCAATTGCGTTGGCGATCGTCCTTTGGCTGTTTGGCTATCAGACGTTGAATGGCGTCGTGGAGTTGGGGGTCATCTATGCGTTCACTACCTACATCCAAAATTTCTTCCGTCCGATGGGGATGATGATGGATAACCTCAGCGCCCTGCAGGACGGCATCGTCTCCAGTTCACGGGTCCTTAGCGTATTGGATAATGCCGAATTGGCACCAAGCCAACCCGAAGATTCGGAATTGGAGATTATCCAAGGCAGGATCGAATTCAAAAACGTTTCTTTCTCTTATGACGGCAAGCAGGATGTGCTAAAGGACATCAGCTTTACAGCAAATCCGGGCGAAACGGTCGCGCTGGTAGGCCACACAGGCAGCGGTAAAAGTTCCATCATCAACGTCTTGCTGCGTTTTTACGATTTTGAAAAAGGCGATATTCTGATTGATGGGAAATCAATCAAGATGTATCCGATCGATGAGATCCGCTCAAAAATAGGCCTGGTCCTGCAGGATTCCTTCCTTTTCTACGGCGACATCTCGCACAATATCCGTTTGATGAGCAAGGATTATACCGACCGCGATATCGAAGGCGCCGCTGCCTTTGTGCATGCCGATTCATTCATCGAGTCGCTGCCGGGAGGCTATCATGCAAAAGTGATCGAACGCGGAGCCAGTTATTCAAGCGGTGAGAGACAATTGATTTCGTTTGCCCGAACCATTTTGCGGGATCCGAAAGTGCTCATCCTCGACGAGGCGACGGCCAATATCGACACCGAAACGGAACTCCTGATCCAAGAAAGCATGCGGAAGATGCGTGAAGGCCGAACGACGATTGCGATCGCGCACCGTCTGTCCACTATTCGCGATGCCCATCTGATCCTGGTGCTTGACAAAGGACGCGTCATCGAAAGAGGCACACATGAAGAACTGATCGCCAAACAGGGAACCTATTATGACATGTACATGCTCCAATCGATGAACGACTGATTGAGTGATTAATGGATACGGCAGCAATGCCAAAAAAGCAGCGCCGGAATTTTTTCCAGCGCTGCTTTTTCTTTTTTTTATTTTGAATTTGTAAATGATGCTTTCGGACAATGCCGGGGCATCATTTTGCTATGTAGACGAAATTCGGATCGATTTCCTGATCCAATTGGCGGAAAGTGGTTCCGAGCAGTTCGTCATAGGCAGCAAGTTCATCTCTGGAAATCCGCTTTTCCTTTGGCAGGTAGATGGGCTTGCCGAAGCGGACAGTCGCCTTTTTGCGCTTCACGAGATCCTTGAGTGTGAGCGGACCTTGATAGACAACTGGAAGGATCGGAACATTGGCCAGCTTGGCGATGGATGAAGTGCCGCCTTTGATTTCTGCGGAATGCCTCGAGCCGGTCGGGAAAATAAGCAGGTTGGTTTTGCCTTCCTTCAGGATCGAAACAGGTTGCTTCAGGGCGCTCGGACCCGGGTTTTCGCGATTGACAGGGAAAGCGTTCATGTGAGTGAGCAGCCAATTCATGAATTTCCCCTTGAAGAGTTCTTGCTTCGCCATTGATGAAAATTCGTGCGGATACACGCCAAACGAAATGAAAATGGGATCCAGCAAACTTCTGTGCGGTGCTGCAAGGATATAGACTGTGTCTTTCGGAATGTACTCTTTGTTTTGGATTTCGGTCTTGCCGTTCAGGATACGGACCAGAAATCTGACGATGATGACGACTGTTTTAAAAAACATGACAGGGCTCCTTTTGCTTTGGCATTATGCTAATCAGTATGAGATAGTTTGTCGAATATTTCAAGTTAAATATTCCGTTCCGGCCTCCATCAAAGGGGAAGAAGGTATATTTTTCGACGAAATTGCAGTACAATAAAGGATGGACAGCAAGAAGCAGAGGAAGTGATAGCGTGAAATGGAGTATGCCGGACAAGTTGATACAAGAGGGACGCGAATATGTGAATGAGGATCGCGTACTATCCGTGCAACCGGATTTCCACAGCCAGGTTTGGCATTGTGAGGTGCTCGGCAGTAAAATGTATCATGTCACCTTAGACGGGACAGCCAAGGAACAGGATGTATGTCAGTGCAAGTACTGGAAAAATCATCAGTATTGCAAGCATACGATCGCTGTTGAATTGTATCTGAAGGAGAAATGCGGTACCCGTATTCTGACGGAAAGCAGCGCTGAACAGTTTCAGGTCGATGCGGAAACTGCCGGTCAAGAATTTGTGAACGACTTGACGCAGATTTTCTTCCAAGAAAACAAAGGCGCCCAGAGCCTGAACACCCAAGCAGATTTTTTAGTGCAGTATACGCTGCAGGTTCTGCGCATGAAACCAAATAATCTGATGCAAAACACAGGTGAGCATGTATTGGCTCTATCCTTGCGTGCAGGGGTCGATAAACCCTACATGGTCACCAATATCGAACAATTTACGGAACAATTCATCAAACAAGAAAAATGGGAATACCGTCTCGGCGATGGGATCGATTTCCGGACAGTGAAGATACAGGAAATGGACCAGCCCATCATCTACCGGTTGCATAAATTGCTTGAGGAGCAACCCGCTGCCTTGAATAAGCAATTGCTGAATGTTACGGCCAGGAAATTGGATTCCTATCTGATCCTTCCGCCGAGTGCAGCACACTCCATCTTGGAGGATTTGATCCAAACCGGCCGGGTCGAATGGATCGCCGGCGAGCAAACGTATCCGGATGTGCAGATCAGTCCCGAAAAACCGGGCTATCAATTCCTTTTGGGAAAGAAAGGCAAGGGGATAGAACTTCGCATCCAGTGTGACAATATCATCCAGCTGTTGGATTATGACTGGCTGATCGAGGGCAACAAAGTTCACCCACTCAGTGTGCAGCAACATAAACTGTTGGGGTACCTCTCGTTCTTTGAAAAACGTTTTGACGACTCAAATGTGATCGGAATCGAAGAACCCGATGTATCGGATTTGCTGACCTATGTCATCCCGTTGCTGAAACAGATCGGAACGGTGCACTTCAGTGAAGAACTGGAGCGCAACATCATCGATGAGCCGTTGACTGTATCCATCCAATTCCGTGGTCCGGCGAAGCGCATAAAAGGGGAAATTTTCTTCAAATACGGGGAAACGGTCTTCCGACAGAACCGCGCCTCGAAAACAGAGTCCCAATTTCTGATCAGGGACACAATAGGGGAAGAGCGGATCCTGCAGGTATTGGAAAATCTGGAATTCAACATCATCGAAAACCAAGTATCCTTTCTGGCTTCGAAGGATGTTGATCTATTCAGCTTTCTTTACAGGAAAATACCTGTTTTGCGCCGTTATGCAGAGGTCGAATTAAGTCCTGACCTGCAGAATCTGATAGTGGAAAATACTGAGGTGTCAACTTCGGTCCAACGCAGGACAAGGGATTCCTTTTTGGATATCCGTTTTGATGTCGGTGGCATTTCGGAAAATGAAATAGACAGATTGTTGAACAGCCTCAAAAAAAATGACGCCTACTACAAGACGGAAGACGGGCGTATCTTATCTTTGGAGACGGAAACAATGAAAGAGATGAATCGTTTCCTTTCATTGATCAAAGATGAGTCCCAGCTTCATGACGGGACACTCTCCATGCCGATGATCAAGAGCATGACGCTCGAAAAAGAAATCAATGATCTGAACCCTGAGCTCGGCAGCCAAGATTTCCTGAACGAACTGTATCATTTCATCAAGCACCCGAACGAGTTTCCTGCTGAACTGCCGAAAACATTGCAGGCGGATTTGCGTCCGTATCAAGTGACCGGCTTCAGATGGCTGAAATTCCTTTCCAACTACGGCTTAGGCGGTATTTTGGCTGATGAAATGGGACTCGGCAAAACGCTCCAGCTGATCACCTTTCTGCTCAGCGAAGTTGAGGAAGGCAAAAATGATGCCAAACCCGCTTTGGTCATCGCACCGGCTTCTCTGATCTACAACTGGAAATACGAATTCCAAAAATTTGCGCCGCTGCTCAAGATAAGCGTCATCAGCGGCGTGAAAAAGGAACGGGATGAGCAATTGTCCCAGTTGCCCGAGAACGGCATTGCGATAACCTCTTACCAAAGTTTCCGGCAGGATATCGAGTCCTACCAAAAATGTGATTTCTACGCGATGATTCTGGACGAGTCCCAATACGTCAACAACTACAATACGAAGACGTTCCGTGCCATAGCGAAGATGAATGCCCGGGTCAATATCGCGTTGAGCGGTACGCCGATCGAGAACAGCGTGACGGAATTCTGGGCAATCTTCCAATTGATTTTGCCGGGATTGTTCCCGAAACTGCAGGAATTCAAAAAAATGTCACTCGAGGACATTTCGAAAACAGCCAAACCCTTCATGTTGCGCAGGCTGAAGGCGGATGTTCTGGGCGATCTTCCGGAAAAATCCGAAGCCGATATCTACAGCAGCCTCAACCGCGATCAGAAAATCATGTATTTGGCCTATCTGCAGCAACTGCAGGAAAAGGTATCTGATTATGACAGTGAAGATTTCCAACGGAACCGTATGGAAATTCTGGCCGGACTGACCCGCCTTCGTCAAATCTGCTGCGATCCCCGATTGGTGGACGCGGCCTACGAAGGCGGTTCGGGGAAGTTGGAGCAACTGGTCGAAATATTGAAAAATGCCCAAGAGAACAACCAGCATGTTTTGGTGTTTTCACAGTTTACGTCCATGCTGAAGTTGATCGAAGCGGAGTTGGTCAAGGAAAATTTAAGCCATCTCTATCTCAGCGGAAAAACCCCTCCCGCCGAAAGGATTACGTTGGTCAATCAGTTCAACGAAGGCCACACGGATGTCTTTTTGATTTCATTGAAAGCGGGCGGCACCGGGTTGAACCTGACCGGCGCAGACACCGTCATCCTATTCGATTTATGGTGGAACCCGGCAGTAGAAGAGCAAGCTGCAGGGCGAGCACACCGCATCGGCCAAAAGAAAAACGTGCAGGTGTACCGTTTCATCGCTGAGGGAACCATCGAAGAGAAAATCAATCAGCTTCAGCAGGACAAAAAGATGCTCTTTGATCAGTTGATCGTATCCGAAGGGGAAGAGGCGCTCAGCCGACAACGGTTGACGAACGATGACATTAAGCAGATTTTGGGGATCCAATCCTGAAATAACTAGTAATGAGGCTTTTTGATATCCATTTTCTGAAAAAACACTTGCTTCTTTCAGTATAATTCGATATAATTATCAACGGTGCAAAACCACATTTCACACCTTGATCGATACGGCGGACGTTGCTTATCGTAAGATGAGTTTCTGCTGTAGAAGAAATCGGGGGAGGAAAATAAAAACAAACTTGGAGGAAACAAACATGGCAGTAATTTCAATGAAACAATTATTGGAAGCAGGCGTACACTTCGGTCACCAGACTCGTCGTTGGAACCCAAAAATGAAGAGATACATCTTTACAGAAAGAAACGGTATCTACATCATCGACTTGCAAAAAACTGTAAAATTAGTCGACGAAGCATACAAATATATGCTTAACGTTGCTGAAGAAGGCGGCGTAGCTTTATTCGTAGGGACTAAAAAACAAGCGCAAGATTCAATCAAAGACGAAGCTATCCGTTCAGGTCAGTTCTTCGTAAATCACCGTTGGTTAGGTGGTACTTTGACTAACTGGGATACTATCCAAAAACGTATCAAACGTTTGAAATCAATCGAAGCTATGTCTGAAGACGGCACTTTCGAACTACTTCCTAAAAAAGAAGTTTCTATCTTGAAAAAAGAACAAGAACGTTTGGAAAAATTCTTGGGCGGTATCAAAGATATGCCTAGAATCCCGGATGTAATGTTCATCGTTGACCCAAGAAAAGAAAGAATCGCTGTTCAAGAAGCTCACAAATTGAACATTCCTATCGTCGCTATGGTTGACACAAACTGTGATCCAGATGAAATCGACGTAGTAATCCCTTCAAATGATGATGCTATCCGCGCAGTTAAATTGATCACTGCTAAAATGGCTGATGCTTTCATCGAAGGCAACCAAGGAAAAGACCAAGCTGAAATTTCTGTTGAAGAAACTTTTGCAGCTGAAGCTGACGAAGCAACTTCATTAGAAGAAATCGTTGAAGTTGTAGAAGGCAACAACGAATAATATTTCCTATTTAGTTTGAAGCAACGAGCTGTCTCAGAAAAGAAGAAAGATATAGCCGATTTGGCAGCCGACATCTTTTCTATTCTCTTTGGGACAGCTTTTTTTATGAAAAAGAATATTCAGGAGGAATCATAGAATGGCACAAGTAACAGCAAAAATGGTTAAAGAATTACGCGACATGACAGGCGTAGGCATGATGGATGCTAAAAGAGCTCTAGTGGAAGTCGATGGCGACATGAACAAAGCGGTTGACTACCTAAGAGAAAACGGTATGGCTAAAGCAGCTAAAAAAGCTGACCGTATCGCTGCTGAAGGACTTGCAAACGTATATGTTGACGGAAATACAGCCGTAATCGCTGAAATCAATGCAGAAACTGACTTTGTTGCGAAAAACGACAAATTCCAAAACTTAGTAGCTGATATCACAGCAATCATCGCTAAAAACAAACCAGAAACTGTGGAAGCTGCTTTAGCAATCGAAACTGCTGACGGTACATTAAACGATGTTATCTTGAACGCTACTACAGTAATCGGCGAAAAAATTACTTTGCGTCGCTTTACTATCGTTGAAAAAACGGATGCTGATGCTTTCGGCGCTTACCTGCACCAAGGCGGACGTATCGCTGTATTGACAGTCTTGGAAGGATCTACTGATGCTGATGCTGCTAAAGACATCTCTATGCACATCGCTGCCATCAATCCTAAATATGTTTCACGCGACGAAGTTTCTGCTGAAGAACTTGAACATGAAAAGAAAGTTCTGACTGAACAAGCTTTGAACGAAGGCAAACCAGCTAACATCGTTGAAAAAATGATCGTAGGCCGTTTGAACAAATTCTTGAGCGAAATTTCATTGAACGATCAACCTTTTGTTAAAGATCCAGATCAAACAGTTTCAAAATTTGCTGCTTCTAAAGGCGGCGCTGTTAAATCTTTCGTTCGCTACGCTGTAGGCGAAGGTATCGAAAAACGCTCTGTGGACTTTGCTGAAGAAGTAATGAGCCAAGTTAAAAAATAATGAAAATTGCCCCTTAATTGGGGCTTTTTTATCATAGTCATAAGCCTGATTGATCAGGGGTCAGCCAATTACGGAGGGAAATATAGAATGAGTGAACCAAAATACAAACGCGTTGTTTTAAAACTAAGCGGTGAAGCTTTAGCGGGCAACACTGGTTTCGGAATCAATCCGCCGACGATCGAAGAAATCGTTAAAGAAATCAAAGAAGTACATGACTTGGGCGTAGAAATGGCTATCGTTGTGGGCGGCGGCAATATTTGGCGCGGCACGACAGGCGCTGAAATGGGCATGGAGAGAGCGCAAGCCGACTATATGGGTATGCTTGCGACTGTCATGAATTCTTTGGCTCTGCAGGATGCACTGGAAAATGCAGGCGTTCCGACCCGTGTTCAGACTTCCATCGAAATGAGACAGATTGCCGAACCTTACATCCGCAGACGTGCTGTCCGTCATCTTGAAAAAGGACGCGTTGTGATCTTTGCTGCCGGTACCGGCAATCCTTACTTCTCTACTGATACGACAGCAGCCCTTCGTGCCGCTGAAATCAATGCTGACGTTATTTTGATGGCTAAGAACAATGTTGATGGGGTCTATTCATCCGATCCGATGAAGGACTTGAGCGCAACAAAATTCTCTGAATTGACTCATTTGGATGTTATTTCCAAAGGACTGCAAGTAATGGATACTACAGCAAGCTCATTAAGCATGGATAACGACATCCCGCTGGTTGTATTTAACTTAAACAGACAAGGGAATATTCGCCGTGTTATACTTGGAGAAGATATCGGAACGACTGTTAGGGGGAAATAATCATGGTTAAAGAAATCCTTGATAATGCGATCGACAGAATGAAAAAAACGGAAGCTGCATTGATCCGCGAACTTGGCTCTATTCGGGCAGGCCGCGCGAATGCAAGTTTATTGGACCGTATCGAAGTGGAATACTACGGAACGAACACGCCAGTGAATCAATTGGCTTCCATCACTATTCCTGAAGGACGCATGTTGTTGGTAACGCCTTACGATAAATCCAGTATCGGTGATATCGAACGTGCGATTTACCAAAGCGACCTGGGCATCAACCCAGCCAATGACGGTAACGTCATCCGTTTGGTTATCCCGGCACTGACTTCAGAGCGACGCAAAGAGTTGGCGAAGACTGTAGGCAAAGAAAACGAAGCGGCTAAGGTCTCTATCCGTAATATTCGCCGCGATGCCATCGAAGCGTTGAAAAAAGCAGAAAAGAACAAAGAAATCACAGAAGATGAGTTGCGCACTTACGAAAAGAAAGTGCAAGAGTTCACCGACAAATCTTCCAAAGAAATCGACAAAATAACAGCGGACAAAGAAAAAGAAATTTTGGACGTTTAAAATTTCATCCGTAGAAAAGCAGCCAGGGCACAAATCATTTCAAATGATTTGTGCCCTGGCTCTTTTTAAAATAGTGGCCACACTTAAAAATTTTATAAATTCCTGTTAATCATAGGAATTCAAGCGGGTTTTTGTTAAAATATAGAGAGTTATGAAAAAGTGAGGGATAAAGCATGGCTCTATTCAAGAGTGAGAATCCAAAAACAGAATTGCCGTTCGATGAAAACGGCATCGTTCCAGCCCATGTCGCCATTATCATGGACGGAAATGGCCGTTGGGCAAAGAAAAAATTGATGCCGCGGGTCTACGGACATAAAGAGGGCATGAATACCGTGAAAAGGATAGCCATAGAAGCAAGCCGCCTTGATGTAAAGGTGTTGACGCTCTATGCCTTTTCAACAGAAAATTGGAAACGTCCGTACTGATGAAGTCAATTTTTTAATGGGTTTGCCCATCGATTTTTTTGATGTGTTCATGCCGGAATTGATGCAGAACAACATCAAAGTGACGACCATCGGCTGGATCGATCAATTGCCCGAAAAGACGTTGAAGGTTGTGCAAAATGCGATTGAAAAAACGAAAGACAATACCGGCTTGATTCTGAATTTTGCATTGAATTACGGTTCCAGGGCAGAAATCCTTCAAGCGACAAAAATGATTGCGCGCGATGTCGCAGCGGGAAAACTCTCAGAAGACGACATCACCGATGAAGTATTCGCCGGATACCTATTCACCAGTGGACTTGGTGAATGGCAAGATCCCGACTTGCTGATCCGTACCAGCGGGGAAATCCGTTTGAGCAATTTTTTGCTCTGGCAGGCTGCGTACAGTGAAATGTACTTCACGGAAGAATTTTGGCCTGATTTTTCAACAGCCAGCTTGCAGGCTGCGCTAGCAGAATATCAGCATCGCAATCGCCGCTTCGGCGGCATATAGGGAGGATACCATGAAGGAAAGAGTAATCACAGGCATAGTGGCTGCCGCCGTTTTTATCCCATTTTTATGGATTGGGGGACTGGCGTTGCAACTGCTCATGACAGCAATCGGCTTGATTGCCGTCCAAGAACTATTAAAGATGAAAAAGCTTACCATCTTCAGCATGGAGGGAATCATCACCGCTTTGGCGACCGTCCTATTGATGTTGCCGGAATCCTACCTGCATTTCATTCCTGACGGCATCGATGCGATGCTTTTGATTTATTTGGAAGCATTGATACTGTTCGTATTCACAGTATTCTCAAGAAATGATTTCACCTTTGACGATGCGGCCGCTTCCGTGCTGACATCCCTTTATGTCGGGAGAGGATTCTATTACTTCATGCAGACAAGGGATATCGGATTTTGGATGGTGCTTTTAGTGCTGTTCATCATCTGGGGGACGGATATCGGCGCTTACATGATCGGAAGAAAAATAGGCAAGAACAAATTGGCACCGGCAATCAGCCCCAACAAAACGATCGAAGGCTCCGTCGGCGGGTCGATCGCTGCAGTGCTGATCGCCATCGTGTTTTTCCACTACTACAATCCATTGGGTTTATCGATGGGCCTCCAGATCATGCTGACAGTCCTGCTTTCGGTCTGTGGGCAGATGGGTGATTTGGTCGAATCGGCATTCAAACGCTATTTTGGCGTCAAGGATGCCGGGAAGATATTGCCCGGACATGGCGGCATGCTCGATCGTTTCGACAGTACGCTTTTTGTGATGCCTGTGTTCCATATTTTTCTGCATTTCATATTTTAAGAACAGCAAGGCAAGATACAGAAAGGGAGGGATTACATGTTTCAGACAATCATAACATTCATCATCGTGTTCAGCATATTAGTGATCATCCATGAATTCGGCCATTTCTATTTTGCGAAAAAAGCTGGCATTTTGGTTCGTGAATTCGCAATCGGTATGGGACCGAAAATCTTCTCTCATCGCAAAAACGGAACGACCTATACGATCCGGATGCTGCCTATCGGCGGCTATGTGCGGATGGCAGGCATCGGGGATGAAGACACCGAGTTGAAACCCGGTATGCCGCTTAACATAACCCTGGATGAGGCACAACAGGTCACTCAAATAGATTTAAGCAATAAACAGCATCTGCATGCTGTTCCGATAGAATTACTGGAAGCTGATCTGGAACAGGCTCTCTTCATAAAGGGCATCATTCCGGGAAGTTCGGAACCTGTTACCTATGAAGTCAAACGCGATGCGACAATCATCGAAGCGGACGGGACAGAGCTTCAGATCGCTCCCATCGATGTGCAATACCAATCAGCGCCCTTGCTGAAACGGATGATGACAAACTTTGCCGGACCGATGAATAATTTCATTTTGGGTATTGCAGTGTTCATCACGATTGCGTTCGTGCAAGGCGGCGTTACGGTCAACGATAATCGCCTAGGTGAAATCCAACCTGACAGCCCTGCGGAAGCAGCCGGATTACGGGCGGATGATGAAGTCTTGGCTGTGAATGGCGAAGAAATCGCTGAATGGACGGAACTGGTTGCCTCCATCCAAGCCAATCCGGGCAACGAAATCACACTCTCGGTCGTCACTGACGGCCAGGAAGCGCGTGATGTCCTCGTCACACCCGACACGAAAACCGATGAACAAGGCAATGACTATGGGCTGATCGGTGTCGCTCCCCCGATGGATCGCACCTTGATGGCTAAAGTCAGTTACGGGTTCGAAGAATTTTGGTTGATAGCCACTTCGATCTTCGGATTGGTCTTCTCCATGTTCAGGACCGGCTTCCAAGCCGATTCATTCGGTGGGCCTGTCGCCATCTATGCGGCAACGGAACAAGTCGTTGATTATGGCTTTCTGAGCGTGCTCAGTTTCCTGGCCTATTTGAGCATCAACCTTGGTGTCGTGAATCTTTTGCCGATTCCGGCATTGGATGGCGGGAAACTGCTGCTGAACGTAGTGGAAGGAATCCGAGGCAAGCCGCTTGACCCGGAGAAGGAAGGCATCATCACTGCCATCGGAATGGGACTGTTGCTCCTGCTGATGGTCATCGTCACTTGGAACGATATCCAAAGATTTTTCTTTGGCCAATGATAGGAAGAAAATAGGAAGATTCAAAGAAAGGAAAGCTCATTCTTTGGATCTTTTTGTTTGTTAGTTGAGAAGGAGAGATCAAATGGCATTATCGAAACATGAATTGTTCCAGCAGATGCTGGAACAGATAAATCTGCATCACAAACCGGAGTACCTGCCGTATTTTGAAAACGGGGAAATCGAACAGGTCATCGTGCATAAAAAGTCCAAATTATGGTCATTCCAGTTCGTTTTTGATAACGTCCTGCCTTTCGAAGTGTTCAATGCTTTGATGAACCACATGAAAATAAAATTCCAATCCATCGCCACGATCGATTTTCAGATCAAAACAAGGAAACCGATCCTGACCAACGAGAGCATCCTGGATTATTGGGAAACGGTCGTCCAGCGCAGCAACATATCCTCGCCGCTGGTCCAGACGCTTTTTGCTAAACATACGCCAGTCGTCTTGAACAACAAAGTCGTGATCAATGTTGAAAATGAGATCACCAAAAATCATTTGACGGATAACTACTTATCGGTGATCCAACAGAATTATCTGGTCTTGGGGTTCCCAAGTTTCCAAATCACGATTGAAGTGGACGAGGAAGCATCCGAAGCCAGAATGGCGCAATATCTGGCAAGGAAACAAGAGCAGGATGAAATGTTGGTCAAACAAGCAGAAGAAGCCATCAAACAAAACCAACAGGACAGACAACGCAGTGACGGCTCGCAATCGAAAGCAGGCAACAACGGCCCCTTGCTGATAGGCAGACAGATTTCAGGCAAGGAAGAAATCAAGCAGATGGCTTCGATCACTGAAGAAGAGCGTTCCGTGGTCATCGAAGGCTACATTTTTGACAGCGAAATCCGGGAACTGCGCTCCGGCCGGAAACTGCTCGTATTCAAAATGACGGATTACACTTCCTCGTTTTCGGTGAAGCTGTTCTCATCGAATGAAACAGATGAACAGAACTTCGAACTGGTCAAAAAAGGCATCTGGGTGCGCGTCCGCGGGAGTGTCCAAGAAGACACGTTCATGCGTGACTTGGTTGTGAATGGCCGCGACGTCAATGAGGTGGCGCATGCGGAACGGAAAGATCGTGCGCCCGAAGATGAAAAAAGAGTCGAATTGCATCTGCACTCAAATATGAGTCAGATGGATGCCACCAATGGCATCGGCGATTTTGTCAAACAAGCAGCCAAATGGGGACACAAAGCCATTGCACTGACTGACCATGCCGCCGCGCAAGGCTATCCCGACGCCCATGCAGCCGGAAAAGCGAATAATGTGAAAATATTGTACGGTATTGAAGCGTACGTCGTCGATGACGGTGTTCCGATTGCCTATAATCCGGTCCATGAAGATCTCAGCGAAGCAATCTATGTCGTATTCGACGTGGAAACGACGGGCTTGTCTGCAGTTTACGACAAAATCATCGAGCTGGCTGCCGTAAAAATGTATAAAGGAAATGTCATTGAGACATTCGAAGAGTTCATCAATCCGGGTCATCCGTTGTCGCAGACGACCATCCAATTGACCGGCATAACCGATGACATGGTGCGCGACTCCAAACCGGAAAAAACGGTGTTGGAGGAATTCGCGGCATTCTCTGAGGGTTCCATTCTCGTAGCCCACAATGCCAGTTTTGACATGGGCTTCCTGAACAACAGTTATGAACGCCATGGCATGCCAGAAGCGCCGCAACCGGTGATCGACACCTTGGAGATGTCCCGTTTCTTGCACCCACAATTGAAATCCCATCGTTTGAACACATTAGCGAAACGCTATGGTGTCGGCTTGGAACAGCATCACCGAGCGGTTTATGATTCCGAAACAACAGGGGCACTCTGCTGGATATTCCTGAAGGAAGCACGCGAAGATCATAACATCCTGTTTCATGATGAACTCAACAAATACATTGGCGGCGGCGATTCTTACAAACGGGCACGGCCGTTCCACGCAACAATTTTGGCAAAAAATCAAGATGGGCTTAAGGACCTGTTCAAAATCATATCCGCTTCGAATATCGAGTATTATTACCGGACACCGCGCCTTCCGCGCAGCGTTCTGCAAGCAATCCGGGGAAACTTATTGATCGGTTCTGCCTGCAGCGAAGGCGAGATATTTGAGGCGATGATGCAAAAAGGGGCAGAGGTAGCAAAAGAGAAAGCCAAGTTCTACGATTACATCGAAGTCATGCCGAAAGAGGTTTATGCCCCGCTCATCACGAAGGAATTAGTCAAGAATGAAAGCGACCTGGAGGAGATCATCACCCAAATCGTCGCCATCGGGGATGAACTCGGCAAGACGGTCGTCGCAACCGGGAATGTCCATTACCTGAATAAGGAAGACGCCATCTACCGGGAAATATTGATCGGCTCCTTGAAGGTGAACCAAGGCAAGGTCCTGCATATGCCGGAAGCCCATTTCCGGACGACAGATGAAATGCTGGACTGCTTCTCCTTCCTGGGCAAAGAAAAAGCCAAGGAAATCGTTGTTTATAATACCCAGAAAATCGCTGACAGCACGGAAGTGATTGTGCCGATCAAGGACCAATTGTATACACCCAACATGGAAGGTGCGAACGAGGAGGTCACGCGACTTTCCTACGATGAGGCTAAGCGTCTATATGGCGAAGAACTCCCTGAGCTGGTCGAAAAGAGACTGGAGAAAGAGCTTAATTCGATCATCGGCAACGGTTTCTCGGTCATCTATCTGATTTCACAAAAATTGGTGCTGAAGAGCAACCAGGACGGTTACCTGGTAGGGTCCCGTGGTTCGGTCGGCTCAAGTTTTGTAGCCACGATGACCGGGATAACGGAAGTCAACCCTTTGCCGCCACATTACCGCTGTCCGGAATGCAAATATTCCTATTTCTATGAAGACGGATCGATCGGTTCCGGCTACGACTTGGAAAAGAAGGACTGCCCGAAATGCGGAGCGGACATGGACCGCGACGGACACGACATACCGTTCGAAACCTTCCTCGGCTTCTACGGAGACAAAGTACCCGATATCGATTTGAACTTCTCAGGTGAATACCAAGCCCAAGCCCATGCCTACACGAAGGAGCTCTTCGGTGAGGAGTATGTGTACCGTGCCGGAACGATAGGTACGGTAGCGGACAAGACGGCCTTTGGTTATGTGAAAGCCTATGAGCGGGATCACAACTTCAGATTCTCCTCTGCTGAAATCGATCGGTTGGCAAAAGGCTGCACGGGCGTCAAACGGACGACCGGACAGCATCCCGGCGGCATCATCGTCATTCCGGACTACATGGATGTCTATGATTTTACGCCTATCCAATTCCCGGCCGATGCCCAGGATTCTGAATGGAAAACGACCCACTTCGACTTCCACTCGATCCATGATAACGTGCTGAAATTGGACATACTTGGACACGATGATCCGACCGTTATCCGGATGCTGCAGGATCTGTCCGGGATCGATCCGCAAACAATCCCGCCCAATGATCCGGATGTCATGAAAATATTCAGTGGCACCGAGGTGTTGGGCATCACGCCGGACCAGATATTCAGTAAAACCGGAACACTCGGAATACCTGAATTTGGAACGCGCTTTGTCCGGGGGATGCTTGAGCAGACGAGTCCGAACACCTTTGCGGAGTTGCTGCAGATTTCGGGCCTTTCCCATGGGACCGATGTCTATCTGGGCAATGCTGAAACGCTTATCCGCGAGAACAATATCCCGTTGGCGGACGTTATCGGCTGTCGTGACGACATCATGGTATATCTGATCCATCACGGTATGGATGACGGTCTGGCCTTCAAAATCATGGAGAGTGTCCGTAAAGGGAAAGGGATCCCTGATGATTGGCAGGCGGAGATGCGTGCGAAGGAAATTCCTGAATGGTATATCCAATCGTGCCTGAAGATCAAATATATGTTCCCGAAAGCCCATGCTGCTGCGTACGTACTGATGGCTTTGCGCGTCGCTTATTTCAAAGTGCACCAGCCAATCCGTTATTACTGTGCCTTCTTCTCCGTGCGCGCGCAGGATTTCGATTTGGTCGCGATGACGCAAGGGAAAGAAATGATCAAGACCCGCATGAAAGAAATCATGGATAAGGGTTTGGAAGCTTCGGTCAAGGAAAAAAGTTTGCTGACCGTATTGGAATTGGCAAACGAAATGGTCGAGCGCGGCTTCACCTTCAAGATGGTCGATCTCGATAAATCGCACGCCAATAATTTTGTGATCGAAGGGGATACGCTGATTGCGCCATTCCGGGCCATCCCGGGATTGGGAGGCAACGTGGCGAACCAGATCGTTCAAGCGAGGGAAGCCCAACCGTTCCTGTCAAAAGAGGACTTGGCAACTAGAGGGAAGGTTTCGAAGACGATAATCGATTACATGAATGAAAATGGCGTGTTGAAAAACTTGCCTGACGAAAATCAACTTTCTTTATTTGATTTTTAGGGGAAGGCTATTCCAAAGCCATTAGATTGGTAAGTCCTTGCATTTACTGACACAATGGTGTATGATTATATGAGAATAAGTCGTCGGATGGAGTGAGCGGAAACGCTCACTCTTTTTACGCAGTCAGCCAATGTATGACAGTGGTGTAGGATTGATAAAGGAGGATTTCTGTGAGTCGTGTAGTAGATGAAGTTCGAGTAGTGGTTCAACCAATAGTTGATGAACAGAATTTAGAATTAGTGGACATGGAGTTTTTGAAGGAAGGGAAAAACTGGTTTCTCAGAATCTACATAGATAAACCAGGCGGCATCGATATCGAAGAGTGTGCATTGATCAGCGAAAAAGTCAGTGAAGCTTTGGATGCCATCGACCCGGACCCGATCCCGCAAGCGTATTTCCTGGAGGTGTCCTCACCAGGCGCAGAGCGTCCATTAAAGACTGAAGCAGATATGCAGAATGCCATCGGTAAATACGTGCATCTGTCCTTCTATCAGGCGATTGATGGTGAGAAGTTCTACGAAGGAACGTTGAAGGAATTAAATGACGAGTCCGTCGTATTGACGATCAGAATCAAAACAAGAACAAAAGATATCGAAATCGAAAGAAAACAGATCGCAAACGCAAGATTGGCTATCCAATTTTAATCATTTTTTGAGATAGGAGTGAACGAATAATATGAGCAAAGAAATGTTAAGTGCTCTTGAAGTGTTGGAAAAAGACAAAGGTATTTCAAAAGAGATTGTCATCAGTGCGTTGGAAGCTGCGCTTGTGTCTGCATACAAACGTAATTATGGTCAGGCCCAAAACGTTGAAGTGGAATTCGATACGAAAAAAGGGGACATCCATGTCTACGCAGTTAAAGAAGTAGTGGATATGGTGTTTGATTCGACTTTGGAAGTAAGTCTGGAGGATGCTCTGCAGATCAACAAAGCATACGAATTAGGCGACAAAATCCGTTTTGAGGTCACTCCGAAAGATTTTGGACGGATTGCCGCTCAGACCGCCAAGCAAGTCATCATGCAACGTATCCGTGAAGCGGAACGCAGCATCGTCTACAATCAATTCATCGCATATGAGAATGACATTTTGACGGGTGTCGTCGAAAGAATGGACAGCCGTTACATTTATGTGAGCCTTGGGAAAATTGAAGCGGTATTGTCTAAGCAGGAGCAGATTCCGAATGAAACGTTCCAGCCGCACGACCGCATCAAAGTTTACATCACAAAAGTCGAAAACACTTCAAAAGGGCCGCAAGTTTTTGTCAGCCGCAGTCATCCCGACTTGCTGAAGCGCTTGTTTGAGCAAGAGGTTCCTGAAATCTTCGACGGCGTAGTCGAAATCGTCTCAATCGCACGTGAAGCCGGAGACCGTTCAAAAGTAGCCGTGCGCTCCCGCGATAAGAACGTTGACCCTGTCGGCACCTGCGTAGGACCAAGAGGCCAACGTGTCCAAGCAATCGTAAACGAATTGCGCGGAGAAAATATGGATATCGTTGAATGGAATGAAGATCCGTCAATCTACATCGGAAATGCATTGAATCCGGCACAAGTCGTGAATGTGGATTTCCATCAAGCAGACGGCAGTTGCACAGTCATCGTCCCTGATTATCAGCTATCATTGGCAATCGGTAAAAAAGGTCAAAATGCGCGCTTAGCGGCTAAATTGACAGGCTATAAAATCGATATCAAGTCCGAAACGGAGTATAATAAGTTATTGATGGAATCCGGTGCTCAAAAAGTTGCAGCAGATGAAGAAGATGCTGATGCAATCCATTCCTTCGCTGGCTTGGATAAGATATTTACAGCTGAGGAAGTCGCTGAAGATATCGCTGTTCCAGCGGACGAAACGGATTATACGGAAGAATACGAAAACGATGAAAAAATCCTTGATCCTGAAGATGTAGAGCAGCTGATCTCGGAAGTCGAGACAGATCCGGAACAAAGCTATGATGAATTAGCAGAGGACTATCAAGACTAATCAGTGAGGTGAAGGTTTATGAAGACAAGAAAAGTTCCGATGAGGAAATGTGTCGTCTCCAATGAGATGAAACCAAAAAAAGAATTGGTCCGAATCGTAAAAAATCAAGCAGGTGAAATCGCCATTGACCCTACCGGCCGCATGAATGGCCGTGGAGCCTATGTCTCTCTGGAACCTGCATTGGTGCAGAAGGCTTGGAAGCAGCACATTTTGGACAAACACCTTGAGACCGCAATCAGTGATGCGTTCTATCAGGAATTGTTCGATTATGTCGAACACCAAAAAGCAAGGAGCTTATTATGACACCTGAAGATAAGATGTTGAATTTGCTGGGATTAGCATTGCGCGCCGGCAAACTGATCACAGGTGAAGAAATGACAATCAAGTCCATCCAAAAAAATGAAGCAGTCTTCGTCCTCTGTGCGACGGACTGCAGTGATAACACGAAAGAAAAATTAGAAAACAAATGCCGCTATTATGAAGTCCCGTTCCTGGTGCATTTCACTTCGGAACAAATCAGTCAAGCAATAGGCAAGTCCCGTTCCATTTGCGCCTTGACAGATAGAGGATTCGCCAAAAGTTTCATGCGGCTGAAAGGAACAAAGTAATGAGATAAGGGAAGGTGATGACATGGAAAAAAAACGTGTCTACGAGTATGCAAACGAACACAAAATATCCAGCAAAACGGTGTTGGATAAAGCAAAACAATTGGGGATCGATTATCATAGCCATATGTCAACCATGGAAGACGGAGACATCAAAAAGTTGAACCAATCCATCTCTTCCACTGCTGGGAATCAGGTTGCCAAGCCGAGTGCACCGCAATCCAATGCGACACAAAAAAAGCAACCAGCAGACAACAAAAAGGCGCCTGCAACCGGAATACATAAACCTACTGATAAGAGTGAACTGAGGAAAAAAACAGACATGAAAAATAAACCATCGAATCCTTCTCCGAATCAAAAAAACGGTTCCGAAAATAAAGGACAAACAAGAAATACTGCAGAAAAGAATACAAATCGGCCGGCGCAAGCCACAAGCCAAGCTGGACAAAATCGTCCAAATACTAAAATGAATCGAGTTGACTCTGTTTCGCCAAACAAATCAAATGACAAACCAGTGCAGAAAACTGCAAACACGAATACTACTACCAATGCGCCAGCCAAATCAAGCCGTCCATCATACGGTCAAAATTCAGGCGGTTCCAATCCGCGCAGCCAAGGAAATCAAGGGAGAGGCAACAATCCCTACAACAAAAACAAACGCTCGAAGTTCAAAAAAGGCACGACCAAGCAAGGACCGGCAGTTCCTCCACGCAAATTCCGTGAGTTACCGGAAACATTCGTCTATACAGACGGCATGAATGTAATGGAAGTTGCCAAAAAGCTTCACCGTGAGCCAGCTGAAATCATCAAAAAGTTATTCCTGATGGGCATCATGGTCACTCAAAACCAAGCATTAGGAAAAGATGCTTTGGAATTGTTGGCTACTGATTATGGCATCGAGGCCGAAGAAAAAATTGTTCAGGATATTTCCGATTTGGACAGCTATTTCGAAATCGAAGAAAATCCGGAAGAATTAGTTGCAAGACCTCCAGTTGTCACTATCATGGGTCACGTCGACCACGGTAAAACGACGCTTTTGGATTCACTGCGCAACACGAACGTAATCCAAACCGAAGCAGGCGGAATCACGCAGCATATCGGCGCTTATCAGGTCAAAATCGACGGCAAGCCGATCACGTTTTTGGATACACCAGGACATGCTGCCTTTACGACGATGCGTGCCCGCGGAGCGGATGTCACAGATATCACGATCATCGTTGTCGCAGCTGACGACGGTGTGATGCCACAGACAATCGAAGCCATCAGCCACGCAAAAGCGGCTGATGTTCCCATCATCGTTGCCGTAAACAAAATCGACAAACCAACAGCAAATCCAGATCGCGTAATGCAAGAATTATCCGATCAAGGTTTGGTTCCGGAAGCTTGGGGCGGTGAAACAATTTTCGTCAACATCTCAGCTAAATTCGGTCAAGGGATCGATGAATTGTTGGAAATGATCTTGTTGGTTGCTGAGGTCCAGGAATTGAAAGCTAATCCGAATCGTTTAGCGATCGGTTCCGTAATCGAAGCCCGTTTGGATAAATCAAAAGGACCGATCGCTACCGTCTTGGTGCAGTCAGGTACTTTGAAAATCGGTGATCCGATCGTAGTCGGTAATACGCATGGCCGTGTCCGCGTAATGACCAACGATCAAGGCAGACGCGTGAAAACGGCTGGACCTGCAATGCCAGTCGAAATCACAGGTTTGAATGCAGCACCGCAAGCCGGCGATCATTTTGTTGTCTTTGAAGATGAGAAGACAGCGCGTCAAGCCGGTGAAGAACGTGCGAAACGTGCCCTTATGGAGCAACGTTCAACGCAGAATCGCGTGACTTTGGACAACTTGTTCTCCAGCTTGAAAGACGGAGAACTTAAAGACGTCAATGTCATCATCAAGGCTGACGTGCAAGGTTCAGTTGAAGCCTTGGCTGCGAGCTTACAAAAAATCGAGGTCGAAGGTGTCCGCGTCAAAATCGTCCACTCGGCAGCAGGCGCAATCAACGAGAGTGACGTTACCTTGGCGGCAGCCAGCAACGCGATCATGATCGGATTCAACGTCCGTCCGACTCCTCAAGCGAAGATCCAAGCGGACAACGAGAATGTCGACATCCGTCTGCACCGTATCATCTACAATGCCATCGATGAAATCGAAACAGCGATGAAGGGCATGCTGGATCCTGAATTCGAAGAGCAAGTAACCGGTCAAGCGCTTATCCGTGAGACCTATAAAGTTTCTAAAGTCGGCACAATCGGTGGAGCTTTCGTAACCGATGGCTACATCGGAAGAAGCAGCAGTATCCGTATCATCCGCGACAACATCGTCATTTTCGACGGCAAACTTGCCAGCTTGAAACGATTCAAGGATGATGCCAAAGAAGTTAAAAAAGGCTTCGAATGTGGTGTGATGATCGAAGATTACAACGATATCCGCATCGATGATGTCATCGAAGCGTACCATATGGTTGAAATCAAGAAATAAAGCGCCACAACAATCGAACTAGTGAGAGGTGAACCGAAATGGCTAATTTCAGAGCAGGAAGAATCAAACAAGAAATACAACGCGAAGTGAATGATATCCTGGCTAAGCGTGTAAAAGATCCGCGTGTTGCGAACGTAAACATCACTGATGTTGAAATCACCGGTGACTTGCAGCAAGCAACCATCTATTACAGCACATTGTCGGAACTTGCAAGCGATCGTGAAAAAACGCAACTAGGACTAGATAAGGCAACTGGCCTTGTCCGCAAGGAACTTGGAACGCGTCTGACCCTTTATAAGACACCTGAGTTGATCTTTAAACGAGATGAATCGGTGGCTTACGGCAGCAAGATCGATGAATTGATCCGCAAAATGCATGAAGACGAAAAGAAATAAATTCCGCTAGTATTGAAACAAATAAAAGAATAGGGTTCCGGGATAAAACCGGAATCCTATTCTTTTGTCTGCATTTCCGCCTGATCGGGCGTCCCAGCCGCTATGTAGATGGCTTGTTTGCCCATTTGTTCCCAAGCTAGGATAAAGTTCCGCCTGTCGACTTTCTGGTCCTTTTGGCCGTAAGGATTGTTTATGTAAAGACTATCGGCGTCGTACCCGACAACCACAACGCTGTGCATGATGTAGCTTATGTTGACCGGGCCTGTCGGCGTTTGCCACACTTCCAACGCATCATCGGGCAGGAAAGTAGTTGTCGTGACGACCCAAACAGGAAAGCCTCGGTCAAGGGCAGAAATGACAGAAGTGAAGTCCTGACCACTGATATCCTCCACGCGATCGGATGGGATGTATTCGGCTGCCAATGACGCAATCGGGCCATGGTAGACGCAAAAACCGTAGTCCGATCCGGTCACATCGCCGACAAACCCCTCATTTGGATTGCCGTGCAGCCCGTTTTCGTAGTAGATCGGAACCACCGGGAGCCTGTCGGCGAGTTCGTTTTTCGTGACTGGTATTTCGTTGTACTGCAGGATCATGGCAAGCGCGGTGACTTCGCAGCCGAGCAGCAGGGCAGGCGAATCCAATTGATTGAGGAGCGGCACATCCAGCCGCACTGCAACAGCAAGTTCGGTTTGCAGGGGCATGCCGGATTCTGCGGTCACCTCTTCGGATTCCTCGGGTCTCATGGGAATGAGACTCAGCGGTAACAGAGTGAGTAATATGCCAGAAAATAGCGTTATGTTGTTGAGCCTGCCTTTTTTCATCTTGATTCTCCTTATCCGGCATGCCTGGCTGCGCTTTTCAATCCTCTATACGCTTATATTTTAGCATATTCCGCGGTGCAGGCCGATTGAAATGTCCTGCTGCGGCAGCGTGACGGTAAAGCATATGGCCCACGCGATTGCCGGATGGCAAAGGCAAAAAAAAGATGATTCGCATGCCTGAAAGGCTTGACCTAGACTAGCTTTTTTGGCAATAATGAAAGAAGTCAGATTGAAGAGGAATGGACAACAGATAGGTTGTCTGATGGAGGATATAAAATATGATTTGGAGTAAAATGAAGCAGCAGTTGGAGAACTTCCTCGCGCCGGCGTTGGCGGGCAGAGTGGGGTACTTATCCACCAGCTACCGCTATACACCCGATAAAAACGGCCAGTGCTGCATCGCCGTGGACAATAAAAAAATCTTCAATATGAAGGACGGAACGACAGGGTTGAAGTGGTACCAGTCGGAACAGGATATCAAAAATGATTCCGCAGTCGTAATTCCTCTCAGTGACGCCGAAATTGAGCATATCCGGATGGAAACCGGCGGAAAAGTGCCAGAAGAACGGTTGGCAGTGATCGCAAGGGACCGCAAACTGTTGGCCTACGCGAAGGAAACGATGGCCGCCCAGGTGGCCTTAAGCAAAGCCGATTTCTACAAAACCGCAAATGTTTTTCTGACCCAACCCATCGAAGCCAGCCTTGCCAGCACGGACATCCTGTTAAACTGCTTGGCCTTGCTGGACAGGCGCGTCGGCAAAAAGCGGATCATGGATATGGAAAAATCAGTGAAAATGAAGCATCCAATTGTGCAATACTTCTACAGGTTGAGGCGCAGCACCATATAGCGTCAGCTGGATAATCCGATATCCATGCATCCCATCGGGCAAAACAGCTGTCAGACGCAAAAAAGGAACCGCTCAGGCCAGTCAGCTGAGCGGTTCCTTTTTTGTTTACAAGTAACGTTTATAAATTATTTTCAAGCGACAATTCTGCCCGTTTCTTTTCGAACCTTTGGTAAATGCTACTGCCGAGAAGCCCGAACAGAATCGGTCCAATGATCAGCAACAGCGCTTGGACATATTCTCCGGTATGGAACGGCTGGTAGACTTGGAAGGTGATGGCGATCAAGGTAGCCGTACAGACGCTCAGTGAGCAAAGGTACCCTTGCCAGTGCGATGCAATCAATGAATGCTTCAGCAGCCCAGGGTTCTTGATGCGATAAAACGGATAACTTGCGGCTACGACGAAATAGGGAATGGCGCGGGCTACATTTGTCATATAGGTTAATTGATTGAATAATGCGCCTAAAATGGTACTATTTAAGGATAATCCTATGATGCACACAGAAACGACTGCGGCTTGGATCCATAGCGCCGTTTGCGGCATTTCTTTCTGATTGATTTTTGTCAGGAATTGCGGCCAGATTTCCTTCGGCGTACCCTGGATCAAACTTTTTAACGGTGTATAGGTGATGGACGACAACAACCCGATATAGGCTACGAACAAGGTAAAAGCGGTATAGCGGATGAACGCTTGATAAAGGAACGTTTGAGCAGCTGCGGACAGACCGAATGTAACACTGATGTTATTGGCCAGACTGCCCATCAAGCCGTACATCAGATTGCCGAGGTGGAACTGATCGGTTTCGCGCAGCACATTCAGGTTATTTGCGCCGCTCCAAAGCATGATGCCACCGAAATAAAGGACGACGATGATCACGGCACTGATGATCAGTGCTTTAGGAAATTTCTTTCTTTGTTCGCCGGATTTGTCGACAAGGCTGGCGATTGTGTCGAGCCCGCCGAATGCAGTGATGGCGAAAATAAAGAAGGGCAACTGCGAAAGGAATGAATCACTGGTTCCCTTGAAGAAACTCGGAGCAGCCAGGCTTTGCTGCACATTTTGCATGATGAGCTGCGGATTGTTCACCATCAGCAACAGATTGCCGATCCCAGAAATGACCAACAAACCGACCATTGCGTAGCTGCTCGTCTTCAGAAATGAAAAGACGGCTTGGTGTCCACGGTTGATCACCCAAGTCATGCAAAACACGGCGAAAAGCGAGAGCACCATGATCCAGTAGGATGTGTCGATTCCGAACCATTGCTCAGCAGAAGTCAAGTCCTTTCCGAAAAGCATGATGGTGAAAGGAATCAACAATTTCATGAAAAGGCTGATGATCCAGGTGAAGTAGCTGCAGTACCACAGGAAAGCGGTAATGAAAGCGATACGCGGCGAGAAAGCATCCTTCAGCCAATCATAGATGCCGCCTGTGCGATTCGAATAGCTGCGCGTATATTCTGATACAATAAGGGCATAGGGGATAAAATAAAAAAACGCGCTGATCAAAAACCAAGGGAATGATTTCAGACCCATCATGAAAAAAGAGGACGACATACTTGAAAAAGAGTATACTGTCATGACGATGATCAGAACCAGATTGAAAAATGATAGACTTTTGATTTGTTTCATATTAAACTCCTTAATAAATAATTTGCTTCCAACATTTGGTATCATCATAGTAACTTTTTGGATAAAGGGCAATAGAAATACATAGATTTTGAAAAATATAGGGAATTGGAGTAGTGAACAATGTCACAAATAGATGTGTGGTTGGAAGAGAAAAGAACGGAATGGCAGGCAGATTTTTTAGGATTGGCTCAGGATGTTGCCCCGTCTTGCCAACAAACCGAACTGCGCTGGACGAATGTAGCCGGAAACACAAGCGATCACTACAAAACTATCCGCTTGCGGATCGGTAAAGGCATCGCCGGCGAAGTTTGGCGCACAGGCAGGGAACAACGCGCCACTGAAATTCAATCAGACAGTCAAAATCTTTTGAAGTATCCAATCGCAAGGCTCGAGCAGCTCGATATGACAATCGGAATTCCGATAATGAAGAACGGTATCATCCGAGCGGTCTTGTTGCTGGGATACCGCCATCCGATCGATTCCCATCTGGCCGATGTGACTGGTTGTCTACGCAGCTTTGCCAGGCTTAGCGGCCCTATTGGAAGAGGAGGGGCACAAAGATGGCTGATCCAAATGAACGCATTTCCAAAATTTTGCCCCAACCGACTTGGCTCATGGATGCTGACTACATTGTAATCGACAAGAATGCACAGGCAGAAAAGTTCGAGAAAGATTATGTCATTTCAATGGAATATGCGGTACAGGTAGCCAAGGGCACTTGTTGCGCTTTCCATACCGATAAAACAGCATGCAAAAACTGCCCGCTCGAGAATAAATGGGCTGCTTCGGATGGTTTTCCGATCACTTTTATGGGCCGTGACGGAGTGTCCTATGAATTTTTCGGAAAACTAGTGAAAAGCGAACACACCTGGATGCTGGAGATCCGCTATATCGATAAGCCCTTTGAATCAGAGGGGAAAAGCATGCTGACATACTTAAACGAGGCACGCGAGAGCGAGCAAAAAAGGATTGCGCGCGAACTCCATGATGGGATTGCCCAGAGCATCTACAGCTTGATGCTTGAAACGAGAGGGCTGAAGTGGACACCGGTTGAAGAACATCAGCAGAAGCTCCAGGCGATCGATCGGCATTTTGCGGACGTACTTTTGGAAATCAAGAGTTTGGCTACCGAATTGCGGCCGAGCATTCTCGATGATGTCGGGCTTGTCCCGGCGATAAATCAGTTTGTCGAACAGACAATGGAAATGACAGGATTCATCATCCATGTTATCGTAGACGGGGACAGGATTGATCTAAGCAGCCGAGGGAATGTCGTCATCTACCGCAGTATTCAGGAGGCAATCTCGAATGCTCTGAAATATTCCGGAGAGAATGAAGCTACCCTCACCCTTGATTTTGGCCAAAATGAACTGCGCGTCACGATTGCGGACGAAGGAAAAGGGTTCATCTACGATCCTTACCATCTCGGATTCGGTCTACTGAATTTGCGGGAACGCGCCCACTCTGTAGGCGGGAAAATGGAAGTCGATACAGCTATAGAAAAAGGGACACGCATCACATTGATCGTGCCTTATAAGGAGGGCTTGGCATGAAAATCATTATTGCAGACGATCATGCACTGGTGCGCAACGCGCTGACCTTCATGTTGAATGCGCAACCGGACATGGAGGTCGTCGGGGACGCCGCTGACGGCAACGAAGTCTTCATGAAGCTGGAAAATACGCAGGCGGATTTGGTGTTGATGGACATCAGTATGCCTCCGGGGGAAAACGGTTTGCATACGACGCGCCGGATCAAAGAGACACATCCGGAGATCAAAGTGATCGTATTGACGATGCACGATGAGGAAAGCTACGTGAGGGAAGCATTGAATGCAGGAGCCGATGGTTTCATCCTCAAAAGCACGACCGACGACATCTTGTTGGAAGGCATCCGGAAAGTCCATGCAAATCAGCGCTACTACAGCGGATATACAAGTGACAGCCTGGATGAGATGGACACTTTTGAGGGCGACAGCCTCTATGCCAGTCTTTCGAAACGGGAAAAAGAGGTATTGCCGCTCGTCGCTTTGGGCTACAACAACCGGGACATAGCCGAAAAACTGTTCATTTCAGTCAAAACGGTAGAAGTGCATAAAGCGAACATCAGAAAAAAACTGAAGGTCGACAGCTACGCCGATCTTTTGCGTTATAGTGTGAAAAATCATCTGGTCGATTTCTAGGAGGAATAAGATGAAAATCGGAATCATGTACGTGCTGCACGGCAGAAAAACCAGCATCCCGCAAAAACTGTCCAATATCGTCAAAGATTTCAGTGACACGTTGGATCTGCCCCAAGCGATCGGTATGCTGGAAGGGCAACAGCAGACGTTGGAGGATGCAGTCAGGGAGCTGGAAAAACAAAAGGTGGACAAAATCATTGTCGTTCCAGTGCTGCTTTTCCCGGCCACGCACGCTCGGGAGGATATTCCGCAGCGCATGCAGGCATGCGCTGCGGTTCCTTTTGAAATCAGCGAGACACTGGGGACAACGAAAGCTGTATACGACTGGCTGAAAGACCGGTTGCAGAAAGCTGCAGAGACACACCCGACTTTTCCAATCATGTTGGTCGCGCACGGAACGACCCATTATCCGGAACCTGGCGAACAACTGGAAAGGATTGCTGCTGCCTTGAGATCCGATTTGGGTCGCGAAGTCTTCGCTACCAATCATCTGGGCGAACCGCATTATCAGGCGATTTCCGGAGAACAGTCCTACATCGTGCAACGGCTGTTCTTTACAGATGGATACTTGGCCAAAAAAATTGGTTTCTGGTTCGAAAAAAACCGGCCTCAGGATATGTTGCTGGAACAATTGCTCGATGCAGAAGCCGTCCATACAGCTCTTAAGGAACGGTTGGAGGATGCCGGATGTATCCGCTGATGGTCGACATCAGCAAACGCAAAGTTGTGGTGGTCGGCGGCGGAAAGATCGCGACGCGGAAATTGCAGGAATTGATCCGTTGCGGTGCCCAGCCGACCGTCGTCGCTCCTGCCGTCAGTCCGGAAATCCTGGAGTGGGCTGAAAGCGGCAAAGCATTACTGGTCAGGCGGGCATACAAATCCGGCGATCTTGATGATGCAACTTTCATCTTCATCTGCACGGATGATCCGGCTACAAACAAAGCCGTAAGGTCGCAAATCGGACCGCATCAGTTCCTGAACGATACGACCGACCGCAGCAACAGTGACTTCATTAATCTTGCTACGTTGCGCCAGGATGACTACCTGGTGGCTGTCTCCACTTACGGGAATGATCCGCGGAAAGCCAAACAGATACTTCATGAAATAGCCGAAAAAATAAATCCGACTCAAGCCTAGTGCTTGAGTTTTTTTGTTGCGGGGGGAGTTGCGGAGTGGGGATGACCACGGGAAAACAGGTGGTTCGATACCGGAACTCCGACGAGCGCCCCATCGCCAGAGGTAACGGCGCTTTTACGTGCTGTCCTCCGGCGAAGTCTGCTTAATCGGAGCTGAACATGGTGAAAGCGGCCGTAACACCGGCCGGCTTGCCTCTGGCCGGTGTTGGGAAACTCGGATCGGAGCCAGATTCTCCTTTACTTTCTCCGTTGCGTCCGCGCACAACGTTTTTTGTCCAAAATATGGCATTCCTCAAAACATAGGCGTTTCCCTAATATTAAATGATTCACAAATCCTTTATTGTGAATTTTATAACAACGAATAGAAGAGGGTGCGCAAATGAGAGAACATTTGGTCTTGATCGGAAACGGTATGGCAGGGGTTCGTTTGGTTGAAGAAATTCTGGAAAGGGATCCGGAACGCTATGATATCACCATCATCGGGAAGGAATGCTACCCGAATTACAATCGTATCATGCTGTCCAATGTGCTGCAGAATAAAATGACGGTGGATGAAATCATCACCAATCCATATACATGGTACGAAGAGAACAACATCACGCTGATCAATGAGGATCCGGCGGTAGGAGTCGATACAGCGAACAAGTTGGTCACAAGCGAAAAAGGGCTGAAGATCCCTTACGATAAACTGATTTTTGCGACAGGTTCCCATCCTTTCATTTTGCCGATACCCGGTTCGCAGAAAGACGGCGTAGTCGCTTTCCGAACCATCGATGATACGGCTGAAATGATGGAAGCTGCAGGCAAGCACAAGAAAGCTGTCGTCATCGGCGGCGGTTTGCTTGGCCTGGAAGCCGCGAAAGGCCTTCAGCTGCAGGGAATGGACGTCACCATAGTCCATTTGGCCAAATGGTTGATGGAAACGCAATTGGATGAAAGAGCAGGGAAATTGTTGCAGGGGGATCTGGAGGCACAGGGACTGAAATTCCTGCTGGAATACGCGACAACCGAAATATTGGGTGACGAGCGCGTCACCGGCCTGCGCTTCAAGGACGGCACCACGATCGATACGGATCTTGTCGTCATGTCGATCGGTATCCGACCAGCTGCCGAATTGGCGCGCGAAGCCGGTCTGGAAGTAAATCGCGGGATTGTCGTCAATGACTTCATGGAAACCAATTTGCCGGCGATATACGCAATCGGTGAGTGCGTGGAACATGACGGGAAAACCTACGGATTGGTTGCCCCCTTGTTTGAACAAGGAAAAGTGTTGGCCGATGTATTGACCGGCATCGAAGCCAAACCATACCAAGGATCCAAGACGTTCACTTCCTTGAAAGTTTCCGGATGCGATCTGTATTCAGCAGGGAACATCATGGACACTGAAGGGATGCAGAGCATCGAAGCATTCGATGGCGTCAACAGGAACTACAAAAAAGTGTTCATCAAGGACAACCGCATCGAGGGGATCGTCCTCTACGGCGAAACAGCGGACGGAAACCGATACTACAACATGATGAAAAAAGGCCAGGAAATCGCTGATCTGCAATCAATCGCGATCCTGCAGGCCGCCGGTGAAGAAGCAGGAAGCGACGATGTCGTTGCTTGGGATGATGACGAGACCGTCTGTGGCTGCAACGGCGTCACGAAAGGCGACATTATCAGGGGCATCCGCGACAAAGGCTTGACAAATGTAGCTGAAGTCGGAAAAGTCACCAAAGCCGGAACCAGTTGCGGAAAATGCAAGCCGCAAGTCCAGACATTATTGGAGCACGAGCTGGGCGAGGGCGTCACAGCTTCAACAGGCATCTGTTCCTGCACGGATTTGAACAGGGACCAGGTCATGACGCAGATCTATGCGAAGCATCTGACGACCAGCTCGGATGTATTCAGGGAACTTCACTTTTCAAATCCTGAGGGCTGCGCAAAATGCAGACCGGCAGTCAATTTCTATTTGAATGTTGCCTTCCCGACTGAACACAAAGATGAGCGCCAATCACGCTATGTGAACGAGCGCATGCATGCCAATATCCAAAAGGATGGAACGTTCTCTGTCATTCCGAGAATGAGGGGCGGTCAGACGAATCCGCAACAATTGCTGCAGATCGCCAAAGTAGCCGAAAAGTACAGCGTGCCTTTGGTGAAAGTCACCGGCAGCCAACGGATCGGCCTGTACGGCGTCAAGAAGCAGGACCTTCCGGCCATCTGGAAAGAATTGGACATGGTTTCAGCACAGGCTTATGCGAAAGCTTTCCGCTCGGTCAAAACTTGCGTCGGGAAGAACTTCTGCAGATTTGGTACCCAGGATTCGATGGGGCTTGGCATCAAGTTGGAAGAACGCTTTGAGTTCATCGACACACCGCACAAATTCAAAGTTGGCGTATCGGCTTGTCCGCGCAGCTGCGTAGAATCCGGAGTGAAGGATTTCGGCATCATCTGTGTGGAGAACGGCTATCAGATCTATATCGGCGGAAATGGCGGTACTGAAGTCAAGGAAGCTCAGTTGCTTACGACAGTGGAAACGGAAGAAGAAGTTATCGAATATTGCGGCGCTTTGCTGCAGTACTATCGCGAAACAGGGATTTATGCCGAAAGGACTGCTCCTTGGGTTGAACGTTTAGGATTTGATGCTGTTAAACATATCCTGAGCGATGCTGCAAAACGGAAAGACTTGATTGAGGCATTGGATGTGGCAACAGCAGTGAAACGGAAAGATCCATGGCATGAAATTGTCGGCGATCGCGACATCCAGGAAAAATTGTATTCGATAGATAGAAGAGAACTTGTGACGGTGGGTGATTAAGATGACAGAAAAAATATTTTTGACCACAACAGATGCTTTGCTTCCGCAGATTGGACGATCCGTTTCGATCGGGAACAAAAAGATTGCCCTTTTCCAACTATCAGACGGCCGCATCACGGCCATCGAAGATTTTTGCCCATTGACTGGCGGACCTGTTCTGGAAGGGACCGTATCGGGTGAATACCTCTATGAACCGCTGCGGGATTATAAAATATCCTTGCTTGACGGGCGCATCCAGGAGCCTGATGAAGGCCAATTGAAGGTATATGAGCTGTTGCTTGAAGACGGGGACATTTACCTGAAGGGCGCTTCCTTATGATTCATTTCGTAGGTGCCGGACCGGGCGATCCGGAATTGATGACTGCAAAAGGTGTGCGGCTGTTGCAGCACGCCGATGCGGTCATCTATGACCGGCTGGTTAATCCATTGTTGCTCTTTCATTGCAAGGAGGATTGCCTTTTCATCTATGTCGGCAAAACACCCGATCGGAAATCGATCAAGCAAACAGAAATCAATGCGAAACTGATCGAAACCGCCGCATCCCATGATTCTGTCGTACGTCTGAAAGGCGGCGATCCAGCCATCTTCGGGCGTATGACGGAAGAATTGGAAGCATGCCAAGAGGCGGGGGTCCGTTTCGACATCACTCCAGGAATCACTGCCGCCAGCGGAACAGCCAGCTACAGCGGGATTTCGCTGACTCAAAGAGGCATAGCCACTTCGGTGACTTTCACGACAGGCAGACTGATCGATAACGAGAAAAACACTTTCCAGCAATTATTGAATGGCCAGACCGTCTGCCTTTATATGGGTGTGGAGGCGCTCGACCTCTTCGTGGAGGCTGCCTTGGAACAAGGGCTGAAAGTAGAAATGCCCATCCTGATAACCCAATGGGGGACATACGGCAGACAGTCGAAAATACAAGGAACGCTTGCAGACATCAGACAAAAAATCAGCGAAACCAAAATCGAGAATCCGGCCATGATCATCCTGGGTGAAGTCGTCCACGCCGGGGAACGCTTCGACTGGTTTTCTGACTTGCCTGAAAAAGGCGACTCTAAGCTGTACGTCTCAACCCGGAAACCAGTTATGGAAGCCTTGCTCGAACAGACGCAAAAGGGCGCGGATGTCTGGTGGATGCAAGTAGGCGAAGGGCGCGACCGTCGCTTTGATGAGGTAAACAATCACTACTTGGCGGAACAGCATTTCGATACCATCATCTTTGATGATGAGACAGCAAAAAATATATATGAAGCGGAAAAGGTGAAGCCATTATGGGAGCATTGAGCCCGAAAGAATTATTAGAAGAAGCCATTCTAAGAGGCAAACATAAAGCTGATTACAGTATCATGACGATGGCTGCATTGGGTATCATGGCCGGCGTCTTCATAGGACTGGCAGGCGTTGCGATGATCCGCACAATGGGATCGATGCCAGCTGAGTGGGGTACGCTCGTCAACTTGTTGGGGGCGATGGTTTTCCCGGTCGGACTCATCTGCCTGTTGTTGGTGGGCGGTGAATTGGTGACAGGGAATATGTTGTCCGTGTCGCTTGCGTTGTTCGCAAAAGAAATATCCGGAAAATCATGGTTGAAGAACATGGCGGTCGTCACACTGTTCAACTTGATTGGAGCCCTTTTTGTAGCTTACTTCTTTGGCTACTTGTCCGGCACGCTGCAAGGAGCGTTTATCGATAGGACGATTGCTGTCGCCAGAGGCCGTATCGATGTGGCACCCGTTCAATTGTTCTTTTCTTCGGTTGCCTGCAATATCCTGGTCTGCACAGGCGTTTACATGAACTATGCAGCCAAGGATTTCATCGGGAAAATCTTCGGCACTTTTCTGCCGATCATGGCTTTTGTGATTGCGGGTTATCAGCATGTCGTCGCAAACATGTTCTTGATCCCGGCAGGGATTTTTGCCGGTGGGGCGACTTGGGCGGAATTTATGCTGAACATCAGCATCGTCTGGATCGGAAATCTGGTAGGAGGCGGTTTCTTCATGGGCGGACTTTATTTCATGGCGTACAGAATCGGTATGCAGAACTGAAGATATCCGTTTGATTACAAGCGAAAGTCCTCTATAATAGTGAAAGAAGGGAGGTCGCTGCATGAAGACACTAAGAGTAGGGACGCGCAGCAGTGCGTTGGCCCTGAAACAAACCGAACTGGTCATTGAGGCTCTGAAAAGGGTGGATCCCGCGGTGAATGTCGAGGTGGTCGGCATCACCACCAAAGGGGACAGGCTGGTTCATGTGCCCTTGACGCAAATCGGCGGGAAAGGCGTATTCGTGAAGGAAGTCGAGGCCCAATTGTTGGACAAGACAATCGATTTTGCTGTGCACAGCCTCAAGGACGTGCCTGCCCGGTTACCGGAAGGATTGACGATCGTTGCCACACCCAAGAGGGCGAATCCGCTCGATTGCTTGATCTGGAACGACGACAAGCCCTTTTCAGGTACAACAGCGCCTCTGGTGATAGGCACGAGCAGTGTGCGCCGGATCAACCAATTGAAGACTGCATTTCCTAACATGTCGTTTGTGCCGATCCGCGGCAATATCGAGACTCGTCTCCGCAAGATGAAGGAAGAAGGCTTGGACGGCATCGTCCTGGCAGCAGCCGGGCTCGAAAGGATGGACTATCTGAAGGGGCTGCATACGCTCATGCTTGAACCGGAAGTCTGTGTTCCGGCGATTGGACAAGGGATTATGGCTGTCCAATGCCGTGAGGAGGACAAGCAATTGATTGAGCTGCTTAGTGGCATCAATGATGAAGCTGCTTCATTGGCTTGTCTTACGGAGCGTTCCTTCCTGCATCGTGCAAATGGTAACTGCGACTTGCCGATAGGCGGCTATGCGCATCGGTTAGATGATGGGAACTGGGAATTTTTGGCGTTCTTGGCTGGTTCCATCGACGAAACCGGAGTCACGAAACGTTACATCGGAGAAGATCCGCTGAAGCTGGCGGAAACGGCAGCGGACGAATTGTTGCCATGACGAAAGCGATACTGTTGACAAGGCCGCTAGCCATGAATGCCGCAGATCAGATCCGGTTCCGTGCGCAAGGGTTCAGACGGTTTTACGAGATTCCCTTATGTGAAATCAAACAGTTGCCGATGACGGAAGCCATCAGAAGAGAAATCAATGCGTCCGAGTGGCTTTTCTTTACGAGTCAAGCGCCTGTAGCAAGTGTTCTGGCCGTCATCGAAAAGGGCCGGCGCCCGTTGATTGCCGTGATCGGCAAAAAAACCGGCGAAATGGTCCGATCTTGCGGATTTAAGGTGGCTTTCGTCAGCCCGCAGGAAACAAAAAAACAGTTTGTTTCCGCTTGGCAGAAAAACTTTCCAGCGGGAACATCGATTTTCTATCCGAAGAGCCAGCTTGCCGATGATGCCATCGAACAACTCCTGGGGATCGAAAACGATGGTAACCAGTTCGGTCCTTTACCACAATGTCTTCCTTGAGGAACGACAAGCGGAGTTGACGGAGCTGCTCAATAGGGGTGAGCTATCCGCTGTTTACTTCGCCAGCCCATCGGCATGGAAAAGATTCCTTTCGGTCTACAACAAAACCGAAAAAAAGCCGCTCGTTTTCTATGCCATCGGTGATACGACAAAAAAAGCCATCAATGACAGCGGCTATGATGCTGTTCTGCTCCACCGATAAGCAAGCAGGTGCAAAGATCATCCCGATCTCCGCACCTGCTTTTTTGGTGACTCAGCCCGATCTCCGGATACCCTACCTTGAAAAAGGCCTTCGTGCTATACGATGCGGTGAGGAAGTTGTAGAATGTATGTAAAAGGTATGTTAGGCACCTTAGAGAATATGCTCTGCAGAAGGGAGAAACGAGATGGGGAATCTGTACAAGGATAAATTAAGCGGCAGTCGGATCGGCATCGTTTTCGGAGCCTTCGCGCCTTGCCATATCGGCCATTTGGAAGTCATCTTGGAGGCAAAGAAGGAGAATGACGGTTGCGTCGTGATCGTCTGCGGCCAGGAGGGCGATTTCGGCGAGCCTTTCGGTCTGGATGTCTACAGAAGATTCCGGTATATGCGCGAATTATTTGCGGATGATGACCAGATTTATGTCGTGATGGCAGCCGGCCAAGGCATTCCGAATAAGGACACCGACTGGGAACCATGGTTGCAAATCATCAAGCTCAAGATAGCTGATTCGCTTCAGCACAGCGATGCGCAAAAGATATGGTATACCGGGAAAACAGCGCAGGCTGAGGCATTGGCAAAAGAGTCCGAGGATGAAGTCCATTTGGTGGACACCAGCCTGTACCCGATCACTGGCCTGAATATCCGCAATGATGCCTTGCGCCATTTTAACGCCATCGCTTTGCCTTTCCGGCGCGCATTCACGAAAAAAGTGCTGGTTTTGGGTGCCCCGAGCGGGGGGAAAACGACATTGGTCAAGGATTTGGCGAAACTGTATTCCTGTCCCTACAGTTTCGAATATTCACGCCAGTACCAAGAGGAATCGAATGTGAATGATTTCGAACTGGATGGCATGGATTACCAGCGGTTGGTAACCGGTCAGTTCCAGCTGAACCGGGACACGATTGCGGATCCCGCCAGCCAAGGGATGGCAATTTTGGACACGGATGTGATGGTAACAAAAGTCTACGCACGCCTGGGTGCGGATGATGAGGATTATGCGATCACTTCGGAGGAGTATGCAATCGTGGAGCAGTCGGCCAACGCCTTCATTGCGCGACAATTGTGGGATTTGATCCTGGTAGTGCCACCGACTATGAAATATGTCGACGACGGCTACCGCAACATGGAATTTTCTGAGGATGCCTTTTTGACGACCATCCACGAGATGATGCTGCAGGAAATCGCAAGAAGCGGAAACCTGGATAAAGTCGTCATGTTGGATGCTAAAGGGATTGGCGATAAGGATGAATTCAGTTATTATGCCCGTTACAAACAAGCAAAAGAAGCGATAGATCGATTGATGGGGCACAAATAAGACAAACGATAATTGAAGGCAAAGGGTGTTCGGTAAAACCGATCACCCTTGTTCGTTTATGTCTGATTTTCACAGAAGTTTTCCCGTGTTATGCTACCCTTATCAACCATGGTCAGAGAAGGAACATCATTCTCTGATTTTGGCACATACAATCGTACATAACAAACTCAATGGGGGAATTCAGCATGGTTAAAATAGTATCGTCTGTAGCAGAGTTGATCGGAGATACACCGATCATCAAATTAAGCAAAGTCGTACCGGAAGGCTTCGCCGATGTCTATTTGAAATTGGAGGCATTCAATGTCGGCGGCAGCATAAAGGATCGCATCGCCTTGAATATGATTGCGACAGCGGAAGCAGAGGGAATCTTGAAGCCGGGCGACACGATAGTAGAGCCGACCAGCGGTAACACTGGCGTAGGCTTGGCGATGTTGGCGGCAGCGAAAGGCTATAAATCCATCTTTGTAATGCCGGATACGATGAGCATCGAGAGACGTCTGTTGCTTTCGGCTTATGGCGCCGAACTCGTGTTGACTCCCGGTGCTGAGGGGATGCCTACAGCAATCGCGAAAGCCAGAGAAATTGCAGCCCAACCTGGCCATTTTCTGCCTCTGCAGTTTGAAAACCCAGCCAATCCGGCTATCCATGAAACGACTACCGGCCCGGAAATCATCGCAGCTTTCGACGGCATCGGCCCGGATGCCTTCTTATCGGCTGTCGGAACAGGCGGCACGATCACTGGGGTAGGAAGAGCCTTACGAAAAGCAAATCCGGATGTCGGCATCTATGCCCTGGAACCTTCCGAATCAGCGGTATTGAGCGGCGGCCAAAAAGGACCGCATAAGATCCAGGGAATCGGTACCGGCTTCATTCCGCAGGTTTTGGATACGGCAGTTTTCGACGGCGTGTTCCAGGTTTCGAGTGAAGAAGCTTTCGAGATGACCCGCAGATTTGCCAAGGAAGAAGGCATTCTTGTGGGCATCTCCAGCGGTGCAGCAGTGGCAGGAGCCATCGCCTTGGCTGGTCAACTGGGCGCAGGCAAGTCGGTAGTGACGATCGCTCCGGACAACGGCGAAAGATACCTTTCCACACCAGTGTTTCAAAATTAGCAATATACCGAATAATGATAGTGCCCCAACCACAGCAGGAGCGATTCTTGTGGTTGGGGCATTTTTTTGTGCGCCAGATTGGTGACGGCTTTTATTTGTGTATGTTTCGCTACTTTTTTTCCGCAACTATTCGTATGGATTTCGAGGAATTGAGGGGGTGCGTTCTTTTAAAATGGAATCAGCACCAGAAAAGGAGCAACGGTTGGCCGGACTGAAAAATTAGGAGGCGTCATTATGAACCCAGTCGTAATCATTCCAGCTCTTAACCCTGACGAAAAGTTGATTTTATTGGTTGAAGAGCTACAGAAACAGGATCTGCACACTATCGTGGTGGACGATGGCAGCGGTGCGGAATATGCAGCAATTTTCGAGCTTTTGAAAAGCAAATACGCATGCGATATCTGCACGCATCCCAGCAATTGCGGGAAACAAAATCCCCTTTAAGCAAGTGCCGATCCGTTGGTGCTAGTAAAAGCATCTGTTGATGCATCGCTCTTTTTTGCCAGCTACGCAACCAAAAAAAATACGTATTCAATACGGTAAAGAAAGGACAAGCCATTCTATGAAGCAATTTTTATCAAAACCCTATCGTTGGGCTGTCATCTATGCGAGCCTGTTGAGTGCAGCTGCTGCATTCGTCTTATTGGATGCCTTCGTTATCCCAAAGTCGCTGTCTGCGGTAGCAGCTACAGAGACAACGACTAGCACAGTCAGGTGAGGAGGCAAATTCGGATGCATCCGAATCCGTAGGTGAACAAACGATCACCGAGGCTATCGTCACCGAATCTTCCTACGAAGATGAAAACATCAAAATATCCATCGAGACAGGACGGAGCAACAACACAACCTATTATGCGGTGGATATCCAAGTTTCCGATGCTTCGTATCTGAAAACCGCTTTAGCGCAGGATACTTACGGCAGGAACATAAAAGCTGTCACTTCAAGCATCGCTGCCAGCCATGAAGCGATTTTGGCGATCAACGGCGATTTTTATGGCTTTCGGGATGAAGGTTATGTCCTCAGGAACGGAACGCTATACCGCGATACAGCGAGGGAAACCGAAGATGCGGAGGCGTTGGTCATAGATAACGAGGGCGACTTCTCGATCATTTCCGAAAATGAAACGAGTCTGTCTTCTCTGGACACATCAAGCATTGCGCAAATCATTTCTTTCGGACCTTCCTTGATTGAAGATGGTGAAATTAGCGTGGATGCTTCAAGCGAAGTATCCCAATCGATGACCAGCAATCCGCGGACTGCCATCGGCCAAATTTCGCCGTTGCACTACATCATCATCGTATCGGATGGCCGGACCGATGAAAGTGAAGGCTTTTCGCTGCTGCAGTTGGCGGAAGAAATGCAGAGCAGAGGGGCGGTCACGGCCTACAATTTGGATGGCGGCGGTTCATCGACACTTTATTTCAACGGCGAGATCATCAATAATCCGACAAACGGCAACAGCACAGAAGAAAGGGAAGTGAGCGACATTGTCTATTTTGGATATGAATAACAAGTTTTCGGCATCGAAGAATACCGGCATCGTCTATCTCGTTGCGACGGTTGTGACGGTCATCATCGAAAAGATTTACAGGCTGTTCGGGCACGGCGTCACATCGCCGGCAATGACTTGGATGTTCCTGTACCCTTTGGCAGGAGGGCTGCTCATTTATCTCGTGAGCCGCGCAAAGATCGGTATCGTCGATTCTGAGCGGTTCCGCAGCTTTTCCAACCTCTACCATTCGGGGATCGCCACTCTCACAGTCGGCAGTTTCTTGATGGGGGTCTGGAAATAGCCGGCACTGATTCAGTCTATCTCCCTTATTTTTACATCGTTGGCTTCGGAATGGTCCTCTTCGGCATCCTGCCGCTGCTGTCGGGGGCATCAAAAGGATTATCCGAACCAAACTGAGTTGCAGAACCGGATAAGAGATTCCAGTGCACTCCGTTTTCCCTTATCACTCTAAATAGTGGCGCTTCCGGCCTTGGAGAACTATAATATAGGTAATGGAATCAGTGAGATGAGGTGTAGTGCATGTTTACGGATAAACGACTGACGGAGGCCTACGAAAAAGCCAGGGTCGAATACATCGACGAAACATCAAATTATGTTTTTTTGAGTGACTGCCACAGAGGCGATGGGAGCCTTTCTGATGAATTCGCACGGAACAAAAACATTTTTTTACATGCGATGGAATACTATTATAAGAATGAGTTCATATACGTTGAAAACGGGGACGGCGATGAACTGTGGGAACATCACGAATTCAAGCACATCAAAAATGCCCATCCGGAGGTATTCACTGTCCTGAAACGTTTTTATGACGAGAAGCGTTTGATCATGATTTACGGTAACCACAATATCTATCTTGAAAAACCAATGGTATGTGGAACAAAATTATTTCCGCAACTACGATGAGTATACCGAGTTCTTCTATGATTTCCTCCCTGGGATTCGACCGATCGAAGCGTTGGTTTTGAAGGAACGTACTACGAAACAGGAAATATTCGTCGTCCACGGCATGCAAGGCGATCTGCCGAACGATCAACTCTGGTACCCGACGATGCTTTCCCTGAAGTACTTTTGGCGGTTCCTGCACGCATTCGGCGTCAAGAGCCCGACAAGTCCCGTTAAAAATATGAACAAACGGCATAAAATCGAAAAAAACTATGTGAAGTGGATCCAGAAGCATGAAAAAATGCTGATCTGCGGCCATACGCACCGCTTTAAATATCCGAAGACAAAAGATTTGCCTTACTTCAATTCGGGCTGCTGCATTTATCCGACAAGCATCACCGCCATCGAGATCACCGGTGGCCAGATCCAATTGGTCAGATGGAAAACGCGCGTGAATGAGGACGGCCTGCTCCAGATCAAACGGGAAGTCATGCGCGGGCCGGATCCGATCGGAAAATTCGATATCCGGGCGAGTGTCAAAAATGAAACAGCAACTGAATAATAGTGCCCAACCGACTCTTCTTGCCTTACAGAAGAGTCTTTTTTATTTTCAAAAACAAAAGCAAAAGGGAATGTGTTCGCTCGTTGCCGGAATTGGATTTGCACTCCTAATGGTTGACTGATAGAATGAAGGAATGCGTTCATTGGATGAAACCCATTCTTTATCCATGTGGAACGATGTTTCAATTCTTAACAGTGGGGGAAGAAATGACAAAAAGAAAAACTTCAGGCAAGCACAAACTTTTGCGGCTGCTGTTGCTGTTTACATGGTTTCTAATCCTTACCTGGATCGAGATACATGAAGGAGTCGATCCGACTTCAAACCAGGACGGCACAACTACTACTTCAGTAATCCTCGGACATGGATGATGCGCCTCAATATACAGGTGCGGATACCATTGAAATAAACGGTGGAAAGAGTACCTTTGATGATTCAGAATTGCACTTTGAAGGGGAAGGCTGGATCAGTTACGGCGATTTGGATGAGCTGAACCGTGTCACCACAATGAACGCCATGATCACGCCGGAAATGTACCAGACGGGAACCGATGCAAACAGCAGCATCCTGCCGACTGGCTGGTCGAAAAGCAATCAGAATGATTCGAATCCAAAACAGCTGAACCGCGGTCATCTGCTGGCGGATGTGCTCGGAGGAAGCGGTGAGGACTGGCGCAATCTGGTGACGTTGTACCGTAATGCGAACTATCCGGCCATGTATTTCGCCTCGGAATTCATTGTCAGTGAAGCGATCCAAGCAGGCACCACGGTCCGCTATCGGGTAACGCCACTCTTCAAAGATGATGAATTGATCTGCGAAGGGCTGCACATCATGGCAAAGAGCGTCAATGATGATTCAGTCGACCTGAACGTCTATGTCTTCAACGAGCCCAAAGACGCTGTCGATTAGCGAGGCGATAAAGCGTCCAACAAAAATAAACAGGCATCCATCAAAGACGGATGCCTGTTTATTTTTTGCAGTAAATCGGATTTTGACGCTCCATCATTCTCTGCTTCCATTCATAAAGCACGATGCCGGTCAGTCCTCCTGCTGTATCGATCAATACATCGGAAAAAGCCGGACCTCTTCCCGGAATGAAGGATTGATGGAATTCGTCCGATGAGGCATACAGAAATACGAACAGCAACGCATAGAAAACTGATTTTCCCGATGATCCTTGTTCTTTCCGATAACGTAAAAACAGGATAGCCAAAATCAAGTATTCGGTGAAATGGCCTGCCTTACGGACCAGGTAACTGAGTGCACCCTGAACGGAACTGCCGGGACCGATCCCCAATAAATTTCAGCAATTCCAAAAGGATGCCGCTTGTTTCGGATGAATCCTGACCATTTTGGTGCGACAGGAGAAAAATGACGCCCATCCAGAGGCATAAAGCTGTGAATTTAGTGTTAAAAGTAATACGCATGCCCTTGAATCCCTCCGTCCTATTTAATCAGTATAGCGCAGCAAGACCTGCCTGAAAAGTGGATAGTGATAATTTTTACTTAATAATAACTAGTGTAACTATCGAATAAAAAGGGATAAAATTCCACATCTCAGCAAAATTGTTATACAATAGAACTGAAGTATGATAGCGCTTACGTTTGGAGTCCGGAGATAGTTTTTGCCGGCACAACCCGCGCAATCCAACAGTAAAGGAGTCCTTTGCATGTCGCTTGAAGAAAAATACCGTATTCCGGTCGAGAAGCTGCGTTGGAGTTATCTGCATACCGGCGAACTGAATTTTTGCGAATCATCCAGGGATGTCCCTCCCTTGCAGGGCATCATCGGTCAGGACCGGGCCGTGAAATCGATGGACTTCGGGCTGGGAATGGCGGTTCCCGGCTACAATATTTTCGTTTCTGGTCCACCGGGAACCGGAAAGAGTACCTATGTCCAAACCGTAGTATCCAGATTGGCCGAGAAAGGCAATACGCCCGATGATTGGTGCTATATCTATAATTTTGCCGATCGTGACAAACCGATTGCGGTGTCTCTGCCTGCAGGGCAAGGGAAAATATTCCGCAATGATATGACCGAGTTCGTAGAGGACATGCGCAGCCTCATTCCGAAAACGTTCGAGAGCAGTGATTATGATCAACAAAAAGGCACCATCATCCAAGTGGTACAGGAAAAGGTGGATGCTGTTTTTCGGAGCATCGAACAGGAGGCTCTCAAAGCGGGATTCGTCGTTAGACAAGCACCTGGCCGCGTGGCTTTGATACCGATCAAGGATGGCAAGCAGCTTTCCCCGGAAGAATACAAAGCTCTTTCGGCGGATGAACGCAAAATCATTGATGAAAATACCTACAAGCTTGAAAAAAGGCTGGATGAAATCATCCGAGGTTCCCGTGCACTCGAAAAAGAGGCTGACAAACAGCTCAAGGAATTGGACAGGCAGATAACCCAGTTTGCGACGGAGCCTCCCATCGCCAGATTAAAAGAAAAGTACGCTTATTCGGAAAAAATCCAGGATTACCTCGATAAAGTGCTGACGGACATCACCGAAAACAACATCATTTTCCGTTTGGCCGATGCACCGCAAGCGCAAAATCCTTTTCAGCTGCCGGAAAACGACGGTGACCCCTTCATAAAATACAAAGTCAATCTCTTTGTGAACAATGAAAACAGTAAAGGCGCTCCAGCGATCATCGAACCTTTTACGAATTATTACAATATCTTCGGGAAAATCGAATACAAAAATCAATTCATGTACACGACGACTGATTTCACCATGGTAAAAGCCGGCGCTATCCATCAGGCAAACGGCGGATATCTGGTGCTGCAGGCCAAAGATGTCCTTTTCGATCCATTCATGTGGGATGCCTTGAAAAAAGTGTTGAAACATCAACAAGCCTTGATCGAGAACATCGGCGAGCAGTACCGCTATGTGCCGACCGTGACGCTGAAACCAGAGACCATTCCATTGAACGTCAAAATCATTTTGATCGGTAGTCCGATATTCTACAAAGTGCTGACCTATGATGAAGATTTCAGAAAACTCTTCAAAGTAAAAGTCGATTTCGATATCAGTATGGACCGCAATGGAGAGAATATCAGAAAATATGTCTCATTCATCAGCTCAATCTGCGAGGAAACGGGAATCCTCCATTTTGACCGCAGCGGCTTAGGCAAAATCATTGAGTACGGATCACGTCTTGCGGGCAACCAGACCAAATTATCCACTCAATTCAACGAAATTACGGAGATTGTCCATGAATCCAGCGCCATCGCCAAATACGAGGGGGCAACGATGGTTTCGGATATTCACGTGAAAAGAGCTCTTGCTGACAGGAAATACAGGGCAAATATGATCGAGGAAAAATTCCAGGAAATGTTATTGAGGGACAAGATCATGATCGATATTCAGGATTCGGTCATCGGTCAAGTGAACGGCCTCTCAGTCATCCAGACAGAAGAATATGCTTTTGGCCATCCGACGCGGATCACAGCCCGTACCTATATCGGTTCGAACGGAGTGACAAACATTGAGCGCGAAACCAAAATGAGCGGCAGCAGCCATTCAAAAGGGGTACTGACGTTGGCAGGCTTTCTCGGCGGGCAGTTTGCACAGGAAAAACCGCTGGCAGTGAGCGCCCAGTTGACTTTTGAACAGAATTACGGCGGAGTCGACGGGGACAGTGCCTCCAGTGCTGAACTTTATGCACTCCTGTCCAGCCTGGCTGATGCGCCACTGAGACAGAATCTTGCTGTCACGGGTTCCATCAATCAGAAAGGTGAAATCCAACCAATCGGCGGCGCTACCGAAAAGATCGAAAGCTTTTTCGATCTTTGTGAGGCGAAAGGTTTGACCGGAGATCAAGGGGTCATCATTCCGAATCAAAATGTGGACGATCTGATGCTGAAGGAGGAAATCATCGAGGCAGTGAATGCTGCCAAATTCCATATCTATTCCGTCAAAACAGTCGCGGAAGGGATCGAGCTGTTGACGGGGATGAATTGCGGAAAACGCGAATCGGACGGAAATTTCACGGAAGGCAGTGTCTTCCGTAAAGTCCAACAGAAACTGGAAAAATACAACAAGAGCATCGAAGCTGCTCAAGCTGCAAGTGACCGGTACGGCAACGGCAGCAGCGACGAGTACGACTTAGAATGATGCAGCCTTGGCAGGATGATCGCGTATATTTTAGCTGAAAGGAAGAGTTGAGCAGGGACCCAAACGGTTTCAGCTCGGCTCTTTTCATATGCCCGGCAGCCAATTTTTCAATAAAAAGCAAGAATTAGATTATATATATTGAAGATATAAAATATATTGATATAATAAAAGTATGAACTGAATTTACGAATCGCTATCACCAAATTTTTTGCGTAAAAATATGTAAGCCTTTACAATATCGAACAGATTGGTGGGGTAAGTCATGAAAAAATTGCGTAAAGTCAAATCTCAATGGTGTGCCGTTATGGTTTGCGGTCTGTCCGCGGCCATGCTGACTGCGGCACCGGCACCCTCAGTTTTTGCGGAAACTAGCGGAGCGAATGCAAGCAGCACCATCGGGAGCGAGTCGTCCCAAACAGAAACACCGGATATAATCGAGCAATCATCCATCCTCTATGAGGATACAGACAAAGCTGCTGATGTTCCGCCAGAGGAACCAGTGACAGGAACACCAGACCTTACAGAGGTTGCGCCATCGGATAACTCTTCGGAAGCACCTGAAGAAGTGGTGCCTGCAAGCAACGCGGGTATCCCTCCGGTGACCGGATCGATACCAGATGTTACCGAAGCCGCCCCTCAACCAAGCGATGCCACTCCGCTTGAGCCTGCACCCGCAGTGGAAATGACTGCAGCGGCTGTTACAACACTACCCGAAGTGAAGGAAAGTTCTTCTGACGTTGCCGTTTCCTACACAGCTAGTCATTGCCAAAGGGGACTTTACGCTCGACAGTTTGCCTTGGGGCTACTCAGGCTATGCATTCCGCTACATGACGAACGATTTTGTAGGTCAAAAAATCGAGGTGATCAGAGAATCGCAGAACGGTCTTTACGCATTGGCAGTGCTGAACGGCGAAAAGTTGGGATGGGTCGACAAGCGCGCCTTATCCGATATTGTCATCATCCCTAAGGTACAAGACCTTGCTTCAGCGATTGCCGTTGATTACACTGCACGCATCAGCGGGACAGATTTTTCGATTGATAGTCTTCCTTGGGGCTACGCTGGCTACATGTATATGGGAACGAGCACAGCTTATTTGGATCAGAAAATACAGGCTGAAAAAGAAACCGCAAATGGTCAGTACGTGCTGATTTCCCTCAATGGCGAAAACTTGGGTTGGATCGACAAGCGCGCTCTGTCGGACATCTACAGTCCGCCTAAAGTGCAGGATATTGCCTCAGCGCTGACGGTGGACTATGTTGCCCGAATCGGCGCAGCCGGCTTTTCCATCGACAGTTTACCGTGGGGCTATGCCGGATACGCTCAAATGACAACAAGTTCGGCTTACTTGAATCAAAGCGTACAGGCAGTCAAGGAGACCGCCAACGGCCTCTATGCGCTGATCGCACAGAACGGCAACAGCTTGGGGTGGATCGACAAACGGGCACTGACGGATATCTATATCGAACCCAAAGTACAGGAGCTGGCAACGGGGATACCAGTGGATTATAAAGCAACTATAGCAGCAGCCGGCTTTTCCATCGACAGCTTGCCTTGGGGATATTCCGGATACGGGCAAATCGACACGACCAGCAACCATATAGGAGAACACATCCAGGCTATCCAAGAGTCGCCGAACGGATTGTATGTTTTGATTTCTTCCAACGGGACTCGGTTGGGATGGGTCGATAAGCGAGCCCTTGCCGATATCGCGCTTCCACCAAAAGTCCAGGATGTAGCTTCTGCAGTCGTTGTCGCCTACACAGCAGCCATCACTTCGCCGGGCTATTCGATCGACAGTCTGCCGTGGGGTTATGCTGGCTATCAGCAGATGGCAGCTTCAACGGACTACTTAGGACAACGATTTGAAGCAGTGAAAGAGACAGCAAACGGATTGTATGTGCTGCTTTCGCTGAACGGTAAAAAACTGGGTTGGATTGATAAGAAAGCTTTGGGGGATTTCAGCTACAGATCCCAGGCACAGAATATTTCCGGAGGAACCGTCGTGAGCTATTCACCGACAATCGCGAAGGCCGGTTTTTCGGTCGACACTTTGCCGTGGGGCTATCCCGGCTACCAATGGCGGACGAGCACGGACAGCTATGTCGGTCAGCAAGTCGATGCGATCAAGGAATCAGCGGATGGTCATTATGTCCTCATTTCCCTGAACGGCAGTTATATCGGTTGGGTGGACAAAGCAGCACTTTCGGGATTGCCGACCTATGCAAAAGGGCCGGATTGGACAGTGATCAACGGGTATTTCCGCAGCAACTCGGGAGTCAATTACTACATCGGCAACAGCTATATCATCGTCAGCTTGAGCCAACAAAGCGTCTGGGCCTATAAAGGCGAGACGATGCTCGTTTCCGCTCCGGTCATCACCGGCAAACCATCGGCGAATAACGCCACGCCGCGAGGCTTGTTCTATATCCAGCCGTTTAAACAATCGCCATCCGTCCTGATCGGCGAGGACTATGCTTCGCCCGTCAGCTTCTGGATACCGTTTGTGGGCAACTCGGTTGGTTTGCACGATTCGCCTTGGCAGACGCATGGCTATGGCGGCGATATCTACCTCTACTACGGTTCGCACGGTTGCGTCAACACACCGTATGAAGCGGTTCGGACCTTGTATTACAGTTATCCGGTCGGGACACCGGTCGTAGTCTATTAAAATTGAAAAGCAGGGACGGGCCATTCAGCCGTCTCTGCTTTTTGTGACACTTCGTCAGTAAAACGTTATACTGATAAAAACAAACAGGAGGGTGATGGGGATGGAAATAGCCTTGCTTCAGATGATGGTAACAGCGGATAAGGAAGCGAACCTAAAACGTGCAGAGGCATTGGTCAAGAAAGCGGCACAAGGTGGAGCGGATATGGCGGTGCTCCCGGAAATGTTCAATTGTCCTTATGATAACGCCTATTTCAGAGAATACGCTGAGCCGAAAGGCGGGGAAACCTACAGAAGGCTCTCGGAGATGGCGAAAGAAAATGCCATCTATGTTGTCGGCGGATCGATTCCCCAGATCAAGGAAAATAAAATATACAATACAAGCTATACGTTCAATCGGCAAGGCAACGAGATCCACGACTACAGCAAAACCCACTTATTCGATATCCAAGTCGATGGCGGGCAAGCCTTCAGAGAATCAGATACGCTGACGCCAGGGGACGGAATGGGCGTGTTCCAGACCGAATTCGGCCTCTTCGGCTTGGGCATCTGCTTTGACATCCGATTCCAAAGCGACTGGGAGCTGCTCCAAAAACAAGGAGCCCTCGTCTGCGTTGTGCCCGGCGCGTTCAATATGACGACCGGACCGGCGCATTGGGAATTGCTGTTCCGGGCGCGCGCAGTCGACAACCAGCTCTTCATGGTGGGGGTCAGTCCTGCCCGCGATCTCGATTTCAGTTACCATGCCTACGGCCATTCGCTCGTGGTGGATCCATGGGGAAGCGTTCTGGCCCAACTTGGTTTTGAGGAGGAAATCGTGATCGTGACGGTAGATCTAGATCGTGTCGCCTCCGTCAGAAGGCAAATTCCTATCCTCACTCCGCCAGGTACGGAGTGAAATATTTTCAACGACTATACAAAATGAAATAGATAATTGAAGCATAAAGAACCTTTAAGCTTTCGGAAATTCGGGAATAAACGTCTTTCTTTGTGTACCGGAGCACTTACTTTTTTGCTATAATGAAATCACACGAATGCACCAGCTCGTCATTTTCTGCGACTCTTGGTCGAAAAAAATCAGAAAAATAACCCGCTGTATGTGAACTATACGATTTGAGAGAAGGAATCCTTTATGTCCAACGAGAAAATGTATATGACTGTCGATGGCAATACTGCCGCAGCCTATACATCTTACGCTTTTACAGAAATTTCAGGGATTTATCCCATTACACCCTCTTCACCGATGGCAGATGCTGTCGATCATTGGGCGCAAGAGGGCCGCAAGAACATCTTTGGCCAAACCGTGAAAGTGACCCAAATGCAATCCGAGGCCGGAGCAGCCGGAACTGTTCACGGCGCGCTGCAAGCGGGCGCTTTGGCGTGTTCCTATACATCATCGCAAGGATTGTTGCTGATGATACCCGACCTATACAAAATGGCCGGGCAACTGTTGCCCTCCGTCATCCATGTTGCCGCACGTGCGGTGGGGGGCCATGCGCTTTCCATCTTCGGCGACCACTCGGACGTGATGGCCTGCAGACAGACGGGCTATGCTATGCTGGCATCCTCCAGTGTACAGGAAGCGACGGACTTGGCAGCTGTAGCCCATTTGGCGGCTATCAAAGGGCGCGTGCCGTTCCTGCATTTCTTCGACGGCTTCCGGACTTCGCATGAAATCCAAAAAATCGAGGTCCAATCGTATGACGACCTAGCGGAAATGCTGGATCAGGATGCTTTGAAAGCGTTCCGTGACCGCAGCCTCAGCCCGAACCATCCGACATTGCGTGGAACGGCTCAGAATCCCGACGTCTTTTTCCAGACCAAGGAAGCGGCAAACAGATATTACGATGCTGTTCCGGAAATTGTCGAAGGTTATATGGAAAAAATGAACCAGTTGACCGGCCGGGACTACCGCCTGTTCAATTATTACGGTGCAGTGGATGCCGAGCGGGTCATCATCTGCATGGGCTCCGTGTATGAAACAGCCTGCGAGACGGCTGATTACCTGAATCGCTTAGGGGAAAAAGTTGGTGTCCTTAATGTGCATCTTTACCGACCATTCAGCGTCGGGCACTTTTTGAAGGCTTTACCGGACACCGTTAAACGGATTGCTGTTCTCGACCGCACGAAAGAAGCCGGCTCCATCGGCGAACCGCTCTTTCTGGATGTCGTGGCTGCCTTCAACAATCGCCTTGACCGTCCGATGATCATCGGCGGCCGTTATGGCTTGGGTTCGAAGGACACAACACCGGAGCAACTGTTCGCAGTCTATAAAAACCTGAAAAAAGAGGAACCGAAACATCCCTTCACGATCGGCATCAATGATGACGTCACTCACCTGTCGCTTGTGATCGATGAACAGATCGATGTCCGTCAGGAAGGCACATTCGAAGCGCAGTTCTGGGGATTCGGTTCCGACGGGACTGTTGGGGCCAATAAAAATTCGATCAAAATCATCGGAGATCATACCGATATGCACGTACAGGCTTATTTTTCCTACGATTCGAAAAAATCGGGTGGTGTCACCATTTCCGATTTGCGCTTCGGCAAGGAGCCAATCCATGAGCCGTATCTGATCGAAAAGGCTGATTTCGTGGCTTGCCACAACCATGCCTATGTAAAAAAATACGACATGCTGAAGAACCTGAAACCGGGCGGCGCTTTCCTGTTGAATACCAATTGGCGCGCCGAGGATCTCGAAATGCGTTTGCCTGCCAAGATGAAACGGTACATCGCAGAAAACAAGATTGACTTCTATACGATCGACGCCATCAACCTCGCCAAGGAAATCGGGCTGGGCGGACGGATCAACACGATCTGTCAAGCGGCCTTCTTCAAAATCCTGCCGGTCATACCTGCCGAAGAGGCAATGAAGTACATGAAGGAAGCGGCCCGCAAATCATACGGGCATAAAGGCGAAGCGATCATTTCCATGAACGAGAAAGCGATCGATGCCGGTATGGAAGCTGTCCAAAAAATCAGCATCCCGGATAACTGGAAGGATGCGCAGGATGAGCCCGAAGTATTGAATGACCACCCGGATTTTGTCCGCAACATCGCCAACATGATGGAGCGGATGGAAGGCAACCAATTGCCTGTCAGCGCCTTTTTGGACCGGGCTGACGGGACTTTCCCGCAGGGGACGACGCAATACGAGAAACGCGAAATCGCCGTCCAGATCCCGATCTGGAACCCCGAGGAATGCATCCAGTGCAATCAATGCTCCTTCGTTTGTCCGCATGCCGCCATCCGACCGTTCCTGGCCACCGAAGACGAGGCAGCCAATGCCCCTGAAGGCGTGGAATTCCTGGACGGGATGCGCCCATACAAAGACTACAAATACCGGATCCAAGTGTCCGCTGCCGACTGCACAGGCTGCGGCATCTGCGTCCTGACCTGTCCGGCGCGCAAAAAAGCGATCGAGATGAAAAACCGCGAGGACCATCTGGAGGAAAACAATAACTGGGATTACATGATCCGCCTGCCGCACAAGGAAAATCCTGTCGGCATCAACACGGTGAAAGGCAGCCAATTCGAACAACCGTTGTTCGAATTTTCAGGTGCCTGCGCCGGCTGCGGCGAAACGCCATACATCAAACTGGTCACCCAAGTGGTGGGCGATCGTATGCAGATAGCGAATGCGACAGGCTGCTCATCCATCTACGGCGGATCGGCTCCTTCCACGCCGTATACGACAAATGAAGCAGGCTGCGGACCGTCTTGGGCAAATTCCTTATTGGAGGATAATGCGGAATTCGGCCTAGGGATGCACCATGCGACGAAACAACTGCGCCAACGGACACTGGAAATGACAGGGGAGCTCTTGACCCTGCAGATCGACGATTCGCTCAGAACAGCTGCAACAGCCTGGACTGAGGGATTCAACGATAAAAACAGCGCCCGCAAATTAGCCGAAGCGTACATCAAGGCTTTGGAAACTGCTGACACAACGGATCAGAAAATCCAACAATCGGTAAACGATCTGCTTGGTTATAAAGACTATCTGATGAAACGCTCCACTTGGATGATCGGCGGAGATGGCTGGGCCTATGATATCGGCTTTGGCGGAATCGACCATGTTCTCGCAAGCGGGGAAGATGTGAACATCCTCGTGCTGGATACCGAAGTCTATTCCAACACAGGCGGACAGGTCTCGAAATCATCCAACCTGGGTGCCATCGCCGAGTTCGCTTCCGGCGGCAAATCCGTCCGCAAAAAAGACTTGGGCATGATGATGATGAATTACGGGTACGTCTATGTCGCGCAGATTGCGATGGGCGCAAACCCTAGGCATACGCTGAAAGTCATCTCCGAGGCGGAAGCCTACGATGGTCCTTCCATCGTCATCGCCTACTCGCCATGCATCAGCCACGGCATCAAGTGCGGGTTGACCGTATCGCAGGAACACGAAAAAGATGCTGTGGATGTCGGTTATTGGCATCTTTACCGCTTCCACCCGGAAAACAAACTGAAAGGGAAAAACCCGTTCAAATTGGATTCCAAAGAACCGCAGTTTGAACGTTTCCAGGATTTCCTGATGGAAGAAGTCCGCTACTCTTCATTGTATAACCAGTATGATGCTGAGCATGTACAGGCGATCTTCGACGAAAGCCTCCTGGCAGCAAAAGACCGTTATCAGTCCTATGCACGCTTGGATTCTTATACAGACTAGCATCAATCCGGACCAGTCGCCGCTTAATAGGGGCGACTGGTTCTTTTTTTGCGTTCAGGCATGCATCCAAAGTTACGACTGCGTCCGTAATGTTTTGAGAAAAGGGACCGGGAAGGCTATAATGGAGGAAAGAAAGCGCTTTTTAGGAAAAGGGTTTATAAAGGAAGCGAGGAAGCGTCATGACGGCAGAAGTAGGGATATTGAATGCGAACGGATTGGTCCTGGCGGCTGATTCCGCTCTTACGATGGGGAACAGCGAACAAATGAAAATATTCAATTCCGGCAATAAGATTTTTTCTCTCGGACCGACCCACTCGATCGGCATCATGATGTTCGGGAATGTTCAATTTATGGGGATTCCTTGGGAAATTATCGTAAAAGGCTTCCATCAGAAAATAGGTGCTCGCCCCTTGGATTCGGTCTGGAATTACTGCACGGAATTCTTCAATTATCTTGAGAAGTGTGGATGAAATCTACTCCTCGATCTATACCGAAGTGCTCATCATCGGGTATGCGGAGAATGTCAGCTATATTTTGGAGAATACAACTTATGTACCATCCCCTGGGGCATTCACTCTGGCGGATTACCAAAAAGCTGTCGAAGAAAAGATTCCGGCGTTGCTGAAAGAAAGCGAAAAAATGAAAAGCATCACCAAAAAAGCGCCGATAAAAGTTTTCTCCGACCGATACGGGGAGAAAATGGATGAGGTCTTCAAGGAGCTCTTCGATACCGTATTCCTGGGCTTGAACCTCTACGATAAATTCAAGGCGGATCTTTACAAGATTGTGAGGAATTACGTATACAGCGACAGCTACTATCCCGACACTTACTCCGGCTTGGTTATCGGCGGATTCGGCTACGATGAGCTTTTTCCCAGCATCTATCAATATGACATATCCGGCGTCGTCGATAAAGTGATCAAGAAACGGCTTGTTGTCGGCAGATCGTGATGAATGATTTTGCCGAAGACAGATGTTCCTCGGCCATTGTCCCATTTGCGCAACAGGATATGGTCCATACCGTAATAAACGGCATATCACCGGATTTGGAGGCCGACCTCGGGGAACTGATTCGCGCCACACTTGAAAAACTCATTTCGGAACTGACGGAGAAAAAGCTGTTGAAGGAAAGCGACGCTCCGGAAATCAACAAATTGAAGGCGACGCTGATCGAATCGGGTCTGGATGCCTTCGACAATATGAAGCAGGAACGGCATTTGACCCCCGTATTGATGACGATCGATTCGATGCCGAAGGAGGAACTTGCTCTGATTGCGGAAACGTTGGTCAATATCACTTCCTTCAAAGGAAAAATTTCCTTTTCCATGGAAACGGTCGGCGGACCGATTGATGTGCTCCTGATCACGAAAGGCGACGGTCCGGTCTGGGTCAAGCGGAAAAACTACTTCAATCCCGACATCAATCGCCTGCGCTGATAGGACAGAAAATTATTCCCGAAATTTCCGGAATTGGTGTAAAATGAATGAAATGAGCTTTATGGAAGGTGTTATCATGTATCTGAATATTCAAGAAACGGCCGATTATCTGGAAGTGCCGATCAGCGAAATCCAGCGTTTGATCCGCGAGCGCCAAATCCGCACAATTTGCGTGGATGATGACATACTGCTGAACCGCGATCAGTTCAATTTTTTCATTGAACAAAGGGAAAAGTACAAACACGAATTGGAGGCCTATATGAACACGCCTCTGCCGGAAGATCCCGACATCAAGGATGAGGATTAAAAAAACAGCGGCTCTCTTATGATGAGAGACCGCTGTTTTTGTCGTTTTGGAAGGTAATGATTTGCGCTGTTTACCTGTTTTGTTTGCGTCTGTATTCAGACCGCGAGAGGCCGTTTGCATCCACGTTTTCTACAGGAACTGGCTGTTCCGCTGAGAAGACAGGTTTCGTTTGTTTGACAGTCTGTTGGCGGGCTTTTTTTTGCTTTGGAATTTGCCCGATTTGAACAGATCCAGCGCCAGGAAGACTGCGGCTGCAATAAAGAGACCGAACGAGAGGGCGCCCATCCAGCCGGAAACACCCAACAGATCATCCAAAGTTGTCCGGAGATGGATATATCTCAATAGTGCTCCCAAACCTGCGCACAGGATCGCCCGTTTGGTGTTGCCGCTGGCCAGTTTCAAGCGTTTGTTGCCCTCCATAAGAATGCTGAAGACAGCAATCGCATAACTGACGAGTGCGGCGTACAGAAGCAGGCCGTTCTGCCCCGTGATGTTCGCCAAAAAATCGCCGGCCATCGTTTGCGTATCGAGGAAAAGGAAAAATGTGCCGAACAGTGCGCCGAGTAACACCGTTTCTGAAATGAGTGCCTTGCTTCTTCAGAAGCTTATTCAAGTTTGCCGAAAAGGATAGGAATGCCAGTGCGTAGCAACCGATAGCCAAATAGAGTGTCAAATCGGAAATGCCTGTTCTGGCAGCTATGAGTTGATCGCTGGCTGTTTGGGTGTGCAGATAGAGAAAACCGGTCCCCAGGATCAAGCCGGATACGCCGCTGCGGAATCGGGCATTCGCTTCGCGTTTCTGCTTGCTTTTTCCAACCAGGACCTTGAGAGTGGCTAGGCCTAAAAATGCGAGTGAAAGGTAAAAACCAAGGTCCGGAATGCCGATGATGCTGCCGATAGCAGTAGCCTGTTGCAGGTATCCGAACAGCACGCCGAGAAATACTGATGTGAATGGAAAGCTGGATTCCTTGCCGTTGCGTTTTTTCATGATATGGATAAACGTCAGGACAAGAAGAAAAGCGATGATGATCGGGTAGGTCATACAAATCCCCCTTGCATGTCTATTTGCTCAGAACAACCGTTGCAACGAAACTGCTTTTGTTGTTCAGGAGCATTCAATGGACATCATAACACAGATTTATGATGCATTTGTTTCGGAATGACGATTCTTTTGTTAAGAAAGTATGACCGGGCAACTATATTATTTGAGATAAAGCGCACCTAAAATATCAATTGGCACAGAAACAGCAGACCACTTTTTACGGGTGGCCTGCTGTAATTTTTTGGACGTTCAATAATTGGGCGGCGAATCTTCCGTCTCATCAGGCAATGCATCATCCCAGCTTGTATCGATCGCATATTCTGATCCAAAATCTTCATATTCCGTGTCGAAAATGTCCGAGTCGCCCAACTGGGATAATGCGAAGTTGATCAAACGGATCAACTCTTGTGTGTCCGTCAGTTTCAATTTATCCCTATTCTGCAGAATCGTGGTACGGTCCTCCATTTCATCGGGACTGGCATTTTCCGCGGCTACACAAATCGGATAGCGACAATCTTCTCGAGGCACAACCATCTCCGTGAGTTGGATATCCACTTCTATGACGGCATCCGTGAAATAGATGTAGGTCGCCGCATCACCGATATCGGTGAAAAATTTCTGCAGCGTCTGGTCCTCATTTTCCGCGCTATCGTTTTCATCGTAATAATCGTAATCATTTTCTTCGATTTCATCCACATCTTCACGTTCCTCATCGGAATATTCCCTGAGGTCGCTCTCGTCCGTATAATCTTCCAAGGTGTCCAACGGAGTCTCCTCGATGATGATGGGAAGGAGGTCTGTGCCGCCGGAGCGCGTGATTTCAAAACGGTGTTCGAAAAAACCGCTCCAACTGAATGCTGCTTGGATGATGCTGTTGAAATCGTAGAAAGTTTCATCGCTGTTCACCTGGATATCCCGCCAAATTGGCACGCCGATGTCTCGGACAGCAATCCTGAATTCATAAATCATCTTGACCACCCCTGTTCTCTGCTTTACTCAAGTATAACGCTTTATTAAGGGTGCGAGCAAAGATTAACACAGGCTTTTTTATTGGAAATGCGAGGTTCTGAAATGCAGTTTACAAATCTATTTCGTTATAATGGTACTGACAAAGATTTTTCGGTAAGAGAATGTAAAAATGGAGGAGGAAGCCGCATGTTTGAGGATCCATGGTTGAGGATCAGGAAAACGACGATTGCGAAACCAGGAAGATTGACTGGAGGTCTTGTAGGCAGGATAAGCGAGATATGACTAGGTCATACATCTGTATCAGCCGAACTAAAGCCAAGAGAGGAGCCTGTGTCATGTATCCAGTCGTTGCAAAATTATTACAATCACCAGAGCCATCCATCCGGTATGCTGCCAGGGTCCGGTTATTGGGAGAAAATCCTGATTCATCTGAAATCGGCGAGCTGCTGTCGGAAATAAAACATTCGGAACGGGTCAATAAAATCCTGAGCAAAAAAGATGCCTCCGGACTGCTGCTGCCGTTGGACAATCCATACAAAAAATGGGATGGCGCGCATTGGGCTCTGACGCTTTTGGCTGACCTCGGCTATCCAAAAAACGATCCCACTATCTTGCCGATAATCGACCAAGTCTGCAAGCACTGGCTGAAACCGGAATTCTGGGAAAATGATCCTGTCAACAGAAGGTTCCGAAGACATGCCTCTCAACAAGGGAATGCCTTGTATTCCCTGTTAAGCTTAACCGATCAGTCCAGGATGGAGTCGGCAGAGTTGTTGGTGGAGTTGCTTTTGAAATGGCAGTGGCCGGATGGCGGATGGAACTGTGATCCGAATCCGCAGGCGGACGATTCGTCTTTCACTGAATCTTTGATCCCATTGCGGGCATTGGCTCTCTACGGAAGGAAGACTGGTGATAAGGAGGTTATGGAGGCATGTGGAAAAGCAGCCGAGGTTTTCCTGTGCCGCCACCTTTTCCGCAGGCGTTCGAATAACAGGATCATCAAGAGCGATTTCACATTATTGCATTATCCTTGTTATTGGCACTATGATATCCTCTTCGCCTTGAAGGTCATGGCAGAGATGGGGATCGTTACAGACAGTCGTTGCGATAATGCGTTGGAGCTTTTGGAATCCAAACGGCTCCCGGATGGCAGCTGGCCGTTGGAAGCAAAATATGGCCGAACGCTTGATGAAAAAACTGCAGATAGACCATCAAACAGTACTTATCTGGATTGGGGAGAAGTGGACGGCAAGTACGGCAATGAGTGGGTAACATCAGATGCCTTGTACGTATTGCGCGCAGCAGGAAGATAAAGTGTACTCTGCTATTGACCAGCACCCTGACAAGGATCCGTTCAAATTATCCAGGCTTCCTGCAATCAATATTCCATCACCGGAGATCTATGGTACACTGATACTGTTGCTTGATTCAGCCTTTCATTACTCAAAAAGGCTACGTATTATTAATTATACTTCCACATAAAGGAGATGATTTATTGGGGAATTTTTCCATTGCAGTGAATGCAGTAATGCCTTTATTGTTGTACATGTTGATCGGACAGGGATTATTGCGGGCCAAGCTGTTGGATGGCACGACTTATCAAAAATTGAACAATGCCATTTTCCGGTTCTTTTTGCCGATCAATCTCCTTATGAACGTTTACGAAGCGGACGTCAGAAGCACCTTCAGAGTCGATGTGCTCCTTTTCGCTGTCGGTCTTACTTTAAGCTTCTTCTTGCTTTTTGCTTTATTCATTCCGCGGATCGAAAAGGACAATGCCAAACGCGGGGTGATGCTGCAAGGGACATTCCGTTCCAATTTTGTCCTGTTCGGGTTGCCGATCGCTACTTCGTTGTTGTCGGAAAGCCAATTGGGGATGACATCGATACTGATTGCGGTCATCGTTCCTTTGAATAATGTTCTGTCGGTCGTGGCACTTTCCATCTATTCGGATCATAAAATCCAACCCGGTCGAATTCTCTTGGATATCCTTAAGAATCCGATGTTCATCGGTACGATGGTCGGGATACTGATCAGCCTTTCCGGATTGAAATTCCCTCTGTTCCTCGACGATACGCTGAGCGGAATCAAAGGGCTGGTCACACCGTTGGCATTGATTGTCATGGGCGGTACTTTCCGCTTTGACGCCTTGAATAATGCACGGATCCAACTGGCGATGACTGTATTATTCAAGTTGGTTCTGATCCCGATAATCGGCCTTACGCTGGCTGTCCTTTACGGATTGACGGGAGAAAATCTGGTGCCGATGATGACGATGCTGGGCGGTCCTACAGCCGTATCCAGCTACACGATGGCACAACAGATGGGCGGTGATCCGGATTTGGCGAGCCAAATCGTCGTTTTCACCACAATTTTTTCGATGTTCAGTTTGGTTGTGTTCATAACGGTCCTTAAATCATTATTTTTGATTTGAATACAATGTAAGGAAACAAGAGCCTGCTGAAGAAGCAGATTCTTGTTTCCTTTTTATGTCCCCTCGTGTTCGCCTATGGACCGGCGAAAGCTTATAATGGATGTAGAAGGAATACAACCATCTTATGATAGGGGACGATAATGATGATCATCATCGGGATTACCGGAGGATCGGGTGCCGGCAAAACAACCGTAGCAAAAACAATCGCGAAAAGACTGGGCAAGGGCAATGTCGTCTATGTATCGCAGGATTGGTACTACAAGGATCAAACGCATCTGAGCGCAATTGAACGCGAAAACCTGAATCTCGATCACCCAAACGCCTTCGATAACGAACTGTTGATAGCTGATTTGGCAAAACTCCGTTCCGGACAAGACATCGAGGCGCCAATCTACGATTTCGGTCTGCAAGCGCGTTCGAAAAAGACGACCCCGATCGAGTCGAAGCCGGTCGTCATACTGGAAGGGATCCTGATTTTGGCCATACCCAAGTTGGTATCAATGATCGACATCAAAATATTTGTCGATGCGGAACCGGACATTCGCCTGATCAGAAGAATCGAAAGGGATATCCGCGAACGGAACAGCACGTATGAGAGTACGATTGCCCGCTATCTGACGACCGTCAAACCGATGCATGATGCCTTCATCGAGCCCTCCAAAATCCAAGCCGACATCATCGTGCCGCGGGGAGGCCAAAACGACATCGCCACCGATATGCTCGGGGACTTGGTTGAGCACTACAGCCATCACCATGTCTAAAGAGCGGTACGTTCCCAATAGATAAATCCCAAAAAAATATTTCATGAAAAAAGCATTAGAAATAGACAAGAAAACGGAAATAGTATATAGTGTTCCTATGCAGTAATACTACTGAAAAAAAGCAGAACACGCACCGAAATGAGAGGATCTATTCAGTGGATAACACAGAATTGTTGACGCGATTTAATCTGACCAGGCACGAAGCGACCATCTACCTGACCTTGCTTTCGGACGGGGACCTGAACGGCTATGAAGTATCGAAAATAACCGGTATTTCGCGTTCGAACGCCTATGCATCATTGGCTTCGTTGGTTGAAAAAGGAGCGGCCTTCATCATCGAAGGGGAGACGACCCGCTATACCCCGGTACCTGTGGAGGAATTCTGCGGGAACAAAATCCGATCCCTTCAGGAATCCAAGCAGGAATTGATCAAGAATATCCCCCAAAGAAGAGAAGATGCGGAGGGGTACATAACCATCACAGGCGAACACCGCATAATGGACAAAATGCGCAATATGATTTCAGAATCGAAGTCTCGCGTCTACTTGTCCGTTTCCGGGAATATCCTGCCGGAACTTTTGACGGAAATGCAGGCAGCGCATCAGCGCGGCATAAAAATGGTCGTCATAACCGATACGCCGTTCCCTCAGGAAGGCATGACTGTTCATGTTCTGGAGAAGCCGAAGAAGCAAGTACGGATCATCGTGGATTCCACGACCGTTCTGACTGGTGATATCGATGAGGGCGAGTTTTCCACTTGCCTGTATTCCGGAAAGAAAAATGTAGTTGATTTATTGAAAGAATCGTTGCAGAACGAAATCAAAGTAGTCGAAATGATGAGAGGATTTGAAGCGAAATGACAAAAAAAGTATTTGTTGAAAAAGAGCAATTGGAAGAAATCGTACAACAGTATCCGACTCCCTTCCATTTATATGATGAAAAAGGTATCCGTGAGAATGCGCGCAAATTGAATGCGGCTTTCTCCTGGAACAAAGGCTTCAAAGAATACTTCGCTGTGAAGGCAACACCGACACCGGCCATTCTGCAGATTCTGAAGGAAGAAGGCTGCGGCGTGGACTGTTCGACCTACACAGAGCTGATGATGTCCGATGCACTCGGCTTCAAAGGCGATGAAATCATGTTCTCTTCGAACGTGACGCCTAAGGAAGACTTCCAATTCGCCCGCAAACTGAATGCGACCATCAATTTGGATGACATTACCCACATCGATTTCCTGGAAGAAGCAGCCGGATTGCCGGAAACGGTCAGCTGCCGATTCAATCCAGGCGGCGAGTTCACGATCAATAATGAAATCATGGACAAACCCGAAGACGCAAAATACGGCTTCACACGTCCGCAATTGACTGAAGGCTTCAAAAAGTTGATGGCAAAAGGCGTGAAACACTTCGGCCTGCATTCGTTCCTAGCCAGCAATAACGTTGCGGATGAGTACTATCCGATCCTTGCAGGCATCCTGTTCCAGACTGCCGTCGAACTGAAGGAAGAAACAGGCGCGGATATCACTTTCATCAACCTTTCAGGCGGAATCGGCATCCCTTACCTGCCGGAACAAAAAGCTGCGGATGTAGCGAAAATCGGCGAAGGTGTCCGCAAGGCGTTCGAAGAGATCTTGGTACCAGCCGGCCTTGGGAGATGTTGCGATCTATACGGAGCTGGGCAGATTCATGCTTGGGCCATACGGTTGTTTGGTGGCAACGGCCATCCACGAAAAGCACATCTACAAAGATTACATCGGTCTGGATGCCAGCGCAGTCAATTTGTTGCGTCCGGCGATGTACGGGGCTTATCACCACATCACCGTGATGGGTAAAGAAGATCAGCCAGCGGATCACATGTATGATGTGACCGGCGGATTGTGCGAAAATAACGACAAATTCGCCATCAACCGCATGTTGCCTAAAATCGACATCGGCGACTTGGTCGTGATCCATGACACAGGAGCGCACGGCTTCTCGATGGGTTACAATTACAACGGAAAATTGCGTTCGGCTGAAATCCTGTTGAAGGAAGACGGCGGCACGGAAATGATCCGTCGCGCGGAAACACCAGCGGATTACTTTGCAACGTTCGACTTTACGGGTCTTTTCAAAGACGTGAAATAAACGGAATCAATATAAGACGGGCCAACGAGCACATAAACTGTTCGTTGGCCCGTCTTTTTTTGCTTCGCTTCAAGAAATTGATCTGACTGCATGATATAATGTTCCCTGGATGAACAAACGAGGAGTGAAAGATATGTTCCAAAAAGAAACGATCAAGGAAAGCGTTTCGGCGCTTCCGTTGAAGCCGGGAGACTATTGCGTCATCACCGGAACGGCACTGGTTATGCATGGCATAAAAGAGGAAACAAAAGATATCGACATCAGCTGCACAAAGGAAGCGTTCCATACTTTAGCGGCTCAAGGATACCCGATCAAACAAGGCGACTTTGCCCGCAAAGTGATCTACAGCGATGATGTGGAAATTTTCGAGGATTGGCATAGAGGGGATATCACGATGATCGAGGAGGTTCCGGTCGCGAGCCTGGAATCAGTCATCGTTATGAAGAAACAGCTGGGCAGAGAAAAAGATCTGTCAGACATTGCCAAAATTGAAGCGCATCTGGCCCAACGATAAAACCAGCAAAAAAGCTGAAGAATGCCATTATAGAGGCGTTTCTTCAGCTTTTTGGATTATCTGATTTAAACCAACAGTAGTTGCAGCCAAGAGGGGGCGAAATACGCTCCGCCCATTGCAATGAGAAAGAGATACTTTCCAGATGATGGTAGGGATATATGTTTTTGTCGCCAAGGCTGTTCCGTCCCAATGGCTGTCATTTTTCAAAAGCAAAACAATGAAAAATTGATGGGCCAAACCAAGCATATACCAGACGACGAAACCGATTGTGATGACGTCAACTGACTGATAAATCCGCAAGAGAAAGCTATAGTTGTTCCGGTAAACCAGAATCGAACTACCAATCACAATCAGGATGATCAGGTTCTGCCAAAAACTCTTTTCCTTCGCCAACAAATTGGTTAGCAAATAGATGCCCAAAAAAAGCGGAATGATCCACAGCAGCAGTCCCTGTAAATAGAGATAGGACATTACAACAAAGAACAATGCCTGCGAAACATAACCGCCCAACAGGCTAAAGAACATCCCCAACCCGCTGCGGTTTCCGATTTCGGCCAAACCGAGGATGCCGCCGCTTTTGACGATTGAGGGAAGGACATTGAATTTTATCGACTGGATGCTTCCGCCCCATAAGCGCGCCGTAAGAGCATGGCCGCATTCATGGATGATGACGTTGGGGAGGTCCAGATAAATGCCGAACGTATACGCCAGCATGCCACGGCTGGAAAAGGTGAAATAGGCTACCGCAAAAAAGAGAGCAATCAATACGGGAAGGTCCATCATACGAGTATCCTCCTTTCAATAAATGCATCAGTGCTCATTCAAGAGGATAACATGCAAATTGTATTTTTTTGTGAAGACGATAGGGAATTATCATGATTGAATCCAAATGAATCCCTAAATAGCAAGAAGCCTTCCTTTCGATAAAATCAGAAAGGGAGGCTTCTTTTTTATGCAGTTGGAAATGCTTCAGTTATTCGGTTTCAGTCGTAGTGCTGTCGTTCCCGCCGAAAAGGTTCGTGAAGAATTGGACGATGGATTCCCAGATGCCCATGCTGTCTTCCTTCAGTTGTTCCTGATCAACATTGCTCCAGGCCGTTTTTGCCTGTTCGAACAATTCTCCGCCGGTTGCCTGCAGTTCCTCACCGAAAGCGGCAATCTGTTCTTTCTGCGCCGCAGTAAGATTGATGTCGCCGAAATTGATCATCAGGTTCTGGATGTTCGTGATGTTGTCCGAAGACAGGATGGTGTCAAGGTTGTAGTTCTTCAGCACATCCTCAACTATTTGACGGATGTCGTCAGCGCTGATGTTACCGTTGTTCGCATCCTTGGCTTCTTGGATGTCCTGTTTCATTTCCACGATCGCAGCGTTCATCAATTCATCCGAATAGCCGCTGTCGGCTTGGTTTTCCTCGGTTACTGCAGAAGTGACAGCCAATTCTTCCTGGGCGACTTCCACAGCTGCTGCATCCAGTGTGTTTCCTGAATCAGCAAAAGCTTTGTAGACACCGGCCAATGCGCCGGATCCGTCAACCGTGACGGCGGATGCTACCTTGATGTCCACATCCACTGCGCCCGCTGTGATGGCGGCATTCTTATATTGCGCCTCTGTGATCGCAGTGATGGTTTCAGGAGTCAGGATTTCCACCGAAACAGCACCATCGCTGTCGGCAGGCGTGATGTACGTGCTCGAATAGACTTGGCTATAAGGATAATCATCCTGCAGCAAGCCGTTCAGTTCATTGACGGCCACGACCAGCTCGTTCGTTCCCTCGGCTACTCCCAGTGTTTCTCTGGTTTCCTCCAGTTGGGCGGCATTCAGACTTTCGCCGTAAGTGAAAATCGGTTCGATTGCGACTTTATCGGCGAACGCTGCCGGAGCGGTGATTCCCAATAAGGTCAACGAAGCCAGACCTACTGTCATCATTTTTTTCAGTTTCATGGTTTAACCTTCTTTCTTTCGTAGCATGCTTGCATTGTATCAAAGATAACCTACGAAATGTATTATGATTTCTTTAATTAATTATGAAGCTTCCGCGACGCAAAGTCAAAGTATTCCCTAATATGAGCCTGTCGTGCCTTTTCGCGCACCGTTGGCCTTAGTCATGCGCGAAATCGTCTCAAAAGTCGTTTCTGCAGCCGGTCAAAAGTTGGGAACAGAGACACCAAAAGGGGGAACACATGTATAATTGTGTTCCTCTTAAAACGTTGATTTATCAATGCCGAAATGGTATGCTTTTTTTATCGAAAACAACAGAAATCATCCCATTATCAGAGGGCTAAAATAGAGGAAACAAGAGGACATTTCAGTGAATACCACTCATGCAATCAAAGACATCAGCCAAATCCAAACATTGATGGACGTTTATCCGCCTCATTCGAAAAATCGCCTGCTGCTGGAGTATGCAATCCGGACAGGTCTGCGCATCAGCGACATCCTGAACGTGAAGGTAGGGCAAGTACTTGGGAAAGAGTCGTATCAGATTGTCGAGATGAAAACGGGCAAGAAGAAGGAACTGGCCATCCATGACCGCTTGAAGCAATCCATTTCGGATTATGTTAAAAGGGAAGGGCTGGATGCGACAGATTATTTGTTCTATTCCAACGCTGACAAGAACAGCCATATCAAGCGCACGCAGGCGCATCGCATCATTGCGCATGCCGGGGATATGATCGGCATCACCTTGAGCGCCCATTCGCTGCGAAAGAGCTTCGGCTATCATTCCTATAAGCAGGGCGTCGATATTTCCTTGCTCCAAACAATCTTTCAGCACTCTTCGCAGGCGGTCACGCTCCGTTATATCGACATCACCCAGGAGAACATCAACAACGTATACAAACGGGTCGATTTCGGATTTTAACGCCAATAAAAAAATAACGCGTTTTGAGAGAGTTTCGTGATGGTGGGTACACATTCCCGATTGAAATCGCCTCAAAATGCGTTTCCGCAAAAACAGCAAAAAGTGCACCTTGCCATCCAAAATCGGCAGGGTGCACTTTTTTTAATTTGATGGTGATTTATAATCCCATATCTTTTTTCATTTTCTCAAGCTCATCTTCGACAGATGCCGAGCCTTGACTTGCGTATTTTTCTTCCAGTGCCTTCGCTTCGTCGATCGGTGTCATGTTCAACTCGGACATCGCATTCGCTTCATCCAACATTTTGTCGGCTTTTTCTTCCATGCGTTCGAAGGAGCTCATGGCACCTTTCGTGCTCGCGATGGAATCCGTCGCTTTGTTGAGTGTTTCCTGGGTTTTGGCGACCGCCATCTTGGATTTGATCATTTCGCGGCGGGATTTGAGCGTTTCGATGTCGGTTGCCAATTTATCATGCATCTGGCGCATCTTGACGGCATTTTCATGAGCCGAGGCGTATGAAGTCGCCAATCCTGCACCGACATTTTCCAATTCCTGCTTTTTGGTCAGGAAGATGCGGGCATCGTTCTCATTGCCGGCTTCCAAGGCTTTTTTGGCATAATCGGTGTATTTGATGACTTCTGCCTGGTTTTCATCGACTAAACGCTTGGTCCGTGTCTCTTCCGCCATGACGCCGGCTGTGCTTCTTTTGACTTCAGCCAAATCTTCCATCATGTCGCGCAGGTATTGGTCGATCATTTTTGCCGGATTTTCCATTTTGTCGATCAAGGCATTGATGTTCGCACTGATGATATCCGAGAATCTCTCTAGTATTGCCATTTCAGTTTCCTCCTTATGGGTTCGTGTCTTCTTGGTTTTCGTCTTCTGCCTGCGGGGTAGGGCTGGTATCGACTTGCTGCGGGACATCGGCATCATATTTTTTCGTCAGTTCTTCCGCCTCGGTGTTGCCGAATGTATCCAACGGCGTCTTCAGAATGTCTTCGGTTTGCTGCGCTTCCAGGTTCTTTTGTTTTTTGGCATGCCGCCACCAGAAGAACAGAAGGGCAAGCAGGATAATGACGCCGAAAACGATCAGAACAGCAATCCACGGGGAACGCGTCACTTCCATGATGCGATCTGCGGAATCCCGGAAAGCATCGCTGAAGAATTCTTCGTCCGTTCTGTTGTCATCATAGTAATAGGAATCGATGTAATCAAGCAGGACATCACCGGCCTCTGTATCGATTACAGTGGCAGCCTGGGTACCGACTACATAATAATCCATGTACATGCTGGACTGATATTCGAAAAATACCAACAGCAGATGGGCCTCGTCCGCAAATAGTTCATCATATTTTTCGTTCGCGAAGCTTTCCAAATCCTCCATCGAGGGATTCGTCGAACCGTTGATGTCATCCGTCAAGTAAAGATAGGGTTGCACGCCGGTTTTCTCGTAGAAATGCTTCATCCCCGAGGTCAATTCAGAACGGTTTCCGATCCAACCAATCGTGTCTGTGTAATAATCCGTTTCCGTGACCGAACCATCCGGAAGGGGCTCCCGTTCCACTGTAGAAAGGGTTACTTCGTTGTTCCCGCCCGAACCGGAAAGAGAAGATCCCGTATTGAAGGAGAAAATCAAACCGAAAACAATAGCCAAAATAATCACGACCAATGCAATCGTACCGCAGCCTAAACCGCACCCCGGAGCACCTCTAGGGCTACCACCAGAATAATTGGGACCGCCGGAAGATGGACCTCTGATAATGGGGCCACTCCGGAAAATCGGACCGCTTGAACCGGAAGAACGGGGGATATTAAACCCGCCGCCTCCAAAAGATCCACTACTTCCTTTGCTTCCACCACCACGACCGCTTTTGCTGCTGCCGAAGGATCCGCCTCCAAAAGAACTGCCGCGACCACCGCTGCTGCGGCCTCCGCCACCACGGCTTCCGCCGAAAGAACCACCACCTCCCCGTGATCCGCCACCGCCTCCTCTTGCCATACATACACCTCCTTGAGTACTTATTCTCCTCATCAAAGTCAATCTATCACAGTGCGTAAGCGCTGTCAATTTAAAGCCATTGGATAAATATGACAACACTAGCAGCCATCAGAAAATCGCATGTCAGATTTTCTGACGAATAATGTAACAATATCATCGACAAAATCAGAAAGAAACGGTAAGATATTCTTACATAGAGTCAACAAATTGTGTTAATTGAACGGCAAACTGCATCAGAAACAATCTGTTGCGGGGAAAATGCGGAAGGGGTGGGCCAAGTGAAGTTGACCGAAGGAACAGAAATAGACGATTTTTTATTTTTGACGAAGAATGGGAGTTGTGAAAGTTTCCAATCTCAGCTGAAACGAGATTTCACTGCGGTGATTTTCCTGAGACATCTGGGCTGCGGCATGAGTCAGCTGGACATGCTGAAATACCGGGATGCCTATCATTTCCTCAAAGATCAGGGGATCGAGATCATGATGGTGATACAAGGGGCAGAAGCCGCTGTTTCCGAAAGAACAGCAAAAATGAAAATCCCATATACCGTCATAGCGGACCCTGAGCAATCCTTGTATGAACACTTTGATATCCCTTCATCGGATTCGATGCGCAATCTTGTTTACGGCGTTTCCGAAGAAAAACTGCTGGAATTCGAATACTACGGGATCGAATGTCAACGTTTTGAGGGGAATGAACTGCAACTGCAAGCGACAATCGTCGTCGACAGAAAAGGGCAAGTTGTTTTGAGCCATTACTCAGCAAACATCAGCGACGTGCCATCTCCATCAGAATTGTACCAAATGCTGCAGGCTGTGCCTGTAAGAAGCTGAAAATAAAAAACAGAAGCGAATGCGACCATTTCCCTAGAGAAGGAAAGGGCGCATCCGCTTTTTTGTTGTCTATCCTCCAAACGCTATCATTCGTCCAATCAGCTCCCAAGGTGGTAATATATAGGTGTAAACGACACTGGTAGCCTGTCTGGAGCGAGGAGTGAATGGTACTATGAAAAACGTAACAGTCAACAGATTGAAATTGGAGCAGTTTTTGCTGGTTCTGAAAGAAAGGGTGGCTCCGGAATACAAGAGTCAAACGGAACAAGATATCCTCACCTTCATGGAAGAAATCGTAACTGAGCAAAGAAAAAACGTGAATTATGATGATTTGATCAGGAAGGTTCAGTCCTGTTCAGGTTGTAATCGTGCTTATCTGGAAGCTGGGCTCGACATCCGTATGAATAAATTTCCCCATGGCTCTTTAGCCGAACTGGTCGTCAACAGCGTGGATACGGATGATTATCTCACATTGCTGGAAATCGAAAATCCTACTGCATCAGATTTGGAATTTCTTGAGGAAGTCAAAGAAAAGCTTTTTGCGTATTTCGACTGACAACTATACTATAATGTTTGTTCAGGCTTATCTGTGATTCGGGCAGGATTTTATCCAGCTCATTCAGCTCAGATAAGCCGATTTGTATTTCAGGCCCATACTAAGACCCGTTTATATGGAAGTTCCCATTACTCAAGCCAAATGACCCAAATACCAGTGCAAACCTTCCTGTCCCTTAAGATTCCTTCAAAAGTGGCTCAATAACTTTAATCAGCTGGCCCTTCAACAATAATTATCTGCATGCGACCTGATTATGTTCATGTCAATCTAATCCATAAATGCTTGTAATGGCTGACCGTCCAACTAATTATTTTGTTGGATTGCCAGCATTTATGACTTGATTAACCCTGAAGCAACGAATCCAACGGATGAATATGAAAAATAATGCCTTTGATGCCAATAATTATCAATAGATAACCTGAGGCGATTTTGGACCTACAAAAACCTGAAAAACGGGGGATTATGGCCGCATCAGATCGTATCCGCAAAAATTCTATATTCTAGTTTACATAATATATATTATACAAAGTTAAATGTAAAAGTTATCAGAAACCGCAATAATCAAATTCATCCTGACCGCACCATATAAAAATAGCAAAATTGCGAAATAATCACGATTATCGCAATTTTGCTACATTATGTTATTTATTCGTCATTTTAACTTATTCCGTGCCAACTTCATCATGCATCGAATCGATCGCTGCATACAAGATTTCTTCCGCAATCAAATCTTTTGACCGCACCGAAATTTGGATCGGTTCTTTATCCGCTTGGTAAATGATCACTTCGTTTGTATCTTTGTTGAATCCTGCATATTCTTTCGAAACGTCATTTGCTACGATCATGTCCGCGTTTTTGCGTTTCAGCTTGTCTAGCGCATAATGTTCGACTTCATGCGTTTCAGCCGCAAAACCGATCAAAAATTGACCCGTTTTTCTTTTTCCGAGTTCAGCCAGGATATCCGTCGTTTTCTCCAAAACCAACGTCAAATCCTCGTTTGTTTTCTTGATTTTGACTGTTGCTTGCGTTTTGGGTCTGTAATCAGATACAGCCGCTGCCATGATGACCATATCGAGATTGTGAAATTTATCTAAAACTGCCGATTCCATCTCTTTGGACGATTGCACGGATATCGCTTCGACCCCAAAAGGAATCGGCAACAGATTCGTCGCGGTGACCAATGTCACTTCAGCGCCTAAGTCACGGGCGGCTTTCGCCAAACTGTAGCCCATTTTGCCGGAAGAATCATTGGTGATGAATCTGACCGGGTCTATGCGCTCTTTTGTTCCTCCTGCAGTGATGAGCACTTTTTTGCCTTTCAAAGGCAGTTCTTTGGCATTATTCAGAACGACCAGCTGCGCTGCCTCTACAATTTTATCCGGTTCAGGCATGCGCCCTTTGCCTTCGTATCCTTCAGCCAAAAAGCCTGTGTCAGGTTCCATGATTTCATAGCCGTAACTTTTCAGTGCTTCCATATTCCGGACTGTAGCCGGATTCTCCAGCATATGCTGGTTCATGGCAGGCACGATCAGCCGTGGAGCCGTCGTCGCCAATAGCGCTGTCGACACAAAATCATCGGCAATGCCGTTCGCCATCTTGGCGATGATGTTGGCTGTTGCCGGCGCTACGACGGCAAGCTCCGTCCAGTCTGCCAAATGGATATGGCTGACGAACTGCGCATCTTTTTCATCGAAGGTGTCTGTGTAGACGTCGTGCTTGCTCAATACCTGGAATGTCAACGGCGTGACGAATTCCTGAGCCGAAGCGGTCATCGCGACTTTAACTTCGGCGCCCGCTTTGATGAATTTTCTGACGAGATCGGCTGCTTTATAGACTGCAATGCCGCCCGTTACATAGATGGTTACTTTCTTATTTGTTAACAAATTATACGCCCCGCTTACATTCGACTATTTTCCTTGCTTGTTGCCCTCGTGGCTATCGATGAAGGCTCTTGCCCGGCTGATGAATTCTTTCAACACTTTGATCCGGGCATATTCTTTCTGGTCCCTTCGACAATGATCCACGGAGCATCTTTCGTGTCCGTTCTGGCGACCATTTCGTTCATCGCTTCTTCGTATTGCTCGAATTTTTCGTGGTTTCGCCAATCTTCGTCGGTCAGTTTGTGATTCTTCTCCGGATCGTTTTCCCGGTCTTTGAAGCGTCGTTTTTGCTCTTCTTTGTCGATCACGATCAGGAATTTAATGATCAACAAGCCATCATGGACCAAGTTGTGTTCCATTTCATTGATTTCTTCGTAGGCAGCAGCCCAGCGGTGTTCTGGCGTGAAACCTTCCACCCGTTCCACCAATACGCGGCCGTACCAGCTTCTGTCATAAATGGTCATCTTTCCTTTTACCGGGAATGTCTGATAGAAACGCCAAAGATAGTTATAGCGGCTCTCGTTTTCCGTGGGTGCTGCAGTCGTGGCGACATCATAGCTGCGGGGATCGATCAGCCTTGTCAATCGGCTGATTGCACCACCCTTGCCGGCTGCATCCGTCCCTTCGAACACAAGGACACACGGGATCTTTTTCAGCCACATTTCATAGACCAATTCACCCGCTTCTTCCTGCAGTTTCTCCAGCTGTGCTTCATACTCTTCTTCCGTTATGGCGGCTTTCAAATCGACTTTGGCCAGTGGCTTTTCCTTCAGGCCGGAACGAATCGGCACCGGTGGTTTCTTTTCAGTTTGCTCAAGGTGGCTCTTCAAAGTGCTGTTCGCGATACTTATCGCTTCTCGGGAAGCATCTTTCAGATCCTCTGAGGAAATCACGTGCCATGGCGACGCCTCGAAATTTGTCATTTCCAATATTTTGTCGAAGTGTTTCAAATATTTAGTGTACTTCTTGAGTTGTTTTTCATCGTCTTTCGTGATGAGGAACTCTCTGTACGGATCGTCTTTTAGTTTCTCAATCCGTTTCTCCATCGTGTTTTCCGAGTGGTGCAGAAACAGTTTCAGGACAATTGTATTGTCGGCAACCAGCATCCGCTCCAGAAAACTGATATAGCCGAGGTGATGTTCCAGGCGTTCATCCTTCACTTTCAGATCGTTCATGAGTTCAGAATAGAAACTCCGATCAAAAAAAGCGATCCGGCCTTTTCCGGGCAAATCCCGTGCGAAGCGCCACAAAAAGGGACGCTCTGCGTAATCGTCCAAGGCATCATCGAAGACACTTACTTCGAAATAACGCGGGTCCAATTCCCTCGTCAGATCCTTCAATATATGCCCTTTACCTGAGGATTCCCAGCCGTCGACGATGATCAGCATGGATGAGTCGCTGTTGACCAGTTTTCTTTGCAAAGCGGCCAATTCACTGCCGAGTTCGGACCTTTTTGTGCCGGATAATGTCGTGTCTTTTTTGTCAAAATCGAAATCTTTTAACATACGCTACGCCACCTTTTCTGCTTTTCACTATTTTATCACAAAACAGACTGAAGCAAAGTGATACGGATTAGCTGTCGATTGAAGCAACGGACCTGAAGGTAATTATTCCGCGTACGGGACAACTTCCAGAGTGACGTGATTGTAGTCGCCGATGATTTTTGAAACAGGACAGCGTTTGTGGGCGGATTGCGCAAGTTTCTCGACGTCTGCCAACTCCATGCCTTCGACCGAAATAAAGGCCTTCAAATCGAAATAAAAGCCTTTTCCGTCTTCTTCCCTGCAGAAATCGACATGGACTTCCGCTTTGCTTCTCGCCTCGGCTTTCCTCGCTTTAAGCAAAGCCTCTATTGTAGCATTCAAGCAAGTCGCCCATGATAAGCCGAATAATTGTTCCGGATTGAAGCCGGCTAAATCCTTCAGTGGATCTGAAGTTTGCAGGGATTCCCCATCCGAAACGGATACAGTCCCGTTCAATCCTTCATCATTGATGACTTCCGTATGGTATAACGATTTTGTCATTTTAATTAGTCCCCTTTCTTACCGCAGAAATTGTTGTTTCTTTCCTCTATCTTAACATGATTCACCGCATTTGGCTGAAAAAAACAGCACCGGATGTCCCCTAAAGGGAAATCTGGTGCTGTTCGGATGCTCCTGTTACGCGGTGATCAATTGTTCAAGCAAATCAGGTCTGAAACCGAAAAACGGCTCAACGCCATCAAAGACGACTACAGGTAAAGATTGGAAACCCAACTCTTTGACTTCGGCCAAGGCCACTTCGGATTCCTGGATGTCTTTGATTTCATAACGGATGCTGTTATCATCCAAAAATTTCTTTGTGAAATTGCACTGCATGCAATTCGGTTTCGTGTATACTGTGACATTTTTGTTCGACATGATTGTTCCCTCCATTGGTTATCCGATAAAAAATTTCTTTTCGAATAAAGCTTATGGATACATCATACAGTATTATCGATTAAAAAACAAACCATATCTAGTGGTTTCGACTATGTGGGGAATCAGTCCATGTCGATGGAAAGTTCCTGCGCAGCGGCCGAGGCTTTGATTTTCTCATAGACGAAATTCATGCTTGGCGGGAAGAAAAGCATGCTGATTATGGTTCCTTCGCGTACGGTGATGGCTGTGTCGGTTGAGAAAGCAATCAGCAAAGCGGCTGCGATCAACAACACATCGACTATTTGGCGCACTTTCCCGAAGTTGAAGCCAAATCGGTTACTGAAGGCCATACAAGCGCCCTCTAAAGGCATATTGATGTAATTCAAAGCCATCATCGATCCGACCCCGATTGCGGCTATGATGCCCCCTAAAATGACCATCGCGATTTTCACCCAGTACTGGTCGATCGTCACGCCGGAAAATACCGTATAAAGCATCAGGTTCATCACTTGGCCAAGGATCAATGTGACAGGAATTTGAAACAATTGTCTGAGCGAAAAATCTTTTTTCATCAAAAGCCATTGTATCGCTACACATATGATATTCAGTATGATCGCCAGCGTTCCGATTTTGATGCCGGAAAGTTGGTTGATGCTCATGTTAAGGGCTTCGTAGGCACCCACGCCGACGTTGGCTTTCACCGTGATGCTCGCACCGATAGCGGTTATGATGACCGCAACGATGACCAATAACATGTTCTTTAAATGTTTCGTCATTTTTTCACCTATCCATTCATTATTCTGCCAAGTCATTATAAAGAAATAAGCAACGAATTGCAATTCGTTGCTTACTCCGGGTCTTGCATTTATTTTGTGTAGACGACCTTGCCGTCCACTAGTGTATAAAGCGTTTCGCCTTTGACTTTCCAGCCGGTGAAAGGTGTATTTGTCGCTTTAGAAAGGAAATCTTCGCTGCGGATTTCGTATTCGTTCTCCAGATCGAAGATGGCGATATCCGCTTGAGAGCCGATATCCAGAGTCCCGGATTCCATGCCGAACAACGCTGCAGGCTTGACGGTCATCCAATCGACCAGTTGTTTTAAGGTGAAGACCCCACCCAAAACGAAGTTGGAATACATCAATTGGAAAGCCGTCTCGATGCCGACGATGCCGAATGGAGCGCCGACCATGCTGCCTTGCTTTTCTTCTTCGCCGTGCGGAGCGTGATCGGTTGCGATGCAGTCGATCGTGCCGTCCAGCAAACCTTCAATCAAGGCTGCACGATCTTCAGCGCCGCGCAATGGCGGGTTCATTTTGTAGATGGCAGTGTCCGTTGGGATCGAACCATCTATCAGAATCAGGTGATGCGGAGCTACTTCGGCAGTGACGTGGATCCCTGCACGTTTGGCATCCCGGATGACGCGTACACTTTCTTTCGTGGAAACATGGCAGACATGGTAATGACAGCCTGTCGCTTCCGCCAAAAGTACGTCGCGGGCGATTTGCGTCGATTCCGTCACGCTCAAGATGCCGGGCAGATTCAATTCTTCGGAACGGGTGCCTTTGTGCATCACGCCTCCGAACAACAGGGAGTCGTCTTCTGTATGTGCAACAAGAGCGACGTTATTCTTTGCAGCTTCCTTCATTGCCAAATACATCGTTCCGGCAGTTTGGACACCGACACCGTCGTTAGTGAAGGCGAAAGCTCCGGCTTCCAATAGTTGCTTCTGATCAGTCAGCACGTCGCTGCGCAAGTTCTCTGTGATAGGCGCGTATTGTTTGACTTTGATGATGGCAGTATCTTTGATCAGCTGTTGGATACCAGCGAATTTATCTGCCGTGTCCGGAACTGGATTCAGGTTTGGCATCGCGCAGACAGTAGTGAAGCCTCCGCGAGCGGCTGCCTGTGTTCCTGTTTCGATTGTCTCTTTATAGGTGAAGCCCGGTTCACGCAAGTGCACGTGCACGTCGATCAATCCTGGAGTGACCAGACCGCCCTTGGCATCGATGACTGTTGCATCCTCAGCCGTCCCCTGCAGATCCTGGCCGATTGCGGCAATCTTATCGTCTTTCACATATATCTCTACAGGAATAAGTTCCTCTTTTTGACCCAACATTTTCGCATTTTTTATCCAAACTGACATGTTATCCCTCCACTGGTGAATTGTTATGATTATACGTTCGTTGTTCTTCCGTTTACGATGGCTTCCAATATGGCCATTCTGGCAAAGACGCCATTCTTCATTTGCGTCACAATCCGTGAGCGGCGGCATTCGACTAGGCTGTCCGCCAATTCCACGTCGCGATTGACAGGAGCGGGATGCATGATGATGGCTGATTCCTTCATGAGGGCTTCGCTTGCGACTGTCAGACCGAATTGATCGAGATACTCGGCTTTTGTATAGCGCATCGCTTTTCCGCCATGGCGTTCCGTCTGGACGCGGAGCAGCATCATGACATCGACTTCTCCGATGATATCATCAATGTCCACGTGCGTGCCGTATTGATCAAAAGTAGGATCGTACCATTCTTTAGGTCCCGTGAAATACACAGTCGCTCCTAGTCGTTGCAGCATCTGCATGTTTGTTTTGGCGACACGCGAGTGCGACAAGTCGCCGCAGATGGCCACCTTCACGCCGCTGAAAGTATGGAACTCTTCGTAGATAGTCAACAGGTCCAGCAAGCATTGGCTTGGATGCTGGCCGGCGCCGTCCCCGCCATTCACGATGGACGCGGTAATGCCCGGGCTTTCGATCAACTCTTTGTAGTAGGCTTCTGCGCTGTGGCGGATAACGACCACATCCACGCCGATCGCCGACAAGGTCAGGACTGTGTCATAAAGTGTTTCGCCTTTGCTGACGCTGCTTGTAGAAGTGTCAAAATTGATGACTTGCATCCCCAGTTTGTGTTCCGCCATTTCGAAACTTTTGTGTGTGCGTGTGCTGTTCTCGAAAAACAAGTTCGAAGCGTAGGTGCCCGCAGTCAAATTCCTGTCAGGCTGGACGCCGTTTTTGAATTCGGATGCACGCAGGATCAGGGACATGATTTCCAGATTCGTGAGTTCCTCGACACTTACAAAGTTTTTTAATGCGATCTGATTTGTTGTCTGCATCATTTTAAAGCCCTCCAATTAGTTTTTTTGTGAATGGAGGCAAAAAGAACCCGAAGAATTTGTAAGCTCTTCAGGTTCTAGGCCAGCCGCTCCCGGATTTGGATACAGAGCGGCCCTCTAGTGACCTTGCGGGCCTCACAGGACCCCCTTAAAGTCTCACATTCGCTATTAAATTGTGCGATAGGATGAATCTCCAGAAAAAAAGCCCATGGTCAAAGAGACGATGGGCATAAAGTCATGATGAAGGCGCAGTACGCCTGATATGCTCCTTAGTAGTCTCTCTGGACTCTCGTTAAAGGAAATTCATTCTGTTGCTAAAATAATAACGCGCACAGTTACTTTTGTCAATGCTGGCTCTGTGGATGTTGTGTTTTTAGCGATCAAGCAAGGCTCATGTCCCTCAGCCGATGCGCATCGGCTTTGAGCGATTATCATGTCCGATGAATGCAGTTTCCCATAGCGGGAATCCGTATCGTGAAGCATAGTCCCGGCACACAGCCAGAAAAGCAGCCGTTTTTCCGTCCAAAGCGAGTTGCGTGAATTGCCCGATGAGCATACCGTTGATTTTTTCGAACGCGCCCAACTGTTCCAGTTGCGCCAACCCGCTGCACATCGCTTCGTATCTGCCGCCTGCCGATTCGAGAACCAGCACTTTGCTTTCCAATTCCGGCCAATAAGGGGTCCCTGCCAACTTCAGGAAGCAGCGCAGATTCCCGCCTGCAAAAACTGCTGAAGATTGCTCAGAGGCACTGTTTCCGCCTGTTTCGAACGTTTCATTCCAGTCAGCGTCGTTTCGGTTGAACAAGTCACCGAGTGCTTGAGTCTGTAAGCCTTCCTCCTGGCTCACGAGCACTTTTGGATTAAAGAGGATATTCTGGATGCCGGTTTTTGCCTGGATGGCATTCACGATCACGGTATTGTCGCTGTAGCCGAAGTAGGGCTTGGGATTCTTTTTGATGATTTCAAAATCGAGATAAGGCAATATTTCGTTGGCTAAATCCCCGCCGGACAAGTCAAATATCGCTTTTACGCTCGCATCGGAATAAAGGGACAATAAAGCCCCTGCACGGGATGCAGGGGCCTCGGTTTGTTGTGTCTCTTTATCCAGGAAAAGTACGTCACTCATTACGGTCTCAAGGCCAAAATCATGCTTGAGTTTCCGGCTGAGTGACGAAACGATTTCCAGCGAGCGATCATTATTCGTCAATCCGTTCGAACAGCTGATGAAGCCGATCGCATCTCCCGGATGCCACATAAAGATCACTACCTTTCTGTCAGACCAAGATGTCTTGGATGGATAATTCCTGAAGTTCAGCAAATATTTTTTCGGGCGTCAATGTTTTTTTCATTTCAGCGTCATAATCCTTCATGATTTGACCGTGATGCAGAACCAGCATGCGGTTTCCGTACTGGATAGCGTCCTGCAGGTTATGGGTGATCATGATGCTGGTAAGGTTATTGTCGATGACTTGTTGATTCGTCAATTCGAGAACCAATTTAGCCGTTTTTGGATCCAACGCTGCCGTATGTTCATCCAACAGCAGGATGTCCGGTCTTTTCATCGTTGCCATCAGCAGAGCGATGGCTTGTCTCTGACCACCCGACAACAACCCGATATCAGATCCCATCCTATTTTCCAAGCCTAAGCCCAATTTTTTCAGTTCCTCTTTGAAGAATGCTTTTTCTTCATGCGAAGTCCCGAAGCGCAGCGTCCGTTTTTGGCCTCTGCGGTATGCCAAGGATAAGTTTTCCTGCACCGTCATCCGTGGAGCGGTACCCATTTTTGGATCCTGGAAGACCCGACTGATGTATGGCGCGCGCTTATCTTCTTTCAGGAATGTAACATTTTGTCCGTTTACGATGATATCGCCTGTATCAGGCAGGAAGTTTCCGGAAATGGCATTCAACAGGGTTGATTTGCCTGCTCCGTTGCCTCCGACCAAAGTAATGAAATCGCCTTGTCTGACCGTCAGATTGACGTCCTGCAGTGCGTTGACCTGATTGGGTGAACCAGGGTAGAACGTTTTGGAGACATGTGACATCGTCAACATCGCTTCATGATTAGTCATTTCGCTTCACCTTCTTTCGCAATGAGTACATGTAGTAGGTTTCCTTGATTTTCGGCAACGCCAAGAAGAAGGTCAACAATACAGCTGAAATCAACTTGAAGTCATTCGGATTCATGCCGGCTTCCAATACCATCACCATGATCAAGCGGTACAGGACCGAACCGAGCATCAGGCAAACCAAACGCATTTTGAAAGAGACATTCGTGAACAATACTTCGCCGATGATGATCGAAGCCAGACCGATGACGATTGTTCCGATACCCATGCTGATGTCGGCGTAGCCATTGTCCTGAGCGATGATGGATCCAGCCAATGCGACGATGCCGTTCGAGATCATCAGGCCGACGATTTTCATCGTGTTTGTGGAAATACCCAATGAGCGGGCCATCGCTTCATTGTCACCTGTAGCGATGACAGCTTGGCCGAATTCCGTTTTGAAAAAGATGACGTAGAGTCCAATGATCAGGACGACTACCAACAAGCCCAACGCAATCGTGTCGAAATGTCTGGGAAGATTCATGTTTTGGAAAACGGTGAAAATCGTATCCTTGCCCAACAGACTGATGTTTGCTCTCCCCATCACGCGCAGGTTGATGGAATAGAGGCCGGTCATCGTCAGAATACCTGCCAAAAGGCTGGGAATCTGCAGTTTTGTGATCAAAAAACCAGTGATCAGTCCGGCTGAACTGCCGGCAATGATGGCAAATATAATCGCGATATAAGGATTGGCACCTAAAGTGATGGCTTGAACAGCGACAGCCGCACCGAGGGGAAACGAACCCTCGGTAGTCATGTCGGCCAAATCCAAAATGCGGAAACTTACAAATAAACCAAGTGCCAGAATACTCCAAAGCAACCCTTGGGAGACGGCGGAAATAATCATGTTCATTAAATCTACTCTCCTTCTCCTACAAAGATGGCATTTTGTGCGACATCATCGGGAATCGTGATGCCCAATTGGTCGGCTTTCGCTCGATTGATGACCAGTTGAATGCCTGTCGCGTATTGTACTGGGTAAGTAGCGGGATCGGCTCCAGCCAGGATATCAGCTGCCACAGCTCCGGTTTGGGTACCCAACGCATATTGATTCAAACCAATCGTCGCCAATCCGCCTTCTTCAACCATCGTGTCCACAGCAGGGAATACCGGGATGTTGTAAGAATCCGCAACCGGGATCAATGTCGCTAAGCCGCTTGCGATGGTGTTGTCTGTCGGTACGTAGATGGCATCCACTTCAGAAGCAAGGCTTTCAGCGACTTGTGCGATATCGTTCGTTGAAGTGACTGTTTTCGTGATTGTCTTCAAGCCTAATGAAGCAGCAATTTCTTCAGCCTCTTTAGCGGAGCTGATTGAATTGTCCTCTGCGGATGAGTAAAGGATACCGATTGTTTTGGCATCAGGAAGCAACTGTTGAATCAAAACAAACTGGTCGCGGGCCGGAGTCTTGTCGCTGACGCCGGTGATGTTGCCGCCCGGTTTTTCCATTGAATCCACAAGACTGGCAGCCACCGGATCCGTGATGGCTCCCAAAATGATCGGAATATCGCTGGATGCATTCGCCAAAGCTTGTGCTGCAGGGGTAGCGATGCCGATCATGATATCCGCATCATTCGAAACGAACCGTTCCGCTATCGATTGCATATTGGACTGATCGCCCTGCGCATTCTGGAAATCGATCGTTGCCGTTTCTCCGTCCACATAGCCGGCTTCTTCCAATTGGTCGATGATGCCTTCCCCGATCTGATCGAGTGCCGGGTGGGTCGTCAATTGCATGATGCCGATGTAAGGCAAATCCGGATTGATGCTGTCGGTGGAGCTTGCAGCGGAACCGTCCGAAGAGGTGTCCGAATTATTGGCATCCGAATTGCCGCATGCCATCAATACTGTCGCTGCCATAAGGGTCAAGATGCTTGCGCGTGCTCTGAATAATTTTTTCATTTCTGATTCCTCCAATTTTTCTGCTTCTTATTTTGTAAAAAGGTGATAAAAAAGCCGCCATCTGAACCAAGTATGGCGGCTGAATACAGAAAACGCCACACAGACCGATATTGTCTATGTGGCGGCTTAAATATCTTTAGTAATCCACATAGATACTGTTCAGATGTTTCATCTGAGGCTGTATCTACGGACAATCAATACGTCACAAAGAACAACCTACTCCACGTGGCTTTGCCAATCGAAAAAATTCAATTTGGAAACGCGAGTATATGCAGACATGCTTGATTGCTCCTTATTTGATTGATAATTTAATAGTAACCAATGGGAAAAACAAAGTCAAGAGTAGGATTAGAAAAAGATGAGGTATTCTCATATTACTTACCGTTTCCATTCCGCAAAACAAAAAGCATGATCAAGGAACTATCCTGTGATCATGCTTTTTTCGCTTTGATTATCCCAAAAAACTTCGGGGGAAGTCCACATTGGCTTTCAAAATGATTTCACCTATTCTGCGTATACGTGTAATCGAAGGGTGCTGAATAAAGGATGGATATGCATTGAATAATGGCAGTATACGTTTGCTGATTTAGCTTATGAAAAAATGAGCAAAACACCATACCTTGCAATCTTGTTGATTCATCCATTACGTACTCCATCCCCCCAAGGTTATCCTCATCACCATGCCCAGCAATGAGATTTTTAATAAGCGACAAGCCCCAAGTTCAGTTGTCGCGATGGATTCAGTTTGGATATCGCAATCCTTTTCTTCTGCAACACCGCATGAAGTAAAGTTGATGACTTTCTGTTAGTGGTCATGAAGGAACAGCAGGCCCCCATTATGATGGGCTCCAATCACAGTGGTGCTGACATTCAAAAACACACGATGACAAGTAAGTCGCAACCGCTTCCATGTTTCGATTACTTCCTTAGTATAAGTCACCGTCGTTTTAAAAGCAACATTTTTATGTAAAATTGTTATCTTATTTATTTCCGAGTGCAATGACCCATGTAATCCCCGTCCTAAAATAATTTCCAGTCGTGTAAATTGATGGAATGAACTTCCAGAATCGTTCACCAAGGATCCCAGGGTAAAACACTAAAAATACCTATGTATAAGCATTTAATCATACTATCTTTACACTCTGTTCACGAGGACTTTACATTTTTTGAATGAGATATCCGACACAACTTGCATTGTTGTTTATTAAAAATTGGCAAACTCTGAAAATCAAATATAATGTCACTATGTTGATTGTTCACTTGGGAAACTAACAGTATTTTGTTTTCATCCACCCCCTTCCCGAATTTTGAATGTCCAAAAAACGAATAACTCCCCTTGCCTTTCAGGACATCGGAACGTCTGCATGGTGCTCCGAAAGAAACTCGAAAGTATAGTTGTCGCATTTTTTAGCAATCGCTCATTCGGAACATGTGTTTATTTCTGAATCTACTTTTTTTAGGAAAAATAAAAGTAAAAACCCGAATATTTTCGCATATTTCTTCTTTCTTCTGATATTATCCGAATTACCAAAACTTATGTTTGTGTATTTTGTTCGTTGTTAGGTTTGAATATTGCCTTCTTGCATGCCGTTTTGGATATCTGTCATCCGGTGAATGACAATATAGGTACATACCAAGTGCGCCTTCCCTTATGGTTTGCACCAAAATATGACACAAAGAAGAAACACGCCAGACGCCGGAGATGATATGGTATAATGAAAGGCGTATATTGACATGTACTAGGAGGTGTTCTCATGTCTTTTGATGGTGTATTTACACGTGCCATGGTCAAGGAATTGAACCGCGACCTGGAAAACGGCAGGATCAGTAAGGTCTATCAGCCGTTTCAGCACGAAATTATTCTTACCATACGAGCCAATCGGAAAAACAAACGGGTATTGCTGTCAGCTCACCCATCCTACGCTCGGATACAAGTAATCAATGATAACTTATCCAACCCCGATTCCGCGCCCAATTTCTGTATGGTGCTGCGCAAAAATCTGGAGGGTGCCTACATCGAAGACATCAAACAATTGGGCAACGACCGGATCATCATTTTCTCGTTCCGGAATTTCGATGAACTCGGCGACCAGCGCCAGATGGAATTGATCATCGAATTGATGGGTCGCCACAGCAACATCTTCCTGATCGATAAGCAAACCAGGATGATCATCGATTGCCTGAAGCATGTGCCGTTTTACCAAAACAGTTTCCGGCCGCTGCATCCAGGCGTCGCCTATCAGTTGCCGCCCCATCAGGACAAAGCGAACCCTTTTGAGATGGAAAAGGAGGAACTGGCATCTGTCGCAGCCACATTCAGCGATGAATTACCGCTGTTCAAATCATTTCAAGGAGCTTTTCAGGGCTTAGGCAGCGATTCCGCAATGGAAATCAGCTACTATACGGAGCAGGATGGATTGTCTGCAGCGGATGCGATTCTCGCATTTAAACAACAGCTGGAAACAGCTATCCCGACATTGACCGAGGAATCCGCAAAGAAACAACATTTTACCCCCTTCCCGTTCCGAAGTCTTCCGGGAGAAAAAAGGCATTACGACAGCCTCAGCGAACTGTTGGACGCCTACTATGATGAAAAAGCATCCCGGGACCGCATCAACCAAGTTGCTTCCGAGCTGCTCCATATCGTCAACACGGAACGCAAGAAGAATCAGCTGAAGCTGAAGAAGCTGGACCAGACGCTGTTGGAGACGGAAAAAGCTGATGTCTACCGGATCAAGGGAGAGATCTTGACGGCCTATCTGCATCAAATGAAAAAAGGCGATATGGAAGTGACGCTCAACAACTTCTACGATGATGAGAATCCGATCACGATTGCTTTGAATCCAGCGCTGACCCCTTCCCAGAATGCCCAAAAATACTTTTCCAAATATCAGAAGCTCACCACTGCCGTCGCATACGTGAATGAGCAGGTCGAACATACCCATGCGGAGAACGAATATTTGGAATCCATCGAAACGCTGATCCAACTCTCCGACCCGCAGGACTTGGAGGACATAAAGGACGAGCTGCGCGAATCTGGATATTTGAAGAAAAAGTACAAAGGTAAACAGAAAAAGCACAAAATCAGCAAGCCCCACAAATTCCTGTCATCGGACGGCACGACCATACTGATCGGAAAGAACAATGTGCAGAACGACCAGCTGACGCTGAAGACGGCAAAAAAATCGGATATTTGGCTGCATACGAAAAACATACCCGGTTCGCATGTCATCATCGAAAGCAATCACCCTTCCGAGGAGACGCTCTTTGAAGCGGCGACCTTGGCCGCTTATTATTCCAAGTTCCAGAATTCTTCGAACGTCCCTGTCGACTACGTTGCGGTCAAGAACATCCGCAAACCAAACGGCGCGAAACCCGGCTTCGTCATCTACGAAGGGCAAAAAACCCTTTATGTAACGCCGGATAAGGAACTGGTCCGGACGCTCAAGGCCGATTAAGAGCAGGTTACCGTTGCATCGCAAGATCGATAATACAAAGTCCGCTTCTCCTAAAGCGTGCAAAGAGGAGGCTGTCTCGAAATGAGACAGCTTCTTCTTTGTGGTTTGTTGGTATGCTTGTCTAGTCCCGGGTCAAGGGTTCGTGTTTATGATTGTGAGTGAGATTCCCCGCCAAAATGGATTTGACGGGGAATCTCGTGTTGTCCGCGGACGTTTTTCCCCGCCAAGGTGGTTTTGGCGGGTTTTATGACTGTGATTTGAACCGTTTTTCCCCGCCTAACCGCTTGTGGCGGGTTTTTTCTGAGCATAAATTCAATTCCAAAATAGAAGGGGCTGTATAAAACCAGAAAGTACTTTTCTGATTTTGATACAGCCCCTTTTTCATTGGCAAGAACATAAAAAACGAAAACCGTAATGATTTCGCATCCGGTTTCCGTTCAGTGTGTGTTGATAATGCTCCCCACAAGATTGGCTCACCAACCCCTGCCAATGGTCCCATCATCCCTACTTTCACCCATTGATCGTCTCATTAGCCACTCACCGATCGACATAATTATGTCCTTTTTCTTTTTGAACTGGAGGGTATGCCCAAACCCATGCGGTATTTCGCCACCGTCCTGCGGGAGATGTCGATTCCCTGCGCGGTGAAATGATCGGCAATCAACTGGTCGGAAACCGGCTTTGCCTTTTCTTCGCGGCCGATCATTTCCTTTATTTCGGTTTCGATGACGATGGATGAGATGGCTACCTGATCCCCGTCATCCTCTTTCATAAAACCGCTCCGGAAGAAAAAGCGCAATTCAAAGATGCCTTTCGGGGTCGCCATGTATTTGTCGTTCACGACCCGGCTCACCGTCGAAATACTCAGGTCCGTCAGTTTGGCGATGTTTTTCATCGTCATAGGCTTCATCGATGAGACTTTTTCCAAGAAATAATCCGCCTGCAGCTGCAGGATCGCTTCCGTTATTTTGATGACGTTCTGTGTCCGTTGGAGAACACACTGCTGGATCCAGGAAATTTCTTTCTTTTTTTCTTCCAGATAACGTTTCATATCTTTATCCGCCAATGCCAACAATTCACTGTAATAGTCTTCGTTGAACGCGACCGATGGCAGGCCACTTTGATTGAACGAGACGTCCAGTGTATTGTCCTCGCCTATGGCTACATGGATGTCCGGTTCGATGAAGACCGTCTCCTCGAATGTGGTCTCCCACTGCAGCTTCGTCTTCAGCTTGCTCATATAGGTGATGATTTCGATCAATTCGTCATGGTCGATCTCTTCGGCGTCCGTAATCGACTCCAAGCGATAGGTAGACAGCTCCTTGAAATAATTTTCCAGTATGTAATAGGCCAGCGGGGGCGATTGTTCGTCCCTTTCGGTCTGCAGCATCAGAAACTCTTGCAGGTCGCGGGCACCGACACCGGGAGGATCCAACTGCTGCAACAGCGTCAAGGCGTCCAACACTTCCGTATCCTCGGCCGAAGTTGCCTCCGCAACCTCTTCCAGCTTGATATCCAAATAACCGTCATCCGTCACGTATCGGATGAGGAACAGCACCAACTGCCTGAGCGGCGTGTTTTTCATGTTCAAATAAATCTGTTCATGCAGAAAATCATAGAGCGACTGATTCTTGCTTTCCATCCGCTCATACCAGGGCGTCTGATTATCTGCCGTGTAAACATTGGAGACGGCTACACTGCCTGTGCCCGATGCCCCCTTTTTGATGTCCATCAACGGATTCCCCAATGCCTTGTCCTCTATGTAGGCGGAAAGTTCCGACATGGGCATCTGCAAAATGTGCAATGCCTGCCGCAGCTGTTGGGTCATCCGGACCGATTGTTGCTGCGTTTGTTTCAGTTGGAATTCCTGCTTCGCCATCATTTTCACCTCTTTTCGTCCTTGTCAAAAAACATATGCAAACAGTATACCACCATTAGAGCGCTTACTTGCAAAAAATTAATGAGAAACCCCCGCAAACAAGATTCAAGCTCTTGTTTACGGGGGTTTCTCATTATATTCATTTTAACGTGAGTTTAGCCCTTGAACCAGTTCTCAGGGTCTTTGCTCCAGTCTTTCAACAAATCCAGTTCAGCTTCGGAGATGTAGTTCGTTTCATGGGCAACTTCCAGCAAAGTGCTGTAGTTGGACAAGGTGTCGATAGCTAGACCGGCATCGGCGAAGTTTTTCGTTCCTTTAGCCAATTCATAAGTGAAGATGGCGACGCAGCCCAATACGTTTGCACCTTCCAGTTCGGCTGCTTTGGATGCTTCGATGACGCTGCCGCCTGTGGAGATCAAGTCTTCGACTACGACCATTTTTTGGCCTTCGGTGATTTTGCCTTCGATTTTGCGGCCTGTTCCGTGGTCTTTCGCTTTGCTGCGGATGTAGACCATCGGCAAGTCCAAAATGTCGGCGATCCATGCAGCATGCGGGATGCCTGCAGTCGCAGTTCCGGCAATCACTTCTGCATCCGGGTATTTTTCTTTGATCAGATCAGCCAAGCCTTGCGCAATCTGTTTGCGCACAGCCGGGTAGCTCATGGTGACGCGGTTGTCGCAATAGATCGGGCTTCTGATGCCTGATGCCCAAGTAAAAGGGTCCTGCGGGCTTAAGCTCACTGCTTTGATGTCCAATAATGATTTTGCTACTTCTTTTGCTATCGTCATTTTATTCCGCTCCATTCCATTGGTTCTTGATTTCGTGATAGGCTGCAACCGGATCGGCTGCTTGGGTGATCGGACGACCGACAACGATGAAGGTTGAGCCGATTTCTCTTGCGCGGCCTGGTGTAGCGACACGCTTCTGATCCCCAACCGCACTGCCGGCCGGCCGAATACCCGGTGTCAAGCAGATGAAGTCTTCGTTCGTGTGGTCCTTGATCATGCGCGCTTCCCATGCGGAACATACGACGCCGTCGAGTCCGGATTTGCAGGTAAGGTCTGCGTAATGCAGGACGCTCTCCTGCAGGCTGACTTTGATCAACTGCTCCGACTGCATCGCTTCTTCGGAAGTGGAAGTCAATTGCGTGACCGCGATCAGTTTCGGAACGGCGCTTCCTGCCGGCGTGCCGGCGATCAGACCTTCTTTAGCGGCTTTCATCATTTCCGAACCGCCTGCTGCATGGACATTGACCATGTCGATATCCAAAGCGGCCAAGCCTTTCATGGCGCGGTGAACGGTGTTCGGGATGTCATGCAATTTCAGGTCCAGGAAGATTTCGTGGCCCATTTCCTTGATCTTTTTCACGATTTCCGCTCCGTGTTGGTAATACAGTTCCATACCCACTTTTACATAAAGCGGCTCATCTTTGAATAACAAAAGGAAGTTCTTGATTTCTTCGCTCGTTGAAAAGTCCAACGCTATTATCGGTTTATCGTTCATTGAGGATGCCTTCTCTCACTTCATTGATTAATTCCTGCAGGCTGTTGATGCCCAGTTCGTCCATGCGTTGCGGAAGCTGTTCGATCAGTTTCGGGCAAACGAAGGGATCGGTGAAGTTGGCCATGCCGACTCCGACTGCGCTTGCTCCTGCCATGAACATTTCCAGCACATCATCCACCGTATAGACGCCGCCCATTCCGATAATCGGAATATCGACTGCGCGCGCCACTTGATAGATCATGCGGATCGCTACCGGTTTGATGGCAGGGCCGGAAAGGCCGCCCGTCTTGTTGGCGATGATCGGTTTGCGCGTGTGCAGATCGATGCGCATGCCCACCAAAGTGTTGATCATCGAAATGCCATCCGCGCCGGCTGCTTCAACCGCTTTGGCGATTTCGACGATATCCGTAACGTTCGGTGATAGCTTGACGTAAACCGGAACGGTTGCGCCTTCTTTGGCCGCACGCGTTACGGCAGCTGCCATCTCCGGATCGGTTCCGAACTGCAGGCCGCCTTTGTGGACGTTCGGGCAAGAAATGTTCAATTCGATCGCTTTGACGTTCGGCGATTGGGAAACGGCTTTGCAGACTTGGTAATAATCATCGACTGTGTTTCCGGCAACGTTCGAAATCAAAGGCACATCGTATTTTTCAAGTGCTGTGTGCTTCTGTGCAACAACAACCTCAACACCTGGGTTCTGCAATCCGATGGCATTCAGCATGCCGGATGGCGTTTCCGCCAAACGCGGCGTAGGATTGCCTCTGCGGGGCTCCAGTGTCGTCGCTTTCGTCATGATGGCGCCCAACAGGCTCAAGTCGTAGAACTTGCCGTAATCCTCGCCGAAACCGAAACATCCGCTCGCAGGGATGATCGGGTTTTTTAATTCCAAACCGGGTAAACTGACTGCTAATCGATTCATAATACTATCTCCTCTGCTCTGAAGACCGGTCCTTCGACACAGACTCTGTAATTATCGTAAGCTGATGTGCTGTTTTTCTTGTCGCAGACGCAGCCGTAGCAGGCTCCGATACCGCAGGCCATGCGCTCTTCCAGCGAAAGGTAGGTTTTGCTCGGGTCAAATGTCTTCGCTACCGCCACCAACAAGCCTTTTGGACCGCAAGCGAAGACTGCGTCCGGAACGAAGCCGTCCAGTTCATCGAAGTATTGCGTCACAAAGCCTTGCTTGCCGTAGCTGCCGTCATCCGTCGCGATGTTCACTTTGCCGAACGCAGCGAATTCTTCTTCATAAAAGACTTCCTCTTTGTTTTTGAAACCGAAGCAGCTCACAACATTGATGCCTTTCGCATGCAATTGTTTTGCCAATTCATAAAGCGGAGGAACGCCGATGCCGCCACCGATCAGCAGAGCATTCTGCCCTTCTTCGAGCATGTCGATCGGATAACCGTTGCCCAAAGGCCCCAGGATGTCCAATTCGTCACCTGCTGTAAGCTGGCTGATGATTGTGGTGCCTTTTCCTTCGGTACGGTAGATAATGACGCATTCTTGCTTTTCGGCATCGATTGAAGCGATGCTGATTGGGCGTCTCAAAAGCAATTCATCCCCTGGGACACGGATATGCAAAAATTGATCCGGTGCTCCCATCTCATTCACTAACGCGCCTTTCAGGCGCAATTCGAAGATATCCTTTGCGATTTCTGTCTGACTCACGACTGTCATCATAGCTTGACTCATAATTATTTTCCTCCTTAATTTTTACAAAAAAGGTGATCTAAAAAAATGCGATGGAGCAAGCTTCAAAGCAAATTCTTCTGTGTCTCTCTGGACACAGTTAAAGAATCACCGACCTATTGTTTACGCTCTGATCAATGTAACTTTTTCGATGCCGTCGACTTCATCCAACTGGACGGAAATCTGTTCCGCCTGGGATGTCGGAATGTTCTTACCGACATAATCGGCTTTGATCGGCAGTTCCCGGTGTCCTCTGTCGATCAGGACCGCGACCGTGATCCTTTTCGCTCTCCCGAGGTCCATCACCGCATCCATGCCGGCCCGGATCGTGCGGGCGGTGAACAGCACATCATCCACCAGGACGACATGCTTGCCGGCAACCGAAAACGGAATGTTCGTTTCGTGCAGCACGGGGTTGTCATTCGTGTCGCGGTGCACATCATCGCGGTACAGCGTGATGTCCAATTCCCCTACCGGCAGCTCGACGCCTTCAAAATCTTTGATCCGTTCGGCTATGCGCTTGGCCAGGTAAATGCCGCGCGTCTTGATGCCCACCAAAATCAGGTTCTTGGTGCCATCATTCTTTTCCAATATCTCATGTGTGATGCGGGTCAGCGCGCGTTTCATCGTCTGGGCATCCATGATTTCGATTTCTTCTGCCATGTCCACTACTCCTTCATCGTCAAAATGAAAAAAAATACCCTTATGCATGTGGGCATAAGGGTACAGTCACGTGACGCTATACAAAATGTGATGCACCTTTTAGCCTCTCTGGACTATTTTAAAGGTTCCTTCAATATTACTGTAATGATAACGAATAGAGGCGTTGCTGTCAATCAGTTTTTGCGCAGTTCCGCCAGTTTTTCGCTGTAGAAATCAGGCAAAGGTGCTTCGAAGCGCATTTCCTTGCCTGTCGTCGGGTGGATGAAACCCAAAGTGGACGCATGCAAATATTGGCCATGGCCGCTGAGTGTTTCAGCCGGTCCGTACATAGGATCTCCAGCCACCGGATGGCCGATGTATTTCATGTGGACACGGATCTGGTGCGTGCGGCCGGTTTCAAGGTGCAATTTCAGCAGAGTGAAGTCGCGGAAACGCTCGATGACATCAAAATGCGTCACTGCCTTTTTGCCGCCGTCAGCTACTGTGCGTTTTTTGCGGTCGATCAACATCCGGGCGATCGGCGCATCGATAGTGCCGTCATCATGCGGGATCACGCCATGGACCAAAGCAAGATAGGCCCGTTCCATCGTGTGGTTCTCAAGCTGCTCCGCCAATTTCTGGTGCGCTTCGTTCGTCTTCGCGACAACCAGCAAGCCGGATGTATCCATATCGATGCGGTGAACGATTCCCGGACGGATATTGGCTGTGCCGTCGGATAGTGAGTTTACGTGGAACAACAATCCGTTTACCAAGGTGCCGGAAAGATGCCCTTTGGATGGATGAACAACCATCCCTGATGGCTTATTGACGACCAACAGCGCATCGTCTTCGTAGATGACATCCAATGCAATGTCCTCAGGCGTTACGTTGATCTGTACTGGCTCCGGAATCGTCAATTCCAGCAGATCCCCTTCTTGAACCTTATAATTCGATTTGACGGCTTTGTCGTTCACCATCAGATTGCCGTCTTTGATCCATGCCTGAATCTGCGAGCGGCTTGTACCGGTCATGAAATCCGCCAAGATCTTATCGATCCTGCCGGTTTGACCATCAATATTAAAAACGATTTTTTCTGTCATTTGAATCCCACTTTACTTTAGCTTATTTTTTGAACTTATTTTTTCTTCTTCCTCTTCCATGAAGAGGATATAGATCGTCATCAGGATGACGCCTATCGTCAAACAGACATCCGCCACATTAAAAATCGGAAAATCGATGAAGTCCAGGCGGAACATATCCACCACGTATCCCAAACGCATCCGATCGATGAAATTGCCGAGAGCACCGCTCAAAAGAAAAGCATAACTGATGCCCACGATTTTTTTGTCGAATCCTTGCTTGTGCGCATTATAGACCATCGCGCCCACAACAACTACGGTGATGATGAAGAAAAAGAACATTCTTCCTTCAAAAATCCCCCAGGCAGCACCCTCGTTCTGAATGTAGAACAGGGACAAGATACCCGGTAGCACTTCCTTTACTTCGTGCAATGCAAAATTATTTACGATGGCAATTTTGCTCCACTGGTCCAGGACCAACAGCAAAATGGCCAATATATAATAGATAATCATCCGATAGCCTCACTTATTCTGAAATTAACGTTTTTCCGTATCTTTTGCCTCTATCTATTGTAAACTAATTTTCAAAATTGTATAGTCATTGATTCCGGCATTTCCGCTTGCAGGCTTATTTATCATGGAAGTTCCGACTCCTTTTTTAATGAATCTTTAACAATTTTCTGCATATATCGCAAACAACCTTGATAAAGAATCCCCATTTTCGGTATAATGATGATTGTATTGTTATATATCACGTAATAAAGGAGCTTGTTTATGTTGAGAGGTAAGAAGATTGCATTAGTTTTTGCCGGTGCTCTGGTATTGTCAGCCTGCGCGGACCAAGTGAAAGAAGCGTCAGAGACAATCACTACAGATCAAAACCGAGGAAACCGAAATTGTTTCCCAATTGAATGAGCTGCAACAATTGGAGACCGCGTTACAGAAAACATTCGATGAATCGCTGGCCAGCGATGAAGAATTAAAAACCTTCAAAGATGGCTCGGCAGCCGTGTTCAGCAACCTTGAGGAACGCCGCACTTTAGCCGATTCGATTGAAAGCGCTTTGGAAGGTTTGGCCGAGACGAAAACCGACTTCGTTGCATTCGACGAAGAAACCTTGCCGCTGGATCAGATGCAGGCAATCGGCGAAACGCTGGATTTGTTCAGCGAAAATTCATTGGCTTACCTAGCTGCCTATCGAGACAGCTTGGATAAGGAAGAAGAACTATTGACCGGATTCGGAGCAGATGATGCCACTTTTGATACGTTCTTCGCAGGCATCGAAGCAATCAATCTGAGTGCCGAAACAAACCAAACCAACCTTGCTCCCGTCGCTGAGAATTTGACGACTTTGGATGCGCAATTGGTTGAATTGGAAGCAGCCATCGCGGCAATCGGTACGGAGGGAAGCACAGCAAGCGATTCTTCTGCCGGAGCTGAGGAATCCTCTGAGGCTGCCGCTGCAGAAACGCCAGCAAAAAAAGCTGAGCCCGTCAGCTATGAATACCGCATCAACCCAGAGATTTCCACTGTCCAACCGATCGCTGAGGACGGCAACACGCAAGTCGCTTTGCTGACTTTCGATGATGCGCCGCAGCAACCGAACAGCTATACCGTGGAAATTGCCGAAACAGTTAAATCTAAAGAGGCCAATGCCATTTTCTTCGTGATGGGACAATTCCTTACGAACGAACAAGCGAGAGAAGACATCAAGACCGTCTATGACATGGGCTTCGAAATCGGGAACCATTCCTATTCGCATCCCGATTTCCAATCTTTGACCTACGATGAGCAACTGGAAGAGATCAAATCAACGAATGACCTGATCGAAGAGATCACCGGAGAGCGTCCGCGCTTCCTGCGCGCCCCTTACGGACAGTACAATGACGACACCATGGCGATTGCAGCCGCGGAAGGTATGACAATCATGAACTGGACCTACGGCTATGACTGGGTGGAAGAGTTCATGGAAGGCACTGCTTTAGCCGATGTCATGGTGAACTCGCAGTACCTCGGTGACGGTGCGAACTTGCTGATGCATGATCGCCCATGGACAAACGACGCGATCGGCGCCATCATCGATGGCCTGCGCGCGAAAGATATCACAATCGTGGACCCGAACGTAATCGAATCGCCTGAACGGGAGGAAATGTAATGATGACATATTTTAAACAGACACTCGCTGCCGCCAGTTTATTGTTTTTTCTATCAGGCACAACAGTTGCATCGGCCAGCGAAACCGAAAGCTCAGTTGCTAGCGATAGCGCTACTGCAGAAACGACAGCAGCCACAAGCACGCTGACGCTGCGCCAAGGTGCCCTTTTGAAGACCCCTACCGCCAAGGAACTGCCGAAGAAATTCTTCTACGACAGCGGCGTCGAAATCGCCTATCCGGCTGACGGTGTCAAAGGGATCTATGTGACGGCCTACTCGGTCGGCTATGAAGAAAAATTCAACAAACTAGTCGATTACGTCGATTCGAACGACCTGAACGCGATGGTCATCGACATCAAGGACGACATGGGCGTCGTGACGGCGGATTTCAACTCCGCTGATTCGCATATTCAAGAAAACACGGAAGAGTATATCCCGGATATCGAAGAGTTGATGGACGTGATGGAAGAGAAACAGATCTATCCGATCGCCCGCATCGTGACCTTCAAGGACACCTTGTTGGCCAACGAACAACCGGAAATGTCCTTCACGAACAGCGATGGCTCCGTCTGGGTCGCTTCCAACGGCGAATCGTTCATCAATCCGTTCCTGAAGCAGACTTGGGATTACGCAGTCAATGTCGGGATCGAAGCCGCTAAAGTCGGATTCAAGGAAGTCCAGTTCGACTATGTCCGCTTCCCGGAAGGCTTTGAAGTCTGGGGCGATCACATTGAATTACGACATGGGCGAATACGCCGATCTTGGAGATGACCGACGACGAAAAACGCGTGCAGGCCATCACTGACTTCACCGCTTATGCGAAAGAAAAACTGATGCCTTACGGCGTGGATGTATCCGTTGATATCTTCGGCTATACCGCTTCTGTCGTCGAAGCATCAGGCATCGGCCAGAACTTCCCGCAGATTTCCGAGAATGTCGATGTCATCTCGTCGATGATCTACCCGAGCCACTGGGGCACCGATTACTTCGGCATCTACAAACCGGATCTATACCCATATGAACTGGTCGCCGAATACATAAAGGTCGAAAATGAGTTGCTTGCAACCCTTGAGACACCGCCTACCAGCCGACCATGGTTGCAGGACTTCACCGCTTCCTATCTGGGTTCCGGGTTCTACCAAACCTACGGCAAAGCGCAAGTCGATGCGCAGGTTCAGGCGTTAGCCGATGCCGGCGTCAATGAGTTCCTGTTGTGGAATGCGCTGAATAACTACACTTACTAAAAATGCATAACGAAAAGGTCGGCCGGAAAATCTCCCGGTCGACCTTTTTGTCGCCATTATCGGCGATTCTACTGAAACAATCAAAGAAGTCTATTCAGTAATATAGATTCTTACACAATTCGTGTCCCGTGGACTTCGGTGAATTCCAAAACCTTTACAAGGTCTGCGAGATTGTCTTTCGTAATGCCGCCACCCGGCATGATCGTCATGTCTGGACTGATTTTCGCAAGTTCGGCAATGTGCGCTGCGTTATCGAAAATCGTGTTTTCTGTTGGACCGCCATGCGTCAAAATCCGTGTAAAACCAATTTCTCCCAACCATAATAATGCGTCTCTTTGCTTATCTTCCGGTATTTGATCAAATGCCATATGGAAAGCAAGCTCGGTTCCATTATCGCTGGCCAGCTTGGCGATTTCTTCCAAAAATGGTTTATCCAATTCGTTAGCTGCGGTTAAAGCCCCTACCGCAATACCATTGGCATGCGAGGCAATTATTTCTTCTAAATCCCGCATCATGATGGCTTTTTCCATAATGGAATAAACAAAATCTCCGCCTCGTGGTCGCAGTATCACGATAATGGACACATCTTTGCCGGAGCAATACTCCGCTGCAGTTTTGATGACGCCAATGCTTGGTGTCGTTCCCCCTACTGCCAAGTTGTCACACAATTCAATCCGTTTAGCCCCGCGCTCGATGACCCCCGGGACGTTCGTAAAATTTTCTACACATGCTTCTTTTAACATTCCGTCACCTCATGGATAGTATACCGTTCCGTCTAAAATAAAGAAGGCACAAGGCGCTGTTCCGTTCGCTTCGTGTCTTCTTTTAATATGCGCTCACACTAATCCTTCTTTTTTCAGCACTTGCATGAGATCTACTTTATTGTCAGCGACGACCTTCCGGATATCCAAGTGGATGCCTTTATAGTTCAAGTACTCAAAAGCCTGAATATCGCGTTTATCAACCGCTACTGCGTTTGTGATCATCTTCTTGCCATCCGAATAGCTCATACTGCCGATGTTGACGGAATCAATTTGAACGCCACTTTGTACGATTCGTGCGACATCTGTAGGATTCGTAAACAAGAGCATCGCGCGGAATTTATTGTGTGTATCATCAAAGTAAATTTCGATAAACTTTTCTACCGGAATCACATTGACCTTTACACCTGGTGGAGCGACCTGACGCAAGAGCGTCTTTCGCAGATGATCCTTCGCCACCTCATCACTGATGACAATAATCCGCTCTGCTTTGCTTAGCTTTGTCCACACGGTTGCCACCTGTCCATGAATCAAACGATCGTCGATTCGTACTAATCGAATATCCATTACCACCTTAGAACCTCCTTAAATCGCTCATCCAGCAACCGCCAACCGTATGCATCTAAATTTCCCACCGCAAATCAGGATGCTTTCTTTTTGAACATGTGCTTGAAGGCATTCTTCAAAACATCGAAGAAACCCAATGATTGAACCATATGATCTGGTTTTACATAGATGCGGATCGCACGTAACACGTCCTTGGGGTTTTTTGCTGAAAAAGTATACGTACCATCTTTCTTTGTTTGAAGCGCAAAACGTGGAATCCATTTTCCTTTGAACATCACGGATGCCAAGGACATAATCGACCTCTTCCCAAGGGATTTGAATGAACTTTCGGGGGTCACGATGATGATAAAATTCAAACGCTTTATCTCCGATCATAATTTTCCCATAGTCCGTCAACCCCATATAAGAAGTACCATCCACTGCCATATCAACCTTTGCATTCAGGGATTCAACCATTGCATATGCCCCTCTCTCTTTTCGTCTGGTTTGAGTATAATATACACTCTTTGCTTTTTACAAGAAAAACAAGGCTCAGGCTTGTTTGCCTGAGCCTCATAATCATCATTTTTGATGCATCCGAAAATTATAGCAATCCGATCAAGCGTCCGCCGATACCAACAACGAACAGTCCAAGAATGATCACGATTGGAGAAACTTTCTTCTTCAACAACCACATGCAAAGGAATGTCAACAGCAATGCTGCCAAGCCAGGGATCAATTGATCCAAGTTATTTTGCAAGGTCGTAACTTTTGTATCAGTCAGTGACAAGCCTGAAGTATACTGTGTCAGGGCTTCCTGGATGCCGGCAGTGCCAGTTGGCAGGTTTTCCCAGTCGATAAATGCGCCTTCTGAAAGTTTCACTGAAGAAACGGTTGGAGCAAACGAGATGGATACCCAACGTTGCACCAAGGCAGCCAATACGAACATCCCAAGAATGGAAGCTCCTTTTGTCAAATCTTGCAGTATTCCGCCAGACAAATCCTCAGTGATTTTTGATCCAGCCTTATAACCGAATTCTTGGGTATACCACATGAATCCCCAACGGATAGCGTTCCATGCAACAAAGAATAAGATAGGTCCTAAGATATTTCCTGTTAAGGCCAAGGATGCACCTAAAGCCCCCAGAATTGGACGGACTGTAAACCAGAACACAGGGTCACCAACACCGGCAAGAGGTCCCATCATTCCGACCTTCACACCTTGAATCGTAACATCATCTACTGGAGCTCCGTTTGCGCGTTCTTCTTCCAGAGCCAGCGTTACTCCTAATACTGGAGATGCCACATATGGATGTGTATTGAAGAATTCCAAGTGGCGTTTCAATGCTAGGACGCGATCTTCTTTTTCTGGATAAAGTTTCTTGATTGCTGGAATCATTGCGAAAGCCCAGCCACCGTTTTGCATCCGTTCATAGTTCCATGATCCTTGAATGAAGGTGGAACGCCAAGCAACCGCTAATCGATCTTTTTTAGTTAATACGAATTTTTTATCTACCGTATTTTGTGCCATGTTTGCAGTCTCCTTTCCTAATAGTCGTTGAGAATCGAATCAAGTGGATCGCCAGTATTGCCAGAACCGCCATTACCGGAACCGCCCATTTTAGAAAGGTTCAAGTAGATCAAGGCCATTGCAACACCTAGGGCTCCTAATGCGATCAACGTCAATTGAGATACAGCAGCAACAACGAAACCAATGATGAAGAATGGCCATACTTCTTTGGTTGCCATCATATTGATTACCATTGCATAACCAACGGCTACGACCATACCACCACCGATTGCCATTCCATCAGTCAACCAACCCGGCATTGCTTCCAACCCAGAACGGACAGCGTCTGCAGGGATGAACAGAAGCAATGCAGCAGGAATTGCGATACGCAAACCTTGCATGGCAATAGCCCCAATTTGAAGCCATTCAATCTTGCGATAGTCACCTTGTTCTGCAGCTGCGTCCATCAAATGAACGATAGGAACAGCGAGCGTACGAACGAACATTGTCAAGACTAATCCAGCTACAGCCAGAGGAATCGCAATGGCGATTGCGGAAGATACGCCATTTACACCTTGACCACCCAAAACCAAAATAATTGCCGATGCAACAGAAGCAAGTGCTGCGTCAGGTGCTACAGCTGCTCCGATATTTGCCCAACCTAATGCGATCATTTGTAATGATCCGCCAAGAATAATACCAGCTTCAAGATTACCTGTGACAAGTCCGATAAGTGTACATGCAACGAGCGGTTGATGGAATTGGAATTCATCTAAAATGCCTTCCATCCCGGCAAAGAATGCCACGATGATGACTAGAATAATTGAAACGACTGACATAATATACCTCCTCTTTTCTTGTTATGCCTTTGCTAATTCTTCCTTAGCTTTTTTCAGCAACGAATCCATTTTTTCCGATGAATCATTCGGAACTTTCCGGACATCAAATTTAACGCCTTTTGCTTTCAATGTTTCAAATGCTTTCACATCTTCAGGCCCCATTGACAAGACCTTATTCACAACAACCTTGCCGACTGAGTGAGCCATTGATCCAACATTCAATTCCTCAATCTGCACGCCGCCTTCCAATTGCCCGAACGACATCTTGCACTGTTTCAAAAAGCAAGAGCGCATGCGTGTTCCCAAAACGAGGATCCTTGGCAATTTCGATCATTTTTTTGATTGGAATCACGTTGGCTTTGACTCCTGGAGGAGCCGCTTGCACAATCAGATTTTTACGCAATTCATCTCTTGAGACATCATCCGAAACCACGATGATTCGATCTGTTCCGGTTGTTTTCGCCCACGTTGTTGCCACTTGTCCGTGAAGCAACCGTGAATCCAAACGAACTAACGATAACTTGATTTTGCCATCGCCCACGACTGTGCCTGCAGGAAGGCTGCCTTTTAGCTGTTGCCCCTTAGAAGCCGCTTCCACTTTCTTTGGCTCTAAACTTTCAGGCTTAGCTCTTACGCCATCCTTCGCTGCTGGAAGAATTTGAGCAGCAATCTTTTGTGCTGATTCCATGCTCAGACGTGCAGCATACGCTTCGATGACCATCGGAAGGTTCATTCCGGCGATAATCGCCCATGTGTCTTTATGTGCTTCAAAAAGACTGTTGGCTTGATTGAACGGTGTACCGCCCCATAAATCGACTAAGAACAGCACTTCATCTTGATTGTCAAAGGATGCGATAGCCTCTTGCATCTTTGCTTTTGACATCGTCCGGTCCTTCGCTAGGCGCCAAGGTCACTGCTTTGACATTTTCTTGTTCGCCGAAAATCATCGAAGCAGATTGCAGAATGCCTTCAGCGAAATCTCCATGACTTGCTAGGATAATTCCTACCATTTGTATACCTCCTATTGAATATATTTTTGTGACTGTTTGGATAAATAGCTTGGTAGGCCATTTACCAGACACTATACTATATGCAAAAAGCGTGCCAACTTAGTGTATGGCACATTCCTTACGATAAAAAAGCACAAAAAAATACACTAAACCCGATAGTGTCTTAGTGTATTTTTTTATTTGTTGTTAGTGTATGCGATACTGTATCGTTATTCTTGATAGGCCAACAGTTGCTGCAGATAGTATACTTCATCTTTCGGCATCTCAATTTGAAAGGTGCGGCTCAGGAGATTTAAGGACTGTTCCAGCTGCTTAAATGTTTCTGTCCGTTCAGTCCGTTCAAGTTCCTCTTGCGGCGCGACCAATGTATCCTGGCGCAGGGACCGCTCAAACATCCCCGCAAGGTGCATCAGAAGATTGATTACTTGGGAGTAATTTTCTTCATTTTTCATTAAGGAACTACTAAACTTCCACAAAGGTTCGATCAGCTTTTGCGGATTCAAGAAAGTAAAGCTTTGCGTCATGTATTCCACGCATATCTGCTTTGCCTTTTCCAATGTCAACTCACTATCATCATAGGATTCGGACTCTTCCACTAAGTAGTCCAATACTTTTTCGGCATCTCCATTGAAGAAATGTTCCATTGGAATGTAAACGGCATCGATTTTTGGTTTGACGATTCCTGTTGTAGCCAGGATTTCATACTCCTGTTGCAAGTGAACCAGCTGCTCATCCATGTCGATCACCGAAATCGGCAGCACCTCGATTTCCACATCAAAATATTTCTCCAAATGCTTGTCGATAAGCTCTTTCATCTTTTGCGCTGTCCCTTCACCCGAAGCGCAGATCGCAATGATCGCCTTTTTGCGCTGTAAAGTGTGCCCGTTCTCTTCTCTCGTGGTCACGTTGCTGCCTGCATAACCACGAAAAGATTGGAGCGATCGATAAATTTCATCAAGTGTCGTTTCAACAAGATCCGTCTTGCGCACCGTCTCCAAAACGATTGGAGTCGTGACCATGTCGATCGTTTTGACCTCAATCCCTGTTTTTTCGGTGATTTTTTCCGAAAAAGTCGCCAGCGAGCCCATATCGACCAATAAAATGACTCCGCTGCCTCGATCGATTTCTTGGACACAATGAATAATTTTTTCGAGGGCCACTTGGGGCTTCATCTCAAGAGGCATATCTACAGCGCGGATATTGTCGACACCCAACAGTGTCGTCACAACCTCGGCCATGCTCGTTGCTGTGCTCCTGCCATGGGCGGCAATCACAACACCCACTCTCCCTGAGACTTTGTCTTGCTTTAATGAAACCAGCAGCAAAGTCAGGTAATAAGTCTCCACCTCGGGGATGCTAATACTGTATTCTTTTTGCAGTTCTTGTTTCATCCATTTAGCGACTGCAAACTCTTGGGGATAATCTTCCACCATATTTTTAATGCTTGCATGGAGCGTCCGGCTGTTTTCGCCTAATTGGATCCGTTTTAAAAACGAACTGATATGGAGACTCATCGCATAGACGAAATTCCGTTGGAAGTGATAATCCAAATGATCTTGCGCATACTCAAACATACTCTTAGCAAAGCGAATAATTCGTTGATCAATGATTTCGGAAAGTTTTTTCTCTGTGTCAAAGGTCAACCCCGTATCACGATAAAAAGACTTCAGATGGACATTGATGTCGGTCGTGATGTAATGGTTGATGGATTCCTTATCGAGCCCTTCTTCACGCAGCAGTGCGGCCTTATTTCCAATAATTTCATACAGATTATAAGGAAGCTCATAGGAATCGCTGATCAGTTGGTTTTCCTCTCCTTCATTCGGCACCAACATCAGCACAGGCTCCAGTATCCGAGTGAGTTCATTCAAACGCTCACGATGATTATTCGCCAGATTCATCAGACCGTTTTGGATCTCTGGTGTCAGCTCATCCAACGTAATCGATATTTCATCTGAATTCATATATTTCAAAAAGGCACGCGCACAAACAAGCTGGACATTCGATTTCAGCTGCCCGACATTTCCGTAGGTTACGCTGCCGATCAATGCCTTCACTGCATCCTGTTTCACGTGGATGCTTTTTTGGATTCGATTGGCTTCGATCGAGACCATCCGCTTCAACAAATCCAGCTGTTCCGCAATCGGACGCTCTGAAAATTGCGGTAATTTAATGACGATCGGAATGCGTCGAACAAAGGTCTGAAGCAAACTGGAAGCGGGATCTTCCGTCGTAGCACAAACAAGACGGACATTGACTTTATTGGCTTTATCGGTTTCGCCTAATCGATTATAGGTACCGTGATCCAGTAGATAAAAAATCATTTCTTGACCTTCAGGCGGTAGGCGGTGCACTTCGTCCATAAAGAGCATGCCGCCGTCTGCCCGTTGGATCAATCCGTCCGTCGTTTCTGTCGCTCCTGTAAAAGCACCCTTGCGGTATCCGAACAAATGAGCCATCAATAACTCAGGATTGTGCGCATAGTCGGCACAATTGAACACAACCAGTTCCTTATCAGCTGCAAAAACTTGATTTGCTTGCGCGAAACGAAACATCGCATGAACAAAAAAGGTTTTCCCGCTTCCTGTCGGTCCAGTGATCAAGCAGCTTAACCCCTTAGGAGGATAGAGGATCGCCGCCTTTGCCTGATCAACTTGAGTCCGCATACTGTCATTTGAACCGATTACATTCGCAAACACCTCATTATTTGTTTCACGGCTGCCCGCATTATTTCCTTCCCGGGTTGCGGGAACACGAGAAATTCCAGAAACAGGGCCGCGTGTTTCGCTGTTTGGCCTTGCTGTTGGCTTGGGTTGGTCTTCTTTATATGAGTGCATCTTTTTTTGTGGTCGCTCAGGCCATTTCAAAGAGTGATCCGCATATCTGACCGGTCGTCCAGAGGATTTGATCAGTTTTCCCTGACGCACGAGCTCATTTAAGTCGCTGCTTGCATTGGGCCGTATGATCTGAAGCTCCGTCACAACTTCCTGAGTCGTCACGCCTTCGTTCCCCTGCTCAAAAGCAGCTTCTGTATACTCCTGCGAGCGAATTTTTATATACTCGTAGATTCGGTCAATTCGTTTCATCCAGATTCCTCCTGTTCCATCATCATAAAAATACCATAGTCCCGAAAAAAACGAAAGCGGAAGCTTACGAAAAGTTCCGTTTGAAGCAGCTTTTGAGAGCAACGCTCAAAAGACACTTATGCAATAGCCATATAATGAATTTCAAAATACTT
>CAWFEB010000021.1:0-63051 GCA_963814755.1 uncultured Carnobacteriaceae bacterium
GAATTCCTTGATCAGCTCCAACAGATTGGCACTCTCTTCCTCATTCAGTGCGGCTGTCGGTTCATCCAAGATCAATAGGCGTACCGATTTCGAGAATGCTTTCGCGATTTCTACCAATTGCTGCTGCCCGACCCCAATCTGGGAAACGAGCGTATTTGGATTCACTTTCAATCCGACTGTCTTCAGCAGATTGGTTGTCTTCTTTTCCGTCAAATCCCAGTCGATGATGCCGTGCTTCGCCTGTTCATTACCGAGGAAAATATTTTCACTTACGGACAGATACGGGCTGAGCGCCAACTCCTGGTGGATAATGACGATGCCTTCATTTTCGCTGTCCTTCAGATTCTTGAATTTGCAGGGCTCGCCGTTGTAGACAATATCCCCCTCATAGCTGCCGTACGGATACAAACCGCTCAACACATTCATCAGCGTGGATTTCCCCGCGCCATTTTCGCCGCATAGCGCATGTATTTCGCCACGCTCGATTTTCAGATTCACATCACTCAATGCTCGGATGCCAGAAAATTCTTTGACGATATTCCGCATCTCCAATATATAATCCGCCATGATACCCCTCCTCTATGGAAGAGACTTCCTTGGCGTCGCAAAGGAAGTCTCCATTATTCACATTTTTATAGGCCTAAATCTTCTTCAGAATAGTAGTCTGTATCGATCAATTCCGCTTGATAATTCTCTTTATCGACTGAGATCGGATTAGCCAGATAAGTCGGTACGATTTTCACGCCGTTGTCATACGTTTCTGTATCGTTTACAGGCACTTCTTCCTCGTTGAAGATCGCTTCGATCATTTCGATTGTGTTTTGAGCCAAGATACGCGTATCTTTGAAGATAGTTTGTGTCTGTTCGCCGGCAATGATCGATTTCACGCCTGCTTGGGTTCCATCTTGACCTGTGATGACTGGTAATGGTTTTTCGTCTGAGCCGTAACCTACACCTTTCAAGGAAGAAATGATCCCCAAACTGATCGGATCATAAGGAGACAAGACCGCATCCAATGTTTTATCCGTATAGTTTGCGCTCAACAAGTTGTCCATCCGGGCTTGTGCAGTCGATCCATCCCAACGCAGGGTTGCGATCTGGTTGAATTTCGTTTGTTCGGAAGGGATGACCAATTGGCCGCTGTCGACGTATTGTTGGAACACAGACATCACGCCGTTGTAATTGATCAAGGCGTTGTTGTCATCCGGAGAGCCGCCGAAACAGTTCGATATTGTACGGGCCTTCGCCTTCACTCAAGTTCAATGCATCTTCGATGTAGGAAGCCTGAAGCACACCCACTCCGAAATTATCGAAAGTTGCATAGTAGTCGACGTGTTCGGAATTCATCAATAGACGGTCGTAAGCGATGACTTCGATGCCTTCATTGGCTGCTTTTTCAAGCACGTCCGTCAAAGCGGATCCATCGATGGAAGCAACTACCAGAAGATCCACACCTTTTGTGATCATGTTTTCGATTTGGGCCACTTGGTTTTCTACTTTGTCCTCGCCGTATTGAAGGTCCGTTTTATAACCCAGCTTCTCCAACTCAGTAACCATGTTGTTGCCATCCGCAATCCATCTCTCGGCTGACTTAGTCGGCATCGCGATTCCTACATAACCGGCATCCCCTGTAGATGCTTCGCCATCCCCGCAAGCACCTAGCGCTACTGCGGATACTAACGTTGCTGCTGTAAGAAAACTTTTCTTCCAATTGAATTTCATCCCTGATTCCTCCACTGCTGTTTTATTTGATATACACATTGTATCGCTAACAGACACCGCTTACATTCACTATCTTTTCCAGTTCCTTGATATTCTTACTGATTTGTATCCGTTTCCATATGAATTTTTTCCGATTTTCTTTGTTTTTTTTCGAAGGCCCCATAAACTGTGCTAAACTATTCGATGGTAGCGTTTCATTTTGGTTATATATAGGAAGGAAGTTTCCCGCCATGAAGTATCTATTGCATCTGCTCCTCTTGCTCTTTGTTGTCGGCGGCTGCGCGAACAGCCCTGATGCGGAAGAAGAGCCAGGCAACATCGTCATCGGATTCTCGCAGTCCGGAACGGAGAGCAATTGGCGCAAGCGCCACACAGAATCAATAAGAGAAGAATTGGATAAAGAAGGCTACGAAGTGCTGTACCGGAACGGCTTCATGAAACAAGACCGCCAGATCCAGGACATGCGCACATTCATCGCCTATAAAGTAGATATGATTGTCTTCACTCCGATTGTGGAAGATGGTTGGGATGCTGTTCTGTTGGAAGCAAAAGATGCGGGCATTCCCGTTATCGTTGTCGATCGGCATATCCGTACATCGGAAGAAAATCTTTATTTGACGCACATCGGTTCCAGCTTCAAGGCTGAAGGAAACCGAGCGGGACTCTACATCACCAATCATTTCCAAAACAGCTCCCAGTCCTCCGTGAAGATTTTGGAAATGAAAGGGCTTGCGAATACTTCGCCGACCAATTTCCGCAGTGAAGGGTTCATGGAAGTGATCAGCCGCGATTCGCGGATATCCATCGCAGCCTCCTTGGAAGGGGACTTTATCCGTTCCAAGGCGAAGGATGTCTTCCGGAAATACATCGAAGAGAACGGCTGGGAAGGCATCGATGTCCTCTACAGCCATAACGATGAGATGACGTTGGGTATGCTGGAGATCATGGAAGAAAACGGCATCGTCCCCGGCCAGGACATCCTCATCGTCACGATCGACGGCCAAGCGGAGATGATCGAAAATCTGCGCGCCGGCAAAGTCAATTGCGTCGTCGAATGCAATCCGAACGCCGGCTGGTATGTCCGCAACACGATCAAGCGCTATTTGAACGGCAATACCATCCCGGATGAAATCTACATGCCCGAAACGGTCTTTTCCGATACAGGGAATCTCGACAGCATTCCGCCAAGGGAATATTAGGGAGGGAGGCAACGTGATGGAAAAAACAGCCAGCATCAAAGATATTTTCCAGCAGACCAATCGCCTGCTCTTCAGCATCACCCTGATTCCCTTGCTGGTGATCAGTATCTTTTACACGCGCAATATCCTGAACTACCGCAGCGCACTGGCGAACGTCGAGGAAGCGAATGCCGTTTCGACCATTGTCCAGGAAAATGTTTTGGAGGAACTGTGGGACCTGGTCTTCGGCCTCATCCAAGTCACCGATTACGAGTCCGGCAACGAGTTGGACAAGGTGCGGCTGGCCATCGAAGAAATCCAGGCCAACACCACCACCGCAAAGGAAGCCGCCACACTGGACGTCGCTTTGCGGACCTTGGACACGCTCGACCATTACATTTCCGAGATGGAAAGCAATATCGCCAACGGACGGCCGTTTGCTGAAAATGAAGCCATCATGGTCCAAGTCGACGCCGTCACGGTCCTGCTTTATGCTATCCTGCAGGACTTTGTGCGTGTCGAAATCGAACTTGCGGGACAAACCAGCGATGATATGCTTGTGTCGCTCTATTATCTGATCCTGTTTGAGATCGTCATCGTCCTGATAATCGTCTACTATGCCCGGAAGAACAACCGCTTTTTGACGCAGCAGATCCAAGAGCCGTTGAACGACCTGATCGTCCTTTCCGAGGAGCTATCGCAAGGCCATCTGGATTACCGCGCAGAAGAGCCGGAAGTCGCGGAGCTGCGCGTCGTAACAGAAAGCATGAATGACATGGCGCGGAATCTGCATGTGCTGATCGAAGAAAACGCCGTGAAGCAATTCGATCTGGCCCAAAGCGAGCTGCGTGTCCTGCAGGCGCAGATTACGCCCCACTTCATCTACAATACGCTGGATGCCATCCTGTCATTGGCCGAGCAAGGCAACAGCGAGCAGGTGAAGACGATGACCTACGCCCTCTCCGATTTTCTGCGCATTTCCTTAAGCAAAGGTCAGGACTGGATCACAATCGAGAAAGAAATCCGCCACGTGGAAGATTACCTGACGATTTTGCAGATCCGCTACGGGGCCATGTTGACGTTCGCCATCGACATCCCGGATGCCATCCTCCAGACGGAAGTGCTGAAGATGATCCTGCAGCCGTTGGTGGAAAATGCGGTCTACCACGGAACCAAGCATGTCCGCCGGGCCGGGAAAGTGACCGTCGCGGCGACCTATACGAATGACACGATCCAATTCTTCGTGACCGACAACGGCATCGGCATGGAGGCGGAGCGGCTCCTTGAAATCCAGGAACGCCTTGCTCAAGCCACCGTTGACGACTCCGGTGAAGGCGGGTATGGCCTTTACAACGTCCGGAAGCGACTGCTGTTGTATTACGGCAACACCGCTTCCCTCGCTATCGACAGCACCTACAGAAAAGGCACGACCGTCACCGTGACAGTACCGAAGATTACCTAAAAGGAGCGATCAAACATGTATAAAGTCTTTATAGTCGAGGATGAACACCTGATCCGGGACAGCCTGCGGAACCAACTGCTGTCCCTCGCCGAAACACACCCGCTGATTTTTTCGGGGGAAGCCTCAGACGGGGAAATGGCATTGGCCTCGATCATGGATGTCAAGCCGGATATCCTGCTGACCGATATCCGGATGCCCTTCATGGATGGCCTGAGTTTGGCAAAGGAAGTACGGAAGATCTTCCCTTGGATCCGCATCATCTTCATCAGCGGCTTCGATGATTTCGAATATGCGCGCACCGCCATCCAAGTGCAGGCGGACGCCTATCTTCTGAAGCCGATCAAAGACACCGAACTGATCCAAACGCTGGAGGCTGTCATCGCGGTATTGGACAAACAAAAAGAACCCGTCACGGAACGGGATACGCATGCGGATAATTTCATCTTCGAGCTGAAAAAAAATCATTTCCTGAACGGCATCTTCCGCGGTGACTTATCGGTTCCGGAAGTGCTGCAGGAATCCGCCGCCTTGAAGCGTTCGGTAGTCGGGAAAAAGACCTGCGTCGTGTTGGCAACCAATCATTACGACAAGAACTTCGATGATTATTTCCGTTTCAGCAATTATCTGCATTTCCTTTTCGGAGCGGACGAGAGCATCATTTTCTCCAGCATCTCGTCGCGCTTCATCAAGTTTCTGCTGATGGACAGCGATACGGACAGGCTGTTGGAAAAGAGTTACCAGCTGGCTCAAACGCTCGTCCATGAACTGAAGGATGAGGAAGCGGAGGACCTGATCGTTTCGATCGGACCGATCGTCGAACGGCTCAGCGAAATCCCGCAGGCTTACCGCTACACGCAGAACATGCTCCAGACGTATGGCGTGCTACGGACCGAACGGATCATCAGCTACGAGGATGACATCAAGGACGGCGAAGTTTCCCCGACGAATCCTTTCAAACTCGATCTGGCCCAAAAAATTGCCCAGACCGAAGCGGATGAACTGGAGGAACTGGTGCTGGAGCTTCAGGGAACACCCGGGGATACCGAAGAACGCAACCGCCTCTTCCGCTTTTTCGTGCTGACCGAGCTGGGCCATCTTGTCCAAAAAAAGAAGCCCGGTTCGGAGCAGCCTTTGCTTGAAAAAATGAACGACCTTGATCAACTGGCGGCGGTGGCGGCCGATGCCGCGGAATATACCCAAATCATCGAAAAGCTGTTGGCCTTCCTCATGGCGGCCCACATCAACCCTTCCATGGTGAAGTATCAGAGCGTTATCCAAAAAGCGTTGGGATTCATCAAGGAGAACTTCACCGATCCGGACATCTCCCTGAATGTCGTGGCCGATGCCGTAAACCTGAGTCCGTCGCACTTCAGCACCATCTTCTCGCAATCTTTGGGGCAGACTTTCATCGACTTCCTGACCGAATGCCGCCTGCAGCATGCCAAGGAGTTGTTGGTCGGGACGGATGACAAGCTGTCCGCCATCGCAATGGACATCGGCTACAACGACCCAAATTATTTCAGCTACCTCTTCAAAAAACGCGAAGGCCAGACACCAAAAGAATTCCGAAGAACACATTCCAGAGCGTGATGAATCCCGCTGGCGTGAAATTCCCCGCCAAATTGTCTTTGAAGGGGAATCTCGTGTTGCCTTCGGACGTTTTACCCCGCCTAATAGGTTTTGGCGGGCTATCTCGTGTTGCCCTTGGACATTTTTGCCCGCCAAATGGTTTTTGGCGGGGTATCTCTGAGCGTAAATTAAATTTCCACATAAAGAGGCTGTATCAAATCCAGAAAATTCTGTTCTGGTTATGATACAGCCCTTTTCTTGTTATCGATACTCCCTACACCGGTCGCTGTTCCTTGGCGACTTGGGACGGTGCAGTCCCGTAGTATTTTTTGAACAGTTTGCTGAAGTGGTACGCATCCTGGTAACCGACAGCCTGGGCGACTTCCTTGATGGTCCACTCTTCCTGCTTCAGCAGTTCCTTTGCATGCTTCAGGCGCACGTGGATCAGGTAATGGATTGGGCTCAATCCGGTCGCTTCCTTGAATATTTTTGAAAGATGGGCCGGGCTGACGAAGAGTTGCTGCGCCAGTTGTTCCAACGTGATTTCTTCAGAATGGTGGTTTTCCAGATAATAGACGGCATGGTTCACCAGATGCTGTTGGCGGACGGCCGTTTCAGAGAGCGCCGGCGGGAGCGTATTGTCGGATCCGTCCTCCAGACTCCGCAACAATAACCCCAGCATCTCCAGTATCAACCCTTTCCCCATCAGCTGATATTCGCTCCGCTGCTCGTTGAACTCTTTCGTCACCCGCCAGGCCTTCTCCATGAAGGCATCCGCATAACAACCGAGATCCAGCAAAGCGCGCTTATTCGGGAAATGATTGCGAGGAAGTCCGTTCAGCGAAAGGTTTGTCAAACCGATATGCAATTGATGGGAAAACGTGCCCTCTTTTTGCCGCTCCGCATGTTTCACGCCCGGATTGAAAAGCATGACGGTGCCGGTTCCCAAGTCCTGCCGTTCTCCGTCCACCAAGTAATCGGCTTCCCCTTCCAGCAGGATGCTGATTTCCAGAAAGTTGTGGCTGTGCGTTTTGGAATAGTTCCCGGCTTCGTTCAGAGGATCGAAAGCATACAGAATTTCGGGATTGAATGTTTGTACGTGTGTATAGGCCATCGCAAAAGTCCTTTCTGTTGAATACCCTTATATTGTACAGGAATCTGACGAAGAAAAGCCATTCCCATTCCTAAAAAAAGCAGTAACCTGTTAACATACACTTTTTTTGAGGAGGACTGTCTTATGAATCATTATCAATGGATTTGGCGCTACGCACGGGCATACAAATCCAAAAGCTTACTGGCTTTATTATTTATTTTCCTGAATGCCCTCCTGATCATCGTCAATCCCTTGTTGGCCGGGGAATTGGTCGACAAAGTCATCGATGGGGGGCAGGATGATTTGTTGGTGCCGATTTTGGCGCTTATGATCGGCATCACGCTCTTTCGGACGACCATCCGCTACAGCTATCAAATGCTGTTCGAGCGGATCGGCCAAAATTCCCTCTTCGCGCTGCGCCAGGACATGTACCGGAAACTGCAGGAGCTGGATTTCGACTTCTTCAACCACACCCGGGTCGGGGACATCATGGCCCGGATGACCGGCGATACCGACGCCATCCGCCATTTTGTCTCCTGGGTCACCTACAATATTCTGGAAAGCATCCTCTGGTTCGTGATGGCCGTCGCGGTCATGGGCACGATCCACCTTCCGCTGATGCTGTCGTTGGTGGCAGTCACACCGATCATCTTCATCCTGACGCAAAAGATGTCCCGAAAGGCTTTCCCGCTGTTTTTCCAGATCAGGGAAAGCTTCTCCCGGCTGAATTCGATGGTGGAAGAAAACATCGGCGGCAACCGCATCGTCAAAGCTTTCGCAAGGGAAGACCATGAAATCGAAAAATTCACGAAGCACAACGAGGACTTCAAGCGCCGCAACCTTGATTCCGCAGCCGTATCCCGCACCTATCTCCCCTGGCTCGACGGCTTCGCCGGAACACTGAATGCAATCGCCTTGGTGCTCGGCGGCCTCTATGTCATCCGCGGGGAGATGTCGATGGGGGATCTGGTCGCCTTCAACGGTTTCCTCTGGATGCTGAACATGCCGATGCGCATGAGCGGTTGGCTCATCAATGATGTGCAGCGCTTCTCCGCAGCTTGCGTCAAAATCCGCGACATGCTGGACACGGAGGCGCGGATCCCGATCACGGCTGCCGAGGAACAGCTTCGGATCAAAGGAACCGTCACCTTCGACGACGTCTCCTTCGCCTTCTCCGATGACCTCGGAACGGATATCCTGTCACACGTCTCCTTTACGGTCGGTCCCGGACAGACGTTGGGAATCTTGGGCGAAACCGGCTCCGGCAAGACGACGCTCGTCAATCTGGTGGGAAGATTCTACGATCCGACCTCGGGAGCCGTCCTTATCGACGGAAAAAACGCCAAGGACTACCCGGTCCGGCAATTACGGGAGAACATCGCCATGGTCATGCAGGACGTCTTTCTGTTTTCGGATACGATCGAGGACAACATCGCTTTCGGCAATCCGCAGGTGGACCGTTCCTACATCCAACAAATGGCCCGGATTGCCGATGCGGACGGCTTCATCACCAGCATGCCCCAAGGATACGCCACTATTATCGGCGAACGGGGAGTGGGTTTGTCGGGCGGGCAAAAGCAGCGCATTTCTTTAGCGCGGGCATTGGCGAAGGATCCGGCCATCCTGATTTTGGACGACACTACTTCCGCTGTCGACATGGAAACCGAATCGAAGATCCAGCAGGAGTTGCTCGGCTTGACGGAAAACAAAACGACCTTCATCATCGCCCACCGGATTTCGTCGGTGCGGGATGCGGATCTGATCCTGATGATGGAAAAAGGCCAAGTCGTCGAACAAGGAACCCATGCGGAACTTTTGGCCAAGCGAGGCAAATACTATGACGTTTACTGCAAACAACTCGGATTGACGGGAGGGGAAGCCAATGGCACGCAATACGTATGATGTCGATGAAAGCTTAGAGCAAGAATTCAATTGGGGGCACTACCGGCGCTTGGCCGGCTACATCAAGCCCTACAAAAAACCAATTTCAAAGATATTGGCTGTCATCATTCTGGCGAACATTGCCGGAATGGCAGGCCCTTATTTCACAAAAATCGCAATCGATGACCTGATACCAGCAGGTAATGTGCAACAACTGCTAGGACTGGGCGGCATCTTCATCCTTTCCCTGGTCCTGATCGGCGGGTGCATGCGCTACCGGATTTACGCCATCACCGAAGTCGGCCAAGATATTCTGAAGGACATGCGCTACGATATTTTTGCGCATCTGCAGCGCTTGCCGTTCGCTTACTTCGACAACCGGCCCCACGGCAAAATCCTGATCCGCGTAGTCAATTACATCAATACGCTGAGCGACCTGCTGAGCAACGGTCTCATCAATCTGATATCGGACCTTTTCAACGTAGTGATCACATTAGGCTTCATGCTCCTCATCGATGTGCGCTTGACTTTATACAGTATGGCCTTGCTGCCGGTACTGTTCGGACTGGTGCTGTTCATCAAGAAGCGCCAGCGGATCGCTTTTCAGATTTTGAGCAACAAACAGTCCAATCTCAACGCGTATATTCACGAAAGCATTTCGGGCATCAAAATCACCCAATCGTTTGCCCGCGAACAGGTCAATTATGACATCTTCAATGAAGTCAGCGAGGAATACCGGACGTCCTGGATGAAAGCCGTCAAAATCCAATTCCTGATGTGGCCGGGGGTCCTGAACATTTCGGTCCTGACGACCTGCCTGATCTATTATGTGGGCATCCGCCAGATCGGCGTATCCGTGTCAACAGGGACACTGATTGCCTTCATCGGCTACATCAACAATTTCTGGAATCCCGTCATCAATATCGGCAACTTCTATAATTCCTTGATCACAGCGACTGCCTATCTGGAACGCATTTTCGAGACATTGGATGAGGTGCCTTCCATTCAGGATGCGCCGAATGCCTACGAATTGCCATCGGTCTCAGGAGCAGTGGACTTCGAGGACGTCACCTTCCGCTATGAGGACGGCAAAGATATTCTGCATAAGGTCAACTTCCACATCGAACCGGGTCAGAGCATCGCTTTGGTCGGGCCGACCGGAGCGGGCAAGACAACGATCATCAACCTGTTGACCCGCTTCTACGACATCAACGAAGGCAGCGTCAAGATTGATGGACATGACGTCCGCGAAGTAACGCTCCATTCCTTGCGCAGCCAGATGGGCGTCATGCTTCAGGATACCTTCATCTTTTCCGGTACGATCCTGGAAAATATCCGCTACGGAAAGCTGGATGCTACCGAAGAGGAAGTGATCGCAGCGGCGAAGGTTGTGCGCGCACACGACTTCATCCAACACCTGAAGGACGGCTACCATACCGTCGTGGAGGAGCGCGGCAGCACCCTTTCGGCTGGCCAACGGCAATTGCTCTCCTTTGCGCGGGCACTGCTTGCCGATCCGAAGATCCTGATTCTCGATGAAGCGACCGCCAGCATCGACACCCGGACCGAGGAGCTACTGCAGGAAGGTCTCCAGAAACTTCTGAAAGATCGGACTTCCTTCATCATTGCTCACCGGCTGTCAACAATCAAAAACAGCTCCCAGATCTTCTACGTGGCAGGCGGCAACATCGCCGAAGCAGGCACCCATGAAGAGCTGATGGCCCAAAAAGGCTTGTATCACCATCTCTACCAATCCCAATATGACCTGTTGCAAGCCGTGTGAAGAACTGAAGCTGTCCCGTTTGGGGCAGCTTATTTGTTTATCAAAGTCAGGATATATCCGAAAAAGATGCGCTGCCGACCATTGGAGCAACTGCTCCAATGGCGGAAACGCATCTTTTGATATTTAAATGGAATCTCTTACGTTAGTCCGCTTTATTTGATGTTTTTCCGCTTTGTTTGCAATCAGTTCTTTGGCTGCTACCGCACCTTCCAGTGCTTCCCATTTCCATTCCATGACTTCCGCAATGTCCTCGCCGTTCTCGCGGATGAAGTTATGGTGGAAGTCCACCGTTTCCGTCATCCTTTGCGAGAAGGCTGACGCTTCTTCGCCGTAAACAGCGTTGGCCGCATCCTGCGCCAAGTGGAAACGATCCATCTCAGACAACACACGCATGTCGAACGGTGTCGTGATGTCCCCGTTCTCACGGTAGCCGTGGATGTGCAGGTTATGGTTGTGACGATCAAAGAAGATGTCACGGATCAAGCCTTCAAAGCCGTGGAAAGCAAATACGATCGGTTTGTCCGCCGTGAAATAGGCATCGAATGTTTCGTCGCTCAAGCCGCGCGGATCCACATCCGGATGGCGCAGTTTCAACAGGTCCACGATGTTGATGAAACGGATCTTCAATGCCGGGAACTGCTTGTGCAGGATCGTGACTGCGGCGAGTGCCTCCAAGTTCGGTTCCGTTCCCGCTGCTGCGATCACGACATCCGGTTCTTCGTCTCCGCAAGTCGAAGCCCAGTCGATCACTTTCAGGCCATCCTTCACCAATACTTCTGCTTCTTCAGCAGAGTAGAATTGTGGACGCGGGTGTTTCGAAGACACAATCAGGTTGATCTGTTCCTCGGAAGCCATCGTTTCCGCCATCACGGCCATCAAGGAGTTCGCATCGGCCGGCAAGTATTCGCGGATGAATTCCGGTTTCTTCTCAGCTAAGTGCGTCAACAAACCTGGATCTTGGTGGGTGTAACCATTATGGTCCTGTTGGAAAACAGTCGATGTCGCAATCAAATTCAAGGACGGATAGTGTTTGCGCCACGTCTGTTCTTTGGCCTTGCGCAACCATTTGAAATGTTGGGTGATCATCGAATCCACCACGCGCAGGAAGGCTTCGTAACTGGCGAAGAAACCATGGCGCCCGGTCAGGACATACCCTTCCAAGAAACCTTCCGCCTGGTGTTCGGACAACTGCGAATCGATGACACGGCCGGACGGAGAAAGCCATTCATCATAAGCAGGATCAATAGCTTCCATCCAGACGCGGTTCGTCACTTCGAAGACTTTGTTCAGGCGGTTCGATTTGGTTTCATCCGGTCCGAAGATGCGGAAATTATCCGGATTGTCCACGATCAGGTCGCGCGCAAAGTTGCCGAATTCGATCATGTCCTGGGCAATGACTGCGCCTGGAACGGTCGTGTCGACGGCATACTGCTTCCAATCCGGAATGACGAGCGGTTTCGGATCGATACCGCCGTTCGTGATCGGATTCGTAGCCATCCGTCGGTCGCCTTTCGGTGCCATCTCTTTCAATTCAGCCACCAGTTGGCCATCCGCCGTGAACAGCTCTTCGGGACGGTAGGACTGCATCCAATCCACCAGCGCATCGATGTGTTCCATATGGTGGGCATCCACCGGAATCGGCACTTGGTGGGCACGGAAGCCGCCTTCGATCGGTTCGCCGTCCCAAGTTTTAGGGCCCGTCCAGCCTTTCGGTGTGCGGAAAATGATGACCGGCCAAGCCGGCATCTTCGCTTCGGCAGCGGAGCCTTTGCGGGCTTCGGTTTGGATTGCTTTGATTTTTTCAACAGCCGTATCCAACACTTGCGCCATGATCGGATGCACCGCTTCCGGTTCGGTTCCTTCCACGAACAACGGCTCCCAGCCCATGCCGCCAAAGTACTGCGTCAACTCTTCGTTCGATTTGCGGTCAAGGATTGTCGGGTTGGAGATTTTGCCGCCGTTCAGGTACAGGATCGGCAAAACGGCACCATCCGTAACCGGATTGATGAACACATTGGAGAACCAACCAGCCGCCAACGGACCGGTTTCAGCTTCCCCGTCACCAACGACAGTCGCTGCGATCACTTCCGGATTGTCGAAGATGGCTCCTGTGGCATGGGAAAGCGAATAGCCGAGTTCGCCGCCTTCATGGATCGATCCGGGTGTTTCTGGTGCCGCATGGGAAGCGACCCCGCCCGGGAAGGAGAATTGTTTGTAGAGTTTCGTCAAACCTTCCAGATCTTCGGTGATTTCCGGATAGATTTCCGTATAGGAGCCGTCCAGATAGGAGTTCGAAACCATGACTTGGCCGCCATGTCCCGGTCCTTCGACGTAGAACATGTTCAGGTCATATTTGTTGATGACGCGGTTCAAGTGGGCATAGATGAAATTCTGCCCGGAGATCGTTCCCCAGTGGCCGATTGGATGGAGTTTCACATCGGTTTCCTCGATCGGGCGTTGCAGCAAAGGATTGTCCTTCAGGTACAGTTGTCCCACGGAGATGAAATTGGCGGCGCGCCAGAAGGCATCCACCTTGTCCAGATACTCTTTTGAATCAAATGCAGTCATTTTTGTTGCTCCTTTTCATTTTTTATTATTGAAAACGCTTGCTAGAACTTTCACAAATGTCCTCCAAAAAATCGGTTTGACGATTTTATGTCAAACCGATCGAAAAAAACTATTTGATTAAGGCTACTTCAAGACCGACAAGTTTTGCCCAAGCCAGGATCTGATCTGTGCTCAAACTCAATGAAACGACAGTGTGATGACCGCCGCCTGCTTCGATCCAAGCGCGGATGCCGTCATGGAAATTAGGTTTCACTTCCCATAGGACGCGTGCGACTGGAAGGTTCGGAGCTGCCTCAGTCGGTTCAAAAGCAACAACTTCATTCACCAACAATTTGTAGTGCGTTCCGAAGTCAGCCATCGAAACGACAACGCCGTCCCCTGCTTTGCCGTCGAAGACGAGGCGCGCAGGCTCTTCACGGTTCCCCATCGATAATGGTGCGATCAGAATTTTCGGTTTGTTGGCTGCCAGTCCTGGATCGACTTCCAACATATGCGATTGCAGAATCGCTTCTCTGCCTTCAGCCATTTCATACGTGTAGTCTTCCATGAAGCCGGTGTCGATGTTGTGGGACATGATCTTCATCAAGCGGTCGATTGCTGCTGTTTTCCAGTCGCCTTCGCCTGCGAATCCGTAGCCTTCTGCCATCAAACGTTGCACGGCCAAACCAGGTAATTGTTGCAAACCATGCAGATCTTCAAAGTTTGAGGTAAAGGCAGTGTAGCCACCCGCTTCCAAGAAACGACGGATGCCGATTTCTTGACGTGCCTGCACTTTGACATGCGCTTCCCATTTGCCTTGTTCATAATCGCCGTAGTCGAAATCATACAAATCTTTGTATTCATTGAACAAAGCATCGACTTCTGAATCTTCGACCGCATCGACATAGTCCACTAGATCCCTGATACCGTAGTAATCGACTGTCCAGCCGAATTGGATTTGTGCTTCCACTTTATCGCCTTCCGTCACGGCAACGTTACGCATGTTATCGCCGAAACGCGCCACTTTGATGGAGAAGCTCTCATTGTAGGCTACCGCAACGTCCATCCATTCCGCGATTTGGGTTTGGACATTTTCACGTTCCCAATAGCCGACAACGACTTTGTTGTTCTTTTTCAGACGCGCATTGATGAAGCCGTACTCGCGGTCGCCGTGTGCTGCTTGGTTCAAGTTCATGAAATCCATATCGATCGTTGCCCATGGAATGCTTTCATTGAATTGCGTTGCCAGATGCAATAACGGTTTTTGCAGCAATTTCGTGCCGCGGATCCACATTTTGGCTGGCGAGAAGGTATGCATCCAAGTGATGACACCTGCCACTTCATCACGGTAATTCACTTCTTTCATGATCTTCGTGATCGTATCGGGCGTTACCGCCAATTCCTGCAGCACAAGCGGATAAGGCAGTTTGCCGCTGTTGTTCAGGCTTTCCACGATGACCGCCGCATTGTTTTTTACTGTCTGCAAAGCTTCTTCACCGTATAAATGTTGTGAACCAACTACGAACCAAAATTCTTTTTTCCCTACTTCTAACATATCTCCAGCTCCTCTATTTTTTCTGCCCGTAATAGGCGTTTTCTCCGTGTTTTCGCAAATAATGTTTATCCAGAATGCGTTGCGGCAGTTCTTCCGCGAAGGCATTCAATTGACGGGCGAACAGATTGGTTTTGCAAACCTCGTCCAATACGACCGCATTCAGTACTGCCCCTTTGGCGTCCTTGGCCCAAGTGAAGGGCCCGTGCCCATGCAGCAATACGCCGGGAACTTCCATCGGTTTGATGCCGCGTTCGCGGAACGTTTCCACGATGGCGTTTCCCGTCTCTTCCTCGTAACCCCGGTCGATTTCCGCTTGCGTCAGGAAACGTGCGCAGGGAACCGTGCCGTAAAAGGTATCGGCGTGTGTCGTACCCATGGCCGGCACATCCAATCCGGCTTGCGCCCAAATCGTGGCCCAAGTCGAATGCGTGTGCACGACCGCGCCGATTTCCGGGAATTCTTTGTACAGGACGGCATGCGTCGGCATGTCGGATGACGGGTTCAGATCCCCTTCGATGACGTTGCCTTCAAAGTCGCAGACGACCATATCGCTCGCCTGCATGTCGTCATAGCCGACACCGCTGGGCTTGATGACGAACAAGCCTTTTTCGCGGTCGACCGCACTGACGTTTCCCCACGTGTATTTGATCAATCCCCGTTCCGGCAATTCCAGATTGGCTTGAAAAACTTCTTCTTTTAATTGTTCCAGCAAGATGTTTCCTTCCCTTCTATCTCAAACTCAAATGCTCGACTGCAGCTTGTTCGATCGCCAGCCCTTTTTGGTAACGTTCGATGAAAGTTCCGAAACCTTCTACATCGCGCGCATCGGGAGCGATCGTGATGCCTTCATCGGCACCGAATACTTTCTTGTCCAAAAATGCATCCAAAGTCTCTGACGTTTCTTTGCGGTCAGTGTAGGCAGCCAGCAATGCAATGCCCCATGCGCCGCCTTCTCCGGCCGTCTCCATGACGGTAACCGGTGCGTCCATGACAGCAGCCAACACTTTCTGTCCGACTTCAGGGGTTTTGAAGATGCCGCCGTGGCCGACGATTTTGTCGATTGCGACATGTTCCTGCTTCAGGATGTTCATGCCGATCTTCATTGCCCCGAAAGCGGTGAAGAGGTGCACGCGCATGAAGTTGGCTAAGTTGAAGTTGCTTTCCGGTGTGCGGACAAACAACGGCCGTCCTTCCGCCAAATGGGTGATGTTCTCGCCCGAGTAGTAACCGTACGAGAGCAATCCGCCGCAATCGGCATCGCCTTCAAGCGCTTTGTTGAATAACGTGGCGAACAATTTGTCCGTATCAATTGCGAACCCAGCTGCCTCGCTGAATTCCCGGAAAAGCTTTACCCAAGCGTTGATGTCGGATGAACAGTTATTGGTATGGACCATCGCGACCAGACTGCCTGCCGGTGTCGTCACGAGATCGATTTCCGGATGCACTTCGTTCAAGTCCTGCTCCAAGACGATCATCGCAAATGCCGAAGTACCGGCGGATACATTTCCGGTGCGTTCTGCCACGCTGTTCGTGGCGACCATACCGGTTCCGGCGTCCCCTTCCGGCGCACACAACGGGATGCCCGCTTCGAGTGTGCCTGTCGGATCAAGCAGTTTGGCTCCCGCTTCCGTCAGATTCCCGGCCGCGTCCCCTGCCAACAATACTTCCGGCAGCAGATCCGCCAATTTCCAAGTCGCGCCTTTTTCTGCGACTAAGGCATCAAACTGATCAATCATCCGTTCGTCATAATTTTTCTTCTCGACATCGATCGGGAACATCCCGGATGCATCACCGATTCCCAAAACTTTCTTGCCTGTCAGTTGCCAATGGATGTAGCCTGCCAAAGTCGTAAAGAAAGCGACTTCATTTGTATGCTCTTCCTTATTCAAAACCGCTTGATACAGGTGGGCGATGCTCCAGCGTTGCGGGATATTGTATTTGAACAGTGCGGTCAATTCCTTTTCGGCATCAGCCGTAGTGGCGTTGCGCCAAGTCCGGAACGGCACCAATAACTCATTTTCCTGATTGAACGCCATGTAGCCGTGCATCATCGCGCTGAAACCGATCGATCCGACTGCGGTCAAGGTCACGCCGTATTTCTCTTTAACCTCACGCGTCAGTTCTGCGTAGCTTGTTTGAAGGCCCTTCCAAATCTGGTCCAATGAATACGTCCAGATGCCGTCGACCAACTGATTTTCCCATTCGTAGCTGCCGGATGCGATCGGAGCGAAGCGGGAGTCGATCAGCACCGCCTTGATGCGGGTGGAGCCGAATTCGATTCCGATGCTCGTCTGCCGCGATTCGATATCAGTGACTATCGCTTGTAACTTCTCAGTCAAAATATTTCCTCCTCTTTGCGGTGCACCCTTTCCGGATGCTGTCCGTTCTTCTTAGGCATATTATATTCCATATGTCCGTACATGTAAATAGGTAATTTGAATATTTGTCCGAACACAAAAAAATAATGCGCAGGCGGCTGCCTGTCGCTTGTGCATCGCTCCCTTCCGCAACGCAGCCCTAAAATCAGCCAAAAACCTGATGCAGCAACAAAAAGAAGCCATCCCGATTCAGGGATAGCTTCGTTCTTCAGTTATTGGATCCGTTTGACCGAATCGCGGATGATCAGTTCCGGCTCGAATATTTTGTTGCCTGTCACTTCTTGCTGTACGGCCAGCATGATCCACTCGGCAGCGGCCTCGCCCAATTCCTCTTTGGGATGGGAAAGGGTCGTCAGCTTGACGCTGCCTGCCGTGCTCAAGAACGAGTCATCATTGCCGACCACCGAATAATCTTCCGGCACCCGTTTGCCCATGTCAGCAAGCGCTTGGATCAAGCCCTGCGCCACTTCATCGTTGTAGCAGACGATGCCGGTGACTTCCTGATCGCTCGCCAGCTTCTCCCGAATCGTCTGGAACACTTGCCCTTTGGTTTCGGTCGTGTACGTATACACATTTTTCGGATCGAAATTTGTACGCATCTCTTCGTGGGCTTTGATGAAGCCTTTCATCCGGTACTTCCCTTGCAGGTCGTCGATCTTCGTGATCAGCGCCAAATGCTGATGGCCTTGCTCGAATAGATGTTTCGTGGCAAGATAGCCCGCTTTCGTGTCATTGACGCAAATGAAAGGGACCGACAGTTCTTCATAGTAGGCATTGATCATGACGACCGGTATGCCGCGTTCCTTGAAGGAAAGGTAATAAGCCAAATTCGGATTGTATTGGTTACTTTTTGTCGGTTCCACGATCAGTCCCGAAACACCTTGGCTGAGCATCTGTTCCAGACACTCCCGCTCCTGATCGACGTCGTTGTTCGTGCTCGCCAGCAGCAAAGAGTAGCCATTCTCCCGCAACTTCTGCTCGATGCCGCGGATGATCGACGGGAAAATATAGTCCGACAGATAAGTCGTGATGACGCCGATCGTTTTGCTGGATGACACCCCGTCACCACGCCTCTGATACGTATCGTCGACATAGGTCCCGGAACCTTTCTCCTTGCGCAGAAAGCCTTCATTCACCAGCAAGGCGATCGCTTCCCGGACGGTATGGCGGCTGACCCCATAATCCTTCTGCAGCTGCAGTTCGGGCGGAATGACTTTGCCTACCACAAATTCGTTCGAAAGTATTTTTGAGCGTATCTCATCGGCAATCACCTGGTATTTTGTTTTCATCGCGTGCTCTCCCTCTGTATATGTCCGTACAAATAGTATAGTAAACCAACCGGAAAAATACAAGTGCGCGTTGACGAATTCTATGCAAAAACCGGACTTCCTGTTTGATATCTCAGGAAATCCGGTGCCTTTTACAACAAAGTTTCGATTGGGGTATAGACTGCGCCGATCGATTCGGCGACATCTTTGTTCGTCAACTTGCCTCTGTGCACGTTGAATCCGGTCAGGATGGTCGGATTTTTTGCCGCCGCTTGCCGCGCACCTTGATTCGCGATTTCCACTGCATAAGGCAACGTGACATTCGTCAACGCGATTGTAGCAGTGCGCGGAACGGCGCCTGGCATGTTCGGCACCGCATAATGCAGGACGCCATACCGTTCATAAACCGGATCATCGTGTGTGGTCGTACGGTCTTCGGTTTCAAAGATGCCGCCCTGATCCACCGCGATATCAACGATCACGGAACCCGGCTGCATGCTTTTCACCATCTCTTCGGTCACTAACGTCGGCGCTTTCCGGCCGGGAATCAGGACAGCCCCGATGACGACGTCGGCATCCTTGATGGCGTGGGCAATGTTCCACTCGTTCGAAAGCAGGGTGATGACCGCGTTCCCGTACAAATTCTCGATTTCCGTCAAGATCTCCGGTCTGACGTCCAGGATTGTGCAATGGGCGCCGAGTCCCAATGCGATCTGCAACGCATTGCGCCCGGCCACACCGCCGCCGATGATGACGACTTTCCCGTTCGCTACACCCGGAACGCCGCTCAACAGAACGCCTTTGCCGCCGTACGGTTTTTCCAGGAACTGCGCGCCGATCTGGACGGAAAGACGGCCCGCGATGACGCTCATCGGTGTGAGCAACGGCAAATCACCTTTTTTGCCGACCATCGTTTCGTAGCCGATCGCGGTCATGCCCGCTTGCAGCATCGCCTTCGTCAACTCCGGTGCGGCCGCCAAGTGCAGATAGGTGAACAGAATCAGGTCCTCGCGGAGGTATGGGTACTCCGATTCCAAAGGCTCCTTCACCTTGATGATCAGTTCGGCGGCCCAGACTTTGGCTGCGTCTTCCAACACCGTCGCCCCTGCCTTTTCGTACTGTCTGTCTTCGAATCCCGATCCGACACCGCAGCCGGATTGGACCCAGACTTGATGGCCGTTCTGGACCAGCAACTGCACACCTGCAGGCACCACCCCCACCCGGTTTTCGTTATTTTTGATTTCTTTCGGCACTCCGATGATCATCCCGATCATTCCTTTCCGACAAGTCCGTCCACCGCCAAAATGGCGTCGGCGACTTGCTCAGCCGTTATGTTTTTGTTTAGATTTTTCATGGTGTTGCTCTGGGATACAGCAAGTTTTCCGACTTTAACGAGCTCTTCACGCGTGGCTCCGGTCAGATGCATCTCGGCCAGAGTCGTCGGCATGCCGATCGCCGCCAGGAAACGGCTGTATTTTTGGAAGTCTGCGTGAGGGCGCTCTTCAAGTACGAGTTGGACCAATAGGCAAAAGCCGACTATTTCCCCGTGCGTCAAGCGATGGACCTCGCCTTTGATGGCGGTGAAGCCATTATGGATGGCATGTGCGGCCGCCAAGCCGCCGTTTTCAAAGCCCAGTCCCGACAGCAGCGTATTCGCCTCGACAATCGCCTCGACAGCCGGCGTCACCAATCCTTTTTGGACATCAGCGAACGCGCTGAGGCCGTCACGGAACAAGGTTTCTTCGCAGGCCTTCGCAATGGCGGTGCCGGCAATTGTTGGCAATCCTCCGGCCAACGCATTCTCCCCGGAGGCCTTTGTTGCCAACGCTTCCGCACAGGTCGCCAAGGGCATCCGCCATCCCGCTTGCAAAAAATCGGATCGGCGCTTGGATAACGATTTGCGTATCAACAAGCACCAGATCAGGGTTCTTCGCATAGAAACGGTAATGGTCGAACAGCCCGTCCTGCGTATAGAGCACCGATATAGCGCTGGTCGGTGCATCCGTGGATACGGTGGTGGGGACAATCACGACCGGCAATTCGCATGCAGCTGCGATGCCTTTCGCAACATCGATGATTTTGCCGCCTCCGAGTCCGATGATGACGTCCGCCGTCGCATCGGCGACCTCGTCAGCCAAACGGACCATTGCTTCCAGCGAGGCTTCGCCAGTGAATGCTTCATAATGATAGGGAAAACCCTCCAGAGCCCGTTCCACTTTTTCCTGGAGCAAGCCCCAAACGAAATCATCCGTAAGCAGGAATGCCTTTTTTCCGTAGACAGCCGCTTCCTTCCCCAATGCGTCTATAGCACCTACTCCTTGAATATACCGGCTAGGCGACCGAAAAACATGATAAGCCATATGTGCGCCCCTTTTCCATTTGTGATTTATTTATTATGTCTTTATTTTAACAGAATCTTGCTGATTCTCACAAATTTGTTTGCGGGAATTCCTGTATTACGTGCGGGCTGTCCGAGGTGAAAAACAATAGGGATTCTTGCTGTTTGTTCATCAAAAACATTTCCGTTTACCAATCGGTACGTTTTCAATCGTCAAAATTGGCAAAACGCTTTCGCAATCGCTATACTTGACTTGTAAGCGAGAGATTAAAATGACAATGCACTTTGTCAAAAAACTGTTCCGGCACATCCCCATCCTTTCCTGTCACGACGAAGATACTTTAGCCCAAATATAACTGGTTACTGCAAATGGCTGATTCGATTTGAAAAATAAGGAGTGGTTGACATGATTTATCCGTTCATCAATTTTGACGGGGACTGCAGAGAAGCTGTGGAATTCTATGCAGAAGTTTTTGGCACTGAGAAACCGAAATTCCAGACGTATGGCGATGCTCCGCAGGATCCAAACATCCCACCACAATCCATAGAAGCCAATAATCGCGTTATCTATACGACTTTGAAGATCGCAGACAGCATCATCATGTTTGCGGATATCCCTTTAGGGGCAAAGTTTATTCCCGGAAATAATCTCAGCCTATCGATGATAATCGAGGATCTTTCGTTGGTGCAAGCATATTTTGATGCACTCAAAGAAGGTGGAATCGTTGTGTTGCCGCTTCAGGAAACATTCTACACGAAACACTTCGGCATCGTGGTGGACAAATATGGGGTGACCTGGCAAATTGGAATCGGGACAGCAGAGGATATTTTGAATCCATAACAGGACAAAGCGGATACTGTATACAAATATATGATAAATAAAACCGCATCAAAATGGAATTGCAACTCCATTTTGATGCGGTTTTATTATTTGTTCGCCCTATTTATACAACAGTCTATTCTTCCGTTATGACTTTCAGATATTGGTCTCCCCAGTCGCAAATGGATTGGACGACCGGCGCCAATTCCTTGCCGATGTCGGTCAGATGATACTCGACTTTCGGAGGAACCACAGGATAGACCGTCCTTGCGATGATCAGGTCGCGCTCCAGCTCCCGCAACTGCCGGATCAGCATCCGTTGGTTGATGTCAGGGAGGATCTTGTTGAACTCGCTCAGCCGCAGTGTGCCGTTGTGGAGCAAGGACCAGATGATTGCAATTTTCCATCTTCCACCCACAACAGATAAGGCTAAATCTTTTGTATTGTAAAACTCTTTCTCTTGGTATTGGATCATCGGGCAGCCTCTTTTCATAAAATTAATCATAGTGACAATTATGTCAGTATTCACACAAGAGTCATTATATAGTATTCTGAAACAGAACGAAATACCATTTTTAAGAAAGAAGGAAATAAAATTATGAAAAGTAGAGCAGCTGTCGCTTTTGGACCAGGCAAACCGTTGGAGATCGTAGAAATAGATGTGGCAGAGCCAAAAGCCAAAGAAGTATTGGTGAAGATCCTTTACACTTCCGTCTGCCATACCGATGCCTTCACTTTGTCGGGCGACGATCCGGAAGGTGTTTTCCCTGCCGTGTTGGGGCATGAAGGCGCCGGCGTTGTCGTTTCCGTAGGCGATGAAGTCACTTCCGTCAAACCCGGGGACCATGTCATTCCTCTTTACACGCCGGAATGCGGGGAATGCGAATTCTGTCTGTCCGGCAAGACAAATCTGTGTTCAGCCGTGCGCGAAACCCAAGGCAAAGGCTTGATGCCGGATGGAACGACCCGTTTCTCCTATAACGGCGAGCCTATTTATCACTATATGGGGACAAGCACTTTCAGCGAATACACGGTCGTCAACGAGATCAACCTGGTGAACATCGACAAGGAAGCACCGCTGGATAAAGTCGCTTTGTTCGGTTGCGGAGTGACTACCGGCCTCGGTGCTGTCGAAAACACGGCAAAAGTCGAAGAAGGCGCAGTGACTGCAGTATTCGGGCTGGGTGCAATCGGCCTGGCCGTTATCCAAGGATTGAAAAAAGCCAAAGCCAAACGCATCATCGCTGTCGATATGAATCCCGCCAAATGGGAATTGGCCAAAAAAATGGGTGCCACTGATTTCGTCAACCCAAGCGATCATGATCGTCCGATCCAGGAAGTCTTGATCGAAATGACCAACGGCGGCGTGGATTACAGTTTTGAATGCATCGGAAATGTTGAAGTCATGAAAGCCGCTTTGGAAGCTTGCCACAAAGGCTGGGGCGAAAGCATCATCATCGGTGTCGCCGGTGCCGGCAAAGAAATCCACACCCGCCCGTTCCAATTGGTGACAGGACGCGTTTGGAGAGGTTCCGCATTCGGCGGTGTCAAAGGCCGCACGGAACTGCCCGGAATGGTGGAGGATTTCATGAACGGCGAAATCGATCTGGACAGCTTCATCACCCATCATCTGAATTTCACCGACATCAACGAAGCCTTCGATCTGTTGCACAAAGGCGAATCCATCCGCACGATCTTGACTTACGGAGAATAAAGCTATGACAACAACCTTGATCGAAACGCATAAAGTATTTGAGGGCGAACAAAGAAAATACCGTCACTATTCTGAAACACTGGATTGCGACATGGTTTTCAGCCTGTTCCTGCCGAAACAAACAGACAACAAGCCGACATCTTTGGTTTGGTGGCTTTCCGGATTGACGTGCACCGACGACAACTTCAGCCAAAAAGGCGCGTTCCAAAAATACGCAAACCAACACCAGCTGGCTGTCGTCATGCCGGACACTTCTCCGCGCGGAACGGATGTGGCGGATGACGAAAACTGGGATTTAGGCCAAGGCGCCGGTTTTTATCTGAACGCGACCCAGGAACCGTGGGCAAAAAATTATCGGATGTATGATTATTTGACGAAAGAATTGCCTCAACTTGTCTACAGCTCTGATCCCGAATTTTTCAGGAAAAGAGAGCATCATGGGACACTCGATGGGTGGACACGGCGCGTTGGTCATCGGCTTGAAAAATCCGGAGCGCTACCGCTCCATTTCCGCTTTCGCCCCTATCCTGAATCCGTCACAGGTTCCTTGGGGCAAAAAAGCCTTTACCGCCTACTTGGGGCCGGATGAAAAAGATTGGGCAGCATGGGACGCGACCAGCTTGATCGCGGAAACTGCTACAGCTCCTCCTATCCATATTTCGCAAGGGACAGCTGATGCTTTTTATGAAGTCCAGCTGAACGAGGAAGCCTTCCTGCAAGCCGCTGACGGCAAAAAAGTGAGCTACGAAAAATTGGACGGCTACGATCACAGTTACTTTACGATCGCTACCTTCATCGAAGAGCATTTGCAATTCCATAAAGATTATTTGCAGTAGAAAAAGCGGTATGCAAGAATTTGCCTTGCAATCAAAACAGTATGTTCAAAAAAACGGATTCCTGGGCGGAATCCGTTTTTTTTGCCCTTACCATAATCACCGGGACTAACCTTGCTGTTTGTTCGCGCGAATACTGCTAGCAACCGCAGAACTGCCACTCCGCGAAGCATTCTGTTCGACGATCGCCATGATGACATCGACGGATTTCTCCATCGTCTCAAGCGTCACGAATTCGTATTTCCCGTGGCCGTTTTCGGTGCCGGAGAACAGGTTCGGGGTCGGCAAGCCTTTGTGCGAGATGATGCAGCCGTCCGTTCCGCCGCGCATCGGTTTGAAGACCGGCGTGATGCCGCAGGATTCATAAGCCTGCACAGCCAGATCGACGACGACCGGATGCTGCTCGATGATGTCGCGCATATTGTAGTATTGGTCGAACAACGTCAAGGAAATCCGTGGTTCGGCAAACTGGGAGTTGAACGTCGCCACCTGTTCGGTGAAGAAACGCTTGCGGGCAGCGAAGCGTTCCCGGTCATGATCGCGGATGTAGTAGGTCTGTTTGACTTCATCGACGGTCCCGCTCTGGCAAGTCAGGAAGTAGTAGCCTTCGTAGCCGCTGGTGCGTTCTGGAGTCTCCTCTTGAGGCAAAGCTGTCGCAAATTGACTGGCGACCAGCAAAGCGTTGACCATCGTATCCTTCGCGGAACCGGGATGGACGCTCGTGCCGCGGATGGTGAGTTCCGCTTGGGCCGCATTGAAATTGTCGTAGGTCAGATTTCCGATCGGTCCGCCATCAATCGTGTAGGCGAAGTCAGCCGCGAAATGGTCCACATCGAACAGCTTCGCTCCGCGAGCTCCCAGTTCCTCGTCGGGTCCGAAAGCGAGGCGGATTTTCCCGTGTTTCCGTTCCGGATGTGCGAGGAATTGCTCGCAGGCAGTCACAATGGAGGCAATGCCGGCTTTATCGTCGGCTCCCAACAAGGTCGTGCCGTCTGTCGTTATGACCGTCTCCCCGATATATTGACGCAGGCGCGGGAAATCCTTCGGCGAAAGGATAATCTGTTTGGCCTCGTTCAGGACGATATCGCCGCCATCATAAGCATAATGGACTTGGGGACTTATATTGACCGAGTTGAAATCGGCTGTATCCAGATGCGCAATGAAACCGATGACCGGCACTGCCTCTTCCGTATTGCTCGGCAAGGTCGCCGTCAGAAAGCCGTTCGTTTCATTGTATTCGACCTCTTTCAGACCGATTCTGATCAGTTCCTTCGCCAACTCCAGGGCGAAAGTCACTTGGTTATGTGTGGACGGCACCGTGTAGCTACTGTCGTCCGAACGCGTGTCGACCTTTGCGTATGCGATGAATCTTTCCAATAAATTTTCGTACATATTCCTCATCCGCCTTTCTTTGACGATTTTCGTATCGATATAAGGAAATATCCGACTAACGGGCGCCTTCTGCAGGCAAGTCCGTTAAGCGGATATTTTCTCAAGAGCTTGTTTTCAGTCTGTTATCCGTTTACTCTTCCACGTAAGCCGTGCGGAAGTACATCGCTGCGCCCACCGGTTGGATCTGCACATCCTTCAAGGACGGATCGACCAAGTTGGCGTTGGCGCCTTGATAGATCGGCGCATTCACGGCGTTCTCGGCTATCAGTGTTTCTTCAGCCGCCAACAGAGCTTCCCAACGGCTTTCTGGATCGTTGGCATACGTGCTTCTGGTGTCGTCCAGCAAAGCATCGTAGCCTTCATCCGCAAAGCGGGAACTATTCAGGCCGCTTGTGGATTCATACATTTCCAAAAAGGCAATCGGATCGGCATAACTCGGCGTATATGTTCCGTAGGCGATGTCATAATCGCCATTAGTTGTCGATTCCATCCGGCTCTTCAGCGGCACATTGCGGATTGTAATCGTCAAGCCCGGCAAGTTTTCTTGCCATTGCGATTGGAGGAATTCAGCCGTTGTTTTGGATGTTTCCGTATCGGAAGTCAGCAATTCGATCGACAGCGTTTCAGTTCCGAGCTCTTCCTTCGCGGTTTCCCACTCGGCCTGAGCCGTTTCCACATCGTAGACGGCCAAATCGCCGCTCTCTTCGCGGAAATCTTCATCGGTTTCCGGATTGAAGGCGTAATTGGAAGGCACAAAACCATTCGAAGGCACGGAGCCGTCATTCAAAACCGTGTTCACATACGCTACCTTGTCGAACGAATAGGACAGGGCTTTGCGGAGATGGACATTGGCTGTGCTCGTGCGGCCTTGGTTGAACCAGACATAGCCGGACAGAGCTTTCGGTTCCGTCACCAAAGCCTCGGATCCTGCATACTGCTCGATGTAAGGATTGCTGATCTGCGTCAACTGGACCTCACCGGATTCGAACAAGTTGATGTTCGTGGCGATTTCCTTGCTGACTTCCCAGTTGATCTGATCCAATTGGACGTTTTCCTCATCCCAATAAGCTTCGTTCGGAATCATCGACCAGTTCAGATCCGTTCCATCCCAACCTTCCACTACGAAAGGTCCGTTGTACACAGTGTTTTCACTGTTCGTTCCATAGGCGCTTCCCAGTTCGCTGGCCACTTGGTGGTTCTGCGGCAAATAGGAAGACGTCCCCAACAGATCCTTGAAATAAGCGGTCGGATTGCCCAAAGTGAACTTCACGGTCTTCTCGTCGATCGCTTCCACGCCCAGTTCCGCTTTGTCCAACTCCCCATTATTGATCGCTTCGGCATTCTTCAACGGGTACAGCTTATTGATGTTCGGGGAAGCCGTCGCCGGATCAACAATTTTTTGATAGGTATAGACAAAATCTTCCGCGGTCACCGGATCACCGTTCGACCAGTTCGCATCTTCCCTGATCTTGAAAGTATATTCCAGTCCGTCTTCGCTGACGACAGGCTCTTCGGCGGCGATACCCAATTCAAACGCGCCATCGTCACCGACGCGGTAAAGACCTTCATTTGCGTTCTCGAGCACCACCAAGCTGGAGTTATCTGCTGAGATGGCGTTGTCCAAGGAAGCCAACTCCCCCGTATTCGTGATAGTGATGACTTGCTCGGCTGCGGCGGTTGTTGATGAAGCAGCTGTCCCTTCGCTGCTTTCTGTATTTGCGGCGTCACCAGTCGAACAGCCCGCCAACACCAAACTTATCGCTAGCGTTGTCGTGATGACCCATTTATCTTTTAACATACTGTTCCCCCTGACGATTTTTCATATTTATTCATCCTATATTGGAAGTCATTCCGTTTATAGTGTGTATGAGTATCTTACCACCGCGGATTGCTTTCGTATAATTCCGATTTCCGAACACGTGTGATAGGCAAAACCGATACATCACTGCAACACAAAAAGCCCGTCCCCCGTTGTGAACGGCAGGACGAGCTGATTAAGGGAGAAGCCACAAAGATCAAGCGCGGACCAGAATCCGCTGCAGGAACCCTTTGGTGCGGGCTTCTTTCGGATTGCCGAAAATATCTTCAGGGGCGCCCTCCTCCACGATGACGCCCTGATCCATGAAAATGACGCGGTTGGCCACTTCCTTGGCGAAGGTCATTTCATGCGTGACGACGACCATGGTGGTGCCTTCCTCCGCCAGTTTGCGGATGACCTGCAGCACTTCGCCGACCAGTTCCGGATCCAAAGCCGAAGTGGGTTCGTCGAACAGGATGACGTCCGGATTCACCGCCAGAGCACGGGCGATGCCCACCCGTTGCTGCTGGCCTCCTGACAGTTGCGAAGGATAGTAAGCCAAGCGATCGCTCAGACCGACTTTTTCCAAGGCGCGGATGGCGGTTTCGACAGCTTCCTTCTTCGGCACTTTCCGGCCGATGATCAAGCCTTCGGTGACATTGTCCAACACCGTCTTGTTGTCGAACAAGCCATAGTTCTGGAAAACGAACGCCGATTTTTTCCTTACTGCAGTGATGTCCTTTTTGCTTGCTTTCGAAAAATCGGTCTGGATTTCATCGAAATGCAAGGAGCCTTCGTCGGCGCGCTCCAGAAAGTTGATGCAGCGCAACAAGGTCGTCTTGCCCGAACCGCTTGGGCCCAGGATCACGACGATATCGCCTTTTTCGACTTCGATGTCCACACCTTTCAAGACTTCCAGTTCGCCGAATTTCTTATGAATATTCCTCAATGCCAGCATGGTATCGCTCCTTTCGTACGTCTTCAAAATACTCCGGTTGCTTATCATTTTCTGATTTCACCGTAATTTTACGTCCGCGCTTGTAGAGGGACAAACGCTGCTCCAGCAATTGGAAAAACACCTGTACGAGCGAGCAGAGGACGATGTACACAATGAAAATCACAAGATACGACTCAAGATAGTTGTAGCCGAATGCCGCCTCCGTCTTGGCGATGGCTGTGATATCCTGGACCGACATCAGAAAAGCCAGCGAGGTCGATTTCAGCAGATTGACGGTGCTGTTGCACAAGTTGGGCGTTGCCGCCACCATCGCTTGCGGAATCACGATCCGGCGGTAGGCCTGAACCGGTAGCAGCCCGATCGAAAGGGCGGCCTCAAGCTGGCGTTTGTCGACTGTTTCGAGGGCCGAACGGAAAACCTCCGACAGGATCGCGATCGTATTCAAAGTAAAAACGATATAGGCGTAATAGATCGGATCGATGCCGAAGACGTCATAATCGAGTCCCCAACTTTTCACGAGCACGTTCAGCAGACTCGGGAACAGGCTGTACATCACCAGAATCTGGACGATCAAGGGCGTCCCTCTGATGAAGGACACGTAAATTTGGGAAATGCGGGCCAGCACCTTGACGTTCCGCTGTCTCGCCACCGCGATCAGGAAAGCGAACGGCAGCGCGATGAGCAAGGGGATAAAGGTCAAGCGCAGCGTTGTCGGGATGCCCTTCAACACAAGGATCAGAATTTCCTGCACATAAGGTAAATCAATGGTCATGCGTCTCGCTCCTCTCTCCTATGCCGCACGCAGCGGTTGTTTTCCTGCCGATAATTTGTCTTCCGCCAGCTTGAATGCCTTCTCGATCGCCAGCGTCAACAGCCAATAGATGGCCGCCAATGCGATGTAGGTCTCGATCGAATAACCGCCGAGATTGCGCGCGATGATCAGCTGGCCTTTGCCCATGATGTCGACGATGCCGATGGTGTAGGCCAAAGCCCCCTCCTTCATCAACAGGATGAACGAATTGCCGAGGTTCGGCAACGCACTCACGAGGGCCTGGGGCAAAACGATCCTTCTGAACGCTTGCGCTTCGGTGAGGCCGATACTGAGGGCAGCCTCACGCTGCACTTTAGCGACCGCCAAGTAAGCCGAACGCATGATTTCCGAACAAGGCGCCGAAAACAGGAGCGACAGGGCAATGACGACAAAGTTGAGGCGATTCCAGCTGTTGATGTCGATGTCGAAGACGCCCAACAGCACCTCCGGCAAGCCGTAAAAGACCAAGAACATCATGACGATCGAAGGCGTGCAGCGGATGATCCAGATGTAGCCATGGACGATTGCCCGCAGCCATTTCGGACCGCTGATCCTTGCCCAGGTCGCCAAGAAACCCAAAAGCCCCCCGATCACGATCGTACCGATCAAAAATTGCAGCGTTACGCCCAGACCGGATAAAATTTCCGGCACGGCCTTCCAAATATAAGTGATGTCGAATGGACGATTCATCTTTTAGCCCCCTTTGTCTGTCTACTGTCCCGTCAATGCCTGAGGAACCGGTCCTCCCCAGCCATGCTACACTGTGGTCAGGTCCGTCCCCCTCGGCACTCCTGTTGTTATTCTTTCACGTATTGGAATGTATTTTCGCCAAGGAATTCGATCATCAAATCATCGATTGTACCGTCCTCTTCCAATTGCAGGAAGGCTTCATCGTACGCATCGGCCAGTTCCTGCTGTTCTTTGTTGAACAACGGCCAAGTCGGCAGCGCTTCGTAGACGAAGTAGGAGAAATCATCCTTGTATTGGCTGTATGGCGCGTCTTCCGCCAACACGTTCACTTCATAAGCGGTCTTAACGGCGAAGTAGCCATCATAGCGTCCTTCCAACAACCAAGTATAGGCATCCGCGATTTCGAATACATCTGCCGCTGTCAGTTCGATTGGCGTATCCGGATGCTCCGCGTTGAAGTCTTCGATCACGTTGTACTGGGCATTGTTCGGCGAAATCGGAACCAAGCTCTTGCCCGCAGCCGCAAAGGATTCCAAGTCAGTGATTTCTTCAGCATCCTCCGAACGGATCAGCACGCCGATGCTGCTGGCACCGATATAATTTTCAGGGAAGATGAACTTTTGCGCGCGTTCCTCTGTATACCAAGCGCCTTTTGTTCCGACATCATACTTGCCGGATTCGATCCCGATCAGCAGATCCTCGTCGGAAGTCGGCACATATTCGAATTCATACTGCGGCAACAGCTCGTCGATGGCTTTCAAAACGCTGACTTCATAGCCGGTGGATTCGCCGTTCTCATCCACATAATTCATCGGCGCGGAACTTTGCGTATGCGCTACAGTCACTGTTGTCACTTCCACCGTCTCAGCTGCGGAACTGCTCGTTGCCTCACTCGTCGTTTCCGCATCCGTCTGGCCGCATCCGGCCAAAAAGGCTGCTCCCAATAAACTTACTGTCGTCAATAATCTTCTTCTCTTCATATAATTTACTCCTCCTGTATGTTTCCGATTCGTTTAATGGTTCGTTGCTTTTATGGTTGTCGCGCTCACTTTTTGGGCGGCAGCGTTGATGCGTTGATAAAAATCCGGGTTGGCTTCCAATGAAATTGCGCAGCCCGGTGCAAATACGATACCCGTATCGCCCGTTTCGGCTAGGACATCCGCCAGTCGATCGACCAGCAAGTCCTCGACTTCCTGGGAATTGTTCGAAAACGTCAGATCGGTTTTCGGCGAGATGCCGCCGATCAGCAGCTTGTCCGTCAATGCCCGCAGCTTCCGGAAACTCAAACGGGTCGGGTCTTCCGCGTGATCGCTTCCGTCTTCCCAGTTGATTGCCTGGACATCGTAATCGATGAAGCGTTCCACAGCCAGATCGACATGCCCGTGTGCATGCAGGATGTTGAACCACGTGCGGTCGTTGATGTAAGCCAAAAGGTCATCCGTATAAGGTTTGGCGAAAGCTGCGTAGTCCGCTTCGGAAATATCGCCGCGTTGGCTGTACTGCTCGGCGATGAAGAAACCGTCCACGCCCGCAGCGATCAATTCGTCCACAAATACTTTATTGGAGGCATGCAGCACATCGAGCGCTGTCTTCAATTCCTCACGGTGGTTCTCCAGAAAATCTGCGATTGGGCTTTCTTCCGGTCCGTCGACGATATGCGCAATCGAATCGTTACCTGGCGCAAATTGCTTCACCCATGACAAAGGCGAGAACACGGTGCCGACGACCACTTTTTCGCCTTTGTAGTGCTCCACGATTCTCTTGGCAAAAGCGGCCTCGCGTTGGAGAACAGGGTTATCGGCTTGCAACGGCTTCAAGCGCGTCAAATCTTCCGCGCTCCGGATCGGATACTCCAGGATTTTGCCTGCCCATTCCTTCGCATCCTTCGAGAATTCGATAGGAGTTCCGTAGGCTTCAGCGAAGAATTGTCCTTGCGACATCAGCTTGATCAGATCCCAATCATTCTCATCAGTGAATGCGATCGTCGCTGCGGCAAATGCCTCGACGTCCCGATCGACCAATGGCATGTGACGCCAACCGGAGATGGCCGGTCTGTCCAAAGGTTGCTTTGCGAGAGCTGCTTCTATTCGTTTTCTTCCATTAAATTTAAATTTTTCTGTCATAGTGTGCGTCCTCCTGTTCGATTGGTGTCCATGTCTGCGTTTCTTGCGACCGGTAGGCGGCGTCAAGAATGCGCAATGCGGTTATCCCCTGTTCCGCTGTCACAAACGGGTTGGTATCCTCTTCGATGCTTTCGACAAACTTGTCGACGATCGGTGTCAATGGTTCTGCATATAAGCCGTCCTGCGAGGGATCATCCAAGTAGGTCTTTTCCCCGTTCTTCCGGTAAAGTGCCACCGGATGCCCGTCCGCATAAGTAATGGCCGTGGCCTTTTCTCCGTAGATGACGGTCTGCCTTTCGTTCGAGTAATCGAACCAGTGGGTCAGCAGCGTTCCCTGTATACCCGAGCGATGCTGCAATTGCAGTACCGCATAATCCTCATACGGAACCGGGCTTCCGTCCTCCAACTGCTTGGCTTGCGTCATGGTGTGGGCCAATACTGCGATGACGGGATCTTCACTGAACAAGTAGTTCAACAAGTCGATGCGATGGACGCCCACTTGAGCCAAAGCCCCGTTCGTATGGCCGATGCGGTCGTAGAAATCAGGGAATGCCGTACCCCAACCGTCATTTTCCTGGCCTTGGTTGGCCAATGTCGTCCGGTAAGCATGGACCTTTCCGAGCGTCCCTTCCGCCAGCAATTTTTTCAGCAGCTGATGCGCGGGATAAAGCCGTTGGTTATGGATGATCATCAGCTTTTTGCCCGTTTTTTCGGCTGCCTGCTGCATTCGTTCCGCCTCGGCCACCGAATCCGCCATCGGCTTTTCACACAGCACATGCTTACCTGCTTCAAGCGCTGCGATGGTGATGGAACTGTGCGACTGTTCATTCGTAGCGACGATGACGGCATCGACCGTTCCATCTTCCCAGATTTCCTCCAGGTTTCGGTAGACTTTCCCGCCGTACCTCTTTTGGAAAGCTTCTGCTTTGGCGATCGTACGGTTATAGAACCCAATCAAATCTACTTTTTCATTTTTGTGGCTTAGAGGGGCGTGCCTCTGTTTCGAAACATCCCCACAACCGATAATGACAATCCCGACCATGGGACCCCTCCTTTCTTGTACTTCCGATTTGCCGAAAGACGGCTGTTTAAGTTATGTGCTTGATTCTATCACGACTGTTCTGTTAAAAATAATACCGATTGTCTATCAGGGTTGACCGCCTGTGCCGAACACCGTCGCATTCCTTAATCAATTATGCAGAGGGGTCGCTTGTTTGCGGTTCTTGCCCGAAACGCCGGCAGCTGTTTCCCGGACCAAGGCCAAACGATCCAGTTCGATTTCTGGATTGACTGTGCAGTCCGCTCCGATGATGACGCCCGTATCGCCGATTTCTTGGATGAGGTCGGCTGTGAATTGGGCGATGTCCGACTTATTTCCCGCATCCAACAATGTGCCAGCGTTATTGTCGAAGCCGCCGATCACTGCTTTGTTTCCGAAGAAGTCTTTGCCTTCCTTCAGACTGATTTTTTCCGTGTGGACCGCCCAGTTATAGGCTTTTGCTTCATAGTCCCGGTAGTACGACAAGTTGTTTTGATGATGCTCATAGCCGCAGATGTGCAGGATGTTGTAGTCGCTGACTGCATTTGCCGCACCCAACACATCCAATTCACTCGGCGCGATATAGGTGTGGTAAGCTTCTTTCGTTGCTGCACTGGTTTGGACATTCTGCACGCTCAGGTAGATGCCGTCCGCGCCTGCTTCTTCGATGACTTTCCTAGTCAGAAGCGCCACGTCCTTGGCGATTTCATTCGCCGCATAAGCGAGCGCGCCCGGGTCCGTCTCAAAGAAACGGGCGAATTTTTCGGGATCCTTATCCCACGCTTCGAAGGCGATCCGGATATAGTTCGCTGGCGAAAAGATATTATAGAAGGTTGCGATTTCGCCGTTGAAGGATTCCTTGATCCGTTTCACCGTCTTGACCTGCTCCGTAATCCAAGGGTGATCCGGACCCACAGCCTTGACGTTGTATAAGTCATCCGCATGCTCAATCGTTTTTTCCAAGAGGCTCGGATGCCCGAAGAAGCCGTCGCTCATGATTTTCACGAAATCAGGGTTGAAGGCGTCGTAGAAATCCTTGTGCCCATCGATCACTCGATCCAAAACCGATCTGTCCTCCAAACCACGGAATTGATCATCACCGAAAACAAAGTGAAACCAAAAGCCAACCGGCACACGCTCCGTTTCTTTGTTGTCGAAAGCATCAAAAATCAATTTTCTTCTGTTTTTTTCTGTCATGTATATTCCTCCTCGAATGTAAATAAAAAGTCGCCCTCCCTGGATGATTCCAGAAAGGACGACGGTTAGATCGCGTTACCACCTTGCTTCATGACAACCTTGCGATTGCCATCTCAATCAGTACAAAGGGATTCATCATCCTCGATACTGCTACCTGTCTAACGGGGGCGTCCGGACGCGCCTGAAGGAAACTCCCTTTCAGCGCATCAACTCCGAGGTCATTTTTCCTGTGTTGCTGTCCGCTCTTTTCCACCGACCAAGAGCTCTCTGCAGGACTATCCAACAAGTACTTTCCTCTTCTTTGCTTTTTTCTGTATGGCTTTGATTCATAGACAAAGTCTACCATCGCAGCCGTAGCCTGAAAAGCACACGATTCCGAACAGGATTGACAGGAAAAACCGAACAGCGGGTTTGTTAGTTGGATTTTCTTGTGCATGGATCACTGGAACATAGATAAAGTCTAAGTATCCATCTCACCGAACGCCAGAGTACAAAAAAAGGAACGGAAAACAGGATTCCCCCTGCTTTCCGTTCCTTTTTTGACATTACACGTTCACGCCAACCTTAACTTTTTGATCCACTAATTTTTTAGCCTGTGTGACGATATTTTCCACGGTCAGACCGTATTGTTCCTTCAGATAATCCACTTTCCCAACTTGACCGAAAGCTTCACGGACGCCGACGCGATATTGCAAGGTCGGCTTCAGTTCAGCCAATGTTTCGGCTACCGCACTGCCGATGCCGCCGATGACATTGTGGTTCTCTGCAGTGACGATTGCGCCAGTTTCAGCTGCCTTCAGTAACGCCGCCTCATTCACAGGTTTAACCCGATAAAGGTCGATGACCGTTGCTGAAATGCCTTCTTCTGCTAACTGATCCGCAGCTTGCAGGGCATCTGCTACCATGATTCCCGAAGCCACAATGCTGACGTCGGAACCTTCCCGCAACAGCTTGTAGCCGTCTTCGAAAATCTCGCCGTCCGGATAGATTTCGATCGCGTTTTTGCGGATCATCCGCACATAGTTCAATCCATCCGTATGGTAGGTTTCTTCCAGGATAGCCTGCAAGCATTTGTCATCGCTGGCTTCATAGACATGCGCATCTGGGATGGCACGCAATAAGGACAACTCCTCGAAAGGCATGTGCGTTCCGCCATTGGCTTCCGCGGTGACGCCCGCATCCGATCCGATGATGGTCACATTCGTTCCGGCATAAGCGACCGAGATGAAGATCTGATCGAATACCCGTCTGCTCGCGAACGGTCCGAAAGTATGGATATAGGGTTTAAAGCCAGCTACCGAAAGTCCGGCAGCGCAGGATACTTCCTGGGCCTCCATGATTCCGACGTTGATGTAGCGATCGCCCAACTCTTCCTTGATTTTATCCGTGGACATCGAGCTCGATAAGTCTGCTTCCAGCACAACGATGCTGTCGTCTTTTCTCGCTTTATCCAACAAGAATTTACGGTATACTTCACGCAATTCTGTTTTCCCCATTTTCGCTTCAAAAGTCATCCTTATCTCACTCCTATCTCAATGCCGATTTTTTCAGTAGTCGCTTCGATGGCGGCCTTCGCTGCATCGTCCAGACGAAGGTGGTGGTTGCTGTACATGTCTTCGATGAACGGAACCCCTTGACCTTTTACCGTATCCAGGATGATAGCGATCGGCTTTTCGGTTAGGGACTTAGCCGCTTCAATCGCCGCATCGATTTCTTCCACGGAACTTCCGTCAGCTTTCAGTGTGTGGAATCCGAAAGCAGCGAATTTCGCTTCGAAATCAAACGGATTGCAGATTTCAGTCGTATAGCCATCGAGTTGTTTCTTGTTGTCGTCGATGAACAGGACGAAATGATCAAGCTGTCTATGAGCGGCAAACTGGATTGCTTCCCAGCATTGCCCTTCGTTCAACTCGCCGTCGCCCACGATGCAATAAGTGTAGTTTTCTCGTCCGGCAAGCTTATTCCCATAGGCAATCCCCGTAGCGGCGGAAATGCCTTGACCCAACGAACCGGTTGTCATATCGACACCCGGTGTTTTGTTCTTGTCCGGATGCGATGGCAAATTTGTGCCATTCTGATTCAGGGTATAGAGCCAATCCTCTGTGATATATCCTTTCAGGAAAAGGGTTGCGTACAGCGCAGGGCCGGCATGCCCTTTGGAAAGGACGAAGAAATCACGGTTCAGATCATCTTTCGTTTCCGGACTGACCTGCAATTGATGTCCATAGAGCACCGCCAAGGTCTCCACAATCGAAAGACTGCCGCCGTAATGCCCGTACCCCATATAATTCAATTCTTTTAAGGTGTAGTAACGGATCTGATCTGCAAAGTGTTTTATTGCTTGGTTATCCATGTATGCCATTTCCTCCTTATTCTGCGGTCACTGCTTTTTTGTTTTTGTCGAGTGCAGTCAAAGCAAGCATGATCGCAATGACGATTGCGATACCAATCATGATTGCTGTTTTACCGCCCATATTAGCCAGGCTGCCAAGAATGATGCCTGATGAAGCAAAGTCGGCATCTGAGAATGTGGATCCAGCAAAACCTAATTCGCCCAATACCGGCATCAGGAATAGCGGCAAGAAACTGATCAACATACCTTGTAAGAATGATCCAGCGATTGCTCCACGTAATCCGCCTGAGGAATTCCCGATAACACCGGCAGTCGCTCCAACGAAGAAGTGTGGTACTACACCAGGAAGGATGATGACACCGCCAGTGAAGATCATGATGACCATGCTGACAAGTCCACCTACAAAGCTTGAGAAGAAGCCGATCAATACAGCGTTTGGTGCATAAGGATAAACGATTGGGCAGTCCAATGCAGGTTTTGCATTCGGCACTAACTTGTCGGAGATCCCTTTGAAAGCTGGAACAATTTCATTCAGAATCAGACGAACACCAGCAAGGATTACGAACACACCGGCAGCGAATGACCCGGATTGTTGCAAAGCAAAGATAAGATAGTTCGTCCCGCCACTTAAGTTTTCTTGGATGTAGGTAGCCCCTGTAAACAAGGCAACTACGGTGTAGAGGATAGTCATCGTAATAGCGATGCTGACTGTTGAATCACGAAGGAAACCAAGGCTCTTAGGGAATTTGATATCTTCCGTAGACTTTTCTTTGTTTCCGATTAACTTACCGACATACCCGCTCAAAGCATAGCTGACGGCACTGAAATGTCCCAAAGCTACCGAGTCATTGCCTGTCAATTCGACCATGTAGCGTTGAACTAATGCTGGCGATACAGACATGATGATCCCTAACACCAATCCACCTAATAAAACAAGCGACACAGAAGTGAAGCCGGCAACGGACATGATTACAGCAATCATGCACGCCATATACAGTGTATGGTGCCCAGTCAGGAAGATGTATTTGAATTTTGTGAAGCGTGCAATCAGGATGTTGAAAATCATCCCTGACAACATGATAAGGGCTGTACTTGTGCCGTATTGATCCAATGCGACCGCTACGATTGCTTCATTATTCGGAATAACACCTTGCATGTTGAAGGCTACTTTGAACATTTCCCCAAAAGGCTCCAACGCACCTACGATAACTCCCGCTCCTGCCGTCACAACAAGGAATCCGACGAACGTTTTCACGCCGCCTTTGACGATATCTGTAGTTGATTTCTTTTGAAGAACGGAACCCAAAACAGCAATTAATGCTACTAAAATGGCAGGAGTACTGGCAATGTCAATCAGAATATCTAATAGTCCATTCATAATCTCTACACCTCTTCTATTTTATTTTTTATGCAACCAAACCTTTGTCCTTGCATGCTTGTGTCACTTTTTCGCGCAATTCATTCATGTCGATGATGCTCTTCAAGAATCGCACATCCCCCAAGTGACCTGCAGAATTCTCCAGGTCTTGCCCGACAAACCAGACATCCGCTTCGCTTGGGCTGGCAGAGCTTAAATCATAATGTTGCACCGTTACTTTGTCGCTTACCCCCAATTCCTTTAAGATCGACTGAATGTTCATTTCCACCATAAAACTCGAACCCAAACCTGATCCACACGCTGCTCCAAATCTAACCATTGACTTTCTCCCCTTCACTGAACATATTTATGATTTCTTTACTCGTAGTTGCTGCTTTCAATTCCGCCAATTTATCTTCGGAACTTAGGATGCCGGTCAATTCCGACAGTGCCTTCAGATGGGTTTTGTTGTCGATAGCCGCGATGCAGATGATCGTATCCACTGCATGTGCCTCATCCCCCAATAGATTCACCGGTTCCTTGAGCCTCAGCATCGACATACCGATGCGGTTGACCCCTTCTTCTGGTCTGGCGTGCGGGATAGCAACACCTTTCCCCAAGTCGATAAAAGGACCGAATTCTTTCACTTTATTGATCATTGCTGCGATATAATCGCTCGAGATCGTATCATTTTCCAATAACGGGTTTCCTGCAAAACGGATAGCTTGCTCCCAATCAGCACATTGATCGGCAAATTGAATCGTATCCGCTACCAATAAATCTTTTAACATAGGCGTATATCTCCTTCCGTAGGCATCTGTTGGATTCAAAGTCACGCTCAACTCGTTCCGTAAGGCCTCTTCATTTTCAATTTTTGCATGTTTCTTGATGATCGCTATAAGCGCATTCAAGTCCGGCCCTAAATAACTGTCTACCGGAAAAGCATCCAGGACTGCGCGGATCAGGTGCCTTTTTGATTCCGCGTTCATCATCGGGTTCACTATGAATACGGGTTTGGTGGATTCGACATATACGGTTGAAAAGACGAGGTCATATTCCTTCGAATCGAGTTCGTAAAAACTTTCCAAATTGTGTCCATCTATCCAATTGATATTACTGAACATTTGCCGCAGCTCCGACAACAGAATCAAAGATGAGCTGATACCACTCGGACAAATGACCGCTGCCCGATACGTACTTTGCTTGTTGATTTGACCTTCTATCTCACCACCGAAATGGATCGTGAAATAAGCGATCTCGTCATCGGTCATCGTACCTTCCGCATATTCTTCTAACGGCTTAAGCGCACGCTTTACCAAAACAAACAACCTTTTGTGTTTGGCCTGGATCATTTCTGTCAAGACATTATCAAGCTCGATTCCAAAAAGAATGCGGTAGTAGGCAGGTACCAGATGAAGATACAGGTTTCGGAAGAGTTCATCTTTCCTTTCGAAAGATACTACGGCAATCCGTTCCATTTCAGAAATAATGGCCATCGTTATTTTCTTAAGGGCTTCATCTTCGCTGTTTTCCCATTTACCTTCTATTGTTCCAAGGAAAAGCATCACGATGAAGCTGATTTCCTCTTTCTCCCCTTGAATCTCGAGATCCTTAAACAAGTGGTGGTACACTTTTTCTGCCAACTCCCATAACGGGCTTGCCGACAAAACTTCTTGCTGCTTCTCTGTAAAAGTCAGCTGCCCTTGGACACGCGCTACCCGGATCCTTGTGTAAAGGATAAGATAAAGCGAGTCACGGATCCGTTCCTCCACATAATGCATGTTGTGTTCGTTTGCGTAAGCTTTGATGATCCGGATGACCGGCTCAAGGTCAATCGTTTCCTGCCAATTTTCTGCAATATAGTTCAATGCCCAATTGCCGGAAGCGTACCGCAACAACTGGCTGATGCTGTGGAAAGCCATCCGCCGTTTATCGGCCTCATCCCCCTCCAAAAAGTACCCTCTCGAACGCTGATATTCCAAGGTAATCCTGTATTCGGACAACTTGCAACGAAGCCGTTTGATATCGGCCAACGTTGTGTTCTTACTTACTTTCAACAAATCCTGATAGTGAAAATTGGAAATAAAATCTTTGCGAATGAATGTATACAGGTACAGCATATACATTCGTTCTTCTTCATCAAGATAGATCTGTGGTGAAGCGAAAACTTTTTGAAGCTCACCTTCCATGGCAATCAAGGCTTTGGGCACAGTGTATTTTTCCGGATCAACAGACACCGTAGGAAAATCATTTTTTGCCAACAACTCATTCAAGGTAGCTAAGTCTTGCGTGAGCACATTAGTCGGCTCGTTCATTTTCAATCCCAATTCCCAATAATGCATCTGCGGCATGGCGATGATTTTTTTGAGGAGAATCATTAATCGATTGTCGTACATGTACACCCTCCTTACGAAACTTAGTATATCTTGCAAACCTTTTCATTTGAAGCTTATCTCGGTCCAATCGTTTTCCCGAAATTCAAAATCGACTGGGCCCAATCCCAAAAACGCTTTCACATCAAGGAAGATGGCAGCTTCAAGTCGTAATGCAACCACCAATGTTTGTCTATTTCTACCGGACAAGCCAGAACAATAGTATTATTATAATCAATTTTTGAGTTGCTGCACCCTGAATTCGAGAGAATTTCATTATTGCCCCCGTCATTCATCATTCTGCGGCATGAGCCGGACGGAAAACCATGAATAACCGAAAAGTATTCATGGTTTTGAGTGTCTGGCATGCGAAAAAGATGAATAAAATTTATTAATCCATCTTTTCGAGCCGCCGTCGGACGAAAAGCATGGATAACGGCCAGTTATTCATGTTTACGCGCAAAAAAGGCGGCCGGCCCGACCGCGCCCCCGGCATTCATCCCCACGCAACAAAAAGCCCTCCCAGCAAAAGCGCTGAAAGGACGGGAGTTTCTTCTTAATTATAGCTTGCCTTGCTCATTCAGTTTGCCGAGGAAATACGGCATCTGGACGCGCCACCATTCCCAGTCGTGGTGGACGTTCTCGCCCCAGAAATCGATCCAGGCAGGGATGTTCTTGAAGCGCATCACTTCTTCAATCTTGCGCGTGTCGCGGATGCTGACTTCTTCCCAGTTGCCTTGGCCGGTGGCGACGATGATGTTGCCGGAACGGTATTTGTCCAGGAACCAGCCGTCGTTCAGATTCCAAAGGTAGTCAATCGGAGAGTTTTCGTAGACGTTGCGATCATGGTAATTTCCAAAGAAGTAACGGACATCGTAAAGGCCGCTCAGCGCGATGACGCTGTCGAAGACATCCGGATGGCGCAGGTAAAAATTCAGGCTGTGATAGCCGCCCATGCTGCAACCGGTCGTGATCATCGGTCCTTGATGGTTCGTCTGATGCTTGATGTGCGGCACCAGTTCCTCGATGATGTAGCGGTCATAGCGTTCGTGCATGTTGGCGCGGTCGTACGGACTTTTCCATTCGCACAGCCAAGATTCGTTGTCCATGCTGTCCGGTGTGTAAAACTGCACCAAGCCTTGATCGATGAACCATTGACAGGCTTCAATCATGCCGAAGTCCGCGTATTCGTTGTGGCTGCCTCCGGATGATGGGAAGACGATGATCGGTTTACCCGCATGTCCATAGCGATTGAAACGCATCTCACGGTTCAAGTGACCGCTCCATTGTGATGAATATTCTACGTGCATCTTATTTCCCCCAGTCTATTCGGTTACGGAAATCATATGGATGATATCCATCAGTTCTTGATATTCTGCCGCACGGATGACGTAGCCAAAATCCCCCATGATGGCCGCAAAAATCCCCGGCATTTCTTCAAACAGGACGACGTTGCCACCGTAACGGGCCATCACTTCCTCATGCGTGAAGCGGTAAGGATGGACGCCCTTGCGGCTGACGTAGCAGCAATAGTAAGGCGTGTTCATCTGCGCCGTGAAATTGCCGGTCGCAACCAGATTTCCGTAAGCGGCATAGAGATCGACATCATTTGCCCAGTTCCACATGTCCATCGTATGCCCGCCAGGCGGACGCAGGTTGGCTTCCAAGGCAACAAGGCTGCCGTCAGGTAAACGGAAAAACTCAAAATGGAAGAAACGCTCGCGGACATTGAAGGCCTGAACGAGCTTGGTTCCGACTTCGCGCAAGTCTTCCGGCATATTGCGGTCGACATAGTAGAACATATCCGCATTCTTTTCGACGATTTCCAACACTGCTTTTTCGTACACCAGCGTGGCATCAAAAAGGATATTCCCTGCGGCATCGGTCAGACCATCGTACGTGACGATCTTTCCGTCGATGAATTCCTCCAGAATGTAGGATTCATAAGGATTCTTCACATGGAAAAAATGCCCGAGTTCCTCTTCGGAACGGATTTTGTGCGTATCCGCCGCACCTACGCCTGAATCAGGCTTGATGCAGACCGGGAAGCCGTATTCGTGGCATAACCCGAGCGCATCGTGATAGTCACCGATGACGCGCCCGCGCGCTACCCGAATGCCGACTTCTCTGAATTTTTCTTTCATGGCGGACTTCAGTTTTACGAAGGCCATATCCTCATTCTTGAAGCCGAATACGTTGAAATCAGTGCGCAGACGCGCATCCTGTGCCAACCAATATTCGTTGTGCGATTCGATACGGTCCATTTTGCCATGCTTGTAAGTCAAGTAAGCCACGGCGCGCAGCATTTCGTCATAATTTTCCATATCATTGACGCGATAATACTCGGTCAGGCTCTCGCGCAAGTCAGCATCCAGCAACTCAAACGGCTCACTGGCGACACCGAAGACATTCACGCCTGCTCGCTTCAGACCGACTGCGAAATTCTTGAAATTACTAGGAAAATGGGGAGAGATAAATACGTAGTTCATGGAATTCCCTTCTTTCATCCGGACATTAGATTATAATGAGAATGTACCATTATGGCGGCATATTTACAAGCGTTTTTCAGACAGAAAGGGAAAATATTGATACAATCGAGGAGATATTCTGATCAGCTATAGACCGCAAAAAACCAACACCTCGAATGGCATGAACAGCACACTGAACTGGATTGCACCAAAAAGCCCCTGCCCTCACGCATTAGTTGCGCGAGGGCAGGGGCTTTCTTCACTTGCAGTCCCTTTGAGGTGCTGCAAGACACTCTGTACTATTTATTTTTTGATCAACTCAAGCGGAGAAGGGATGTACGCGTCCACTTCCTTGCCGGCAAAGAAATCAAAGGCTGCTTGTAAAGCAAGTCTGCCCATTTCTTCAGGTTGTTGTGCGACTGTCGCACTCATTTTTCCTTCTTCAACGGCATTCATGCCATCTTCCGTTCCGTCAAAGCCGACCACTTGGATTTTCCCGGTCAAACCGGCAGCTTCGATTGCTTCGATGGCACCCAATGCCATTTCATCATTTTGAGCAAATACCGCTTGGATATCCGCATGGGCTTGCAGCATGTTTTCCATAACAGTCAGCCCTTCAGCGCGGTCAAAATTGGCTGTTTGGCTGTCCAACAGATTCAACGACTCCTCAGCGATTTTCGCGAAGCCTTCTCCTCTTTCACGGGTTGCAGAAGCACCGGGAACGCCTTCCAATTGGACTGTGTTGGCTCCTTCTCCTGATAATTCGACAATATATTCTGCAGCCAGCTCTCCTCCGGCTGCGTTATCTGAGGCAACCAAGGTAACCACTTCTCCGCCATCGCTGGAACGATCGATTGTGATGACAGGGATGCCGGCGCTGTTTGCAGCTTCCACCGCAGGAGCAATCGCAGCCGAATCGACCGGATTGATCAGCAATACATCGACTCCCTGCTGGATAAGGTCATCCACATCATTCGTCTGTTTTGCCGTATCATCCTGGGCATCGACACTGATGATTTTCGTGCCATTTTCTTCCGCTAGTCCAGTGATGCCGGCTTCCAGTGAAACAAAGAACGGATTATTCAAAGTTGAAATAGAGGCTCCCACAACCAATTCGGAAGCTTCCTTCTCTTCGACAGCAACACTTTCCGCGTTGTCGCCTTCCAATGTAGCGCCTCCGCATCCAGCCAACAGTAACAAAGAAGCAGCAGTCAATCCCAATAATTTTTTCATTTTTATTCCTCCTATTTTTTGTTCTTACGATCCAATAAAACAGCGATGATGATGACAACCCCTTTAACGACTTGCTGATAGAAACTCGATACACCCAACAGGTTCAAACCGTTGTTCAGCGTACCGATGATCAATGCTCCGATCAATGTCCCCACTAATCTTCCGCGTCCTCCGGATAGACTTGTTCCTCCAAGAACAACGGATGCGATTGCGTCCATTTCATAGGCATTACCCGGCAGTCGGTTGAGCAGAGTTCAGACGTGAAGTGATGATGATACCGGCGACTGCAGCCATCAATCCGGAAATGGAATAGATGGCGATTTTTATGCGGTCACTCTTGATGCCGGCAATGAAAGCAGCCTTCTCATTTCCACCAAGCGCGAAGGTCTTTCTGCCGAATGTCATTTTATGCAAAAGTACATACAGCACTCCGAAGAAGAGCAGCATCACAACTACCGGGAAAGGAATTCCGAAAAGATAACCTCGGCCCATGTATTTGAATATGAAACTGTCTCCGATACCGGTGATCGGATTCCCATCCGTGTACACTAAAGTAAGTCCGCGATAGATCGTCATCGTCGCCAGTGTCGCAATGAATGGCGCCATTTTACCTTTTGTGATCATTACACCATTGCAGGCTCCCAAGAAAGCGCCAAGCAGCAAGCCCATTCCCATCGCAAGGACAGGGTTCAGACCGGAAGCGATCATACCCGCCATCAATGCACTGCTGAGTGCCAGCGTTGAACCTACAGAAAGGTCAATCCCACCCGTAATGATGACAAAGGTCATACCGAAAGCGATAAGTGCATTTGTGGAAACTTGTCTCAAAAGGTTCAGAAGATTGGTAGGTGACATGAAACTCGGGTTCATGATGGTGACAAATATGACCAGCACAACTAATGCGAGTAAAGGCCCCAATTTATTCAGTCTTTTTTTTGCTGGGCCCTTTTCTTTGTTACTTTTTAAGGCTTGTATTCCTAGATTCATTTACATTACCCCCGTTGCTAATTTCATGATTTTCTCTTCTGTCGCCTCTCCACGCTGCAACTCACCGGATATTTTCCCTTCATGGACAACCACAATGCGATCACTGACACCAAGCACTTCAGGCAAATCACTCGAAACCATAACGATGGCAACGCCTCTGTCCGCCAGTTCATTCATCAATTGATAGATTTCACGTTTGGCGCCTACATCCACACCGCGCGTCGGTTCGTCCAAAATCAAAACTTTGGAGCCGATGCCGATCCATTTGGCCAAAACGACTTTCTGTTGGTTCCCTCCGGATAATCCGGACACGATATCGTCGCTCCCTTCGGCTTTGACTTGCAAGCGTTCCATCAGCAGTTCAACAAAATCCTTTTCAGCTTGTGTGTCGATCAGGCCATTCTTACGGAACCCGTCTATTGAAGGAAGGCTGATGTTTTCACTGATGGAATAATCGAGAATTAAACCTTCTTCTTTCCGGTTCTCCGTCAAGAAACCGATGCCTTGACGAATGGCATCATTTGGATTGGAAATGGTTATTTTCTTATCTTCAAGATACATCTCACCACTGTCGAGCGGATCGATTCCAAAGATGCTCCGCATGATTTCAGTCCGTCCTGCTCCCATGAGTCCCGAAAAACCAACGATTTCCCCTGCTTTAACTTGGAAGGACACATCCTGGAATTTCCGTTCAGATGAAAGTTTCTTTGCTTCGAAAACGATAGGTCCGATTTTGGAGGTCTTCGCCGGATAATAATCAGCGAGGTCCCTGCCGACCATTTTACGCACCACTTCATCATTGTTAGTGTCCGCTGTCCGCTTCGTATCAACGGATACGCCGTCACGCATGACCGTGATGCGGTCACTGATTTTGAAAATTTCTTCCATCCTGTGGGAAATATAGATGATGGCCACATTCTTTTGCTTCAGGTTCTGGATAATCCTGAACAATACTTCAATTTCCCTTTCCGTCAGGGCTGCTGTAGGTTCGTCCATAATGATAACCTCGCCATCGGAGAGCAAGGACTTCGCGATTTCGATCATCTGCTGTTGCCCTACCGACAAGTTCTTCACTTCTTCATCCAGATCCAAGGTTACCCCCAGCTCACGGAACGTCTCAATGGCAAGCGCTCTCATTTTCTTGTTGTCGATCCATCCGATAGCGTTTTTGATTTCATTTCCCAAAAACAAATTTTCGACTACTGTCATTTCAGGCCACGTGTTCATTTCTTGATGAATGAAGCTCAATCCGAATTTCTCCGCTTCCTTAGGGCTGTCAAATTGCTTTATGATTCCATCTATCAAGATCTCGCCTGCATCAGGCTTATGAAGTCCGGTCAAAATATTCATCAGCGTCGATTTGCCGGCTCCATTTTCTCCCATTAAGGCATGGACTTCTCCTGCTTTGATGGTGAAGTCAACGCCCCTCAAGACGTAGTTGGTACCAAAGCTTTTCGTGATTCCTTTCATCACAACTTCCATTTCTTTCCCTCCTAAAATAGGACTCCTGATTGCAGTATGATATTGGAATAAGGTGTCGCTTCTCCTGTGCGGATAATGGCTTTTGCATCACCCGTCATTTCCTTAAATGTCTCATGAGTGACGAAGGCGACCTCAACGCCTGCCATCCGCTCCATTGTCCGCTCGAATTGGTCTGGGTTCTGTTCCTTTATCTCCTCAGCCAAAAATACTTTTTCCACTTCCATCTCTTCCATCAACAACTCCAAAACAGTCTGAAAGGAAGGCTCGTGCAAACGTATGGATAAATCAATCTTTTTGACGCCTTCCGGTATTGGAAGACCCGCATCACCGATCACAACTTTATCCGTGTGCCCCAAATCCGCCAAAACTTTTGCGATATCACTATTCAAGATTCCATGTTTTTTCATAATGCTCATTCTCCTTCAGTTCAGCTAGTGTCGGCATGCCGCCTTGTGCTCCAAATTTCTGTACGGATAATGCCGCTGCCAGATTCCCGAGTTGCAGGCTGGCTTCGATATCCAATCCTGATGCAATGCCTACAGCAAAGGCACCATTGAACGTGTCCCCGGCACCGGTAGTGTCCACTGGTCCGACAACGTACGCCGGAACGTTCCGTTCAGCCGAGCCATCATGATAGCAGACGCCTTTGGATCCAAGTGTGACAATGAGTTTTCCAGGGTATTTCTTGATTCCTTCCGAAAGGGATAATTCAGGGAACATGATTTTGTATTCGCTCTCATTTGGTGTCATGAAAGTGACTTTATCCAATAAAGCCTCATCCACTGTCCTTGCAGGTGCAGGATTGTAGAGCACCTTTACACCTTTCTCAAAGCACAGTCCGATCACGTCTTCGACAATTTCCTGCGGCACCTCATTCTGGATAACCAGCAGCTCGACTTTCTCCAGTTCTGTTTTCAGGTGTTGCAGCCTTGCGCTTTCGAATGCGTTGTTCGCACCCGGGATATAAATGATTGCGTTATCGCCATCGACAATCGTGATGTGGGCTGACCCTGAAGGCAAATGTGTAACCCGTTCCACATTGCTTGTATCAATCCCATTTTTTCTTAAGTTTTCAATCAGTTCCGTACCGAACAGATCGTTGCCTACAGTCCCTACCATTGAAACGTGTCCGCCCAAGCGCGCACTGGCAACCGCTTGGTTAGCGCCTTTCCCTCCGAAAGTGGTTCTGAAGTCCTTCCCTGTAATGGTCTCCCCGGTTTCTGGGCGTCTGTCGGCTGTGACGACAAAATCAGTTGAAATACTTCCTAACACCATAATCTTACCCATTCTCCATCTTCTCCCTCAATGATTCTCTTATTATTAACGTTACAGGCAATTGTATTCTTTTTTTCAGAATGATTTTGTTTTCGATATGTCTGCAAAGAAGATCTGCAGCTTGATAGCCTATCTCATAAGCTGGCTGCGCAATTGTGGAAAGCCCCGGAAACATCAGTGCGGCGAATGGCATATCGTCATAGCCGATGATCTGAAGTTCCTCAGGGATACGGATCCCTCTTTTGATAGCTTCCTTCATGACTGCCAATGCGTACACGTCATTGGAGGCAATCACGCTGTCCGCATGAGGAAATTGATCCAAAAAATGCTGCGCAGTCTTTTCCGCCGAATCGAATTGATATGTATCGGTTTGATACAGCTGGTAAGGAATATTTTTTTCGTTCAACACCTTCAGATTTCCGGAAAGCCGGTCATGCGAGCTTGGCACGTCTTTCGGCCCGACCATGATGACGACATGTTTTGCTTGTCTCTCGCTGATGGCTTGCGCCGCCAATTCACCACCGTGAAAATCGTCGGTGTGAACAGCAAATTCGATATCCTCGCTGACACGATCCAGCAAAACAAATGGCATGCCATGGAATTCTTTTGTGCTCCCTTGTACTGCGGACAAGTACTCCTGCCACATTATTCTGCGCGAAAATTTTCAAGTACTCCTTTTCCTTCTCCAGATCTCCTTGCACATTCCCCAGGATGAGGCTGTAGCCACTCTCTTTGATTTTATCTTCCACACCTTTAGCAACCAATGGGAAGAATGGGTTTGCGATATCCGGCAGCAGCAAACCGATCAGCTTGGATTTTTTTTGATAGAGCGAGCGCGCCACTTCATTCGGTGAAAAATCCAATAGCTTGATTGCTTTTTCGACCTTTTCGCGTGAAGCCTTCCCTACATATCCGCTGTTGTTCATGAACCTTGAAACGGTTGCGACGGATACACCCGCCAATTCTGCCACTTCCTTGATAGTCGCCATTCTCCTTCACCTCCATCAGTCGTAAATGTGTAACCGATTACACAAATAATATAGCACGTTTCGAAACCGTTTGCAACCCCTAGTTGTAAAAAGTTTATGCTTGTTAAAAAAAAAGCCAGTTTGTCTACAAGATTCGCATTCGCAACGCCGCTAAGGAAGAATTGTCGAATGACATCCAACTATTCGACAATCTCATCCTATACAGTTTTTTTCAGGTGCAGAATCGGTGAATGCAACGATTTACTCCGTATAACCCCCGCAATCCTGCATCTCGCTCAAAAGGCAAAAAGCCAATCTCCAAAAGAGACCAGCTTTTTGCCTTTTTTAAATGAATTTCAAAACAAAATACAGAACAAAGATACCCGTCAATCCGTACATCATTTTTGAAACAGCTTGCCGATCACCCGAAAACACTTTGATGAACGTGTACAGAATAAATCCCCAGCCGATGCCGTCCGCGATGTTGAACGTCAACACCATCATCAGCACCATTAGGATAGCCGGAAAATATTCCGTGAAATCATCAAAATTGATGCCTTTCAGATTGTTGGCAGCCAACAAGGAGCCGACAATAATGAGCAAAGCTGAAATGACCGCCAGCGGGATAAGGGCAATGAAGGGAATCAATGCGATGGTGAACAGAAAATAAACGCCCACCATAAAGGATGTCAATCCGCTCCTACCGCCCACAGCGATGCCCGTTGCGCCTTCCGCACTTGTGCAGGTGGAGCTGCATCCCAATAAACCAGCAATCATCACTGACAAGGCATTCGATTCCAGCGTTCGTTTCAACACTTTGGGTTGTTCGGATGTCAAAAAACTGACCTGCGTCCCTAAATTTTGGAAAACGACCAAAATCAAGAGCGAAAATACGGCAACCCAATAGTCCATCGACAGAACGCCCGAAAAATCAAGTTGGAAGATAAACGGCTCCAAGGAACCCAGATCGATAAAGGAATAGGAAAATGAGCTGATGTCCGTTACCCCTAAAGCAATGGAAACGAGAACACCGAAAATAATCGTCAATAAAAAATTGCCTTTTACATTTCTGACGAACAGAATCAATCCGACCAGCAGTGTTGCCAACAGCGTCAACGGCACCGGTTGAAAAATATTATTCAGTGCCACGATCGTACCCTCTGAGGATACGATGATTCCGCCGTTCTTCAAGCCAAGGAATATCAGGAAGAAGCCGACTCCCGCACTCATCCCTTTGATCAAGGTCACCGGGATGGAGCGAAGGAGTTGATCGACCACATTGAAATGCGTCAACAGGAAGAAGAGCAAACCGACGATAAAGATAATCGATAAGCTTTCTTGCCAAGTAAACGCAAAGGCACCGACCAAGATGTAGGTGAAGAACGCATTGTCGCTCATTCCTGGGGCCAGTATCAAGGGGGAATTGGCATACAGACCCATCAGAATGTTACTGATGGCCGTTGTCAGTATCGTCGCAATCACAACAGAATTATAATCCATGCCGGCTTGAGACAAAATCAACGCATTGACAGCCACAATATACACAATAGAGAAAAAGGAAGTCGCACTCGCCAACATTTCGGTTCGTAAGGAACTTCCTTTCTCTTTCACACGAAACAGTTCTTGCAATAGCTCCATCATCTCACGCTCGCGTCATAATGGACACCCAGCGCTTTTGGTCCCCGCGTTTTTCTTCCTGTGAAGATAAGCGCCAATAAGGTCACGATGTATGGCAACATATAGAAGAATTCAGTCGGAATGGCACTTGCAAAGTCCAAGATTTGGATCTGGTCTTTGATGGCTTGTGCGAATCCAAAAAGTAACGCTCCCATCATGACGCCGTATGGGTTCCAGCGTCCCAGAATGACTGCCGCAATCGCGATAAAGCCTTGCCCGGCGATTGTATTGAACGAAAAGTTTCCGTTTGTCGTCAAGACAATCGTCGCTCCTCCCAAGGAAGAAATCGAACCACTGAGCATCACAGCCCAGAATTTAATTTTCATGACGTTGATCCCGGCAGTGTCGATGGACCCAGGATTTTCGCCGACCCCTCTCAGACGTAAGCCTGCAGGTGTGCGGAAGAAGTAAAATCCGATGGCAAAGACCATAATGAAGGCCAAATAGGTTGTAGGATAGGAACGGAACAAGGCATCCCCAATGAACGGGATGTCGGATAATACCGGTATGTTCACTTTTGCGAACATATTCCGTAAGCGTGGTGTATCTGCCGCGCCATCAAACAACAATTTCACCAAGAAAAAGGTGAAGTTCGCTGCCAACAGGTTGATGACCACCCCACTGATGACATGATCAGCCTTGTATTTCAGTGTCGCCAGCGCATGCATCGCTGAGAACAAAGAAGTGAACACAAAGGCCGATAACAACCCTATCCATGGACTGAACCCGCCCATCCCCATCGATTCGGCGAAGTTGGCGCCGATAGCGGAGAAGAACGCCCCAGAAATCATGAATCCTTCCACCCCTAAGTTGGTGACGCCGGCCCGCTCGCTGAGCATCCCGCCGAGCGCACCGAACAACAGTGCTGTAGCAAAAATCAAACTGCCGCTTATAATATTGGCTACCATCTATTTCGCCTCCTCTTTATGCAATTGTTTCTTTGGCAATACTGCTTTGACGATTCCGGGTGCTGCCACAAAGAAAATAATCAGCGAGATCACAATACCGATGATTTCGCTCGGCACGCCCGCACCGAACTGCATCCCTTGCGAACCGTAATTCAAAGCCCCGATCAGGATCCCGGACAAGGTTGTTCCCAACGCGGAATTCCCGCCAAGCAAGGCAATGGCCACCCCATCGAAGCCTATACCGCTTGTGGAGGAACTGATTGCGACATACCCATAAACACCCAGCGTATCCAAAGTACCGATCAAGCCACCCAAAGCCCCGGAAAGGAACATCGTGCGGGTCATGATGCGGTTCACGCGGATGCCGGCATAGGAAGCTGCATTCGGATTCAAGCCCACGACTTTGGTTTCATATCCCCAGCGGGTCTTCTCAAAGAAGTAGTAAAAAGCAAAGATGATGAACGGGACCAGAAAGAATCCCCAATGGATCCGCGCGCCATCGAACACTTCGTTCAAGGAAGGGAACGTGATGCCAGCCGATTCTTTGATCATGGCAGAACGTGCCGTTCCTTCCTGCGCCGCGAAATTCTTGATCAAAATATGGCTGAAATACAAAGCGATATAGTTCAGCATGATCGAGCTGATGACCTCATTGATCCCAAATTTGGTCTTGAGACCCGCAACCAAAACACCCCATAATCCACCCGCAACGACACCGACAAAGATTGCCACAATGCCGTGCAAAATAGGCGGCATCTCGATGAGCGTACCGACCAAAAGGGAACTGACGGCGCCCATAATGATCTGGCCGTCCACCCCGATGTTGAATACACCCGCTTTATTGGCCACCGCAACAGCCAGGCCACTCAAAAGCAGCGGAATGATGGCACGAATCGTTTCCCCGATATCATAAACCGAGCCGAATACTTTTGTGACCAACGACTGATAGGCAACCAACGGATTGTACCCACCGATGACCATCACGATTGCTCCGATAACGAGTGCAATCAGTACGGCGATGATCGGAACCATTACATTACTGTTTTTTGTCTTTTTTTTCACTTTTTCCATGGTATCATTCCTCACCCGATCCTTTACCAGCCATCATCAGACCCAGCTCTCTGTCGTTAGTTGTCTCTGGTTTTGTTTCCCCGACGATTTTACCGTCGAAGATGATTGCTATCCGGTCTGACAAGGTCAAAATTTCCTCCAATTCGAAAGAAACCAATAAGATAGCGACTCCTTTGTCACGCAAACGCACGATTTGGCGATGGATAAAATCGATGGCGCCTATGTCCAGACCTCTTGTCGGCTGCACGATGATCAGGAGTTTCGGGTCGCGGCTGATTTCCCTCGATAGGATGACTTTTTGTTGATTACCGCCGGACATGCCCCGCACAACCGTATATTCATTTTCAGCACGGATATCATAGTTTTGCATCGCTTCCCGCGCTTCTTCATACATCCGCACTTTGTCCAGTTTGATTCCTTGGTTATGCTTTTCCTTGTAATATTCGATCAAAATCAGGTTTTCGGCTATATCGTTATCCAAAACAAGGCCATGTTTATGTCTGTCGGCCGGCACATAGCTCACACCGGATTCATAGATTTCACGCGTGGATTTCTCTTTGATGGAGACGCCATTGATAAGGACATCCCCCTCATCGAATGCGCGCATCTTAACGATTGCTTCCACCAACTCACTCTGCCCATTCCCGTCCACCCCGGCAATCCCTAAAATTTCGCCGGCCGCTACGGTCAGATTAACGTCGTCCAAAATACGCTTTTTACTTGCACTGAACGAAGTAAGGTTCATGATTTCCAACACGGTCGCTTGCGGATTGTATGCTGCTTTCTCGATTTCACGGGAAAGATTCTTTCCGACCATCAACTCTGCAAGCTGTTCTTCATTCGTTTCAGCCACATCCACGCTGGCGATGAATTTCCCTTTGCGGATGACGGTGCATTTGTCGGCTACTTTCATGATTTCATTCAGTTTGTGGGTGATCAGAATGATGGACTTGCCTTCCGCCACTAATTTTTTCATGATCTGGAGCAGTTCCCCAATTTCATCCGGGGTCAACACCGCAGTCGGTTCATCAAAAATCAACAGATTGGCACCGCGATAAAGGCATTTCAAGATTTCAACTTTTTGTTGCATCCCAACGGGCAAATCCTCGATTTTACTGGTCGGATCCACCTTCAATCCGTACTTCGTGGAGATATCGCTGACTTCCTTCACCGCTGCCTTCATGTTAATCCGGATTCCGTCCTTTGGTTCCATCCCTAAAATGATGTTTTCGGTCACGGTAAAATTTTCGATCAGCTTAAAGTGTTGATGGACCATCCCGATGCCGAGGTGAATGGCATGATTCGGGTTCTCAATCTTCGTTTCATTTTCATAAACCGATATGGCACCGCCATCTGGTTGATACATCCCAAACACCACATTCATCAAAGTGGATTTTCCAGCCCCATTTTCACCAAGCAGAGCGTGGATTTCTCCACGTCCTACTGTCAGTGAAATATCATCATTAGCGACAAAATCGCCAAATTTCTTTGTGATGTGCTTCAATTCCAATACTTTCTCGACCTTCGTTTGATTCATCATAGTATTCTCCTTACGGCTGTTCAGGCACTGTGATTTCTCCTGAAATGATTTTTTCCTTATAGCTTTCCACTACATCCAGTACTTCTTTTGGCACATTGATATCGGAAGTATCAGCCAAACCAACGCCATTTTCTGCCAATCCAAGACGCACCACTTGTCCACCCGGGAATTCCCCTTCGGCAGCTTGTTGGGATACTTCATAGACCGCATTGTCGACATTCTTGATCATGGATGTCAAGGTAACATCATTCCCGAATTCCAAGGACTGATCTTTATCGACGCCGATGACCCAAACTTTTTCGCCAGCTTTGAAACGTTCTTGTGCTTCATTGAAAATGCCGTTCCCAGTTCCGCCTGCAGCATGGAAGATGACGTCCACACCATCGTTGTACATGGTGGAGGCAGCGGATTTCCCGATATCCACACGGTTGAATACCCCCGCATAGTTAACGACGATTTGCGCATCCGGATTGATTTCACGGACTCCGGCTTCAAAACCGGCTTGGAAGCGTTGGATAACAGGGATTTCCATTCCACCGATAAATCCGATTTTATCGGTTTCAGACATGCTCGCTGCAACAACGCCTGCCAGGAATGCCCCTTCATTCTCCTTGAATGAAATCGATACAATGTTGTCGATCCCTTCGATATCGGCATCGACGATCCCCAATTTGGCATCGGGATTATTTTTGGCTATGTTTGTAACGGCATCCGCCAACGTTGCTGCAGTTGCCCATGTCAAGTCCGTGCCGCTGTTGACGAATTGCAGCAAGCTCGGTTCCACTTCCGCATCGGATTGTGGTTCAAGATATTTCACATCGTAGCCGAAGTCTGCTTGTAATTTTTGCAATCCTTCCCAGGCGCTTTGGTTGAAGGATTTGTCGTTCACACTGCCCAAATCTGTTACCATTCCGACTTTAAACTCTTTCCCGGCAGTTGAGCCGCTTTCGCTGCTGTCGCTTGAGCCGCCGTTTCCGCAGGCCGCTAACAGGGTTGTTGCCAATAAAGAAAGACCAATCGTTCTAACTGTAAATTTTTTCATCTGAATCACTCCTATGATTTTTTTTATTTTAGCTCCGCCAAAAAACTTTTTCCGTGTTCTGCTTGTGGTACATCAAAATTATCCGCGATGGTTGCGGAAATATCCGCAAAATGATGGGCTGTGGACAATTCTCCTGGTTGAACCAATTGTTTTGAATAGACAAGCAACGGTACATATTCACGCGTGTGATCCGTTCCCGGGGCTGTCGGATCGTTTCCATGATCTGCCGTGATGATCAACAGGTCATCTTCGGCCATTTGACCAAGTATTTCCGGCATTCGTGCATCAAATGCCATCAATGCTTCCCCATATCCTTGAACATCCCGGCGATGCCCGTACAGCGCATCGAAGTCGACCAAGTTTGTAAATGAAAGCCCTTCGAACGTCTCGCCCATCACCTTCAGCAACTGATCCACACCGTCCATATTGCTCTTTGTCCGGATGGCTTTGGTGATGCCTTGGCCATTGAAGATGTCGTTGATTTTCCCGACGGCGATGACGTCCTTCCCGTTGTCTTTCAGCTGATCCAACACGGTCTTCCCGAATGGGTTCAGTGCATAATCATGCCGGTTAGCCGTCCGTTGGAAGGAACCGGGTTCGCCGATGTATGGCCGTGCGATGATCCGGCCGATCATGTAGGGATCATCTTTTGTGATTTGGCGCGTATATTCGCAGATATCATACAGTTCCTCCAACGGGATAATCCCCTCATGTGCTGCGATCTGAAGGACAGGGTCAGCGGATGTGTAGACGATCAATGCTCCCGTCTCCATTTGTTCCGGTCCCAGCTCATCCAGGATGGCTGTTCCTGAAGCGGGTTTGTTGCCGATGATTTTTCTTCCTGAGTAGGACGATATTTTTTCCAACAGTTCCTCGGGGAAGCCATCCGGGAATACCCTGAAGGGCGTATCGATCTGCAGGCCCGCAATTTCCCAATGGCCTGTCATCGTGTCTTTTCCTGCGCTCTTTTCAGCCAACTTTGTCCAATAGGCTTTGCTTGGAATCGCCTTTTCTATCCCTTTTATGGCGGCGATATTGCCTAACCCCAAGCTTTCGAGATGGGGCAACCGCAATGCCATATTCTCGGCAATGTGGCCTATGGTGTGTGCCCCGCTGTCATGGAAAACTGCCGCATCCGGAGCCTCCCCGATCCCAACAGAGTCCAATACGATCAAATGTATTCGTTTACTTTTCACGATACCCTTCCTTTCTGTTTCATGTTACAATTTTGAACGAGGTGAAATTATGAGTAAAAGCATTCAACTATTTGATGGTATGACCGACGAACAAGTACAAACCATCCTTTCAAAGCTCCCATCGAGGAAGTACAAGAAAAACCATATGCTTATCTTCGAGGATGACCCCATCGAAAAAATTTACATCATCAAGAGCGGCATGCTGAAGGTATATCGTATGCATGAGGGTAAAGAACTCATACTCGGTTTCGCAAAAAGACATGAAGTACTTGGCGAAATCGAACTTTTTTCGGACGGCAATGCCCTATCTTCTGTGGAAGTGATTGAAGATGGAGAAATTTACTATTTATCCCAAGCCGATTTCACTACCTTGATCTATGAAAATAAAGCCCTTCTGAAAAACATCTTCCGTATTTATAACCAACGATTTAAAGCATTGAACAGGCAAATACAGAATCTCACATTCCATAGCGTCCACACCCGCGTCTGCCGTACCCTGCTTGATTTTATCGAAAACAGTGAGGCTTCCACTGATCTGATCATCCAGCATACGAACCAAAGCACGATCGCCAGCATTATTGGCGCGACCCGTGAATCCGTCTCAAAGACATTCAAAGATCTGCAGGACGAAAAAATCATCGCTTTGGAATCAAAAAAAATCCGGATCTTAAACCTTTCTAAGTTGGAAGCTTACGCAAACATCTAAGTCCCTGATGTCGTGCCTTCATGTTAACAAAGAAAACGCTTTCCTCGAATGAACCCTTTAACAAAATAAGTGTGAACATCCTCACACTTGCGATGAGAGCGATTTCATAACGCTTCATCCTCCTTTGCTCTATCATTGGTACTAACCACTAAAGAGGAGGAAATCATTATGAGTCTTCACATTGATGCAGAAAAAGGGCAAATCGCGGAAATCGTTCTATTACCGGGGGATCCGCTTCGTGCGAAGTATATCGCGGAAACATTCTTGGAGGATGCGGTATGCTATAACACCGTCAGGAATATGCTGGGCTATACGGGCACTTATAAAGGCAAAAAAATATCGGTTCAAGGTACGGGAATGGGGATGCCATCCGCAACCTTGTACATTCATGAATTAATCAATGATTTTGGCGCCAAAAACTTGATCCGTATCGGTACATGCGGTGCTATCCAAGAAGATGTGCATATCCGCGATGTCATCATCGCGCAAGCGGCGGCAACGGACTCTTCCATGATCTACAAAGATTTCGCGCCAGCCTATTTCCCGCCGATCGGAAATTATGACTTGATCAATAAAGCCTACACGCTCGGGAAAGAACAAGGGATGAACATCCACGTCGGCAATGTCTACTCATCTGACAGCTTTTACAGTGATTCCAATATCACAGAAAATATGAGCAAATATGGCGTACTAGGGGTCGAAATGGAAACAGCTGGGCTTTATTACTTGGCTTCTAAATTCCATGTAAAAGCACTCAGCATCCTGACGGTCAGCGATCACTTGATCACTGGCGAATTGACCTCCAGCGAAGAACGTCAAACAACATTCAACGATATGATTATAGTTGCGCTGGAAGCAGCTATTCAGGAGTAATACTAAGACTTAAACAAGCGCTTGTTCCACAGAAAAAAGCTGATTGCGGTTATGCAATCAGCTTTTTTTGTGCTATCAATTTTCTATTTGACTTAATATCAAATCATTAATTGAATCATTACTCCCCAACCGTTTTAACAATGCTGTACGCATCCACAACCGACAGATCGGATACTTTGTACGTGGTGAAGGTGAGCGAGTCGTCAGTCACCTCGACGTTCATATAGGTTGGCTCCTCAAGCTGCAAGGCGACTGCGGAGTAGCGTTCATAAACTGATGGCTCCCGCATGTCGTAATATTTCGAATCGGATGCTGAGTTGCCTGTCAGATAGAGGGTGCCGTCCGGATCGACAACCGCGCCTTCCTCATTGTAGATGATTTCCCCGACCACCGCATCGCCCTTCATCTGGTAGGTCCGCACATAGGCGTGGTCGTGGCCCATCAGGACGGCATCAATATCCAATTCGTCAAATGCGGGCACCAGGCCGGCGCGCAAGTCCAGGACGTCTTCATCGAGCGCATGGTCCGCGCTGCTGTAGAGTGATTTGTGCAAGAGCACAATCCGGTGGGTCGCATCCGGATTTGCCGCAATCGCCCTTTCCATCGCTTTACGGTGCTCCTCGACATCGCTGCTTTGGGAATTCAGCGCCATGAACAAAGTGTTTTCATAGGAAAAGTAAAAATCGCTGCCTTCGGAATCCCCTCCCAAGCCTGTTTCATTCGGTACATTGAAATAATCCGCAAACGAGGCAGCATCATGGTTGCCGACAATGGGCATGATGGGATAGGCGGTCAGCTCTTCCGGGAAGAACCAGCCATCATATTGTTTCAGATTGTGGGCTGTGTTCACCTGATCTCCCGCTGATACAAGAAAGGCTGTGTCGGGAAACATTTCCGTCGCGGTCGTCACCGTCCGGTCCCATCCGTCTGCATCGATCTGGGCGCCATCGCCCGCTCCAATCTGCGGATCGCCGAAGAACAGGAAGTTGAAGTCAGCGTCCTCGGTCGCCTGCGTCCGGAATGTATAGGATTCCGACCAGGCACGGTGGCCATCACCGAAGCGGTAGGAATAAAGCTGGTTTTCCTCCAGTCCGGTGATGGTGGCTTTGTGCCTTGAAAAGCCACGCAAAATACCTTCGACAGCCGCCTCAAACGTTTCGCTCGACAGGACATTGCCTTCTTCATCCAACTGACTCAGCTCCACTACGCCTTTTTTGTTCATGCCCCGGGTATACCAACTGAACGTCCGCTCCGTTTCATCCGATCCGGGGGCAAAGGCTATATAAAATGCGTCCAATATATGAGGAGCATATTTGCTTGCCTCCGATTCTTCGACAGCGGAATCCCTGTATGGTTCCTTCGCGCAGCCGGCCACAACCGTCATCATTATAAGTATTGTAAAAAGGATTTTCATTCTGTGACTTCTGTTGAACATCGGCCATCCCTCCAAAACGTCATAAGGCAACTTGCATGAAAACTGATTTGCTAACATTATATAACACCAGCCCTAAATCGAAAGAAAGAGAGGCCGCTTCTCGTAAGCGCCCCTCAGATAATCCTTATTGAATACAAAATTAGCTTCCTCTCACAACAAGTGCGGCAAGAACATTTTCGCCAAGCTCAAAAAGAGGAAGAAGCCGAATACATCGGTCGCCGTGGTCAGGAAAATGGAGGAAGAAATTGCCGGATCCAGATCCCATTTTTTCAAAGCCAACGGAATCAAGAACCCGAAGAAGCCTGCGATGATGAGATTTCCGATCATGGCTATCAAAATGATGAGTCCCAAAAAGAAATTATCATATCTGAAGTAAAGAATGATGCCGGTGATCAATCCGGTCACCGACCCGTTGATCAACCCCAAGCCAACCTCGTTGAAAACATATTTCCAATCGTTTTTTATATCGACTTCCCCCAAGGCGATGCTCCGGATGACCACGGATAACGTCTGGGAGCCGGCATTCCCGCCCATTCCGGTAACGATCGGCATTGCAGCAGCAAGCGCGACCACTTGAATGATGACATCCTCGAACATCCCGACCGTAAAGGAAGCCAGGAAGGCAGTCATCAAATTGATGACCAACCAAGGCAGCCTTCTGCCAACAGAAGTGCTGATTTTGTTGCCGACCTTTTCATCCTTGCTAACCCCGGACAGCATCAGCAAGTCTTCTGTTTGTTCATCGACGATAACGTCGATGATGTCATCAATCGTGATGATGCCGAGGATGACGTTTCGGCGGTTCACGACCGGGATGACCTTCAGATCGTATTTGGAAACGATAAGCGAGGCTTCCTCCTGGTCGGTTTCCGGGCGGACCGAGAGGACATTGTCATTCATGATCTCTTCCAAGCTGACATCTTCGGCGGAGGCCAAAATATCCCGTAAGTCGGCCGAACCGATCAGTTCATTCGCCTTATCGACGACAAAAATCGTTTCGATGATTTCCGTTTTAGGGCCGATGCGCCGGATTTCCTGCAGCACATCTTTCATGCTGAGCTCGCTTTTCAAAGCGATGTACTTCGTCGTCATGATCCCCCCGGCGGTGTCCGGACCATACCCCAAAAGCATCTGGATCTCATTCGAGTCGCTTTTTTTCATCATCCCTAAGATTTCTTTACGTTGTCCGACACCGAGCATTCCAAGGATATCGGCAATGTCATCGGGCGACATGTAGGCGAAGAACTTGACGATTTTCTTCGAGTCCAACAAGCCGATCATGCCTTGTTGGAGTTCCTCTTCCGCTTCCTCTATGATGGCGGCGATTTCCTTCGCTTCCAAAAGATTAAGCAAGGCTGCCAATTCTTCATCTTCAAACTCAAACAGAGCCGTTGCGACATCCACTGGATAGTGATCGCCGACGAGCTCCTTCAATTCTGCAACATTTTTGTTTTCTACTGCATTCAATAACATTTCGTTCAATTCCATGTCCATACCTCCAATTTGATTTCTCTTTTTGAAGGCATAACAGACGGATTCGAGACGACAAGTTTCCGGTTTATATTATCTGCGATTGGGCTGAGGATACAAACAGACCTGATGGCTGGCTCCACACGGAACCATTCAGGCTAAAACCGCGCCTAGGTGGTTTGTCTGCTATACCCTGACTACTATCTGCGTCCATTTGTTCTCACCTCAATCTTTTTATTCTTTCATTACGCACAAGGATATCGATAAATCCCCCTGCTCTCCATACTTAGTCTACTACTTATCATCGTGTATGGCCACCTTTGCCTAAAGAAGTATTCCTTTACGGATTTCATGGCCAAAGTGATATAATAGACACAAATGAATCCGCTACCAAAAGGCGGTCCGAGAGGGGAGCCATTATTATGAACGAGTCTGAACTATTAGCGCACGGCTATAGAAAATACACAGGAGAAAAGGTCGATGTCTACTTCAACTTAAGCGTCTGCATATACTCCGGCAACTGTGTGCGGGGGAATCACGCTATTTTCGACACGAAAAGAAGGCCTTGGATACTGCCTGATGCGGATTCGCCTGAAGAAGTGGCGCGCGTCATCCACACTTGCCCATCCGGAGCGCTGAAGTATCGCTTGAAAGGAACGGAAGAAATCCTGCCGACCTTTCCCTTGGGAGCAATGAAGCCCGAGCAAACTGCAGACAGCCCTGAAGAAAAAAATGATTGCTCACCGGATGAGACTAAAAAATAGTCGACTAACCACGCCTTCTACAAAAAAATCACCCTCAAAGGACCTCAAGATCCTTCGCGGGTGATTTTTTATGTCTTATTTTATTTATTCGTTCTATTCTGCCGTAGCTATCTGCGTATTTTCCCGCGGTTTCCTCAAGGTCATCACGAACCGGAAGACCGCCAACCCAAGCAGGATCGCCGCTTCTATATAGAAGATTCCGCGCACCGAGGTCACCTGGAACAGCCGCTCCAATACCACGATGCCGTAAGGGGAGAAAGCCGCACCGATATTGAAGCCTACCAGAATGAGTGAAGTCCGGTAAGCCGCATTGCCGGCAGAGGACGTGCTGACCTTATTGAAAAGATAAGGGAGGAATGTCCTGAAGGAAAAGCCGCAGACGACCGCTGCGATGCTGGTCTGCAGGACACTGTTCGATGACGCGATCAAAAACATGCCGACGCTCATGACGGAGAAGGAAATCGGCAGCGTATAGGTTCGTGTGATCCGGTACACCTTCCCGAAAAGAAAGCCGGCTGACATGGCCCCCACCCCGATCAACGCCAGGATGTTGCTGCCGTCCGTCGCATCACCGTAGCCCAGCGTGGTCATCAAGGTCGTGCCTTTCACTGCGATGGACATGTAGATGATAACGGCTATGACCAGCAGCACGATGTAACCCAGGAAGTCCCGTTTGCTGAGAGCGGGCTCGTTGTTTTTTTGAACGGCCGATACTTTCATTTCCCCGTCCGCAGGCTTTTCTTTCCCGATTTCGTCATAAGCGACATTCGGGACGAACAGCAGGAACAGGATGAAGACGGGCAGCGCAATCAGATAGACCCAAAAGGAGGTTTGCCAATGGACCTTCAACAACTGTCCGACGGCGAAAGTCATAAACATCCCGCTCAAGCCTTCGAAGGCACTCTGGTAACCGATCATGGCCGCCCTTTCGTCACCTTCGTAAAAATGACTGATGATTGCGACAAGGAGTGAATTGAACATACCCACACCGAAACCGAAGAGCGCCCGCGAAACTAAAATGATCCAGAAATTGTCGATCATCGCCGGGATGATGCCGGAGACGAGGACGATTGCGATTCCAATCAGGATCGTGCGTTTGTAACCCAAATAACGCGCGAACAGATTGCTCATCAATACCGAAATAATGATGAACAGGGATGGGATGGTCGACAGCATTTCCACGGTTTGCAGCGGAACGTCCGCGAATGTTTTCGCCATGGCCGGGATATTGGCAGCGATGGCCCCTCCCGACACCACGACTAACGAGGCCGAGAGGATGGACATTTTCAATAGCAGTTTTTTATTCAAATCGATACCGCCTTTCTGCGATAAAGCACCTCGTATATTTGTAATCGCTAACTTGTTAGGCTAAGCATAACACCTGAAGTGAACTCTAGGTCAAGTGTTTTCGGAAAAATATTTGCACCAGTGATTTCCCGCGCTGAGCGACGAAATCGGTGCGCTCCTCCTGTGAGGGTTCCCCCACCGGAGTACAGCGGTATCTTGCGGGCTCATCTCCGGCGAGCTTGTCCTCATCGGAGCACAGACCTTAAATGTGATGCGTTCTCCGGCGTAGCCTCCGTTCGCCGAAGGAGAAACTCAGTGTGGCTCATCACGTCAGCCTTATGAGAGAGCGGCAAGTATGCGGAGACACTCCCTGTTGACTTGTCCCCCGAAGCAAGTAGTATAATTGATATGCATACGCTTCACATCCCAGGAGGTACC
>CAWFEB010000022.1:0-80136 GCA_963814755.1 uncultured Carnobacteriaceae bacterium
GCGTTTCGCTGGTCATTATCCTTGTTGGTCTTGTCTTCTTTGTTGCGGTTGAATACAACAATCCGAATTCAATCGGAACATTCACCTTCCAGCAAAAACTGATGGCCGGTTATTTCCAGACCGTCACCATGCGTACAGCCGGTTTCGCGACGATTGACTATACGACAGTTTATCCTTTTACACTCTTCTGGTTTGTGTTGACCATGTTTGTCGGTGGTTCTCCAGGGGGTACCGCGGGTGGTCTGAAAACCACGACATTCGCAATCATCTTCCTGACACTCTACAACGAGTTGCGCGGGCAGAGCAATGTGAATATCGCGAACCACACAATCAGCCGCCAGCAAGTCCGTCAGGCTTTCGTCATCTTTATGGCGCTGCTGGGAACCTTGATTCTCGGTACAAGCGTATTGAGTATCCTGAATCCTGAAGTGGATTTCATTTACATTCTTTTTGAAGCAGTCTCTGCGCTTGCGACGGTAGGCGTCAGCGCCAACCTTACCCCTACTCTAGGGGAATTGAGCCAATCCGTGATTATGGTGCTGATGTTCGCAGGGCGTATCGGACCGATCACAATGTTGGACAGCCTAGTCAGACGCACGCAGAAAGTCCATGATGTTGAATTTTCTAAAGGAACTATCCTAATCGGATAATAGCAAAGAGGAGCGTATCTACATATGAGTAAATTGGTTGGAATTTTGGGGCTTGGTATTTTCGGATCGACGATCGCAAAAACATTGAGCGAATTCGATTCGGATGTTATCGCCGTCGACAAGGATCCTGAGAACGTGAACCGTCTGGAACCATTCATCACAAAAGGCATCATCGGGGACGTAACCGATCTCGCCTTGTTGGAATCGATCGGACTTGCCGACTGCGATGTGGTCGTGATCGCTACCGGTACGGTATTGGAAGCCAGTGTATTGGCCGTCATGAACTGCAAAAAACTGGGCATCAAGCATATCATCGCAAAAGCCAAAAACAAAAATTACCGTGAAGTTTTGGAGGCAATCGGCGCCGACACTGTCATCCTGCCTGAAAAAGAAACCGGGATGCGCGTCGCCAAAAACATCCTCCGAACAAACATTGAAGATGTGGTGAACTTGGATGACCAGACTTCCATCATCGAATTCTATCCTCCAGCTAAATGGGTGGGCAGAACACTTGGTGATTTGGATCTGCGCAACAAATACGACATCAATATCATCGGACTCCGCCAACACCGCGGGGAGCACCTGAACGTATCCTTCTCGGGCGATTATATTGTGGATAAAGATATCGTACTTGTGGGTATCACCGAATCCGACGTCTTCGAACGTTATGACTACTTGAACCAACTGACTTGATTTACCGCAGCATCCCGTTTTCGGGATGCTGTTTTTTTTGGTTTGATGATCGGAATCAGCTTTTTGGTGCATAGGTTTTGGATTTCGGCTTCGGTTATACCCACTTCACACACCCAACTCACACCTTATCCACAAAAGTTATGCACATGTACACATGTTCCCCCGTTATATAGTGGTAGCATTATTTTTGGCCACATCATATTGATTATCCTTAAAATGAATTATCCTCCTACCCACACAGTTATGCACATGGTCTATTGAGCAATCAAAACGAAATATAAGTCATATTTACCAACGATTATCCAGTTTTTTTCACATGGAGGTACATTCTTATGCACAGACTTCTCCGATTTCTGTGGATAACTTCCATTTTCAGAAAGCACCGCTCCCATCATCATTTACGCGTTTTGCACACAAAAACTTTTTTTCCACAGAAATTATCCACACTCATGTGGATTTCTGTTCTTTTTGGATTTATTTTCTGGTTGGAAGATGTATAACTTGGACTTATCCATCTTTACGACCGCATTTCGGCCCAAGAACATGGATTCCTCCGACTTATTCATCTTTCCGGATCCAATCCCCTTCCCAGCCTCCTGTCACCAACAACTACAGACCACAAATCCAAAACACCCCGCATGGTCTCTCTCCAGAGAAGCCATGCGGGGTGTTCAACAGTTCATTTGTCTTGTCAGCTTATTCGGCTGAAGTCTGTCCTTCAGTCAGGGTCACGGTCGTTGACTGCAGCGTGCCGGCGCGGTAGTAGGAGATTTCCACATCGGTTCCCACTTCCAGTGCATACAGGATTTTGCGCAGGTCGACGATGCTCGTTACCGCTTCGCCGTTCATTTCCGTGATGACGTCGTATTGTTCCAATCCGCCCAATTCGGCTGCGGACAAAGCCTGGACTTCGGCGATGACGACGCCTGCCGTCACATCCTCAGGCAGAGTCAGTACCGAACTTTGTTGGGACGCGGAGATCTGGGAGAGATCCAGCATGGATACACCCAGGATCGGTCGGATGATTTCGCCGTTTTGTTCCAGTTCATTAATGATGGTCAGGACGTCATTGCTCGGGATCGCGAAGCCCATCCCCTCAACATTCGAATCGGATATTTTCATCGAGTTGATGCCGATGACCTGACCGGCGATGTTGATCAGGGCGCCGCCGGAATTACCCGGGTTGATCGCCGCATCCGTCTGCAGCGCCGTCACATCCCAGTCGACGATGCTGTCCCCATCCACATCTGTGGATACGGAACGGTTTTTGGCTGAAATGATGCCTTGCGTGACCGAAGTCGCAAACTCGGTTCCAAGCGGAGAGCCGATTGCGATGGCAGGTTCACCGACATTCACGGCGTCCGAATCCCCAAAGGAAGCCACCGCGGTGACACTTGTTGCCGGGATCGTCAAGACGGCCAAATCGGTCCAGACATCGCTGCCGACGACGGTCGCCACTTCTTTCGTGCCGTCCTTCATCAGGATTTCCAGCTCATCCGCCCCGTCGATGACGTGGTTGTTCGTAACGATATAGGCAAGGTTATCTTCGATCTTATAGATGACGCCGCTGCCCTCACTCGATGTCTCCAAAGTTCCGTTTGTGGTATCGGAAGAGTTCTGCGGCAAGTCGAAGCCGAACATGTTCGTGTTGCCTGCCTGCATATTGATGATGGAAACAACCGCATCCTGCACCTTCTCCACAGCGGCAGTCGTGTCGGTCGTCACGTTGACGGCGACATCTGTCACGGTTTCGTTTACGGTGGTTGTCCCAGTATCACCGGTTCCGGATCCGTTGCCGAGGATGCCCGTCCCGAAAAGCAAGCCGGCTCCGATCAGGGCGACCATCCCGCCTCCGATCAATCCGCCGACGATGCCGTTCCTGATCGGTGAATTTTTGCGGTCTTTCGGACGTCTCGATAATTTCTTCAGTTTCGCTTACGCTATTGTATACGCGCGAACGTTCCTCTTTGTTCATCGTCGGCCTTGTGCTTGCGGCTGGTTCCACAATCGGCTCTTCTTCATTGGCCGTTTCTTCGACCTCAGTGTATTCTGCCTCTATTTCTTTTTCTTCGGATAAGTCTTCTTGATTGTGATCAGCAGATGGAGCGTCGGTGGCAGTCGATTCAGTCTCCGTTTCATTGGGTGCTTCTTGATTGAGCGGATTGTTTTTATTTTCTTCGTCCCTGTCCATGTTGATTCCTCCTTATCGTTCTACAGACTCAGTATAGTTCCTTATTTTGAATAAATTATGAAGATAGTAAGAGAATATTTCGGAAAATTGATCCTCAGTGAGCTTATTGTATCATATCCACATATGCAAAAAGGAGCGGAATCACTCGATTCGCCCCTCCTGCACTTGCCATCCCACCTGTCGCCTAAACTCTGAAAAGTTCGGTCGGCTCGTCCGGATCGGTATCATATACAAAAAAATCTTCATTGACGCCCATGCCTTTTTGCATCAAAATGCTTTCGGCCGTATGGTGCGCCAATGTCTTGATGTTGTTGTCCCGGCTCAAATGCCCAAGGTAGATGCGCTTCGTCCGGTCGCCCAGCATTTCGGCGACGGCGGCAGCCCCATCCTCATTGGACAGATGGCCTTCATCCCCCAAAATGCGCTGTTTCAGTGACCAAGGGTACCCGCCCATGCGCAGCAATTCCAGATCATGGTTGCTTTCGATAAGGTATGCATCCGCATCCCGCAAGAGACCGCGCAAGCGATCGCTGACATAGCCGGTATCGGTCAACATGACCATCTGCTTGCCTTCATGATGGAAGGAGTAGAACTGCGGCTCCGCGGCATCATGGGAAACGCCGTAAGCTTTGGATATCGACATCGCCCAAGGTCAGCACCTGACCCATCTCGAAGATGTGTTTCTGCTCGGTCTTGACGTTGCCGATGATGTGGTCCATCGCCTTCCAAGTCGCTTCGTTCGCATAAAGATCCATGTGGTACTTGCGCGCCAGGACGCCCAAGCCATGCACGTGATCGCGGTGTTCATGCGTGACGAGGATCGTGTCCACATCCGCAAGGTTGCGATCGATTTTCGCCATCAGACCGGCGATTTTCTTGCCGCTCAGTCCGCAGTCCACCAATATTTTCCGTTTGGGTGTCTCGATATAGGTGCAGTTGCCGGAACTGCCGCTCGCCAGATAGCTGACGTGCATGCCCTCTTTTTCTATTGTCTCAATCAAACTTAGCCCCTCCAATACATCCATAAGTGTAACTTATTTTTTGGAAAATGCCAGTAATTTTTCTCCACTGTTAGGAAAAGTTAATCTTCGGCACTGCATGGGGAGGCCAAGCCGAAATCCGCTTATTTTTTTGGTTTGCGCCAAGCCTTCTTGGCGATTTTGAGCGCACGCAGCTGGGCTGTCTTCTTCGATCGGTTCTGTTGGCTCTGCACCAGGATCGCATCCAACAAGGTGATCCCCTCTTCCACGAAATCGCCCTTGTTCAGCATGACGCACTCCGCTTGTCCGGCCATCGTCGCATCCGACATCTCCGCCCGCGTCGGCACGCCGTTCTTCACCATGTTCTCGAGTACCTGCGTGCTCCAGATGACGGGAATGTGAGCAGCCTCGCAGATCCAGAGTATTTCCTCCTGCAGTTCCGACAGCCTCAGGAAACCGGCCTCGGCAGCCAAGTCCCCGCGGGCGATCATGATCGCCAGTGGATTTTTGCTGGCAGCGGCAACGATCAGTTCCGGCAGATGATTCACGGCTTCCACCGTTTCGATTTTGATCACAAGCGGGATGGCTGCAGCCGCTTCACTTCCGACCTGCTCCGCCAAAGTTTTTTGGATGGCCACGATGTCCTTGCTTCCGCGGACAAAAGAGAAACCCAGGATATCGGCATCCTTTTCGGCAACCAACAGGTCTTCACGGTCCTTATCCGTCAGGATCGGCATCCTAAAAGTCGATTCCGGGAAATTGAGCCCTTTCTGCGCCTTCACTCTGATCCCTTTTGCCTTGGCCACTTTGCCTACCTGCACGACGACACCTTGCGGTTTCTGCTCCACAACACGCCCTTCCAGGACACCATCATCCATGATGACCGGACTGTCTATTTTCAGCTCATCAAAGAGATTCAGGCTTTCGCTGAACACAATGATTGGATATTGTTTCAGATCTTTAAAGGAAGCATCCGCCGTCAGGAAGAAGAAGTCCCCAACCTTGAGGCGCGGTTTATCCTTTTCGCTGATGACGGCATCCACCCGGATCTTCGGACCCGGCGATGTCAAAATAGATGCGGCAATTTTTGCCGGCAATTTTTTGGGCTTCCTGCAGATTTTCGATCATCTTCAGCCAGACAACACTGTCGTCATGGGCGCAGTTGATGCGGGCGATATCCATGCCGCGCTCCAGCAGGCGGACAAGGAAGTCTTTATCCGCTGCGGCCTGTTCCGGGAGGGTGACCATGATCCGGGTCGTCCGGTGGTTCGGAGCATCACCCATCAAGGCGTTCGCCTCGGTCGCCAGTTTTTTCCGGCCCGGGAATTTCTCGCTTGTCTTAGGATAGTCATCCAATTGCTTGATTTCGCCTGACATCAGCGCCAAGTTGCGGACAATCGCATCCAGCTGTTGGAGCACTTTCGATTCCGTTCTTCCCAGTGAGGATAAGCCCCATTTGGACAGACGGCTCTGCAAGGGGCGGATATCCCTGCGGCGCAACGCCAGATAGTAGGCAAGGTTTTTGCCGCTCAGCTGGAAGGAAGTCCGGGAAATGCCCGGCTCCCATTCCGCATAAAGGGCATTGCCTTCCTCATAGACCGCCTGACGGAGCGCCTGCATCTCCTGATATAACGCCTGCAATTCATTCCGTTCTTTCTCTTTCACTTTGTTCACACCCTGACCTTTCATCATTTATAAAACGAAGGATTGACTGCTGGAAAATAGCTTGGTATCTGAAACAAAAACACCCTGCTCTGCTTCAGAATAGGATGTTTTCGAAAGTATGGACGGCGCTCGTCAGAACGCCCCGCCGCCGGAACCGCCACCCGAACCGCCGGATGAACCCCCACCGAAACCGCCGCCGAAGCCGCTGCTGTTCGAGGAAGTCGGCATCGATTTGGTCACGCCTGTGTTGATGCTGTTGTTCAGCGAGGACAGGAAGATGGCGTTGTTCATGTAGTAATAGCTGCCGAAAGCGGAAGCCTGGATTTCATTCACCGGGAACTCGACCTGCATCTGCTTCATGACTTTGTCGGCCACTCCCAGAGAAACGGCATAGACCAAGAAATGATCCCATAAAGCGATGGATCCGACTTCCCGCATCGGGAAATCACCCACGTCCTTCAGCATGTTGCGGAAGCCGGCCCATTCCTGCTTCGTGCGTTCCCCGTCGGCAGTCATGATCGGCTTGACAGCCACTGCCATGAGCTGGATGAAACTGAAAGCCGCACCCAAAACCGCAAGGACGATCGCCCAAGCGGTAAAGTTGCCGCTCATGATGCCGAAGAACACAACAGCAAACAAAAGGAAAATATTTGCGACCAAAGCCAGGACCGCGAAGGCGACAGCTTTTTTGTTGTCCTTCGAACGATAGTTCTGGCGTTTCGGCGTGGCGACATCCATTACGCGCTCTTGCCATTTGACCCGATTCTCATTGAAGCGTTTGGCTTCAGCCGAATTGTCGGCGATGTTCTCGATATCATCGAGCGTGACGCTTTCGCCATCCCCGACATCGCTGATGAACCAATCCAAAAGCAGCTTTTCGTGGCTCAGGAGCGGGGCATTTTTCGTGTCCTTGATCTGAGTCAGACGGAAGGAGTCTTCCGGCGCTTTTTCCCGCCCGAAAATCCCTTTTTGGGGAATCTGTACCGGCGAAATCGTCAGATAGCCTTTCCGCACCAGATCCAGGATGGTCGCCGAAATGTCGGCAGCCTGCACATTTCCGCTGAAGACGGCACCGTTCATGACGGCAGGCGTCATGTCCTCAGGCAATTCGTAGATATGATCCGGCAGATGGATTTCCTGCGGGATTTCTTTTCTCCTTGCTTTCCTTACCCACAGGAACACCAGAATCGGCAGAACCGGCGCGACTACAGCCAAGACCGCGCTGAGGATTCCGTAGAGCATCGCATTGCGTTGCTCTTCTTCAGCCAATGCGGCTTCCTGCGCCAATATTTCATCGAATTTGTCCTCGTTCACCACATTCGGATTGTCTGCGGTGATGCTGGTCGGAAAGATCACATGGGCCTCCACGAATTGATTGGCCGGATTCTGCGGGACATACAGCAGGACTTTTTGGTTGTCTTGCAACGTCACTGAACTGTTCTCATCGCCGCCGTGGCCCCAAGCGCGCAATTCCTCTTCACCGGTCGCTTCCGGCAAAAGAATGGTGACGTCCACATCGTTCAACGGATCCTCCCAGGCGGAACCGATGACTTTGCGGTTGAACTCAGCGATGTCGTTGTAGTTCGTGATGATTTCTGGAATGCGGTATTGATAGATGACCGTCTGGATCTCATCGGTCATTTTGTTGTACACGGTGAAATTCAGGAAATCGCCGGTGTTGTCCAGTTTGAACGTCCCCGGTTCCTCTGTGTCGCTCAAAGCAAAAGGGAAAGGATTTTCCGACAGATAGCCTTGCATCGACACTTTGACGTCTGTCGGATCCGCTACCTCTGAAATATCCAAATCATACAGCACCCCATTGAATTCCCCTTCAAAATCGTAAGTGATGCTCTCGGTGAAAAAAGCGCTACCATCCCGCTGTATTTCGACCAATACATCATAATTCGTAATCTCATAGGAACGGGCCTGTACTTCCTTCTGTCCAAATCCAATCAAAAAAAAGAACATGAACAGCACAATCGAGCCTATCCGTTTCATTGTTACCTTCCCCTTCCGATACCCTCCATCAAGCTTCTCGCTTCTGATACACTCATTTTAACAAACTTAACCAAGTTAAAAAAGGAAGAACCTCATTTCGAGATCCTTCCTTTTGTTTGTGTTCGTTAAAAAAGCAATAGCCGTTTCAATCCAGTGCGTTGTCTGTTTCGCGAAGAGTCCTCTTCCTCCAGCAGCAAGGCACTACTGTTGGCTGTCTTCGCCTTGATTTGCGCTTCGGCTGACGGAAGCGAAACACTGGACGTCGTGATGATGCTGCCCGTCAAGGCGTCCACCCGTCTGATTTCCACAGGCGCGTTTTCGATTTGAATCTCGATGTACCACATCGGGCTGTAGATATCCATATCCGACAGGCTCAACGTGCGGTAATAGGTCAACTGCACCATCCGCACGGTGGAATTCGAGGGAATCTGGTTGTTGAGGTACAGCGCTTCGACCGCCCGCTTCTGCGAAATCACGGTCCGGCTGCTGCCTTGCACTTCCGCCACACCCGCAAATGTCTGTTCATAGGAAATGACCTCATAATCGGGATCCAAGTTGAACGTGATGCTGCCAGTACTGTCGCCGATGGGAATACTGTTTGCGACTTGGGCATACACAAGTTGTCTCCTGAGCGGCAAATACGTAAGGAAGGAGTATTCTGATCCGTAGAGGATGTTGCCTTTCACTATAAAATCAGTGATCGGCGTTCTGTCCACAAGCGCTGAATCTGCCGCATCAACTTCAAGCGGAATCGGCTCGGACAAAGTGCTGAACAGCACCCCATCTTCAAAGACAGTCGTCTGATTCACCAGTTTTGATTGATCGGTTTCCAGCGTGGCGCCTTTGTCCGTCTTCAGCAACGGGATCTTCTCCTGATCGGTCGACAAAGCCGGAAAGCTGATGTCATCGGCCTTCATTGCCTCTTCGATGTTCAGCGTTGTGCTTTCGCTGCCGAAGCTCAAAGTCGTCGCATTTTTTTCCAACAACACGCTGAGCAGATAGAGGTTCAAGGCTGCGAAGGTGAGGATGAAAATGATTTTTATGCGTCTAAAGTCCACTATCATCCGCCTCCGTTTCCGTTCCGCCGATCCATTGGTCCAACGACTTCCATGAGCCGTCGATCTGAATGAACCATTTTGGCGTCAGATTGACGAGACGGTTGGATTCTTCACTGAATGTCCAATCATACCCCAATGCGATCATCTGAATCTCTTGGCTGCTGTAGCCACCGGCATCCAATGCGGCCAAAAGGTCTGTCCCGCTCAATAGCGTGACATCTTCTCTACGATCCGTCAGCGGCGTCTGGATGACTTGCGTCAGGAATTGCAGTTCCGTCATGGATGATCCGGACATATGGATCCGCGTCAAACCGTAATCGACTTCCCCGAAAATTGGATAGCCGTTCACGTATCTTCGGTAATAAACGTTATCCGTGCCCTCATCGAACCCATAGAAGTAAAAAGGATTCGTCCAATTGTCCAACATTTTGATTTCATGGAAACTGTCGCGGATCAACCGATAATCCGGCAACTCCTCGGCATCGAGGATGTTGCGGTAATAGCTCAACTGCCCGGTTTCCTTGTGGATGCTCAATTCGGAGATGTTATCACTGTAACTCACAAATTCATCGTTTCCGTTATCCTTCAGGTCGGTAGTATCATTGAAAAGCAGATCGATGAAATAGCTGTTCGAAGGCTTTTCAACCAAATAGACCAGCTTTTGGATCGTGATTGCCTCTTTCGGAAGGTAGGAGATGGCTGATTCGGATTCATACGATTCCACTTCCATGTACGCATCCTTTTGTCCTTCGTAAAGGTCCACCAACGGCTGCAGCACATTATCCGGCCGAGCTACGGTGAAAACTTGCTTCGTTTCATCATTCAACAGATAGACGGGATCCTCTTCCTTTGAGTTTAGGATGATCCGATCGATCGTGTCATTATAATAGTCCTCCTGGAGATTCGTGAAATAACGCGAAAGCAACTCCAGTGGAACTTCCTCGGCAAAGCGGATCTCCAGTTGGGAAGGAGCCAGAATAAGCGCATCAAACTCCTCCTGCGTGTAAGTTGAGACATCTTCGATCCCGTCAAGCAAACTCTCACCCAACAGCTCATTCACGCTCTTCATGATTTCCGGCGTTTGCGTCAAGTAGATGCGCTTATCCGTATGGACGATCATCCTGATCGGCGCAAAGACATCCTCTATCTTCTTCGTGTTGGTCAAATTGGCAGAGACGGATGTCGTCGAATTCTGGCTTAACCCGATCGTACTCGGAGTGGAAAGGATCCTGACAGTCAGGAACAGGCTGATTGCGACCAACGTGTATAGTAGCGCACTCAGCATCGGTGATTCTTTTTGTCTCATTCCCACTCATCCTCCTCGTCCATCGGAATGTAAGGCAAGGAAATAAAGAAAGTGGACCCTTTATTTTCCACACTGGTTACCCAGATTTTTCCGCCATGCAACTGGACAACCTCTTTGGAAATGGCCAATCCCAGTCCAGTGCCGCCCATCGAACGGGCGCGCGCCTTGTCCACCCGATAGAATCGGTCAAAGACATGGCCAATGTCCTTGCGCGGAATGCCCAAGCCCTCATCGGTGATGCTGATGACGACACTGTTGTGCGTCTCCATCAGTCTGCAGGTGATTTTCCCGCCGTCCGGAGAATATTTGATGGCATTATTCATGATATTGTCGATCACTTGGATAAATTTATCCTGATCGATTTCGACCCACAGCGTACGTTGCGTGAAGTCCCGTTCGATCTTATATTTTTTGTTGCGGTACTGTTCCGATTTCAACACCACTTCGAAGCGATCGATGATATGCGCGACCAGCTCATTGATGCTGACGAACTCCAGGTTCAGTTCCTGTTTGCCTTGGTCCATCCGGGAAAGATTCAGCAAATCGGTGATCATCCGGATCATCCGATCGGTCTCGGTGGAAATGACCTTCAAAAATTCCGGGGCGATATCCTTATCTTCCCAAGCACCGTCAATCAGCGATTCTGTATAACTTTTCACGCTCGTCAACGGTGTGCGCAATTCATGGGACACGTTCGAAACGAAGCTGCGGCGTTCCTGTTCGACTTTTTCCTGCTCCGTGATGTCGGAAAGCACGCAGACCAATCCGCTGATGAAGCCGGATTCCCGCTGGATGACGGAAAATTCTCCGCGCAGGATCGTATCCTGATCTTCTGTCGGGATGTTCAGGATCAATTCATCCTGCGTCTCCAACAACTGGCGGAAAGTGAATTTCTCGCCCAGTTTCAGCACCTTCATGATCGATTGCCCGATCGCTTTGTCCTGGGAAATCGAGAGCAGATCCATCGCCCGGCTATTGATGATGATGATCTTGCCGCGGCGGTCGGTGGCCAATACGCCATCCGTCATGTGCCGCAGGACGCTATCCAACCTTTGGCGCTCCGATTCTGTCGTTTCCTGGGCATCCTTGACTTTGTATGACAGATCGTTGATGGTATCAGCCAATTCGCCCAATTCATCCGCTCCATAGACGGTCACCTTGCCGGAATAATCCCCATCGGCAATATTGGCCGTCTGCCTGCGCATCTCGGAGATGGGACGCGTGATACCGCGGGAGATGATCACAGCCAGCACAATCGTAATGATGACCGCCACTACTGAAGCATTCAGAAAGATGCTCACCGTCTGGCTCATCTGCGAATAGACCGACTCGATATTCGATTCCATCACCAATACCCCGATAAGGGTACCCGTATTGTCAGTCGAATAGATCGGACTGATGTTCTTCAGCACGCGGCTGTTCGTGTCTTCCTTCACATATTGGTATGAGGAGGGTGCATCCAGAAGAATGACTTGTTGGACATCCCGATCGGTCGACTTCGTTCCGATCAAAGATTGCAACGTTTGGTCATTGATTCCGAGAATATACCCCTGCTCATCCATGACCTGCGTTTCCAGGATGTTGGCGCCCGTAAAATCGCTGAGGATGGTCTGCACCGACTCCTCCAGTTTTTCCGTATCATCGGCCATCAGGATCGGCTGCAACGTTTTCTCCAGAAAGCCCGCATTCAGGGTCATCTGGCTGTCGAAGTTGCTGATCATTTTCGTTTCCAGTTCACGGATAAAATAAGCCCCGATCAATTGCAGGGATACCAAAAGGAGGAGAATGAACAGCATCGGGATCTTGAAATGAATGGAGTGAACCAAACGTATCTTTTTGTTCATATATGGTTACTCCTGATCCGGATTCTTCAAGAAGTAGCCTACTCCTCTTCGCGTGATCAACCAAGTCGGATGGCTCGGTGTATCTTCGATTTTTTCGCGCAGTCTGCGGACCGTCACATCGACAGTGCGGACATCGCCGAAATAATCATATCCCCATACAGTCTGCAACAGATGCTCCCGCGTCATCACTTGGCCGATGTGTTTCGCCAAATAATGCAATAATTCGAATTCGCGGTGGGTCAACTCGATCTCTACCCCACGCTTCGACACGATGTAGGCATCTTCATGGATGATCAGTGCTCCGATTTTGATTTCATTCGTATCGTCTTCTTCAGGCGGTGCCGCAACCGGAGAGGCTTGTCTCCTCAAGTTCGCTTTTACGCGCGCGACCAATTCCCGGTTAGAAAATGGTTTCGTGACATAGTCATCTGCACCCAATTCAAGCCCAAGCACTTTGTCGATTTCAGAGTCTTTTGCCGTCAGCATGATGATCGGCACATCGCTCGTCTTGCGGATTTCCCGGCAGACTTCCAATCCGTCCATCTTCGGCAGCATCAGATCCAGCAGGATGATATCCGGGCCCACTTCCGCAAACTGCGCCAAGGCCTCTTCACCATCAAATGCAGTGAAGACATCATAACCTTCTTTGGTCAGATTAAACTTGATTATATCTGAGATTGGTTTTTCATCGTCTACCACTAATACCTTTTTCATCTTCAAACCTCCTTATTTCTTGCAACTCTCGGTCCCTTTCGGAACGTCTACTCTTTATTATACAATTGCAGCCGATTATGTGCAAAGCGTTCCTGAATTATCCACCCGCAGAACCCGCACGACTGTACAAAAAAGGACGAGCCATCAATCGTTTTCCTGACTGATGGCTCATCCCCCTATTTGACGTTATGGCATTCGTTCATTGATTCATCAGCTGTGGATGATGACCGGAACCCCGATACCAATCATCCCAAACAGTTCAGCCATTACCCCCGGTGGCGTATTGACACAACCATTCGAGCCGGCAGTAAGCCAATATTCACCGCCGTAAGCTGGTTGCCAGGATGAATCGTGGATACCGATCCCTGTCCACTCGACAGGCATCCAGTATTCGACAGGCGATTCGTAATCCTTTTCGGTTCTCGGATTGTAGCCTTTCAAAACGGCATCCTCTTCTTTGTTCCAGATATAGAAGACCCCTGTCGGAGTCGGTGACATCGGATGACCGGAAACGATATCCGTCTCGAGCACAACGACGCCATCTTGGTAATACCACATGTGCTGGCTTGAAAGATCCACTTCGACATAGGTGGTGCCGATGTCCGCACCGTCCGCATGATAGCCGGTGCCGTTGTAGTTCGGTGTTACCGTCACGTCTTCCCCTGCCAAAACATAGCTGATCAGGTTGTCCGTTTCAGCTGCGACAGCCAGTGTCCATCCATATGTGCCGGATGGGACCTGGACCGTTTCACCGTCCGTCGCCAAGAAATCCCGCGTACGGGAATAGGTGCTGTATTTGTCGCTCAGTCCCTGCAGATAGGCAGCAACACCTTCGCGATTGACGGACACTTCGCCGTTCTCGTCTATGCCCAACCATTCGACGATGGCTGTTTGCGGCACAGTCTCTGTCTGTCCGGAAATGGTATATTGGATAACCGTATCCGTCAAATCATCCAGTTTTTGCAGCGTTTCCGCCAGAATCGGATCGTCCGCGGTTAATGTCGGTTGTTGATAGGCCTCTGTAAGATCGATTTCGGTTTCTCCGGCAATGATCGCTTCGAGCATGGTTGCCTTCAACAATTCCAGATCAACTTTGTTCCCTGCGGTTTCAGGCGAAATTTCATAGCCTTCCGCTCCTTTGACGACTGTAGCGTTCACGGGTGCCGTGCGGCTCTCGTTCTCCAACGGCATCGCCGCCAAAATATTGCCTAAAGCCGTTTCGTCCACGAATACGCCGCTCAGGTCTGTTTCTTCCTGTTTATCTTGGAACAACAAAATCGGCCAATTCCAAGCGTTTTGTTCCGCCTTCATCGTTTCCAGTTTCTCGGTGTTGTCGATGGAAACGCCCAGGTCAGCGGGCGTGAATGCAAAGATAGTTTCTCCGCTTTCGACGATTTGGATCTGCGATTGTGTGATTGCTGCGGTTGTCTCTTCTTTTGCTTGGGCTACGGTATCATTCGATATGTCAATGCCATCCAGCATCGTATTCGGTAAGAATTTATCCTCATAATAGCTACCTATACCAAAGTATCCGGCTGCGACCAATAAGACCGCTGTAGCGCCAATGATGATGGGTTTCTTTTTCACTGTCCAGACCACCTTCTCGTTTTGTTACGGTTCGATTACATTTGTGTTACAAAAAAATGTAACTTACTTTTTATTACTTTACCATGTTTTCTTTAAAAAGCAACCTATTTTATCTTAATTTTTTTATAATAGGTCGGTTTCTTAGACACTAATCATAATACCAAAGTGGAAGAAATGCAAACAGACCCGCCCCCGTTTTCATTTGTTTTGGGCGACAAAAACAGCCTGTCTCATTATGAGGCAGGCCTTCATTCCTATGCGCGATTCTGGTTCTCTGCTTTGATTTCATCGAGGATATAGCCGAAATCAAAGTCTTCTTTTTTGACGATCAGCAACAGGCCATCCCCAAGAGGCACGAGGGACGTTTCCAATGCCGGGTGGTCCAACACGGTATCCATCAACTTGTTCAGACGTCGGTGAATCTTGCGGACCCTTTTCGGAACGTCAGCTTCATCATCCAGGATGGTGCCGCCTTGGAAAACATCATCGATGACCAGCATGCCTTCTTTCTTCAGCAGTCGGATGCAATGGGGCAAAAATTCATAATATTTGGATTTTGCACTGTCCATAAAGATGAAATCATACGGACCTTCCAAGGTAGGCAAGACTTCCGCCGCATCGCCTTCCAGAAGCGTCACCTTGTCCGTGATGCCCAATTTCTCAAAGTTTGCTTTTGCGTGGTTGATCATGACCTCAAAACGATCAATGGTCGTGACGTGGCCTTTCGCTCCGACATGCTGCGCCATCAGGCTGCCTGAGAAGCCGATTGCCGCTCCAATTTCCAATATTTGTTCAGGTTTGATCTGCCCCAGCAGCATATTCAGGAAAACAGCTGTTTCATGCGGGATGATCGGCACGCCTCTTTCATTCGCTGTCTTTTCCAGTTCCCCCAATTCTCCAGGGAAACGTTTCAGTCTGTCGCGCATAAAAGCGACCAGTTCTTTCTTTACGACGGGTCTGTCCATCATTTCGTTCAATGCCATACTTTTTTCTCCTTATCGCATACTCTTTTATCAATGGCAACAAGGCTGGGAATGGATCCCAGCCTTGCGCTTATTCATCGTCTACAATCACTGTTTGGACGGGCTCTCTCGTGACACGGATGCCACGGATCCGGCCGCTTTCGACCTGAGTAGTCGTCAGCAGGTACTCTCCAGTCTGAATCGTCGCATGCTCATCATCTTTCGGAAAATAACCGAGTTCCTCGATCATGTAGCCGGCGATCGTATCCACTTCTTCGGAAGCAATCGCCGTCTTGAACAATTGATTGAACTTGTCCAGCGGCATGCGTCCATTCACGACATAATGATTGTCATCGATTTTTTTCGACAGGCGGTAAATTTCATCATATTCATCTTCAATGTCCCCAACGATTTCCTCCAAAAGGTCCTCAAGGGTGATGATTCCCTCCACGCCACCGTATTCATCCTTGATGATGGCCATATGCGTGTGGGTCTTGCGGAACTCGACCAAGAGATCATCGATATAAATAGTGGAAGGGACGAACAAAGGTGTATTTACCAACTCACGGAAAGCGATCCGCTCGAAACCGACTTCCTTTGACGCCTTCAAAACATTTTTCATATGCAGAACGCCGATGATATTGTCCTTGTCTTCCTCATAGACCGGAATCCGGGAATATTGGCTGTTCAGAACCAGCGCGATGTTGTATTCCAGATCATCGTCCAAATCCATCATCAAGGTATCGGTACGCGGCACCATCAATTCGCGGGCAAGCTTCGTGTCCAACGAAAGCACCCCCTGCATCATCGTGAACTCTGATGGGTCGATGACCCCTTCGCCTCGGCTCTGTGCCAGGATGGCCTTCATTTCATCACGGGTGAGCTTCTCTTCCTCATTGGTGAATTCGATCGGCGTCAGCTTCTTCAGGATACCGGTCGAAAATGACAAAAGCCAAACGAACGGCTTGAAGAGAGTCTTGACGACAACAATTGGCCCAGCAGTGTGGCGCGCAATGGTTTCGGGCATCTGCAAGGCGATCTGTTTAGGGTACAGTTCACCAAACACGAGTGTGATGTAGGAAAGGACAACGGTGATGATGATCATCGCTATCGTTTTGCCACCGGCGACGCTTACCAACAAAGGTTCGATATATCCGACAAAATTGGCTGAAGCTGAAGCACTGCTGAAGAATCCGGCAAATGTGATGGCAACTTGGATAGTGGCCAAGAAATCATCCGGATTCTCCAAGAGACGCAAAACCTTTTGTGATTTCTTGTCGCCGTCTTTGGCCAGCTTCTCGATTTTGGAACGGTTGATGGAAACAAATGCCAATTCGGCTGAGGCGAAATAAGCATTAAGTAAAGTCAGGGTTAGGATCAATGCTATTTTTGATAGTAACGACTGGCCTTCGGGGTCTGGGTTCATATGATTTTTTTCTCCTTTTTCATGATGACTCACGCAACTGGGGCATGCCCTGAAACAAGGCGCTGTACAGTTGCATAAAAAAATATAGATTCTGTTCAATTATATACTACTTAATATAGTGAACTCCGCTCGAAAAATCAAGAGATTTTTCATACGGCACCTGCTGGAGCTTTCCGGCTCTTCTTCCTTCAGCCTTCCTGCACCGACAAGTGTTCTCATTCCAATCTAATGTTTAGTAAAGGCTACCGCCGCCTTGGAAGGGCTTTACTGCTTGATTTATCAAATGTTTAAGAATTTCCAACTATGCGTTTATAACCGTTGCTTTTTTTTATTTTAATGTTATTATCACATTAGACAACCGTGTTTTTAGGAGGATTTTAACTATATGCTTATCCGCTCACTTGCCATCCCCAAACGAGAGCTGACCATCGTCAAGGAGTCCGCCACGCTTCGGGATGCACTGGATATCCTCGAAGATTCCGGCTACCGTTGCGTCCCGATTCTGGACGAAACAGAAACCATTTTTCGTGGAAATATCTACAAAATGCATATCTATCGGCACAAAGCGAACGGCGGGGACATGAACCTGCCTGTCACGCATCTGCTGAAGAATGCCACAAAATTCATTTCGATAGACAGTTCATTCTTTAAGGTATTTTTTACCATCAAAGAATTGCCCTACATTTCCGTTTTGAATAAGGATATGACTTTTTACGGCATCCTGACCCATAACGCCTTGTTGAACATGTTGGCCCAATCATGGAGCATCGATGTCGGAAGCTACGTGTTGACTGTCATCGCGCCCGGCCAGAAAGGCGATCTGTACCACATAACCAAAATCATCAACCGCTACTCCTCCATCGCCAGCTGCATTTCCCTGGACATCAACCGGGAGGACGCATTACGCAGGGTATTGGTCACGTTACCCGCCGGCACACCCAAACAGGTGCTGGACTCCATCGTAAAGGCGCTGGAGCGCAAGGATTTCCGTGTGACGGAAATCGAAAACCTGCAAGTCGATTTCTGAAAAAGCTCCATTTATGCATTAAAAAAGTCGGACGCAGCCTTGTGCTTGTCCGACTTTTTTGCGCGCACCCGGATCAGCGAGTAGCGCCATTCAGATAGGGGTTTGAATAGATTTCTTCCCTTACTGTCGTAGGATCGCCGTGCCCCGGGAACAGGACCGTTTCCCCTGGAAGAGGTACGATATATTTCTGGATTCCTTCAATCAAAGTTTCATGGCTGCCGCCCGGCAAATCGCTGCGGCCGACGCTTCCTTTGAAGATGACATCCCCAACAATCGCGAACCCGTTCTCGCGGAAAATGAAGACGGTACTTCCTGGCGAATGTCCGGGTATGTGTTGCATCTCAAAACGGAATTCTCCGATTTCGTAAGGCCCCATCTCCTCGAAGAAGACATCCGCTTCTTTCGCCAGTCGGACATCGGGAACGTTCGGATTACCTGCTGATCCATTCAGTTGCGGATCCAACAGCCATTCCCGTTCGATAGGATTTTGATAGACGGGAACATCGTATTTTTCCCGGATTGTTTCGAGGGCTCCGATGTGATCATAGTGCGCATGTGTCAACACGATCGCTATCGGATGCAACTCATTCTCTTCGATGGCTGCGATGATGTCCTCCGCTTGCTCACCTGGATCAAAGATGATTGTGTCATTTTCATGGTCTCCGATCAAAAAATAACAGTTTTCCTGGATAGGACCGACTGTAATTGCGTACATTTCCATATATTGTTTCCTCCCTCTTTTTCGATTACCTCTCTATTATAAGAGAACGATGAGAAATATCCTAGCAAAAAACAGGGATTTCTGCTGTTCATCCAGCAAAAGCCCCCGTTCTCCAGTTTTTTCATATGAAATTTTAATGGATCAAGCCATTTTTTCGGCAAAACCGATGATTTTGTTCATGTATTTCATAAGCGGTGCTGACACAACCAACACGACAGCTTCACCGAATGCCGCTGTCACAAAGCTGAACCAGAAAGGCAAATCAAGAACGATATAGAGTTCAATCGCAACAAGAACCATCGTCACCGTGAAGACGACCGCGGTCATCATCATGCGCTTCATTTCAGAATCGTTGGGTTTGAACAATTTTTCCAGAATAAGGAAAGAAATCAGTGTCTGACCAAATCCGAACACCAAGTCCCAAGCACCTAATGTTGAAAAAATCAGATTGGCGATGAAAACACCCGCCAAAACACCGTATTTGTAATCTTTGTGGTAACCCACCAAATGATTCAGCATTTCTGAAACGCGGAATTGGACGGCACCGAACGACATAAAAGCAAAAATCCCTGTCAACGCAACATAAAGCGCTGCGATAATTGTATTGATAACCATTTTTCTTGTACTCAACCTAAAAACCTCCTAGTTTTTTTTCGTGGGATGGTAGACGAACCACGCACTCATCCGAGAGCTAAAACAGTTTACCACACATGTTCGCTTTTGAAAACGACTAACGGCGCATTTTCATCTGATTTTCATTACCTTAAAGAAAGAGCGCGCCGACGATTCGGATCCCGTATGACTGTTCTTCTCCGGTGAAGCGCTTCTGGCCGGAGGTGGGATCCCGTTCGATAGCTCTCCTCCGGTGGGCCGCTCCTGGCCGGAGTTCAGCTCCCGTCCGATTGCTCTCCTCCGGCGGACCATCTTTTGGCCGGAGGTGGCGCTTTCCGGTGACTTCGCTCCGTCTTTCACACAGCAAAAAAGCTGCCTACCCCTGACAGGCACCAGACAGCTTTCCTGATTTTTCTATTTGTAGACGCGCGGAACGCGGGCGTTGATTCCCGTCAAGATTTCATAGCCGATCGTATCGATCATTACCGCCATTTCGGAGGGATTGTTGACGAGTCCCCCGTTTTCCCCCAAGAGCGTCACTTTCGTCCCAACCGGATATTCTTTCGGCAGGCTGATCATGCATTGATCCATGCAGATGACTCCGCGGATTGGGCATCGTTGGCCATCGACGATGACCGTCTGATGGCGAAGATCCCGTCTCCACCCGTCGGCATAGCCGATCGGAAGCGTAGCAATCCATTCTCCCTCAAAAGTACGGTAGCGGGCGCCGTATGCGATCGTGTCGCCTTCATGCATCTGTTTGACATAACTGATCTGGGTATCCAACTGTACGGATGGCTTCAATTCATAAGGAAGCTCCAACACGGTGTCGGAAGGGTTGTAGCCGTACATTGCGATTCCGACGCGGACCGCATCCGTCCGGAACGCTTCATGCCAAAGCGAAATCGCGGAATTCGCCAGATGCACAATCGGCGGGCGTTGCGCCATTCCCTGCAAAATCTCTTCAAACAAAGCCAGCTGGCGATCCACCAATGTCGGATCTTCACCGTCGGCCGTTGCGAAGTGGGTAAAGATGCCTTCGAAAACAAAGCCATCCAGTTCAGCAAGGCGCGCTTCGAAGGCTTTGACCTCCTCGACTGTGCGCAGACCGATGCGGCCCATGCCGGTGTCGATCGCCAAATGGACACGGACCGGCAGCTGCGTTTTCCGTTCCTGCAGATACGGCAAGGCCGCCTCCAGCCATTCCGCTGCAGTAACCGCCACGCTGATTCCGTTGTCCGCTATGAGCGCAGCGTCTTCTGCCTCCGTTGGGCCCACAACCATGATGAAGTCATCGGACAGACCATTTTCCCGCAGCTCCATCGCCTCATCCAACAGCGCGACACAGAAACCGTCCACACCCGCCTCCTTCGCCTTTTTCGCGACCGGGACGGCCCCCAGTCCGTAGGCATCCGCTTTGACGACCGCGAAAAATTTCTTTCCAGGCGACAGACCCTTCCTGATTTGTTGGATGTTCCACGAAATAGCTTCCAAATCGACAGTTTCTATTGTGGGACGGTGCTTTCCTACTACCATTTGTAAAAGACCCCTTTACTTTTCTAATACCACTTGCGCGGCAATGATGTTCCCCGAATGGGTGATGGAAACGAACCCTGTCCCATCAAACGGAGATTTGGTTATTTCAGGCTTCCGGTTCTCTCCGGGCAAAATTTCGATATCTTGGAAAGACAGTTTGCCGATGCCTGTGCCATAAGCCTTCGAAAAAGCTTCTTTCGCAGCATAGCGTCCTGCCAGAAATTCCATTTGGCGCGACCCGCTCAGAGCCAAGAACAACTTCAATTCCGCTTCGGTCAGAACACGTTCCGCAAAACCCGAACGCCGATCGTAGGCTTTCGTGATGCGGTCCAGCTCGGTTACGTCCAATCCTATTCCATAAATCATTCCAATCACCGCCTATTCTGCATGCATTGTTCTCATTTTACCAAAAACGAACCAAATTTTCACCATAAGAAAAACCTCTTCCCCAATTGGCCTACGCCAGGGGAAGAGGTTTTTGATCACGAATTAGTCGTTGTTGCTGCGGATAGTGAAGCTATGGCTGCTTTTTTTAGGTGCGCCGGCGCTGCCGCCGCCACGTTTGTCATCATAGCGTTTGCCGCCGGAGCGTGGTTTGCTGTCGCTTGAGCGATTTTTGTTGCCACTGCGTTCTCCGCTGCGTTCGCCGCTTCCGCGTCTTTCTGATGAACCACGGTTACCTTTGTAGCCGCCGCCTGTGCTCTTACCTTTGTAACCACCGCCGCCTTTACCTTTTCTTGAAGGCAATGGGCGTTCTGGTGTGATCTTAACAGGAACATCAGTAGCATCTTTAGAAAGACTCTTCAAGAATGCTGCCACCAAATCTTCAGCAGTGTGCTCTTCAAGCAAACGAACAGCTGCACGTTGATATTTGTCTGTTTCTGTTTCTTTCACCAATGATTCCACTTCATCCATAGCTGATTTTACTTGGCCACGGAAAGCTTCTTCATCACTTGGTGGTTGTAATGGAGTGATCGGTTTTTTGGTTAGGTTTTCGATTGTACGCAAGTAATCCATTTCGTTTGGTGTAACGAAAGTCACTGACATACCTTCTTTACCGGCACGACCAGTACGGCCGATACGGTGAACATAGCTTTCTGGATCTTGAGGGATATCGTAGTTGTATACGTGTGTAACACCTGTAACATCCAATCCACGAGCAGCAACGTCAGTCGCTACTAAGAAATCCAAATCGCCAGTTTTGAATGCATTCAAAACGCTCATACGTTTTTGTTGTGTCAAATCGCCATGGATTCCTTCTGCACGGTAACCGCGTAGTTCCAATCCTTTAGACAATTCATCAACACGACGTTTTGTACGGCCGAATACAATAGCCAATTCCGGATTTTGAACATCGAACAAACGAGTCATTGTATCGAATTTTTCGAAATCTTTACATTTGACGAAATATTGATCAATTAAGTTAGCTGAAGCGTGAGATGCTTTAATTTTAACGTGTTCTGGAGCATGCATGAATTTAACACCGATTTTTTTGATCTGGTCAGGCATCGTTGCTGAGAACAACAATGTTTGACGCTCAGATGGTGTTTCACTAAGGATGCTTTCGATGTCTTCCAAGAAGCCCATGTTCAACATTTCATCTGCTTCATCCAAAACTAGCGTTTCAATATGATCCAAACGAATTGTTTTGCGTTTGATGTGGTCCAAAAGACGGCCCGGTGTCCCAACAATAATTTGCGGTTTGTTTTTTAAAGCGCGAATTTGACGGCTGATATCTGCTCCACCATAAACAACTTGTACTGATACATGTTTGTCTTTGCCTAAGCGATAAAGTTCTTCTTGTGTTTGAATCGCTAATTCACGCGTTGGCGCGATAACAATCCCTTGGATAGCTTTGTTTTCTGTGTTGATTTTTTGCAACATCGGCAATCCAAAAGCAGCTGTTTTACCAGTACCTGTTTGTGCTTGGCCGATAACGTCTAATCCTTTGAGTGCCAAAGGAATAGTTTCCGTTTGGATGGGTGTTGCTTCCTCGAAGCCCATTGTCTCAATCGACTGTAATAATACTGCATCTAAACCTAATTCTGAAAATTTCATGTTTCCTCCTAATTTTGAGAAACTAAAATTTAGAGAGTCTTTTCTTTTACCCGTATCTAAATACGGTTCATAATCTTATAAATAAAAGATAAACCTTTTTTACTTAATCCCTTGAATAGAAAGCTTGATAAATCAAACATTCTGCACTTCGCAGAAAAAACCCTCTTATTTCTCTATTCTTACCATCAGCAATAATAACACGTTCCGCATAGTTTTACAAATCATTTTCTCTTAAAATAATGAAATTTCTTACAAAAAAACCCTGTTGTAAGGATATTTCTAATGAAAATGACAAGTGAATCTACAATTTACCGACAATTGACACCTGCGCTCCAAATTGGCTGAAAAAGGGATCTCCTTGCTTCTGCGACGACACGACCCATCCAATTTCCCTTACATTTCCTATTATACACGCAAAGCTGCCACAACCGCCAATAAATCAGTGCCGAAACTGGATTTGATAAGCACTTGATCGGCTTGTTGAAGCTCTGCCTTCAGCTTATCGATCAACGGCGCCTTCTCCCCAACATAATGATAAAGTTTCCCTTCCGGAAAGACAGTCTTTAAGTTTTCATAAAGAGCGGCCATTTCGGTGCCGTACAGATAGATCTGATCGAAGTCGGCAGGGGAAATTTCAGCCGCCAAGGCAGCGTGCATTTCAGCAGAACGTTCGCCCAATTCCCGGATATCTCCGAGCACCGCAATTTTCTTGCCCTCACGCGGCAGATGCGCGAATGACCGCAGCACGGCCGTCATCGAAGTCGGACTGGCATTGTAGGCATCATTCAACAGTTGCGAGCCATTTACGCCATCCAACCACTGCGTGCGGTTGGCGGTCAGCTGAAACGTCGCCAACGCTTCCTTCACTTCGGCGATCGTCATACCCAGCACCTGGGCAGCGGCTAATGCGGCCAAAGCATTCCGCACATTGTACACACCCAATACCGGAATCTCCAGATCGACATTCGGATCCAAGTTCACATGGAAAGTTGTTCTGGTTTTACCAGGAACGATGTCATAGGCATTGACCGCATCCGTTTCGTCCGTACCGAAAGTCAGCTGACGGAAGTTGCTTCCTTGAGGCAGCTCTTCCGTAATCAAGGGCTCATCACCAGGATAAATGAACGTCCCTTCCGGCTTCAGTCCCTCCAAAATTTCCAACTTGGCTTTGGCGATGCCGCGGCGGCTCCCGAGGAATTCCAGATGGCTGTCCCCGATCAACGTGATGATGGCGACATCCGGTTTTGCCAATCGGCTCAACAAGCTGATTTCGCCGAAGTTGCTCATGCCCATTTCAAGCACCAGCACTTCCGTGTCTTCAGGCATCTCCAGAATGGTCATCGGCATGCCGATTTCATTATTGTAATTGCCTTCCGTTTTATGGACACGGAAACGCGCGGACAGGACGGCAGCCGTCATGTCCTTGGTGGTTGTTTTCCCGTTGCTGCCCGTGATCGCGACCACTTTTGGTTGGATCATATTCAGGTAGGCTTCCGCCAGTTTTTGCAAAGCTTCCAGCGTGTCATCCACCAGAATGACGGCAATGTCTTCAGGCGCTTCTCCCGCCGCGCGGCTCCATAAAGTTGCTGCCGCTCCGTTCTTGATTGCCGATTGGACATAATCATGGCCATCCGTTTCCCCCTGCAAAGGCACAAACAAACTGTTGGGCGTTGCTTTACGGGAGTCGAAAACGACAGTATTTATTTCAGCAAAGCGATTAGCCGACGTATAGTCGATCGCTCCGACAGCTTTCACAACATCGATGATGCGTAATGGTTTCATATTTGGTTCCTCATTTCCAATTATTTCTCAGAAGCCCGACCTAAAAAAGGCCGTACTTCCCCTGGGTTCGCAGCAAGCATTCCATGCTTTCGGTGCTGCTGGCGATCAGGAAAATCACGGCCTTTCATTCATCATTCTACAAATTGATAGGATAGTTTTTCTTCATGGCGTTTTAAGGCCAACTGGATCAACTCTTCCACCAGATCACTGTACTTCAATCCTGTGTGTTCCCAAAGCAACGGATACATGCTGCGGGAAGTGAAGCCAGGCAAAGTATTGACTTCATTGATGTAGATTTCATTGTTTTTTGTCACAAAGAAATCGCAACGGCTCAAACCGCTACCGTCAAGCGCTTGGAAAGCGATTGTTGCATAATTCTGCAATTTGGCGGTGATTTCTTCCGGTAATTCAGCCGGAATCTGCAGCAGTACTTCTTCATTGCCGTACTTCTCTTCGTAGTCATAGAAATCTTTGGTTTTAACGATTTCACCGGGTACGGAGGTATGAACATCATCATTTCCCAATACCGCGATTTCGATTTCACGGGCTTCGATGCCTTGTTCAACGACCACGCGACGGTCATAGCGGAAAGCCGTTTCGATCGCTGCGGTCAGCTCTTCAAGATTCGTAGCTTTGGAGATGCCGACGCTTGAGCCCATATTGGCTGGCTTTATGTACATCGGATAAATCAGGCTGCCTTCGCATTGGATGAAGATCTTCTCGCGGTCATTTTTCCAGTCGCTACGGGTAACGGCCACGTAAGGCACTTGCGGCAACCCTGCTTGTTGGAAAAGATGCTTGCTGACGATTTTGTCCATTCCGCTGGCGCTGGCAAGGACACCGCAGCCGACATACGGCATATTCAGGACTTCAAATAGCCCTTGCACCGTTCCATCTTCTCCGTTGGGGCCATGCAATACGGGGAAAATGACAGCATCCTCAGACTGGATGTCTGCCGGTGAAATAAGTTCGCCGTAGGATTTCCCATCCTGCGAATCGGCAAAGTGCTTCTCGGAACCCGGCTCTAAATAAAGGTTCTCAGAGAATGCCACGGGTTCAGAAAGGGATTGCCCTTGAATCCATGCGCCTGCCTTGGTGATATAGACGGGCACAACTTCATAATAGTTGAAATAGATCGCCTTTATGATTGAATGTGCTGTCAGGATCGAGATATCGTGCTCAGCGCTCTTTCCGCCGTAAATCAAATAAATTTTCATCGAGAAATCCTCCGAATTTTTTGATAACTACCTTAATCATGAAACATTGTACCATATTTATTTTTTGCCTAAAACGATTTTTGTGAAAAGTGGGTTGGCATCCCTCTTGCTGGGGCCAAAATAGCTGATTCCGGCTCAATGGATACAGAAAAAGCCTAAGTTCCGGCTTAGGCCTTTATTCAAAGTCTATGTCTATTTTCCACTCATTGCGTTCCATGTCATAACAGATGGTGCCCACCGAATCCTTTTCGTTGAAACGGCCACCGATGCTGGCGTAACGGTCTTCCGCGATGAACAATGGGATGCAGTATGTATTTTCTTCGATACTCATCTGCCTGAAGGAGATTACGGCTCCTTCTTTGAAGATCGGAATGAATTCCTTCACGCGTTCGATCGGGAATGGCGCAATTTCTTTGTCTTTCTGATAAAAGCGCTTCTTCTCATTCACTTTTTCCTTCAACTTGACGGTGATGGCTTCGGCGAACAGCTCATGGAATTGCTCCAGGTAGCGATAGTACATTTTTATGAAGCCATTCGGCAACGTGAGATAGATGTAGTTGTTTTGCAATTTATAATAGAATGGTGAGTGCAGGTGTGTATGCGCATGGGCGATATACAGGATCTCGGATATTTCGATTGGGGTGAGGAGATGCAACATATCCACATTCACAAAATCAATCCATTTTCCCATAGCGGTTTGATTGTCCGTCCCTTTTTGGAAGAACGCTTTTACGTTTTCTTGGCCTTTGATAACCTGAAAACCGGTATGATTATCATATGTTCCGATGCTTTTTCTTCCGTCCACCAACAACAAGTTTTCCGGAAGCTTCCGGGCTAACTTTGTGTAATCCTTAACCGCTATCCCTTTGCTCAAAACATAATTGCTGACTGTTTCATAGTGAACATATAACATATCTTCGCTCATGAATGATCCCCCCCTTTCCGAAATATCCCTTATTATCATTCTACTACGTGCAAAACCGATTAAGGTATCAGTACCATGTTAATATTATTACAAATCCGTATCTTTTACAAAGATAATTTGCCTTTTTCTCCTATTTTTTTTCACAGCAACAAACTGAAAGGGTTTTCACATCAAAAACCGAACTTTATTTGTACAATTTGCATAAAACGTCCGAAAAAAAGAAGCTATTTACATAGCTTCTAATCGTTTGATTCGGTTTGCCGTTGAGGGGTGGGTCGAAAACAAGCCATCGCTTTCTGTTTCGCCCTCCTTCATCCGTTTGAAAGGATTCACAATATAGAGCGAGGCGCTGGCCGCATTCGCTGCCTCCATCGGGTCGCTTGTCGCTATTTTGCTTAAAGCGGATTTCAATCCTTCCGGGTTGCGCGTGAACTCAACTGCACTTGCATCAGCCAGATACTCACGGTTGCGGGAGAGTGCCAAGCGGATAATGGTGGCCACAAAGGGCGAAAGAACCAGGATCAGCAAGGAAAGGATCAGCAATATGATGCCCGCCCCTCCGCTGTTATCGCTTCTGCGTCGGCGGCCGCCGCCACCCCAAAACATCATCCGGGTGCTAAATTGGGCCAAAAATGCGATCAATCCCGCGATAGCCAAAGCGACAGTGGATAGGCGGATGTCGTAGTTGCGGATATGCGCGAACTCATGCGCCAGCACCCCCGTCAATTCTTCCCGGTTCAACTTCTCCAACAAGCCCGTCGTCACGGCAACGGATGCTTTTTCCGGCGAATTTCCGGCCGCAAAAGCATTCGGGCTTTCGTCCTCGATGATGAAGATTCTCGGAAAAGGCAATCGCGTCACGATTGTCATTTCCTCGACGATATTCCAGAGCATCGGGTACTGCGCCTTATCCGTTATTTCACGGGCATTGTTCAGGCTCATGACCACTTGCGTGGATTGTGCCACCATGATGACGACGTAGACCAGTCCGATGATCAAAGCAAGCGCAACACCGGACAAGGCGTTATCCCAATTCAGATAGCCGATGGCCGCCCCCAATGCCGCAAACAGGAGAAAAAACAGGAATACGATCAGCACGGTGCGCCGTTTATTCTGCTCAATTTGTTGATGGAGCAAAGGTACTCACCAACTTTCCATCAAAATCATATTTTCTCAGAACGATACTTTCGGTACATTTTTTTCTTCTTCCGGGGTAGCCAAAACGACTTCCGGGCGGAAACCATGGACACCTGCCACAACATTGCTCGGGAATGTGCCTAATTTGATGTTGTATTGCGTAACGCTGGAATTATACAATTGGCGCGCATAAGCAATCTTATTTTCCGTTGCGGACAGTTCTTCCTGTAATGCCAGGAAATTCTGGTTCGCCTTCAGATCGGGATACGCTTCCGCCAAAGCAAAAACGGTCCGCAATTGACTGGAGAGTTGATTGGACAGTTCCATCTTCTTGGCCGGATCTTCAGTGCCCATATCGGAAATCATATTGCGCAGATTGATGACTTTGGTCAAAGTTTCCTGCTCATGCTTCGCATAGCCTTTGACTGTCTCAACGATGTTCGGGATCAGATCGTTCCTGCGTTTCAACTGGACATCGATCTGGCTCCAAGCTTCCGTTACCCACAATTTATTTTTCACAAGACTGTTATACAACGAGATCCATACTGCCCCGATGATCGCTGCCACTACAATGATTCCTATTAACCAATCCATTTTGCTCACAGCTCCTTTTCTCTCACGCCGACCTCTACGGCTGACCTAGACAACATTTCTGTCTACACCTTTCATTATAGAAGAGTCTATTCGTTTTGTAAAAAAATAGACTAACCACCTCTTCGCCGAAAAGTGCTGGCTTATGTGATATCATAAAGGAAAGAAAATCAGATGAGGTGTACTTATGTATTTCATCCCGCAACAAACCAAAAAAAATCTGCCCATCCTCTTCAAAACCGATCCGCTGTACAAAGACATCACCGCGGCCGAGTTGCCTCGGGCCTATCTTGACTTGCTGGCGGAACAGAACGGCGGCTATCTGTTGTGCTCCCGCATCCCGACCAAAGAGCCGACATCGGATGGCATCGATTATGCAGCTGTCCATGCCATCCTGGGACTTCACGATGATCCCCAGAACAGCCTGTATGCCCAGCAAGAAATTGCCCGTTCGGCGGGTCTGCCGGATTATTTTGTGCTTTTCAGCAGCAACGGCAGCCAGCTCTTTGCCTTCGATTATTCAAAATTGTCCCCATCCGGAGAGCCGAGCATCCGGCATATCGATATCGAAACGGACAATTGGCAGACTGTCGCTGCCGATTTTGATCAATTTCTGCGCAACCTGACACCGGGACCACTGACCGTTCCAGAGGAAATCCGGCTCACGCACACGGAAGGCGCGCACGCCTTTTTGCTGGCCGATGCCGCGGGATTGCCTGAGCTGTTTTTGCACTTCGAGGATGACCCGGACAAACAGTGGTATCTCCAATGGATAGCGCATTTTTCCGACCATCCCGATGCGGCCTGCCGAAGCATCGCCTGTGAAGCGCTGGAAACGCAGATCCTCTACTTCAGGAACGAGCTGCCGGATACGGTCCACGCTGTGCTGGCGAACTTTCTTGCTGATCCGGACCCTGCAATCCAAGCGCTGGCCAGAACGCTGGAAAAAGAACTTGCGGATGAGTGAATGGATGCAGGACAGCCAGCTCCGGTGAGGAAGCGCTCGTCGGAGCTGGTGCCGCCAATATGTCGTCACTTCCGATGGGGAAGGGCTCGTCGGAGGAGGAACCGCAATAGCAGTCGGAACTCCGGCGAAGCCTGCGTTCACCGGTGGAAAGAGACACAAAAAACTACATCCAAAAGCAGGGAAGTGCCGCAACACGGCACTTCCCTGCTTTTGGTTTTATCCTTGTTCCTTCAGCCACTGTTGGTAAAGGTTCTTCGTCTTGTGGCCTTTGCCGAGGATCTCCAGCATCTCCGCTTTGCGTTTCTCCTGCGTAGCAGGTTGTTTGGCACTGTAGATGTAGCGGGCCCAATCCCGTTGATAGCCCGGCGTCAGTTCCGCATACAGCTTCGCGGCATCTCGATGCTCCGCCTCCAGATATTTCTTCACATCCGGGATGAATTGTTCATAGTCGGCCACATTGCCGCTGCTCGCTTTGGTTGGCTTGCCTTTCCCTTTGACATCATTTTTCATCCCGACGAGCGTGAACGTATCATCCAGCTTGACCATCCGCGCAAATTTCAGGGTGCTGTCGCCGACATAACCGTTGCCGTCGTCCACGCCCAGGCTCGGAAAGATGGCATCGCGGTGCACAGATGTGTCATAGGTCTTGTTCCCGATTTTCGGATAAGCGATGTAAAGATAGCCTTCCGGATTCAGCCGCTCCGCTTTGATCGTATCCCAAACGCGTTCATTCAGTTCCTCCAGCGTCAGGACGTAGGAAAAAATCAGATCGTATTTCCCGGAATCCAGATCCGTATCGTAGGCTTCCAGATCCGCAAAATCGTCAGCCATGGCGCGCTCTTTCCCCAGAACGGCACGCTTTTGGAATTTATCTAGCCGCAACCGCTTTGTGATCGACGTCGCTGCCGGAAGTGGTTTGTCAGCGGCTTGTTCCCCATAAAGTTGGTGCACATGAGCGATGTCTTCCCGGATCATCTCCTCCAACACAGCGGTATCGATATCGGAAAGCTTATTGACGTACACGCAGCCCTTTCCGATTTTGTGTTTGCCGAGCTTCGCAAGCAACTCTTCCCGTCTTCCATCCGGCAGCATAAAATAAAACGTCAGCGCCGTCTTGCGGGGCGAAAAAGCAGCCAGCGGGGCATCGCCTTCATGGCCGCTCGCGTACCGATAATGATATTTCCCGAATCCGATGATGCTCGGCCCCCACATTTTGGCTTCCTGCCCGGTAACTTCCGCAAACAACTTTAACAGCGCGTAAGCATCCTCTTTCTTTTGTGGTTGCTGAATCTCTTCGATGAACTCCTCCACAGACACTTCCGTGGGTTTGGTCTTAGGTTCGTATGCCATCTCTCCGCTTCCCCTCTCGTTCCTTGTTAAAGCTATCATAGCAAACGAACCGATCCCTCGCAAAATCCAAGCCTGGATAACAGCCGTTTCACCGGAAATATACCGTTTCTCCGGGGAACAGAGGCTTCGCCGGAGTTCGGCCTACATTTATAGACTTCAACTACGACGAAGCGGTGCTCATCGGAGCTGGGCCCATCAAATTACCGGCGTCCTCCGGGGAGCGGACCCTCACCGGAGTGACGCAACCTCCAACTGAAACCCAAAACTCCATGAAAACAAAAAAAGAGCCCTCCCGAAACCGGGAAAGCCCTCAAGAAGATTATGCTTCTTCTTCGTTGTTTTTGAAACCATATTTTTTGTTGAAGCGGTCCACACGGCCATCGGCTTGCGTGAATTTTTGACGTCCTGTATAGAATGGGTGTGAATCTGAAGAAATTTCTACACGGATCATTGGGTAAGTGTTGCCATCTTCCCATTCAACTTTTTCGCTTGAACCTTTTGTTGAACCTGATAAAAATTTGAATCCTGTAGTTGTATCCATGAATACAACTGTTTGGTAATTTGGATGGATTTCTTGTTTCATATCTCTTTCGCTCCTTTTTGCCCTGGATTATTTACTAAGCCAGAGTTGTCTTTTTGTAATAAAAGGCCTACCGCAGGGTAATCCTTTTTAACGTTAAAAGGATACCACGCAAACAGCAAGAATGCAACGACAAATTTAAAAAACACGTTTTCCCCATCCAAGCAGCAGTGAGAAAAACGTGTTTGCGTTATTTGTCGAGAATGGCTGCAATCTCTTCTTCGGAAAGGCTGCTGTCGGCATTCAGATTCGTGAATTGACCCGGACCATCGATCGTCACAAGAGCAGGCACGGTACGGACGCCCATTCTGTCGCGCAGATTTTGGATCGCAGGGTCTGTAGGTGTGTTCAGACTGTCCAGATAATGGATCGTCAGGTTCTTTTCTTTGCGGACTTTGTCTAATTTAGGGACAAATTTCCGGCAATACGGGCAAACGGCTTTCCCGAGATAAACGACCGCTTTTTCGCCGGCAGCCAGTTTTTCTTCAAACTCTTCAGCCGTGATCTCTATGAATTCTTTTGTGTCTTCTTCGTAATTTCCTTTTTTGAAAAGCATTTGAAAACCTCCAGTTTTGCGTTTTGATAGTTCCACTATACCGGGAAGCTGTAAAAAATGCTCATGATTTGCTCACACGCCGTCCGGCACGTTTCTATTTCATCAACGCAATCCGGGTCAGCAAAGCTTCATTGTTTTCGGTCGTATTCATCTGTTTCAGGAAGCTCTCGGTGTATTCCAAAGCATCCCCGCGCATGCCGCGGCGGACTTTGTAGATACTCTCCATCGTTTTCGCATCCAGCAGGAGGTCTTCTCTGCGGGTGCCCGATTTTTTGATATCGATGGCTGGGAAGATGCGTCGTTCCGCCAATTCACGGGAAAGCACAAGCTCCATGTTCCCTGTTCCCTTGAATTCTTCATAGATGACTTCATCCATCCGGCTGCCGGTGTCGACAAGCGCAGTTGCAATGATCGTCAGACTGCCGCCATCCTCGATATTCCGGGCTGCACCAAAGAAACGTTTCGGGCGATAAAAGGCTGCCGGATCGATCCCTCCGCTTAACGTACGGCCGCTTGGCGGAATAACCAAGTTATAGGCACGGGCCAAACGCGTCAGGCTATCCATCAAGATGACCACATCACGTTTGTCTTCGACAAGGCGCATGGCTCTTTCCAGGACGAGTTCCGCCACCCGGACATGGTTTGCCGGTTGTTGGTCGAAAGTCGAGGAGACGACATCCCCCTTCACACTGCGCTCGATATCCGTCACTTCTTCCGGACGCTCATCGATGAGCAGCATGATCAATTCGACATCGGGATGATTGGTGGTGATGCCGTTCGCGATTTCTTTCAGCAAAGTGGTTTTCCCTGCTTTCGGAGGCGCAACAATCATCCCACGTTGACCGAAGCCGATGGGCGAGAACAAATCGACCATCCGAGCGGTTACGTTTGTCCGTGTGTTTTCCAACTTCATCTGATGGTTCGGGTAAATGGGCGTCAACCCTGGGAAGTGCGAGCGCTCTTTGGCTTGATCAGGCCGTTTTCCGTTCACCGTACTGACTTGCATCAGGCCGTAATAACGTTCGGATGCTTTCGGAGGTCTGGCCTTTCCGGCTACTTTGTCCCCATTACGCAGATCGAAGCGTCTGATTTGCGACGTCGATATGTAAATGTCTTCTTGGCTCGGCGAATAGTTGATCGGCCTTAAAAAACCGAATCCTTCCTGAGCAACGATATCTAAAATGCCCTCGGTCATGAAGAATCCCTGTTTCTCCTCTTGGGCACGGATGACCGCCAAGGACAACTCTTTTTTGTTCATTTGGCTGTAGTAGGGGATCTTCAGTTCTCTGGCATAGGTGTATATTTCTTTCAGCGTCTTACTTTCCAACTCATGCAAGGTAAGCATATCTTCCAAACAGCTCCACCTTCCTCTCTTATCATTCTGATGATGCTTGTTTCTGGCAAAGGCAATATACAAAATATTCAAAACACCTCCAAAGTCGTTTGCTGCTTTGAAGGTGCTCCTTATTATCGTGTTGCGCGAAGAAGTTTATTCTTCGTCTTCGATCATTTTGATGTCTGCGCCCAAAGCAGTCAGTTTTTCGACGATATGATCATACCCGCGCAGGATATTCTCGATACCGGAAATTGTGGTTGTGCCTTCCGCCATCAATCCGGCGATGACCAGACAGGCTCCAGCACGCAGATCGCTGGCTGTAACTTCCGCACCGGTCAATTTGTTGGGGCCTTGCATGAAGATCATGTCACTTTCCACCTTGGCCTTCGCACCCATCCTGCGGAGTTCCGGGATATGGTTGACGCGCTTCGGATAGATTGTGTCGATGATGGTGCCGTCACCGCTCGCTTTCAGCAAGAGCGGAGTCAGAGGTTGCTGCAAGTCAGTCGCAAACCCAGGGTAAGGCAACGTCTTGATGTGGACCATCTTCAGGTTATCGGATTTTTTGACCAGGATGCTGTCCTCGCCGATTTCCATATCTACGCCCATTTCTTCCATTTTTGCGATCAGGCTTTCGATATGCTCGACGATCACGTTTTTCACAAGCACACGCTCACCCATCGCAGCGGCAGCGGCCAGATAAGTCCCTGCTTCGATGCGGTCAGGTATCACGGTGTGTCTGCAGCCATGTAAGCTTTCCACGCCTTCGATCCGGATGATGTCCGTCCCGGCTCCGCGGATTTTCGCGCCCATGTTGTTCAATAAGATACAGACATCAATGATTTCCGGCTCTTTGGCCACATTCTCGATGATTGTTTTGCCTTTAGCTTTGACCGCAGCCAAGATGATGTTGATCGTCGCTCCGATCGAAACCACATCAAGATAGATGCGATCGCCTTTCAGACCTTCTTCCGGCGTAGTCAGATAGATGGCGCCCATTTCATTGCGGACCGTCGCGCCCAACGCCTCGAAACCTTTGATGTGCTGATCGATCGGTCTCGGGCCCAAGAAACAGCCTCCAGGCATACCGATGACGCCTTCACCAAATTTTGAGAGGATAGCTCCCATGAAATAATACGAAGCACGCAAGCTTTTGATTTTTCCGGTAGGCATCGGAATGGAAATCATGTTGGTCGGATCGATCGTGATGATGCCCTCATCCTCATCAAAAGACACTTCTACGTTGAAGTCCTCAAGGATATCAATAAGGGAGTGCACATCCTGAATGTTGGGGATGCCTTCCAAGATGACTGGGGAGTCCGCCAAAATGGCAGCCGGGATCAGCGCAACCGTGCTGTTTTTCGCTCCGCTGATGGTGATTTCACCGTTCAACGGTTTATTCCCCTCTATAACTAATTTTTTCATAAAAAAGCCTCACTTCATGTGTAGTTGCCGAACGACAAATCGTCCGGAAATAAATGGAATCGCTCGCACGGATTGTCCGTCACGGGAAAAACGGCGCAACGATACCGAAATACCATTATTTTTAGTTTTATTCGATTGTTGGTTGATCATTTACAATTCTAACAAAAATACAGGGTCCATTACTAGTTTTTTTATGCAATCGTCTGCTTTCCGCTATATTTCTCAATTTGATACGGCCGAACAGCGTAAAAAAGATGACTATCATGCCTCAATCATGCTTCGACTGAAGACAACTGCCCTACCTTATGATGTTATGTTAACACAAACTCAGAAATATATGGAAAATGAGGCGCCGATCCAAGAACGTTCGGGAAAAAATAATAACAAAAAAGGAGATCCGGAACATAGGCCCCAGACCTCCTCGAAGATCGTTTGATTAAATTAAGCTTTGTTGCTTGAACCGAAAACTTGCATTCTTTCTTTAACGACAGCAACGATTGCTTCTTTACCAGGTCCGATAACTTTACGAGGATCGTAAACGTTAGCGTCTGTAGCTAATTTTTCTCTTACAGCAGCTGTAAAGACTTGTTGGCATTCAGTGTTCACGTTGATTTTTGAATGTCCGAACTCGATAGCTTTTTTGACTTGGTGTTCTGGAATTCCTGAACCACCGTGCAATACTAATGGTTTGTGAGTCAATTCAGAAATTTCTTTCATTTCGTCGAAACCAAGTACAGGTTCGCCGGAGTAAGGTCCGTGTACAGAACCTAATGCAGCAGCCAATGCATCGATATCTGTTTCAGTAGTCAAACGTAAGCATTCAGCTGGATCAGCGTATTGAATTCCGCCAGTGATTCCATCTTCAGTTCCGCCGACAGTTCCGATTTCAGCTTCTACAGAAGCGCCTTTAGAATGTGCGTACTCAACTACTAATTTAGTTTGAGCAATGTTTTCATCGATAGGGTAATGTGATTTGTCGATCATTACAGACGAGTAACCAGCATCGATAGCGGATTTGCAGCTTTCAAAGCTTGTACCGTGGTCAAGATGCAATGCTACAGGAACTGTGATGTCCATAGTTTCTAGTAAAGCATTAGTCATAGCTGCAACAACTAAATGTCCGCCCATGTATTTTGCTGCGCCTTCAGAAACACCCAAAATAACTGGAGATTTTTCTTCTTGTGCAGCTTGCAATACAGCTTGCGTCCACTCAAGGTTGTTGATGTTGAATTGTCCTACGGCATACTTTCCTTCTAACGCTTTGTTTAACATATCTGTCATACTTACTAAACGACTCATTCTTGTTGCCTCCTTGGAATCCATTGGTCTATATTTCTTACAACACACCTATTTTAGCAGAAAATGAAAATATTTACTACCTTTTCAGTCAAACCTGCTCATTAAAATACAATATCAGTCAAATCGGGAACGGAATGTCCCGCTTATTTGCCTGCGTTTTCCAAAGATGCCGCGATGAAGCCGTCAAAGATCGGCTGTGGTCTGTTCGGACGTGAGATGAACTCAGGATGGAACTGGGCAGCAATATAGAATGGATGGTTTTTCAATTCCACAATTTCCACCAAGCGTTGATCAGGGGATACGCCTGAGAAGACCATTCCTTTTTCAGCCAGGATATCACGGTAAGCATTGTTGAATTCATAACGATGGCGATGACGCTCTTGAACCATATCGGCATTGTGATAAAGTTTCTTAGCCAACGTGCCTTCCTTCAACTCGCAAGGATATAGGCCTAAACGCAATGTTCCGCCCATTTCATCGATGTTCTCTTGGTCTGGCATCAGATCGATGATGTTATTTTTGCATTCCGGATTGGTTTCCGCTGAATCCGCGTCTTCCAAACCGACAACGTTACGGGCAAACTCCACACAAGCCAATTGCATGCCCAGACAGATACCGAAGAACGGCACATTGTTTTCGCGTGCGTATTGGATGGCAGCGATCTTACCTTCGATGCCGCGGTCTCCGAATCCGCCCGGGACAAGGATTCCGTCTGCAGTAGCCAAGTGCTCCTGCGCATTCGCAGTAGTCACTTCTTCCGCGTTGATCCATTGGATATCGATTTCAGTATTGTGCGCATAACCGGCATGTTTCAATGCTTCAGCCACAGACAAGTAAGCATCCTGCAGTTCCACATATTTTCCGACAAGAGCGATTTTAGTCGTTTTTTCAAGGCTTTGGACTTTTTCGACCAAGGCTTTCCAATCCGTCATATCGGCTGGCGGCAAATCGGACAGACCAAGATAATCGCAGACGATCTGGTCCATGTTCTGTTCCTGCAGCATCAAAGGAATTTCGTACAACGTTTCTACGTCACGGGATTCGATGACCGCTTCAGGTTTCACATCACAGAAAGAAGCCAGTTTGTTTTTGATGTGTTGCGGCAATGGCATTTCTGTACGTACAACCAAGATGTTCGGTTGGATACCCAAACTGCGCAATTCTTTAACGCTGTGTTGTGTTGGCTTTGTTTTTAATTCGCCGGCTGCGCGCAAATAAGGGATCAATGTCGTGTGGATATACAGCACATTTTCAGCGCCTACTTCCATACGCATTTGACGCAAAGCTTCCAGGAATGGCAAGGATTCGATATCCCCGACGGTTCCTCCCACTTCCGTGATGACGATGTCAGAATCTGTCGTTTCGCCGGCGCGCATGATTTTTTCCTTGATTTCATTCGTGATGTGCGGGATGACTTGGACAGTAGCCCCTAGATAGTCCCCTTTGCGTTCTTTACGGATGACTTCGGAATAAACCTTTCCGGTCGTCACATTTGAATATTGATTCAGGTTGATGTCTATGAAACGTTCATAGTGGCCTAAGTCCAAATCGGTTTCGGTGCCGTCATCAGTGACGAACACTTCCCCATGTTGGTAAGGACTCATCGTGCCTGGATCCACATTGATGTAAGGGTCGAATTTTTGGATTGTGATCTTCAATCCACGGTTTTTCAGCAAACGTCCCAAAGACGCCGCAACGATACCTTTACCGATTGAAGATACTACCCCGCCTGTTACAAAAATATACTTAGTCATTTTTTTCTTCCCCCTGTTTTTGAATGTGCAAAATTATGTCCGAAGGATTCTCCAACGCTGCAATAAACAAAATAAAGCTCCCTGTTCTTAAGAACAGGGAGCCGTAAAAATTCAACGTATACTTTCCAAAAAGAAATACTTTTTGGGAGCCCAATGAAGATGATACCTCCAATTACATGAGGTGTCAAGAAAGAATTGGGGACCGGGGAATGATTACTCCTCTTCGTCCTTTTCTTCCGCAACGAACTCTTCTTCCTCTTCGAACTCTTCTTCCTCTTCAAGATCTTCCTCTTCGATGATCAAGGTCAGATCTTCTTCGATGCCACTCGTGATGTCATCATCGTCATCCGTGATATCCACAGCGTCGACATCATCGACTTCATCCTCATCCACATCGATTTCTTCGTCTTCGTCAGCAACGTCGATATCTTCCGGATCGTCATCATTATAATCGATCACATCATCATCATCTTCTGATGTAGCGAATGCATTCAACTTTTTGCGTTTCTTGCGGCGGACTTTCACTTCATCCTCATCGATACTGGAAAGAATCTCTTCATCGATTGAATCAATTGGATACCATGAACGCAATCCCCAACGATTTTCTCCTAAAGAAATAAAGCTGCCATCAATGTTCAAGTCAGTGTAGAAACGTGTCATCTTGCCTTCCAATTCTTCTTCCGACATTTCAAGATAGTCCTGTATCTGAACCAATAATTGGTTAAAGTCCAGTACGTCACCGTTTTCTTCGAAAATTGCGTGTGCAACTTCTATCATTGACAATTCGTTTTTGCTAGTACCATCTAATTGCTTCAATTTCAATGGTGTCACGTCCTTTCAAAAGTTTACTCTTAATCATACAATACTCAGGTGGTAAATTGCAATTCAATTCGATAATCTCCCAATTTTTGTTCGTTCATTTGGAGTTCGTAATGCAAGGTGACTTTTCCGGCAAACGGCTTTTCCTTGAACTCCAGCAACATTTCATGGGTGATCGTTTCGATTTCCATCAGTCCGGCCGGCGTCGGGAGCATGGCCATGCCTTTTCCTTCTGCATCGAAGGTCATACGGCTCGTCTGTTCCATTCTGCGGATAATCGTCATTTTCCCTTCACGGGACAATTTGAAAGTGACCGGTACAGCTGTTTCGGCTTCGATATAGCGCAGATAGAGCCAGTTGCCCATTTCCACGATTTGACCCATTCCTTCATATAGGAAGCTTTCCTGCTCCCCTTCTTGCTTCACCAGCGTTTCCAATTGGAACTCGATGGGCATTCCTTCTTTTAAAGACAAGCTTTTCCACCTCATTGACCATCGTGCAGTCGCACGGGTTTTTCAAATACAGTATAGCGGTAAAAATAAGTGCTGGTCAATCATTTGCGGGCTGATTTTCCAAAATGCGAAGAAATCCTGTCTTTCGCTGCAATTCACCGTCAAATCTTTCTTGAACTTTGCTATAATGGGAGCAGAAACAGCCACAAAGATAAGGAAACGACATATGACAAGCCATTTAAAAAACAACATTTATCATATCTACGATACTTCACATGGAGCATTCGGAACCGATCCCCTCTCGCACTTCGCGATGGGCGATGCTTTGATCAGATTAGTCGGGAACGCTGAAGCTCCGGCAGCTCTGCATTTTTGGCCGATGAAAAAGCTGGTCATTCTCGGCATGATGGACACGCGCCTGCCCCATCTGGAGGACGGCTTACGTTACTTGCGGAGCGTCCCGACCGATATCGTCGTCCGCAACGCCGGCGGATTGGCCGTCGTTGCCGATGAGGGGATCCTGAATTTCTCCTTGGTGCTTCCCGAAACCGAGAATGCCAAACTCACGATCAATGACGGTTATGTCCTCATGAAGGAACTGGTCGAGCAGACTTTTTCCGATTCCGAACAAACGATCGAAGCTTTCGAAATCAGCGACTCCTATTGTCCGGGCGACTTCGATCTGAGCATCAACGGCAAAAAATTCGCAGGCATCGCGCAGCGCCGTTTCAAAAACGGCGTGGCCATCATGATCTACATGAGCGTGACCGGCAATCAGCAGCAGCGCGGGGAAATGATCCGGCGCTTCTACGATGAGAGTCTGCAAGGCGAAGAGACCCGTTGGCATTTCCCGGCCGTCGACCCCGCTTCCATGGCAAACTTGGCGGAATTGCTGGGCAAACCGCTGACGGTAGCCGCTGTGAAGGAACGGATCCTGTCCGTCTTCGCCAGCAACGGCAATACGCTCCTGCCCGGGGAATACACGGAGCGGCTGATGTCGGAGTATGAAACAGCCTATGCGAAAATGAAGAAACGCAATGAACAAGTCAATCAGGAACAGCAGTCCTAAACGGAATGACAGAAAGAGGCGATGCGATTTGAGTACACACTATACCGCGGAATTATTGCCGAAAGAAAAAGTATTTCGTGACCCTGTCCATGACTACATCCATATCCAGTACCGGATCATCATGGATCTGATCAATACACCTGAATTCCAGCGTTTGCGCCGAATCAAGCAATTAGGGACTTCTTCCTATACTTTCCACGGCGCCGAACACTCCCGCTTCAATCATTCTTTGGGAGTCTACGAAATCGCCCGCCGCATCTGCGACAAATTCGTCCGGAATTACCCCAGCAAAGAGCCTGGGGACGGCCTTTGGGATGATAGGGAGCGGCTCGTGACGCTTTGCGCCGCTTTATTGCACGACATCGGCCACGGTCCGTTCTCGCATACCTTCGAAAAAATATTCGATACGGACCATGAAGCCATCACAATCGAGATCATCACCTCACCGGATACTGAAATCAATCGGATCCTGCAGCAGATCGGACCTGATTTTCCGAATCAAGTGGCCGCCGTCATCGCCAAAACCTACGATAATCCGCAGGTGGTGCAACTGATCTCCAGCCAGATCGATGCGGACAGGATGGATTACCTGCTGCGCGACGCCTATTATTCCGGCGTCACTTACGGCAATTTCGACCTGACGCGGATCCTGCGTGTCATCAGGCCTTACGAGAACGGCATCGCCTTTGACATTTCCGGCATGCATGCGGTGGAGGATTATATCGTCAGCCGCTATCAGATGTATATGCAGATCTATTTCCATCCGGTTTCCCGCGGCATGGAGGTCGTTCTCAGCCATCTGTTGAAGCGCGCAAAGGATGTCTATTTGGATGAAAAAACCGAATTCCGGCATACAGCCACATTCCTGACGCCGTTCTTCAAGCAGACTTGGACGCTGAAAGATTACCTGCGTTTGGATGATGGCGTCCTGACGACCTACTTCAACCATTGGCTCGACGAAAAGGATCCGATTCTGAACGATCTGGCCCATCGTTTCGTCAACCGTCACCCTTTCAAATCGGTCCGCTACACAAAAGGACGCGATGATGCTACACTGGAACGCATGAGTGCACTCATTGAGCGCATGGGCTTCAACAGGGACTACTACACCGCTGTAAACAACAGTTATGACCTGCCTTATGATCTGTACCGGCCGTACCAGGCCACAACCAGGACCCAGATTGAGCTTGTCCAGAAAAACGGCAGTTTCCTGGAGCTATCGCAAGCAAGTTCGATCGTATCGGCTTTGACGGGCAAGGTCCGCGGGGATGAACGTTTCTACTTCCCGCGCGAAATTACCCACAGCGACGAGGAGGCGGGCATCAATCTGTTCGAGTCCCTGTCGCAGGAATTTTCAACCTTTTTCGAGAACGATGAAATTTTACCAACCCAACAAACAGGAGGCACACTATGAACATCAAATTAATCGCCATCGACATCGACGGCACATTGGTAGACCCGGAGTTCAAAATCACCCCGGATGTAAAAGCAGCCATTACGGAAGCGCGTGAAAAAGGCGTCAAAATCGTACTCTGCACCGGCAGACCGTTCCCGGGCGTGAAACGCTACATCAAAGAATTGGAATTGGATCAGGACGAAGATTACGTCATCACCTACAACGGCTCTTTGGTGCTGTCCACCGCAACAAATGAAGTGCTCGTTTCGCATACGTTGGATTACAGCGACTTCGTCAGAATCAACGAATTGGCCGACAAGTTCAACGTGCATACGCACGGGATCGACAATGAAGCCATCTATACCGCAAACAAAGACATCAGCATCTTCACGACACGCGAGTCTTTCATTACGACGATGCCGATCCGCTATCGCTCATTGGCTGAATTGCCGGAAGATAAACTGTTCACGAAAATCATGTTCATCGACCAGCCTGAGCTGTTGGAAAAAATGATTCCGGCGATTCCAGCGCAGTTCCACGAAGACTATGTGATTGTCCGCAGCGAACCGCATTTCTTGGAAGTGCTGAACAAAGATGCCGGTAAAGCCAGCGCTTTGGTTGAATTGGCTGCCTTGTTGAATATCGACGCGGAAAACATCATGGCTATCGGCGACAACGAGAACGACCTGAGCATGATCGAATACGCAGGCGTCGGCGTCGCGATGGGCAATGCCGTCGATAAAGTGAAGGAAGCTGCGGATTTCGTCACCACATCAAACGCTGAAAGCGGCGTAGCGCACGCAATCCGGACCTACCTAAACAAATAGACTGAAAATGGAAGGAATGAGGCTGTCTGGAACTGAATTTAGGCTGAAATAACCCGTCAAAACCACTTTGGCGGGGAATTCCGCCGCGAATTCGAACCTCAGACCAGACAACAATATCATCCAACCACAAATGGGGCTGTCTCATATCGGGACAGCCCCATTATTTTAATCACGTGTGAAGCAGGTGCATGATATGGATAATCATTCTGCGGGGTTCGGCAAAACCCTCTTAAGGATAAGAAAAAATAAACGCTATTCCCAACAATACATGGCGGAAAACAAAATCCACCAATCGACCTATTCCAAGATGGAAAGGGGTCTGATTGAGCCGACGCTGGGAAACTATCGGCATCTTTTGAGCAGGCTGGACATGTACGATGAAGAACTCCAGTACATCATGAACGATTACAATCATTCCGAAAAGGAACAACTGCTGACGGCTTTCATGAATCTCTCTTTCAACGATGTCGCACTGTTGGAGGAACTTCGCGAAAAAGCCCGGAACTATCTGAAGGTACATGCCGATTACATCATCGCTGACATCATCCATCTGACGGATGCGCTGATCATTCTGGCAAAAACCGGAGACATTGTGGGTGCCCGTAAAGAAGTGCGGCCTGTATGGGAAAGGCTCGAGAAGCTTGATGGCTGGTATCTGGTGGAATTAAGGATGATCAATGCGATGCTGTTTCTGTTCCCTATCGACGAAGCCATCCTGATTTCCGGGACCGCATTGGCGCAGATACAAAAATACGCCGGTCATCCCTCCGCAAGCAAAATCGCCGTATCCTTGCGCTACAACCTGTGCTTGTTGCTGTTGAAGAATGGGCGTTACGCAGAGACGATCACCCGCATCAATGAACTGATCCCGGCTGCAAAGGAAGCAGGCTCCTATCGGCATTTATGTGTCTGCTACCTCAGGAAAGGCTTCGCCTTAGCGAAGACGGGCAATCCCGAAGGCCAGCTGCTGATCGACCAAGCCTTCCGCTTGATCGAAGCAGCGGACGACCCGGCCTTCAAAGCCAATCTCGAAAATGAATACAACCTTTTGGAAGAGGCGGTCTCTAAATGAGGCCGTCTTTTTGCGTCCACCCGAGGGATACCTTCATTTATGCCATATCCAGTTATGCTTATAGGAATATTTTGTAAAGAGGCGAAAGATCTGTATTAAAATGAAAGCAACCATGGGAAAACTGTCCTGACAATTCCCGAAATGACCATTTTTCCAAGGAAGGGGGAAAGTCCATGAATCCAAAAAGATGCAACCTGTGCGCTTATATACTTGGCTGTGCTTGCCTGATCGGAATGGTACGGTATCCGGAAGTGTCAAAATCCTGGTGGCTCACAATCGGCATATGCAGCGGTCTTCTTGTTTGTTTCCAGCAACTGCATGGAATCCGCGCAGCATTGGACCTTCCTTGGCATCGATGCCTTGAATCTGATCGTGCTGGCCTTGCTTATCCAGGTCCTTCCGCCAAGTTTGGGGCTGGCTTTGAATGTCGTTGTCCTCTTGGCCATCTTCCTGCTTCTCTACATCAAAAGTACCTTTTACGAAAAATAGCTGTTTTTGTAGTCATTGTTATCCGGTCGCAAGCTTGCCTGTTCTGTGAAAGGAGGGCTCACCCATGAATTGGATCCGTCTGATCATCGGCGATATATGGTTTCTATAGCAAATCGATTACGAAAAAAATAAGCCAAGACCGGACTTTTCATCCCGGCCTTGGCTTATTTCATGGAATCCTTAGGCTTTTTCGCCTATGAATTCGCCATTTTTTGTAAGATGTTGTTTCGAAATCTCATTCAGGATCACGTGCACGCTTTCCTTCGATACGTTGGCATTTTTTACGACGGCATCCACGACATCGCGCATCAACGCTTGTTTCTGCTCGTCGGTTCTGCCTTCCAGCAATTCGATGTGAACATATGGCATCTTCATTTCCCTCTTTTCGTTTTATGGTTTCGACTCAGGTCCATTTTATCAATGTTTAGATTGGATTGCACTTCTATTTGGAAGCGATGTAGGTCTTCAGGCGTTCAGCCGCCTCGGCGACCATGTCCGTGCTCAGCGCGTAGCTCATGCGGACATAGCCTTCTCCGCCGGGTCCGAAGATCGATCCAGGCAGCATGCCCACTTTGGCGTTCATACCGATTTCGCGGCAGAAGGCCTTATCGTCCGTACCGAACTTCGCCGGAATTTTCGCAAAAGCATAGAAGGCCCCTTTCAGTGCGGGAACCTCAAAGCCGGCTTCCTGCAAAGCGGGAACGAGGATGTTTCTTCTTTTCTCATATTCGGAACGCATCTTTTCGACATCCGGCGCGCTGTTGCGGAACGCCTCCTCGGCAGCCCGGTTGGAAACCGTTACGCCTGTCGTCACCAATTGCTGATGGGCCAAGAACAAGGTCTTCATCCATTTCGCATCCGCTGCAAGCACACCGACACGCCAGCCTGTCATCGCAAAGGCTTTCGAAGCCCCTTGGAACAAAATCGTGCGGTCGCGCAGCATGGTCGCAATCGACGTATGCTTTTCTCCGTAGGTGATTTCGCTGTAGATTTCATCGCTCAGCACAAAGATATCGTACTGCTTGATTGCGTCAGCCAAAGCCGTCAGTTCTTCTTTTGTATAGGTAGCGCCTGTCGGATTGCTCGGATAGTTCAAAAAGATCGCTTTGACATTTTTGTTTTCAGCCATCGTCTTGTGCAGCAGCTCCGGCGTCATCAAAAAGCCGGTGTCGGAAGTATCGACGAGGATGCATTCGCCGCGGTTCAGTTCCACCGCATAGCTGTATAATGGAAAGAACGGCGACGGAATGATGACCTGATCGCCCGGGTTCAACAAGCCGAAAGCCGCGGCAAAGAGCCCTTCAGTGGCACCCACCGTCATCACGATCTCCGTTTCAGGATCGTAGTGCAGATCATATTGCTTTTCCAGGAATTCGCTGACTGCTTTCCGGACGCCGATTTCGCCGGAAGTGTGCGCATAATGGGACGCATTGTCTTCGATCGCCTTAATGGCGGCTTGCTTGACGTTTTCGGGCATATCAAAATCCGGTTCCCCGATTGTCATCGGGATGCAGTCTTCCACGCTGCGGAATAATTCATCAAATTCGCGGATCTGCGAAGGTTTGATGCGGGAAAATAGTTCATTCGTTGTCAAAGCCATGTAGTACATCCTCCATCCAAGTGTGCATCACCGCCAGAACCCCCTCGGCGCATGCTTTTTTATAGGATCATATCCTTTTTCTCACATAATTTTAATATTAATCAGAATACGACTATTCTGTCCATAAGTCAAGCGTACCATGGTATTCCCCATTTAAAGAGAGCGTTTTCTCTCTAGCAAAATGAGAATCTCTGAAAATTTTCTGTTTTTTTCTAATCTTATCTGTTGACAAAGAAAGCGGGATTGGGTATATTAATCACATCAAAAACACAGCGAAGAGAAGAGTAAATCATTCCACTCCTTCATTAGAGAGCTTGGTCAGGTGAAAGCAAGCAAGGAAGTGTTGGTTGAAGATGGTCTCAGAGTGGCTTGTCCGAAGAGTAACTTCTTAAGACAGGACGGGAACGCCCGTTACAGTGTCTCAGTATGACTTGCAGCAATTTGCAGGCGCACTGGCTAAGGCGGATGCAGCGATGCTTTCGTGAACTAAGGTGGTAACACGAGATCGAACTTTGACCTCTCGTCCTTATCTTGCGCATAGAATATGCAGCAGATAAGGCGAGAGTTTTTTGATTTTATGATAAAATGTAAACGCAAGGAAGAGGAAAGTAAAAACCGCAACGTATCACAGCGAGCCTGGTTGGATGAGAACAGGTATACGGAACGGTTTTGAAGATGGCCTCGGAGCGGGAGGGATGAACTGCACAAGCGGTAAATCCTTCAAGGGAGCACCCTTTATCGTGCACGAGTGAAGCAAGCCTTCACTCATGGAGGAATCCTGCCGTGAGGGGGATTCGAACAAAGGTGGTAACACGAAGCGTCCGCATTCGTCCTTAACGTCATAATTTTTTGATGTAGGATGGATGCTTTTTTTATTAGAGGAGGAAAGATACATGATCAGTCTACAGGATATCTCAGTGACTTTTAAAACTGACAAAAACAAAGCCATCCATGCCGTAAAGCATGTTTCGCTGGAAGTCGATAAAGGCGACGTCTACGGCATCGTCGGATACAGCGGCGCCGGCAAAAGTACATTAGTAAGAACCATCAATCTTCTGCAGCGTCCGACCGAAGGAAAAGTCATCGTGAGCGGAAAAGACATGATGGCATTGAACGACAAGGACTTGCGTGAGTCGCGCAAAAAAATCGGGATGATCTTCCAGCATTTCAATCTGATGCGCTCCCGCACCATTCACGACAACGTCGCATTTCCTTTGAAGAATTCTTCCTTAAGTAAACAGGCAATCCACGACAAGGTAACAGACCTTCTTTCATTAGTAGGGTTGTCCGAAAAAGCCAATGCTTACCCTTCCCAATTATCCGGCGGGCAAAAGCAGCGTGTGGCCATCGCCCGCGCCTTGGCGAATGATCCGGAAGTGCTGCTTTGCGACGAAGCGACCAGCGCGTTGGATCCGAAGACGACTTCTTCGATACTGGCTCTATTGAAAGAGCTGAACAAAAGATTGAACCTGACGATCGTCATCATCACCCATGAGATGCAGGTCGTGAAGGAAATCTGCAACAAGGTGGCTGTGATGGAAGACGGCGGCGTGATCGAATATGGATCAATTTTAGACATCTTCACGAAGCCGCAGAACCAATTGACGAAGGACTTCATCGATACAGCAACGCATGTCGAACATGGCATCGAAACGGTCATCACCCACCCGACCATCCTGAACCTGAACGAACATGATGTGCTGACAAAGCTTTCATTCGTCGGCGGTTCCACAGGCGAACCGCTCATCGCCAAACTGGCCAATACGTTCAATGTCCAAGGCAACATCCTCTTCGGCAACGTCGAGATACTGCAGGACACGCCAGTCGGCACCCTGCTCCTCGTCCTGAGCGGGACACCGGAAGCGATCGCGAAAGCCGTCCGCTACCTGCAGGATAACGGCGTAACGGTGGAAATCATCACCGAAGAAATCATCGCCGAAAAGAAAAATAAAGGAGGCGACGAAGAATGAACACATTCATGACAACCTTTCTCCCAAACGTCTCTGAGATTTGGGATGAAGTGCTCCTGAGCACATGGGAAACCTTATACATGACACTCATCGCCGGACTGATCGCCGGTGGGCTTGGCGTCATCCTAGGCGTCATCTTACTGGTCACACAAGATGGCGGCATCCTGGAGAACAAACACTTATACAGCATTTTGGATAAGCTGGTCAACATCTTCCGTTCGCTGCCCTTCATCATCCTGATGGCCCTGATCGTACCGTTCACACGGTTCGTGGTCGGCACTTCGATCGGCACGACCGCATCGATCGTGCCACTAGTGGTAGCGACGGTTCCCTTCTATGCCCGTCAGATTCAAAACGCACTGGTAGAAGTCGATCCCGGCGTCATCGAGGCGGCCCAATCAATGGGTGCCAGCCCTTGGGAAATCATCTTCCGCGTCTACCTGAAGGAAGGCTTGGCCAGGCATCATCCGCGTATCATCCGTAACGATCATCAACCTGATCGGTTTGACAGCAATGGCTGGAGCCATCGGCGGAGGCGGCTTGGGTAACCTGGCCATCACCCGAGGCTACAACCGATTCCAGAACGACGTGACCTTGGTCGCAACCATCATCATCCTGATCATCGTATTCATCAGCCAAGCCATCGGAAATGCCTTGGTAAAGAAAGTCAGCCATTAAAAAATAAAAAAACAAAATCGGAGGAAACAAATCATGAAAAAGAAAAACGTATTATTCTCAGGTGTTGCAGCACTTACCTTATTTTTGGCAGCTTGCGGAAGCAGCGACTCGAACACGGATTCAGCAGCGGACACGGCTTCTTCAGAAGCTGAAACAGTGAAAATCGGCGTAGTCAGCGAAGTCGAAGTTGAAGTCTGGGAAGATGTAGCCAGCCGTTTGGAAGCCAAAGGAATCGAATTGGAAATCGTCCAATTCGGCGACTACGTGCAGCCTAACGTTGCATTGGAAAATGGCGACATCGACCTGAACGCATTCCAGCACGTGGCTTATCTTGAAGATTTCAACGCCAACAACGAGTCGGATCTGACTCCAATCGGCTTCACTTATGTTTCTCCACTTGGTTTGTACTCCGAAAAAGTGACCGACTATGCCGACATTGCCGATGGATGCCAGAATCGCCATCCCTAACGACGTTACCAACGGCGGACGCGCACTTCTATTGTTACAAGCAATCGGCCTGATCAAAGTCGACGAAGCAAAAGGAACGACACCGACAGTCAATGATATCATCGAAAACCCGAAGAACATCAGCTTTGAAGAATTGGATGCAGCACAAATCGCACGCTCCCTTCCGGATGTTGATGCAGCAGTCATCAATACAAACTACGCTACTGATTCCGATCTGAATCCGAAAGAAGATGCACTCTTCTTGGATACCGACAACATCGCAAGCGTTGCGGACGTCTACAAAAACATCGTAGCGGCACGTTCTGAAGATGTTGACAATGAAACCTACAAACAAGTCGTTGCGGAATACCAAACATCCGAAACAGCAGCGCTCTTGGATGATGTCACAGCCGGCAACGACGTACCCGCTTGGGAACAGTAAGACCCATTCACTTGTTTACAAAAATCACGTTTGCAGACGTGATGTAAAAATATAAAAAACAAATCGGAGGAAATACATATGAAAAAGAGTAAATTATTTGGTGGCCTAGTCCTTTCAGCTTCATTATTCCTGGCAGCATGCGGAAACGGCGGAACAACCGCTGATTCATCCGCTGCGGAGTCAAGCAGCACAGTTGCAGCAGAGCCAACTACAGTCAAAATCGGTCTGGTCAGCGAATCCGCTGTCGAAATTTGGGAAGCCGTCGCAGAGCGTCTGGAAGACCAAAACATCGATCTTGAAATCGTCAAATTCACTGATTACAACCAACCAAACATCGCCTTGGATAACGGTGAACTCGACTTGAACGCATTCCAGCACGTAGCCTTCCTGGAAAACTACAACGCAAACAACGACGCAGACTTGACACCGATCGGATTCACTTTTGTTTCTCCATTGGGAATCTATTCTAACAATTATACAGATTACAACGAAATTCAAGACGGCGACACGATCGCAATCCCGAATGACGTAACCAACGGCGGACGTGCTTTGTTGCTGTTGCAAGCCATCGATTTGATCACTTTGGACAACGCAACAGGCACAACACCAACCGTAAACGACATCATCGAAAATCCTAAGAACCTGAACATCGAAGAATTGGATGCTGCACAACTGCCACGTTCGCTTGAAGATGCAGGCGCTGCAGTCATCAACACCAACTTCGCCGTCGATGCTGGACTTGTACCGACTGAAGATGCCCTTTACTTGGATACAGACAACATCCAAGAAGTCTTGGACATCTACAAAAACGTTGTAGCGGCCCGTGCAGAAGACGTTGACAATGAAGTCTACAAAAAAGTTGTAGCGGAATACCAAACGGAAGCAACAAAAGCTTTGATCGCAGAAACTACTGCTAACACTGATATCCCTGTTTGGGACTAAGCGAAAGCCTTTCTTCTCCAGCCTGAAAACATACTAAATTTACGAGTAGCATCAAGCCGGTGCGTTTCTTTTCGCGCCGCTCTTGATGCTATCTTTATATACAAAGGAGCCCTTTACTAATGAAAAATAAGCCATTTTTAGCAACCTTTACCCTTTCAGCCAGCCTTTTCCTTGCCGCTTGCGGCAACGCCGCCTCCGATTCCTCCAGCGATTCTTCCACTGCGAGACGCGAATGAACCCGTCAAAGTCACATTGGGCGTCGTCGGCGAAGTCAACGAGCCTTGGGATTACGTCATCGAAGAGCTAAAAGAAAAAGAGAACATCGAAGTCGAACTGGTCAAATTCACCGACTACACAACCCCTAACAATGCCTTGGCCGAAGGTGAAATCGATCTGAGTTCTTTCCAGACAGAGATCTTCATGGACAACTACAACAGAGATCATGGAACGGAATTGACGACCATCGGCTATACAGTAATGGCTCCCTTAGGACTTTATTCCGAAAAAATCACAACCATCAACGAACTGAAGGACGGCGACACCATCGCCATCCCGAACGATGTCTCCAACGAAGGACGCGCTTTGATCCTGCTGCAGACAGCTGGACTGATCAAGCTTGACCCTGCGGCCGGTTTGGTTCCGACAACTGAAGATGTCATCGAAAACAGATTGAACCTGCAGTTCCAGACGCTTGAATCCAACCAGACAGCCCGCGCTTTGCAGGACGTGACCGCTTCTGTCATCAACAGCGGCATGGCCGTGGATGCCGGCTTCATCCCGAGTGAAGATGCCGTCTTCCTTGAGCCGGTTACGGAAGACTCAAAACCTTATTACAACGTCATTGCAGCACTTGCCGAAGATGTCGACAACGAAGTCTTCCAAACGATCGTAGCATACTACCAATCCGAAGGAACGGCCAAAGTCATCGAAGAATCATCGAAAGGCTCACAATTCCCGGTTTGGGACGAAGCTGAATAAATTAGAAAATCAATCTATTTCGAGGGGCTTGGGCCATTTGCCCACAGCCCCTTTCCTATACAGATCCAAGGAGGAACCCCTATGACAATCAACCAAAAACAGATCCATGAAGAAGTTACCGATATCTACGACTACATCATCGCCCTGCGCCGCCATTTCCACCGTCATCCGGAACCGAGCCTGAAGGAATTCGAAACGATCCAACGCATCAAGGAAGAAGTCGAAGAAATCGGCGTACCTTACATCAATGTCGGCGAGACCGGCATCTTGGCCACCTTGATTGGCGGAAAAGGAGCAGGCAAGACCATTCTGCTGCGCGCCGATATCGATGCACTGCCTTTACCGGATGAGACCGGACAAACCCTACGCTTCCGTCAACCCCGGTTTCAACCATGCCTGCGGACACGACGGGCATACCGCTTCCCTGTTGGGCGCGCTGAAAATCCTGAAGGAACATCAGGATGAATTCTCCGGAACGATCCAGTTCGCCTTCCAGCCGGCGGAAGAAATCGGCGGCGGAGCACGCCAATTCGTGCGCGGCGGCTATATCGACGGCATCGACCATGTCTTCGGCATCCATCTGCAATCCGGCACGCAAGTGGGCAAAATCGTCGCTACACCAGGCCCTTCCAACGCGTCCTGCGACATCTTCAAGATCAAAGTTTTCGGCAAGAGCGGACATGTCTCGCGTCCGGATCTGGGACGCGACGCTTTGGTCAGCGCAGCCGCCATCGTCACGGAACTGCAGACCATCGTTTCTCGTGAAGTGAAACCGACAGATGAAGTCGTCGTCGGCATCGGGGTATTGCGTGCGGGAACGAACTACAACATCATCGCCAACGAAGCCGAAATCGAAGGCACTGTCCGGACCTTCAGCCACGAAGTCCGTGCACAAGTGTTGGAGGCTGTGGAAAGGATCGCCCGGAATGTTTCGGATGCGCACCGCACCACCATCGAATTCTCCAACTACGATGCCGCGGCCCCGCTGATCAATGACATCCAGGCAGCCAACCATGCCATCCGGGTCGCCTCGGACATCGTCGGATTGGAGAACGTCATCACCGATAGCCCGAAAAGCATGGGCGCCGACGACTTTGCGGATTACTTGGCGGTCGCACCCGGAGTCTACTGCTTCATCGGCACGCAGAGCAGCGAAGAGACAGCCTACGGACATCATCACGAGAAATTCGACATCGATGAAAAAGGCTTGGCCATCGCCACGGAATTGCATATTTCCTATGCATTGTCCTACTTGAAAGAGCCATTTTAATGCACAAAAAACGCGTCGCTCAGCTGGAATGATATCCAACAGAGCGATGCGTTTTTTAGTTTTTGTAAACAGCCTGTTACCAGCTTACCCGAAATCAATGCTGCCTTCCGCATTGTAGAATTCGCGCCAATCGACGAAGCCAGCATCCAATCCGCGGAGCAGCACTTCGGCTGTGCCGATATTGGTGGCCAACGGGATTTCATAGACATCGCTCAAACGGATCAAAGCGGTTACATCCGGTTCATGGGGCATAGCGGCCAACGGATCCCGCAGGAAGATGACCATATCCATTTTATTTTCCGAAATCATGGCGCCGATCTGTTGATCCCCTCCAAGCGGACCTGACTTGAAACGGTGTACACTCAATCCTGTCGCTTCCATGATGCGGGTGCCGGTCGTACCGGTCGCAAACAATTCATGTTCTTCCAGGATTGCTTTATAGGCGGTACATAATTGAATCATCAAATCTTTTTTACGGTCATGCGCAATTAATGCTACTTTCATCTGATTTCCTCCCTGCAATTTTTATAAGAACAGTATATCATTTCGCGGGTTTTATGGTCGAACCGGTCGCAATATTTTTCTTTTCTGTACCGAAATAACCAAAATATATACGGATTTCTTCATATTGTCTTCACAATTGAGGACTATTATACAGATAGGCCAATCACAAACAATCTTTTTACTCTTCTTCTTTACTCCTCCAAAGTAAAGAACAACTCCTTTATGCCACCGCTCTTTTGAGCGGTGGTTTTTTTGTTCATTCTGCGTGGGCGGGATGCGTACTCGGATACTAATAAACTGTCCAGGGCGCGCCAGCTCCGGTGAGCGGTTGGTCCACCGGAGCTGAGGTAGCAATCTTAGCCTCGATCTCCGATTAGCCCCTCCTCGCCGTAGTTAGGCGGAATAATCTACCTCCACCTCCGGCGAGCCTCGCTTGGCCGGAGGTGGAGAGCCTTCAGCAGCGTGCGCGGGCGGATGCGGACAATCTGGCCACATTACCGAACGACAAAAAAGCTCAGCGGGATAGCGCGATTCCGCTGAGCTTTTTCATGCATGCAATTTAAGCCAATTCTTCCCCGTTGGAAGCAATGACTTTCTTGTACCAATCGAAGGAATCCTTTTTGCTTCTTTCCAATGTGCCGTTGCCTTCGTTGTCGCGGTCGACATAGATGAAACCGTAGCGTTTCTTCATTTCGCCGGTCGTGAAGGATACGCAGTCGATGCAGCCCCATGGTGTGTAGCCCATCAGATCGACGCCGTCTTCTTCGACAGCTTTTTTCATTTCTTCGATATGCGTCTTCAGGTAGTCGATGCGGTATGGATCGTGGCAGCTGCCGTCCTCTTCCTTGATGTCGATGGCGCCGAAGCCGTTTTCGACGATGAATAATGGTTTTTCATAGCGTTCGTAGAACAGATTCAATGTGTAACGCAAACCTTCCGGATCGATCGCCCAGCCCCAGTCGGACTCTTCGATGAACGGGTTCTTCACGGAATGTGCGCTGGAACCGTCCAGAGCTTTCGATACATCTTTATTTACGGTTGAATCGACGCAGTTACTCATATAATAAGAGAAGCCGATATAATCAACCGTGCCTTCAGCCAAAGCTTTTTTATCTGCTTCGGTGATGTCCAGGTTGAAGCCTTTGCGTTCGAACATCTTCAAAGCGTAAGCAGGATAATGGCCGCGGCATTGCACATCGCAGAAGAACCAGCGATCGTGCATCATCTGGTTCGACAATACCATGTCAGCCGGACGGCAGGAATACGGATAGATCGGAACCATGGCGATCATGTTCCCGATCTGGAAATCCGGGTTGATCTCTTTGCCGATTTTGACAGCCAAAGCACTGGCGACCAATTCATAGTGCCCACATTGATACATCGCTTCTTCCGGATTCGGATAGTCGCCGAAATGCGCACCGGAGTTGGTCCAGCCGAAGATATCGTTCTTGTAGTTCATTTGGTTGTTGATTTCATTGAAGGTCATCCAATATTTCACTTTGTCCTTGTAGCGCTTGAAGCAGACTTCCGCGAAGTTGACGAAGAAATCCACAGTCTTGCGGTTCATGAAGCCGCCGTATTCTTTGGCCAAATGGTATGGCATCTCGAAGTGGGAAAGCGTGATGACCGGTTCGATTCCGTATTTCAACAATTCATCAAAAACATCATCGTAGAACTGCAGGCCTTCTTCGTTCGGTTCGGCTTCATCGCCGTTCGGGAAGATACGCGACCAGGCAATCGACGTGCGGAAGCACTTGAAACCCATTTCTGCGAACAAAGCGATGTCCTCTTTGTAGCGGCCATAGAAGTCGATTCCGACATGGTTCGGGTAATAATTGCCTTCGACCACACCGTCCGTGATGACGCGGGGAACGCCGTGCGCTCCGGCTGTCATGACGTCCGCCACGCTTAAGCCTTTGGAAGTGTTCAGGACCCCTCCTTCAAACTGATGCGCAGCCAAGGCGCCGCCCCACAAAAAATCTTTATCCAATGCCATAATGATCTCTCCTCTTATTTATATTTGATTTTATAAGCCAAGATGATTGATGCCAATACAAATGTAATGCCGTTCGCTGCAATGATGGCGACATCCCGGATATTGATTCCGTGGATCATCCATAGAAAAACCCCAGCCACAAACATGGCGTACATGCCCAGTGAAATACCGGATGTATCCTTTGTTTTGATAACCTGCCATGCTTGCGGGATGAACGATAGCGTTGTTAAAAATGCTGCTATGATGCCTATCATTATTTCTCCTCCTAATTGATATAGCTGTGCGACTCAGAAAACGGCTACAATCTTTTACAACTCGATTATAATGGATAGATAAACATAAACAATAACTTCCAGGCACTCCGTAACAACGTTTACAAATTCCCCATTTTTTTGCTCTGGATTATCAAATAACATTCTCAAATATGATAGGATGGTCTAGAGGTCCAGAAGAAACACGAGTGGAGGATTCAGATGCTTATCAGAGAACGGCTGGAGAATTTTGATTTCTCGAACAGCGAACAAAAGATAGTAACTTATATATTGGAGAAAAAAGCGGCAATCCAGGAAATGACCACCAAAGAGATTGCCGAAGCGACATACACTTCCCCTTCCACATTGGTAAGGATTGCCCATAAGATGAACTTCAGCGGTTGGAGCGATTTGAAGGAAGCCTTCTTGAAAGAAGAAGAATATTTGCAGAAACATTTCAGTGAAATAAACGCCAACCTGCCTTTTCAACGTAATGATACCATCATGTCGATTGCAAGTAAAATTGCTGCCTTGGAAAAGGAATCCATCGATGACACCTTGTCGCTGATCACCCATGACGACCTGCAGAAGGCCATCCAGATCATCCGGAAGTCTTCCTATACCAGTCTTTTTGCAGTCAGCAACAACCTGTTGATCACGCAGGAATTCCAGCACAACATGTCGCGGATCAAAAAACGGGTGGACATCTGCTTGCTGCAGGGCGAAACGATCTTCAAGGCGCACCTGGCGGATCCTTCCTCCTGCGCGATCATCGTCTCCTATTCCGGAGAAACCACGATATTGAACGAGACGATCCAATATTTAAAAGCGAACAAGATCCCCATCATTGCCATCACCAATATCGGGGACAATACGACCGCCCGGCTTGCGGATTGCGTGCTCAGAATCTGCACACGGGAGAAGCTCTATTCAAAAATCGCCACCTTCTCCACCGACAGCGCCATTGTGTACCTGCTGGACGTGCTCTATTCCTGCATCTTCGCGCTCGATTACGATGCCAACCTGCAGCTGCGGATCAGCACTTCCAAGATGATCGAAGCCGGCCGATCCTCAACGGTGGATATTATCAAGGAAGAGGATCATGTTTCTAGATGATAAAATATCAGTTGTATCCGTTAAAACAGCAAAAATAAGTTAGATTTTCTTCATGCCTTTTTCACACGTGGAGCCTATTATAAAGACAAGCCAATTAAACAATCTTTTTACTCTTTTTCACTTCTTTACTCCTCCAATGTAAAGAGCAACCGCAAAAAACCATCGCCCCCAACCCGGCGATGGTTTTTTTGTATGCTGGTCAGCCCAGTTTCTTCGTCATGATGAAGTCGGTCTGTTCATCGTCGCCCATAAAGAACGAATGCGCGCCGGTATGGACGAAGCCCATCTTTTCATAAAAAGCGATGGCATTCAGCATTGTGTTCCCAGACGCCCAGCCAGATCAGTTGCTTGCCTTGAGTGCGCGCGATTTCGATCGCTTTGTCGATCAGATATTTCCCGAGCCCTCTGCGCTTGAAACCCGGCCGGATGTAGATCCGCTCCACTTCCAATGAATCAGCATCCATCTCTTCCGTCAGGGCTGCCTCGACATTGAACTTCATGTAGCCTGCAAGTTCCTCCCCGTCGTACAGAAAATAGAAAATCGAACCTTCAGTTGAAAGCTCCGCCTTCAGCTTTTCCGGATCGTAGGCTTTTTCCAAATAAGCCTGCAAGTCTTCCGGCGTGTTGTGGGCCGCGAACGTGTCCGTGAACGTTTCGATGCCGATTGCTTGAAGATCCGCCAAGTCCTCGATGCCGCATTTTTTCAGTGTGATTGCCATGTTGCTCTCTCCTATCCTTGCTTCAGTAGTTTCTTTTGTTGCCTTTTTTCACGTATTCCCAGTCGCCTTCGATGTTTTTCCGGACCTTTTGGAGCAGTCCGCTGAGAACCGCCGCTTCCCCTTCCGACAATCCCTGCAGCGCCACCCGTTCCGAGTGTTCATTTTCTCTGCTGATGTTCGGGGAGATCGCTTTTCCTTTTTCCGTCGGGAAGATGTGCTTGATCTTTCTGTTTGCGGCGTCGGCTTTCTTTTCGATGAAGCCGTTCGCTTCCAACTTTTTGATGGCGCGCGAAGCCGTCGTGCGATCCACTTTGATCATATCCGCCAATTTTTCCTGGATGATGCCCGGATTTTCGCAGATGCGGATGAGGTACAAGTACTGCCCCCTCGTCAGGTCGAACTCCTTGAACTCGATGTTTGCGATCGAATCCAAAGCCCTGGCGATCATGCCGATTTCGCGGAGAATTTCCGCCATACCACTCACCTGCCATTTCTGTAAATTTAGATAAAGCATAACGGATTTTTATTGCATTTGCAACATAAAATATGAAATAAAAAAGAGCTGGAACAAATGTCCCAACTCTAGCCTTTCAGCATCCCGTCGTAATGGTCTACTTTTCCTTTCATTTGCGCCAAGGTCTCCTGCAGCCCGCGGATCCTCTTCTCAAGCAGGTCGCACTCGTCTTCCCACAGATCCCGCCTGGCCGGAACGGTATGGAGGCCTTCTCCACACAGACGCACATAATCGATCAACGGTTCGATCGACACCCCCGCCGACCGCACCTCCATCACGAAATCCAGCCACTTCAGATCCTCATCCGAATAGTCCCTGATTCCGCCCGCAATACGCTTTACAGGCGGAATCAGCCCGATCCGTTCATAATACCGCAAGCTATCGATCGACACATGCTTCTCTTTGCTGACTTGAGCGATTTTCATCTTTATCCCCTACGCTTTCAGCTTTCTTCCGGAGCGACTTCATTCAGGCAGTTCAGCGCCGTCAAGGTCCGCGGGTATCCGATGAACGGCAACAGGACAGTGATCGTGTCCAACAGCTTTTGCTTGTCATTACCGACGCGGAGATTGTTGCGGATATGCCCCTTCATTTGCGCCTCCGATCCGCCCATCGAAGCCAGCATAGTAAAGATCAGCAGTTCCCGTTCCTGGATCGACAAGCCGCTGCGGGTAAAGAAATCGCCGAAACAATTATCCGCCAGGAAAGTGGCGAAATGCTTCTGGTTCTGCGGCATCGTGTCCAGCATGTTGTCCACTGCATCCCCTGCAGCTTCGCGGACGATTTCCAAGCCCTTCTCAAAACGGTTTTCGACAGTCGTTGTGGATTGCCCCTCCAACGGCAGCGTGATCCCTCTTTCCTCCAACACTTCATTGGCCGCATGCAAGAAATCGAACACCTTCCCCAAGCCGGCATAAGGGACAGCCTGATAGACGATCTCCTTGATTTCGACCGGCGTGACGCCTACATTCAAAGCGCCCTTCGCCATCGCCTTGAACTCATTCACACATTGCATGGCGATCAAAGCAGCCAACAGCACTTTTTGCCTTTCCTTCACTTCCAAACTGGTGTATTGCAGCACTTCATCAAACGCAAAATTATCAAACACTTCAATAAATTCCGGATCTTTTTCAGCCAATATCGACACGTGCCCGGGAAACAGTTCATCATGGTTCTTTTTTGCAATTTCGATCATTTTCATCTTCCATTCCTCCTATTTCATATTTTTGTTACCCCCAGTTTAAATCCTGAAGCGGACTCCAAGTCAACCGTTACAGCAGCTATTGAATAATATTTTTTTATTCGGCATAAAACACTTGTCTTGGAGTTTACTCCAACAGTTACAATGGGTTTATAATAAAAACAAAAACATTTGGAGGCGCTAACATGGAGTATGTGAAATTAGGCAATACCGGTATGGAAGTCTCAAAACTGTGTCTGGGCTGCATGGGCTTCGGGGAACCGGAACGCGGTCGCGAAAAATGGTCGATAGGTGAAGCGGAAAGCCGCGAAATCATCAAAAAAGCTTTGGACTCCGGAATCAATTTCTTCGATACTGCGAACCTCTATTCAGCTGGATCCAGTGAAGAAATCGTCGGCAAGGCTTTGAAGGATTTCGCCAACCGCGATGAAATCGTCCTGGCTTCCAAGTTATATTTCCCGATGTTCGAGGGGCCGAATGCGAAAGGCTTGTCCCGCAAAAGCATATTCGCCGAAATCGACCGCTCTTTGAAGAGATTGCAGACGGATTATCTGGACCTGTACATCATCCACCGCTGGGATTACGGCACGCCTATCGAAGAGACAATGGAAGCACTGCATGACTTGGTGAAAATGGGGAAAGTGCGTTATATCGGAGCCTCTTCCATGCATGCTTGGCAATTTGCGAAAGCCCAATTCATCGCCGAGAAGAACGGCTGGACGAAATTTGTTTCCATGCAGAACCTGTACAATCTGCTCTACCGGGAAGAAGAACGCGAAATGATTCCTTTGCTGCAGGATCAAAAAGTTGCGATGACGCCTTGGAGTCCGTTGGCGGGAGGAAGATTGACGAGGGATATCGGCGCCGTCACAGCCCGTGCCAGCCAAGCCGTGGAGGCAAATCTGCCTGCATACATTGTGGCTTCCGACAATGAAGTCATCTCGAGGGTCCATAAATTGGCCGACGAACGCGGCATCACCCGCGGACAAGTCGCGACTGCCTGGATGTTGAGCAAAGACTACGTCACCTCCCCGCTGATCGGTGCAACGAAAGTGAAATATCTGGATGATGCCCTTGGCGCATTCGAAGTCGCATTGAGCGCGGAGGAAATCAAGTATTTGGAAGAAGCATATGTTCCGAGAAATATCACGGGGTACAGATAGGAACGATGAAGGTCTGCATATGGATGACTCGAGGTAGCTTAGGCGGGGGAGCCCCCTCACCACCGATGAGGAGTGTTTCGCCGGAGGTAAGGAAACAATCCAGACATTCAGTTCCGGTTAAGGGGCGCTCCCCGGAACTGAATATAGTAAGAACATCTGAACTCCGGCGAATACTTGCTTCGCCGGAGTTCAGATGTTCTATGGTGAGAAGTAAGCTTGCCGCACATTGCCATTCTCTTTGGGTCATTTAGCCCAATTTCTTCGGGTGAAAAATGGAATTGTGGCGATATTCTTCAGCATAATAGTTTCTCGAAGTTATCAAACTAAAAATGACAAATACTACTCTGACTGATACTAACTCGACTTTTATCAATCTCTTATGATTCTATCTTTAGTTGACCTTCAATAGCCATGATTGCCCAATCACTATCCTTAGCTTGATACATCCGATTTGAGAGGACAATTTCATCATCCAGATAGAGAACAACAATATCATCTTCTAAGACCAGTTTAATAGTTACACTTGATCGACCAGCAAAGTCAAAAGGCATTTCAGTTTGTGGAGCATAATTTTCCAGCCTATCTAAAGAACGATTATAGTATGCGACTGTATTTAGTTCTGTATCAAAAATAACATTTAGATCCGATTGGTTTTCTTTGCTGTTAAATTGAAAGGCCCATTTTTTTGTTTGTTCATCTAAGACGACTTTTCCAGAATACAGAACGGTTTCCTCGTTAGCATCAAAAGTGATGGATTGGCCTTCAGGAATTGTCTGATTTGTGAAAGCTACCGTATTCACCTGTTCTTTAACGCTTTCAGGCAACGTCGGCAATAGTTGATCATCCTTAGCTATCAATTCATGGACAGCAAGATTACCTGCCCAATTATAGTTTTGATTGTCACGATGTTGTTCTTTTGTTGGAATCCAACCCATTACATAAAGTTTCTCTCCATCTGTTTCTAATCTTCCCGCATAAAAACCAGAACTATCCCAATGATCTAAGTTGGCTGGTTTGACGAAAGGTCCATTGACACTATCCGCGATACGGTAATGAACAACACGTTTATCCCATTGATCCGAAAAAGCCAAATACCATTTCCCTTCAAAATAAACAAGTGAGGGACACTCTAAGTTGGAATCGTTTCCAAAATCATTTACAAAAAAAGTACCCTGATCTTCCCAGGTTATTAAATCCGTTGAAGTATATCTAGCAATAACGCCTGTTCCATTTTGACGTGCTGTAATGAGCATCCAATACTCCTGAGAATCTTCTTCGTAAAACACAAAGGGATCTCTGAAGTCATCCGCTTCATACTGTGTACTAGCGAAAAACGCGTGCTCGGGCTGCTTATTCCACTTGACTCCATCTTTACTGGTGGCATGCATAATTGCTTCCTTGGGTGACAATGATCCATTATGGCCGGTATAAAATGCATGATACAACCCATCTGAATCAATTATGACAGAGCCAGTCCCTAAGGCTAACTCCTGATCATTCTGATCATTTACAAATGGAATCACTTCACCATGATCTGTGTAATTAATAAAGTCAGTCGTCGTCATTAAACTGATCGGATGAAAACCAGTCTGATCATCTCGTAAGTCTTCTAAATAATAAATCATAAATTCCTCACCATTAAAATAAGGCATCGGATCTCCAACAAAGCTCTCATTCGAGCGTGGATAAATTTGTTGGATCGTTGTTTTATTGGAAAAAAGATATGGTTTACTTACCAAGAAAAAACCTCCAATGACGGCAATGCTTAGACCAATACTTAGCCATTTTTTCAATTTAGCCCCTCCTTTTCTTTTTTTGGAAACGTTTCCGTTTTTAAATATAACATTTTAAAGTTAAATTGACAAGATTAATCCATTTGTTTTTACTATAATATTTTTTATTTTTTTATTATATAAACTGAATACTAATACCTACATAGCCACAGAAAGCCCAGAAGGATGGAAAACCATCTCTCTGGGCTTGTTTCGTGTGTGATACCGGCGGCCGGTCAAAGATCACTACGATTGTTCATCCTATCTTACCCCATGTTTGAGTAATTGTAAGAGTGAATGCCGCACACCTTCTTCCTCATTGGTTTTGGTGACGTAATCAGCATTTTTCTTGATTGGTTCCTCGGCATTGCCCATTGCCACACTGATACCAGCAAAATTTAGCATTGAAAGATCATTTTCATTATCGCCGATTGCCAAAATTTCAGACGGATGAATGTCCAAGCGTTCGGCAAGCCGCTGCAGGGTTTGGCCTTTGCTGGCTTGTGGATGCAAGAATTCGAAAAAGCAGTCTAGACTCTGCATCATGTTGAAGCGCTGTGCATATGTGTCTGGAATCTGTTTGATTGCCCGCTTCAGCTTCTCCTCCGCGCCCACAAACATCATTTTATAAATCGGAATTTGCTGGAAATACCTATCCGGAACACAATGGATCGGTGCGCGGTTGAGATAGCTGTCATAGGCTGTGTAGGAATCGATTGTCGTGTTGCTCGTATAAATTCCTTTTTGACTTTGTACATGGTATCCCAGTTGCAACTGCTCACTCAATGCTCTGATCGCTTGATAGCCCTCAAAAGAAATGGGCTGCTTAAATAGAATTTGTTCGCCTTGCGAATCTGAAAGCAATGCACCATTGAAGCTGATGACATACTCCTCTGCTCCGGTCAGCTCCAACTGAGAGAGCAAAGGAGCTAAGCTGTAAAATGGACGACCTGTACAAAGTACGACTTTGACACCTCCCCTTCTTACCTGTTGAATCGTCTGACGGGTTGCATCGGAGATCAAGCCTTGCCGATCAAGCAACGTGCCGTCAAGATCCAAGGCGACTAGCCGAATCATACCTTCGCCACTTCGATTGCATTCACAGACTTGATAGGCTGCACCATACACCCCGGCATCATTGCCTAAGGCTGCTTTGCGCAATTGAATATGCTCCCTAATCTGTGGAAAGGTGTATTGATCCAACGCCGTTTTCAACGGTGTCAGAAACGCCTCGCCCGCCTCAGAGACGCCACCACCAATCACCAATTCCTCTGGATCAAGTGTATTCAAAATTCCAGCTATTGCTCGGGCTAAGTAATCAATCGTGATTGTCAGCGCTTCTTGCGCACGTGAATCTCCTTGTGTAATCAATGCGAAGATTTCTTTCGTGTTGCTGACCACTTCTTCCCCTGCCAGCTGATTCATCGTCTTGACCATCCCGTTGGCCGATCCGTAGCATTCCAAGCAATTGGTGTTCCCACAGCCGCATATGCGCATTTCTTCCGACTGCACCGGAATATGACCAATCTCACCACCGGATGCGTGCTTGCCATTCAAAATCTTCCCATCCACGATAATGCCGCCGCCAACCCCAGTTCCTAGTGTCACAAACACAATATCACGCAGTTGGTCGGCAGATCCTTGCCACAACTCACCGAGAGCGGCTGCGTTGGCATCATTCAATAAAACAACCGGAATATTCAAGCCTTTTCTCCATCAATTGCTTTAAAGGAAAGTCCGACCAGCCCAGATTGACCGCGCGTTTCACGACTAAATCATCCACCGGTCCCGGTACACCGATACCGATTCCCAGCAGTTCACTGCTGTCTTGTTTCTTATCAGCCAGTCCTTTGTTTGATGCTGTAAACCATTTCATCGGGAATGGATATCCCATTTGCTTCTGTATTCGTAGGAATTTGCCACTTATCGAGCATGGTCCCTGCCGCATCGAAAAGCGCCATCTTGATTGTTGTTCCGCCGATATCGATGCCGATTAGTTTTTTTAGCATGATATATCCTTTCTTTTTGCATATTCATGAAGTTGTATCTGTCTTTTCTTGAAGACGATTTACTTTCAATTCGCTTTTCATCGAAAATAATCTCGCCAAGAGTACGATTTCGATTGCAAACAATGCTACGAGAAAAATCAAACCCATTCTGGAGCCGTTGATTGTTGACTGCGCAATGCCGACAGACTGATCCGACTGGCTCTGTGAGATAATCGCAGCGATGATTGCGGTTCCTGAAGCCCCAGCAAATTGTTGAAACGTCATGATGATTGCATTCCCGTTGGCTTGTTGCCCCTGTTCAAGCTGAGCCAGACCATTTGTCATCAAATTACCGAAGGAAAATCCGATTCCTACGGTAAAAATAAAGTACAGTACGCCAATCATCAGATTGCTTAACGATCCACATAAAAAGGTGAACATCAGTAACGAGAGGAGGATTACCAAGCTCCCCATCATGATCGGTTTTTTGGCTCCAAAGCGATCCAGAATCCGGCCGCCTAGCGGTGTAAACAAGGCACCCAATGTCGCCCCAGGAAAGACGACAAATCCTGAGACTTGAGCAGTGCTGCCATTTACCAACTGAATGTAATTTGGCAAGATGAAAACCAAGCCCATCAGTACTAACTGCATGATAAAAAAGCAAATGACGTGGATGCGGTAGACTCTGTTTTTAAGTAGACTCAAACTGCAAAATCGGATTTTTGATTGTCCGCGAACGCAGGACCAACCCAATCAATCCGGCTATCCCTACTACAAACGCCCCGCCAACTTGTAGGGTAAACAAAGCGCTGCTGCCCATATTACTGAATCCGAAAATCGTCCCAATAAACATGATCGCAATTGCAAATAAACTTGGGAAGTCAAAATGAGTACGTTGAACCTCACTTTTTTGTTCAATCGTTAAGAGTCCGATTACCAAAGCGATGACCATTACTGGAACCAACAGGATAAAAATATAGCGCCAACCTAAACTGGTTACCACAATTCCGCCAAAAGTAGGACCAATCGCAGGTGCAATCGCCGGAATCATCGTCCCCACGCCCATCATCATACCGATTTTGGTTGGGGGCACTTGTTCCAAAATAATATTGAACATTAAGGGTAAACCAATCCCGGTCCCAATCCCTTGGACCACGCGACCGACTAATAATATTGAGAAGCTCGGCGCTACTGCATCGATCAAAATACCAACAGTGAAAAAACAAATCCCTGCCAAAAACAATTGCTTGTTTTTGAAGGATCGCTTCAGAAAACCGGACAGTGGGATAATAATCGCCAGAACTAATAAGTAGATCGTTATCAACCATTGAACAGTTGCAGTGTTCACCTGAAACTCAGCACTCAATGTAGGGAAGGTTACATTCATAGCGGTCTCGACCAGAACTCCACAAAAAGATAAAATTCCTGTTGAAATAATTGCTCCTATTACTTTTGGTGAGATATTTTCTTGTTTCATTGTATTTCTCCGTTTCTAAAGGATGATAAGCACTCACGCTGCATGCTTACCAGGGTGTTGCATTTTGCCAAGCAGAATTTTGATAAAAACGGCGACTGCAATAGTCGCCGTTTTTATTTTCCCACGATAGTGCTCTCCTAGTGACTATTCAGCAATCGCTACTTCCAATCCCACTTCTTCTTGTCTTGCTAGCATTGCTTCTTGCTCACGTTTGCATTCACGTTTATCGGCCACTTTGAAGAATGGGAAGTAAATGGCTGTCGCGACGATTACACAGACAAGCTGAGCCAGCATCATCCGCCAACCACCTGCGATGATCGCATTGACAAAAGTTGGTGTGCCCGTCGGAAGCTGTGCCCCCACCATGCGCGGCACCAATCCGGAAGTGATCGAGAAGTATCCGATCAGACCTGTAACCAATGGTGTCACAACCGTCGGAAGCAAGAATAATGGATTCAAACAAATCGGTGTCCCAAAGGTAATCGGCTCGTTGATGCCAAAGAATGTTGGAATGCCGGTTATCCGACCGATATTTTTGTATTGATCACTTTTCGCAAAGAACAGGAAGCAAATCGCTAATCCCAGAACGTTACCGCCACCGCCAATTTCCAAAAAGACAGAGGTAAAACCAAAATCCACCAAGTTGGGAGGCGTAGCTCCCGTCGCTGCCGCATTCATATTTTCAATTGTCATTGTTTGAATGATTGGTGCATACACACCAAAGATAATCGCTTTCCCATGAATCCCAAACCACCAGAACAAACCAATTAACGCGTACGCGACCATCACACCGCCTACCGAGCCACCGATTTGTTGAATCGGTACTTGCAGAACTGTATAGACCAGGTTGTGAGCGCTACCAAAACTAGTGAAGGTAAAGCCCCATGATACCAACGCCATCAAAAAGGTGATTGAGAAAAACGGAATGATCGAACTAAAGGATTTCTCGACAAAACTCGGCACACTTTCCGGCATATGGATAGTTATATTGTTTTGGATAAACCAGCTATACAATTTAGCAACCACTAAGCCAACAATAATTCCTACAAACATTCCCTCTGGAGCCGATGTAGTCAAAGCTGATAAAAGGAACCGGTCGAACGGTATCGTGAACCGGCCGCTCAATCGACGTTAGCGGCGTCAAAATCAAAAACGAAACAATCGCTAGGAAGCCTGGGAACATGCCATCTAACTTGTATGATTTCGCCAGATTGAACGCGATAAAATACACCACAATCAAGCCCATGATATTACTCGTGAAGATACCTGGTAATAATAACAACGACTTCAAGCCATTTCCTTGTATGAAGTTTTGATAGCCGCCAAAAGGTAAATTGGCGATCAAAGTACACATGGCACCTGTGATGCTAGCAGGGATCGTCATGACCATCCCTTTGCTGACTGCTTTCAAATAGCGATTATCTGAAATTTTTTCTGCGGCTAACTGCATTTTTTCAAGATTATCAACAAAACTCATAATGAAATCTCCTTTTTCAATTTAGTCTGAGCTATACGAATCGTTCGATCGCCTTTCCAACACCATCTGCATCATTTGTATCTGTGATATATTTTGCCTGCTGCTTAACCTCATCAATGGCATTGCCCATCGCGACTGTGTACCCGAACATATCACCCAACATCCCAAGGTCGTTGTAACTGTCCCCGATCGTCATAATTGCAGCAGTCGGAATTCCTTTTCTGGCTGCATAATTGCTTGATCGCCTCTCCTTTATCCGCTAAAGGATTGGTGATTTCCAAATTAATGGCGAAAGAGCCAGTGACATTGACAGGATATCTTTGCGGAAGAGTCGCTCGCAGTTCCGCTATCTTATCCTTTCGATAAGAAAAACTGATGATTTTCCCAACCTCGTACTCGTTTTCAAAAATCATTTCAAGCGAATCAATGCAGTTGATTTCTTTGTACAAGAAGTGATCTTCTGCACTTTGATAGGCTTCCTCAATGGATATCATCGGATGAAAATTGTTGATTTTCGTGGCAACCGCCCATTTGCGTGTCTCGACATCACTTGGTGAAAACGTCCCGCCGGTGGTATAAAGCTCGACATACATCCCGGCCTGCGCCAACTCTGCTACGGTTTGCTCAACCAGAGTCCTTGTTAAATAAAGACTCTGGATGATCTCTCCGTTTGGATTCCGCAGCTCACTACCATTCATCACTAGGTAGCTACATTCGATTCCCGCTGCAACTACCTGTGGATGTGCGTCTTCATAGCTTCTGCCGGTGGTGATGATAAATTCAATCCCTTTATTCTGAGCCCTTTTGATGGCGCTGGCATTGGCTTCAGAAATGGCGTGATTGGTGCTGACTAAGGTGCCGTCCATATCAGATGCAATCAGTTTGATCATCCCATCACCTACTATCCGATGACGTTTTCTAACAAGGCTTGATGACGGCGCACTTGTTCGATACTGTCCACTTCCATGTAATCTTGAATATGTCGGTTTCCTTCGTACTCACTGCAAATGTACCCATCGTAGCCTGCGTCTTTCAGCATGGTAATGACATCATGATACGGGATGCTCGTTTCTTGCAGCTCTTCTGTGATATCGTAAAATTTCCCGTGAATGTGAACGATGTAGGGCATATTCTCAACTAAAATTTGAGGATCTGTGTAGACGAAATGACGGCAGAACTCTGCGAACGCCTTATCTGTTTCCGTAGCATTTGGCATTTGCGATACCTTCTCAAAAGTTTCGTCACGGTTTACGCCGTTTTCGTAGTTGTCACTGATCATTTTGATGATTTCCGGCGTGCCGCCCTTGCGGATGTAGCTGTCTTGGAAAATGGAACCAATTCGCTTGGTGAAAATTCCAAAGTCGGGCATGATGCCAAACCATTTCGTGCCGCTTTCTTTGATGTAGTCCAAACGTTCTTCAAACCAAGGTGTTCCAAAAGTAAACGGTGCATGAACTTCCAACGCAATTTTGACATTGACTTCTTCAGCATAGGCCAGGCTTTGTTTAATCACTTCTAAGGGTGTCGACACCAAGGTCCGTAAAACCTTGCAGCCCAACCGGCTGGCGATTGTTAAATCTCTCTTCATCATGGCAACATTTTCGGAAGTAGTCAACATCCGATTGGCAAATAATTTATTATCCAAGAACGCATCGTATGCAATAGGTTCAACATTGTATTTTTCAAGCCATTCATGCCATTGATTGACAAACTCATCCGAAATATTCGGAAAAGTCGGCAACATCTGCTCAGGCAAGAATTCGATCCCTGTTGCGCCCGCTTTTGCGGCTTCACGAATGCAATCTTCCAGGTTCATCTTCCCTGTATAAAATTCTTCTTGATAGCTGTATAGGGATACACCACGTTTAATTTTACTCATGCTTTCATCTCCTTTATGCTTCTAGAACCAATACTTTTTCATCATCCCCGACATTATTGAAAGGCAAATATGAGATTCGCAAACTAACAAAGGCATGGACTTTATGCTCACCTTCACTTAAGCCATTTGGCTTTTTCACAAATACTGTGATTGTTTCGATCATCTCCCAGCGGTGATTGATCACAGTTGGCAGTTCAGAAAAGGAAAAGGTTTCTCCTTTTACGGTAATCAGCATGTCGTCGTTGCTTACTTTTTCATCATCGACTGTTAAATCCAAAACCTCCACGCAGCTCATCGGAATCCCGCGATAGTAAGGAATGCGCAATTGAACTTCATAGCCGGTCACTTCATTATTTTCACGGACATTACGAAACCCTTTTGGATTGACTAAATATTTTTCAAACATAAGACAGCCCCCTTCATTTTCTCCGCTGCGCTGAATTTCCATTCAGCGCAGCGGCATGTTCTTATAGTTTCACTTCGTTACCAGTTTTTGCTGCTTTGTAGATTGCATCCAAGATTTGTGTCACCTTGAATGCTTGCTCTGGTTTCACCAATGGTTCGGTATCATTGATCACAGCTTCCAGCCATTGCTTCGCTTCGAGGCGTTCTGGTGCAGAATCGCCACCTTCAAAGAAAGCAATATTGCCGGCTGCGCTGATACTTTCTTCTGTCAGCAAGCCATTTTTTGAACGATTATAGGTCAATTGATTGACTGGGTAGCTCATCCCCGCGTCGATTTGTGCACCTGCTTTGGTTCCGCACAGTGTTGTCGCCGCTTCTTTTGATTCCAACACATTCAACGCCCAAGATGCTTCTAGGAAGATAGTCGAGCCGTCCTTCATCTTAATAAAACCAAATGCAGAATCCTCTACTTCAAAGCTCTCGGTATCCCATGGACCGAACAAATTACCCGCTTCTGCACCTGGTAGATTGCCCAGCTTATTGAAGACAGAGCCTGTTACAGATTCGACTTCATAATTGTCCATCATCCACAAGGTGATATCCAATGCATGTGTCCCAATGTCAATCAACGGACCGCCGCCTTGCTGTGATTTATCAGGGAATACGCCCCAAGTTGGTACTGCTTTCCGGCGAATCGCATGCGCTTTCGCAAAATAAATCTCACCCAGATCCCCGTTGGCACAGGCTTCATGCAAGGCAGTCACTTCTTTTCGGAAACGATTTTGATAGCCAATCGTAAATTTCTTGCCTGATTTTTGCCATGCATCCATCATCAATTTTGCTGCTTCAGGCGTGTGCGCCATCGGCTTTTCACACAGAACATGTTTACCTGCTTCAAAGGCTGCTACAGCAATTGGGCTATGACTCACATTTGGTGTACAGATATGAACCACGTCAATGGATTTATCCGCCAGCAGCTCCTGGTAATCCTCATAGTATTTCGCATCTTTTATTCCGAAGGCTTCCGCTGCTTCCTTCGCACGTTCTACCTTGATATCGCAAAACGCAACCAACTCACATTTGTCGCTTTGACTCGTTAATGCCGGAAAATGTTTGTTGTTCGCAATTCCTCCGCAGCCGATAATACCGATTCTTACTTTTGTCATTTATAATCTCCCTTTCTTTTATCCTTACTGATTCCTCAGCAATTTTTATTCAAAATTGATACTCTGGTGATATTTCGCAGAAGTACGGATGGCTTCCACCACTTGCATCAAGCGTAAAATTTGAGCCGGTTGGATTACCAATTCCTCTGTTCCTTGGGTATAGGCATAGTAATTATCGAAAAACATTTGGTGATTTACCGTCACTTCAGGCAACGCCTCGGTCAGAATGCGTCCTTCCGGTGCTGGACCAAAGCTGCGAGTCGGACCTGCGTGAGTCATCGTGATTTGCCCTGGAACATTACCCAGTAATGCGGAAGTTCTTGTAATTTCACCTTTCGGATTAAAGCCATCGATTTTTGCACTTCCTTGATTTCCCCCAACAAACCAATGACGTTCAAACCAATTTTCGGAACTGTTCAGGAAATACGTTCCCAATTCAATCTGGGCATTTACCCCATTTTCAAAATACAGCTGGATGTTGAAATAGTCGTCGACTTTTTCGTTGATGACATTGCGGACATCCGCATAAACGGTTTTCAATTTCCCAGGGATCATCCACAACATTTGATCGATCAAATGAACGCCCCAGTCATACAGCATCCCGCCGCCAAATTCCGGATAGATGTGCCAGTCATGCATGTTGCCGTTAAAGCCATACAGGGCACTCTTAATGGTATAAACGTCACCTACCAGACCTTGGTCATACACGGCTTTCACCACGCGATAATCATGATCCCATCGCCGTTGATGATGAACGGTAAAGCGCACCGCTTCTTCCGTCGTCACCTGAATCATTTGTTCCACCTCAGCCGCATTCATAGCTAACGGTTTTTCACAAATAATATCCTTATGCGCCTTCGCTGCCTTGACGACCATTTCCAAGTGCAGTTGGTTCGGTACAGCAATAATGACCGTATCGATCGTCGGATCTGCCAACAGATCATCTGCTGAACGATAGGTTGCCACGTTCGCTGGCGCAAATTCAAACTGCGCCTCGTTGATATCGCAAACTGCAACAAGTTGTGCATGATCAAGCTTTTTGATGGTTTCGGCATGGGTCTGGCCCATAAAACCAAAACCGATGATGCCGTATTTCAGTTGTTTCATCATCTTCTATTTCCTCCTGTCAAAATAATCCCAATGTTCGACGAATTGACCGTCCGCAATCCGATACAGATCAACAACATGCGCTTTGGTTTGCTGCTGCTCATCAACACTCCGTAAAAAAACAGCGGCATACTCTGCCTCCAAGACGACATGATCCACTTCCAAACGAAAGTATTCAGTCGAAGCAAACTTCTGTTGAAAGGCCTGAACCAATCCTGCACGTCCTTGTTCTACTCCTGGATTGTGTTGGATATAGTCTTCCGCAATCAATGGGGTCGGCTTTGGTAACTTGCTGTTGATTGAAAAACGCTTCGTAAAAATCAAGCAACTGTCTGTTTGGTGATTTCCATGTTCGTCACCTCGTCTACAGCATTCCCAGCAATTGCTTTTCCATCATGATTTGACGTTTGGTGAACTCCGCACCGCCGCAATACAGCTCGTCCTCGTACTCACAGATCAGGTAGCCGTCGAAATCAGAATCTTTCACGACCGCCAGAATTTCCTTGTACGGAATACTCGGCTCGACCAAATCTTCCCCCAAGTAATGGAATTTCCCATGCAGCTCGACACTATACGGCAAAATCTCTTTGAGCTCCTCGAGCATTCTTGGCAGCTCTTCTTTCGGCTTGAATTGAACAAATCCGTACATGCCTTGCAAGGCAGCGTTTATGGCAGGATGTGCGCCTGCACTCATCAATTTCTCGCGCGCTTTCTCTAACGGCTCGCCTTGGTATCGCATATCGGCAGCCATCTGCAAGTGCTCTTCCTTGACGCCCGCTTCCAAAGCTTTGATCCAATGTGCCTTGTTGGGAGCAATCGCAAAGCAGCCAAAATCGGGAACAAAGCCAAGATGTTTCGAATTTGTTTTCTTGATGACCTCCAGATAGCGTGTCATCAAAGGAGACAGCGGAGATTCTGGATTATGGATCTCGATTCCGACTTTGATGTCGTATAGTTCAGCGTACGGAGCCAAGCGTTCAAATGCTTCGGGAGAAAGCATGTATTGCGAGCGCATCACCTTACAACCTAATTTGTGGGCTGTTTTTAGATCAATAATCGTATCCGCCAACATTTCATCGTCCGTCAGATTGCGGTCATGCATCAGACCTTTATCATTATTTGCGCCATAACCAACCGGTCCGATTCCGTATTTAGCTTTCAACTCCTGCACCAAGCCCAGGAAATCCTTGCTGACATTCGGATAGTTGGGAATCATTTGCGTCCCTACAATTTCGTATCCCGTTGCACCAGCGAGAGCAGCTTGCTTCACGCACTCTGCAAAGTCAAATTCGTATCTGGCATACTCTGTTCCGTAACAAAAGAGTGTTGCGCCTAATTTTATTGTGCTCATCTTATTCTCCTTCCAGGCTGATCGTGATTTTATCGCCTGAATCAAGCGGCATAAAATCATGGGCCGGGCCGATTTGCATGTAAGGAATACGCAGCATCAGCTTCAACTCCACTTCATGCTCGCCAGTCAATCCTCCGGGCTGCAGCACTCGAATCTTGGCCAGACTCACTTGACTCCAAAATTCAGTCACCGCGTATTTCAATTTGTACAGAGGCAGTTCTTTTCCGTTCAACTCAAACGTTACTGCCTCTGTCGGCATTTTTTCACCGTCTACATAGACTTCCAGCAAATCAATATCCGATAAATAGTGCCCTCGGTAATAAGCCAACTGTACATCAAAGGCAAAACCATTTTTTTGTCCATTGATATAAAGCGACTCAAAGGATTTTTTTTTGATAATTTGCTCATTTAGCTTCATTCGCATTGCAAACACGTTTTGTTGCCTCCTTTAGATCACAAAATTCCGCAAATAGTTGGTGCTTAGTGCGACTGATTTTTTCACATCGTCGTAGTTTTTTTCAAATGACTTGTCTTCCACCTCGATACAGCTGTAGCCGTCAAAGCCGATGTCAGTCAATGCCGAAACGTAACGTCCCCAATTGACATCTCCTAAACCAGGTAGCTTCGGACTCATATACTGAAGCGGTGCTGCCATCACGCCAACATCTTTCAACTTTTCAGGATAGATTTTGATATCCTTGTAATGAACATGGAAAATCTTATCCTTGAACTCGTACAGCGGTGCGATATAATCGATCTGCTGCCAAACAAAATGAGACGGATCATAGTTCAGACCAATTGCGTCACTATCCAAGCGAGCAAAGACCTGGCGCCAAATCGCTGGTGTGGTCATCAAGTTTTGACCTCCTGGCCACTCGTCTTCCGTGAATAGCATCGGACAATTTTCGATCCCAATTTTCACGCCAGCTCTCTCTGCGTGCTCAAGAATTGGTTTCCAAACGATTTCCATCTCATCCAGATTTTCAACAATCGATTTCGTCTGCATTCTGCCGATAAAAGTTGTCACCAGATTGACATCCAACAGCTTGGCTGCGTCAATCAAACGGTGCAAATGGTCGACGGCAACTTGACGCTTCGCTAAATTTTCGTCCAGTGGGTTGGGATAGTAAGCCAATGCAGAAATTTCAACCTGCTTATCCGCTGTATAATCCAATATTTTTTGCGCATTCGCTTCGTTTAAATTGGCAACATCGATATGTGAAACCCCCGCGTACCGGCGAGCAGCTTTTTCATTTGGCCAACAAGCAACTTCTACACATTCCAATCCATTGTCGGCTACAATGTCAATCATCTCTTCAAAACTACTTTGATCAAAAATAGCACTTACGATTCCTAACTTCATGATTGCACCTCTGCTTCTTTTTTCTATATTTGAAGTATAAAGCGTTTTCCGAAATCGAGAATCCATATTTTTGTGTTGTTGTATGTGGCTTTTTGTTTCCTTACACTGGGCACACAAAAAAAGACAAGAATAATAAGATTATTCTTGTCTTTTTTTGTGTAAGTTCAGTTTTTTGAAACAAAATGCACAAATCACTGTTTCCTTTTGATATTAATTTCGTAAAATTCATTAGTCGTCAATTGTTTTTTGATAACTAACCGCCGTTTAGACACCTGAACTTCCTCTAAAGTCTGCAAATGAGTATTCTTGGCATCCAGATAACTCAAGTCTGACGAGCGAAGATCTCTCGTAAATTTAAATTTAGCCCATTGCCCAAACAGATCACCGTGGTCCTTCAAGCAAGAAAAGATTCTTATTTCATACTTGCCATTCGGGATATTTGACAGCACCAGTTCATCTTCATATTCACTCTCTTCAAAAAAGTGATCCAGTTCCGTCAACTGTAGATGTGCCTCATCCTTCAAAAAATACAAACTGTTTGGATGGGTATATTGGTGCCCCAATACGAAAAATTCATCCCCATCAGAACTGCAGATCAAATGCCGTTCATCTTTGTATACTAGCTTCAAGCCTCGTAATTGTTCAAAGAGTTTCAGTGCATGCATGGCAGGCTTGAATAAACTATTTTTGTTCAGCAGCCCATTGCCACCGGTCAATAATGCATGATGTTTGGGACTTTTCTGCGCAAGATCCGTTCCCAGCCAATAGCCCATGCCATCGACTTGATCAAAAATATCAATCAAACTTTTGATGACAAACGCTCCTTTGTACAAACTGTCATTCAGTAAGTTACTGCGTGAGACAGTATTGCTCCATTCCGAAATGTACAACGGCTTTTTCAACTCTGAGTTGTTTTAGTGATTTCACCTGATTGCGTAAGAAATCAGGATCAGTGATACGCTGGAAGTTGCGCTTTTCCCGCACCAAACGATTGGAGTAAGGAAAAAGTGCAAACGAATAAAAGTCGAAGGTGCAATCCGCCAGTTCAACGTTCAATAACTGCTCTAACTCAAGGCTCATTCGTCATGACAAACGTTCCCCCACCGACAGAAAGCTCCGGAATCAGTTCTTTGCAAATATCATATGTCGTTTGATAAAAGATGCAATATCTTGAAATCGAATCGGAATTTTCTGGCGCACTTGCAACAATTTCAAATTTCCAGCGCGCAACCTTTTGGCGTCCATAGCGATTCAAAATATGCACACAAAAGCTGCGTACAGCTTCTTGCCACACTTCGGCAGGGTATTCACTCTCTTTAAACGAGTCCGCTATTTTATTGATGCTCAACCAGGGTGTCAGTCCCAACTCTAGTAAAGAATCCAGAATTTCATCAATCATTTCGTATTCATGAAGTGATTCACCTAAAAGCTTTTCGGTAAAAACAGCCCAAATCCTTCCATATTGGAATCGGATATTCTGCTGTAGAATGGACAGATGCTGCCTGATATTGCTATTCAAAACCAGTTCAGCTTCTCCAACATTCAAAATTGCGGACCAAGTTTCTTTGATCGGGACAGCCTCCTGTTGACCTAGTTCTAATTGAATGATAAGATTTTTTCAGTACATAGTCAGTGTCTTTCATCTCTTTGTATTCACTGAAAGCAGCCTTCAGATCCGCCTCTGATTTTGTCGCAGGTTGCTGTTTTTCAACTGTGTGCTGCTTCCGATAGTCTGACGGCGTTTGCTGATAAAGTTCTTTGAATTTTTTGTTGAAGCCGTTCACGCTAAAAAAGCCATTATCAATCGCAATTCTCGTAACCGCCATATCAGATTCCAGCAAATCATGAATCGCATGCTGCATCCGAACTTTACTAAGATAATCCTTAAAGTTAATTCCTAGATTTTTTTTGAAGAATTTTGAAAAATAAGCAGTATCCATATGAACAAGCCTTGCCATTTCTGCTAAGGTAATATTTTCATAGTACCGCTCTTTGATTGTTCTCGTTATTTGTTTAATCCGTTCATCTTGTTCGATTACAGTTCGATTGTTGCTCAAGAAACAAGCTGCTTAATTCATTCAATAAATGATATACCTTACTTAATTGCAAGAAATTGGTCTTATCGTTTTCAAACAGCAACAAATCAATGATCTCAATTATTATTTTCCGAATCAAATCGTAATTTTTACTAGAACTTTTCAATCGAATTACAGTTAAAACTTACACACTCAACAGAAAGCGCTTGCGATAATAAGAAGTCTGAAATCGAGAAGTAAAATACCAAACTTCCTTTACCACAATCCAAGCTATAGCTCTCATGTTTATTAACTACGACTATATCATCAGCTTTCATCATATAACGTTTTTCATCTATCTTCAGCTCAGCGGTTCCTTTTAATAAAAACAACAAATCGGTAGTTCGTAAATCATCCTGTGCTATTTTCGTGTCCGTTAACAGTCGAATCTCACTCTGATTATCTAAATAACTAATAATTTTACTCATAAACTGACTCCTCTATATTAACCTATGCAACACTTACTCTTGATACTAACACATCTAAGATTGCTTTTTGCAATTAAAACTACTCAATGCGAATTAGGACAGATTTGGTTCAATGCATTAAATGTAAAAATTCTTGGCAAGCTATAAATAACATTAAAACGTAGGAATCATCTTCTCTAGCAGCACTGAGAAAAATAAAATATCAGAGCATGATGCTAATTGAGTTTTTTTGAACATATTGAAGGATTAATCGCCCAAAAAAAAAAGATATAGCTAACGAATCGTGTAGAATCGTCAGCTATATCAAGGATACCGGCGGCCGGGGTCGAACCGGCACGCCCTTGCGGGCACTGGATTTTGAGTCCAGCGCGTCTGCCAATTCCGCCACGCCGGCATGATATGAAGAATGCAATTTTCCATCTTACTCATGGAAAGGCGGTAACCGGATTTGAACCGGTGATAGAGGTTTTGCAGACCTGTGCCTTACCACTTGGCTATACCGCCGAGGTGTTACTATTCGAAAAAAACTGGGCTAGCTGGATTCGAACCAACGAATGACAGAGTCAAAGTCTGTTGCCTTACCGCTTGGCGATAGCCCAATAAGAGGGCGACTGATGGGAATTGAACCCACGAATGCCGGATCCACAAACCGGTGCGTTAACCACTTCGCCACAATCGCCATAATATAATGTTGATACAGGGGTAGTAGGACTTGAACCCACACCGACGGTTTTGGAGACCGTTGTTCTACCTTTAAACTATACCCCTATTCAGAGTAAGCTTTTAAAAAATGGAGGGAGGCAGATTCGAACTGCCGAACCCGAAAGAGCGGATTTACAGTCCGCCGCGTTTAGCCACTTCGCTATCCCTCCATCATATAAAAAATGGTCCGAGACGGATTCGAACCGCCGACACCTTGAGCTTCAATCAAGTGCTCTACCAACTGAGCTATCAGACCAAAATAAAAATTTAAAAAACGGCTCCGACGGGATTTGAACCCGCGATCTCCTGCGTGACAGGCAGGCATGTTGACCCCTACACCACGGAACCAATGGAGGTTGACGGGATCGAACCGCCGACATTCTGCTTGTAAGGCAGACGCTCTCCCAGCTGAGCTAAACCTCCATGATGCTGGAAACAATGATCCGTACGGGAATCGAACCCGTGTTACCGCCGTGAAAGGGCGGTGTCTTAACCGCTTGACCAACGGACCATAAGGTTGAAAATATTATTAAGATGGAAATTGATTGGATGGAGCTGAGCTCCATTCCTATCCTGTCCGTTTAGCAGCTAGAGCTGCAACAGCCAGGATGATGATCCGTACGGGAATCGAACCCGTGTTACCGCCGTGAAAGGGCGGTGTCTTAACCGCTTGACCAACGGACCGTAAGGTTGAAAATACTATTAAGATGGAGATTGATTGGTTGGAACTGACGTCCATTGGTATCCTGTCCGTTAAGCAGTTAGAGCTGCAACAGCTAGGATGATGATCCGTACGGGAATCGAACCCGTGTTACCGCCGTGAAAGGGCGGTGTCTTAACCGCTTGACCAACGGACCATAAGGTTGAAAATAAATAATGCAATGGAGGTTGACGGGATCGAACCGCCGACATTCTGCTTGTAAGGCAGACGCTCTCCCAGCTGAGCTAAACCTCCATAATGCTGGAAACAATGATCCGTACGGGAATCGAACCCGTGTTACCGCCGTGAAAGGGCGGTGTCTTAACCGCTTGACCAACGGACCATACTTTTATTTTTTTGATAAAGCTACGGAGAAGGAGGGATTTGAACCCTCGCGCCGCGTTAACGACCTACACCCTTAGCAGGGGCGCCTCTTCAGCCACTTGAGTACTTCCCCTTAAAAGAGAACTCCACTATCTGTATGCTTTAACAATGGGCCTAAATGGACTCGAACCATCGACCTCACGCTTATCAGGCGTGCGCTCTAACCAGCTGAGCTATAGGCCCTTCTTAAAAAAAGCGGGTGAGGAGAATCGAACTCCCGACATCAGCTTGGAAGGCTGGGGTTTTACCACTAAACTACACCCGCATGGCGGCTCCGACGGGATTTGAACCCGCGATCTCCTGCGTGACAGGCAGGCATGTTGACCCCTACACCACGGAACCATGCGTTAAAAAAGAAAACAATTGCGGGGACAGGACTTGAACCTGTGACCTCCGGGTTATGAGCCCGGCGAGCTGCCAACTGCTCCACCCCGCGATAATAATACAATGGCCTGAGGCCACTAAAGGAGGATAAGGGATTCGAACCCTTGCGCGCTTTTACACGCCTGACGGTTTTCAAGACCGTTCCCTTCAGCCGGACTTGGGTAATCCTCCATAAGCTGATAAGTTTTTCATGGACCTTGCAGGACTCGAACCTGCGACCGGACGGTTATGAGCCGTCTGCTCTAACCAACTGAGCTAAAGGTCCGAAGCAAGGTATAATAGCGGCGAAGGGGGTCGAACCCATGACCTTCCGGGTATGAACCGGATGCTCTAGCCATCTGAGCTACACCGCCAAAATGAAAATGGAGCCTAGCGGGATCGAACCGCTGACCTCCTGCGTGCAAGGCAGGCGCTCTCCCAGCTGAGCTAAGGCCCCGTGAAGATTGTTGAATCGGGAAGACAGGATTCGAACCTGCGACCCCTTGGTCCCAAACCAAGTGCTCTACCAAGCTGAGCTACTTCCCGTTTGAAAATATTAAAAAATGCACCCAACAGGAGTCGAACCTGTAACCGCTTGATTCGTAGTCAAGTACTCTATCCAATTGAGCTATGGGTGCCTAAATGCCGAGAATCGGAATCGAACCGATACGGTGATCACTCACCGCAGGATTTTAAGTCCTGTGCGTCTGCCAGTTCCGCCACCCCGGCATGTTACTGTTTGTTGCAATCATAAGGTCTGGCATAGTCCTTATGAAAGCGGAAGACGGGGTTCGAACCCGCGACCCCCACCTTGGCAAGGTGATGTTCTACCACTGAACTACTTCCGCGAATGGTGCCGGCTAAAGGATTCGAACCCTCGACCCTCTGATTACAAATCAGATGCTCTACCAACTGAGCTAAGCCGGCGTATTAAATTATGCGGGTGAAGGGACTTGAACCCCCACGCCTTGCGGCGCTAGATCCTAAATCTAGTGCGTCTGCCAATTCCGCCACACCCGCAAATGAGTTATGCAGGGCTCGAACCTGCGACCCTCTGATTAAAAGTCAGATGCTCTACCAACTGAGCTAATAACTCATCTTAAGAAAAAACTCCGCAAGTAGGACTCGAACCTACGACATCATGATTAACAGTCATGCGCTACTACCAACTGAGCTATTGCGGAATAATTCTGTATACAAAAAAAAGCGCGGCAACGTCCTACTCTCACAAAGGGAAACCCTTCACTACAATCGGCGCTAAGAAGCTTAACTTCTGTGTTCGAGATGGGAACAGGTGTGACCTTCTTGCCATCGTCACCGCACATTTTTCAAGAGAACGTTGTTCTCTCAAAACTGAATCTACAAAATTAAAGGGAACCCGAAAACACCGCTTGAGTTTTCATCTTTTAAAAATTGGTTAAGTCCTCGACCGATTAGTATTGGTCCGCTCCATACATCGCTGTACTTCCACTCCCAACCTATCTACCTGATCATCTCTCAGGGGTCTTACTCACTTAAAGTGATGGGAAATCTCATCTTGAGGGGGGCTTCACGCTTAGATGCTTTCAGCGTTTATCCCGTCCACACATAGCTACCCAGCGATGCTCTTGGCAGAACAACTGGTACACCAGCGGTGT
>CAWFEB010000023.1:0-91756 GCA_963814755.1 uncultured Carnobacteriaceae bacterium
TCTTAACTAGAGGCAAAAACCTACAGAAGAGTTCTTCAAAGTACATAGAGTGCCCTTGTTGAATCAGTGCCACCAATTGTTCCGGGCTGTGTTCCGATAGTTCCATTTCTTCATTCATTATTTAATCCCCCCAATTATATTTTGGCAATGTATTATGTATCTCTGGAAATCCATGATATATTGCCTAACACCTATTATACCGATAAAGAAAGCGCTGTCAAACATTAGTTTATTTTTTGATTTGCTAATTTTAGTTCTTATGCCTCAACTTTAAATCCCATAGTAATTACCCATTTTAATATGTATTATTTTTACCTATGCAACACCCATGGAAATAACGATAAATAGTGTACAACACTCGCACCTTTATTTAACTTATTCCTATATATTCATATCAATTCCTGCATTCTCTCTCATTTGCTTGAATAAGTGCGTGATAACAATAACAATCACCTAAACAATCTACAATCCTCTCGTAAGCCCGTCCATCAGACGCAACAATTCCTCCGGTGTCTCCACCACATAAGTTGCCGAAACATCTTTTCCCATTGCTTTGTGATTCCGGAAATTAACCCAGATTGTCTTCCACCCCGCAGCCGTTGCCCCGATTACGTCATTATCGAAATTGTCCCCAATGTAATATACGTCGTTTTTCGAGAAACCCATTCTTCTTTCCATTGCTTCAAAGATTTCTTTACTGGGTTTGGAGACACCGGCTCCTTCCGAAACCAGCATATTTTCGGGAGCTATCCATTTTTCGAGGCCCAATTGATTGATTTTTCTCAGTTGGTTGTCGTTGGCGCCGTTTGTGATGATGCCGATCTTGGCGCCTCTTTGGAGCAGCAGTTCAAAAATCTGCGGAAATTCTTCGATCAGTTTGATTTCGTTCTGAAAGGTTTCGTAGTCCAATTGGAATTGTAATGCTTCCTCATCGCTTATCCGGATGCCGAGCTCCTCGAAGGCTTTTGAGATGCGATAGATGTGCATCTTTCTCATGTTTGTGATTTCATAGCCTGTCGATTCAAAAGCCTTATCGCTGTATTTCCTGCTCAGTTTATACAGTTCTTCTATCTTCACTTCATCCTTGAATCGGCTAAAATGCTTTTGGAAAGCCCGTTCGAAGGGTTCCAATTGGTCGTACAGCGTGTCATCGACGTCGAATATAAATGTTTTCACCATCTTGAGTATCCTCCCTAATGCGTAACTTATAATCTTAACAATAGTACAAAAAGGGACAAAACTCCATCGAGTCTTATCCCTTTCGTTTTTCTACAACGTATTAAAAACTGAAACGACGCGTTCGACAGTAAATCCATATTCTCTGATGACCGTCTCTCCCGGTGCACTTGCTCCGAATGTATCGATCGCAATCATAGCGCCGTGATCCCCTACATAGCGTTCCCATCCGAAGCTGGAGCCCATCTCAACCGACACGCGCTTCTTCACGTCTTTCGGCAATACGGATTCTTTATATTCCGACGACTGTCGATTGAACAAATCGAAGCTTGGGATGGATACGACGGAGACGTCCTTTCCTTGTTCCCGCAAGCTGTTCTGGGCTTTGATCGCAAGGTTCACTTCCGATCCGGTTGCGATAAGGATGCCTTCCGGTTTTTCGCCCTGTTGTTTGGAGAGGACATAGCCGCCTTTTGCGACACCGGCCTCAGCCAGTTCCTTCGTTTGAGGAATGACCGGCAGGTTTTGTCGGCTCAGCACCAAGACTGTAGGTGTCTCTTTTGACTGCATCGCGATTTTCCATGCTGCTACCGTCTCATTTCCATCGGCCGGTCTGATGACATGGACGTTCGGCACGCAGCGCAGGCTTGCCAGTTGTTCGATCGGTTCATGAGTCGGACCATCTTCCCCGACCGCCACGGAATCATGGGTCATTACGTAGGTAACCGGGACTTTTTGGATAGCGCTCAGACGTACGGCCGCTTTCAGATAGTCGAGGAATACGAAAAATGTTCCCCCGTAAACTTTTGTTCCGCCATGCAGTTGGATTCCATTCATAGCGGCGGCCATGGCGAACTCACGCACACCGAACCAGATGTTGCGTCCTGCATACTGTTTTGGCTCAAAATCGGCAGCACCGGCTACCATTGTGTTGTTCGACGATGACAAATCCGCGGATCCTCCCCATAAAAACGGTATCGTTTTTGCCAAGGCTTGGATGGTGTCTTTGCTGGTGACCCTACTGGCAGCACTCGAACCAACCTCATATACCGGGAGATCCTTGTCCCAATTCTCCGGCAGCTCACTTGAGTGGGCAACTACATACTGTTCGGCCAATTCAGGATAAGCCGCTTCATACTTAGCGAATAACGTTTCCCATTCTTTTTGCGCCTTTTCTCCTCTAACGACTATCTCATTCCGGAAGTGTTCTTGCACTTCTGCGGATACAACGAATTTTTCATTCTTCTCAAACCCATAAAAGGCTTTGACATTTTCAGCATCCTCTTTACCCAGTGGCGAACCATGTACTTTGGAAGTGCCTTGACTGACGGAACCATAACCGATGACCGTCTTCACTTCGATCAATGTCGGTTTGTCCTTTTCTGCTTTGGCAGTCTCGATGGCCGCGTAGATGGCATCCAGATCGTTGCCGTCTTCCACCAAAATGTGCTGCCAGTTGTACGCTTCAAATCGTTTCCCTACATTTTCTGTAAAGGATTTATCAGTCGGTCCGTCCAATGAGATATCATTTGAATCGTACAGTACGATCAATTTGCCCAACTTGAGGTGGCCAGCTAACGAGCTCGCCTCATGGGAGATGCCCTCCATCAAATCCCCATCGCCGCACAGACTGTATGTGTAATGGTCGACAATCGGAAACTCATCTTTATTGTAGGTAGCTGACAGATGGGCTTCCGCCATTGCCATTCCGACGGCCATCGCTAGCCCTTGGCCTAACGGTCCGGTAGTCGCTTCGACACCATCCGTATGATGGATTTCCGGATGCCCAGGCGTCTTTGAACCCCACTGGCGGAACTGTTTCAGATCCTCTATCGAAACTTGATAGCCGGACAAATGCAGCAGACTGTACAACATCGCGGATCCATGCCCAGCCGATAGCACAAAACGGTCCCGATCCGTCCAAGTTCTGGATGTGAGTGGATTGATTTTTAAAAATTTGGACCAAAGCACGTAGGCCATTGGGGCAGCACCCATAGGCAAGCCCGGGTGACCTGAGTTGGCTGCTTCGACTGCATCGATACTTAAGGTACGGATTGTGTTTATCGCTTTTGCATCTATTGTTTCAAACATTTTTCACTCATCCTTTTTAAAAAAGAGTATCCAACCAAAGACCTTTCAGATCCTTGGTTAAGATACTCTATTTATTTTCTTCTTTAAATTATCTAACGGACACTAACGGACTTTGTACAGCAACTTTCTTAATGCGGGAAGTAGCACCCTTCAGGTTATAACACTCCGCATAGTCACGGATTGGTCTCTTGATGTGGTCGATGACATAACGTTGTCCGTCGAGATTGTGTGCCGCCAAATTATTGTACATCTTCTCGATTTCAACTTTTACTTCATCATCGTTAAAAGTGTAGTGTCCAGCAACATCCAGGATTTCTTCAGTCAATTCAGCATCCGCCATGATTTGATCAGCTGTTAAATTCTTTTGATCTCCAACCATCCATTTTGTCCAACGCCCACTCTTAATGGCATTGGCAAGTATGATATTGCGAGTGTTCGATGGATCAGTGACCAAACCGTATTCCACCAATTTCGCTTCCACTTTAGCCAAGTTCATATAGGCGCGTGTTTCTTCTGTTCCGTATTGAGGAGCTATGTTTGTGGCTGTAATTTGTGAAGGGATATGTTCCAACAAAGTCACATCATCCAAATAATCCCCATTATGTTCTTTCAATCCAACCCCATATTTTTTCGCCATCTGCGCCAATTCATAAGCATTTTTGAAATTGAATACTCCGACTTGTTGCCCTTTCCGGATCAGTGTACCTGTTTGTCCAACGATGAAAGTCGGCATAGGCAAGCCACGTTTTTCTAACTCGTCTTTCAGACGCAAGATGAATGTTTCGTATGTTTCAGTGGACGTCAACCCACCATTCGTTTCTTCCGTACCAACTTCATATCCGATTTCAGGAAGGTTTCTTGCCTTACGCTCATTTTCACAAAATTCGATCAAATCCACTGTTCTTTCCAAAACTGTATCCAACGCGATTACCTTACCGACTTCGAATGGATCTTTTGTCGGATCAATCATCAATAAGTCAAAGCCTGCTTCGATATCGGCAACATAAGATTTTTTCCCTAATATCATCGCTTCTTCTGTTGGGATATGATCATTTCTTTCTTGGTCACGCTGCCATGGACCACCGTGGTCACGACATAGATAGTATAAGTTATCATAATCGATTTCCTTCGCTACCTCTTCTACTGCAGCAGCAAATGTAAATTGGTTCCAGCCATTAACATATCCCCCGCCCAATTCGTCCGCATCCACCTGATTACGGCTTGCAATAAACATAACAGGATAATCATCTTCTTTTGATAGTTCTAAAGTAGCTTGAACACAATTTTTTGACATCGGTCCAATTCCCAGGATAGTCGCACTTTCACCTGTTTTTTGAAGTTCCAATAATCCTTTTACAACGCTATTGATAGGTAATTTTGTCATTATATTTTCCTCCTGAGTATTATGTATTGGGTTATTTCGCGATTTCTGTATCTTCGACAGTCGTTTTGAATTCATTATTCTTTCCTTGTGTTTCTTCAACTAGATTCGGCTTAGTGAAATGTAGGATGGCAACTGATACTAACGTACCGATCAGCATGGACAAGAAGAACCATAACTTACCATTAACTACCGGCAGAATGATCAGGCCACCGTGAGGAACCAACGCTTCAACTCCGTTTGCCATACCCAACGCACCACCGATAGCGCTACCAATAATGATCGCAGGCAATACACGTTTGATGTCTTTGACTGCAAAAGGAATCGCACCTTCAGTGATACCGATCAAGCCCATGAAGAATGCTGAAATACCTAAGTCCTTGTCTTCGGAGTTATATTTTTTACGATCGATGAATGTCGAGATAGCCATTGCCAACGGCGGAATCGCTACAGCAATTCGATGAGCCCCGTTTGGTGCATAAATACCTTCTGCCATTAAAGCCAATGTAAAGGCAGTTGCCGTTTTATTGATGGGTCCACCCATATCAACAGCCGTCATAGCACCGATAATTAAACCTAATAGAATCGCGTTCCCACCCTGCAGTTCTCCGAGCACGCTTACTAACCAATCCATAAATGAACCAATCGGCACAGCAATGACATAGATATAAACGAGTCCAATTACAAATGTTGTAAAAACAGGAACTATCAATATCGGCATAATAGTCCGGATTGTTGCTGGCACTTTCCACGTTTTGCACCATCTGACTACATACCCCACAGCAACACCCACAATCATCGCCCCAAGGAATCCTGTTTTCACTTGACTTTCCCCAATAGGGTTATTCGCTACATACCCTAAAATCATTCCGGGTGCAATCCCGGGTTTCCCTGCCATAGAGTATGCGATATAACCCGACAAAATGGGAATCATCATCGAGAAACCAGCGATACCTAAATCAAGGAGGTTCTTCATGAAAGGATTAGTGACTTCCATCCCTGCATCAGTAGCCGTACCCGTAGATAATGCAATGGCAAGAAAAATACCCCCGACCACAACTGATGGCAACATATAGGAAACACCTGTATTAAATGCTTTTTGTAAATCCTTGAACACCTTATTTTCCTTGTTCACTTTCCTTCATCTCCTCATTAGTTAATAAGTACAATGTTTTTTATAGTTTCTCAGCTTTATCCAGTACGCTTGCAGGATGTTTGATCACTTCACCCGGATCGATTTGAATCACTTTTCCGGCATCCATTTTTTCCTCAAAACGTTCTTCTCCTTCAATGCTGATTGCCACCGCTAGAATCACTACATCTGCTGCATCCACCTCTTCTTGCTCCAACTCGTTTTCAATTCCCATGCTGCCTTGTGTTTCTACCTTGAACTCATACCCACGTTTTCTGCATTCTTTTTCGATTGCCTCTTGCGCCATATAAGTATGTGCTACTCCTGTTGGACATGCTGTAACTGCTACTACTTTCATCTTCTTTTCCCCCTAAATTTCAATTGAACTCAATTGTTCGAAAACTTTATTCTTATCGTTTTGGATCAACAGATTCCCTCTGAATTCATCATCCAGCAATTTCTTGCTCAACTGCGAAATAAATTTCAGATGTAATTTCCCCGGACTCTCTTGTGGCACGCCTATCAGAAATACTAATCGGACCATTTCCTCATTATCCGCACTCCACTGGAACTCATCCTTCGTCCGAATAAAGGCTATGAAGGGATGATTGACTGCTTCAGACTTTCCGTGAGGGATTGCAATCTGATATCCGATCGCCGTCGGGACCTCTTCTTCCCTTTTTTGGACTGAGGCGTAAAAATCCTTGAAGTCACTTATATAGCCTGATTTTTCAGCTTGGTTGACGATAAATTCGATGACTTCGTTTTTTGTTGAAAACTCTTCATCGATAAAAACCAACTTATCCGAAATGACACTATTACCTTTCTCCTGCGTTTGTTCCATATACCTCACTCCTAAATCCTATTAGTAAATCATCTGTAGAAGAAGCTTCTCTGATTCCTTTGAGTCTCTCCGGACTATCTATAATGTTGTAGATGTCCGAAAGGATGTTTCTCGTTTCCTTCGTGTCTTGTTTAGAAATACAGATCATAAAGGCAACATCGACGAAGTAATTATTCCACTTGAACTTCTTGGCATTTTTGACGACTGCAACAATGGTTTTCTTCACATCATGTGAACTCCCATGGGGTACAGCCACCCCGGTCGGCAAATCGGTTCCGCCTACCGTCTCCCGGTTACTCACACTCTCGACAAACTCAGGTGTGACATATCCCGATTGAATCAATTCCTTACCGATGCAAGCAATCAGCTCTTCTTTGGAAGTGAAATTGGTGTTTAGATAAATAAACTCTGCGTTTATATATTTTGTTAAATTATCAAATCCCGAAAAAGGTTTCTCCATAACTTGCTTGGCGGGTTTATACAATTCATTGCCGATTTTTGATATATCTTCATCATTCAGGAAAGGCGAGACATAAATGACTTTTTTGTTTGGAAGATCGATATTGATAGTAGAAAGAATCAAGTCAAAAGAGTCCAAATCAATCTCATCCAGTTCCATTACTGATGCAGCTTCTAAGGTATCCAGTGAGGGAAGAACGTTTTTGATCCTATTGATCAAGAGTTCCGAAGTTGCAATTCCCATTTGACACACAACCAATATTCTTCGGTTCATCTTTGCTCGTTCGATGGCTGCTTGAAAATAAATCGTCAGAAAGGCGATTTCGTCTTCATTGAAAGTAATTCCGAGTTCTTTTTCATATTCACTCAGCACTACCCAAATCACATTGAAAGTGAGCGAAAATTCCGTTTTGATACGGGAAGTAAATGGGTTTTCGATCTTATTCTTCGCCCGCAACCGATAAATCATCGGAGGTATATGGCTCCTTAATTGATTCCCCAACTTTTCATCCCTGGAAAAATTGATGTTCAATGATTCCGAAACACGGGACAGTAGGCTATCGACTATCGAAATATCGATTCTCTGCTCTGGCAGTGATTCGAACCGATTCAAAATCAAATGATGGGAAAGATATTCGACATCTTCAGGCGTGTAGGATAATTCGAGCCTGAGCGCTGCTTTATGCAATAGCTCATTTGCACTCTCCTGAAAAAATGCCTCCTCTTTCGAGTGATGGGATGTTGCCGCCACACTGAGGTGATGGCCCATCTTTATCCGATATATCAAGATGACAAAAATATTCAATACATTTTGGACGTAATAATCTGAAATAGCATTTGCATGTTTTTTTACGTAGTTGTATAAAATATTGGAGCAAACACTGATCAGCTGTTCCCCGTAATACGCTTCCAGCAACTTCATCTTTTTTGCGATTTCATCTTCGATATAGTAGTCCGAGTTGCTCAAGACATAGCGATTAAATTGAAGAAATGCCTTTTGGATATCCTCTTCCGCTCCGATTAGCCTTGTTCCATGAATATCTCCCTGAAGCTTACTGTTGTTTCCTTCACTCAGAACCTTCATCACAAACATCAAGTCATTTTTGATTGATGTTTTACTGACCATAAAGTGATTAGAAAGTCTAGTGAAGCTGACCTTCTCTTCAAAAAGCAAGTACTTCATGATCTCGATTCTTCTGGAAACGGTCGAGTACACATCCGCACCCTCATCCATTTCCGCTGGGTCCATTTCTTCACTCGCCTTTCTTAAGGCGATTCCGACTCCCCTCCTCTTTTCGATGTATTCGCCTGAACTTTTTACAAAATCCTCGATTATCTTAATTTCGGAATGTATCGTCCTTTTTGAAACACCTAATTTCTTTGAAAAGAAATCCACCGTATGAAAATCATCTTGGTGGATCAGAAGATCCAATAATTTTTTTTGTCGTTTCGTAAGCATTCTGATAAGCACTTCCTTGACTCGAATTTTAGTTTTGTTAGCGTTATCAAACTACACTTATGAGTATATATTCCATTGCAGCAACTGAATATGACAAGTTCCTGCAACAATGATAGCGCTTTATTTTTTGACATGTTGCAAAATCAACCTCTGAAATCTGTTGTTTTCGTCTCCCAACATTGATCCAGAAGGCATGTACAACCCACTATAAGGCCTTGATTATATCACCTTTTGAACCATACAATACGCTAATTTTTGCAACTCCGAGTTACCGAGTATTGGTGCATACCCTGACTGATTAAGGCGGCTTCTTGTTGCAACTATTTTAAGGAGTTTTTATTCGTTCTTCTAATTTGTGCTCGTAGCACTACGGATTTTTGCTCAATTTCATTTGAATGATCTTTTTCACACAGAAAAAAACTCTACAAGTAGACTTACTCCTTGTAGAGTTTAAATTGTGATGTATTCATTTTTATTGTAATAAAGCCCGTTCCTGAATCACATACACATTCGTGCTGTATCTTCCGTTTGCCGCCGTATCTTTTCGGATCGTCAGATATCCTCTTTCAATCAAGTTTTTCTGATGCTTCCGGAATCGGTCCTCGCACATGTTGAGATCCTTGCTGATTTCGCCCACCGTGGGGAAGCTTGTGTCCCCGGCCCCGATGCATGCGGCAAAGTACGCATAGATTGCCTTCGCCTCGACCGTCAGCTTCCGGTCACTCATAACGCTTGTAGGAACAGTTCCATACCCCATCGAAAGTACATCAATTACCTGTGTTGTCTTGTCCATCATTCTCCCTGCTTTCCTTTTGTTTGTTTCGACCGTACCGCTGACACCATGAAGGTGAATCGCTATCTTGGTCTCTACTTACAAAGACGTTACAGGAGATTGAAAGTGTAACCCCCCTCAAGGCAAGAAATATATTAATAAGTAAATACTTGCTATGGTCTTAACTCCACAGTTTAGAATAGGTTTATCAATACAATCAAGAATGAATGCAACTCTTGATTCCTGATTACACTTATTAATGATAGGGGAGAATGATTATGACAACACACGATGTTCAACGCATTTCAACACAGATTTGGGATGCAAAGCTAGCAAATGATATGACCGCAGTTGCAGGATTCATTGCTGACAACGCACGCTTTGTTCATATGGGCATCACTTTTGATAAAGCCGGGGAACTGGAAGTCTTTAACGAAAAAATCTTTATTTTCAAAGCGGTTGATATTGCAGAGGAATACGTTGAGGACTACGGCAGCACCGCCATTATTTTCAAAAAACTGATCTTAACAGCAGTAATCGGGGGAAATGAAGTACAAAATCCTTTTGTCATCTCGGAAGTCTTCACAAAGACTGAAGATGGCTGGAAATTAGCTGCCGAAACCTATACACGAGTAGCAACTGATTTTGATACATATAAAATGTGAAGGAACTCGGATAGGCTTACGATGCTATTCGTTACTGCGAAAGTGTTAAACTATGTGGAGGAGATGCGCAAAAGACCAATTTTTACTTTCAAGAATACATTTACAATATGCTCCTGCTATTTTTTGAAAAATAGCAGCGCTTTTACTAAATAAGGAGGAAACCATGCGATATACAACTTTAAATAATAATGAGATTATTCCAAACCTTGGGATCGGAACTTATCGGATCAGTCCAACAGATGCAGAACGTTCCGTGGAACATGCCTTGAAAAACGGGTATCAATTGATTGATACGGCAAATATTTACATGAATGAAAAAGCTGTTGGTCGTGCTATCAAAAAATCAGGCATCAATCGAAGTGAGATTTTCCTGACCTCCAAAATCTGGCCGACAGAATATAAATATGAAAAAGCTAAGCAAGCCATTGAGGATACCCTAAACCGTTTAGGCGTCGGATTACCTTGATCTCATGCTGTTGCACCAACCAGTAGGCGATTATCTAGGCGCTTGGAAAGCTATGGAAGAAGCTGTAAGTACTGGGAAAATTAAGGTCATTGGTCTTTCTAATTTTACAGGTCCTGAATTGGATAAGGTGCTGGCTGAAGGAACCATCAAACCTGCTGTTGTGCAGGTGGAATGCCACCCTTATTTCCAACAAAAAGATTTAAAAGCAAAACTTGCTAAGGACAATATTGCGCTTGAAGCTTGGTATCCACTTGGTTCAGCTGACAAAGACTTGCTTGCCGAACCAATCTTTACTGAATTGGCAAGTAAATACAATAAATCCGTTGTTCAGATCATCTTGCATTGGCATGTTCAAACAGGAAATATTGTCATTCCAGGTTCGAAAAATCCAGCTCACATAGACAGTAATCTGGATATTTTTGATTTTGAACTGACAGCAGCTGACTTGGAGCAAATCGCTCAAATGGACAAAGGTAAACGCTTCTTAAATCTACCAAAATGGATGCACCGTCTGTTTTTGCTGACACGCATGAACTACGATAAGCAAGCGTAAGTGGATGCGACAAACGGGACGCTAAGCACAAAGATGTATAAACATTACAATTGCAAAAATAGGAATCAAAAAAAGACACGGACGCGTGTCTTTTTTGATTCCTATGATTCGATACATTACTTCAGGAATGTACTGTTTTAAAATACGAAAGTGCGCCGATCAGGTTTGCGTTGTTTGAGTAGGCGCAAACTTCAATATCTACTTTATGCAGCATTTCACCGAAGAAGCCCATTTCTTCAATTAATTGATCGTATTGTTTTTGGATCGTTTCAACTAATATAGGCTGTGAGCTGATTCCGCCGCCAACTACTACTTTTTCGATATCCAAGGTTGCCTGAACATTCATGATCAATGAGGCAACCTTGCGGCAGTAGTCCTCAAATAACGACACAACCCTTTCGTCAGATCCGTTCTCGATTTCGCGAAAGACTGTTTGGCCATCATCGGGATTCTCTAATGCTAACAATCGGCCACATTCATTCACAAAATATACTGCTGACAGTTTTCTCCCCACCATCTGACCCGCTACTGGACGCGTATCAAGATTCGCATTGATGAAACTGAATTCTCCGGCCTGATCATTGGCGCCCATCAATAGGCTATTATTCAGGATGATTCCCCCACCAACGCCGCTCCCAAGGATCACAGCAGCACCATTTGCCACGCCTCTTAGATTGCCTTTTGCGTGTTCAGCCAATGCCGCTGCCTTGCCATCATTTATTACCGAACAAGGAATCGCGAATTTTGTTGTGATCAACGAAGCTAACGGCGTTTCATGCATAAACGGTAACGCGCCGCCATAGTAGACTGTTCCATCTGATGTCACCTTTCCTGGACAACAAATCGCAACCCCAGACAGTTCGGGATGTTGGCCAATCAGACCATAAAGCGTTTCTAGCAACATTTCTTTACTTTTTGGTGTGGACACCTTATCCTGCTGCTTCAGCTCAAATGCTTCATCCACAATGGCATACTTAATATAAGTACCTCCAATATCAATTGTAAAATATTCACGTATTGCCATTTCAATTCTCCTAAAAAAGAGTCACAAACTCAGATTTGTTTGCAACTCTTCGTAATGTTATTTTGTCTCTGATTAGATGAGGACCCAATTGATTCTTATAGGATTATTCACCCATCAATTGCTTTGCACGTTGCATGACTGTTTTTCCGTCCATACGACCGTATGCCGCTACATCAATCGCTTCAACCGGACAGTCTACCCCGCTTTTGATTTTTGCTAATTGAAACCGCACTTGTGGTCCCAACAGGACTACATCTGCCCCTGCTGTATGATCTTTGAAACCTGAAACAGAGTGCGCTTCAATCTTCACCTCAAAATTTTCTTCCTTCGCTGCTTGCTCCATTTTCTTAACCAATAAACTTGTGGACATTCCTGCTGCACATAACAATACTATTTTTTTCATCAGTTATTCCTCCATTAAATACCCTTATAATTATTAAAATCAACAATTTTAATATTATTTTGATCGATCCAATTTTCCAGCCACTCACTGCACAGGAATTCGCATTCCATTGGACGTATGAACGTATAGGAAGAGTGGTCCAGGATAAATTGATCTAAAAATCCTGGATGAAAAACCGCAATGGAACAATACTGGGCGTTCATTTTTGCTAGATTACGTTCAAAGTATTCTCTGGGATTGTAGAGACCTTTTTCATTGAAGGTCAAGAAATCCAATCCGTATATTTCATTGTCGGTTTCCCATTTTTTATCGAATGAAGGCAGCGAAAAAAATAAGTGTTGTTCTTCGGTGACTGCCTTTATTGCCTGAAAAAATGTAGGCGACATGATAGCATGACCATCGACATAATCCGGTTTTTTGCCTGTGATTTGTTCAAATCGATGAATTTGTGCTTTTATCTCAATCACACATTCTTCTAAGTCTGCTGTATCTTTCTTTCTCTGGTTTATTTCACGACTCGTATAAAGTGACCCCTCTTCGTTCACTAAAGATGGGATTTTAGAGGGGTCAGCTACAGGATCTCCTAAGCAAATATTAAGGTGTAATCCTATACAAGTACAAATCTTTTCCACTAGTTTATAGCCATGTTCTGCTGCAGGCATGTTGGACATTAATCCAACACAAGAAATTGCCCCATCGCTCACAGCTTTATAGATGCCGTAATTTACCCCTTCACTGATTCCTAAATCATCCGCTCGCAAAATTAACTTTGGCATGCAATCATCTCCATGAAGAATGTCACTCTCAGATTATTTCATCCTATCCGATTTTCCCGACGATATTCTGTAGGTGTCTGTTGGTACGTTTTCTTAAAATTTTTAATTAATGAATGTTCGGATGTAAAACCACTGTCCAATGCGATTTCCAATAACCTATTATCAGTATTCACCAGCAGAAATTTTACCTTTTCTAATCTGATTCGAGTCAAGTAAGCTTTATAGTTGATGCCAAGTTGTTTTTTGAACATCAGCGACAAGTATTGCGAGGAATAACCAAAATGTTTTGCGACCTGTTCCAACGACAAGTTATCTTGATAATGCTCACCCAGATAAAACAGTATTTTGGAAAAGAAATCTATCGGCCCTCTCGGAGAATCCATTTCTGAAGCATTTTCAACTTCTTCAACACTGATTGCCAGCAATTCCAACAGATTGCTTTGATAGCGAATATTTGAAACAACATTGTCCAAATCCATCAATGCATCAATATTTTCGAGAACCTTGATAAAGTATTCTGTATTTTGGATAAGGACTACTTTGTCCATCAAGACTGAAGGATTTACGTATTGTGAAATTAAACCGAAGTTGATATGCAAACATTTGAAGTGATATTTCCCTGTATCCCCGGTAATCTTGTGCAGTGTTTGCATACCGATCAAAGCAACTTGTCCTTCGTTGACTTCTAATTGTCCATTTGGAAACTGAACTTGCATGGACCCTTCGATAATATAAGTGACTTCCAGCCATTCATGCCAATGCGTTTCAATAATACTTTGACTTAAATTGGTGCCTGATTGCTCTACTAATAGGCAGTGTTTATTCGGATCGGTTCTCCGGATCACACTCGCTTTTAAATCCTCGTATTCGTTATCAAAAATCATTCGCATGAAACACCTCATTCATCAATTGGGACTAGGACAACTCTTCACCATTCGATGCGATCACTTTACGATACCATTCGAATGAGTCTTTCTTTCTCCGCTTCAAAGTCCCTTTTCCTTCATCATCCAGATCCACATGGATGAAGCCATACCGTTTTTTCATTTCCCCTGTGCCGGCTGAAATGAGATCGATGCAACCCCATGGCGTATAGCCCCACAGCTCGACACCATCAATTTCTACAGCTTTTTTCATTTCTGTAATGTGTTTTCTTAAATAATCAATCCGGTATTCATCATGGATGCTGCCGTCTTCTTCCACTTTGTCTATCGCCCCAAGACCGTTTTCGACAATCATCAATGGCAACTGATATTTATCATATAATCGGTTCAAGACCAAACGTAAACCTGATGGATCAATTGGCCATCCCCATTCAGACGCTTCCAAATATGGATTCTTTGCTGCTCCAAATTGATTACCGCCTGCTTGTTCAGACTCGGCGCTGGTACTGACCACAGTAGAATTATAATAACTAAAACCAATAAAGTCGACTGTTCCATTTTTAAGAATCTCATCGTCTCCTGGGACTTTCTTTAGTTCTACATGATCTCTTTCCAATTCCTTGAGTTTATAGTTTGGATAAGCGCCACGACATTGGACATCGTAATAGAAATCCTTAAAGCCTCTTTCCAATTCCATCATGCGAATCGAATCGTTTGGATTGCATGTTTCTGGATAGAATAAAATATTGGCGATCATTAAGCCTATCTTAAATTCCGGATTGATGGCATGCCCGATTGCCACACCCTTTGCGCTGCCCAACAATAGATGGTAAATTGCTTGATTTTGCTTCGTCAAATCGGATGCATCCGTAATTCCTAAGGTACTGTAATCACGTAAGAAATTGATTTCATTGAAAGTCATCCAATATTTGACTTTATCCTTGTAACGATCAAAAACGACTTTACAATAGTTGGCAAAGAAATCAATTGTTTTTCGATCCAACCACCCTTGATACGTGACAGCCAAATGATTCGGCAAATCAAAATGATTTAAGGTGACGATTGGTTCAATCCCATAAGCCCTGCATAGGTCAAAGATTTTATCATAAAAGGCTAAGCCTTCTTCATTAGGAGTTGCATCATCACCATTTGGAAAAATTCTTGACCAGGTCATCGACATCCTGAATCCCTTAAAGCCCATTTCGGCAAACAGCTTAATATCCTCTTCATAATGATTGTAAAAATCAGTTGCTGTATGACTAGGATAATATAATTGCTCATCAATAACTACCCTTGCTCCACTTGGAACATCCTCAAAACGGTTGATGGCTTTTCTTTCACCATTTTCAAGCTCAATCACAATCATACGAGGTTCTGTCATACTTCCTGCAGTGATAAAATCAGAAGTCGCTAAGCCTTTACCGCCACTTAAATAGCCACCCTCATATTGATTGGCAGCGGTTGCGCCGCCCCATAAAAAATCTTTAGGAAATCCCACTTTTCAACACTCCTTTATACTGGTCTTCTTACATCTTTATAGCCGTCAGTCCTTGGAAGCCAATCTAAGAATTTTTCGATATATTCATTCCAAAAGCGCCACTCATGTTGATAATTTGGTGCCGAGGTCCAAGTATGTTCAAAATTCTTTTCCTTTAATTTTTCGGCAAATTTGACATTATCTTCATATAAAAAGTCATTTTCGCCACACGCAAGGTAAATGGGTTGCGCAGCATCCAGATTTTCCACAATATCAAATAAATCAACCGCCACGCCCTGCATGCGCAGCGCCGGTGAGAATGCACCGATGGCTTGATATAAATCGGGTCGCTTCAGTCCATTGTATAAGGCACCAAATCCACCCATGGATAAGCCTGCAATATAGGTGTCCTCTTTCCGTTTGGAAATAGGGAACGTATTTGTGATGAACTCTGGAAGCTCGTCTTCAATAAATTTTTCAAAATCATCGTTTTCATTCGAAAGATAGGCTTTATTTTCTCCTGAAAACATCACCACTGCAATTTTTCTTTCTTCTGCATATAATTCAACATTAGAATATCCTGTCCATTGCGCATGATTATTTCCATAACCATGCAGTAGATAGAGAACTGGATATTTCAATGGATATTCATGATGCAGCTCACCTTTATTTTGAATAGCTTCTGGTATAGAAATAGTCGGTAAAATTATGGTTACGTCCACTGTTCTTTTAAGCACATACGAGATCACATTACATTGAATTTTTGCCATAAAGCTTCATCTCCATTTATCATTCTGTCTTCAAACCTTTTCAGTTTAGACTGCTTGGGTTTGGGTTTGATTTTGGGTTTGGGTTTGGTCTTGAGATTGGGTTTGGGATTGGGTTTGTTCGCGTTCTTCTTGGATTGCTCTTCTGTCATCCATCAAGAAGAAAGGCAGATACATTACAAAATGAATGAGTAAGCATAAGAACCACAATAGAGCTAATGAAAATCCTCCTGTGAAGAATGTCGTCACGAAACCTGGCGTTACCCAAGGCATTGAAACGGTTGGGTTCACATTAATATCAAGAAGGTTCATATAAAACATTGCAAACAAACCTGAAACTAAAGGAGACAACACCATCGGAACAAAATAAAGCGGATTCAGCATCAAAGGAAAACCAAAAATGATCGGTTCATTGATATTGAAAATGTTGGCTGGAATCACTAATTTTCTCATTGCTTTATATTTTTCTGATTTACCAAACAGTGTAGCAATACATAAACCTAATGTATTTCCAGCTCCCCCGATTTGAACGGCAGACCCAACAATGGCAAATGCATAAAATGGCAATTCTTTTCCTGCAAGGAATGCTTCTTGATTCGAAATACCAGCCATCATTAAGATAGGCATATAAACCATTAAGATTGTATTTGGGTGAACCCCAAAGAACCAGAAGAGATTCATTAGTGTAAATACTACAATCAAGGCAATTGGGGTTGCACCAAAAGCAGAAATCGGTTCAGCAACAATAGTTGTGATCATTGTAAAAACATTGCCGTAAGGTGTTAGCCCCGTTACATATTTAATAAAGAATATCAATGAAAAGATGATCATTGCCACAAAAGTTGGTGCCATAGATTGACTTACATTTGGTGGTACGGATTCAGGTAATTTTAATACAAGTTTCTTTCTTGTTAATTTCACATACAACCATGGAATGAACAAGCCAATCAGAATTGCAACAAGGATTCCTTGGCTTCCCATTTTTTCAGTTGCTATTGCCGTAATTGGGGATCCATCAGCTTTAGTCAGGTTTTCAACTGGCATAAGCGCAATAAATGATGCCAAAGATAATAATGCCCCGGTCATACCATGCTCGCCTTCATTGACTGTGTATCGATAACCAATAGCTCCTACTACATAAACTGCTAATAAGGATAATGTTAATGTGATTATTTGGTTCCCTACATCATACAATCCCGCATTCTGTAAAAAACTTACCCAAGCTGGTATTGGGAAATTGGTTAATACTGCGATCAGCGCAACCCCTAAAGTAATTGGCATCGTAAGCATAAAACCTTCAGTTAATGCAATGATAAACTTGTTTTCTCCGACTTTTGTCGCAATGGGTCCAACAATTTTTTCTAAACCTGTCTGAAATTTATCAAAGAAACTCATTTGAACAACCTCCAAATTTCCATTTTTTACGCTTACGTCGACTTTTAAGCGCTTTCTTTTATACTCATTCAGTATAGCACTCAGCTCATCTTATCAATTGACCATTTTCCGCTAATTTATGTTCTTTTTTTAATGTCGCTTCGACTTTTCATTTGAGCAATGGCGTAAGCGGTCTATCAGGAAGCTAAAAATGCACACTAAACCCAAAATAGGTTTGGTGTGCATTTCTGCTTCCATTCTTATACGCACAGCATCGCAATCGGAATCACATGTACCCCATCCGACTCCCTCGTGCATGCATAAGGCCCTGTGTTCAGCAATACTTTGGTTACTTGGAACTCATCTTTTACGGTTTCCTCAAACCAGTTTAAGTGCATTAGATCCTGATTTTTTGCAGAATAAAGTCGATTTCTCGCGTTCCTCTTGCGTCCCGAAAATGATACAACTGTGCATCATTCGCGTGTGCAATCGGGGACCCATGGTAAGTTCTAGTGGAATGGCACTATTGAAACGAGCCTTCCGGGTGGTGGTTGTATGCCTCAAATACTTGAGTGTATAGCCCTGATTCAACAAGCTGTTGGTCACTGCTGAGAAACGTAATAGTCTGCGTATTCCGATTGTCCGCCAATTTTTTGGCGTGCTCCAAGGTCGTTTTTAGGTGTCTGCCTAGTCCTGTGTAGCCGTCATAAACCTCAGGCTCATTGAAGTATTTTTTGATGCTGGCTTTGATCAGGGGGTAGTGCGTGCAGCCCAATACGACAGCATCCACAGGTACCCGTCGGTAAGGTTTCAACAGCTCATCCAAGAAAATTTCCGTTTCCCTTCTTCCGGGTGCGATTACGTCCTTCTCGATGGCGTTCGCTAATCCCGGACAAGGCAGGACATGGATTGTTGTCTGTTCCATGTATTGGTTTAATTGATACTGAAACTTCTGAAATTTCTCCAACTTCAAGGTCAGCGGCGTTGCCAAAACTAGAATGTGCTTGTGTTTGTCTTTTACGGCTGGCTTTAGTGCTGGTTCAATACCGAAGATTGGAATATTCGGGTATAGTCGCATCAGTTCAGCCTTCGTTGTGCTTGTTGCGGTATTGCAAGCGAGTACGAGGGCTTTAACGTTCTTGTCCAACAAATAACGCACAGCTTTCTTTGACAACGTAAGAATTTCCTGCCTGCTTTTTTCTCCATAAGGCGCATGCAGCGAATCCCCATAATAAACGAAAGATTCATCGGGCAATAATTGTGATAATGTTTTAAGCACCGTCAATCCCCCGACACCTGAATCAAACACTCCTATCGGACGATTATCATAATGCATGGTGTCATCTCCATAAAATTTTTTTAAGTATATCCTGATCCATTAAGTTAAAATGTCACCCATCTCGATACCCATCCGCTGCACTACCTGTTGCAGGCAGCGGCCTTTGTGGGTAAGGGCTGTCGCGCTGTCCGATTCGATCATGATGGAGAATCTTAACAGTTTTTCCAGCTTCTTAATGGATTCCTGTGTCAGTGTATCCACATCTGTCGCTTTCTCTTTATCATCCATATCATTCTCCCGCCACGTTATTTATTTTTTAAAATACGAGTGGACATAGCACATCAACCCAGTGACGGAAGCCAAAGGGAATACCCAGGAAAAGTAGTCTTTCGAACCCATCATCAACTCATTGTTTAAGGACAGCAGTCCGATTGTTTGGAGTATCACAATGGTTAAGCCGCCTAAGTAAAACATCAAAAAGCCAAGCAGAATCACTTTCTCGAATAACTTTTTCATCTCCCTATCCCCTCCTATACGAATAACGGCAAGAACTCCATCGCGATCAGCCACCCGATGGCTGTAATGGGCACAACAAAATATTTTATCAGCGGAATAAAGGTTTTCTCCGGGCGCGAGTCCGTCAATCCGGACGCAATGAAGATCGATCCGGATGCGGGCGGCGACGCTCCTTCAGTGGACGCAAAGACAAGAATGGCCACGGCTGCCGGCAAAGGACTGACGCCTACGCTCAATAAAGCACTGAAAGCGATCAAACCGATGGAAGTGAGCGTGGCCGTTGAGGATAACGGACCGGCTACCAAAACCACCAACATGCCCACGATCAAAACCATCACGGGCTTCGAAAAATCAAGGCTCCCGAAAAGGGTCACCAGTTCGTTCACTAAGCCCAGCTTGGAAAATATTTCGCTTGCGGCAAAAGCAAACAGCAAGATGCCACCGATGTCTTTATAATGAACAAACAGCGTATCAACCAGGTATGTCGTATCTTTGATGTTCTTTTTCAGATTTTTTCTGCCCAAAACCAATATGATCGTAATCATCAAGATCGGGATCCAGGTCAACAAGGAAACGGAAGACATCCCCTCCTCCAAACCAATTGCAGCCAACCACTCCCCAAGCGGTCCAGTCGTGATCAATAGCGGAACAATCGCCCCTAAAAAAACAGTCAGCGACTTCCAATGATTTCTCAAGGCTTTGAATACGGAAACTTCTCCCCTAGATGTACCGGATCGGATCCCATTTTTTTCCATCAGATAGAAAACCAAAAATATTCGGTAAATCACCTGATAGACGCCTGAAATGAACAAGCCGATGTACAGCTCTTCCACAGTTATCAGGGAGTTTACTTGCGCGAATCCCAGCATAATGAACATCGAAGCGCTGGGAGGAAAACCTGCCCCTAACCCGCCGTTGCCTGCCAGCAGCGTTGCGACTGTTTCTTTTTTCCAACCCGTCCGGATCATCCACTGGGCTGTAAAGGCACCAGAAGTGGCAGTATTGGCGGAATTGGATCCGGAAAGCATGCCCATTATCGCCGAGAGGCCGATATTCACAAAGGCCGGACCGCCCCGGAATCTGCCCAGAAGTGAATCGAATATATTCAGGACACCTTCCAATAGCTCTGATTCCTTGATCAGATAACTCATCAGGATGAACGCAAGCGAAGCGAACAGCACTTCGTTTGAGAGCGCCGAAACAAAAGCGCTTTCAATGAATCCCAAAGCATTTTTGCCGCCGAACATGCCCACAACCAGAAATCCAAGTATCATCCCTTCAGCCATATTTTTTTTGACGACCGTTGCCCAAATTATGATGATCGCGACATAAATCATCAGGGCCAGTGTAGCTGTTCCCATCACCAAATCCTCCAATACAAACTATCTATTTTTATAAAAACGTTTCATTTTGAAACCATCCAAGCTATAATGAAACAACAAGCGAGGTGCGTTCCATGGAAAACGAAAACATTCTGATCGTCTCACCATCCAACAACTTTTCTGAACAATCCAGAAAAGTGCTATCCATGATGGGTCATAACTTCAAAATACTGCAAATTGCCGGAAAAAATGCCCTTACGGAAGTCGAAAAGGTTCTTGCCGAGCATAAAGTGTATGCCGTGGTCACAAGAGGATACAATGTCTCTATCCTGAGGGAAAACCTGTCCATTCCGATTGTCGATGTCCGCTACACCTTCGAAGATATTTATTATTCTTATCAAGCCGCCTCCGAATTTTCCGATCGGATTGCCTTCATTTCCATCGATATCGCCAAAGAAAAGGCTTTGACATTCCAGGCAATCACGAATAACCAACTGTTTATCCCTGATCTGAAATCTCCGGAAGAAATTCCAGCGTGCGTCAATCTGTTGTCCAAAAAAGGCTATGAGGTTTTTATCGGCGGTATGACAACGGAACGTGCCGCAAAAGAAAGTAGCGTCAAATCCATCGATATCTTCGTCGATGAGCGGTCCATCGAAATAGCCTTAAACGAAGCCATCCACTTAGTGCAGTTGAATAAAGAAAAAATAAAAACTCAGGCGTTTATCGAGAATATCCTGGAAGCTACCGAAAATGGAATGATCGCTGTTTCCAAGGATGCAAAAACCATCTACATCAACAAGAAGGCCAAGGTCTTTTTTGAGGACGAATTAAACCTGTTCATCGATTCCGTCCTGCATAAGTTCATTAAGGATAATCCGGATTCAGACTATAGCTTAATCAATCAAATCATAAATTTCAATCACCAAAACTTTATTCTGAACATCTCCCCCATCATCAGCCAAGCCGATATCACGGGATATTTGGCATCCGTTGAAAAGCTGGATGTCCTGCAAGCAAAAGAAGGCGATGTCCGGAACAAATTGTCCCAAAAAATTACTACAGCCAAAAAAAGCTTTGATAATCTGATCGGGAACAGCTCCACACTCCAGGAAACAATCAAACAAGCCAAGAAATTTTCCAAAACGGAATCGGCGGTCCTGATTGAAGGGGAAACCGGTACTGGTAAAGAGGTTTTTGCGCAAGGGATCCATAATCATTCCCCAAGACAGCATGAACCTTTTATAGCCATCAACTGTGCATCCTTGTCCGAAAATGTGTTGGAAAGTGAACTTTTTGGATACGTCAAAGGTGCTTTTACGGGTGCAACCACAGAAGGGAAAATCGGAATTTTTGAAGCTGCCCATAAAGGGACCATCTTTTTGGATGAGATAGGTGAAATCTCATTGAACTTTCAGGCCAAGCTGCTGCGCGTTTTACAGGAAAAAGAAATCACACGCATAGGCGATACCAAGTCAATCCCTGTGGATGTCCGCATCATTTCGGCTACTAACCGCAATCTGGTCAAAATGGTCGAGCAAAGGGAATTCAGGGAAGATCTTTATTACCGGTTGGACGTCCTGCATCTGAAATTGCCGCCGTTGCGCGCTCGCCAGGAAGATATCAAAGAGTTGACCTTGAGTTTTTTGAATCAGTCCAAAAAAACACTCAAAATATCAACCGCCGCCTTGGACTTGCTTTCGACCTACCACTTTCCCGGGAACATCCGTCAATTGCAGAATATCGTCGAACGCATGATGGCTCTTTGCGAGGACGCTCGCATTGATGTCCAATTGGTGCGCTCCTTACTGGAGAACGAGCCTCATTTTTTGAATACCACCGAGCTGAATACTCAGAATGCTTCCATCTCTGATGTTGAAAAACAGCTCATCACCCGAACGTTGATCAAATACAACAACAATAAGACCTTGACTGCTGAAGAGCTCCAGATCAGCAAATCCACCCTCTGGCGGAAACTGAAATCATATGGTCTGCAATGACATAAATAACTGGAACATGAATCTGGCGGGATTCATGTTCCAGTTTTTTAAATTAATATTGGAATTCTCCGTCAATAAACTCTACGCCTTTTTTGACCAAGAGTTCATCCACCCAAGAGCGATTTGCCGCACCGGTTGAAGCTTTTTCAACTTTCGCGCTGTCTTTGGCTGCGTTGTCTTCAGCCTTTTCAATCAGATCACTGGCATCGTTCTTCGGAATGACGATAACCCCGTCCGGATCTCCCAAAATGATATCCCCTGGCATCACCGGAACCCCACCGATTGCAATCGGCACATTGACTTCGCCGGGACCTTCTTTGAACGGGCCTCCCGGTGTCGTCCCTGTAGCGTAGATCGGGCATTTTTCATGCGCGATGATGTCGATATCCCGAATCGGTCCATCAATTACGATACCGGCAACTTTTTTGAATTCCGATAAGTATTTATACATGATTTCGCCCATGATGGCTTGCGTACGATCGCCTTCATTCGAAAGGACGATGACATCGCCTTCCTGAGCCATATTTAAAGCTTGGTGCAGCATCAAGTTGTCGCCAGGACGTGCTTTGACAGTCAAAGCAACCCCGCACATTTTCTTCTCAGGCGATGACATCAGCTTGATGTCAGAATGCAATGCCACAATTCTGCTCATGCAGTCTGCAACGTTAGCTGCCGGTAATTTGCTGAATCTTTCCACTAATTCTTTTTCTGGTAAACTTCTTTTTAGATAAACGCGATTTCCGATTGTCATGTTTTTTCCCTCCGATATTAGTCTGTATAAACCGTTGCGGTGTTCCAATCAATTGCTTTAACCGGCCATGAAGGTTCTTTGCCGTCATGCACTTCTACGATTCCGATTGCGGAATGCAGGGAAGCCCGATTGGTTGCTTCCACTGTAGCTGCTCCGATATGTGGAGCTACCACTACATTGTCCAAGTACAAAATAGGATTTTTCGGATTAACAGGTTCTTGTTGCAATACGTCCAAACCTGCACCTACGATGACTTCATTTTTGCACGCATGGTAAAGATCCTTTTCATTAACGATCATTCCGCGGGCAGTATTGATGAAGAATGCTGTAGGTTTCATCATCTCAAATTGTTCTTGGCCCACAAATTCTCTGGTTATTTTGGTTGTCGGACAATGCATGGATACAAAGTCGGATTCCTTGAAGATTCTGTTGATGTCCCTGACAACTTCGACTCCTGCAGGGAAGTCTTTGGCAGGTTTGTACGGATCATAAGCCAATACTTTCATGTTGAAAGCGTCTCTGCATTTTGCGGCAACGCGCGATCCGATATTACCGCAGCCAATGATACCGACTGTTTTGCCATCCAGCTCGGATTTTGGTGTTTTGAGTTTAGCTTTGTAGTAATCATCAATGAATGTATTGCGTACTTTTGTGAAGTTGCGCGAGCAATACAGCATGTAGAAGACAGCCGTTTCAGCGACAGATGTTGAGTTGGCTGTCGGACAATACAAAACCTTAACGCCAAATTCTTCTGCAGCCTTCAGATCGACCGTGTCAAAGCCGGCTCCGTGGCGAACGATGACTTTTAATTGATCGGCTGCCTCAAATACTTCCCTTGTAATCTTCGAAAGACGCACGACCATGGCATCAATTCCTTTGATGTCGCGGATAATATCTTCAGTCTCCATACCGGATCCAGTTATCAATTCATGTCCACGACTTTCCAGATAGTCGCGGCCCTCTTGCATAATTTCTTGTGGCAATAAAATTTTCCAACCCATTTTTAAATACTCCCTTTCTTTACCAAATTCCTATTATTTTCCAATACGGCAACCCAATCGCAAAGTAGACGACCAATGCAATGGCAACCATGATTGTTCCGATTTTCCAAAATTCTTTCTGTGATACATAACCCGAGGCGAACGCAATCAATCCGGCTCCGTTTCCATAGTGCGTCAACAAAGCGCCGTAACTTGCGAAGAATGCCAGCAATAAAGTCAATACCATCGGATTGGCTTGTGTTCCCAGCGCAATCGCAAAAAGTACCGGATAGAAAGAAGCTACATAAGCACTGTTCGATACGAAGAAGTAGCGGACAGCAAGACTGATCGCCAATAAGACCGCAGTCACCAACAAGCCGTTCACATTCGAAAGATTCAATATTCCGCCTAATCGTTCAGCTAACCAAGTGTAGAAGCCTGCGTCCGCTAAACTTGAAGCGACGCCATAGAATGCTCCATACCATACAAAGAGATGCCACGCACCTTTTGCACCAATGACGTCAGACCAATTCAGGACTCTTGTCACCAGTATCAGTGCCAGAAAAACAAATCCGACAGATTGCGTTCCCAAGGTTAAGAAGGCCAATTTTGGTCCGAACATCCAACCTAAAATAGCAAGAATGAAAATAACGAACAGTTTCTTCTCAGCAGAAGTGATTTCACCCAGCTCTGCCAATCCTTGCTTCGCTTGCACCTTCACATCCGCCAATTCTGTCAACTCGGGTTTGTAGAGTTTGTACACTACATAAGGTCCCAGCAAGAGAACCAATCCTCCTGGTACAACAGACGCCATGAACCAAGATCCCCAAGTCAGTTCGACATTCATCATTTCCAAAGCTAATGAAGCTGTGATCGCATTTGTAGCCATCCCCGTCAGGAACAGAGAAGCCGTGCTCTGCGAGACGACATAAGCCAACATCGTCAGGTAGCCCCCAAGTTTACGCGGATTATCATCCGGATGAGAGTCGACACCCTCTGCGATATTTCTGAAAATCGGATAGATGATTGTTGTTCTCGATGCATTCGATCCCGTTGCAGGACTTAGAATCAAGTCAATCAACATCATTAAATATCCCAATCCGAGTGTTGAATTTCCTGACCGCTGCAACAAGATATACGCCATTCTTTTTCCAAGACCTGTCTTTACGAAGGCAGTACATACGATAGTTACGATCGCGATGAACCAGGCCATATCATTTCCATATCCAGACAATAAAATTTCCGCGTCCATGAACATACTTGCCAACCCGATAATGATCAAGGTAATGATCGGTTCATCAAGCGGCTTGACTATAAGTCCACCCAACAACCCGAGATAGATGGCCACCAGATGCCACGTCTCCGCCTCTAACCCTGAAGGCGCAGGAATGTTCCATACAATAACCGGAATCAGTAACACTGCAATAAGTTTGATAATCGCTTTTTTGTTCAATTTTATCTACTCCAATACATCACAATTTTTTTAGAAATCGATTTGCCTGAATACCACTACTCCGTTTCTTACCGTCAATTGATTCTTGAACAACTTTTTGCCCACAAGCGTTTTCCCGACCGTGTCTTCAAATACTGTGTCCTTATCGATTATCTGGAAGATCGCAATATCAGCGGCTGCTCCCGGATCCAGCGTTCCGATTTCGCCCTCAAGACCCATGATTTTTGCCGGGACGGTTGTAACGGCTTTCAAAATGTCTTTTAGGGAAAGTCCCATATTCAGATATTTGGACATGATGAACGGCAAATTGACTACTTTGGATGGGTTGTAACAATTCTTGCACGTGCAATCCGTACTGATTATATCCGGTAAGAATCCATCGGCGATCGCTTTGTAAGCAATATCGAAATCAAAATGGGCTACCCCGTTGGAAGAATCGAAAATGACGCCTCGCTCCCGAGCATCTTTTATTTTCTGCAATACTTTCCCATTTTCATCCAAGGCAACATTGCCTACCCCATGATAAATGTGCGCGTAGATATCTCCAGGACGGAAATAATCGGCCAACTCACCCGCATCAATGATCGGATCTGTCGTATGCACACAAATCGGACAGCCGATTTCTTCAGCAATTTTGATGGTCTCGATCAGCGGCTCCAAATACAAATTGCGGTCTTCCAATAAATCTTTGCTGAAACGCAGCTTCAATCCGATCAGATTATGCCGATATTCATCAAAAGTCTGAATGATTTTGTCCCTGTTGAAATTCTTGGGATCAATATTTTCAAGGTACCCCGTCGGACCGCCGCCCAAAGTAGCCAAGCCCACATTCACAACGTTGAGATAGCTTTTGATGCGGACAACGCTTGGCGTAATGATGGAATTGTAAAAACTCCTGTAATTACCCCAGCCTGCACTTCCGGCATCCACTACAGATGTGACCCCGTTCGGCAAGAAAGCTGAATTCGGTTCAACGCAAATTGGCGCGCCATTATAAAAAACATGTGCATGGAAATCAATCAATCCCGGAAATACATAACACCCTTCCGCATCAATGACCCGCTCTGCAACGATTGTCTTTTCATCCACTTCAGAAATGTCCACAATCTTGTTCCTTTTGACACCGATTGACTTCACAACATCAATATTTGATGTTGTATCTATTACCCTCCCATTCTTAATCAAAATATCCAGTTCCATTTCTCATCCCCTCTTTCTTTTGGTTACACTCTCTATAATGCAAAAAGCGTGCCAACTTTAAAAGCAGGGTATAAAAGCGTTTACCTTTTAATGCAACCGACCGTTCCATTTCAAAATGAAACTACTATTTCATTTTGAAATGGAATGATCAATGTCATTTTTGCTATGAATCATTCAGTCTGAAATATCCAATTTTACAAATTTTCCGTTTCAATTTTACGTTTTTGTACCAGTATCTTCTATCCGCCTATGACAATGACCGGAATGATTTATCCTGGGAAGGCTTGACTTAAAGTGAAGGTTAACCTGTATAATGGATTTAGGTTCGGATTCCATGTAAATATAGCTGGAATAACAAAATTGCCCTTACCTATTAATGTAAACGCGAACAAAAAGAATGCAGATAAAGGTGCCTCCGAAAAATTCATATGCACCTTTATCCGCATAGAAAATCACTATTAAAAGGAGAATGAAATGAAAAAACCAAATCTTATGTTACTGGTCTTCAGTTTGATGAGCTTTGTCCTTGCCATGACGGCGTTTGTCTTCAGCGGCATCTTGGACAAGGTGGCCGTTTCGCTGGGCATCTCGGTGGCCGAGTCGGGGTTGCTGAACACGATGTATTCTTACGGGGCTGCGTTCGGGGTGCCGATCACTTTGATCCTGTTCCGGAAGGTCGAACGCAGCCGGATGCTGAAGCTGATGCTGTTTGCGACGATCTTGACGACATTCGCGCTTATCTATGCCCAAAATTTTGTGCAGCTGCTCATCGTCCGGCTGCTGATGGGGATATCCGCCAACAGCTATGGCGTGTTGGCCATTTCGACGATCTTGGCGCTCTCTCCCAAAGATAGGCAAGGGCGTTCCTTGGCTTTCTATATCATGGGCAGTTCCTTGGCGCTCGTTATCGGCATCCCGTTGACGCGCGCCTTGTCCGCTGTCCTGGATTGGCGCAGCATTTTTTGGATATTGAATGCCATGATGCTGTTGTCCCTCGCTTATTTCCTGAAATATTTGCCGAAAGCGGACCACGAGGCCACCAAACTGGATCTGAAAAACGAGCTGCAGTTCTTTAAGGACGGGAAAACGTTGTTGCTGTTTGCCTATACGTTTGCCATGTTTATGGGGTACAATGCGTTCTACACCTATGCTACGCCGTACTTGTTGCTGCTTTTCCCTTCCATCGAGCCGCTGATGAGCCTAATATTGGTTGCGCTTGGCCTCGCCAGTTTCACTGGCAATCTGATCGGCGGCCATGTATCGGATGCTATCGGATACGCCAAGTCACTTATGCTCGGGGTCGGTACTCCAAACGGCAGCGATGCTATTGATCCTTGTTTTCCAACCGTCGAAATGGTTAAGTGTGCTTTTCATTATCGTGTGGCTGATGAGTGCCTGGTTCACCGGGCTGCAGCTCAACACCGGCATCGCCCAAGTGACCGAAAACAAATCCAGCTTCATGCTCAGCATCAACAGCTCCTTGATCCAACTGGGCGGTGCGTTCGGCGCCAGCTTGGCTGCCGTCGTCATCAACCTCAGCGGTATCCAAAGTATTGCCTTTATTGCCCTCCTGACCAGTCTGGCACTCGTGCTGATCCAAATGGTTTCGATGAAAAAATATCCTTGAGCATTGCCTGGAAATATAGTAAGGACAAGCAAAAGGCAGGAACTTCCCGCAACCGGGTGAGTTCCTGCCTTTTTCACTTAATTGATTATCCTGAGAGATCCTTACGTAAAAGGCGTCAGCTTTTAGTAATTTTTATCAATTTGTTATTGATCTCTTTAACCGCTTCTTCAGAGAAGTAATTTTTCATCTTGTTAGCAACCCATAATAATGTAACAGGCGCGCCAGGCACAGATCGTTCTGCGATGTCTGGTGCTGATTCTTTAACTACATTCCACGCCTCTTCATTTTCCATTAAAGTTCCTAATGTGTCCAGAACCGAATAAGAATCGCTTGGGAAAAGATCAACCTCACCGCTTTCCTGTGTAAACCAGTTTTTGACATTTATCTCAGGATTCGGATCTACAAAAATATAAGATTGATCTGGAGCGTCAACCTTCCTGAAGACTGCAACGTCTTCGTAACTATCGGAATATGCCCTAACTTTATTCTCTCCTGGCTGTAAACGTACATTTTCAAATGAGAATACGGTTTCTCCCGCAACGGTTCCCAGAGCTGTTTCATTGATCATTAAAGAGACTTGTTTCAGGTTCGAATATACCTTGATGTCAATCGTATCTTTGTCCCTATTAACAAAACGTTTTTCGCATATATGAATAAAAGGTTCCGCAGACCAGTTGGCTTTATAATAGTAAAAGGCGTCTTTCTTAGTATTGCGATCAAAAGCTGACTAACCCCTTACAGTTCTTCCCTTTCGTGCCGCCTTCGTTTCTGACGCTACTTCCAAAATCAAACATATTCCAAACAAAACTTCCCCACATATAGGGCATTGCCTTGATGATGGGATAGGTTTGTTCATGGTAGACTGCTTGAAACTCTTCACTGTAGTCCTTCACTTTTGGAGTATCAGAGTGGAAAGCCAGATTAGAATCGGCCCCGTATTCAGAAATACCCAACGAAACTTGCGGATTTTCTGTGTGGAAATTTTCAATCCAATCATTCAAGTCTTGCATGCTGTCATAATACCAACCAAAGTATAAATTATACCCCATCATGTCAGTAATAAAGTTTAATGGACTGTTGTTTTTGACTTCATTCATATTTGCACTGGCCGTTAAGGCAGTGGGCAGTAATTCCCGCACACGGTCATTCAGCGTATTTACTGATTGGTACATCGCAATGGATTCTCCGTCCATGGCAATTTCATTTTGAATGCCCCAAAAACAAATGGAGGGATGGTGACAGTTTTGTAGGATCAGCTCGGTTAATTGGTCGGCCGCATTCTCCAATACGCCTTCCCTATCCGGCAGAGGACATCATGGGGATCTCAGCCCAAACCACATATCCTTCTTTATCGCACAAATCATAAACAGATTGACTATGCTGATAATGAGAAAGCCGGATTGCATTGGCGCCAATCTCCCTTATGATCTCAAAGTCCTTTTCGATGTGTTCGTTCCTAACGGCATTCCCTACATCTTCAAAATCTTGATGTTTGGCAACGCCATTTATCCGCAAGTGTTTATCATTCAAAAAGAAGCCTCGGTCAGGGGTTAAGTTGCAACTTCTGAAGCCGAATGTTTTCTTGATTTGATCGACAGCCGTTCCATTTTTCTGCAAGGTTGCTTCTAAAGTATATAAATACGGACTTTCTTGACCTTCCCAAAGATTCAGTTCATCCAGCTCAATGGCAACATTTTTTTGGTCCGAGGGGATCGTTTCCGAATAAATGATACGATCTCCTTCATCCATTATCTTTATGTTTACTGCAGCATCTGATGCGCAAACTGTATGTACTTCTAAATTGACGACACCTGATTTGTCCTCTTTGACTTCACTCCTGATGATGACTCCATCTGTTCCCCAATAGTCTAAAGAGAAATGATCTTTACCAATGCAAATCAGATTTACAGGTCTGTACAGGCCCCCGTATATCGTAAAATCTCCATTAAGAGGGGACACATCACTCGTTTGACTATTATCCACAAAAACAGTCACTACATTTTCTCTATCCCAACCATACAATGCCGTGATATCAAATCGAAAGGCCGAATAACCTCCGCGATGTTCTCCTACAAACAGGTCATTCAAATAGACTTTACATACACTGTTGGCTCCTAAAAATTCTAAATACAGATTATCGTCTCTATGATTGTCTGAAATAGTAATCGTTCTCTGATAAGAAAACTCTTCTCTGTTATTATTTACCTCATTGTTCCATGTATGCGGTAAATTTATCAGCTCTTCAGATGTAGATTTGGGTTTTATTTTTTCTAAGCTGAAATCTCTTTTTTTAAATGTCCAGCCCTCATTTAATGAATAAGTGTTCCGCATTTGTAAACCTCCAACCTTTTTTAATTTATAACTCAAATACGCTTCATTTATACATACGTATAGGCCTTTGCATACTACAAAAAGGAGTAATGCTCAGGCCTATGATTGGTATTATGCTAAAAAATTAAGTCTTCTGTCCAATTTCTTTCTTCTTGGATAGGTTCGATAGAAAAATCTCAATCTGACCAGCCTTACTGGTTATGATCCAGAATGTCATCATAAATATTCCGAAGAATATGTTATTCCAACCACCGCTGTCATAACCCATTGCACCCAAACCATAATTCATCAACTGGATAGTTAATGCTCCAATGGTAAGTCCAACAATCTCCAGGGTAAGTTTCCCCAGGAACATCCCTATGTAGACAGAAGCGATATAACTGAACAAAATCCCTGTAGAAGATAAATTGGATAATGTTTCTACTTTATTTTGAGATACAAAGATAGTTGCCGCGAGCCCGAATAAAATACCAGAAAAAACATAGGCTGTAATAACATTTTTTCTCTCGTTGATTCCAATGTTTACCGAGACATGCTGACCATGTCTCAGTAGTTTTGCTCTATACCCAAAAGGCGTAAGCGATAGAATAATTTGATACAAAATCATGGCGAACACCATAATATATATTGTGTAGGGTTCTCTTCCAAAAATATTCAAGCCCACATTCGCCATAATATTTACACCATTGCCTCCTGCAAGAACAAGAGTCAATGCTTCATAAACTAACGCTAACATAATGGTACAAATGATGATCGGTAATTTTGAGGTGACATAGACTGTGGCAGTAATCATACTGATGATTACTGAGAAAACAACACATAGTGCCAGTAGCATCATCGGTCCACCATTAAACTGTTGCGTATAATAGACACCTAGCGTTCCAGCCAATACCATCGTAGCCCCACCTGAAAAGTCAAATCTACCATGACGCAATTGCATGGCTAACCCGCAGCCCATCGTGACAGCCATCCCCAAATTCCTGAAAATAGCTTTCCACATGGCCGATTGCCCATAATAGTCTATCCCATTCGATTTTGTGATAGTGTACATAACCACGAACATCAGAACGGGCAAGCATATTGTTATCAATATATTCCTGACCATTGTTTTACTATTCATAAATTTCACCCCAGTATTTCCTTGTGACTAATCGTCTTACTATTCTCATTTGGCCATCAAATCTTCCATGGACATGTTCACAAGTACTTCTTTGAACTCCTCATAACTTGCATCTGGATTATATGCAGTAAGATATTGCGTGAAGTCTTCCGGAGAAATGAAAGCTTGGTTTATATCTGCGGTGAAGTAGAAACATTTTTCCTCCAGAGCTGTTAACTCTTCATCGTTGGTTACAAAAACCACTGAAGTATCGATACGCTCTGCTTCTTCTGGTTGATCAGCAAATGGTTTCTCTGCCACAGCATTAAGGATCATCGCAACAGGAAGGGCTACAACTTCGACGTTCGATAACGTCATCATTCTCATTTCGCCATTTTCAAATGCGTCTAAATCATCTTTTTTAAATCCTGTGGTATACAAATCAATATCTGTCTTATCCGCACTTACCATCGTCGGATGCACAAAACCACTCGCTAAGCTAAAAATAGAGTCTAATTCAGGATAATTATTAAAATATGTATCTTCCAATGCACTAAAACTTAACTCCTGAGTCTCATAGATTTCAATAGGTTCGGTCGCAGTGTCATTATGGCTTTCAATTGTTTTCGTAAACGCTTGGATTGCCGCACTTTTTTGTGGGAAGTATAGTAATGGGAATGTGACGATGCCTACGTTCGTATTACCATCTTTGATTACTAACTCGGCAGCTTTTTCTCCAATTGAGGAAGTATCGTACAGGCCATCATTCACATTTCCCAAATAATAGTCACTTGACTTTAACTCATCAAAACTGCTATCCATGTCTGTGATGAATGCGGATAGGAATACACCTGCAGCCTCACACTCCTGCAAAATTGCCGGTGTTCCGCTGTCTATCGCCAAAATAATCCCGTCCACTCCAGATGCAATCAAATTCTGCACGGCTGTTATGTTGGTCTGCTCATCGTAGCTGCTTCCTACGACATACTCATATGAGAAACCCACTTCCTCCGACAAAGCGTCCATATAGACGGTCAGTGCATCGAGCGTCTCTCCGCTCTGCATATGACCGAGTACGCCAATCTTTACATCCGCATAGTCAAATGACGCTTCCTCAGCTGTACTGTTGCCTGCCGCAGTCGAGTCGGACCCTTGTTGTTCATCTGCTCCACCACACGCTGCCAAGCCTAATAACATTGTTGCACTCATAAGTAGTTTTATCATTTTTTTCATCCTGATCATCTCCTGATATATTTTTTATGAAACATTCCAAACATTGAATAGAGGCAGCTTATCTTGGTAACACGACTCCTTTCTTGCGGCTGGTTATGATCACGATGACCGCAAAAATCAATGCCTTTACCAGCGGAACATTACTTGCAGCAACCCCGGATAGCGTAAGCCCATTTGTCAAAAGAATATAGGAAAATGAACCGATCAGAGCAGCACTGACTTTACTCTTCATTCCTCCTGACAAAGGCATTCCGCCGAGGATCAACGCCACCATAACATCCATATGATACCCTGCACCCGTGACACGGGAAGAGCTTCCCGACCGGGCTAAAATGAACAGGCTCGCTATCGCTACGCAGGTTCCCATGATGAGATACGCATATATTTTGTTTCTGAATACATTCACACCACTTTGTTTGGCAAATTCCAAGTTTGCACCAATACTACTTGTATATTTACCTAGACGCGTATAATTGAATAAGTAATACACGACAGAAAACATAATTACCAATGCTCCAATTTGAACATACATGTTTTTCCAGAATGAAAAATCAAAGCTGGTTCTGATTGTATTGGTTTTCAGAGTTATAATCGTTTGAACGCCTGTTCCGATAAACATCAGGAACAAACTAGTGATGACAGAAGGGAGACCTAACCAAGAACTCACCGCCCCATTGATTAATCCAAAAGACAGCGCTAAGAGCAAGGCGGCCATAAACGCTAGCAAAAGATTTCCTGTGGCATTTAAAACAATCGCTTGAATCAGTGTGCAGAGACCGATTGTGGCTCCAATCGAGATGTCCAAATTTCCCATTGAGTATACAAATACTCCTCCCAGACATACAATAGCCAAAGCCACCGTTTGTTGGACCACAATGCTGACGTTATAAGCTCCAAATAGGTTCCCATTGGAAGTAAAGCTAAAAACGATCAGGATTAATACTAAGCCTAAGTAAGGAACAATACTTAGCCAATCCCACTTTTTGATTTTTTTCATCAGACCAAGAAAATCCGCCGATTCGATATGATTTTCTCCACTCGATTTATTTGCTGGTTTTTCCATAATTATCTCCTTTCATTATTCCCAAAAGACGCCATTAAATGATGTACTCAATGATATCTGTCTGTTTCAGATCCTTATCCCGTGTAATGTTGGCGCTGACTTCATTGTCTTTCATGATTATGATTTGATCGCACATTCCGATCAGCTCCGGCAATTCTTCACTGATCATCAATATCGCCTTATTATCCGCTTTCATTTGGCTAATCAATTGATACATAAATTGTTTAACACCAATATCCACTCCGCGCGTCGGGCAATCCATGATGAAGATGTCACTGTCTTTCGCCATCCATTTTGCGAAGGAAACTTTTTGCTTGTTGCCGCCAGATAACGTCGAAACGTATTGGTTCTCGTTGTTGCATTTTATGCTGAAAGCATCAATTTGGTGTCTGAGCAACGTTTGTGGATGCTTTTTTTGATAAATACATCATCTTTCCGGACAGTCCCCGAATACTTGGCATAATGATGTTGTCTCGAATTGATCCTTCTCCAATCAGCGCTTCCCGATCGCGATTTTTTGAGATGTAACCCATATTGTTGTCGATTGCGGACATAATGCCTTCGATAGGGTTTCCTTTACATTCGATTGCGCCTTCTTTCAGTCGTTCCAATCCAAAAGCTGCTCTCCCTACATCACGCATGCCGCTGCCTGATAATCCGCCCAGGCCTAAGATTTGACCCTTATGCAATTTTAGATTAAAGTTTTTTATTTCATTAAAGGATGCATTCTTAAATTCCAATACAATTTCACCGGAGTGGGATGGATCGTAGTCGTCTCTGTAGTAAGCTTCTCCAATTTCACGCCCTACCATCATGTAACGGATTTTTTTGGGATCCATATCTTCTTTTTCTAACGTCCCTATGATGTTTCCGTCCCTCAATACCGTCAAAATATTGCATACTTCAATGATTTCATCCATATCGTGACTGATGAATATGACAGCTTTTCCTTCAGCCGCCATTTTGTTGATGAGCTTGTAGATTAACGCTCTCCCGATATGGCTTAAGGCTGTAGTTGTTTCATCAACAACTAACAGCTGTGTATCATCCGTTACCGCACGGCAGATTTCAATCAGTTTTCGGTCTTCAAAGCTGTATCTGTTTATGCTGTCACCGCCCTTGATGTGCTCGACACCAAATTTTTGCAGGAGTTCATCAGCCGCTTGAACCATTTTCTTTTTGGACACCATACCCAAGTTAGTGAATTCCGCTTCTTTTCCCGCAAATAAATTCTCTGCAACAGTCACATCACTGATCGTATTTGCTTCCTGAAGGATCATGCTCATGCCTTGCTCGCGTGCATAAATCATACTTTCTGGATGCCATGCTTTCCCAAGATAAATCATTTCCCCGCTATCGCAATCCTGCAATCCGGATGCAATACTGGTCACGGTGCTCTTACCGCTTCCGTTTTCACCGACCAGACCATGGATTTGGCCTCTTTTTATAGTCAGATTTACATCTTTTAAGGCAATCGTAGGCCCAAAGCTTTTAAACATATTTTTAACTTCCAGCAATGTTTCTCCTTGTATGGACATTTTTGCAACTTCCTTTCTGTATCAATATCTGGTGTCCCAACTGTTGCACCATACGGTTTCATTAAATTTGCCCTTAAATTCCGACTGACCCGTTATCTTCTCAACTGTGGCTCGAATGCATGCTCTGGTTGGTCCGTAAGCATTTATGAATGTTTTCATCATTGGCAAATCGTACAGATGATTGGTATAGCTTAAAGAAACACAAACTGTAGGAACTTCATTGATCCACCAAGGCAATTCATTAGAATGTGGCGCAGAATATTTCACCCGTACATTATTTTCTTGGGCATAGCCTTTCATATGGACAAACACGAAAACAACATCGTATTGCTTTTTGAAAGATTCGACTGTGGGCATAGCCATAATTTTAAATTTATTGAATGGGGAGCGTTCTCTTTGCTCAAGGTCATAAAACGAATCATTCACGTCAACCTGAAATCCAGCTTTTTCCAGTTCTTCAACCACGATTTTCTTGGACTTGTCTGTGCCATCAGCATAAGAAACGGGAGCACTTTCGAGAAAATACAGCATGGCTCGTTTCTTCTCACGCACATCGATCGGTAGCAAGTTTTGTGTATCTTTTACAAGCGTAATGCTTTCATCGGCAATTTCTTTTGCCGTTGCTAAGTGCTCTGTACTGCCGATTTGCGCCAATTTCGTCGTCGCCTCTTCCAGAGACTCCGCTTTCATTTTGTGCAAGCCTAGCTTTGCCTTCATCCCTAAGATATGTTCAAGGGCTTCCTGTAATCGCTCTTCAGGAATGATGCCTTTTTCATACCCATCCAGCATGTATTGGAAATCCTCTTCTTCATCATGCATGAACAAGAACATGTCGCATCCCGCTGCAATCGCATGTGGAAGCTGTTCATTTCTTGGTCTAGCACTCAGCAAGCCCCCCATATGAGAAGCGTCGGTTACTACTAGCCCTTGGAAACCTAATTGTTTTCTCAATAAATCAGTTGTGATTTCAGGCGCTAATGTGGCTGGCATAATGTCTTCATCCAGGATGCCTGGCCTTAACTTTCTGCTGTATGCAGGAAGTGCAATGTGGCCAATCATAATCGTTTCTAGCCCATCTTCTATGAGTGACTGATAGACCTTGCCAAAACTGGCATCCCATTCTTCACAGGTCAGATCATTGATTCCCATCACCAAGTGTTGATCTCTTTCTTCAACGCCATCTCCCGGGAAATGTTTCGCGCTTGCCAGTATATTGCTGTTTTTTAAGCCTTTGATATTTGCTTTGGCCAATTCCAAAACTTGGTCCGCTTCATTCCCAAAAGATCTGGTATTCACGATCGTGTTGCGCCAATTAAAGAGGATATCCACGATTGGAGAAAAGGTCCAATTGCACCCCAAGGCGGTAGCCTCTATGCCACCGATATTTCCCATTTGATACGCAGCTTCCGGAGTAGCAGTCGCTCCACATTGCGCTTGGGTTGCCACTTGCGTGCCGTTTTGGCAGAGACTGCTGCCGCCATCCTCGCAATTCGCTGCAATAAACATAGGCGTTTTACTGTACTTCTGGAACGCTCGATTTTGTTTTAGGATTTTAAGAGGATCCCTTTCAGTATATCGAGCTCCCCCTATGTGGTATTTTTCCACCAAATTCCGGACGTATTCCTCATTGCTACTTTTACCTAAGACGATGAACAGTTGCCCAATTTTCTCTTCAATCGACATCTTGTTTATTGTTTCTTCTACCCACTCAATGTCTTTATCCGCTAACCCATACGGTATTCCCTTAAGATTGGTTATCATTTATCTAATCACCTATTATTCATTTATTTCCCATACTATAGCACGTTGTTTTCTATACAATTAGAATAAAACGGTTTCAATTAGTACGTTTTTAAGGTGATTTTCCTTTTTTGTTTATTTATTCCCTATTCCGGAGTAAACTACTGTTACAGTTTGATTTTAAGGAGAAATGAAATGAATTCATCAACGATCGATTTTATTACAAAGCTTCTCTCGGATACATTGCATTTAAACTTTCATTATTTCATAGCTCCATACCCTAATATATCCGCATTTGACCACTCTCTCCGAGAAAGTCTTGAAGATTCTGAAACATTGTACAAACAAGTGCAGGACTTTCTGTTGACCATGGAAAAAAACACTTTCTATTTTGTAACGGATAATTATTCAATCAGCTATATTTTTTTCTTTCCGTTCGTGGATAAACAGGATATCGTTGCCATAGGTCCTTATTTCAACAATCCGATTAATGATGATTATTGGAATGAAATCACTGAAAACAATCACCTAACTGCAACAGATATCCAAAATATAAAAGGATTCCTGTTCGGGATTCCTCAGATAGACAATAACTTACATCTTATTTCAATCATTTCAAATATCGTCTCCTATATTAACAAAGAGGACATCACTCCGTTCTCCATCAAATATCATGATTTTTACACTTCCAGTAAAGATCATTATATTTATACTCCTAAAGATAATTTTGAAGCTTATTTCGACGCTGTATTCGATCGCTATAAGATAGAAAAAGAGCTTCTCAGCCACATTCGTAATGGGGATTGGGAAAAAGCATTAGTTGAAGCAGAGCGGTTCATGAGTTCACCTATTGAACCTCGCCTAAAAAACACACTCAGAGATCAAAAATCTCACCTGACTTCAGCAAATACCTTATTTCGTAAGGCTGTCGAAGGAAATGAAATACATCCTGTATACTTACATGAAATATCAAGTAAGTTTCTCCATATGATTGAACTTACCACCTCAGAAAGTGCTTTACATAAATTATATGAACAAATGATCCGGGAATATTGCTTGCTTGTTCAAAATAAATCCAGAAACATTTACTCTCTATCCGTTAGGAAAATATTGGACTATATTGAATTCAATCTGAATTTGCCATTGACACTGAAAAGCATTTCAGAAAAATTCAACTTATCAGCTCCCTACATTTCCAGCCAGTTCAAAAAAGAAGTAGGGACAACTGTGATTCGATACATTAACCAATTACGCATCAATGACGCCATAAAATTACTTAACTCCAGTTCTATGAGCATTCAAGATATTGCCGCATATGTAGGCATCCCTGACTATAATTACTTCACGAAGGTGTTCAAAAAAGAGATGGGCGTAACGCCTAGCGACTATCGGAAAGACATTGCCAAGTAGCTTGTTTTCGAGCGGATGGCGGATTTTCCGCCCAAAAAGCCTGCGATAAGCGCAAAGAAGAGGCCGCCTCAAAATGAGACGACCTCTTCTTTGTGTTCTTATGAAAGTTGTCATTTGCGTTCCTACGCTATTTTATTTAAATTTAACAGCGGTTCCATATGCAATCACTTCAGCTGCGCCCTGCATGATTGCAGAGGAAGCATACCGAATGTTTACAACTGCATCCGCCTCTAACGCAGTCGCTTCGTCAACCATACGCTTTGTTGCTATAGCCCTGGCCTCATTCATCATTTCGTTATAGGCTTTGAGCTCTCCACCAATTAGCGTTTTAAGCCCTTGTGAAATATCGCGCCCTAAGTTTTTGGACTGAATCGTACTCCCCTTAACTAGTCCTAACATTTCAAATTCTTTTCCGCTTATATAATCAGTATTTACTAAGATCATCGTCATCATCCTCCTTGATTTCATTCACTCTTTCAATTAATAAGTACACCATTAGCACAATTAATCCGCTGGGGACAACGATCAGTAGTATTTTCATCAGCAAAGGGATGTCACCAGAACTAGCCAGTCCCAGCCACATGTAGAATATAAAATAGGAAATAACTAAAACTGTAATCACTATTGGGGCAATCATTTTTTTCGTTTGTTTTTTCAATAGCATTACCCACTTTCTGCATCTTCAAAAAATTATTTAAATCCTCTATACAGTATACCTTACCCAAAGCGAACATATCCAATATATACCGTTTCTGTTAAAGAGTGTCGTCAGCAGTTCCTGTAATTCTGCATGCGTACCTTTCATTTCCCCTTTCCCAGACATACGATTATGCCAAATAGAATTTCCCACGTTGCGGGCGGAGTTTGGCCCATATTTTGCTCGCATACTCCGATGACACCGCCTTCACAGAAGTTAAGGCTTATTGTGGGGACTGACTCCGGTGGGCGGTCCTTCTCGGAGTTGAGAACGGATGGGCCGCTATTGTAAACTCAATCACAAATAAGAGGTGCCTCGCAATTAAACGAGACGACCTCTTATTTGTGTTCATATCAGGTTGCATCACTTATCATATCCTTAAGATCTCGTAATTCTTTTCCGCTTATATAATCAGTATTTACTAAGATCATCGTCATCATCCTCTTGATTTCATTCACTCTTTCAATTAATAAGTACACCATTAGCACAATTAATCCGCTGGGGACAACGATCAGTAGTATTTTCATCAGCAAAGGGATGTCACCAGAACTAGCCAGTCCCAGCCACATGTAGAATATAAAATAGGAAATAACTAAAACTGTAATCACTATTGGGGCAATCATTTTTTTCGTTTGTTTTTTCAATAGCATTACCCACTTTCTGCATCTTCAAAAAATTATTTAAATCCTCTATACAGTATACCTTACCCAAAGCGAACATATCCAATATATACCGTTTCTGTTAAAGAGTGTCGTCAGCAGTTCCTGTAATTCTGCATGCGTACCTTTCATTTCCCCTTTCCCAGACATACGATTATGCCAAATAGAATTTCCCACGTTGCGGGCGGAGTTTGGCCCATATTTTGCTCGCATACTCCGATGACACCGCCTTCACAGAAGTTAAGGCTTATTGTGTGGGACTGACTCCGGTGGGCGGTCCCTTCTCCGGAGTTGAGAACGGATTTCGGGGCCGCTATTGTAAACTCAATCCCACAAATAAGAGGTCGCCTCGCAATTAAACGAGACGACCTCTTATTTGTGTTCATTATGAGCGTGTCTTCACTCCACCATATCCTTGTAGATCTCCCGCAGGATCTCCAGTTGGTCATCCGACCAGGTGCCGCGTTGGCGTTGGTCGCGGAAGCGGCGGCTTTCGGACTCCAAGGCTTTTTTGGAGCGCTTAATGTCCTTGTAGAGTTCCATGGCGGAGATGCGCTGGGCGCCTTTCGAGAAGACGAGCTGCTGTTCGGCCAGGTCGCTGGTGGCGACGTAGACTTCGGTCAGCACGTTGCGCAGTTTTTTGACTACGCCTTCGATGTAGGTGTCAGCGGTCTCCCCTTGTGCGGTGAAGATGACCTTCACCCGGTATTTGGAGTATTCTTTCGTGATACCGGGAACGAACTGGGCGTCGAAGACGCACCAGACTTCATTCCCTTCATAGCTTTGATAATCGGATAGCGCCTGCAGCAGTTGATCCCGGGACTCTTCGATGAGGTCCTGGTTCTTCAGCTTCACCAGTTCCGGCCAGGCGCCGATCATATTGTAGCCGTCCACTATCAAAATTTCTTTCTTCAACATGGCCGTCACCTCGCTTCTTCTGGTACGCAGACGCCGCGGATCAAACGTGGCGTTTGCGGAAAACTTCGTACATCATCAGTCCGGCTGCGACGCCGGCGTTCAGACTTTGGACATGGCCGACCATCGGGATGGTCAACAGGCCGTCAGCGGATTCCTTCAACAGGCGGGAAATGCCTTTGCCTTCGTTGCCGATGATCATGGCCAATGGCAAGGTTGTGTCCCACTGGCGGTAATCCTGCCCGGACATGTCGGTAGCATAGATCCAGACGCCGCGTTCCTTCAGTTCTTCAACGGTGCGGTGCAGATTCGTGACGCGCACGACCGGCACATGCTCGATGGCGCCTGTAGATGCTTTGGCGACGGTCGCCGTCAAGCCGACTGCGCGGCGCTTGGGAATGATGACTCCGTGGGCACCGCAGGCATCCGCGGTACGCAGCACGGAACCAAGGTTATGCGGATCCTCGACACCATCCAGGATGATGAAGAAAGGATCTTCGTTCTTGGCGGCAGCCGCTTCGAACAGATCATCGAGTACGGCATACTGGAAAGCGGCCGTAGCGGCGATGACGCCTTGATGGACGGCATTGTCGGACAACGTGTCCAGCTTGGACTTCGGCACCGCTTGGATCTGGATCTTGCGGTCCTTCGCCAGCTTGATGATGTCGCCCAATTTTTCTCCGCCCAATCCATCTTGGATGAACAGTTTGTTGACGTCGCGATCGGAGCGCAGCAATTCCAGTACCGGGTGGCGTCCCATCACGAAGTCTTCGTTTTCGGGTGTTTCTTTTTCTTCGTCATCGCGTCGTTTTGGTTTTGGTTCCGGTCTGCCTTTTTTCGGGGCAGTGCGGCTGTCTTTGAACGCGCGGTTCGGTTTATTTTTCATAATTGTTTTCCTCGACTTCTTGGATACACCAACGGATCAACTCTTCCAGTCGCGCCACTTGCCCGGAAAGATGCAGATAACCCATCAACGACTCGAATCCGGTCGCGATGCGGTAGGTCGTTACGTCCGCATTTTTGGCGATCGTATGGCTCTTGCTGTTGCGGCCGCGACGGTACATATCCACTTCTTCTTCGCTCAGGAAGCCCTCTTTGGCAAGCAACGCGTGCATCAGCTTCGCTTGGGCCTTGGCCGAAACGAAGAAAGTCGCCCGACGGTGGAGCTGGTTGGGTTTGGTGTGTCCTTTTTCTAGTAAATGCGTTCTGATATAGGTCTCATAAGCGGCATCGCCGACATACGCCAAGGCAAGACCGTTCAATAAGCTCCAATTTTGTTCTGTCACTATGCTCTTCTCCATCTGGTGCCCTGCGAAGTGTCATCCAGGATGATGCCCTGATCTTTCAGGTAATCACGGATTTCATCACTGCGGGCGAAATTTTTGTCTGTTCGTGCTTGTGTCCGTTCATCAATCAGCGTTTGGATATCATCATCCAACAAGGCCTCTTCCTCCAGCACAACGCCGAAGACGCCGACCATCGCTTTATACAAAGCAATTGCTTTGGTGATGACCGCTTCAGAAACGGCTTCACCTTCCGCGTAGATGTTCAATTCCTTGGCGAACTGGTAAACGATCGTCATGGCGTTGTCCGCCTGAAAATCGTCGTCCATTTCGGTAACGAACTGTTCCTGCAGATTCTGGAACAAAGCCAGTTTTTCCGCATCTTCCGGCAGTGCCGCAACGGCATCCTGCAGACGATAGTGGGCGTTCTGATAGGCGATCTTGACCTTATCCAGGTTGATTTTGGCTTCTTCGATGGCTTTATCGCTGTACTTTACCGGACGGCGGTAGTGCGCTGTTCCGAGGAAGAAACGCAGCACTTGCGGATCGACTTCCTTCAGGATATCATGCACCGTCACGAAGTTCCCGAGCGACTTGCTCATCTTCTCGGCGTCTTCGCCGATTGTGACGAAGCCGTTGTGCATCCAGTAGTTCGCGAAAGTTTTGCCGGTTTTGGCCTCGCTCTGCGCGATTTCGTTCTCATGATGCGGGAAAGTCAGGTCATGGCCACCGCCGTGGATATCGATGGTGTCGCCCAAGTATTTGGTCGCCATCACGGAGCATTCGATATGCCAGCCCGGACGTCCCGGGCCCCAAGGCGATTCCCAAGAGACTTCATCCGGCTTCGCTTCTTTCCAAAGCGCGAAATCAAGCTGATCCTCTTTCTTCACGTTCTCTTCCGCGTCCAAGCGTTCGCTGGCGCCGACGATCAGGTCTTTGATTGATTGATCGCTCAGTTTGCCGTAGTCCTTGAACTTGCCGGTGCGGTAATAGACGTCACCGTCAGCCGCATAGGCGTAGCCTTTTTCGATCAGTTCGCCGATGAAGGCGATGATTTCCGGGATGTTTTCCATCACGCGCGGATTCAGCGTCGCTTTTTCGACATGCAGCGCGGCGGTGTCTTCATAGAAGGCCGCGATGAACTTTTCGGCGACTTCCTTCGCGGAAATGCCCATTTCTTTTGCCGCGCGGATGATCTTGTCGTCCACGTCGGTGAAGTTCGAAACGAAATTCACGTCATAGCCGCGGTATTCCAGATAGCGGCGGACGGTATCGAAAGCCACGGTGCTGCGCGCGTTGCCGATGTGGATGTAGTTGTAGACGGTCGGACCGCAGACGTACATGCCCACCTTATTCTTTTGGATCGGTTGGAACTCTTCTTTTTCGCGCGTCAGGGTATTGTAGATTTTTAACATTGCGCACTCCTTTCCAGCTTCGAAAAAAGGGCTGACGCCCTTTTTCGTTTGCTGATTATTCAGTTGTCTTCTAGTCTTTCAGCTTATGGTTATGGTAACGGACGATTTTTGCCGGTATGCCGACCGCTGTGACATCAGGCGGAATTTCGCTGACGACGACTGCGGAGGCCCCGATTTTGGCATTGTCGCCGATTTTGATCGGGCCCAACACCTGCACATGGGCGGACAAGAGCACATTGTTCCCGATGGTGGGATGGCGCTTGCCGGTGTCTTTCCCGGTGCCGCCCAGCGTCACGCCATGGTAAATCATGACATCATCGCCGACTTCGGCTGTTTCCCCGATGACGATCCCCATGCCGTGGTCGATGAAAAGACGCCGGCCGATCGTCGCTCCCGGATGGATTTCGATTCCGGTTAAGAAACGCCCGAGATGCGAAATCACCCGGCTGAAGGTATACCATTTTCGCTTATAAAAAAAATGAGCGATATCATATATAAGGATGGCATGTAACCCCGGGTACGTCAGAACGACTTCCAACGTACTCCTCGCGGCCGGATCATGATCTTTTATGGTTTGAATTGTTTCGCGTAATCTATTCAAGTCATTTCATGCTCCTTTTTGGATTATCCATCTATTATATAGAATAAGCTCATTTTTGCTATACTTTTTTGTCGGTCCTACATCTTTTCCAATACGCTGTTCAGGTGAGCCAAGCTCTTCTCTCTGCCCAACACTTCGATGGTCTTGCCGATTTCAGGCCCGTGCATTTGGCCGCTGACGGCGACACGGATGGCCATGTAGAGGTTCTTGCCTTTGATCTTGGTTTCTTTTTGGACTGCCTTGATGGCGCCCAGGATTTCGGCTTCTTCGAACGGCTCGATGGCAACCAGTTGTTCTTTGAATGCGGCAAGCACGGTCGGCGCTGTTTCGGCAGCCATGATTTCCTGCGCTTCTGCGTCCAGGTTGATTTCATCAGCGAAGAACATTTCCGACAGGGAAACGATCTCAGCGGCATAGCTCATTTGCTCGTGATACAGACCGATCAGTTTTTTCGCGTATTCATTGTCGGCTTCGCTCGGGTTTTCCGGCAATTTGCCGGCAGCCACCAAGTGAGGCGCGGCCAAAGTTACGATTGTGTCCAAGTCGGCACTCTTCATGTACTGGTTGTTGATCCATTCCAGTTTCTTCTGGTCGAAGGCAGCAGGCGATTTGCTCAGGCGTTCCGGATCGAACATCTTGATCAAATCTTCTTTCGAGAAGATTTCGTCTTCTCCGACAGGCGACCAGCCCAACAGTGTGATGAAGTTGAACATCGCTTCCGGCAGGTAGCCCAAGTCTTTGTATTGTTCGATGAACTGAAGGATCGTTTCATCGCGTTTGCTCAATTTTTTGCCTGTTTCGCTGTTGATGATCAACGTCATGTGTCCGAAAGTAGGTATTTTCCAATCGAAGGCTTCATAGATCATCATTTGTTTCGGTGTATTGGCGATGTGGTCATCTCCGCGCAGGACGTGGGTGATGGCCATCATGTGATCATCTACCGCAACTGCAAAATTATATGTCGGGAAGCCGTCGCGTTTGCGGATGATGTAGTCCCCGCCGACGCTGCTGGCTTCGAATGTGATCGGTCCTTTGACGATGTCATCGAATGTATAAGTGTTTTCGATCGGCACACGGAAACGGATGACCGGTGTGATGCCTTGTGCTTCTTTTTCTGCTTGTTGGGAAGGCGTCAAGTTTGCGCATTTTCCGCCGTAATGAGGCATTTCGCCGCGTGCTCTTTGCTGTTCGCGTTCCGTTTCCAACTCTTCCTCGGTGCAGTAGCACTTGTAGGCGCGGTTGGAAAGAAGCAGTTGATCGATCAACGGATCGTAGATATGCTGTCTTTCGGATTGACGGTACGGTCCGAATTTGCCTGGTTTGTCCGGACCTTCATCCCAGTCCATCCCTAACCATGCCAAGTTTTTCAGTTGGCTTTCTTCGCCGTGTTCAAGGTTGCGTTTTATGTCCGTATCTTCCGTGCGGATGATGAACTCGCCGTCGTTATGGCGGGCAAACAGATAGTTGAACAATGCGGTACGGGCGTTTCCGATATGCAGGTTACCGGTTGGGCTTGGTGCATAACGTACGCGGATTTTCTTTGTCATATGAAGTATCCCCTTTTCTGTGGAGCTGGTTGTGTCGTGCTGGATTTCCTATTTGATGCCTTTTTGTGAATGCGCAGGCTTCGCGAAGATCATGCGGCCGGCAGCTGTCTGCAAGGCGCTCGTGACGACGACTTCGATCGTCTCGTTCATGTAATGCTGTCCCTCTTCGACGACGATCATCGTGCCGTCATCCAGATAGGCCACCCCTTGATTGCGTTCCGTTCCGACTTTGATGACGGTGACGACCATGTATTCACCGGGTATGACGACCGGCTTCACGGCATTTGCCAAGGCATTGATGTTCAATACCGGAACATTCTGGAACTCGCAGACTTTGTTCAGGTTATAGTCGTTCGTGATGACGATGCCGTCGATCAGTTTCGCCAAACGGATCAGCTTGCTGTCGACTTCGGGAATCTCTTCGAATTCACCGTCGTAGCTTTCCACGACGATGTCCTCTTCTTTTTGGAGTTTGTTCAGGATGTCCAATCCCCGTCTGCCCCTGACGCGCTTCAGGCTGTCGGAGGAATCCGCGATATACTGCAGTTCGCGCAAGACGAAGTTCGGGATGACGATGACGCCTTCCAGGAAGCCGGTTTTGGCGATGTCGTAGATGCGTCCGTCGATGATGACGCTCGTATCCAAAATCTTGTATTTGCGGAAAGTATCATCCGCTTTGCGGTCAAGCATCTGTGTTTCTTCCTGCTTTTTCGGTTTCGCTGCGAACAGTTTACGGAATTCTTCGATCCGGGTAGTCCCCACGCGGAAGCCCAGATAGGCCAGGATCAAGGACAGGATAGCCGGCAGCACATCGTTGATGACCGGAATCCTCAATGATGTCAACGGGATGCCGATCAACCAAGCCAAAACCAGCCCGATGATCGTTCCGATCGAACCGAACAGCATGTAGCTCACCGATAAGGTGCTGAAATAATTTTCTATCTTTTGCATGATGTCCAAAATCAATTTCATCAATAAAAATGACAATAAATAAAATATAAGTGCTCCAACCCCAAAATTAACAAAAACATTGTTGAAAAGATTGTTTCGTATGCCCGCTAATTCCCACAGGTAAGGCAGTGCTGTAATACCAGCGCTGCCGCCCACCATCAGGAAGACGGCCGTAATGATTTTCCGTTTCAAAGGCTTCCCTCTCTTTCCTTCTGTCATCAATTTTTATTCGGAAATACTTTGCGCAGCGTTTCTTGAAGCGTTGCGACAGGAATGATCTGGATCCCGTCCGGGTGCTTCCAGCCGGCCATATTGTTCTTCGGCAAATACACCTTTGTGAAGCCCAATTTTTGCGCTTCGTTGACGCGTTGTTCGATCCGGCTCACCCGGCGGATTTCCCCGGTCAGGCCGATTTCGCCGATAAAGCACTCTGTCGCGGAAGTCTCGGTGTCCCAATAGCTTGAAGCGATGCTGACCGCCACGGCCAAGTCGATGGCTGGCTCATCCAGCTTCACGCCGCCTGTCGATTTGAAGTAGGCATCCTGGTTCTGCAGCAGCAAGCCCGCCCGTTTTTCCAGCACGGCCATGATCAGCGAAACCCGGTTGTAGTCCAAGCCGCTCGCAGTCCGGCGGGCATTCCCGAAGACCGTCGGCGTAATCAGACACTGGATCTCGGCCAAAATCGGGCGCGTGCCCTCAAGTGAGGCAACGACTGCCGATCCGGAAGCTCCGGCGAGCCGCTCTTCCAGGAACAGCTCGGAAGGGTTCCGCACCTCGCGCAGACCGCCTTCGATCATCTCGAAAACGCCGATTTCGTCGGTCGATCCGAAACGGTTTTTGACGGCGCGCAGGATCCGGAAAGCATGATGACGGTCGCCTTCAAAGTACAGCACCGTATCCACCATATGCTCCAGCATCCGCGGCCCTGCGATGGCGCCTTCCTTCGTCACGTGTCCGACGATGAAAATCGCGATGTCGTTGCTCTTTGCGATCCGCATGAATTCGGCGGTGCATTCACGCACTTGCGTTACGCTGCCGGCCGTGCTCGTGATGTCCGGATGGATCATCGTCTGGATCGAGTCCACGATGACGAATTCCGGCTTGATCCGCTCGATCGTGCTGCGGATCGCGTCGACATCCGTTTCCGGGTAGATGTAGAAGTCGGTGCCCTTGACCCCTAGCCGTTCCGCCCGCAATTTGATCTGACTCGCACTTTCCTCTCCGGAGATGTAAAGAACGCGGTGACCACCTTGGTTGATCTGCGCCGAAACCTGCAGCAGCAAAGTGGACTTGCCGATGCCGGGGTCGCCCCCGATCAAAATCAGCGAACCGGGCACGATGCCTCCGCCCAGCACATGGTTGACTTCTTCCATCTGCGTTTTGACGCGCGGCAGATTCTCGGTCTTGATGTCCTGGATGGCGATCGCTTCAGGTACATTCCCGCTGAAATTGGAACGCTGCTGTTGCTTCACTGCTTTCGTCGCTTCCCGTTCTTCCTCCATTTGGTTCCAAGTGTTGCAGTTCGGGCAACGTCCCAGCCATTTCGGCGACTCGTACCCGCAAGCCTGACAAACGTATTTCACTGCATTTTTTTTTGCCAAATGAATCTCTCCTTCAAGTATGAACCAACTTATCTTATTTTATCACAAAAAGCCTATTCTACGTATAACAATACGCAAATACCCGCGGATTTGGCTTTTCTTTTTAGGCTTGTCCTGACGATCCGAAACCGCCTGTGCGTTCCGTGCCTTCCGCTTCATCCTGGTCGGCTTTCAGGAACTGCAGGAAGATGCCCTGGCCGATGCGGTCGCCCTTGCGGATGACTTTGTCGCGCAAGCCGAAATTCAGGAACTGGAAGTAGATGTGTCCTTCATTGCCTTCGTTATTGTAATAATCCGCATCGACTATGCCCACACCGTTCGGCAGCACGATGAAATTTTTCAGCGGATTGCTGGAACGGTTCGTCAATTGCAAGTATTCGTCATCCTGCATGTAGGCTTTGATTCCGGTAGGAACCAAAAGCGGACGCAAAAGCTGCTCTTTCTTTTCGAGCGCCTCATCTTTGTCGCTGCTGAAGATTTCCGTAAGATGCGATCCCGCGCTTTGCACGACCGTCTTCCAGATCGCCGGCAAGACGATTTCTTCGGCTGCTTCAAAATCGTATCCCGCTGCGTGTTTCGTTGCACGCTTGGGTAATTGGATGTTTTTATCGGCATAACTGCTGATGACTTCAAACCCTCTTTTGCTCATCAATCAAAACCCCTTTTTCTCTCTAGTATCGCTGTATCGATCTTTTACGTATCAAAGAACCATTTTACCAAAACAACGGCGCTTTTTCACGGTTTAGTTGTGTGCTTGCTCTTTCCTGACTCTGCCGGAGCGAGCGCTATGCAAACTATAGCAAGGAATTGAGACTTTTTCATGACCAATTCCTGAGGTTTTTCTAAAAGCTTTCCGCACCCAGAAAGCGCCTTCGGCATAGTGCACAAAAAAACTGCGCTCTTTTTTGGGCAGTTTCCCGTGGTTATGGAATCCGCTTTCAAATAAGATAAGGACATAAAAGAAAACCAAAAAAAATTCAAAAGGCAGGTACAAATAAATGGTAGAGATCCAATTGAACAGCATCCATAAAAAATATGACAATTCCCCAAATTATTCCGTGACAGACTTCAACTTGCACATCCAAGATCGCGAATTCATCGTCTTTGTCGGTCCTTCCGGTTGCGGAAAGTCAACGACGTTGCGTATGATCGCTGGTTTGGAAGATATTTCGGAAGGCGAATTGGTCATCGGCGATACAGTCATGAACGACGTTGCTCCGAAAGACCGTGATATCGCAATGGTGTTCCAGAACTATGCACTATACCCGCATATGACCGTATTCGACAATATGGCTTTCGGTCTGAAACTGAGAAAGTACAGCAAAGATGAAATCAAAAAACGTGTTGATAATGCAGCGGACATCCTGGGTTTGACGGAATATTTGGACCGCAAACCGGCAGCTTTATCCGGTGGTCAAAGACAGCGTGTCGCCTTGGGTCGCGCAATCGTGCGTGACGCAAAAGTCTTCCTGATGGATGAGCCGTTATCAAACTTGGACGCAAAATTGCGTGTGGCCATGCGTGCTGAAATCGCAAAATTACACCGTCGCCTGAACACGACAACCATCTACGTAACCCATGACCAAACCGAAGCGATGACCATGGCGGATCGTATCGTCATCATGAAGGACGGTTTTGTGCAACAGATCGGCAGCCCGAAAGAAGTCTACGATACACCAGTGAATGTCTTCGTAGCCGGATTCATCGGATCGCCTGCCATGAACTTCTTCAACGTAACGCTGCAGGATGGCGTCATCACGAACGGCGAAGGGCTTAAATTAACCTTGCCGGCCGGAAAACGCAGAGTCTTGGAAGAAAAAGGCTACAACGGCAAAGAATTGATTTTCGGCATCCGTCCGGAAGATATCCAAAGTGAGCAGATCGTTCTTGAAACCAACCCGACTTGGGCTGTCAAAGCGGAAGTGGTCGTATCCGAATTATTGGGTGCTGAAACCATGCTTTACAGTAAAGTCGGCGCAACAGAATTCATTTCCCGTGTGGACGCGCGCGATTTCCATTCGCCAGGCGAGGTCATTGATTTGGCCTTCAACATGAACAAGTCCCACTTCTTCGACAAGCAATCCCAAGATGTGATCACCATTCCTTAACCAGAGGATGGCCGGCATCACCTTAATTACGCTTACCAGTTCTAACCTACCCTCCCCCCATAGAAAAAGGCTGTCGCTCATTGAGGACAGCCTTTTTCTTATGCATGTATTTGCGTGTTTTGGCTGGAGGAAGTCGCTGGAAGAATGCGGGCGCAGCTCCGGTGAAGGACCGTCCAATCGGAGCACGCCGACAATAATCTCATTCAACTACGACGAAGCAGCCTTCATCGGAGGACACCAGCAGAATGTGGGCCGAACTCCGGCGAAGCCTCCCTTCACGGGAGAAGAGCGCTCTCGACCACATAATGAATAATGAAGGAGGTGCCTCCATGAGACACCTCCTTCATTATTGTGGCTATTGTTTTAGCTTCAATCTATTCGCCCGCAGTTGTTCGGTAAAAAGTTACTCTTCCACCGCATCCGCATCGAAGGCTTCCTCCGGAGAGATGCCATCCTTCACCCAGACCGAAATCGAACCGGCATTGACAGGGAAATGCCCATTGCCGTCCTCAGCGATTTCGACTCTGTCTTCACGGTTGCCTGTGTAGTCAGCGAAAGTCTGTCCGGCATACTGTTCGCCTACATACATATCCTTGAATCCTTCTTCACTGTTGGAAATGACTGTCGCCAAGCCGTAAGGATGCTCCTCATTGCCGAGACGGGTCCAGCCGACGCAGTTGCCGTGGTCGAAGTAGTCGCGTTGTTCGCCGTAAGCATGGTTCGCGCGCAGATAAAGCAGTTTATCCAGGAACGGCTGCTGCCCTTCGACCGGATTCGCACCTTTGATGCCGTAGTAATCGCCGTAGAACAGGCACGGGAAGCCTTGTTCGCGCAAGAGCGTCACGCCGTATGCCAAGGGTTTGAACCAAGGCTCGACAAAGGACTGCAAGGCTTGATCGGGTTGTGAGTCATGGTTGTCGACAAACGTAACCGCATGGGTCGGATTTTTGGCGACCAGCGTCTGATTGAACAATTCCGCAGATCATAATCCTTGCCTTGGTGGGATGCAATGTGGAAATTCTGGTGCAAGGCGACATCGAACAGATCGAAAGTGAAATCGGTCGCTTCCAAGTATTCCTTGATGGCACCATAACGGTACTTCCAATATTCGCCGACCACATAAAAATCATCGCCGTGCTGCGCGCGGATCGTTTCAACGAACTCCTGCACGAACTGGTCATTGATGTGTTTGACGGCATCCAAACGGAAGCCGTCGACGCCGGTTTCCTTGATGTACCAATCCGCCCACTTCTTGACTTCTTCGACTACCGCTGGATGGCTGTAGTCGATATCCGCATACATCAGGTAATCGTAATTGCCGTATTCGCTGTCGACACTCTCGTTTTCCGTCCAGCCTTTTTCGAAACCCTTGATCATATAGATGGCTTCTTTGCCGTTCTCGTTATTGAAGTCCGTTCCGGTGAAATGCTCCCAGGACCATTTGAAATCGGAATATTTGTCGCCGCGGCCCGGGAAAGTGAATTTCGTCCAGCCTTCAATTTCGTATGATTTTGTCTGCTTTTCCTGGCGATTGTCGGGATTCACTTCATAAGCAAGGAAGCGTTCCGTTTCATCTGCGCCGGCTTTATGGTTCAGGACAACGTCGGCATAGACGGCGATCCCTTCCGCATGCAAGGCTTCGATCGCAGCCAAGTACTCTTCCTTGGTTCCGTATTTTGTGCGGACGGCACCTTTTTGGTCGAATTCACCCAAATCATAGAGATCGTAGACGCCGTAGCCTGTGTCATTCGTCCCTGTCGCTTTGTAGGCCGGAGGAGTCCAGACAGCTGTGATGCCCAGTTCCTTCAGATGCTTGGCATCCTCCTTCAGGCGATTCCATAATTGACCATCATCATCCAAATACCATTCAAAATATTGCATCATCAATCCATTTCCTGCCATGCGCTCACTACCTCTCGTTCATTCTAGATTTGTTGTAGTCCACAAAATGCTTTTCGCTCTTCTCATTATACACGCTTCTCCTGCATTTGCATTTTGTGACGTCTCCCGAGCGCCGTTTTCTTCTTGGCGGGGCAAAATGCTTGCATCTTGAATCGGACGCCGGTATACTGACATTAAGTTAGCTGATTGCTGATTTCTTTTTTTGGCTATATATCTCGAATTAGGAATATACGAAACAGAATACATTATGAAATGAGGAACCGATTCATGAACACATTAAGAGGAATCCACCACGTCACCGCCATCACAAGCAGCGCCGAAAAGAATTACGCCTTCTTCACGAACATCCTTGGCATGCGCTTGGTCAAAAAAACCGTCAACCAGGACGACATCCAGACTTATCACCTTTTCTTCGCCGATGATCGCGGCAGTGCCGGCACCGACATGACTTTCTTCGACTTCCCCGGCATCCCGAAAGGCGTCAGAGGGACAAATGAAATCTTCAAGACCGGCCTGCGCGTCCCTTCGGATGAAGCGCTGGCTTACTGGGTGAAACGTTTCGACAAATACGACATCACGCATTCCGGCATTTATGAGCAGTTCGGCCGCCGAGTGATCGACTTCCAGGACTTCGATGAGCAGCTCTATCAGTTGGTTTCCGATGAGTCGGATACCGGCGTGGCTCCCGGGATTCCGTGGCAAAAAGGCCCTGTTCCGAATGAGTACGGCATCCGCGGTTTGGGACCGATTTTCGTCCGCATCGCTGATTTTGGATTCTACAAGCAAGTATTGGAGACTGTCTTGGGCTTCCGCCATGCCGCTTCCGATGGCGACATGCATCTCTTCGAAGTGGGCGAAGGCGGAAACGGCGGCCGCATGATCGTGGAGCACAACACTACGATGGGCCAAGCCCAGCAAGGTTTCGGCAGCGTCCACCACATGGCCTTCCGCGTGAAGGACCGCAAAGAACTGGAAGAATGGATCGAGCATATGGGATCCTACCGCTTCCCGATTTCCGGCTATGTCGATCGCTTCTACTTCGAATCGCTCTACGCCAACATCGCCCAAGGTATCCTCTTAGAATTTGCGACGGAAGGTCCGGGGTTCATCGATGATGAAGAGCCTTACGAGACATTGGGCGAACGCTTGGCCTTGCCGCCTAAATTCCGCAATTCCCGCGAAGAGATCGAAAGCTTGGTCCGCCAATTCGACACTGTGCGCAGCACGAAGACTTTTGAAAAAGAATATTTGGACTGACAAAAAAGCAGGAGGCTATCTCATTTTCGAGACAGCCTCCTGCTTTTTTTTTGCGTTTTAAACAGATTGTGTTTCCTTCAGCACCAAACAGACACTCTGGTAATCCCCTTGCAGGGCATCCTTCAGGTACAGCCCTCGGTTCATCAGCTCATCCCCGCCGATTGCCCCTTCATACCCGCTGACGTTGTAGAATTTAGTAGTGTCCAAGCCTTTGAACAGCACTTTTTTCTTCTTCAGGTTGGCCCGGTCCAGAACCCGGTAGTAGAAATAGAGCGCCTCGTCCTGCTCGGGGCTCACGAAGATCCAAGCGGCCTCGTTCTGCGTTTCGAAAGGACTGAGGATGCGGTGGAAGGCACCGTATTGGACGAGTCTGCGGTGTTCCTTGTAGAAGCTGATCTGCTCCTTCATCTCCTGTTTCTCGGCTTCGGAAAGCGTCGTGACGTCCAGTTCGTAGCCCAGATTGCCTGCCATCGCCACATCCCCACGCATCTTCATCGAAGCCATCCGATGCGTCTGATGATTCGGGATAGCTGAGACGTGCGAACCCATACTCGAAATCGGCATGACAAGGCTGGTTCCGTATTGGATTTCCAGTCTCGCCACCGCATCGGTGTTGTCACTGGTCCAAGTCTGCGGCATATAGTAAAGGATACCCGGGTCGAAGCGTCCGCCACCGCCTGAGCAGCTTTCGAAGAGAATCTGCGGATATTTCGTCACCAGCGCCTCCATCACTTCATAAAGACCCAGCATGTATTTGTGCAGCACTTCCCCCGGCAATGCGCCTGGAGCCGCCGTACCGATTTCGGTCATGTTGCGGTTGTAGTCCCATTTGATGTAGTCGATCGGTACGTCATCCAGGATCGCCATCATCTGCTCCAGGATGTTGTCGCGGACTTCCTTGCGGCTGAAGTCGATCACATACTGGCTGCGGCTGAGCGATTTTTCCCGGCCGGGCGTATGGATGCACCAATCCGGATGGGCGCGGAAAAGTTCGCTGTCCTCGGAAATCATTTCCGGTTCGAACCAAAGCCCGAACAGCATACCTTTCGCCTTGATGTTCTCCGCGAGCTGCTTCAAGCCGGACGGCAATTTCGCGGTGTGGACATGCCAATCACCCAGCGAAGAGTAATCATCGTCACGTTTGCCGAACCAACCATCGTCCAGCACGAACAGTTCGATCCCCAAAGTGGACGCTTCATCGGCCATCGCCTCAATCTTTTCGGCTGTGAAATCAAAATAGGTGCCTTCCCAGTTGTTGATCAGGACCGGACGCTCCGCAAATTGATGCTGGCCACGGATCAGATGTTTCTGGTAGAACGGATGCAAGGTCTGCGACAAACCATTCAAGCCCGTTTTCGCTGTAGACCAACACGACTTCCGGTGTCTGGAACGTCTCTCCAACAGGCAAGTGCCATTGGAAATGCGTTGGATTGATCCCCATCTGGACGCGTGTCTGCGCGTAGGTGTCGACTTCGACATTGGCCCGGAATTCGCCGCTGTAGACGAAATGGAAACCGTAGACCGCTCCTTGGTCTTCCGTCGCCGTTTTCTCAGCCAACGCCACAAACGGCTGATAGGCATGACTCGTGGTGCCACGCTTACTGTCAAGCGTGTGGATGCCGCGGACAAGTGGCGTGCGCACGATTTGGCGTTCCCTTCCCCAAGCACCAGGCAACTGGATCATATCAAAATCAGCATCCGGGAAATCGATGGACATGCTCAAGGCTTTGTTCAGATGGATATCTTCAGATCCTTTGTTGCGGAAGCTGGCCGAACGCGTCAGCACCGGATAGTCATTGAACAAGGTGTAGCTCAAAACGACTTCCACCTTCGTGACGGTGTCCTCCAAGGTCAGCAGCAAGGTTTCCGCCGGTTCTTCCGTTGTTTCGTACGTCTGCGGCAAGCCTTGCAGCGGCTGTTTGCCTGTCACTATTTCATGGCTCTTGTAGGTCAACAGGCTGACGGTCGTTTGATCGGGATACAAGCATTCGAATGCCGATTCGCGGAAATCGCCGCTGCCGTTGCCCGGAAATTCCTGCGGCAATGTCGCCAACGAAAATACACGGCCGGGCACCTCGGATGGATTGGGTGCAAAAGCATTGTCTTGGCGCGGGTAATCAGCCACTTGCGAAAAGCTGTTGAGCCGCTTTCCCCAATACTGATGGGACACATATTTTTCTTCCTCCAGCGCAATCACATAGCTCACTGATTCATTCTGCAGGTGGAAGTATTTCTTTTTTTCATCAAATGTTATCGTCACAGTCATCACTCCTTGGCTCTATTCATTTTGTCTAAAATATTTGTTTTTCTCCTGCTGCAGTCCGGTGAAGGATCGAGAATGTATTTGTAGGCAGGTCGACCGTCAGGCTGGCCGCCTCTTCGCCAAGGGCCCACGTCAAAGTGAAGGCACCGTCGTTTATCTTGGTTATCTCTAAATTTCCGTCAAAAGCTTTGGCCGTATTGCGGAAAGCCAGCAAACGGAATAGGTCTTTTACGACCGGACGCTCGATTTCTTGCCCGATTTCGTCCAAGCTATAGTAGTGCCGGTTGATGTTGCGGCCTTCCTTGCTGTTCTCCAGCAGCTCCAGATCGTTTTCGCCGGCCAACAAGCCTACGTAATAGATCTGCGGAATCCCCGGAGTGAAGCACTGGATCGCCCGCGCCAACAGATAGGCGGCATCGTTGTTGCCCAAAGCCGAATAGTACGTGCAGTTGATCTGGTAGATGTCCAGGTTATTGTAGGCTTCCGAGCTGTAGATCCTCTTCAGGTTGGCGCCTTTTTCGTAAAGGGCTTCGACTGCGAAGTCCACTTCTTCCTGGGTAAGCAGATCCTTCACATCGACGACACCGATGCCGTCATGCGTGTCCAAGGTCGTGAATTGGTCGCGCGGACAGATTTCCAACCAGTGCAAGAGTTTCTCCGCTTTGCCGCTGTAAAGTGCGTGCAGCACCAGCATCGGCAAGGCGAAATCATAGACCGGAAAGCCTTTTTCCGCGATTTTTTGCTGGATCGTGTAGTGCTCATGGATTTCGGGAAGGACCGTCACGTCATAGGGCTTCAGGATTTCCACTGCGTATTCCAGCATCTCCCAGATTTCGGGTTCCACGAAGAAGCAGTTCGTATCCAATTCCTTGATGGCATAGGCGAACGCGTCCAAGCGGATGATCGAAGCCCCTTTGTCCGCCAGGAAACTCAAGGTATCCTTGATGAATTGGCGCGTCGCTTCGGTCTTCACGTTCAGATCGATCTGCTCTTCCGAGAACGTGCACCAGACTTTTTCCGTCGTGCCGTCTTTGAAATGAGCGTCCACGAAAGGCGCTTTGGGTTTGCGTTTGTAGATCAGATCGATGTCCGCTTCAGTCGGTCGGTTCTCCGGCCAATAGTCGTTGTAGCGGATGAAGTAGTCCTTGTAAGGCGACTCTTCTTTTTTCTCCAGAAAGTCCAAATAATAGGGCGATTGCGCGGAAATGTGGTTCAGCATGAACTCGTACATCATGTAGTACTTTTCGCTGATGCGTTTGATGTCATCCCAGCCGCCGAACCGCTCATCGACTTTGGTGTAGTCCATCGGCGAAAAGCCGCGGTCGCCGGATGATGGGAAGAACGGCAGGATGTGTACGCCCCCGACGACCCCTTTCAGATGGGTGTCCAGCACATGTTCCAGATCCTTCAGGTTATTGCCCAGACTGTCCGGATAAGTGATCAGCATCGCTTCGTTTTTTATCTTCATTATCGGTTACCTCATTCTCAAATATCGTTAAGTTGTCATGACTCTTGCGATTTCAATCGCTTAGAGGCATGATACACTTGACCGTTTAGGTCACAGCGTTTCCTATTAAGGCTGAACGAACCCGTTCAGCTTTTCTGTTTATTTTCCGCCAGTTGTGGCGATGCCTTCGATGAATTGTTTTTGGAATATGATGTAAAGGATGATCATCGGGATGATCGCGATGACCGAACCGGCCATCAGCTGCGGATAATTGGTCGTGAATTGCCCTTGCAGGCTGGCCAATCCAGCCGACAGCGTCATTTTGTCCTGGGACATGTTGACGACCAACGGCCACATCAAGTCCTTGAAGGCAAAGAGCGATGTGAAGATCCCCAAAGCCACCAAGCCGGAACGCGCCAACGGCATATAGATGCGGTAGAATACTTGCCAGGTCGTCGCACCATCAATCGTTGCGGCTTCCATCAGTTCATCAGGCAATTTTATGAAAAATTGGCGCAGCAGGAAAGTTCCGAAAGCGGAGACGATGCCTGGGATGACCAAAGCGGAGATTGTGTTCAAAAGTCCCAGATTTTGGACCAACAAATATTGCGGTGTCAGATAGATCTGCGAAGGGATCATCATCTGTGTCAGCACGATGGCGAAAAACAGGTTCTTTCCTGGAAAGGACAGTTTCGCAACTGCAAAGGCCGCCATGGCGCTGAAGAGCGTCGATGTCAATACCCTGAGGGCGATCATCAATCCTGTATTGATATAGAAACTGACGAACGGCAAGGAATCCCATACCGCCCGATAGTTCTCGACTTGAAACACTTCCGGGAAAATTTGCGGCGGTATTTGTGTGGATTCGCTGATTGTTTTCCCTGAAGTCAGGACCATCCATAAGAACGGCACGACCATCAGCAAGGAGCCGATGATCAGCACGATGTGGATCAGTGCTGTCGTTTTATTCATTTTTATCTTCATATTTATTCACTCCTAATCGTAGGTGACCCATTTTTTCTGCGCCAACAGCTGAATGCCGGTGATCGCCATAATGATAAGAACCAATGAGATGGCAACAGCCGAGCCGTAGCCTTTGTCATTGAGCACGAATGATTCATTGAAGAACATGTACACGAGCGATTGCGTACTCTTCAGCGCTAAGTTGGTGCGGTCGAACATCATGAAGATGACATCGAACACCTGCAGGGCACTGATGACACTCGTTACGGAAACGAAAAACAGTTGCGGCGAAAGCAAAGGCAGCGTGATCGCGAAGAATTGCTTCAACGGTCCGGCACCATCCACAACAGCCGCTTCATAATATTCTTTGGGTATTTCCTTCAAACCCGCTAACAGCAGAATCATGTTGTAGCCGACATTCGTCCAGATTCCGACGATGATGATGGACCAGATTGCCACTTCCGGATCGGTGATCCATAAGATGTTCCCGGAATAACCGAGTTTATCCAGCACCGCATTCAGCAAGCCGTATTCCGAATTGAACAACCAGCGCCAAACCATGGCCACGGCTGCCGGAGCGGCGATCATCGGCAGGAAGAAGATGGTCCGGTACAATCCGACCGCTTTTATCTTCGTGTTCATCAATACCGCAAAGAACAGCGATAGGACTATTGTGATCGGCACTTGGATGGCGGCGTAGAAGAAGGTATTTTTCAATGATTGCCAGAATTCAGGATCTTGCAGCATGTGCAGATAGTTGTCCATCCCGACAAAGGTCGAGGTGCCGAATGTACTCACATTCTGGAAACTCATGTAAAGCGACTGGAACAACGGGATGACGTTCAGGATCAAAAGCCCGATAAATGTTGGAGCGATAAAAAACCAGCCCCACAGTGCCATTTTTCTTTTGCGTTCCTTTGCGGTCACGGTGCGGAGCGTTTTTTCTTTAGGGATTGCTATATCCGATTTCATCACTTTCACCTCTATATATATTGAAAGCCACTTATGGGAGTGTTCCCCATAAGCGGCCTTCTATTTTATTATTTTTCGTTCGCCAAGACTTCTTCAACACCAGCGACGATGTCTGCAGCCACATCTTTAACAGTCGTTGTACCGTCAAATACCGGCATCAAAGCATTGTTTTCGACATCTTCCCAACGAGCTGTCTCTGCTGAGTAAGGCTTGATGTACGCATTTTCCATTTGGTCCACATAGACCTGCATATTGAATTGGCTGTATGCTTTTACGAATGTCTCTTCTGTTCCTTCATAAGCCGGGATAGCCGCGCCGTTCTCGCCTTGCAGACGCATCGCTTCCTCTGTTCCCAGGAATTCGACGAATTTCAGAGCCGCTTCTTCATTTTCAGTTGAAGCCGCAACGGAGTTCGCCAAGCCATTGAATATTGTTCCCGCTTGTTTGCCTTGCGGTAATGGCGCTACATCGGCATTGGCAGCCGTATAGTCATTGTTGGCCATCTCCCCTGTCATCCAAGAGCCGAAGAAGCCCATCGCGCCGCGTCCTGATTGGAAGAAGGACAAGTTTGTGTTTTCAGCAAATTGGCTTTGGGTCGGCGACACGCCATGTTTCACGCTCAGATCCGCATACCATTGCACGGCTTCGATTGTTTCGTCCAAACGGAAACCGGATTCGGTCTTGTCATCGGACAATACGTAGCCACCGTTCTGGAAGATGAAGTTGTGGTAGCCTTCCTGTCTGTTCAAAGGAGCCAAAATACCGTATACGCCGTTGTCTGGATCGTTCAACGTTTGAGCGGCTGCCAGCATCGTGTCCCAAGTCCAAGTTTCATCCGGATAGGCAACGCCCGCTGCGTCGAACAGCGTTTTGTTGTACCATAGCGCGATCGTGTCGTAGTCTTTCGGGATGCCGTAGAGCGCATCATCGGCGGAATACAGTTCGACCAATTCTTCCGGGAAATGATCCAAGGAAGTCAATTCGCTGTTTGCGTAGGTTTCCGACAAATCCATCAGGACGCCGCCAGTCGTGTATTTCGCGATCTCGTTGGAATGCATCCAGAATACATCCGGCATGCTGCCGCCTTGTGCGCCTGCTTCCAATTTGGTCCAATATTGATCCCAAGGTGTCACTTCAACATTTACGTCTATGCCCGGATTTTCCGCTTCGAAAGCTTCCGCTATCGCTTCCATGCCCGGTTGTTGGATTTTATCCCAGATGCCGTAAGTGATGGTCACATCACCAGAATCGCTTCCCTCTTCGGAACCGTTTCCGCATGCCCCTAAAACAAGTCCTGATAACAATACTGTAGCCAATGATACTTTCTTCCAATTCTTTAACATCTCTTCTCCACCTTTTCGTTTATCTATAAAATTGTATAGTTGAAAACAAAGAAACTATTGGACCCTAGAAAAATTGCACCTGATCTGTTCAAAAACAATTGACTTGTAAACGTTTACTTGTTTTGATGTCCTTATAATACCAAATATAAGCAGTGTCCGATAGATATTCAGACCATACAAAAACATACATTTTTGTTGATTTATAAAATTATCAGCATGTATGCCTTCAAGGTCTTGCTGTTAAAGCAAAAAGGCCGGACCTGCCCGGAACCGGCTTTGCATCGGTACCAAGCAGCCCGACCTTCATCGCCCACGTTGCCTTGATTGGTTATTTGGTTTTTACTTTTTTGACGTATGCCCGCGGTGACATCTGCATCTGGTGTTTGAAGATGCGCGTGAAACTCAAAGGATTTTTGTAGCCGACCTTCTCGGCGATCTCCGCGATGCTCAGATCCGTCGTTTCCAGGTATTCGCGGCTTTTATGGATGCGGAAAAAGATCAGGTAGTCGTGCGGCGTCAGGTTTGTCGTTTTACGGAAAACGGCAGTCAAGTAGGAATCATTCAGCGACAATTCCCGGCTGATGTCGCCGATCAGAAAATCGGTGTCCTGATACCTTTCTTTGATGATTTCAATCGCCCTTTTTGTATATTCGACGCCTTTGTTGATTTTCTCGATCTGTTTGATTTCGGTGCCGTCCAAGTCATGCCCCAGCATGCTCAAAAGAAGATACAGTTGTCCCTGCAAACGGATCCGCGACAAGGTATCGAACGGATTAGCCGCCATGATTTCCTGCAGCATCGCTTTCACTTGCCCGAAGTTCTTCACGTTCCCTACCGGATGGGAAACCTGGAAACCGATGGCCGTCAGCAAGGCTTCCAGATGCTCGCCCTTCATGCCGATCCAGTAATATTCCCAAGGATCCTCTTCATCCGCTTGATAATAGGTCATCACGTTCGGATAGATGATGAAGAATTGGCCTTCCTTCAGGTTGAACCGGCTGTTGCCGATCTCGAAGTAGCCCTTTCCCTTCATAATGATATGGATCAAAAAATATTCCCGGACGGTTGGCCCGAAACTGTGGTTGGGAGCGCACTCCTCTTTGCCTTTGGTTGTGTAGTAAAGATCCTTATAATAGATTTCTTCTTTAAAAAAATCCTCATCCATTTTCATCACCTCGGTCCTTATTTCCTCTTGTACCTGTTGCTCCCATTATAGAATGGTCTCCTTGCTATAGCAAACCCGCACTTTTATCCGTAACTCCTTCCCTACATGAAATTCCGCCCTTTCGCAATCACACATTCTCTTGTACAATGAGAAAAGATTGCCCGCATCGGGCAGATCCCAAATAACCTGACTAATCCCATAACCTTTACTATAGATTTGGAGGCACCACCCTTGAAAAAAATCATCCTTTCCGCGCTGTTGTTCCTTCCGCTCTTCCTGCTTTCCGCCTGCGGAACCGCTCTACCGGGGGAAGAAGTCATGCAGAACCTGATCAACCGTTCCGCTGACCTCGAAAGCTATCACCAGTTCGTCTCGTTGACGACAACGACCACCAAAGAGGACCTGAATGGCGTTACAGCGGTGAACGAGCAGTACACAACCGCCGATGCGACGCTGTTCCCGGAAGAAAAGACCGGTTACGGAAAGCGGATCGACAAAAACAGCGATTATCCCGCAACCAAATCCGAGTTCTACGTGACCCCTGAAGTGGGCTATATCCGGACCGACGATGCCGACTGGACCGCTTATGCCACACCCGATGTCCCATTGGCAAGTCTGCAGGTCTATCCGCTGGAGACTTTTATCGAACTGAGCCAAATCATTGAAGAGTACGGCACCCTCGAACTGAAAGGGGATGAGTATTTGCTGAGCTTTTCCGGCAGCGATGATGCGCTGAACAAAGAGATCAACTACCTGTTCCAAACCCTGCCGACGGAACAGACAGATTACGAGATCGCTATCCGTCTGGATGCGGAAACCTTCTATCTGACAGCATTCTCCTACCATTCCACGGTCACGCGCGCTGATCAGAAAACCATTGTCACGACTGAACTGACCGGCGAGTTCGACCTGTACGATCAAGCGGAAAAATTGAAGTCTGTGCCTGATTTTGATGCCGCAGATACGACTGCCGAGACGGCGGACTCTTCTTTTTGATAAAAAAATTCCATCAGTAAGTCAACCAAAACTTGTCTTCAGGGTGATGGTTGACTTACAAGTGTATTACCCATATAATACACCCATACATATATTTTTTACCCCAAGTGTATTAACCACTTAATACACTTGATTGGAAAAGGCAGGTGGGAAAAGTGATTTTTGACAAAAGAAGTCCGGTCTATGAACAGATTATCGAAATGCACAAACAGAAAATCGTCAGCGGTGATTTCCAGCCGGGGCAGGAAATACCCTCGCGCCGGGAACTGGCTACACAATTGAAGGTGAATCCGAATACCGTACAGCGTGCCTATAAGGAAATGGAGGGGCTTGGTTTGATTTATACAGATGGAAATTCTCTCAGCAAAATAACGGACAGTCAATCGAAGATCCAGACATTAAGGCAAGAGACACTGGAAAATGCCCTGCAGGCGTTCATCGAAACGGTTCGGACAATCGGACTGGAAGATGAGGCGGTCCTGAACTTGATCAAAATGCGCTTGAAGGAGGTGCACCCCAATGATTGAAATCAAGAACTTGGAAAAAAGATATGGAAAACGAACAGTCTTGGAAGATGTCAGCTTTACCATCAAAAAAAACGAAGTGACTTGCCTGACGGGAATGAATGGTACCGGAAAAACCACCCTCATGAATTGCATCATGGGCCTGGTTCCGCGCAATAACGGTTCGGTCACGATCGACGGGGAGGATATCCAACAGCAACTGTACGAAACAATTTCCTATATCCCTGACTCGCTGACGATGCCCCGTTGGATGACGATTGCGGAATCGATGCAGTTCATGACTACTTACTACCCGAATTGGAATACCGCTAAAGCGGATGAGTTGCTTTCGTTCTTCCGTTTGGAACCGGATCTGCAGCTGAAAAATCTATCCAAAGGGAACAGCGCAAAAGTGAATTTCTTGCTGGGGCTTTCCTTGGACGCGGATTACTATTTGATGGATGAACCTTTTTCCGGCATCGATGTCTTTGCCCGGGAGGATATCCTTGAGGTCTTCACCAGCAAATTCGTGACGGACAAGGGCGTCCTCATCGCCACCCACCATATGGATGAGGTCGAAATGTTGCTGGATCGGATCGTCATGCTGCGCAACGGCCGCGTCGCCAAAGATTTTTACGCAGAAGACATCCGGAAAACCGAAGGAAAAGCAATCCTTGATGTGATGCGGGAGGTGTATCAACCATGAAAAAATTTATGGAACTATGGGCATTTGAATGGAATCGCGCGAAACGGTTCTATGGCTTCCTATTGGCTTTTGTGACGGCTTTACAGGCTTATGCGGTCTTCCACGAATACCATTTCTGGAAAGATGGGTATGAAAACTATCGGCAACAAGGCTACGCGGCAATGTCCGAACAGTATCTGCAGGATTTTGGGAACCTCACAATCGCGGCTGTGACAAGCAATTCATTCTTTGTTTTTTCGATCATGACGGCCGTCTTCGGTCTGCTCTTCTATGCCGTTTTCATCTGGTATCAGGATTGGACTGGGAAAAATCGTTTCTCTTTCCGTTTGCTCAGCCTGCCGGGCAGCCGTTTTGCTGTGTATGCAGCGAAATTCGCGACCATTTGGCTCCTGATTACGGGACTGCAAGTTTGGCAGATCGGTCTTTTGTATCTGGAGGAGCTGGTCTTTTCCGGGCTCATTCCGGCGGACATCTACTTGGAGATTCCTTTGCAGATGGCAGCGACTAACGCTTCTCCACTGTCATTGGCTTTGCCAAGTCTATTTTCCAATTATCTGCTCTATTATACTATTGGCTATACAGCGCTCACTTTAGGATATACGTTCATCCTGATGCACTTGAGCGGACGTTGGAAAGGCGTTTTCTTGTCCGGCATTCTCGCGGTCGGACTTATTGCCGCGATAGTTCTCTTCTTGCGTACCGGCATCACGACGCACCTGTATGCGGAAGAAAAATATTGGGTGATGATTGCCTTGAGCTTGGTTCTCTTCCTGTCCGGGACATGGGCCAATTATCGGTTGCTTGAAAAACGCATCAGCGTATAGAAGGAGGACAAAATGAGAAAACAAACGATTTTATTGCTGAGCTTCCTCCTGCTCGTCGTTCTCGGGGGATTCTATGCCCAGCCGCTTTTGGCAAAGGAAGATGCTGCTGCGCATGGACATCGAGACAACTTCCGGTGACGATGCAGCATTGGAAGGCTTGACCTATTACGGAACAGCCAGCAATCAGTGGGAAACAATTGCGCTCAGCTTCGACAACTCCGGCTTACGCCATTCCGAAACGCAACGACAGGATGTGTTCTTTCAGGATTACGCAGACAGCGCCGTACTGGCATGGCGTGCCGACTACCGTTCCTTTATGCGTGGCAAGAGTTCCTTCTCAGGAAATTATGCAGAGACGGAAAACCATTTGTATTATGCAGTAGAAGAAACTGATGGATTTTCATTGGAGGTCTTGGATAAAGTGAGCGGAACCGTGTCGGAAATGCTGCTTGCCTATCCGGAAAAAACGCAAAAGACTTATTATTCCGTCAGCCGCACTTTTTTTCTGGACGGCAAAGTGATCATCGAATACAGTCGTTATGGGAACTACTCCGATTATCTCGGCAGCGATATCGTGATCTATGACCCGACCAGCGGCTCATTGGAAGAGCACTTTGTCTTCGAGATGCCTGAAGCTGTCTCCGGCTACCAGAGCATTTCGGCAGAAATTTTGACACAGGATGATCAAAAAGCTCTCTTCGTGGCGGTCCGGACCGAAGAGACCGATTTGGAAGCGACCGAATATGTGCCGCCGGTTATCTCAACAGTCTTCAAGCGCTACGACTGGGATACGAAGCAATGGACCGATCTTACCAACGCCCAGGATTTTCCGAATGATTCCTTGTCCTATGCAATCGAGGACGGCATCTTCTATCAGTTGCATCAATCGGAAGGTGATTGGACGCTCCAAGCTCTTGACCTCATGAAGGATGAGGTGTTGGACAGCATCCCGCTTCAGGGTACCGCTGAGTGGTACCGCAGGCCCGATACCGATTGGCAGATTTTTGTTTCTGGTAACCAGGCGATACTGACACAGTCTTATCTGGAACCTGACCGGAATGCGCAGGTGGCGGCGTTCGCTCTCGCGACCGGTGAAATGCTTTACAGCGGGGAAATAACCAGTTCATTCGCCGACGCAAAAGAAATCGACATGCTCTACTTCGATAGGATTGTGTACGAACCATAAACCAACAAAAAAGAACAAGATTCCAAATGGAGTCTTGTTCTTTTTTCTTTCTCTTTAACTAATGTTGCCTTTGTTTAAGGCAATTTTTTGCCGGCAGCCTTGTAGAGGTCATACCACTCGGTGCGGCTCAACGCCACATCGGAAGCTTTACAGATGGCCGCGATGCGCTCCGGATTCATGCTGCCGACGATCGGCTGCATTTTGGCAGGGTGACGCAGCAACCAAGCGATTGCAATTGCTTCACGCGATACGCCTTTGTCCTCGGCCATCGCTTCGATTTTTTCATTCAACTCCACATAATCGGGATGATCGAAGAACAGCCCCTTTTTCCCGTTTCCGACTTGGAAAGGCGACCATGGTTGGATCGTCATATCCGATATCCGGCTGTATTCCAGGACGGATCCGTCATGCATGAATGATGGATTGTTCACCATATTCACGTTGAATCCGGCATCGATCATCGGTGCATGCGTCAGACTCAGTTGCAATTGATTGATCAATAATGGTTGTGTGACAACTTTCTTCAATAATTCGACTTGCATCGGATTTTGGTTGCTGACGCCGAAGTGGCGCACTTTCCCTGACTTTTGCAGTTCATCAAAGGCTTCCGCAACTTCCTCCGGTTCCATCAAAGTATCCGGCCGATGCAAAAGCAAAGCGTCCACATAATCGGTCTGGAGGCGTTTCAGGCTGCCCTCCACTGATGCGATGATGTGTTCTTTGGAGAAATCGAACATAACACCCGGAATGATGCCACATTTCGTCTGCAGCATCACGCTGTCCCTCGCGATGCCGAGTTCCTTGAAGGCTTTTCCGAAGATTTCCTCCGAAGTTCCTCTGCCGTAAATATCCGCATGATCGAAATAATCGATACCGTTGTCCAATGCCGTGCGGATGACCGTTGTTGCCTCTTCATGCGTCAAAGCGTTCATGCGCATGATGCCAAGCGAAATTTCTGATGCTAAAAGTCCTGAATTGCCGATGTTTATTTTTTTCAATTGTCATACCAGCTTTCATTTCGAATTTTCTTGAAAACGTTTCAATAAAAACAGTATAGCATTTTTGGTGTCTTCATGTGAACTGAAGTGCCTCAACACATAAGCGGATAACTGAACGATATCCGTTCCTTCAGGCCTCACCGCAGGGACCTGAAAAGATAGATAACTCAGGCATATCCATCTTTTCTGCTTCTTCATAACTACGGCTGCCACTCCGATACGGGATAGGCGCAAAAAAACAGATAGCGCTACCTCGAAGCGAGACAGCACTATCTGTTTTTTTACATTCAAGAATAAGCATTGGCCCAGAGAATCTGTTCTCCGGCTTCCAGCGATTTTTGTACATCGATGATGGTCTGGTTGGAGCTGCCGCGGAATTTCAGTGTAAGATCCCTTTTGGATAGTTCGAAGCGGCCATCGACGAGCACATCCATCAAGCGCAGCAATTCCTGCTTATCCTCGGATTCTGAAGCCAATTCGTCCCAGTAGTAACCGGTCCAGCCCCAGATGTCCTTGGTCCGGCCGAACTCTGCCCTGATCCGCTGCGCAAGTCGCAGCGCGACCTTCGTGTTGAGAAAAGGTTCTCCGCCCAAAAGGGTCAGGCCTTGCACATAAGGCTGACGCAGATCGGCCATGATCTGTTCCTCCAACTCGTCGGTGTAGGCAATCCCGTAGTCGAAGTTTTGGACAATCTTGTTGTAGCAGCCTTCGCAGGCGAACAGGCAGCCGCTCAGATAGATGCTGCAGCGCACGCCTTCGCCGTCGACAAAGTTGAACGGTTTGTAGTCCGCCACTTTGTCCTTGCTGTATTTCTCTGCCAACCATTCTTGCGGTTGCGGGTTTTTCACTTCACATCACCTAACTGTTCTGATTACTGTTCTGACTTGCAATCCGCATGCAGATGTTTGACGCGGGCGGAAATTTCTTTATGGCGACCTTTCACCATCGGACGGATCTGTGGGTTACCGAGATAACCGCATGTACGTTTTACGACGTCGCATGTCTGCGGATCGGTATTGCCGCATTCCGGGCATTGGAACCCGCGCTCGGTCGGATTGAAGTCCCCTTCGAAACCGCACTCCAAGCAGTGGTCGATCGGCGTGTTCGTTCCCAGGTAGCCGACTTTGTCGTAGGCGAAATCCCAGACTGTTTCCAACGCTTTCGGATTTTGCTGCAAGTTCGGGTATTCGCAATAATGGATAAAGCCGCCTGAGCAATATTGCGGATATTCCATTTCGAAGGCGATTTTCTCGAAAGGATTCGGATTCTTGCGGACATCATAGTGGAAGCTGTTTGTGTAGTATTCCTTATCCGTGATGTCGGAAATGATGCCGAATTTCTCTGTGTCCATGCTGCAGAAGCGATCGGTCAAACTTTCGCTTGGAGTCGAGTAGACGCTGAAATGATAGCCGTATTGGTTGCCCCAAGCATCCGTTTTTTCCTTCATCTTCTTGACGATGTCCAAAGTGAAGGCTTTCGCTTCCGGATTCGTTTCCCAATCTCCACCGTAAAAGACGGTCGCCGCTTCATACAGTCCGATGTAGCCTAAAGAGACTGTCGCGCGTTTGTTTTTGAATAATTCATCGACCTGATCCGTTTCACCCAAACGTTTCCCGAAGGCTCCGTGCTGGTACAGGATCGGCGCGTTCGTAGGCGTCGCTTCTTTGGTGCGCTCGACACGGTAGACAAGCGCATCCTTACAAATCGCCAAGCGTTCCTCAAAGATGTTCCAGAAAGCTTCCGGATTCCCTTCCGACTCCAAGGCGATTCTCGGGATGTTCAACGTCACGACCCCAAGATTCATCCGGCCGGAATTGACTTCGTTTCCGTTTTCGTCTTTCCATCCCTGCAGGAAGGAACGGCAACCCATCGGCGTCTTGAAACTGCCTGTCAATTCAACGATTTTATCGTACATCAGCACATCCGGATACATCCGTTTAGTGGCGCAAGTGATGGCTAATTGTTTGATGTCATAGTTTGGATCTTGCGTCTCCAAGTTCGTGCCTTTTTTCAAAGCGAAGATCAATTTCGGGAAGATCGCTGTGCGTCTTTCCTTGCCCAATCCTTTGATGCGCACTTGCAGGACGGCTTTTTGGATCTCGCGCGCAAACCAATCCGTCCCCAAGCCGAATCCGAGCGTGGTGAATGGTGTTTGTCCGTTTGAAGTGTAGAGTGTATTGATTTCGTACTCCAGGCTTTGCATAGCATCGTAGATGTCTTTGCGGGTTTTTTCTTCGGCATAAGCGATCTGTTTCGCTTCACCATCCACCCAATCCTTAGCTGTTTCCAGATGCTTCTCATAGTTCAGGCGGGCATAAGGTGCCAACACTTCATCGACACGGTCTGCGCTGCAGCCGCCGTATTGGCTGGAAGCGACGTTCGCAAAAATCTGCGCCATTTGGGCAGTCGCTGTGTTGACTGAACGCGGGCTGTCCACTTCGGCATTGCCGATTTTGAAACCTTCACGAAGCATATTCTGGAAATCGATCAGGACACAGTTCGTCATCGGTGAATATGGCTGGTAATCCAGGTCATGATAATGGATATCGCCTTTCATATGGGCGTTGGAAACGTGTTTCGGCAACATTCTCAGTCCGATTGCTTTTGCAGCCACCCCTGCCGTCAAGTCACGGATCGTATTGAAGACGCGGCTATCCTTGTTGGCATTCTCATTGACGATGCTCTGATCGGCATTCATCAGACTTTGGATGCGCAATTCGATGTCCTGTTGTTGCAGCTTTTTGACTTTTTTCGTCAATTTGTAGGTATTGTAGGCTTCCGCTAACGGCAGATTTCCCATTTCGGCAAGCGTCGCTTCAACTTGATCATGGATATCATCGGTCGAAACACTTTCCGTTTCTGACGCAATCAGTTTGTCTACGACCAATGCCACGACAGCATCCACATCGTAATCTGCAGCCGCTTCGTTCTGTTCAGACAAGAAACGCTCCGCTTTCTTGATCGCTTTGTATATTTTCTTGGCATGAAAAGGAACAACCCGTCCATCCGCCTTCAACACTTGGATATTTACCTCTGCGTCATCGACTTGAAGATTCGTGCTTTCATTCAAGAAATCCGTTGGTAATGAAGCCATATTTTTCCCACTCCTTAGTTAAAAATTAACCGAACATGCAAAAAAAGCTAATAAAAAGTAAGAGGTCGTTACAAAATGAGCAAGCTTTCCTTGCGGGACGCGCTTCTCAAGTTGCATGCCTCCACTTAAAGTAGTCTCTGTTTCGATTCTCTTTATATACTATATATCATCCACACAAAAATTTCCACCACAATATATAGTGTTTCAAACCAAATTCACACCTAGAGAAGGCAGACACATTTCGGTCTGTTGGTCAATAAGAAAATGCCCTGAAAATGAATTGTTTGCTGTTTCCTTAGCAGACTCCCACTTACATAGGCAGAACAGAAACAATAGCCAAACAAACCCAGTTAATCCGTTTTGATTTCCGAACAATGCCCCTAATATTAAAAAAAATGTTAAAAAACATATAAAGTACATAAAATCAATAGAATCTGCTGTACTTTGGAAATAAAAGCGGTTATACTATGACTTGTCACAAATGTAAGCGATTCATTCTTTTTTTCGGATCCATTATCCGGTTTTATGCCGCAGGGATGTCAAAAGAATGAGCAGAGAAAAAGGGGGGAAATGCTAGTGTGGAAAAATAGAATGTTGCCTGAAATATCCAAAATTGCTAAATTTAGAATACCGGTCGGAGAAGACCTATTTTTGAGACAGTGCGCTTCTTGGCAAAACCTTTTCCATCTGCCTTCATCTTATCGCTACCCGACTGGAAGCATCCAGGGCTACATTACACGATTGAATTGGACCGATGAATTTATCATTCTTGAAAAAGAACATAATGAAGCATTCGAATATTTTATTGTCGATAGAAGAATTGAATCTGTAAAAGGCCCTTTTTCCATAGAAGGGTTCGAGAAGGCACTAAAAGAGGAAGCGATCGAGTTGCCATTGATTGAATTATCGGAAATGGACTGGATCATCAACTTTTAGAAGATACCAAAAATACAAAAAGCCGTAAGGGGCGCATGTGATCATGTTCCCTTTACGGCTTTTTGTTGTGAAATTTCACTTTTTGCCGGATATCCCTGCCAATGTGACCTCTTTCTTGTCAGTGATTCTGACATCCGTCATATTCCCTACTCTCCCATGTCAGATTTATTTTAATCATATTGACCAAAAAAACACAACCGCATCCAACATTACTGCAATTCGATGAGATTCAAGATTAAAACTCTCATCGAATTGACATTTAAACGCTTGCAAACGTTGTTTTAATAACTTTGTTACATAATCTAACATGGAGCGTAAGCAGTATATAGCACCAATAAAATTATTTCTATACACTAAGACTATGCTAAAACAAAAGGAGGAATAATTTATGTTTTCATCAGTAGATACATTATGGACCTTGCTGGGGACGGTATTGGTATTCTTTATGCAAGCCGGTTTCGCGATGGTCGAGACGGGATTCACTCGTGCCAAGAACGCTGCGAACATCATCATGAAAAACCTCATGGACTTTGTGCTCGGATCGTTGGGATTCTTCCTCATCGGATACAGCATCATGTTCGGGGACGATATCGCCGGCATCATCGGAACACCTGCCCTATTTATGGAGGGACTTGATTCCACCATTCCTGGAACCGTACATTTCATGTTCCAAAACGTATTCGCGGCAACTGCAGCCACTATCGTATCCGGAGCTGTTGCGGAACGGACAAAATTCAGCTCTTATCTCGTGTACTCTTTCATCATCTCCTTGTTGATCTACCCTATCTCAGGTCACTGGATCTGGGGCGGCGGTTGGTTAGCTCAAATGGGCTTCATTGACTTCGCTGGATCCACAGCCGTGCATATGGTCGGGGGCATCGCTGCACTTGTCGGCGCTGCTATCGTCGGTCCACGTATCGGAAAATATAAGGATGGTAAAGCACAAGTCATTCCTGGACATAACCTAACTATCGGTGCACTAGGCGTATTCATCCTATGGTTCGCATGGTTCGGATTCAACGGGGCTTCAACCGTTGCGGCAACGGGGGATGAAACCCTTGCCTTGATCGGTACTATCTTCTTGAATACAAACTTATCCGCAGTCACAGCTACTCTGGTCACTCTCTTATTCACTTGGAAAAAATATGGTAAACCAGATGTATCGATGACGCTGAACGGTTCATTGGCAGGTCTTGTAGCCATTACTGCAGGTTGTGCGGTCGTATCTCCTTTCGGCGCTATCGCCATCGGATTCATCGCCGGATTTGCCATTGTCCTTGCTGTTGAATTCGTCGATCAAAAATTGAAGTTCGATGATCCTGTCGGTGCTTTCAGTGTACACGGCGTGAATGGTGCATTGGGAACAATCTTAGTCGGTGTTTTCGCAACAGATGGCGGATTATTGTACGGCGGTGGGTTCAACATGCTGGGGATCCAAGCTTTGGGTGTCGCTTCTGTGGCAGCCTACACAGCCGGTTCCATGTACGTAGTCTTCAAGGTCATCCAAAAGACAATGGGTCTCCGTGTTACTGCTGAAGAAGAAATCGTCGGCATGGACGTCGCTGAGCATGGCTTGACTTCAAGCTACCATGACTTTGTCGCAACGACAGCATTCGAAGATTATGTAACAGACAGCAACAAACCTGCAGAAATCCCTGCTGTCCAAGAAGTGGATCTGAGTAAAGTTGGAGCCTTCAAATTGGCTGATTCAGGCTACACGATGAATAAAGTGGAAATCATCGCTAATCCGGATAAACTGGAGCGTCTGAAAGCGGAATTGAACGCTATCGGCGTAACCGGCATGACGGTCACATCCGTGCATGGTTACGGGCTCCAAAAAGGCCAACAAACCTTCTATCGTGGAGCGAAGGCTGAGGGAAATCTTTTACCGAAAGTCCGTATCGAAACGATCATCAGCGAAGTGCCTGTCGAAGAAGTCATCCGTGCTGCCCGCCGCGCTTTATACACGGGTCATGTCGGTGACGGTAAAGTCTTCGTTTCCCCGGTTGCCGATGCCTTCCGCATCAGCAACAGCGATTCAGGCCCAGCTGCCCTGAAATATTATTAAACAGAAAAACGAACACTAAATAAAGCCAAGGAGCTGTCTCACTGCGAGATGCACTCCTTGGCTTTATTTCTTTGCAGCAAACCATTTCCCGGTTTTTTGTTTGCCTGCGCTTTGCTATAATAAGGACTATGATAGTGGCTCTCCACCAAGTGATGAGGAGGAAAACATACATGTGGGTCATCAAACCTTTTGAAGAACTGACGGCGAAGGAATTGCATCTGATCTATAAAGAACGGGTCGCTGTTTTCGTTGTGGAGCAGAATTGCCCTTACCAAGAGGTGGATGATACCGACCTCGTCAGCATTCATTTCTGGAAGCAGGCAGACGCGCGGCTATTGGCTTATGCCCGGCTGATTCCGGAACTGGATAATATTCGCATCGGACGCGTTCTTGTCCCGCAAGGCGAACGCACCCATGGCTATGGCCAAGAATTGATCCAGGTCGTGTTGGAATATGCAAAGACTCATTTCCCTGGACTCCCGTGCAGGCACAGGCACAAGCTTATCTGCAGGATTTTTATGCTGCTTTCGGATTCCGGGCCGTATCGGATATCTACCTGGAGGATGATATCCCGCACATCGACATGATCATCGATTCGCAGAACAGTCAAACGGAAAATCAAAACCAACAGGAGGAAAAACGTGAATAAATATCTTACGGCCAGCATACTCGGCATCATCAGCATCGGAATCAACGTCTGGATCATGTATCAGACACGCTACGACAAAGGCCTGAACCCGATCACAAAGAAAAATCTGGAGAAATTATCCTACGCCCTGATCGTCGCCGCAGTAATGTTCATGACATTCGGATAACCAAAATAAAAAAGCCCATCACGGGCTTTTTTATTTATTCCTGTTGATGGACAATGCTACACTTGGATCCGCAGATCTTTTCTGCCGTAGATCAGATAGCTCAAGCCCAATACCAACATGCTTCCGATGATGCAGATGACCATGTACTCCCAGGAAATCCCCTCTTCCAGCAAGGCCGCTGGATGTGCGTATTCGATCGGAGACAAAACACGCAGGAATTCATAGTCCTCAACCATCTTCGAGACAAGGCCGATCATGTACGTGCCGAACACCAGCAACAACGCGACTCCGCTTGTTGAACGGCTGCTCGCGATGAACGTTGAGAACAGGAAGCCGATTGAATAAAAGAACAACAATACCAACGACTCCGCGCCGAAAATCAGCGTGATATCTTTTATGATTTCCACAAAATCGGCTCCATCCTCCTTGAACAGATAGATGAACAGCAAAGCTGCGCCGTACAGGACGATCCAAAAGATCATCAGCAGCACCAAATTGGCGATATACTTGCTCGTGACAATGGCTTTTCTGCTGATCGGCTGTGCGTACAGATACTCGATCGTGCCGTTCGTCTCTTCCTTGATCAGCGCCTGGGCCCCTTTCATCGTTGCAAAAATGCAGGCGGCCAAAAAGAGGTACTGAAAGATGTAGGCAAAGAATCCGGTAGCCTGCAGCAAGCTTGCTCCATTCGTGAGCGAGAAGGCTTCCAGCATCTCCGGAGGCATCGCATCGAGCTTGGTCGTCAAGATATCCTCCATCCCTTGATTCGCCATGACGGGAAACATGGCCATCATCATCCCCATAATCAGGACCATAAAGAAAAGCCATACGAATAACCCGCCGCGTTCTTGTTTCCACTCCAACCGGATGCTATTCATGGGATTCACCTCCACCGTATAGGGTCATGAATTTTTCCTCCAGATTCTGATTGCGGATTTCGATATCCTCCAAATCCAGAGGTGCCATATCGGCCAGAATCTGTTTCACATTGTCCTTGTACAACAACGAAACGACCCGGTCTGTCCTGGAAAGGACACGATACCCTTTGGATTCGAAATCCTCTGTTCCGATGGCTGAACCGGTCAGGGTCACCACTTTTCCAGGTTGATAACCGGATGCCATATCTTCCACAGAAATGATTTTACCTTCACGGATAAAGGCCGTACGCGTACAAAATGCTTCCACCTCCGGTAGGTTATGCGTAGAAATGAAGATGGTCGCCCCTTCCTTGTTTTGGTGGTTCAGCTCTTCAAACAAACGGTGCTGCATCAAAGGATCCAGCCCATTCGTAGGCTCATCCAAAATCAAAAGCTCCGGGTTGAAGATCAGACTGTTCACGATTGCGACTTTTTTCCGATTCCCCAAAGAGAGATCCTTCATTTTCTTTTTTGGCTCCAATGCGAAGCGTTCCACATAATACGCCATCATTTCCTTTATGTTCCGGATATGATGGAATTTCCCCGTCATCATCAGAATTTCTTCTACAGTCAGATTGCTGTAATAATGCACATCGCTCGGAACGTACCCGATGATGCGTTTCAGGCTCTCGGAATCTTTCTGGGCATCCAATCCAAAAATCCTGGCACTTCCTTTGCTCGGCTTTATGAAATCAAGCAACAGCTTGATGGTTGTGGACTTTCCGGCTCCGTTCGGTCCGATGAACCCGAACCGTTCACCTTGTTCCACTGTAAGGTGGATATTGTCCAAAGCTGCACGCTTGCGGTAAATTTTTGTCAAACCTTCCATTTCGATTGCTTCCACGGTGACCCCTCCTCTGAAGAACTTTACATATATCCATTATACGTTTTCTCGTCTGAAGTTTACAGCAACAGCAAGCTTTTTCTTCCCTGAACGACACAAAAGACCGAGACAAATTTGTCTCGGCCTTTTGGGGAAGTGCGTGATTTCTAACACTCTTGGTAAACGCGTTCTGAATCCCAGAAATCTGTGCCTAAGCTGACTACCACACGAGGACAAAAAGCGTCCTCTTTGTGTTAGTCTTCTTAGTGCTCGATTTCTAGAGCGGGATTCATCTCGCTCTTAGTACATGTTCAGGTATTGTTCTCTTTCCCACTCTGTTACTTGTTGGATGTAAGACATTACTTCGATTTCTTTTGATTCGATAAAGTTGTTGCTGATGTGGTCGCCTAATGCTTCAACCAACAATTGGTCTTTAGAGAACTCTCCAAGAGCCTCATGCAACGATGTAGGCAAGTCCATAATTCCGTTTTCGTAACGGTCTTCAGCTGACATTTGGTAGATGTTGCGGTTGATTGGAGCTGGAGCTTCCAATTTGTTCTTCACGCCATCAAGACCGGCAGCCAATAAAGTAGCTAAAGCCAAGTATGGGTTAGCAGCTGGGTCAACGCTACGCAATTCAACACGAGTGGACATGCCGCGTGATTCTGGGATACGGATCAGCGGTGAACGGTTTTTTCCGCTCCATGCGATGTATACTGGCGCTTCGTAGCCAGGTACCAAACGTTTGTATGAGTTAACGATCGGGTTGCAGACAGCTGTGTATCCGCGCGCATGTTTGATCAGACCAGCGATGAATTGGTAAGCTGTTTCGCTTAATTGACGTTCATCTTCTTTATCGTAGAAAGCATTGCCGTTTTCGTTGAACAATGACATATTGAAATGCATACCGGAACCATTGATGCCGAATACTGGTTTAGGCATGAATGTTGCATGCAAACCGTGTTTGCGGGCAACTGTTTTGACGATCAATTTGAAAGTTTGGATGTTGTCGCAAGCTTCAACAGCATTTGCGTACTTCCAGTCGATTTCGTGTTGTCCTGGAGCAACTTCGTGGTGGCTTGCTTCAATTTCAAAGCCCAAAGCTTCCAATTCCAATACGATATCACGACGGCAGTTTTCGCCCAAGTCAGTAGGAGCCAAGTCGAAGTATCCACCTTGATCGTTCAATTTCAATGTAGGTTGACCTTTTTCATCCAATTTGAACAGGAAGAATTCAGGTTCAGGTCCTAAGTTGAATTCAGTGAAACCCAAATCTTTCATTTCTTTAAGAGAACGCTTCAAGTTGTTACGTGGATCTCCTGCAAATGGTGTGCCATCAGGCATGTAGATATCACAAATCAATCGAGCTACTTTGCCTTGTTCAGTGCCCCATGGGAATACTAACCATGTATTAAAATCTGGGTACAAGTACATATCGCTTTCTTCGATACGCACGAAACCTTCGATGGAAGAACCGTCGAACATCATTTTGTTGTCTAATACTTTTTCTAACTGGCTGATAGGAACTTCCACGTTTTTGATTGTTCCTAAGATGTCAGTGAACATTAAGCGTAGGTAACGGACGTTATCATTCTTTGCTGATGCGATGATTTCTTCTCTAGTAAATTTTGGCATTTGTATTCCCTCTCCTTGACTATGCTTTGTGTATTTTTTTGTTTTTTTATAATCTTCCCCAAGGTTTGCTTGAATCCCCAGGGTTAAATCCACTTGCGTTAAGAATTTCTTTGTAGAGGATGCGACGGACATCTTCGTCTGTCAAGTTTTTGTGCTTGTTTTCAAGCTCCTCTTCTTGCTGCTTCTTCAGCCTTTCGGTACTGTACATCCGCTTGATTGCAGTGATGTTCAACCCTTCAGCCAAATAGTCTTTGACTTCCAGCAACCGATCGACGTCGTTCAATGAAAACATCCGGCGATTGGTGTCTGTCCGCTTAGGATGAACGAGGTCTTGCTCTTCGTAATAGCGAATCTGTCTTGCTGTCAGATCCGTCAGCTGCATGACTGTTCCGATGGTAAAAACAGCCATCGAACGTCGTAGCTCTTTTTCTTTCATACCAACCCCTCCATCGAAGCTTCTGAGTTGAGTGAACCACAGATGTATCCTTCTTCTTCAGGAGTTAACGCCTGTTGAGAAAAAGGTAATTCTTTTCAGCAATTAATCGTATTTCCTAACAATTAATTGAGTGATTTAATACAACAAGAATACTCCAAATTCTCATACAAGTCAACGCTACCTTAACATCGCTTGTGACATTTCCTTACATAGGCGTAAACCCTTGTCAGAATAACATTTGAAAGGCATTTCATCTCCCCTTGATAGGCCAATTTCCTCGCATGGAAATAAAAAAAGGGACCTCTAATGAAAAAAATATTAAAAAAAAATGTGAATGGCCGGCTGAAGCGATGACTAAAAAAGGCCGGAACATAAGTCCCGGCCTCCACATCTATTATTCCCATCAAAAAGGCAGTGCCCCCATGATGCCTATTCCACTCGGGTAAGCCGGCTGGCCTCCCTTGCCTTCAGGAATAGGGGAACCTGTTCGATGACCAGGTTTGTGTTTTCCAACCCGAACCACCTTGCGGGAGATCCTGTCCACGACTTGATGTTATACTTCAAGCTCAATATGAAGCGGCTGAAAACAGAAAGATCGCTTTCTGGCGAGATGGCCTTGCGGACCAACACAAAGCAGAAGTCGCCGATTTCTTTGTCGTGATAGATTGTGTACGTTTGCTTTTGGGGTTTGATTCTTCCCTCTTCCATCATTTCCTGGATGATTTGGCGCAAGTATACATTGATCCGTTGCTCAATCTTGAACCCCAAACGCAACTGCACTTTGAAGCAGAAGTCTGTGCCGTAATCCTCCACTTTGTATTCCTGTGTATACGGTTCATCGGTGACGGCTACGTTGATGAACCAATACACGTCGGCGCGCTTCGGACGCTTATCCAATATAGAGTAGAGAATGTCGCGATCAACCGAGCCCGCATCTTGATTGCTCGTCAGGAAGACCAGGTTATTCGCATACACAGGCAACGAATCATCTTCCTTCAGTTTTTTGAATTGGCCGATGAAATCGGTCATCGGGTATTCCAATCGCTGTAATGATTCAATCTTACTTCCTTTATGCCAGACGAACATGATGGCAAAAAGAATGGTGCCCATAAGGATCGCGACATAGCCGCCATGGAAGAATTTGGTTGCGCTGGAGATAAAGAAGGTCGCCTCCAAGGTGCCGAAGAACACAAACATGAGCAGAGAAACGAAGATATTGATATTCTTCAGGCGCAGAAATTCAAACATCAGTATTGTCGTCATCAGCATCGTGATGGTGATCGCCAGACCGTAGGCAGCTTCCATCCTTATCGATGTCTTGAAGTAAAAGACAACCCCCATACAAGACGCCCAAAGGATGTTGTTCACCAAAGGGATGTACATTTGGCCCTTTGTCTGGGAAGGGTATTGGATCTTCAGATGCGGCAACAGATTGAGGCTGATCGCCTCCGAAACAAGCGTATAGGACCCGGTAATGAGCGCCTGCGAAGCGATGATTGCGGCTAGGGTACTCAACAGAACCGCAAAAAATCGCAAACTGCCCGGCAGCATTTCAAAAAATGGATTGAAGTCCTCAATATGGTAGAGCGCCGTGTTCGATTTTGCCTGCATCAACCAAGCCCCTTGTCCGAAGTAATTCAGCAGCAAGGCACGCTTTGACAAAAGGCCAACTGCCATAGATATTCTTCTTGCCGACATGCCCCATATCCGAGTACAAGGCTTCCGCACCGGTCGTAGCCAAGAAAATGCTGCCCAAAATCATAAAGCCGGCATTGTTCTGTTCGCTTAGGAGCAGTTCGATACCGCGTAAAGGATTGAAGGCACGCAGTACGGTCGGATTGCTGAGTACTTGCCATAGCCCAAATCCGCCGATAAAGGTAAACCAAAAAGCCATTATGGGACCAAATGCTTTCCCTATCGTTTTGGTTCCGAGCCGTTGAATCATGAACAGAGCCGAGATGATCGTCATCGTGATCGCCAGTATTTTCCCTTGTCCCTCACCTAAGAAGCCCTCGAAGAATGGGATGCTGCGCAAGCCTTCGACAGCCGTCGTGACCGTTACCGCCGGGGTCAAAATACCGTCGGCCAGCAAGGCAGCACCGCCGACCATGGCCGGAATGATCAGCCATTTTGCGCGTTTATGGACGAGTGTATAAAGCGAGAAAATACCGCCTTCTCCATGGTTATCGGCCTGCATCGCGATAAGCACATATTTGATCGAGGTCAGCAGCGTGACCGTCCAGACCACCAAGGACAGCGCACCAATTATAAATGAATCCGATAATGATCCGAGCCCGCCGTTCCCCTCTACAATAGCTTTCATGACATAGAGCGGTGAGGTACCTATATCCCCATAAACGACTCCCAGCGCCACAACAACCGCAGCCATGCTCAGGGGAATCTGCGGATGTTTATCTTTCTGCATTTCCAATCTGTTTCTCCTCCAATATCCTAAACATCTTTTCTTCTTTGAAAACTATCTAATTATAGCCTTTTTTTTGGGGCAGTCAAGCGCTTTCTGAATGGCCGGATTGCAGTTCTTATCGTTGGCCCGGATCAGATGAACAGACCTGCCTGCTCCACTACTGCGGCTATGTCCAAAAGCCACTCCTCTTTCCCTTTCGGGGCCGTGAACTGCACCCCCAAAGGCAATCCGGCAGCTGTACGGTACACCGGCAGGCTGATGGCTGGCTGCCCCGTCAAGTTCGCTTGCTGCGTGAACGGGGTCACGCCCAGACTCTCTTCAAACATGGTCCAGACAATCTCCTTCCGGTCCGCTGCCGACAGCAGATCCGACCTGCGCATCCGCTCCTTCAGTTCTTCGCTTTGGAAAGAATGATCGATCAGAGGAGCGCTCGCTGCCGTAGTCGGCTGCAGCAACAGATCATAGTTTCCATGGAACTGATCCATCGTGGCCGCAGCTTGGTCCCAAAGGCCCAACGCCAAGGAGTAGTCGCCTCCGGAAATCGTCCGGCCGTACTGATAGAGGGACCAGGAAACCAATTCCATGTCATCAGCCGTCAATGGGCGCCCCAGTTTCGCGGTAAAGCCTCTCAGCATGGCCTCCGTTTCGGCTCCATTCATTGCATAGTAGGCCTCCATCAAACGGATACCGTCGATGTCGGGCGTTTTTTCTTCCACCTCGTAGCCCAACTCTTCCAGCGCTGCCACGGTTTGGAGTACAGCCCGCTTTGCGTCCGCGCTGACGATGGATTTCACCGGCGATTCCAATGAATAGGCGATCCGGAACTTACGCCGTTTTCCGGATTGCTGTTCCTGAAAATGGCTCCCGGGAAATAATGGCGTCTGGAACGGCGCTGCCGCCTGGACAGTCTGTAAAGCATCCAGCATCATTGCTGTATCCCTTACAGTCTTCGTCAAGGCAAAGCTGATCGATGCGCCTTGCCAACCGCGGTAAGACCCCGGCCCCACCGGTGTTCTTCCTCTTGTCGGTTTCAATCCCACTAAGCCTGTGAAGGAGGCCGGAATCCTGATTGAGCCGCCGCCATCGCTGGCGGTGGCGATGGCCACCATATCCGCCGCGACAGCCGCTGCCGCACCTCCGCTGGACCCTCCCGGAGAATGGTCCCGATTGAAGGGATTTCTGGTCGGACCATGGATGACGGCATCCGTGATGTTCTTGAACCCGAATTCGGGGGTGCTCGTCTGACCGATGACGATGAAACCGGCCTTCTCGATTGCTTCAACAAAATGACTGGTGCGGGGAGCGACGTAATCCTTCAGCAACCGCGATCCTGATGTCGACGGTTCCCCGGCAAGGTCCTGACCCAGATCCTTGATAAGTATCGGCACGCCGCCGAATAAGGTGTTCCCGAAATCCCGTGTCCTGGCTTCATGCAGCGCTTTTTCCATGCGTGTATGCACGACAGCATTGCAGCGGGGATTTTTTTCCTCTATCTTTTTGAAGGCATCCACAATCAATTCTTCCGGGGATACCTTCTTCATTTTTAAAAGTCCAGTGTAGTACAGGGCATCTTTCTGGCGATCCATAAAAAGCCTCCTTCTCATTTTCACGATTTCACATTTCCTTCAATTGTAGGGCGCCGGCTCCAAAAAGGCAACGATTTGCCGGGCCAGTCCCTTCCCGTTCATGTTTCCGTCACTGTTCAGCAGGCTGCCGACAGTAATTTCCAATCGTTTTTAATGACAACCAAACTGAAATATAGTAGAATCCTTCTATTGTACCAATTTTGGGAAGTGTGCAAAAACAGACGGATTAGATGAGAATTCATAGGGAATGGAGCAGGACACGATGAACGAAAGATATAAGGACTTAAAATTGGCGGAACAGGGCGCACGACTCAGCATGGTTGCCTATGTCACTCTCTCTTTCGCAAAACTCTTCATCGGGAATGCCTTCGGATCGGCCGCGCTGAGTGCCGATGGACTGAACAATTTCACGGATGTCATTTCCACGGTCGCTGTCATGATCGGCTTGCGGATCGCCCGCCGTCCGGCTGATGAAGATCATCCTTATGGCCACTGGAAAGCGGAAACGATAGCGAGCCTCGCCACTTCCTTAATCATGCTTTTGGTCGGCCTGCAGGTACTGTTCTCAAGTTTTTCGAAACTGACCGGCGGAGAGTTCACCACTCCTGATGTGCTTTCCGGCGTTACCGCCCTGATTGCAGGGTTCATCATGATCGGTGTCTACATATTCAACAACCGACTTGCAAACCGCATCAACAGCATTGGCTTGGCTGCTTCCGCCAAAGACAACCTGAGCGATGCCCTGACCAGCTTTGCGGCGGCAATCGCCATTTTCGGCTCCATTTTCGGGCTGTACTGGTTGGACGGCGTCATGGCTGTCATCGTAGGTATTGTCATCATCAAGACCGCAATCGATATCTTCCGCGAGAGTGCCTTCTCCCTGTCAGACGGTTTCGAAACGAATTATTTGGCGGAATACCGACAGGCCATCCTCGATATTCCTGACGTCCAGCAAGTGACGACCATCGCCGCACGCAGCTATGGAGCAAATGTCTATGTTGATGTGACCATTCTGCTGGATGCGGAGCTGACAGTGCTGCGCAGCCATGAAATCACGGAAGAAGTCGAGGAGCGCTTGCGTATGGCATTCAACGTTTTCGAAACAGATGTCCATGTAGAACCTCTGACGCACTGATGTTACAAGTTTTATAGGCCGGACGTCATTTTGATGGTATAATAACAGACGGATTTATACAGATTATTTTGGCGGACGCAGCTGTCATCAAGATCTGTCCGTCTTTTTTTTTTTGGAAAAATACATCTATTGGGAGGATTTATGAAAGAAGAGAAACATTACGGCTTATTCACTGCAGTATCCATGATCGTCGGCATCTGCGTCGGATCAGGGATCTTTTTCAAAGCCGATGACATTTTGGGCGCAACCGGAGGAAACGTAGCATTAGGGATTTTGGTTTTCTGCATCGGCGCGTTCAGCATCATTTTCGGAAGCATCACCTTGACGCAACTGGCTAACCGTACCGAAAAAACCGGCGGCGTCGTCGCTTATTTCGAGGAGTTCATCTCCGATAAAGCAGCGAGCGCGTTCGGCTGGTTCCAATTGTTCGTCTACCTGCCGACGATCACCGTCGTCGTGAGTTGGGTATCCGGCATCTACACCTGCATGCTGTTGGGTCTGCCGAACACATTGGAAACACAGACACTGATAGGTACAGGTTACATGGCATTCTTCTTCTTGTTGAATTATTTTTCGCTCAGATTGGGCGGCTATTTCCAGAACCTCGCCACCATCATGAAACTGATTCCGCTGATTGCCATCGCTATTGTCGGAGTTTTCTGGAACCAACCGGCTCCGATCGTTCCTCCCGAATTGGCAGTTCCGATCACGAATGTCGGTTGGGGCTGGCTGGCTGCATTGGCGCCGATGGCATTCTCCTACGATGGTTGGACCATCGCGACAAACATCACGCATGAAGTAAAGAACCCCAAACGGACGATGCCTTTAGCGTTGACCATCGGACCTTTGGTGGTTCTGGCCATCTATTTGACCTATTTCAGCGGCTTGGTCTCTATCGCCGGCTCCGAATACATTTTGGCGGTGGGCGATGAAGCCACCACAACCATCGGCATTTCCTTGCTGGGCGAACGCGGCGGCAGCATCATTCTTTCCTTTGTATTGATCGCTATTTTGGGCGTAACGAATGGCGTAATCATGGGTATGCTGCGTTTGCCGCAAGCACTGGCAGAAAAAAATATGCTGCCAAACAGCTCTAAGGTAAAACGGATCGATCCAAAGAGCCAACTGTCCCCGGCAGCCGCACAAATTGCCTTTGCAATTTCCTTTGTGTGGATGTTATTGCACTATTTGACCCAAAAATCCGGGATTCTGGGTGGCGGAGATGTCAGCGAAATCGCGATTGTCTTCAGCTATATGACTTATGTCATCCTTTATCTGAAAGTCATCAGCATGAAAAAAGAAGGTGTCATCACCAGCTCTTTCTTCGGTTCGATTACGCCGGTATTCGCGATCATGGGCTCTGCCATCATTCTGATCGGCGGCATCGTGTCCAATCCGACTTATGTACCGATTTTCATCCTGTTCTGCTTCGTGGTTTGCTTCATCGGCTATAAATACTACGAGAAAAGAATTACGGCATAACAATAATGAAAGGCTGTCTCCTTTTGCGGGGGCAGCCTTTCTTCGTTGTCTTAGCATTACCGCGCATGGTTAAAATGGATGGCATCCGCTCCTAGGCAGCGTCGATGGAGGGCGGCGTAAGGTGGAATCGAGCGCCCAGCTCCGGTCAGGATGCCGCTCCCCGGAGAAGGGAGACAACCATCATGGTGTCCTCCTGCGAGGCCTTGCTTCCCGGAGGACACAGAAAAAAAAAGAAGAAAAAAATAGAAAAGAGAAAAGGGGAACAAAGAAAAAAAATAAGATAAAGAAAAAAAAAGAGGATAAAAGTAGAAGAAAAACGAAAGAAGAGAGCTAAATGTTGGTCCAACTCCGGTGAAGCCTACCCTCGCCGGAGCTCACGCTCAAACTGCCCTAGGGAATCAAAAAAGTGGAGCTGCCCCGCGACGGGACAGCTCCACTTTTTGAGTGCATTTAGTTTTTGAATGAGTGGATTGGTGCCGGGCTGCGTCCGCCACGGTTGATGAAGTCAGCCGAGCTTTCTTTGTGGACCGGCATTACCGGAGCGCGTCCAAGCAGGCCGCCGAATTCAACGAAATCACCCACGCCGCAGCCGATTGCCGGAATCACGCGCACAGCTGTCGTTTTGTTGTTTTGGACTCCGATGGCCGCTTCATCCGCAATCATCGCTGCAATCGTTGTTGCAGGCGTGTCACCAGGGATGGCGATCATATCCAAACCAACCGAGCAGATGGCAGTCATCGCCAGCAACATATCCAAACTGATTTGGTTTGCTGCCGCAGCATCAATCATGCGGTGATCCTCAGATACAGGGATGAAAGAGCCGGACAAGCCACCAACGTGACTGCATGCCATTACGCCACCCTTTTTGACTGCGTCATTCAATACAGCCAAAGCAGCGACCGTTCCATGGGTACCGACTACTCCCAAGCCGAACTCTTCAAGGATTTCCCCTACCGAGTCGCCGACTGCAGGAGTCGGAGCCAAAGCCAAATCGACAATGCCGAACGGCACGCCCAATTTTTGGGAAGCAATGTTCCCGACCAATTGACCCATGCGGGTAATCTGGAAGGCTGCTTTCTTGATTGTATCGGCAACGATGTCCATCGGTTCGCCTTTTACTTTTTCCAAAGCACGTTTGACGACACCAGGACCGGAGATGCCGACGTGGATTTCGCAGTCCGCTTCCTCAACGCCATGATAAGCACCCGCCATGAACGGATTATCGCCTACGGAGTTTGCGAAAACAACCAATTTTGCGCAGCCGAAGCCGTTTCTGTCGGCCGTTTTTTCAGCCGTTGCAAGTACGATTTCACCCATCAATTTCACAGCGTCCATGTTGATGCCGGCTTTTGTGGAACCGATATTGACGGAACTGCAGACCTTATCCGTCACTGCCAGAGCTTCCGGAATCGAATCAATCAGGATTTTGTCGCCTTTATTGTAGCCTTTTTCGACCAATGCAGAGAATCCGCCGATGAAGTCGACACCGACTTCCTTCGCCGCAGCATCCAAGGTTTTTGCGTATGCCACATAGTCCGTATCATCGCTTGCGCCGGCAATCAAGGCGATCGGTGTCACCGAAATCCGTTTGTTCGTGATCGGAACGCCGTACGTATCTTCGATTTCCTGCGCTACGCTGACCAGGTTCTTCGCTTTGGTGGTGATTTTTTTGTATATTCTTTCACGAGCTTTTTCGCCATCGCTGTCGATGCAGTCCAATAAAGAAATCCCCATGGTGATGGTACGGATATCCAGATTGTCCTCTTCGAACATTCGGATGGTGTCCAAGATATTGTCAGTTCTTAACATTCAAATGTCCCCCTAGATCCGATGCATTGCATGGAATGTGTCTTCTGCCTGTAAACGGATGACCAAGCCTTGTTCTTCTTCAACTTTTTTCATCGCTTCTTTTACTTCTTTGACTGAATTATTTGCTTCATTCAATTCGACCATCAAAATCATGGTGAAGTATTCCTCCATGATGGTCTGTGAGATATCCAAGATATTTACGCCCAGACGCGCCAATTCCACCGATACGCTCGCTACGATTCCGGTATGGTCTTTACCTGTTACGGTCATGATTGCTCTCATCTTTTTTCGCCCCTGCTTCTTTAGTTTTTTGTCGAGTCCATTATACCATTTTACAGCAATATGAAAATCCAATTAAAATTTTATGTTTCCTATTCTATCACATCTAAAGGGAATGACCACTGTTTTTTGGGGAAACGGAAAACAGTAACCGCTCTCTAATCGGATTTTTCTGTGTTCTTTCCCGAAACACGAAAATTGTTGCAGATTCCTCATTAAATCTATCGTTTTTTGGGAATAATTGCTACACTGGATATAAGCAAGTTCTAATCCAATATCAAGGAGGTTTTCTTAATGCAATTGATTCATTTTTCAGAAGACGGCCAAAGCCGCATCGGCATCAAGACGGAGCGCGGTTTCCTGAACGCAACAAAAGCGGCTGTAGCTTTATCGCTGCCTTTTCCTTCCTATATAGATGATGTGTTGAAGGATCCGGAGCAGGCTGCCCAACTGAACGCTATCCTGGCCCAAGCGGACACGCTGACGGATCCAGCCTACTATGTATCACTGGATGAGGTCACGTTCCTGCCCGTCCTCTCCCGTCCCGGCAAAATTCTCTGCATCGGCAAGAACTATGCTGCCCATGTCGCGGAAACGAAAAGCGAAGCACCGAAAAAGCCGCTTGTCTTCAGCAAATTCACGAGCGCTTTGGCTGCCCATAAAGAAGGCATCCCGATTCCGGTGAACACCAGCAAGGTCGATTACGAAGTCGAACTGGTGGCCGTCATCGGCAAAAAAGCTTATTGCGTCTCCCCGGAAGAGGCTCTTGAGCATGTAGCTGGCTACACAATCGGCAATGACGTAACCGCGCGTGACTGGCAAAAAGGCTCTCCACAATGGTTATTAGGAAAGTCCCCGGATAAATTTGCGCCGCTCGGACCGGTCTACGTGACTGCCGATGAAGTGGATCCGACAAATCTGGCCATTTCCCTTAAATTGAACGGCGAGGTTCGCCAGAACAGCAACACGAAGCACCTTATTTTCGACATCGCGACGATCGTTTCCTACATTTCCCAACACTTTGCCTTGGAACCCGGCGACATCATCTTCACCGGCACACCGGATGGGGTCATCCTTGGTTACCCGGAAGACGAACAAGTCTGGCTGAAACCAGGCGATGTCATCGAATCTTCCATCGAAGGCATCGGGACATTGGTGAATACTTTCCGATAGAAACCATCCAAAAGGCCGCCGCATTATCCTGATCAGGATAATACGGCGGCCTTTTCTTTGCTGAAATGATTTTGTTTAAAAAGCTGGTTCGGTCCCGACTGCCTGCAATTGGAAATGCATCATTTCCATCGCCTGCAGCAACGCCCCAGCCGTATCCAATGAGGTCAGGCACGGCAAATTGTTGTCCGCTGCTTCGCGGCGGATGAAATAGCCGTCGGTTTCCTCGGTCTTGCCTTCGGTCATGGTATTGATGATGAACTGGATTTCTCCCTCATGCATGCGTTTCAGGATATTTTCCCGTTTCGCTTCGCCATTTTGGAGGATCGTGACCGGTACGTGGGCCTCCAGCAAGGCTTCCCCAGTACCCTTTGTTGCAAGCAAACGATAGCCGACCGCAACCAAGCGTTTCGCCAGAGGCAGGATTTCGTGCTTGTCCTTGTCCGCAATCGTCAGCAGCGCCGTACCGTACTCGGGAATCTCGATATTGGCGGCACGGAAAGCTTTGTACAGCGCTTTGGAAAGGACGACATCCTTGCCGATGATTTCCCCTGTGGACTTCATTTCCGGACCCAGAACAGTGTCGACTTTCTTCAGTTTGTTGAAACTGAAGACCGGCATCTTCACGTATACGCCGGATTTAGACGGAACCAGACCGGTCCGGTAGCCTTGATCTTTCAGTTTGATGCCAAGGATGCCTTGCATCGCCAAGTTCGCCATCGGGATGCCGGTCACTTTGCTCAGGAACGGGATCGTCCGGCTCGCGCGCGGATTCACTTCGATGATGTAGACGACGCCTTCGCTGATGACGAACTGGATGTTCACCAAACCGATGGTGTTCAACCCTTGCGCCACGCGGATCGTGTAGTCTTCGATCGTTTGGATCAATTCAGGCGACAAGGTTTTGCGGCGGGTAAACAGCGATCGAGTCGCCCGAGTGGACGCCGGCGCGTTCGATGTGTTCCATGATGCCCGGGATCAGGACGGTTTCGCCGTCGCAGATCGCATCGACTTCCAGCTCTTGTCCGATCAGGTAATGATCGACCAGGACCGGACGTTCCGGACTGGCCACGACCGCTTCGCGCATGTATTTCTCAAGATCGGCTTGGTTGTAGACGATCTGCATCGCCCGGCCGCCCAATACGTAGGACGGACGCACCAAGACCGGATAGCCGATTTCGTCGGCAACTGCGACCGCTTCTTCAACGGTCACGGCTGTTTTGCCGGGTGCTTGCGGGATATCCAAGTCGCGCAACAACTGTTCGAACAGTTTGCGGTCTTCGGCGCGGTCCAGATCTTCCAGGCTCGTGCCCAGGATCTTGACGCCGTGTTTCACCAATTTGTCGGCCAGGTTGATGGCCGTTTGGCCACCGAACTGCACAACGACGCCCAGCGGTTGTTCCAGGTCGATGATGGCCATCACGTCTTCTTCGGTCAATGGTTCGAAATACAGCTTGTCGGAGATCGAGAAGTCCGTCGAAACGGTTTCCGGGTTGTTGTTGACGACGATCGCTTCGTAGCCGGCTTCCTGGATTGCCCAGACAGCATGCACGGTTGCGTAGTCGAACTCGACCCCTTGGCCGATACGGATCGGACCGGAGCCCAAGACGATGACTTTTTCGCGGTCGCTCGGGAACGATTCCTGTTCCATCTCATACGTGCTGTAGAAGTACGGTGTGAAGGATTCGAATTCGCCCGCACACGTATCCACCATCTTGAAGACAGGGACGATGCCGTTGGCTTTGCGCAACGCGTAGATGTCTTCCGAAGCCATGCCCCACAATTCCGCGATGATTTCATCGCTGAAGCCGTATTTCTTCGCTTCGCGCAGGATTTCCAAGTCTTTCGGTTCGGCTGCCGCCACTTCCTTCTCCAAGTCGATGATGTGCTTGAATTTGTACAGGAAGAAGTAGTCGATTTCGCTCCATTCATGGATCGTTTCCGGTGTCACGCCGCGGCGCAACGCTTCTCCCAGATAGAAAAGACGTTCGTCGCAAGCGACACGGATGTTCTGTTCGATTTCTGCCATCGTCACGGTCTGGCCTTGGTCTTTCGGCAATGCCAGATGATTGACGCCGTATTCCAAAGAACGGACGGCTTTCAGCATCGATTCCTCGAACGTATGGCCCATGGCCATGACTTCGCCTGTCGCTTTCATCTGTGTGCCGAGGGTGCGGTCGCCCTTTTCGAATTTATCGAACGGGAAACGCGGGATTTTGGATACGATGTAATCCAAAGCCGGCTCGAAAGCCGCATAAGACGTGCCGGTTACCGGGTTCTTCATTTCATCCAAGGTCAGGCCGACAGCGATCTTCGCCGCCATCTTCGCGATCGGGTAACCGGTCGCTTTACTCGCCAAAGCCGAAGAACGGCTGACGCGCGGGTTCACTTCGATGATGTAGTAGTCGAACGAGTACGGATCCAATGCCAACTGGACATTGCAGCCGCCTTCGATTTTCAGGGCGCGGATGATCTGCAGGGAGACATCGCGCAACATTTGGTACTCTTTGTCGGACAAGGTTTGGGAAGGCGCCACGACGATGGAATCGCCTGTGTGGACGCCGACCGGATCGATGTTTTCCATGTTGCAGACAACGATCGCATTGTCGTTGCTGTCGCGCATCACTTCGTATTCGATTTCCTTGAAGCCGGCGATCGATTTTTCCAACAGACATTGCGTCACTGGTGAGTAGCGCAAGCCGTTGGCCACGATTTCGCGCAGGTCAGCTTCATTATGACAGATACCGCCGCCAGTGCCGCCCATGGTGAAGGCCGGACGGACGATCAGACGGATATCCGATTTCCGCTGCGAAGCGAAGCGCTTCGTCCACAGTATGGATGATGTCGCTCTCCGGAACCGGCTGATTCAATTCCGCCATCAATTGACGGAACAGATCACGGTCTTCGGCTTGTTGGATGGAAGTCAGTTTCGTGCCAAGCAACTCGACCTTGTACTCGTCCAGAATGCCGGCTTCGTCCAGTTCCACCGCCATATTCAAACCGGTCTGGCCGCCCAATGTCGGCAATAGGGCATCCGGGCGCTCTTTGCGGATGATGTTCGCGATGAACTCCAGCGTCAGTGGTTCCATATAGACTTTATCAGCGATCTCAACGTCCGTCATGATTGTGGCGGGTTGGAGTTGACCAGGATGACTTTGTATCCTTCTTCCCTTAAGGCTACACATGCTTGCGTACCGGCATAGTCAAATTCCGCGGCTTGGCCGATGATGATAGGTCCCGAGCCGATCACTAGGATCGACTTGATGTCTGTTCGTTTAGGCATGCTTTGCCATCCTTTCTTTAAGCTTCAATTGTTTGAAAAACCTCATCCATCACTGCAACAGCCTTGTCGATTTCCGCGCCGGTCACATTTAGCGGCGGAAGGAAACGCAATACTGTATCATGTGTGCAGTTGATGATGACGCCCTTTTCCAGGCACTTCGCGACGATGTCGGCTCCCTTCATCGCCAGTTCCATCCCGAGCAGCAAGCCTTTGCCGCGCACATCGAGGATAAAGTCATATTTTTCCTTGAATGCCACTAATTTCTCTTCGAAATAGCTGCCCATCTCATTGACGTTCGCCAGGATATTCTCGTCTT